>CAZFSM010000070.1:0-1669 GCA_964521625.1 uncultured Veillonellaceae bacterium | reverse complement strand
CATTTACGCGGCTTTCCGAAGGGGGGTACCCCGGGAAGTGTTAAAGATCAGTTTAGGGCAAGGTGAGCCGACAAACACATACAAGCTCCCAAAAGTGTACTTGCAGTACAAATTCTATGTTCGTGACAGATCAGACGGCTGGCACATGTCCGTGCAAGGTGGAAAGAGACCGCGGACAGATGTCACCAAATGGCGATATGATGTAAGCAAGGTGATTGAAAGCTTTATCAAATGAGAGGTATGTGCCTATGTCTAATATCAAAGACTTGATCAAATGGTCCATTCTAATCTGCATTGTCGCGATTCTATTTTACTTTGTTTTTCCGAAGTTCAAATTCATGGGGCCTAATGATTTCGCTATGTACAGGTGCAATATTATTACAGGAGAAGTATTGGCATGGGATATTGATGAGGGAAAATGGGTGACTCCAAATAGAAAGACGATATCCCGGATATTAATTCTCAAGCGGCAATAGAACCCCGTCCAGCAAGGTCATGCGCGCTGATCCCAAAAGCCTCGCGACTTTTGGTCCAGGTGATGCCACACGTTGAGCCTGTAGAAAAAGTCCCCAAGCTCATAGAACAAATAAAGGAAGAAAAGAACTCATAACGAATGCATCCAGCGGATCGCCGAAAAAGCTGGCTCCCGCTGATGCCTACGCCTAAAGGACAAAAAGAAAAAATTTGATTACCTTGCTTTTGGTATGATATATGGTAATACTAAAAGTAAGGAGGCAATTATGGGTAAATCAAAGATTGCGATTACGTTGGACGAAGAGTTTATCGGCGAATTGGACAGATTGGTCGACGAACATTTTTTTCAAAATCGCAGCCAGGCAATACAGGATGCCGTAAATGAAAAACTATCCCGAATGAAGCGCAGCAGGCTATCAATGGAATGCGCCAAACTCGATCCCGCATTTGAAAAAGCTATGGCAGAAGAAGGGTTAGCTGAGGATGTGAGCCAATGGCCGGAATACTGAGAGGCGAGATTCGCTGGGCAGATTTGAACCCTGTGCGAGGCCATGAGCAGGCAGGCTTGCGTCCTGTCATGATCTTGAGCCACGATATATTTAATGAACGTTCAGGTACCGTCATAGCCGTGGCAATCACAAGTCAGCCACAAAAGGCTGGATTCCCGCTGACCCTTGAACTGAAGTCCACAAATTTGCCTAAGAAATCATGGATCAAGATAAGCCAAATCCGAACACTATCCGTAGAGAGAATCGGGAAAGTTATTGGCAAAGCATCTCTGGCAGAGTTGACCCAAGTGATCGAAGGGCTGAATGAAATTATTGCGTAACAATCGCATCCATCGGACGCGCTGTCGCGCGCCCGTGACGCACGCAATCGTTAGCTGTAAAAAAGAAGAGTCGAAATGCGTTATAGCTTTGCGGTTGCTTGGCAAATAAGCAGCGATAAGAATGAAACCGACGGCTGGATTGGTCGTTCACCAAGATGGCCGGCGTTTCATGTGGAGTGGACGAGGAGGGCGGCGAAGAAGCCGTCCATTCCCTGAAGGTGGGGGGAGGTCCGGAAATACCCCCCGGCGTCGATGAGCGCCGGGGGAAGGTTTGCCGGCGGTATTAACTTGAAATCGGGATGATGTCTCAAAAAATCACCGATAACGATCTCATTTTCCTCGGGTGTGACGGTGCAGACGCTGTAG
>CAZFSM010000069.1:0-2107 GCA_964521625.1 uncultured Veillonellaceae bacterium | reverse complement strand
AACTCGGTTGCAGCAAAGTCAACTCATCCATCGTTTCCAGGATCAGATAGGAGACGTCGTTGACTCCATCGAATCCGTCAGCGGTGATCCCGCCAGTGTTGATATTGGCGAAATCGGTATAAGTACTACTCTCCTTTAGGGTGATGCCGACTTTAGGCGGCGCCGGTTGGTTGTTGAATTTGATCCAGAAGCACGCGAGCAGTTCTTTGGCTTGCTCGCGGGTCAAAGTGCCGCTGGCGATATCCTGTTGATAGAAGGGGGCCAGATGTTGGTCCAGGCGGCCCGGACTCAGGGCGTCCCATGGATTGATTTCGCTGGTCACGCCAAGATGCACGAACCAGTATATTTGCAGTGCCTGCTGGAATGTGCGGGGCCGATGCGCCGGCACGACTTCGCAGTTGGCGGCGATTTGCAGCAGTTCGGAGCGGCGCTGTGGCCGCGATTCGTTGGCGGCCAGTTCGCGGGCGTACTCGGCATAGCGCTGGCCATATAATATGATCGCGTCGCAGGCGATTTTCATCGCCTCAAGCTGAATTTTGCGTTCATAGGCCATGGGATCAGATAGATAGTCCAGCGCTATCATTGCGGCGTCAATATCTGCCTTGAAGTCAAGAAACCCTTTGTTGTAAATTTTCCCATCCAGTACCGTATGTCCGGGGCCGCGCTGCTCCATGAATTCGGTGAAGATTCCACTTTCGTAACAGGCGTGCCAAGCAGGGCTCATATGGCGCAGAATGGCCTGACGCAGCGAGCGTTTTTCCCAGTAAGGGAGAATTTTTTCCTGCTGTAGTTGACGAGCCTCTTCACTGACCCGGAAGAAAATTTTTTCTCGTCGGTTCATTACGTCGAGGTCTTCCAGCGTATGGCAGCATAGTTCGGGAAAAGAAGGCGCGCTTTGCGGTTGACTGCCCTTTTCGCCGACGATCAACTCCCCATCGCCAATCCAGAGGGTTTTATTGGCGAGGATATGCTTAAAAACCAGCGCCCGCAGGATGGGCGTTTCGACAGTTCCGGCATATTTTTCATAGGCTTCGGTTACCAGGCGGGCCCGTTCGATACAAAGCTGAGGTGCGGCGTTCAGGCTTTCCTGACGCAGTTGGCTGATGCGTTCATTCATGGCTGACATCCTTTCGTGGTTAAATTTAGCCGCCAATGTAGGTGGTAAAGCCAGACGCAACAAACTGGCGTCGGATTTCCTCCAGCCGTTCCGGCGTGGGGGCGGCCAGTGCAGTTTCTGTCAATGTTTTCAGCCCCAATCGGTCATATTTGCTGCGACCGGTTGCATGGTACGGCAACAGATTAACCTGTCGCAGGCGGATTGTCTTGGCGAAAGCCAGCGTGGTAGAGACATTCGCCGCGTCGTCATTGATTCCCTCAATTAGCGGCAGGCGCAAAAATATGTTGGCTCTTGCGTCGGATAGGTTGCGTAGGTTGTCAAGAATCAGGCGGTTGTCTTGCCCGGTATGGCGGTGGTGCTGCGCCGGGTCCATGTGCTTCAGGTCGAACAGGAACAGGTCGGCGTGCGGTAAGATGCGGTGGAATGAATCGGTCGGAGCGTGACCGCAGGTATCGATGCAAACGTGCAGGCCGCGGCGTTTGCATTCGGCAGCCAGTGGTTCAAGCACGTCGATGTGCGTCAAGGGTTCGCCGCCGGAAAAGGTTACGCCGCCACCGGATTGTTCGTAAAAAACCTGATCGGCGAAGAGCTGGGTCAGCGTGTCACTGGCGGAAAAAGGTTGACCGGCGATTTGTCGGGCATTTTGCAGGCAAAAGTCGACACAACTGCCGCAGGCATGGCAACGATTCCGTTCAGTCTGCCCGTTCAGACTGATGGCCTGGCAGGGGCAATGGGGATTGCATCGACCGCATTGTGAACACTTTTCCGCATCGTATAGTAACTCGGCGGAGTAACGCTGACTCTCCGGGTTGTGGCACCAGGAGCAGCGCAAGGGGCAACCTTTGAAAAAAAGGGTTGTGCGAATACCAGGCCCATCATGCACTGAAAATTTTTGCAGGGACAAACTGAGCGAAGCCTCACAGCTCATGCGTTACTCACTCCAGGTTGAAACGGGTTGGGCGTGCCGACGACCAGTAAGCGGACCATTTT
>CAZFSM010000068.1:0-2331 GCA_964521625.1 uncultured Veillonellaceae bacterium | reverse complement strand
CAATCAAAGTTTAGCATGTATTTTCGCACTAAATCTTTGACGCCTTTTTTGACTGACGTCATTAAATGGATATAGTTCGCAGACGGCGATTTGGCCAATTCCTCCTTCAATCGCTCTGCGGCTGATAAGGACATATCGGTCGCGATATTGATCTTGGCTATCCCGTTATCAATAACCAGCCGGCAATCTTCTCTACTTAATTTCGACCCGCCATGCAGCACCAACGGCACATCTACGGCAGAACTCAACTCCGCCAACCGGGCAATATTCAATCCTCCCATTCCCTTGACTGCACCGTGATTAGTGCCGACCGCCACCGCCAGTGCATCGATCTTGGTTTTGGCAACAAAATCCATCACCATATCTGTGGAAACCAACTCATTGGATGTGATTCCAGTGACATCATCGCAATGACCAATATAGCCCAATTCGCCTTCGACTGAAATGCCGAGGGAATGGGCTATACGCGTAATTTCTTTAGTTTTTTTCAGATTATCGGCAAAAGACAGCGCAGACCCGTCATACATTACCGATGTAAATCCCCAGCGAACCGCTCTCATCACTCCTTCATAAGTGTGCCCATGGTCGAGATGCAGGGCTACCGGAACGGAAGTTCTTTGTGCGGCACGTGCCATCGCTGCTGCCAAGGTGTCCACGTCGACAAACTTGAACAGTCGTTCGGCGATTCCCAGTACCAGTGGTGCTTTTAGCTCTTCTGCCACCTCCACGACCGCACCCAGTGTTTCAAAATTAAACACATTGAAACCGCCGACTGCATACTTCCGTTTTCGCGCATCTTGTAGAACCTGTCGCAAAGTAACCAAAGCCAATGGAAACTCCCCCTTTTGTCAACACGAATGTTAACATATTTTAATATTTAGTATTCGCCTGACTATTGGAAAAACCCTCTGTATTTTTTTAGAAATTATTAAAAAAATTTCACTCAATTAAAAAAACTCCCGCTTGGTGTCCCAAGCAGGAGTTTTCATTCATTCACGTGATAATAATTAGGAAATCTTGGCCAGCTTTGCTTTTGCCGCATCAACCAGCTGGGTGAACGCAGCCATATCGGTTACTGCCAAATCTGCAAGAATCTTGCGATTGACTTCAATACCGGCCTGGTGCAGTCCATACATCAATTGGCTATAAGAAATTCCATTCATACGGGCCGCAGCATTGATCCGGGCAATCCAGAGACGACGGAAATCGCCTTTACGGGCCCGACGGTCATGCCGTGCGTACCAGAGAGCTTTCATTACAGTTTCGTTCGCTTTGCGGTATTGGCGACGACGAGCACCGCGGTAACCGGAGGCCATTTTCAGTATTTTTTTATGGCGTGCATGAGCTGTCACGCCTTTTTTAACTCTTGGCATCGGAACATCCTCCTTTCAAACTTTGCTTATTATGCGTAGGGAAGCATTTTACGGACGCGTTCGTGATCTGACTTACTGACCAGCCCAGCTTTACGAAGATTTCGCTTGCGCTTGGGCGATTTGGATTCCAGAATATGACTATGGAAAGATTTTGAGCGTTTGAATTCACCGGAACCGGTTATCTTAAACCGTTTAGCGGCGGCTCGACGAGTTTTCATTTTCGGCATGCTTTATTCCTCCTTTTTTTGTGGCGCGGCAGTTGTAGGCGCCGCGGCTGTTTGGGGATGCGCTACCGGTTTTGCCGCAGGTTGAACTACTTTGGCAGGCCGGGGCGTCAAAATCATAAACATATTTCGACCTTCGATTTTAGGCTCGCGTTCGACTAAGGCCGGTTCTTTCATTTCATTGGCCATCCGCACCAAAATCTGACGTCCCAGTTCTGGATGTGCGAGTTCACGGCCACGGAACATGATCGTAACTTTGACCTTATCGCCGTCTGCAATAAAACGCTGGGCGTTTTTCTTCTTCACTTCATAATCATGATCTTCGATATTCGGCCGGAGCTTTACTTCTTTCAACGTGATGACTTTTTGCTTCTTCTTGGCTTCTTTATCACGTTTTTGCTGTTCAAAGCGGAACTTGCCGAAGTCCATGATCCGACATGCCGGCGGTTTTGCCGCCGCAGCCACTTCCACCAGGTCGAGCTGCTGATCAGCCGCCATCTGGAGCGCATCGCGCAGACTCATGATCCCCAATTGTTCATTGTTGGCACTTACCACACGAACTTCCCGGGCCCGAATTTCTTCATTGATTCTCAGTGTTTCTTTACTAATTGTCTCTCACCTCTTTCAATTATTGGTAAAACAAAAGCGGATGGATTTCTCCACCCGCATATCGACAACAAAACAACCTATTACGGCAATTCTGGTCCATCAACCTTACCAACAGCTCTAGGCGT
>CAZFSM010000067.1:0-2630 GCA_964521625.1 uncultured Veillonellaceae bacterium | reverse complement strand
TATCCCTGAGTCAAAAGGTCCGCCGCCGCACCGCTCATCAAAGCAATCGCCGGTACAAAGGCATCTTCGTTGAAATCGAAGAATCCGTCATGGTGTCCGGCTGCCAGTTCGGTACCAATCATCACAAACGCGGCCTGACCGCCGTTTTTCTGCACCCGTTCCATGAAATAAGCGCAGTCTTCGCTACCGCCAATATTGCCGGAAGGCAGGATATCAGGCAATAGTTTCTGCCGCTCGGCGACTTTGCGGATGCGTTCCACCAGCTCGTCGTCGTTGCCGCAGCCAGCCGCGCCGCCCATCAGTTCCATCGAAACTTTGCAGCCCTGCATCATGGCCGCTGCTTCAATGATCCGTACCGCTTCGTTATAAACATACTCATTGATCTCACTGTTGACGCCGCGGGTTTCAACCTTGATCACCGCATTGGCCGGAATGACGTTGCGTCCGCTGCCGCCCTGAATCACGCCGACATTGACCCTGGAAATACCCTGGCTGTGGCGGGAGATGGCATGCAGGTTGAGCGTCGCCGTACAGGCGGCCAAGATCGCATTCTTGCCGGTTTCCGGCGCAGCTCCGGCATGAGCCGGCACACCGGTGAAGGTGGCATCCAGTTTCGTCGTGGCCAGGAACCCTTCGGTACGGCAGGCAACTTGCCCTGTCTTACGCAGATTGACACCCAAATGCATACCGACAACATACTTCACGTCATCGACAACACCCTTGGCCATCATCGCCTTGGCGCCGCGTACGCCTTCTTCGGCTGGTTGGAAAATCAGCTTGATGGTTCCCGCCAATTGGTCCTTGAGACCGGCCAGCACTTCCGCCACAGCAAGACCGATCGAGGTGTGTCCGTCATGACCGCAGGCGTGCATAGCACCTTTATTGACGCTGGCAAAGCCTTCCTTGACCGGGCGGTGTTTTTCTTCAGTCGCTTCCGACAGATCGTTGGCATCCATGTCTACACGCAACGCAACCGTCGGTCCCGGCTTGGCAAATTTCATCACCGCCACGACACCGGTTTTTCCGCCAGCCATCTTAGCGACCCAGGCCTTGTCGGCCCCTTGGTCAATCGCCCGTTGCATCTGTTTTTCCAGTTCCGCTTTTGACGGCAATCCCATCATTGAAGCTTCGTCATGGACAGCATCGCCGGTAGCTACCTGATAACCAAGGTCGGTCAGGGTCTGGGCCACATAGGCGGCGGTACGGAATTCTGTCCATGCCACTTCGGCGTGTTTGTGAAAGTCACGGCGGCGGGCAATCGTCTTATCTTTTAATGCCGTTGCCGCCTGAATGATTTTTGCATCCATCGTTATCCTGCTCCTTTACCACTTCTGTGCGTATTCCACTATGTGACTACAATAGGATAAACATCGAAATGATTGCCGCGACGATCATCGGAATCGCGTTGCGTTTGGCCATGTCGATCGGGTTGACCTGGGCCAGACCCGCGCAAACGATCGCCACACCGGCCACCGGTGACATCGACCGTCCGAGGGCGCCGGCGATGAAGGCCTGGGACCCCATCGGCAGGATGCCGAAACCTAGTTGCGGTGCATGCGGTGTAATCGCGCCGTTGAAGGCCAGCGTCGCAGCATCGCCGGAACCGCCGAGAACAGCGATGATGAACGGACCGAAAGTCGCAGCAATCTTGGCGATGGCGGCCGAACCTTTCATTGCGGTAATCAGCGAGCCGGTGAGACCGATCAGTTCCATGCCTGTGGTGAATACCGAAGCGGCAACGATAATGCCGATAACGTTGCCATAGGCATTACCCATGCCGTCAAAGAACTGTTTGGATACTTCGTCCACTTTGGTCAGCGTGACGACAAACCCCAGCGCCGCACCGATCAACATAGCTGCCGGTACCGAAACTTCGGGGATCAGTTTGACTTGTTTGCTGCCCAGAACCAACAGCAGCAACGGGATAACCGGGACAATCGCCATCAGGAAGTTAACTTTGAAGCCTTCTTCTTTTTTAGCGGCTGCCATGACAGCCGTTTCCCCTGAACCGTCTTCCTTCAGATAACGGGCAATGATCGTCAGCAGAACGGCGATAGTGACAATACCGACTACGGCAGCAGTCGTATGACCGGCAATAACGGTCATGACATCGGTGTTGCCAAGCTTGGCAATGAACGGCACGTGGGCCGAACCGGGGTTAAATACGCTGCCCCAGGTACCGGCAAGCACTGCACAGGCTGCCATAATAGGATTGACCCCGGCGCCAATCAAGGTCGGGATCATGATCGCGCCGACCGCGGCGCCGCAACCGGCGGCACTGGGCAGGGCGATGTTGATCAGGAAGGTGACAATGATCGTGCCGGGAATCAGGATGACCCGGAAACGACCGAGTGCGCCTGCCAGCAGATGAACCAAATGGGCATCGCACTTCGTCAACTTCATGACAAAGGCAAAACCCATAACCGTACAAATAACCGTGACCAAGCCAGGATTGACCATCGCCTTGCTAAAGGCATCAACCGCTGCCATCGGATTGCCGGATGCAGCCGCCATCGCGACTCCCGAAACAAACAGGACCAGTCTCGTTTCATACTTCTTAATGATTGCAGCAAATGTTAATATGACAATAATTGCGCCGACCCAAACCAAAGTAATCCCTCCTAAAATAA
>CAZFSM010000066.1:0-2681 GCA_964521625.1 uncultured Veillonellaceae bacterium | reverse complement strand
CCCGGGCGCTGACGTGAAAAACGCCTGGCAGCAGTTCGCCGGCGATTTTGTACATATTGGGGATCATCAGCAGCAATCCCTGCGATGCCGTATATGTCGTCGTCAAGGCACCTGCCTGCAGTGATCCGTGTACCGCGCCGGCAGCCCCTCCTTCCGACTGCATCTCCACCACATGAACCGTTTGACCAAAAATATTCTTGCGCCCCTGTGCGGCCCATTCATCGACATGTTCGGCCATGTTGGACGAGGGTGTGATCGGAAATATTGCAGCCACATCGGTAAACGCATATGAAATGTATGCCGCAGCCGTATTTCCATCCATCGTTTTCATCGATCGGGTTCCTTGCTTCATCAGTTCAACCTCCTGTGATTTTATATCCTTCAAAGTATTCGCTTTAATTCACTGCGTTCCTGCTGACACAATGCAACTTGTTTCTGCGAAATCGCGTCCATATTCAGTACGCAGTCAATCATCAGTTTCGCCCAATTTATAAATTGTTTCCTTCTTCCAGTTTTTCAGTGCTTGAACAAAGTTTGCAATCTGTCACAACGAAATCATTCAACCTCCTTTCGGAAACAGAAAAGCTACCGCTTCCCCCAACGTCCACACAAACGTTTTCTACGCATGCGTAACCATTGTTGCGAAAAACGGTAGCTTTCGTCTCTCTTGCGAGTTCTTACAGCCAAACCGATATGCTCTGTTGCGTCAAACATCGAAAAGTTTCAACAACTCATCATTGATGAACACATTTGTTTGTACTAATTCTGCATCTTTTTTGTTATTTCCTGCAAGTTTCTAAAAATAATCTGCACTTTCAGTTGATGGGCCTCCGGTAACCTAAGCGTCATATGCCTTTTCATCCTTTGCGTGCGATCAGCTCAATCTCCACTTGAGCTCCGAGCGGCAGTCCCGCCACGGCAATCGTGGACCGGGCCGGATACGGGGCAGAAAATTTTGTCGCGTATACGGCGTTCATCGCCGCGAAGTTGGCCATGTCGGTCAGAAACACATTGGCTTTGACGACATCGGTCTCGGTCAGTCTGGCCGCTTCCAGCACCTTGAACAGATTCTTGAAACATTGTTCTGTCTGAGCGGCAATATCGCCCTCAACCAGTTTACCGGTTGCCGAATCGAGTGGGGTTTGGCCTGACAGATAAACCAGTTCACCGGCCTGCACGGCGTGGGAGTAAGGTCCGACAGCTGTCGCACCTGCGGCAGTAAAAGATATTCTGGGCATTTTACAACACTCCTTCAAACGTTTTTATATAACTTTGGTCGTCCAGTCCTCAACGTTCCAGATATCGCTGACCCAGTCTTCGTAGAAGTCAGGTTCATGCGATACCAGCAGAATGGTTCCTTTGAAGTCGATCAAGGCCCGTTTCAATTCCGCCTTGGCATCGATGTCGAGGTGGTTGGTCGGCTCGTCGAGAACCAGCCAATTCACTTCCTTCAGCATCAGCTTGCACAGACGGACTTTGGCATTTTCACCACCGCTGAGCACTTGCATCTGACTGGTGATATGTTCATTGGTCAGGCCGCAGCGGGACAATGCCGCCCGTACCTCGCCATTGCTCATGCCGGGATATTCCTGCCAAATTTCTTCCATAGCGGTACTCGTGTTGTCCCGGCCCGATTCCTGTTCAAAATAACCGGGGAACAGATAATCGCCCAGTTCGACCTGCCCGGCAAACGCTGGCAACTGACCCAGCAGGGTCTTCAACAATGTAGTTTTTCCCAGACCGTTGACGCCGCGGATGGCAACTTTTTTACCGCGCTCCAGTTGTAATTTGACAGGGCGAGTTAGCGCCTCGTCATATCCCAGCACCAGATTTTCCGCTGCCACAATCACCCGGGCCGGCGTCCGCGCCTCGCGGAACTGGAATGTCGGTTTCGGCTTTTCGCGGGGCTTTTCCAACACTTCCATCTTGTCCAGCCATTTTTGCCGGCTGTTGGCCATACCACGCGTCGCCACCCGCGCCTTGTTGCGGGCAATAAAATCTTCCAGTCGCTCGACTTCCTGCTGTTGCCGCTCAAAAGCGCGGTTTTCCTGGCTTTTCTTGATCGAGTGCAAAACCTGAAATTGCTCATAATTTCCCGTGTAGCGGGTCAACACGGTGTTTTCCACGTGATAGATGACGTTGACCACTTCATTAATGAAGGGAATATCGTGCGATACCAAGATAAAACTGTTTTCATAGTTGGTCAGGAACCGCTTCAACCACTCGATATGTTCAACATCGAGGAAGTTGGTCGGTTCATCGAGGATCAGGATCGAAGGGTTTTGCAGCAACAGTTTGGTAAGCAGCACTTTGGTCCGTTGGCCGCCACTAAGATCGCTGACGTCACGATCCAGCCCGACCTCGCCGAGTCCCAGTCCGTTGGCAACTTCTTCAATCTTGGCGTCCAGCATATAAAAGCCGCCATGATCCAGCAAATCCTGCAGTTCGCCGACGTCTTCCATCATCTTGTCCAGTTCGTCCGGTGCGGCTTCAGCCATCTTGTCGTAAATCGCCAACATCTCGGCTTCCCAGTCAAACATCTGTTGAAATGCGGTTCGCAGGATGTCGCGGATACTCTTGCCTTTCGACAGCACAGCGTGCTGGTCAAGGTAGCCGACGGTCACGCGGTTGGACCACTCCACTTTACCGGCATCCGGCTGCAGCTGACCGGTGATGATGCT
>CAZFSM010000065.1:0-2893 GCA_964521625.1 uncultured Veillonellaceae bacterium | reverse complement strand
TGTTCGCCAAGAGACGGGGATGGCGTACGAATACTGCTCTTGGTCTCTGAAAACTTAATGTGTGTTCCGGTTAGTTTTATTGCTCCGGCCTTGGGATGGACAGTTTCGACGAACATTTCTCTGGCCACGGCGATATGAGGATCGGCGGCCACCTGATCAATGGAGTAAATCGGCGCTGACGGCACCCCGATTCCCAGCAGCTCATCAGTAACTTCTTTTGATGTTTTTGTCATTGTCCACGCTTCGACGATTTTCTTGACGGCCACATTGTTTTTCACACGATCGCGAGTCCGGGCATAGTCGAGGTGTTCCGCTAGATCTGGTCTGCCAATGTGCTTTGCCACCAGCGACCAAAGTTTATCATTGCCGGCGGCAATGATGACCAAATCATCTTTCGTCTGGAAAGAATCATAGGGATAGACCGATTCATAGCGGTTGCCGATGCGTTGCGGCAAGCGGTTTTCCGTGAAATAGATCATGTTGATGATCTCAAGACTGGCGACTCCGGAATCAACAAGCGCCACATCAACAATCTGTCCTCGCCCTGTATGGCTCCGGTTATATAGTGCGGCCAGAATTCCGATTGTAACCGATAAACCTCCCAAAACATCGCCCATGGCGGTTCCGGAACGGGTGGGCGGACCACCAGGCCAACCGGTCGTGCTCATTAGTCCGCTCATTGCCTGGCTGATGATGTCGTAGCCGGGGCGTTTGGAATAAGGCCCGTACTGGCCGAAGCCCGATACTGCTGCATAAATGATGCCGGGATTGACTTCTTTGAGTACGTCATAACCAAGACCAAGTTTATCCATGGTTCCGGGACGATAGTTTTCCAGCACGATATCCGCTTTTTTCACCAGTTCCTTGAAAATTTCTTTGCCCTTCGCTGACTTTAAATTGAGGCTCATGCCCTTTTTATTGCGGTTGAGGTTCATGTAGTAAGCGCTTTCTCCATTTTGAAACGGTCCAAGTTGGCGTTCGTCGGCACCCTTGCCAGCTTCTTCGATTTTGATGACATTGGCGCCCATGTCGGCCAGCATCATGCCGGAAAACGGACCGGCCAATACACGGGTAAGGTCTAGTACGGTGATTCCTTCCATAGCTCCTAAACGTGACATGCGAAAATCCCCCTAATAATCATAAATTTTGAACCATTTCTTAATGATGCAATTTTTGTGCCAAATGAGTATAATCAGAATGATTGAAAACGCCAATGCGGGGATGTGAAATTGCATGAGTCGGATTGTATTGATTTCTCCGTTTAAAGATTTGGGAGTTCTGGCCCGAGATGTGGCAGCAGAACTTGAAATTCCGCTCGAGATCTACGAGGGTGGGATGGAAACGGCCAAAATTGCGATTGACCGGTTGCGGGGGCCGGAAGTGGACGTGTTTATCAGCAGGGGCGGCACCTATAATTTTATTGCCGGACATTATAAAGCCCCGGTGGTAAATATTACGACAGGTCTTTATGACATTATGGAATCCTGCGAAGAAGCGAGAAAGATTTCTCGTAAAATTGTGTTGACGTCCTTTGGTAAGAGCTTTGTTGGCATCAGCCTGCTCGAAAAAGCAATGGATATTGATATTACGGAACTGATATTTAATAGTTTACAGGGGCTGGAACAGCGTATCGTGGAAGCGGCGAACGAGGGCGGCTACTGCCTGGTGGGAGGCGGCCCTTCGGTTCAAATGGCGCGAAGCAACGGAATGCCGGCAGTTTTTCTCAAAGCCAGCCGTGATACGGTCCGCGAAGCTTTATTGCAGGCTGTGGAAGTAGCTAAACTGCGGCGGGAGGAAAAGCGCAAGGCCTATAGGTTGAAAACCATTCTGGATAGCGTTTACGATGGGATTGTGGCCGTGGATGGCGCTGGTCGGCTTGAAATCGTTAATCCGGCAGCAGAAAGAATGCTGGGAATTGATGCTGCGACGGCGGTTGGCAGGGAAGCCAGTCTGGTGATTTCCAACAGTCGTTTGACGGAAGTTTTGAAAACCGGTAAAGCGGAGATCGGCGAACTGCAGGAGTTCGGCAATGTTCATATTGTTACCAATCGCGTACCGATCAAAGCTGAAAATGAAATATTGGGCGCAGTGGCGACGTTTCAGGATGTGTCCCGCGTAATCCAGATTGAGCATCGGTTACGCCGCGAGATGACAAAAAAACGTTTTGTTTTCAAATATGAGCTGGCGCATATTTTGGGGCAATCCGCACCGATTAATGAGACCAAAGAAATGGCGAAAAAGTGCGCGTTATCTGACTTGACGCTGCTGATTTATGGACCGACCGGCAGCGGAAAAGAAATGTTTGCCCAGGGAATTCATGCGGCGGGCAAACGGCGGAATTGTCCGTTTGTTGCGATCAACTGCGCCGCATTGCCGCCAGCCTTGCTGGAGAGTGAGCTGTTTGGCTATGACGAAGGCGCGTTTACTGGCGCCAGGCGAAAAGGGAAATTGGGGTTATTTGAGCTGGCGCACGGTGGAACTGTGTTTCTGGACGAAATTGATGCATTGCCAATAGAGCTGCAGGGCCGATTATTGAGGGTTTTGCAGGAAAAGGAAGTATTGCGGGTGGGCGGCGACACGGTAATCCCGATTGATTTGCGAGTCATTGCCGCAACTAATAAGATTCCGTCAGAATTGGTTGCGACGAAAAAAATGCGCGAAGATCTTTATTTTAGACTGAATGTCTTATATTTGGAGATTCCCAGTTTGCAGGACCGTATTGAAGATGTTCCTTTGCTGTGCCGCCATTTTTTAGCGACATTGAAGGGGGCTGAAACTACAGTTGTAGAAGAAATTATGCCTTTTTTAATGCAATACTCATGGCCGGGAAACGTGCGTGAGTTGTATAATTTTTGCCAGCGCCTTTCCTTTTATGCTGAAAGTTTTTTGCAGC
>CAZFSM010000064.1:0-3071 GCA_964521625.1 uncultured Veillonellaceae bacterium | reverse complement strand
AAAGAAGCCGATGTCGGTCGCGGCTGCAGCAAAGCCAACAGCGGCATCGTCCACGGCGGTTACTCCGATGAACCCGGCACGCTGAAAGCGGAGCTGTGCATCGCCGGCAACCGGCTTTACGAACAACTGGATCGTGAGCTGAATTTTGGCTATCGCCAAACCGGCTCGCTGGTGCTGGCTTTTGCCGCCGAGGAACTGCCAACCTTGGAAAAACTACTCGAGAATGGCCGCAAAAATGGCGTGACCGGACTGCGGATTATCGACCGGCAGGAATTGCTGCAACGCGAACCGCATCTGAATCCCGCCGTGCTTGCGGCATTATTTTGCGAAGACGCCGGTGTCACATCGCCCTATGAGTTTGCCATTGCCTTGGCGGAAAACTCGCTTGCCAACGGTGTTGACCTGCGACTGCAGGAAGAAGTCCTAGCAATCGAGCCACTTGCCGGGGAATTTCATTTGCAGACAAATCGGGGCAGTCTGCGGACACGCTGCGTAATCAATTGCGCCGGCGTATTCAGCGACCGCATCGCCGCTATGGTCGGCCTAAATGAATATCGGATCACTCCCCGCCGTGGCCAGTATGTGATTCTGGATAAAGATCAGAATCATCTGGCGCAGTCGGTGATCTTTCAGGTTCCCACCCGTCTGGGCAAGGGGATTTTGGTTACCACCACTTTCCATGGCAACCTGATGATCGGACCCAACGCCGAGGATATCGACGACAAAACCGATGTCGGCACCGATGCCAAAACCCTCGCCAACATCGTTACGCAAGCCCGTCGCTCCGTACCCGGGTTCGACATGCGCAAGACACTGACTTCCTTTGCCGGCAACCGGCCGGTCGCTAACCAGAAGGACTGGATTATTGATGCCAGTCGCATAAAGGGGTTCATCAACCTGATCGGCATCGATTCGCCCGGGCTGACCGCCTCGCCGGCCATCGCCGGCAAAGTCTGCGGCTTGCTGCAGCAGGCCGGATTGATGCTGGAAGCAAAAGCTGACTTCCAGCCGCAGCGCCCACCGATTATCCGCAAAAAAGCGGCGGATTTCAGCGGCGATCTGAACGCCACTGATCCGTCGCTGCATATCATCTGCCGCTGTGAACAAGTCACCGAAGCGGAAATTCTCGATTGCCTGAACCGGGGCATTCCGGTTCGCTCGCTCGATGCGGTCAAATTTCGCACCCGCGCCGGTATGGGTCGCTGTCAGGGAGCCTTTTGCGGTCTGCGGGTCCGCGAACTGCTAAGCCGGGAATTGGCGATTCCCGCCGCCGAAATCTGCGGCAAAGGCGAATGTTCATCGACGTTGGCTGAACGGGCTCGTCGCAGCGACCTGCAAAAACTGTAACTTTGCCTGCTTATTTCATGAACCGCTGCGCCAGTTTCAGCAGCAACCCGCTGCGAAGCTGGATTGCATTGGCCGGACACAGTTCCTGGCAGCAATAGCAGCGGATGCATTTCGCATCATCGATCTGAACGATGCCTTCCACCAGTTGCATCGCCTGCGGCGGACAGTGCGCCACGCAGCGGCCGCAGCCGATACAATTCGGCTGGACTGCCGGCCTAGCCGTCAACTGACTGCGGGCGCCTTTGGCAAACCAAGCCGGCACCCTATCTTCCAGTGATTGCATGCTGCGGGGCTGGACAAACTGATGACGTACCTGTCGCGCATCGCCGACCAGCTCAATCGATTCAAATGCTAGCGTCAGGCCAAGCTCCAGACTCAGCGCCGCCACAGGCAATTCCTCCGGCCTGAACCCCATCATTTCAGCCATCACGATATCCACGGCAAAATGATTGGCGCCGGCCAGGATTACGCCCGCCTGAATTGGCCGCCCATTACGCGGACCGTTGCCTTCCATCCCCGTCACCCCGTCGACAATCGACAACACTGGCTTGACCAGCAGCGCCAAATCGACCAGCATACCGGCAAAATCTCGCCGCTGCTGGGTCCGCAGGTGAAACTGCGCCTTCTGGACGCCGACGATGCAGCCGAACATATTCTTGGTCGCGCCGGTCATCCCCATGAAGGTATGCGTCTTCATTTTGGCGAGTGAAATTACTTTATCGACTTGTCCCAGCACATCGGTCAGATAAAACTTCTTCAGCGTCCGACCGTCAGGACAGGGATATTCGATACTATGCTCAAACGGAAGCAGTTCGGTGTTTTCCTGCTGACACACCGCAAGAATGCCGCACTTTTCGGCTGTTTTTAGCGTACCTGACACGCCCGGCGAATCGCCGACCAGCGGCGTCGCTCCCAGCTGACGGACCTGCCGGATCATCGCCCGCACCACTGCCGGGTGGGTCGTCACCGCGCATTCGCTCGGCAGCCCTTCCAACATATTCGGTTTCAGCAGCACCCGCTCGCCGGCCTGGATGAACTGGCCCAGTCCGCCTAGCAAACCGAGCGCCTGGTCGATTTTCTGTTCAATCAGCTCTGTCGAATAATCGGCCGCGCTTACGGCGGCAACCCGATTGTTTTGCATGTTACCCCCAAGACTATCCTTGTTGTCTCTCAATCATTTCTATTTTACAGTTTCGCGGCGATTTCTGCCAGACCATCGCCAAGGCCGCCAATTCTTGTGCTCTTTACGCAAAGAGGCCGCGCATCGCTGCGCAGCCTCTTTGTTTTTTGTGCTATTACTTATGGCAGCATCCACTTCAGCCAATAGGCCTGTAGGTAGGTGATCACTGAAATCACCAGCACCATCGCGATACTGTGCCAGAGCGTAAAACGGAACAGATCGCCTTCCCGACCGACCAGACCAGATGCCGCTGTAGCAACTGAGATGCTCTGCGGCGATATCATCTTGCCGCAAACGCCGCCGGTGGTATTGGCAGCCACGGTCAAGTGGGGATCGACGCCGATCTGTTCGGCGGCTGTCTTCTGCATCGAGCCGAACAAGGCATTGGAAGAGGTGTCGGAACCTGTCAGGAACACGCCCAACCAGCCGAGAATCGGTGAAAAGAACGGGAACAAGCCACCGGTCGCCGTAAACGCCAATCCCAGCGTCGAACTCATGCCGGAATAATTCATGATATAGGCCAGACCTAAAATCAATGAAATGG
>CAZFSM010000063.1:0-3104 GCA_964521625.1 uncultured Veillonellaceae bacterium | reverse complement strand
CCGCCGATCAGTCCATTATAAACCAAGCGAAATACGATTTTTAACGGGATGACCAAGAAAAAACCAAGCAACAAGATCAAGACAATCCCGAAAGCATAGGCGCCTACAATTGGCAGCGTCAAAGTCAACCCTTCTTTCTTCAGATTTCCCGGCGATTTTCCAATGCTTTCGCCAAAGTTTCCTCATCCGCATACTCCAGGTCACTGCCAGTTGGCAGTCCGCGGGCAATCCGGGTGACTTGTATGCCGAGCGGTTTCAATAGGCGAGCCACATAAGTCGCTGTCACTTCACCTTCCAGATTGGGGTTGGTGGCCATAATAACCTCCCGGACATTCCCGGACTGGATCCTCTCGACCAGTTCCTTGATCCTGATATCTTCAGGGCCAATCCCGTCCAGCGGCGAGAGCGTTCCCTGCAAAACATGGTAGATCCCCTGAAAACCACGATTTCGTTCATGTCCGCGAGTCCGTTCCATCGCTGCGACGTCCCGGGGCTCTTCCACCACACAGATCAAGCCGTGGTCCCGCGCCTGCGAGCGGCAAATCGAGCAAGGATCCTCATCGGTAAGGCTGAAGCAGACCGAACAATAGGAAATCTTATCTTTGGCCGTAATAATAGATTGCGCCAGCGTCATCGCTTTTTCCCTCTCCATACCCAAAACATGGTAAGCCAAACGAGCCGCCGTTTTGGGGCCAATGCCCGGCAATCGGCGAAATTGATCCATCAGTTGCGCCAGCGGCAACGGCATCATTGAAATTAAAACATCCCTTTGGGCAGATTCATCCCGGCGGTTAATTTCCCCATTTCCGTCGAAGTCATTTCATCAACCTTTTTAACGGCTTCGTTAAATACAGCCGCCAGCATGTCTTCCAACATTTCGAGGTCCTCAGGATCAACTGCCTCCGGCGATATTTTTATCGAACGGATTTCCTTATCACCGGTTATCACAACTTTTATCGCGCCACCGCCTGCGGTGACTTCCATCGTCCTCAGCTTCAGTTCTTCTTGAAGTTTAGCCATATCCGCCTGCATTTTCTGGACCTTTTTCATCATACCGGCCATATTACCGGCTCCGCCTCCGAACATTCCTATTCTGCCTCCTCTATTTTGGTAATGTTACCGCCAAAAATTTGTTGCACTTTTAAGACAACTGGGGGGATCGTTTCCGGTTGCGACTTTGCCGGCTGTGGACTTGCTTTGGTCGCTGGCCGGTCGGCCACACACTGGATGCGCATTGGCATGGACATGATTTGTCCCAGCAATTCTTCCAACCATTTGCGGATTTCGTCCTGCGCTACACGTTCACGAATGGTGTCGCGTTGGAACACCATGGTTGCAATCCCTTCTGAACAGGCTGCCAGTCGAGCGTCTGCCAGTTGCGCCTTTACCGAGCGTTTGCCGGCTTGCTCCACTTTTTTCAGCAAATCTTCCATTATCCGAGCCAGACCATCCGCGTCCAAGGCATATCCTTTCGCTTGCACAGGCGCCGTTGAACCGGGTTGGAGCTGCGCCCGCATCACCGCAGATTGTGCCGAAGCTGCGGCGGCAGCATCGAATTGACTGGCAGGCCGTTCCGTTTTGGGCGCTGCGCTCGTCACCACCGTCGTTGCCTGCGGCATTACCGCAGCAACGAATTCGGTTCTGACGCAAGCCGTCAAAATCGCCATTTCGGCAGTGATTCGAGGATCAACCGACCACCTGGCATCGCTGGACGCCTGATAGAACAGTTCAACGAGCCGGACCAACCGCGCATGATCTGTTTTATTACTGTCCGCCGCCAGTCGTTCCTGGCTGAAGGCGGCCAATACCGGACTGTCTAGATTTGGGGCAGCCCGAAACAGCATCAGGCTGCGACAGTAGCCGGCCAGTTCAAGCAACAGTTGCCTGGCATCTTTGCCGCGCAACATTTGTTCTTCCAGAACCGTCAACCCTTGGGCGCCATCCATTGCCGCCACGGCGGCAAATAACGAATACACCGCTTCCTGACCAACCAGTCCCAACAATTCGCGCACTTCGGTTTCCGTAACCCCGTCATCGCCGAGTACGCTGCATTGGTCGAGAATACTTACCGCGTCACGCACTCCACCGTCAGCCTGCAGTGCAATTAACCGCAGCGCTTCCGGCGTGGTCGTAATTCCCGATTCTCTGGCGATATGAGCCAGATGATCGCTCAACTCGCGCAGCCCCACCCGACGAAAATCATAGCGTTGGCAGCGCGACAGAATCGTGGCCGGAATCTTGTGCGGCTCGGTGGTAGCCAAAACAAATACCACATGGGCCGGCGGTTCCTCCAGAGTCTTCAATAACGCATTGAACGCTTCATTTGTCAACATATGCACTTCATCAATGATATAAATTTTATAACGCGACTGTGCCGGCGAAAACTTCACATTTTCCCGCAAGTCACGGATTTCATCGATTCCTCGGTTGGATGCGGCATCGATTTCATACACATCCATGGCCGACCCATCGTTAACCATTTCGCAGGAACGACAGATGTTACAGGGATTCTCTGTTGGTCCGGTTTCGCAGTTCAAAGCTTTTGCCAGTACTTTTGCCGTACTTGTTTTGCCGGTGCCGCGCGGACCCGTGAACAGATAGGCATGCGAAATACGACCGGAAACAATCGCGTTTTTCAAAGTAACGCCCACATGTTCCTGTCCGATCAACCCTTCAAAGTCCTTAGGTCGCCACTGCCGGTACAATGCTTTGTAAGCGATGAGGTCCACCTCTTTTTTTCGTACCTGTTATTATTCTACATATTTATATCGATTCCCTGCGCCAGACAAAAAAAAGACAGCCACTGCTGTCTCAAAAACGATTACAAGGTCGGACCACGATATGCCGGAGGCGTCCGGCTTCCTTGCGGCACATGGAGTGGCCTACTTACCGTTGCTTCCTTCCGGACCTGGCGGGGTTCATAAGTCTCCATTGCGCAAGACCCGACACACGTCATACCGTGGTCCCACCTTACAATCATTCCTTAAATAAGGTCTAAGAGTAATTTTACCAGCAAAGCAAAGGGGAGTCAAGGCGTCTAAAATTCGTGATGTGGTTAACTTGAGATAATGTCACCTTGTAGATTATCGTGAGAAAATGTCACC
>CAZFSM010000062.1:0-3501 GCA_964521625.1 uncultured Veillonellaceae bacterium | reverse complement strand
TTGACCGGCAGGATGAAACCAAAGCTGACCACATACTGAAGGATCATCGTCAGGCCAACGACGTTGATGCCGGGGGTTTTTACGCTTTGCAGAATCGAGATGATGATCGGGATCATTGCCGAAGCCAAGGCGGTGGCGCTGGCAAATCCAAGATGGATGAAGATCAGGAAGGCGGACAAAATTGCCAGGATTACCAGCGCCGGTAAAGTTTGCAGGCCGAAAGTGCCAACGATCAGTTTGGCCACCCAGGCAGCTGCCTGGGTAGATAAAATTGCTGAACCGAGGCTGATGCCGACCCCGAACAGAATGACTGTTCCCCAGGGGATATTCGGTTGGGCCTCCTTCCAGGACATGACGCCGATACCAGGCAGTAACATCAGGGCGATGGCGGCGATCGTCGTGGAAGAAGTATCAAACGGGTGCACGATTTTTTCCGTAGCCCAGAAGAATAACAAGACGAAGGAAATGAACAACATTTTCTTTTCTTCAGTTTTCATTGGTCCCAAATCGGCCAGCGCTTTGGCGACCACGGCGTCGCCGCCGGCAATCTCGTCCATTTCGGGCGGCATGACTTTCATCAGGACAAAATACAATGCAACGGACATCAGGACGGCAAATGGCAGGGCGGCAATAAACCAGTCCATCCAGGTAATCGAGACGCCGAGTTGCTTTTCAATAAAACCTACGGCAATCATGTTTTGTGCCGCAGCGGTTTTGATGCCGACATTCCAGATGCTGTCGGCCTGTGCAGTGGCAATCATCATGACACCGGCGAATTTACTTTTACGGTCCACGCCAAAAGCTACAATAATACCCATAACAATCGGGACCAGGCAAGATACGCGGGCGGTTGTGCTAGGCACAAAGAAACTGAGCAGGAAGCCAACGAAAATCACGCCAGCCAGAACCCGGTTAGTCCGGGCGCCGATTTTGGACAGAACAACCAGCGCAATCCGCTTGTCCAGTCCGGTTTTCATCATGGCAGCAGCGATAAACAATGCGCCGCCGACCAGAGCCAGTGCGGTGTTGCTAAAGCCACCCAAAGCGATGGTCAGGGCACGGCTGGTTCCGTACACTGCGGTCGGTTTGGCCGGATCAGGCGAAATCCCCAGTGTGAACGCCATCAGGGCCAGAATGACGGCTGCGCTGACCGGATAGGAAATAGTATCAGTCATCCAGACAATAACCGAGAATACCAGAATTGCCAACATCCGATGTCCGGCGACCGGTAAGTCGACCGGCGTCGGTAATGCCATGATCGCCAGCATGGCTAGCAGAGCGAGCACGAGGCCGTATTTTTGGCCGAAGGATTGCTGACAGGCAGGGGCTGGGCTGGTTTGACTGTTCATAAGGTCCCTCCTCAATAAATATACTACTTACCTATTTTTCCATCTGGTCTTGGTTTTTGCCACACGGTTGGTCTGAGTTGACAAAAAAAGTGACTGAACTGCAAAATGGCGGTCTGAATTGTCTGATGGATTGACAAAACAAGCCGAAAAGGACTACAATCAAATTAAATCCGACTAAATTGATTAGAATTGAAATAACTGAAGGAGAGAGACCGTGAGCAAAGAAGTGGCAGCATTAATTGATCAAGCGGAACAAACTCATCAGCTCACGGCGTCAGAACTGTTGGCGCTGCTAAGTGACCCGGCTGCAGAGCTGCTTTTTGCCGCCGCTGATCGGGTCCGTGAACGCTATATCGGCTCGCAGGTAGAACTGCGCGGTCTGATCGAGTTTTCGAATATCTGTAAACAAAACTGTCTGTACTGCGGGCTGCGGCGGGATAACCGCGAAGTGGAGCGCTATCGTCTTGACGAGGCGACGATCCTGGAGCTGGGGCGTGGCGCGGCGGAGCTAGGTTATAAAACGCTGGTGCTACAATCGGGTGAAGATGAATTTTTCACTTCGGATCGACTGACCGTCGTTCTGACTGAACTCAAAAAGTTGGGAGTTGCATTGACGCTCAGTATTGGTGAAAAAACCCGCGAGGAATATGCGGCGTTGCGCCGGGCCGGCGCGGATCGCTACCTGCTGCGGATTGAAACAACCGATAAAGACCTGTATGAAAAACTGGACCCTGGGATGAGCTGGGATAATCGGGTGCGTTGTCTGCATGATCTGAAAGATTTGGGCTTTGAAGTGGGGACCGGATCGATGGTCGGTCTGCCGGGCCAGACGCTGGAATCGCTGGCTCAGGATTTGCTGTTTTTCAAAGCATTGGATGTCGATATGATTGGCATTGGGCCGTTTATTCCTAACCCCGATACACCGCTGGCTGATGCCGCAGGCGGTACCTTTGACCTGGCCTGCCGGATGATGGCGCTGACCAGGTTGTTGTTGCCCGATGCAAACATTCCCGCCACTACGGCGATGGAGACGCTGCAGCCAAACGGTCGCATGCTGGCATTGCAGCGGGGGGCGAATGTGGTTATGCCCAATGTCACTGATACGGATTATCGCAAACTGTACATGCTGTATCCGGGAAAAATCTGTCTCAACGATGCTCCGGCGCATTGTCGCGGTTGTGTAACTGGTAAGATTGAAGGAATTGGCAGAACGATCTCGCAAGATCAGGGTTTCCGCCGCAAAAACAATCCGGCAGGTTAACAAAAATGGGGGAGTATCGATGTTTAAGCAGATAAAGGAAGATATCCATGCAGTATTTGAGCGCGATCCGGCGGCGCGCAATACACTGGAGATTGTGCTTTGCTATCCTGGATTGCATGCGATCTGGGCCCATCGTATTTCGCATTATCTTTATGTCCGTGATTACATCGTACTGGCCCGGTTAGTTTCCCATGCGGCAAGATTCTTGACCGGCATTGAAATTCATCCGGGCGCCACAATTGGCAAAGGCTTTTTTATTGACCACGGCATGGGCACGGTGATTGGCGAGACAGCAGAAATTGGCGATAATGTGACCGTATACCAGGGGGTCACGCTGGGCGGGACCGGCAAGGAAAAAGGAAAACGGCATCCGACAATCGGCGATAATGTTGTTGTGGCAACCGGCGCTAAAATTTTGGGATCGTTCAAAGTGGGGAGTGATTCAAAGATTGGCGCCGGATCGGTCGTGTTGTCAGAAGTGCCGCCAAACTCAACGGTTGTTGGCATTCCGGGCCGGGTCGTCTACCGCTACGGACAGAAAGTCAATCAATGCGAGGATGCGATCAATCCGGATAATTTAGCTCATAATAATCTGCCGGACCCGGTGGAGGAAATGCTGCGTTGCCTTCAGCAACACCTGAATCGCCTGGATGTGAAGGTCAGCCAACTGGAAAAAACAAACAAGGAACCGCAAGAATAAAGAGATCGTTTGAAATATTCGTCAATTATTCTTCCCAATGCTATAATGTAAATAACCAGACAATTCTGATTAGTAGCAAAGGGGAGGTGCGTTCACATGACAAAACTGCAAAAAGTTTTGGTGGCTTACGATGGATCCCCGCAGAGCAAAGAAGCTTTGCACTGGGCTATTTACTTCGGTCGGCATACTGG
>CAZFSM010000061.1:0-3512 GCA_964521625.1 uncultured Veillonellaceae bacterium | reverse complement strand
ACCGCTGTCAGAAAGGAGATGAACCAATGGGTCTGTTCGATAGTCTGTTCGGCGGCCAAAAGCTGGTGCCTGCTCCCAAACTGAAGGGAGAAAAACCGGTTGTCGAACCGGAAGTCATTGCAGCAGCATCAGCCGGAGTGAATCTTGAAATCGTGGCTGCGATTGCAGCCGGTATCGCCGTGATGGATGATACCAGTGTCAGCGCCGAGCTTCTGGCTGTGATTACTGCCTCTGTGGTTCACCACTCCGGTGGCGCGCATGCAGTAATAATTGAACGAACCAGTAATGTATGGGCGATGTCCGGTCGCCAGAAACTGATGGATTCCCGTCAGACTGCTTAATCCGGAGTTGTTCATTTCATAATCATATATAAAATAATGGAGGGATGTTTCATGAGAAAGTTCAAAGTCAATGTCAATGGTACCAGCTACAATGTTGAAGTTACCGAAGAAGGTGTAGTCGTATCGGCTGCTCCTGTGGATATTGCTCCTGCTCCGGTTGCGGCTCCCGATCCTATTTCGGCTGCGACTCCTACTCCTGCTCCGGCTCCTGCCACTGCTCCGGTCGAAGTGGCCGCCGGCGACACCACCGTTACTGCTCCGATGCCTGGTAAAGTCAGCAAAATCAATAAAAAAGCCGGCGACAAAATTGCCAAAGGCGAATGCATCATGATACTCGAAGCGATGAAAATGCAGAATGAAATCGGTTCGCCAATTTCTGGCACGATCAAATCGATCAACGTCAACAAAGGTGACAACATGAAGCCTGGTGTAGTTATGGCGGTTATCTCCAACTAAGTTGTTGAGATGGCGAATTGTGATATAGTTTAAAACATGAGAGCATATAAAGCTCCTCTTAGTATGGCTAAGGCAGGGAGGGAAAGATATGTATCTTTGCAAAAACGACCTTTTCACAGAACCTTTTTTGAGGTCTGATTATTCGAAAGAAGAAGCATTAAGGGTTTTTCAAAATGAACCATATACCTCCTTGCCGGTGGTTGATCCGGCAGGGAGGTATCTTGGCGTTATGTGCATTCGATCTCTGGTGTTTTTCGTTGGTAATCCGAGCGATAAACAGGGGATTGTCGCTGCAGTTTTTCGGTTGAAGCCGTTGCAGTTGACGGAAAGGTTGGAACAAGTTGATCTTTCGGCCTATGGCGACACCATTCCCTTTGTGGATGATAAAAAACAACTTATCGGGTTTATGAGGTCACGGGATGTTATAGGCAAGATATCCCAATATTACCGAATGCTTGCTGCATTGGAAGGCAAGGTAATGGATGCTTCCTATAACGGTATTATCGCTATTGACAACGAAGGAAACATCATTGTCTATAATCCGGCTGCTGAGAGAATTCTTGGGCGTTTTCGCGCTGAAGTGATTGGGCGACATATCTCAGTCTTGGATCCAGAAATGGGATTGCTGGATACGATGGACAAAATGACGACGTCGGCTGGAATACGGGTCGAAATCAACGCTAGAAAAATTTTAGCGAACCGTACGCCTCTCGTTTATGACAACACCTGTTTTGGTGCGATGAGCGTTTTTGTGGACATGTCGGAATACGAGTCCATTTGTTCCCAATTAAATTCATCCATGCTCACAGTACGCGAATTCGATGCTATTTTTGAGTCGTCCTATGATGGATTCTATATTGCAAATAATGAGGGACGAGTTACACGTGTCAATTCAGCCTGGGAAAGAATTTGCGGTTTTCCCCGTTCCGTGATTATCGGCAAGAAGGCGCAAGAGCTTGTGGAAAATAATTGTTTTGACCAATCTGTAGCTGTGGAGGCAATGAACCAAAAAAGAAGCGTAACCTTGCTTGTCAATATCACTACAGGCCCTCGTAAAGGTAGTCAGGTTATGGCGACAGGCACGCCGATTTTTGATGGAGAAGGTAATCTTGAGCAAGTTGTTGTTAATGTGCGGGATATGACTGATCTGGAACAACTTCGCCGACGTCTTGATGCGACCGTGGAATTAAACCGACGGTATGCCTCGGAGCTGGAACAAGTCCGTCTGCAGCAACTGAAGATGGAAGACTTGATTGTGAGAAGCTCGTCGATGAAGAGAGTGACCGAAATGGCAGTTCGGATTGCCATAGTGGATTCGACGGTATTGGTGATGGGTGAGTCAGGCGTTGGCAAAGAAGTGATTACGAATAAGATACATGCATTAAGCCGTCGAAAAAACAATCCTTTTATCAAGGTCAATTGTGGCGCTATCCCGGACAACTTGCTTGAATCAGAACTCTTTGGCTATGTTGGAGGTGCTTTTACCAGCGCCAAACGGGAAGGTAAGCCCGGAATGTTTGAGTTGGCTGCCGGAGGGACACTGTTTCTGGACGAGATTGGCGAATTGCCGCTTAATCTTCAGGTAAAGTTACTTCGAGTGCTTCAGGAAAAAAAGTTGACACGAATCGGTGACGTCAAAGAAATCGAGGTTGATGTCAGGGTCATTGCCGCGACTAATAAAGATCTGCCCAGGCTTGTCAAAGCAGGTACCTTTCGCGACGATTTATTCTATCGCCTAAATGTATTTTGCCTTATTATTCCACCTCTGCGTGAGAGACGGGAAGATATTCCCGCATTATTGAACAAATTTTTAATGAAGCATAACGAGAAGTATGGCGTGAGAAAGTACTTTGCTACAGCGACAGTCGAAAGATTAGTAAACTATGGTTGGCCGGGGAATATAAGAGAGTTGGAAAACCTGGTGGAACGTCTGGTTGTTTTGGTCAACGAGTCACAGATCGAACCTTTTCATTTGCCAGATACAATGCAGGAAAAACCCGATAAGCGGCAATTATCGAGTGAAGAAATCGCTGTCAATATAAAGGTGGTTTCCTACAAGCAAGCATTGGAGGAGATGGAGAAACGGTTGTTGAGCCAGGCGTTCATAGAACAGGGAACCACAAGAAAGGTGGCGGATGTACTGGGCGTTAACCAGTCGACCATTGTCCGCAAGATGAAGCAATACTCGATAACCCGTTGAGAATGCACTGCATTGCCTGTTTATACTGGCTGAAATCACAAGTTTTGCTATAGTGATGTGATAACCTAAAAACGGACACTCAAAACAACAAACATATGGGCCGGCTTCGTGCCGAAGCGGCAGAAAAAATCGCGCAACCGGAGTCACTAGCATGTGGAAATATTATCTGGCGTTGGTGGCGGCCTGGTGGTTGTTTTTCAACACATATTTCCGGTCGCCTTGGCAGATGGGGTGGCGGGGCTTGCCGGTGGCGGCGGTTCCGCCACTTTTTTGCGCGGGTTTCTGGCCGAGTCATGGCGGCTGCGAAAACTGGCGAAATCCGCTCGATTTGACAAAATCGAAAAGCTCCAGGATCGGTTTTAAGGCCGGTTTAAATTGCGGCGAATGGTGTTGTGCCGGGATGTTTGGCCCGGTTTTTTGCTGATTTTGAGCCACCGGAAAAAACTTCAAATTTTGTTCGCTGTCAATAACTTGAGAAAATGTCACCGGTAAAACAGGTTAATTATCGCGTGAAA
>CAZFSM010000060.1:0-3811 GCA_964521625.1 uncultured Veillonellaceae bacterium | reverse complement strand
CCGCCGAACAGACTATCGAACAGACCCATTGGTTCATCTCCTTTCTGACAGCGGTTTATAGCGGAATATTGCCGTGTTTTTTGGCAGGACGCGCTTCACGTTTCGACGCAAGCATGCTGAGCGCCGAAATTATGCGCGGCCTTGTCTGCTCCGGCTCAATGACGATATCGACAAAGCCGCGTTCTGCTGCTTTGTAGGGAGTAGCAAAATCTTCGACATACTTGGCGGTTTTTGCTTCGCAGTCGGGATCGCCACGGAAAATGATGTTGGCCGCTCCAGCTGGCCCCATGACTGCGATTTCCGCCGAAGGCCATGCCAACACCTGGTCGCCTCCCAAATGCTGCGAACACATCGCAATATATGCTCCGCCGTAGGCTTTGCGGGTGATGATAGTCACCTTGGGAACGGTCGCCTCGGAATAGGCATATAGCATCTTGGCGCCGTGTCGGATGATCCCGCTGAACTCCTGGTCGGTTCCGGGCAGGAAGCCGGGCACGTCCACAAAGGTTATCAACGGAATGTTGAAGGCATCGCAAAAACGGATGAAGCGCGCCGATTTATCTGAGGCATTAACATCCAGGCAACCCGCCATTACAGCGGGCTGGTTGGCGATAATTCCAACAGTGGCGCCATCAAAACGGGCAAAGCCGATAATGATGTTCTGGGCAAAAAACTCCTGCACTTCAAAGAATTCGCCGTTGTCAACGATCATTCGGATAACTTCTTTCATGTTGTAAGGCATGTTCGGGTTGTCCGGCATGATGGATTTCAGACCTTCGTCCATACGGTCGGGGCTATCACCGGTATCGACCAGAGGAGCTTCCTCCATGTTGTTGGAAGGCAGAAATCCGAGCAGTTTGCGGACCTGCGCCATGCAGTCCTCATCACTTTCCGTGGCGAAGTGCGCCACGCCGGAAACGCTGTTGTGCGTCATCGCGCCGCCAAGCGCTTCGGCGGTCACTTCTTCGGCTGTAACCGATTTAATGACCTGCGGACCGGTGATAAACATCTGGCTGGTCTTCTTCACCATGAAAATCCAATCGGTCAGAGCCGGTGAATACACCGCACCGCCAGCCGAAGGCCCCATGATGCAAGAAATTTGGGGAACAACACCGGATGCCAGTGTGTTCTTGAAGAAGATTTTGCCAAACCCGCTCAGTGCATCGACCGCTTCTTGAATCCGGGCGCCGCCGGAATCGTTGAGGCCAACCAGGGGCGCTCCCATTTTCATTGCCAGATCCTGCACCTTGCAAATTTTTGCAGCGTGCATTTCACCGAGCGAACCACCTTCTACGGTGAAATCTTGTGCGAACACATAGACCAGGCGGCCTTCTACAGTGCCATATCCCGTGACTACGCCTTCACCGGGGAGTTCTTTGGTTTCCATGCCGAAATTCGTGCAACGGTGCGTGATAAACTGGTCTAATTCCACGAAAGAACCGGGATCCATCAGCAAGATAATTCGT
The DNA here is from genome assembly GCA_964521625.1 of uncultured Veillonellaceae bacterium. Classification (GTDB taxonomy): domain Bacteria; phylum Bacillota; class Negativicutes; order UBA1444; family UBA1444; genus UBA1444. Next base: position 2,345 of record CAZFSM010000060.1, on the reverse strand, counting down.
TCACGGGCAGTTTTTTTGCCGCTTGCATGCTGTTTTTCTATTCGTTTTTCACCGCCGCCTGCCATCACTTTTTTGCGTTTCTTGTTCAGCAGATCGACTTTTTCTTGCATTGCAGACATTCGTACCCCTCCATTATTCACTTGCCTGGCAATCCCGTTGCCGGAAGCCTCTGGTGGCCTCGCCATGACCAGGTCCAATCCATAAGGTTTTCCTTCACCGATTTTGCCTTCGATCGCATTGCGCTCCCGTTTATCCCGCATCGCAATCTTACGATCTTGTTCTTCAAGTTTCCCCTGCCTTCCTTCTTTCTAGCTGCTCCGCTCAGGCAGATGCCACGTTATTTGAAAAACTGAAGGTTTTCTCTCCTCCGGTAAATCCTGTCCACCAATACCGATTCCGGATAACAGACATAAACCCGACAATGGCAAAAATAATGCTGTCGGCAAAAAACAGCAATCGTCACAATGACTCCTCCGCCAAAACAGTCCACAGCGAGTGCGGCGATGTGGAACTGGCAATCCTCAAAGGCCGCAACGGCGAGTTTGATCCCGTATCGTCAAAAAACATCAGAAAAACGTCGCGGGGATCGAAGAGCAGATTATTTCCCTTCCGCTATGTGCCCTACAAGGATGCCGAAAAGATCACGGCGGCACTGAATCCCTTTTGTACCGCTGCTTCCGTAGCAACGGTGCGGGAAGAGTTAGAACGGTTTGAGCAAAGTTGGGGAGAAAAAGATTCGCTCATCGTTCGATCCTGGCAAAACAACTGGGCTGAAATCGCCACTTTCTTCAACTTATCCGCCAGAAATCCGCAAGATCATCTATACGACCAATGTAATTGAGAGCTACCACCGGCAACCGCGGAAGGTGACCAGGACGAAAAGTATTTTCCTGCCGATAACGCTCTGCTCAAAAGCTACAGACAAGGCTTTGCTCAAAATCATGGAATCAAGTTCATTCTTCGTTTTCCGCGTTTGTATCCAGTCTTTTGTTTCTCATATAGCCAAACGTGACAGTCGCAGCAGTAATGAGCGCCGGCAATATCCAAGCCGGTCCGAGAAAAGCAAAATGAGGTCCTATAATCCCATCGTTCCTGATCATGAATCCAGCAGCCCAAGCAATCAAACCCGATCCGATATAGAGAACGACCGGAAAGTTTTTCATCACTTTAATCAAAATCGTACTGCCGAATACAACAATAGGAATACTTATGACCAGACCCGCCACCAGCATCCACATGCTCCCTTGAGCAATGGCTGCAATGGCCAAAGTATTATCCAGACTCATGACCAGATCAGCAATGATTATGGTTTTGATCGCGGCAACGAAAGAATCCCCCGCATTGATTTCTTCCTCAGATTCATCCGTGATAATAAGCTTAACTGCAATCCAAACCAGTAATGCCCCCCCAGCAAATTGAAGCATGGGAATTGTCAACAGATAGGATGCCACCAGAGTAAGAAGAATTCGTAACACTACTGCGCCACACGTTCCCCAGATAATCGCCGTTCGTTGGTGTTTTTCCGGTAGATTGCGACAGGCCATGGCAATAATCATAGCATTGTCGCCGCTCAACATGATGTTCACCGTAACAATAGCAAACAATTGAAATAAAATTTCGAGCATGTAGTTTTCATTCATGTTCATTCATCTCCTTGTCGAGTCAATCATTTTAAAGCATTACTCATTCTTGTCGGGATCTCCAATCTCTCCCATTGAAAAATAATTGGCAATTAAAGAATTGCATACAATTGCCTCAGTGCAATTTTCGTGCCAAACGCAACACTTGTGTATACCTTCGACCCATTCTTTTTTGCAGCACTGTCCTTTACCACTATTTATTAAAATAATTCAGACACTTGACTTCTCTCGTACGCTAAGAATCTTTATTGCGACATACCGCATACCGCGAATCAGCAGTATGCATTCCATGATGAAGTTACCTTCCAAAACGAGTATATCCTTTTGCCGATTGACGTTATCTTTCATGTCCACCGCTTAAGTATTTCATGTTATTATCGCTTCTTGTAAAATGACAGAAAATATACAAATTAATGAGTACACACCCGAGGTTTGATGCATAAATGCATCAAACCTCGGGTGTGTACTCATTAAAACCCTGATATATTAACGTTTTATCGCATTTATGATGCATAAATGATTATCGATGCAAAAAAGCATCGATCTGTAGAGTACGAAAAACCATCACGCGCACCAGTTTGTTCGAAATCACTATATAACTATCAAAGTTGCTCTGACCTTACCCCAAAAAACTAAGCCGCAGGAAAAGTTGTCAATGCCGATATGATTTTGCATAAAAATGCCGATTAAAAATTGCACATTCTT
>CAZFSM010000059.1:0-3965 GCA_964521625.1 uncultured Veillonellaceae bacterium | reverse complement strand
TTTCACGCGATAATTAACCTGTTTTACCGGTGACATTTTCTCAAGTTATTGACAGAGGCTTTCAATTCGCCGGCGTCAACAACAATCGCACAGGCAGGTTCGAAGCGCCGGCCGGTGAAAAAGTGACCCACAATGATTCTCCGGCGGGAAACTCAGCCAACAAAGCAAAGTCCGCCAATGTTTCATGTCCAAAGGCGCCTCCATGAGCTGGCGTGCCAACCATTTTTCCTTCCGCCTTGGTTTTCACCCGCAGCCAACCGGCGTAAATTCCACCACGCGGATTAAAGTAACAACGGATTTTCCCTTTGCCGGTTGTCGGCAGCAGAACTCTGTAAACAACGCCATAATTCCCTTCGTTTTTCACAACCAATCGAGTAGTCGCATCCCTGCCCGTCAAAAATGGGTCTATCTCTCCATCACTCAAAGTGATCGATACGGGACCATCGTTAACAGGATTATATGGGCTTTTAGCCAACATCAGCCGATCAGTTCGAGAAAAAGTTCCGCGCAAATTCGGATCTCCCGGCGGTAGCACAGTTAACTGTTTCAGTAGGATTGCCGGATCTCCTTGTTCGCTAATCGCCGCCACCGTTAATTGAACTTCCTGATCGACATTGAAGTCAATCATGCCTGTCATGATCTCCGTCGGCGCCACAACAGGAACCGGCCCCCGGTCCTGTAACAATGTATGCGATTTCGGAGCAATCACTAGTTTAAACGGTTTGCTTTCCTTAAAATAATCGGCCTGTATCGCTCGACCAGCGCGCAAATAGTCGGTATCGGGCTTGCTGACGCCATAGCGGATTACGTCAACTTGGGCAGGCGCACTCCCTTGATTTTTCAATAAAATCACAACGCGTTTTTTTGCCGCCATGCCGTTTACGTGATGAAAGAATAGCCGAGCGCTGCCTTTGACCTTGTCTTGGTAAAGTATACCCTCACTAAAAAACTCTTCCGGACTATCCGATAAGAAAAGTAATCCGCCCGCTTCCGAGCTCGTCATCGGCCATTCCGGCAAAACATCCGCCATGTCGCGCAAACTTAGCGGCATTGCGGCCACAGGCGTGGACAAAACTATCAATACCAGCAACAACACGCACAACCTGCGTTTCATTGACTACAACTCCAATCTATCCAGCATATTCAACCACCACAGGCGCAGGCGGAACTCCCATAAGCCAAACCGCGGCTTCGGCACGCTGAGCCGACGGATCATAAATAAGTTTTCGCCTGGTCGATTCAAACCGACAACCGACGAACAGGCTGCCTGATAGCCGGTCCTGGACAGCAATTCGACCACAGCCGGCGCTGTTTCACCAAACGGGTTGGCAAACACAGCCGGTGCTGCCGGCAAGTTGCTTTCCAGCATAAGGCGCGATGCCAGCAATTCGCGTTCCATTTCTTTGAGATTAATCTCATTCAAAGTGTAATGATGAACCGTATGGGACCCGACTTCCATTCCCTGTTCACGCATTTGCCTCGCCTGCGCCCAGCTCATATAACCCGGTTGTCCAATTTTACCAGTCACAACAAAAAAACTGGCTCGCATGCCTTGCCGCAGTAGAATCGGCAACGCAGCGAGGCAATTATCATCATAGCCATCATCAAAGGTTAGTACAATCGGTCGACTTGGCAGTTTAGCTGTACCGGACAGACCTGCGGCCAGCTCCGCCACACTGATTGGCGTATAGCCCTGGCCGCGCAAATAAACCAGCTGTTGTTCAAAATCGGCTTCACTCACATACAGCCAGCCGGCATCCGCGCCAATATGGTGATAGGTCAGCACCGGAATCCCGCTGCCGGGTGAGCCAAGCCAGACCAGCCCCGTTAGTATCAGCAAAAACACTGCGATTGCGAACCACAGTTTACGGTGTTTCATCGCGCCTCCAGCTCCTGCATTGCTTCACCCAGTCGTTCCAGCGCCCGCAGGCGGTGACTCATGCCGGAACGACTGATCTTGCCATCAAATACCTCGACCAATTCCTGCAAAGTTGCTTCAGGATTGGCCAGCCTCAACTCCGCCACTTCACGCAGCGTCCGAGGCAACGAGGCTAGGCCGCGCCCGCTGGCTATCCAGCGGATCAATTCCACCTGACGGACGGCTGCATTGACCGTTTTAGCCAGATTGGCGGTTTCGCAGTTCACCAGACGGTTTACCTGATTGCGCATCCCTTTGACAATCCGCACATTTTCAAATTCCATCAACGCGTTGTGCGCGCCGACAATACCCAGAAAAGAAGTAATCGCATTGCCCTCTTTCAGATAGACGACATAGTCCTGCTTGCGCGTCGTCAATCCGGCATGTAACCCGAAAGAGCGCAGCGTATGGACCAAGGTTTCGGCAAACCCTTCGTTCTGGGAAACCAGTTCCAGATGGTATTCGACTTCCGGGCGATTGATCGAGCCGCCACCGAGAAAAGCACCCCGTAGCCAAGATTTACGGCAACAGGGGCGTTTCGGCGGATTTTCCGGGTGGTCCAGCAGGACATCCCCTGTAAAAATCCCCATCCGGGCGAGAAACTCGACCACGGCAGGAGACGGCAATGAGCGCAATTCATAGGAATTATTCTTTTTCAGTCGTAATGCTCGGGTCACCTTGACTTCCGTTTCGGCAATCCCCTCTTTTTTAAATGTACGCAGCACCTTTCTCGCAACAGCGGCGCTCTCGGTGATAAATTTTACACCGAGCAACCCCTGCCCGCCAAAGGAAATAACGCCGCCCATCCACAATAACGCGGCTAGCTCTGCCTGGGCGCAGCAGGAATTTACTTCATCCAGTCGCACCAATTCATTTTTTACATCCGCGGAAAAAGACAACGATATTTCACCCCTTGCTCCAGTTGCAGAACTTACGTTTCGCTCTCAATGCCCGGTGACTTGCGAAGTGTGATTTTCCCCTGGTCCTGACGCCAATCGCCCAGCGTTGATAAAATCAGACGAGCCAACCGGACCGGGTTGTGACGGACCCAGTTCGTGGCGCTGACCAGTTGGCCGGAAACTACCTTGACGCCCATGGCTTCTAGTTTGGCAACATCTGTTTCTACTGGGCAGGCGCCTTCCTTGGCATATTGAACCAGCAGGCAACTGGTAATTTTCTCGACATTGACCAAAACACAATCGACAATACCCGGTTCTGTATGATCGTATATTGCCTGCAAGTGATCTGACGCCTTGTAGCCGGTTGTTTCTCCCGGTTGAGTCATCACGTTGCATACATACATGCGAAGAGCTCTGGTCTGCTTTAACGCTGCCGTAATCTCGCGCACCAACAGATTGGGCAACACGCTGGTGTATAAACTTCCTGGCCCCAGCACAACGGCATCCGCCTCAAGGATTGCATCCACTGCAGCCTTGACTGCGGCAACATCCGCCGGTTCGATCGCCACCCGGCGTATTGATTTACCGGACAATGGAATCGCCGATTCCCCATGGACGATTGTCCCGTCGTCCATCTCCGCCGACAGACGGAGCGAGCAATTCGCGGAAGGCAATACGTGTCCTCTCACCGCCAAAACCTTGCTGGATTGTTGCAGCGCCTGCTCAATATCGCCGCCGACTACCTGGGTCATCGCCGCAATGAACAGATTGCCAAAGCTGTGTCCTGCCAGATCGCCTTCGCCGGCAAACCGGTACTGAAACAATTTTTCCATCAAGGGCTCCGTATCGGCCAGCGCGACCAGGCAACTGCGCAAATCTCCCGGCGGCACAATTCCCAAATCATGCCGTAATCGACCAGAGGATCCGCCGTCATCCGCCACCGTGACTATCGCCGTCAAATTACTCGACCGCACCTTCAGTCCGCGCAGCAACGTCGACAAGCCAGTCCCGCCGCCAATGACAACGACCGAGGGGCCACGGTTCAGACGACGCTTCTGGTAGATAATATCCACCAGGCGATCCGTGCCTTCGGGCGCAACCACCTCGACAATCGAACGAATAATTCGCCGCATGGCATAGCCCATCAG
>CAZFSM010000058.1:0-4432 GCA_964521625.1 uncultured Veillonellaceae bacterium | reverse complement strand
AATTCGGAGAACATCGCCTGACGGAAAACGGTGGTGCGGACTGATTCCAGATATTCATTGAGCAGGTACATTTTCTTTTTGCGGTCGTTGGTTGTTTTTAGCAAGTGGTCGAGCAACAGCGTCTCGTTGGTAGTCGAAGCCACCTCGGCGGAAAAGATAGTGTAGTCATGAGTTGCGTAAGGTTGTGTCGAATTGCTGTAATAACTATGCAGTGAATGCCCCAGTTCGTGCGCAAGAGTCATCGCATCTTCCAGTCGGTTGTTATAATTCATCAGGATGAACGGATGGGCGCCGAAAACTCCCCAAGAGTAAGCTCCGCTTTGTTTTCCCTGTGTTTCATACACATCGACCCAGCGGGACGACAGCGCTTTGTCCAAAATAGCCCCATATTCGTCACCCAGTGGAGCGAGGCCTTTTTTAATCAAGCTGCGGGCTTCGTCATACGGCATCGTGATGTGAACATCCCGCACTAAAGGAACATACAGGTCGTACATATGCATTTCGTCCAATTTCAGGGCTTTTTTCTTCAGGCCGACGTAACGGTGCAGTGGTGCGAGGTTTTCGTTAACGGTATCGACCAGATTATTGTAGACGGATACGGGAACATTGTCAGGCTCCAACGCACCGGCAATTGCCGAGTCATATTTTCGGGCCTGGGCGTAAAACATATTCTTTTTTACGCTTCCGCCTAAGGTTGCCGCCATTGTGTTGCGGTACTGGGCATAAGTGCCGAACAATTTTTGGAAAGCTTCCTGCCGGACACTACGGTCAGCCGACATGACGAAATTGCGGTAACGGCCTTCGCTGAGCTGGACCTGTCGTCCTTGCTCATCCTTGACTTCGGGAAATTTGATATCGGCCCGGGCCAGCATCGTGAAAATCGTTTGCGGCGCCTCACCTACTTCAGAGATTTTTGATAGCAGGGCTTCTTCGGCTGGCGAGAGTACATGCAGTTTCTGGCGCAGGAGATTGTCGAAATAAAAACTGTAAGGTTTTAGCCCAGCTTCGGCTTGTCTGAACTCGGTTAATTTTCCAACCGGCATCGCCAGGATATCCGGCTCGATGAACGCGGTGGCGGCGCCGACTGAAGCAAGCAGAGTTTCAGCGCGGCTGGTCATGGCCTGATATTTACTGTCCGCGGTGTTTTCATCCCGGTGCATCCGGGCATAGGCGAATAGTTTGCCGCTGGCGATACCGATTTCATCGCGGGCCTGCAGGCACTCAAGCAGAAGTTGAGGCGACTGCTCCAGCTTGTTTTGATAAGTGGAAATGCTGATGCCGAGATTTTTTAAACGGTCAAATTCGTTTTCCCAGGCCTCATCGGAAGGATAAATATCTTTGAGGCTCCACTTGGATTCGGTCGGGAGTTCACTGCGGGAAGGCAGTTTGGCAGCTGCGGCGGATTCAGCGCCGGAGCAGGAGAACAACATAGCACCGACGACCAGGGCGAACAGAGGGGACGGTTTTTTTTGCATGAACGGAACACTCCTTTGTACTGCTGTTGTTTGCGAGCTATAATAATCATAATACAGGCGGGGCAAAAAGACCACTCTTCGCCTCGGTTGGGGGAAATGAATTGAAAGTATTGCTAGTCAGTCTAAACGCAAAGTATATCCACACGGCGCTCGGACTGTATTCGATCGCAGCCAGTTGCCGCGTTCAAGGAAGAACGGTAGCGGTGAAAGAGTATACAATCAACCAGGATTTGCTGGTTGTGCTGGCGGACATCGCCGGACAGTCGCCGGATATTGTCGGCTTTGCTTGTTACCTCTGGAACAGGGAGTTGACGTTGAAACTGGCGGCGGCGCTTAAAAAAGCCTTGCCCGGCATTGTTGTCGTTTTGGGCGGACCGGAAGTTTCCTCTGATGCGGCGGCGATTTTGTCGCAGCAACCATGCGTTGATTATGTCGTACAGGGGGAAGGTGAGGCAAGTGTGCCGGAATTGTTGGCGCAACTGGAACGTCGGAAAATTATCACTGTGCCTGGTATCGCCCGGCGCACTGCGGACGGAGTTCAACTAAATGGCGGCGCCTGTTATGTCGAGGACCTTGATTCTTTGCCATTTCCCTATAATGAAGCGGAATTGGCGCTGCTTAACAATCGCATTCTATATTATGAGAGTTCTCGTGGCTGCCCGTATTCCTGTTCCTATTGTATTTCGGCTTCGACCCAAGGAGTCAGGCATCGCAGCGTTGACAAGGTTTGCCAGGAAATGCAGTTTTTTCTCGATCATCAAGTGCAGCAGGTCAAGTTTGTCGACCGGACCTTTAATGTAATGCCGGCGCATTATCAGGCGGTCTGGCGGTTCCTGGCGGATCGACCGGGCGTGACAAATTTTCACTTTGAAATCGTGGCCGACCGTTTGCGGCAGGACGAAGTAGAGTGGCTGGCCACCGTTCCGGCTGGCCTGTTCCAGTTTGAGATCGGCGTGCAGTCGACCTGCGAAAAAACCCTGCAGGCGATTGGCCGTCAAAATGACTGGCAAAGTCTGCGTCAGAACGTGCAGGCGCTGCTGCAGCCGCAAAACATTCACCTGCATCTGGATTTGATCGTGGGTTTGCCGTTCGAAGGACTTTCGGAGTTTCGCCAATCCTTTAATGATGTATACGGTTTACAGCCGCATATGCTACAAATCGGTTTTCTCAAAATGTTGCCAGGCACGCCGATGCGTTTGCAAGCTCAGGAATACGCAATGAGTTACCTGGAGCATCCGCCGTACGAAATTTTGTCAAACCGGTTTTTATCTTATGCTGAGATTCGCCAACTGAAACAATTGGAAGAAGTATTTAATCAGACGTATAATAGTGGGCGGTTTCCGCAAACATTGGCTTATCTGGTAAAAGCTTTCGGCGGGGATGCGTTTCTCTTCTATAATGAGTTGACACTATGGTGGGAAGCCAAAGGCCTGCTTGGCAGTTCACACAGCCCGGACCTTGTGCTTGCCTGCCTTCGCGAGTTCGCCGGCCGATTGACGCCGGACCAGCAAAAATGGGTCGCTGAACTGTTGAAGTTTGATGCGATCTGCGACGGGGGGAAATCACTCAAAGGTGACGCGCTTGACTGGAACCGGCAGCGGTGGGAAACGGCAAAGAATAATCTGTGGCGGGATGAAACTAAAATGCGCCGCTACATTACCGACTATCGTTTCACCAACTGGCGGGAAGTGAAACGCAAATTTCCCCTGGAAGTTTTTGCTGTGGACGTTGCGCATTGGTTGCAAACTGGCGGAACCGAACTGCCCGGACCGGTTCCTATCGTGTTTGACCTGACGCAGGCAAAGCCGCGCTGGCAAGTTGCTGCGCCGGCAGATTTTTCCCTGGAGGATGAGGCGTGAATTCACGGTATTTAATGATATCTGAGCATTGGCGACAGCAGTATGGCGAAAAAGTTTATAAACTGCCGGTGAGTTTGCCGGTGACTTGCCCGAACCGTGATGGGACCTGCGGTGTGGGCGGCTGTATTTTTTGCGGTGAAATTGGCGCCGGCTATGAGAACCTGCCTGAGTCGATGTCGGTGAGCGAGCAAATTGCAACGAACCGGCGGCATATTCAGGCAAAGTACAAAGCGGGCAAGTTCATCGCTTACCTGCAGAATTTTTCCAACACTTATCTGCCGCCGGAGCGGTTTGCCGCGTATATAGAAGAAGCCTGCCAACCAGACGTGGTGGCGGTGGCGATAGCGACCCGCCCCGATTGCGTGAATGACAAGTATCTGGAAATTTTGGCGGAGCTGCGCGAGCGGCGTGGCGTCGACATCACAATCGAACTCGGCCTGCAGACTGTCAATTACCGGACGTTGGCCTGGATCAACAGGGGGCACGGTCTGGCGGAATTCATTGATGCAACGCTACGGAGCCGCCGGTTTGGCTTCGATGTCTGCGCGCATATCATCCTGAACCTGCCTGGCGATGAAATGATTGATGTACTGGAGGGGGCGAAAACGCTCTCGGCGCTAGACATTCAACAGGTGAAGCTGCACGCGCTTTATGTAGTGAAGGGAACACGGTTGGCGGAGCTCTATGAACAGGGCGAGCTGACGCTTGGTAGTTGCGAGGAGTATGTGGAAAGAGCAGTGGCTTTTCTTGAATATCTGGCGCCGGGCATCGCCGTGCAACGATTGATCGGTCGAGCGCCGGAAGCGAATACCCTGTTTACCAACTGGAGCAAGGGTTGGTGGAAGATCCGCGAAACGATCGAAACTCGACTGTGCGAGCTGGACACATGGCAGGGGAAGCGCTGTGATTATCTCAATGGACCGGCCGTCAAAAAGTTTTTGTGAAAAATGTTAAATTTGGGTGTTGACACTCATAATTCAGCGTGCTAATATATACAAGCGGTCGAGAGACGCGGTTCCTTGAAAACTGAACAAAGAGACAGCAAATAACGCGTGAGAGCGCCAGAAATGGCGCAAAAAAGAAGACCAGAGTTAGAAT
>CAZFSM010000057.1:0-4930 GCA_964521625.1 uncultured Veillonellaceae bacterium | reverse complement strand
GCGCAACCACCTCGACAATCGAACGAATAATTCGCCGCATGGCATAGCCCATCAGTGTCAGGCCGAGACATAACACCAAGGCGCCGACCAACGTCGGCACCCAGCCGTAATAGGTCCCAGTCACCCGGTAGACAAAGTTGAATAAAGTTCCCTCAACCGCCCCGATAAACTTATAATTCAGCAGTAAGGCCAAACTGAACCCCGACGCCACCACGCCGCCGGTAAACAAGAAAAACCAGCGTTTAACCCGCATCCCCGGGTAAAGCCATTTTAGCAGCGTCATATTAGTCGACGACCTTGTTATGTTTGATGTCCCGATGTTCAATCGCGACTCGGTATCCCTGCTCACGCAGCGCCTCGCCAACTTTTCCCGAAACAAAAACCGACCGATGCATGCCACCGGTACAGCCGATAGCAATGACCAACTGACTCTTGCCTTCTTTGGCGTAATGAGGAATCAAAAAATCGATAAACGACTGCAGTCGTTTCAAAAATTGGTGAGTTACCGGCCATTTGTTGATATACTCGCGCACATCGGGGTGCTCACCGGTTTTGCAGCGCAACGGTTCTACATAAAACGGATTGGGCAAAAAACGCACATCAAAAACCATATCCGCGTCGAGGGGAATCCCATACTTGAACCCAAATGACACCACATTGACACTGAGTTTGGCCTGCTCGCTCTCGCCGCCGTACAGCTCGGTAATCCGTTCCTTCAGCTGCTGAGTCGTCAGGTTTGATGTATCGATGATATGGGTCGCCCGGCCCCGGACATACTCCAGTCTATCGCGTTCCTGGCGAATCCCTTCACTGATGCGTCCCTGCGGCGCCAACGGGTGACGCCGACGGGTTTCTTTATAACGCTGGATGAGCGTAGCATCGGCCGCTTCTAGAAACAGAACCTCGGCCATCACCGCTTCCCGGTCCATCTCGCCCAGCACATGCATCAGTTCATCAAAAAACTCACCGCCGCGGATATCGACCACCAGTGCGATCCGGCTCACACGTCCTGCGGATTGGGCGCATAGTTCGGCAAACTTCGGGATCAGTGCCGGTGGCAGGTTGTCAACGCAAAAATAGCCCAAGTCCTCCATGATATGCACGACCTGCGTCTTGCCGGCGCCAGACATGCCGGTAATAATTACGAGCCTTGAAGTATCCAACGTAACCACCCCCTCAGATTTTCACTTTGCTGTGATTGGTCCGGCGATTCAGATGCGCCAGCACCTTTTCCAACGAAGTGTTCAGTACCTGATCCGCCAGGATCGCATGGTTCTGCAACAATTCAGCCGCCACGGAAAACTCGCCGACCGTTTCGCAATAATGGCTGTCCGAACCGACAATTAACTTGGCGCCATATATTTTCGCCAGACTGACGATATTATCGCAGTGCGGTAGGCTTCCTTTGCGGGAAACAGTCAACGAACTGTTATTGACTTCAAGAGCAACATCGAACTGAACAGCCGCCTTAACAATAGTCTCCCCATCGACCAGATATTCGGGATTGCCCGGGTGAACCACCACATCAACGAATGGATTCTGCATCGCTTCAACCATCATCGCCGTATTTTCGTTGACCGAACCATAGGGTGAGCAAACCGTATGCAAACCAATCGCCACAACATCCAGTTTGGACAGCCGGAATTCATCCAGATCCAGCCTGCCCCGTCGATCCATTACGTTAGCTTCAATCCCTTTGAGAACGCGTACGCCAAATAGCGAGTCGGGAATCGCCGTCTGATTGGAAAAGTGATAGGCATGGGGACCGCCCGGCATGGCAGGGCCATGATCCGTAAGTGCAATCAGGGATAGTCCTTTATCGGCAGCGACACGGGCAATTTCCGCCACAGTGCTGTAGGCATGACCGCTGGCTACGGTATGAACATGTAAATCAGCAACAAACTGCATAAAACCACCTCTTAATATTCATGATTATTATACCGCATTCGACTGCCATTATATAGTTCCTTTGCTTTTCACCCTTCTTTACATGGCTTAACAGCAGTCTAAGTATCGGGTTTCGCGCTTTTCCGCTTTAATATTGCGGCAGGAACATCTTTACCCACCGTGGAATACCATTATTATGAACTTACCGCTTTATCTCGGTTTCCGTTCCGTACGGGCCAATCTGAGGACTTCCCTTATCGTCACTGCGAGCATCACTCTGGCAGTTGGGGTTGTATTGACCATGTCCTCGTTATTATTTGGTTTCCGTGAGGAGTTCATCAGCAAAACGGTAAACGCCTCGGCTCATATCCGGATTACAACCGAGACCGGCGAACAAAGGTCCCAGCCAGCTCTGGCATCTGCAAACTGGTCCCTGACCGCCATCGAACATATCAAACCTCAAAACCAACCGGAAAAAATCCGCGGCCATGTGGAGATCATATCGTCCCTGCGGCGTAATCCTGAAGTAGTAGCAATCTCTCCGGCAATCAGCACCAATGTCATTCTGAGGTATGGAGCAGTCACTTATCCCGCGACTGTGTTGGGCATTCTCCCCGATGAAGAAAACCAGCTCACCGGGATTTATGAAAAAGCAATCACCGGCAATGTAGCTGACCTGAAAACCCAAGACCAGGGACTGGCCATGGGGAAAACAATTGCCGAAAAAATGGGGCTGGAGGTTGGCAACACGGTCCGTTTGACAGGCCGGGACGGCAACAGTTATCTGTTTCGGCTGGTGGCGGTTATTGCGACCGGAGTCGCTTCCATCGACAGTTCCCGTCTTTGGGTCACACTTAAAGATGCCCAGACCATAGCCGGTCGCTACAATGAAGTCAGCGAAATTGGACTAAAAATAAAGAATTACGAAAAAGCTGAAGACTTTGCAGTCATGCTGGGCTCAACTTTTGCTTACCGGGCCGAACCCTGGCAGGAAACAAACTCTAATATACTTGGCCTTTTGGTGATCATTTTCGCCAATATCTATTTTGTGCTCGGCGGCTTGATCTTAGCTGCCGGGTTCGGCATTTTCAATGTCTTTTCAATGTCGGTAATCGACCGGCAACGAGATCTGGCTATCCTTCAGGCTATGGGCCTGAACCGAAACGTCCTCATGCAAAGCTTTCTGCTCCAAGGGGCCTCAATCGGATTGATTGGCAGTTTGTCCGGGCTCCTGCTCGGCCAGGTCATGATTGAGTGGCTTGCATCGCTGACTTTTTCCACTGCTGTCGAACAAAGGCCGGGCAACGGCAGCGGCTTCAGCATGCTGCAAACCTGGTGGATCTATGCCGGCAGCCTGGGGCTGGGACAGTTCCTTTCGCTGTTCTCGGCGCTGCTGCCTGCCTGGCGGGCTGGCAATGTCAATCCCGTTGAAGTAATCCGGGGAGGTTGACGGATGATTTTTTTTACTGCCTGGCGACAGATCAGGCACCGAAAAAAACAGACTCTTTCCAGCATTGCCAGCGTCATGATCGGTGTTGGGCTTTCCATCATGATGGCCAGCATGCAGCTTGGATTTGAGAATGATTTTGTTGAACGCATTATCGCCGTCACGCCGCACGTCCAGATTACGTCTGAACGCGTTCGTCCACGCCCTGAACTGGCCCAGGATCGCTATGCTCTTTCCCGGGTGGAACGGATCCGGGCTTTTGAAAAGCCCATGAGTATATATGGAGCCGGTTTCTGGCGCGAAAACCTTGCTGATCTTCCCGGCGTCACTGCTGTCAGTGCATCCTATACCGGTCAGGGGCTGGTTTCCTTCGGCAACAAAGATCAGTCCGTGGTTATCCGGGGGATTGACCCTGAACAAGAAAATCGGATCAACGGTTTGAGAGAAAAATTGCAATTAGGTCGTCTGGAATCCTTTTCAACCGTACCAAACGCAATGATTCTCGGCAGTGGAATCGCCCGTCGTTTGGGCGCAAATCCCGGTGATACGGTCACATTGATCAGTGATGCCGGTAACCGTGAGCTATTTCGGATTATCGATCTCTATCAATCAGGCATCACTGCATACGACAACCGTACACTGTTTGTTTTGCTAAAAAACGCCGAGGCCTTCTTTGGCGCCAGCGGCCCCAACGAATTCAACCTCAAGCTTCAGGATCCCAACACTGCCGGCCAGGCCGCCGTAATGATTAGAGATTTGACGGGTCTTGAAAGCCGGGACTGGATTTCCGAAAATGAAAACATTCGCGGCGAACTGAACCGAAGACGATTAATCAATACAGCCATTGTCGGCACTATTTTTGTTGTCTCGGCCTTTGGCATCACGAATATCATGCTGATGAGCGTTATGAACAAAAAGCGTGACATAGCAATTATGCAGGCCTTTGGCGTCAGTCGGATAAATGTGTTTTTCATTTATCTGGTTCAGGGGCTTCTGCTGGGATTACTTGGTTCAGTTACTGGTATCCTTGCAGGCGCAGCCTTAGTCCATGTCCTTTCGGTATTGCCAGTAAGCTTCTCGGCTACAATCACCCGACAAGGTTTTCCCGTGGTCTGGGCCTGGCATCTTTTCCTGACTCCTGCCGCAGTCGGTATTCTTTGCGGAGTACTCGCCAGTTCATTACCAGCCTGGCGAGCAAGTCGTTTTCGACCAGCGGAGGTGATCCGGAATGGATGAAGTGTGTAAATCAGTCTCAGGCAAAAAAATACTGGAGTTGCGTGGGGTTTCAAGACGGCTGAAATCCGGGGATATCTGGACAACGATTCTTGACGGGATTGATTTGGATTTCTACCAGGGCGATTTTTGTGCTATAGTCGGCAACTCCGGGTCTGGCAAAAGCACACTGCTTTATCTGCTTGGAATACTGGATACGCCAAGCGATGGTACTATACTCCTTGATGGAATCGACACCGGTTCACTGAGCAACCATAACCTGGCAAGGCTGCGCAATGAAAAGCTAGGTTTTGTCTTCCAGTTCCATTATATTCTGCCAGAGTTCTCTGCACTGGAAAACGTAATGTTGCCGATGAAGGTTGC
>CAZFSM010000056.1:0-4940 GCA_964521625.1 uncultured Veillonellaceae bacterium | reverse complement strand
TCACTCCAGGTTGAAACGGGTTGGGCGTGCCGACGACCAGTAAGCGGACCATTTTCGAAGTATAGTTCGCCCAGTTGTGGGGTGTAGTGGATGGGTAGTGAGCCGAGTCGCCGGGGAATAGCTCGTGTTGTTCGTTTTCAATGAACAGGGTCAATACGCCTTCGAGAACGTAGATAAACTCTTCACCTTCATGGGAATAAGGCAAAACAGGTTCATCGCTGTTAATCGGCAGCAATTCGACAAACCGGGGCAACAGTGTTTTGTCGCCGATCCGGTTAGTCAGGTGATAATGAATGAAACGGGCCGAGTCGACCTGAAAAACTTCCTTTTCATAGCTGCGCAAAATTTGCCGCTGCGTCTGACGTGGTTCCTGAAAGAAGTGCGAACGATCGACGTTGAGCGCTGCCGAAACCTTGCCCAGCAGGTCGGTGGCGATATCGGTGAGGCCTCTTTCCAGCTGGGAAAGGTAGCCGACAGACAAACCTGTCTTTTGCCCCAGATCTTTCAGGGTCAGTTTGTTATGCAGACGCAGGTCGCGTATTTTTTGTCCAATCGGTTTCGGCATAAGTGGAGGCTCCTTTTTAGTATGTTTGCTATTATTATAATGTGTTGGATATAAAACGGGAAGAGAAAATTTCATATATATGAAATATTTATCGATTAATTGCTGGTAATTTCACGACGAAAAAAACAAGACTATGTGAATTTGGAAAACGTTGAAATGATTTAGATTGTCTTGGATTGAAGCCGTAGCATTCGCCGATGAAGCTGCAAAATTTGTCGCAGAAAATCAACAGGAGGTTGATTTTAGCGCTGAGCGACCGGATGGAGCACTCTGCGCGTCCGGCAAATGCAGCAGTGAATCGCTGCGAATCAAGGCCGAAATCGTCAGCAATCGGATTATTCAGCGTTTTCTTTGGCGAATTGTAGTGATCGCCTAAAGAATTGCGGCGGTATTGCCGATATAATTCATAGGTGAAATTCATGGAGGGTGAAATAATGATCGGAAGGGGCTCAATCAGACGGATTGGCACACAACGCGTTGCTGCCGTGGTGCTGATGGTTTTCGCGTTGTTTTGCCTGTATATTTACCCGGTCGCCTGGGCGGATGGGGTTTCGACCGATCCTAAGGATGGAACAGGCGGACCACCCGGTAGCAATAATGGGCAAGGACCCGGCGCGAATAAACCAGGCAGCGCATGGCCGCCGGCTGGCACAGCGCCTAAGGGACCTTTTGTTGATGGCGGATTTGCCGGGACTTGGTATGCTTTTGTTGACAACACAGCTTTTACTTTGGTGATTGAACAGGAAGGGCAACTGCTGAAGGGTGCGCATACTGCAATCTATGACTATGGGCGCAGAATTGATTCCAGTGTGGGCGTTGTATCGATGGCAGGCACGGTGAACGGGTCGCTGGCTTATTTGGAATGGAAAAGCGGACTGAGTCCTGAAACAGGGCGCGCAACGTTGGAGTATATGCCGGGACGACCCATCACTCTGCATTGGAAAATAGTTGATGCGCCGAAAAAGCCGGAAAGCGATACAGATTCGTTGCCATCGACTGAAGTCGCTTATTTTTTACCGGCTTCCGCTTATTTAATGCGAAAATAAGCGATAAACCAATAGAACTTGCGTTACTATGTCAAGAGCATCAAATGGGGCAGCGTTTTGCCGTGCTTTGGTGCTCTTCGTTTTTGCGGTATTGTTATATGATCGGAGTGTTTTTCAAGGAGTTGCCGGAAATGCGTCGAATAAATAAAAGCAAAATATTCGAGTGGCTAAGCCGACAAGGGAGACGAGAAAAATAGTGCAAAAAAAATGGTTGTTGTGTTTGCTTTTTATTACGGGGATTGCTGGACATTCTGCAGGGGTAAATGCCTCGTCTGTCCTGCCCCCTTACGCGATTTCCGAAGTCAAGCTGTTTGCTTTGCAGGAACGGCAAGTGTTAGCGGTGGCGCTCGATGACCGAGTTCCCGGCAGCGGGATTGAAGATGTGCTTGGCTATCGGTTGAATCCGTCCTACGAGGAGCAACGCACCGCCGGACGATTGGAAATAGTGGTGGCGAATGCGGTGATGGCATTAAAAGAACTGCCGCCCGATTTCCCAGTCCGCTTGGAAGCGATGACTGGCAATCGGGTTAAACTGACATATCAGGCAGCTGACGCTGCGAAGGTAGAAATTTCCACTGTCCGGCGTAAAACTGTAAAGGCGCGCGACGGAATGATTCGAATGCGCACCTATCTGGTATTTACCATTCCGCGGGGCATAAAAAAGAATGTTCCGACGGTGGTGCTGGACGCCGGGCATGGCGGGACCGATACCGGAGCTGTGAAGAACTTTATCTTGGAAAAAGACATCAATCTTGATATTACATTGCGTACTGCCCGTTTATTCGAGTCCAAAGGCTGGAATGTGGTACTGACCCGCCGGACAGATGTTGAACCGTCACTGCTGGAAAGGGCTGATGCAGCCAACATTGTTGATGCTACGGTATTTATTTCCGTGCACAACAACTCATTGCCGGAAGAAAAACTGTCGCGTAGTCGGCAGTTTGGCACTACTGTGCTATACAACGCCTCGGCCCGTCAGCCGGCCGAAGACCTGGCCAGGATGATACAGGATGAATTGATCCAATCGACCGGTACGCAACGGGAAGTGTTGCAGGACCGGCCCAAACTGGTTGTGCTTAACTCCACGTGGGTTCCGGCGGTTCTGACCGAAGGAATTATGATGCCAAATCCTGCCAATGCCAAGTTGATTCTCGACCGTTTCCAAAGGCAGCGTTCGGCAGAAGCAATTGTCAGAGCGACCGAGACCTGGTACGGCAAAAAAGTGCTAGCGGCAGCTAAAAAAGCAACTCAGGAGACCGCCCAGCCGTTGTTGAAGCTGGAAACCACTCCGCCCGGCAGCGGCAATCTGGCTGGTAATAGTGCCAACCGGGGGATGGTAGCGGAACAGGACGGCTGGATCTACTATCTACGCAAGGCTGATTCGCTAACTGGCGAGAAAGAAGAAACCATCTGGCGGTTTCGCCCGGACCGCTTCCTTTCCGACCAAATGGTAACGGATCAGGAAACTTGGGACCTGAATATTGCGCCAGAGGGATTATATTATGCCAACTGGTCGGACAATCACACCTTGTATTTGGCAGCGCCGGATGGCGGCGCCCCCAAGCGATTGACTGACGGCCCGGTCCAGCAGCTGAGCTTTACCAGAGACAGAATCGTGTTTGTCCGCAATCGTCAGATTTACACCATGCCCCGCAGCGGCGGGATGGCATTGCAGGTCAATGAAGATGAGGCGGAAAATGTGGTCGCCTGGGGGGACTGGATTTTTTACGCCAACGGCTCGGATGGATTCAAACCTTACCGGGTGCGACTCGACGGAACTGGGCGGATGAAAATCGTCAATGATGAAACCTTGTTTTTGGTTGTGGCCGGTGAATGGATTTTTTACAGCAACCTGAATGATGGCGAAAAGCTATACCGGGCGAATATCGATGGAACCAATCGCAGTAAAATCGGTGAAGACCGGGTTGGCTATCTGAATTTTGATCAACGTTATCTCTACTATACCAACACATCGCAGCAAAATTCGTTATTTTGGATTTTGCCGGACGGCAGTGGGCGCAACAAAGTGATGGATGGCGGCAAAGTCGCCGGGCCGATTGGGATTGCCGGTGGAAAACTGTACTACCAGGGTTTGTTTTATGATCTAAAGTAAAATATGTATAGGCTAGAAAAGCAATACCCTTGCGATTTGAAAATCGCAAGGGTATTTTAAGTTCTTTCAAGAATAAGATTATTTCGAGACACTATCAGATCATTTTTTTGCGCCAGAGAATCAACCAAGTAATTCCAGTGAGCAAAAGCGCTAGTCCGATAACAAACCAGAAACCTTCCTGTTGGTCTAAATAAGGAACCCCGACATTCATGCCCCAAAAACTTGAAATCATAGTTGGTATCGCAATCAGAATTGTGATAGAGGCTAAAAATTTCATGACTTGGTTCAGGTTGTTGGAAATTACCGAAGTGAATGCATCCATCATGCCGCTCAAGATATCGGAGTACATTTGAACCATTTCCAGCGCCTGCCGATTTTCAATGATAGTATCTTCAAGAATATCCTCGTCCTCTTCAAATAAAGGCAATAAGTGTTTTAAATTTCCGCTCTTTCGTAAGCGCAACAGCCGGTCCAACACAATTCCATTGGTTCGCAGTGCTGCAGTAAAGTAGGTCAGGCCTTTCTCCATGTCTAGCAGCTGAAACACTTCCGCGTTGTTCATCGACTTGCGCAAGTGACGCTCAATTTCGTCAGTTTGACGATTGATTTGATGAATATAGCGTAAATAAAAGGTAGCGTTTTTATAAAGAATTTGAAATAAAAACCGGGTGCGTTTGGAAGTGTGGTATTGTGCGGAGAGGGAACTGCCTTCCGACGGGGAGGGTAGAATTGCCGTTTCTTCCAACGACACCGTAATCAGGTTTTCCGGCGTCAAAATCATGCCGAGCGGCAAAGTGTCGTAGTTGTCCGGCCCGCGCATGACAGGCATGTTGGTCAGGACCAACATGCAGTGATCTTCTACTTCAATACGTGAACGCTCTTCTTCGTCCAGGGCGGCCCGGATAAAATCTTCCGGCACGCCGGTCGTGATACAAATCGTGCGGATTTCATCCGGTGAAGGATTGACCAGGCGAATCCAACCGTCCTTAACGATTTCGTTGCCAGGTACCGGTTGTAGCATATGATCGATTGTTTTAAATACATTGAGCATGATAGGTGCCTCCTTTCGATGCGGAGACACAAAACGTCACCTCAACGCTGTTGCGGCGTGAGATGGACAGTCGTATCTCCGATTTGGTTCAGTTGTCTGCAACATAAATGAGGCCCGTCGGCGTCCATCCATCTCACCTCCAAAAAATAAATCAGGCCGTCCTTT
>CAZFSM010000055.1:0-5349 GCA_964521625.1 uncultured Veillonellaceae bacterium | reverse complement strand
TTTCACGCGATAATTAACCTGTTTTACCGGTGACATTTTCTCAAGTTATTGACAAGTGCGATTATAAACTGGAGTGGCATTTTCAGCAGGGAAAAGTAAACAAAGCATGAATTATTAATAATAGTTGCATAGTTTCGAAGGAGGGTTCTGTTTGTGAAGGAGAATGTGGAAAAGCCGAATGTAAAAACCTACCGGGTTATTATCGAGTTTTTGCGTCAGGGAATTGAGGGCGGGCGGTTTTTTCGTGGTCAAAAGTTGCCCAGCGAAAAGGAACTGTGTGAACAATTCAGCACTAGCCGCTCTTCTGTACGGGAAGCGCTTAGCGCGCTTGAATATGTCGGTTTGATTGAGGTTCGCGGCGGTAGCGGGTATTACGTCTCAGGCAGCTCACCGGTTATTTCGCCAGATTCGATTGATCCCTGTGCGACCAAAATAATTCTTCAGGTTGAAGATGACTGGAATATCAAAACGCTACAAGCGTTATTTGAAAAAGGGCTGGATGGCGCCAGCCTGGTTTTGCGACCAGACGATGCAGCTCAATGGGGCAGGAAAGTGCGGGCGGTTCGCCAAGCTGCGAATGATACCGGAATGTTGCCTGTATTAATGGCGGAAATCGTGGAAACACTCTCGGAAAAACGGATTATGGCGACGGAAATGGCGATTAAATCAGGTATGGACTGTGTCGTTGTGGAAACAGGCTTAGATGCGTGTTCCCTAATAGAGATTCGCCGAGTCCTCGATGCAGTCGAAGCCAATATGATGCTGATTGCACGGATCACCAATGCTGTGACGAGCATGGATGAAGCGTTGCAAATAGCCGATGGGTTGATTGTCGATGCTGCTTTGTTAGCGAACGCTGAACCCCTGTGTCCGTTTATCAGCGTTTCTGTTCGTGCCTCACAGACTGGAAAAACATTGTTTGTGGCTGGATCTGTCCAGGAAACGATGGCGGAATCTGGCATTGAAGGACATGAACTCATCGCAAAATCGATTCAAAAAGGATTTGATGGAGTAGCGGTTATAACTGGCGGCGCTGCACATAAATTCCCGCTGGATGTCTTGACAGCATTGAAGAGTGCCGCTCGGCAGCAGGAAGATAAAATGCTGTCTTTGCGAAACGAAAAAAAAGTCGGACATATTGTTGCCAGCCCGGTAGCGGATGCGTTGTGTTCCACAGCGGTACATGCCTCGCAGGTGATGAAGGCGCTGGCTTTTATAGTGCCTACGGAAACCGGGTTTACGCCGCGGATGCTAGCGAAATTTCGCCAATCCTTACCGGTCATTGCAGTTTCCCCCCATCCCCACGTCATACGGCAACTGCGGTTGGCTTGGGGCGTAAAACCTTTGCTCAGCCGACGCACACTCAGACAGGAAGATGTTATGCAGTTCGCTGTGGATACGGCATTGAAAGGCCACCATTTGCGTGAAGGCGATGCAATCGTCGGTGTACTTGGCAACATGGATCTGCCCAATGCCTACAATTCGGTAAAACTGATTACCGTCGGCGATATTATTCTCAAAGGACAGGGAATTGGCAACGGGATTGTCAGTGGTCGCGTCACGATCGTCAAGTCGTTATTTGATCTGAATAAACGGGCTCGCAACAAAATTGTCGTTGTGGCGGCGACAGATACCGATCACATCGGCTTGATTGAAGAGTCGGCCGGCCTTATAGTGGAAGAGGGCGGGCTATCTTCACACGCAGCAATCGCCTGTATGAGTTTGGGAAAACCAATTATCATCGGGGCGACCGACGCAACCGAGTTGCTATTGGAAGATGAACAGATCACGATGGATGTCATGCGTGGATTGGTCTACCGGGGCTGGGTCAACTTGGGTTGACAGGCAGGAGTTTTTTTCGTCGTGGAGAAAAGATACATGTAAGTTTCCTTGAATAACAGATGGGAGGGTCGACATGATGGAACAATGCGGCTATATTTTAGCAATCCTACAAGAAAATCGCGTGGAAACCGCGACCAAAGTTCAGGAAATTCTCACGCAGAATGGCTGCAATATCCGGTTCCGTTTGGGTCTGCACGATGCAGGTCTGGCCACTTGTTCTAACAGCGGTATGATTCTTTTGCAGGTTTGCGGCGAGCAAAAAGAGGCGGAAAAATTATTGAATGAATTGAAAAACGTGCCGCATGTTAAAGCAAAACTGATGTCCCTGGATTTTTGACCTATGGTTCAGGCCCTGTTTTAGCATTCCATGGAGCGCGGTACCCCGCGCTCCACTATTTTAATATTATAATGAATGTGGGAGGCATAGTTTGATGAAAGCGAAAGTGTTTTTTGCAAAGGTTACTGACGGCGCCACTGTGCAGGAACAGGTGGCGGCGCTGCAAAAACTTTATGCCGCAGGTGAGTTAAATCAAGTTGTTGCTAAGCGTGATTTTGTCGCGATCAAATTTCATGTGGGCGAAAAACATAATACAACCCATGTAAAGCCCGAACTGATTAAGCAGGTTGTCGATTTCGCCAAAGTAGCCGGGGGCCAGCCTTTTTTGACGGAAACATCTACTCTTTATAAAGGAGAGCGGGAAAACGCCGTCAAGCACATCATGCATGCGCAGCGACATGGATTCGGCATCGAACAGACCGGAGCCCCGTTTATTATGGCCGACGGATTGACTGGCAACACGGAATTTGAAATCGTAATCGATGGAGAACTGCATAAGAGTGTGAAAGTTGCGCGGGAAGTCGTCGGCGCCGATGCCCTGATCGTTGTTTCACACGCAACCGGGCATCCGCTCACTGGGTTCGGCGCCTGTATCAAGAATATCGGCATGGGGTTGGCGAGCCGGATGGGTAAAATGCGCGAACACTCGGCGATGAAACCGGAAATCAACACGGAAAAGTGTCGTTTTTGCCAGAAATGTATTCAGTGGTGCCCGCAGGATGCCATTATCGAACAGGGCGGCAAAGCATTTATTTTGGCGGAAAAATGTATTGGTTGCGGCGAATGTTTGGCTGTATGCAAGTTTGATTCAGTAAAGTATGATTGGAATGCCGAATCGGGATATACCCAGAAAAGCATGGCGGAGCACGCCTACGGGATTGTTAAGAATAAAGCGAAAAAAAGCCTGTTTATCAACGTGTTGATTGATATGACCAACGACTGTGACTGTTTTAGTGTTAAACAGGAGAAGTGCATTCCTGATATCGGCATTGTTGCATCGTTTGATCCGGTCGCAGTGGATCAGGCGTCCCTGGATCTGACCGCAGGGCAACACGGAAAAACATTGGCTCAATTGGCGCATGCCCATAATGATGCGACAATTCAAATCCGGCATGCAGCAAAAATTGGCATGGGATCTATAGATTATGAACTGATTACGGTATAATAATTTTTTAACAGCGTAGGGGTTGTGCGTGATTATTTGCTGAAACGAAAAGAACAAGAAACGTGGTGAGTACAATGAGTGTAAAAGTGACGATTGATGAAAATATCCTGGCGTCATGCCCTGATTGTCGGATTGGCTGTACGGTAATCCGTAATGTCACTATTGTAGGCTCTTCGCCTGCCTTGAGTCAGGAGTTTTTGAAACTGCAAAATGAAGTGGCGAAGATCTATAATATTGAAGCATTGACGAATTTACCGCCGATTCTTGCCGTTCGCACGATGTATAAAAAGCTCGATTTTGATCCAACGCGTTACCGGCCTGCGTCAGAATCGCTGGTGCGGCGTGTCTTGCAACACAAGGGCGTTTATTATGTCAATAGCGCGGTGGATGCGAGCAACTATTGTTCGTTGAAATATCTGGCGCCGTTTGGGCTGTATGATTTGGACAAGATTGATGGCGATATCCATTACCGGCGTGAGCACGGCGGTACTTATGTCAATATTGGCGGAAATCAGGTGTCAACTGACGGAAAACCGTTTTTGACTGATTCGGTTGGCGTGTTTGGCAACCCGACGTCTGACTCCCGGCGGACCGCGGTATCGCTCGCGACAAAAAATTTACTGTCGGTGGTATTCGCCGGCAGTGGCACTTGTAATGAAGAGTTAAACCAAATCCTTGAATATAATGCTGAAATACTGACCCGCTATAACGGGGGAACAATTGAAAAGATGCTAGTAGTGGGAGCCGGAAAGGAGTAATTGATCAGTGAATTACAAGAGTTCGCGCGGTGGCGGGAAGATGGTTTCCGGCACCGAGGCGATACGCAGCGGGATCGCGGCCGATGGAGGGCTGTTTGTTCCAGTTTCATTGCCGTATCTGATGAAATCGGATATGGGCAGAAACAGTTATATTGAATTGGCTACAGTTGTTTTGGCCAGCGTTTTACCGGATTATACGACAACTGAACTCGCACAATGCGCCGCAGCCGCTTACGCCGCAGATAAGTTTTCTAATCCGTCTGTAGTGCCGCTCGTACCGATAGGGGACAGACATATTTTGGAGCTTTGGCATGGGCCGACCAGCGCCTTCAAAGATATGGCGCTGCAAATCATGCCGCACTTGATGAGTCTGGCCTTGACCAAGACTGCAGAGAGTTCGGATATGTTGATTTTGGTCGCAACATCCGGCGACACGGGTAAAGCGGCGTTGGAAGGGTTTCGCGATGTGCCGCGAACGCGCATATTGGTATTTTATCCATCTGAAGGGGTCAGTGAAGTGCAGCGGGCCCAGATGGTGACGCAGGAAGGCAAGAATGTTGGTGTTGTTGCTGTCGAAGGTAATTTTGATGATGCGCAGACCGGTGTAAAGAAGATTTTTTCGTCAACGAGTATGCGAGGCTTATTGGCGCAAAAGAACCTGAAACTTTCGTCGGCCAACTCGATCAACTGGGGGCGGTTGGCGCCGCAAATCGCCTATTATTTTAGCGCCTATCAGTCGTTATGCGAAACAGGTAAGATCCAGAGCGGCGAGTCGGTAAACTTTGTCGTGCCGACCGGTAATTTCGGCAATATTCTGGCCGGCTACTACGCCAAACAGATGGGCTTGCCGATTAATCGACTGGTTTGCGCTTCCAACGACAACAATGTTCTGACTGACTTTTTACGGACCGGCGTTTATGACAGGAACAGACCGTTCCACCAAACCATTTCCCCCTCTATGGATATCCTGATTTCCAGCAATCTGGAACGTTTGTTGTACCATGCGACGGATGGCGATACTGCGAAAGTCCGTTTCTGGATGGAGGAATTAAATGCCGGGGGACGTTATGCCGTCGATGCACAGACGTTGGCCAAGATTCAGGCAACATTCTGGGCTGACTGGGCCTCGGCTGAGGCGTCTATGGCAACCATCCGCCAAGTTTGGCAGCAGCAACGCTACCTATTAGACCCGCACACTGCCGTGGCCTGGAAAGTGTCGGAAAATTATGAAACGCAGACGCAGGACA
>CAZFSM010000054.1:0-6036 GCA_964521625.1 uncultured Veillonellaceae bacterium | reverse complement strand
GAACTCATGCCGGAATAATTCATGATATAGGCCAGACCTAAAATCAATGAAATGGTAATGATCGGAAACTTCAGTTGTTTCAGGGTTTTGCCGAAACAAGTCACTGCTCTGCCGATACCATAGTTGGGAATCACCAGCAGCGACAGGATGCCGGAAATTAAGAGCGCCGTGCCGGCTGCCGACAGCAGGTTCAGAGTATATTTTGCGGCATACGGCGCGTTTTTCGCCACGACCGGCGCGGTTTTGATAACCAGACCATCAAGACCGGGCCAACTGTTGAGGAAGAATGGGAACATTTTGTCGATGGCAACCACGACTTGCTTGAACTGTATGTACTTGTCATCGGCCCAGAGGAAAACCAGCACGGCCAGGATCAGGTAAGGCGACCAGGCGCGGATGACTTCGCCGGTCGAATATTGCAGCACGGCCTTGCCGCCGGCGCTGGGTTTTTCATCTGGGAAATGCCAGGTGTTCTTCGGTTTCCACACTTTGAGGAACAGCAAAAAGCCGACAATGGTAACGATGGCAGCAGTGATGTCCGGCAGGTACGGATTCACATAGTTGGCGGTAATAAACTGGGTCCCGGCGAATAATCCGCCGGCGACCAGCACCGCCGGCAACACTTCCATGCCGCGTTTCCAGCCAGCCATCGTAACCACAAGCCAGAGCGGCACGAAGAAGGACAGAAACGGCAGTTGTCGACCCACGACCTGACTGATATGCATCATATCCAGGCCGGAAACCTGCGCCGCCACGACGATCGGAATCCCGATCGCACCGAAGGCGACCGGCGCCGTGTTGGCGATCAGGCAGATGCCTGCGGCATAGATCGGACTGAAGCCGAGGCCGACCAGCATTGCAGCGGTAATCGCCACCGGCGTGCCGAAGCCGGCTGTGCCCTCAATGAACGAACCAAAGGCGAAAGCGATCAACACCGCCTGTAAACGCCGGTCGTCCGTCACCGAAGCCAGCGAATTCTTTATAATCTCGAATTCACCCGACTCCACTGTCATATTGTAAACCCAGATAGCGGTAATGACAATCCATACAATCGGAAAAATACCGAACAACATCCCGTTCAGGGTGGCGCTGATCGCCAGCGATGTCGGCATCCCCCAGACGGCGATGGCCAGCAGTACCGCCGAGCCGGTGCCGATCATCGCAGCATGATGACCCTTGGCGCGACGAACTCCCAACATGTACAGCAAAATCATCAGCGGAATGGCAGCAATCAGCGCAGACAAAAAGATATTGCCTAATGGGTCGTAAGCTTGAACCCACGTCATTGGGAACCCCCCTCATATTCTTTTTTTTATTCGCGACACCAGCCTAGTCGACGTTGAATATCTTACCTGGATTCAAAATCAGATTGGGATCCAGCGCTTTCTTAATTGCCCGCATCATGTCCAGTTCATCGGGATTGGTGTACTCTTCCATCAGATGGCGGCGTTTGTAACCAATACCATGCTCGCCGGACAACTTGCCGCCCAACTTGTACACCAGCGTGTAGACTTCCTTCTGGAATTTTTTCAGAGTTTCATCCCATTTTTCATCAGACAGGGTACCTTTCAGTACATGAAAATGGACGTTGCCGTCGCCGGCATGGCTGGCGATCCGCGCGGCCAGGCCATAGCGGGCGCTGATTTCCGCTGCTTGATGCATCAGGTTGGAGATCTGGTTGACCGGCACCACCATGTCTTCTTTCGACTGGATCAGACTCTCTTCACGGGCCGCTTCCAGGAATGATTTCCGTGCATGCCAGATTTTGGCCGGATCGGCGACCAGCACTTCCAGTGCGCCATTCTGCATACACAGTTCATCCAGCAGCACGCTCTTGTCTTCCAGGTCCTCGTCGCTTTGCCCTTCGACCTGGATGATGATGTAATTGCCGACATCGCTGTGTGGTTGTTTTGCCTTCAGGAAGTGTTCGACACTCTTGACGGTTCCGTTGTCCATGAACTCGACGCAAGTCGGCGTAATACCGGCCTTGATGACTTTGGTCACGATGCCGATGGCTTGATCGATTGAGGGAAAAATCGCCAGCAGATCAATGACTTTATTCGGCAACGGTTTTAGTTTCAGCGTAATCTCGCTGATAATGCCCAACGTGCCTTCCGCTCCCATCACCAGATGGTCCAGTGAATAGCCTGTGGTCGATTTTTCCAGGCGTCCGCCCAATTTGACGATTTTCCCCAGCGGCGTCACTACTTCAATCGCATAGACCTGATGGCGGGTGGTGCCGTATTTGATGGCGCGGTTGCCACCGGCATTGGTCGCGACATTGCCGCCGATTACACAGCTGTCGCCGCTGCAGGGATCGCCGGCATAAAACAACCCTTGGTCTTTGGCCGCCTTCTGTACGTCATCCGTGCGGACACCCGGTTGCACAACCATATACATGGCATCGGTATTGATTTCTAATACCTGATTCATCCGTTCCGTACTGACGACAATGCCGCCGAACAATGGCACCGCCGCCGCTGCCAGCCCGGTGCCGCCGCCGCGGGCGACCACGGGTACCAGTTCACGGTTGGCCAGTTTCATGATCTCGGCGATTTGCTGCACATTCTCAGGAAACACCACTGCTTCCGGCATATGTTGATATCTGGGATCGGTTTCCTCATCATGTGAATAGGTTTCCATTTTTTCCGGATCGATGGTGACATTTTTAGCGCCTACGATAGTCTCCAGTTCTTTCACCAGCTCCGCCGTCAATGGGTTGTATTTTTTCATTATTATTCCCCCTTCGTGTTGATTCCCGTTTTATGCAATTCGTTTGCCGCGCGCCACTCTCCCTTACTCTGGTATTCAGGGGTTTTGTCGGCCATTTCTCCCCATATTGGGGGCAGGACATGACCAACCAACTTTCTCCTGATAAATACCATGCGCGGCGCGATAACTCCTGCGGCATAAAAGATAAGAAATACTGCGTTTTTTTATCTTGCGCGATAAAAATTGTCTGTATTTTTATTCTTCCAACAGCGCATCGCCATCGACAATGCCATCCGCTGCGCGGCATTATCCAGCGAACAGCCCAGCGCCGACTCGATTCGTTGTTTGCGGAACTGAATCGTCTTTTCGTGCACAAACAACTTTTCGGCGGCAGCTTTTTGCGTATCTGTGCCAAGCAGCGCTTCCAGGGTTTCGAAGTACTCCTGCCGTTTCGGCTCTTTCATCGCCAGCATCGGTCCCAGCATCTGCCGCGAAAACCCTTCCAGATTCGAATCCCAGATTGGCGTCAGTAACTGAAAGATACCCAGGTCTTTAAAATGACAGGGCTTGCTGAATCCGTCCAATGCCTTACAAACCCAGGCAGCCTGCTTTGCCTGTTCATAAGCGGGTTTCAATCCGGTCAACGATTCGTTGCGACCTGCCACGCCCATCACCAGCCCCGCGCCGAATTCGTTTGCCAGCGACTCCTCCCAGCTTTGGCAATAACGGGAAAGCAGCAGCGGCATTTCCTCGGTTTGCGAGTCAATATATAGAATCCCCACCAGGGAATCTTTATATTCCCAGGTCACGATCGCCGGGTCCGTCGTCTGAACCAATCCAGGCAATCGGTTCAAAGCAGTTCGGGCGGAGATTTCCAGCACAAATAGTACAAATTGACGTTCCCACGCCAAGTCCAACTCCGCCGCTTTTTCCATCAGTCTCGCCCCCGCCGGTTCGACGCTTTCGAGCAACTGGGCGAAAAAGTTCTGGCGCTCGTGGTCCCGTTTAATCTTGCTGATCGTTTCTTCAGCGGCGCGCAATTGACTGAGATCGACAGAAAATGTGGCGATACCGGAAAATTCGCCGCCCATGTCTTTCAACAGCACTGCAAACATTTGCGCCGGAAAGGTTTGTCCATCCTTGTGGCAAGCAAAGATCTCCGTCGTGCTGCGTCCGCCGGCAATGGTCGCGGCGACGATTTGGCTGCGTTTGGCAACCTGTTCGTTTGCTTCGCCGGCGATAAGCAATGCCGCGTCCAGTCCGTGCGCCTCATCCGCCGTATAGCCGAACAGTGCTTCGGCCGTTTTATTCCAATAAATGATCTGATTTTCCCGGTTGGTGATCACGATTGCTTCTTGCAGCTGGTTCAGCAACTGAGTCTGATATTTTGCGATTATCTCCGAACGTTTTGCCGGCGACAGGCTGGCAGCCATGTCGGTATAGAACAGGATTCGTTCCGAGATGTCGCGCGATACCCCCAGCACCGACGTCACTTTGCCTGTCTGATCAGTAACCAGCCGGGTAACCACTTCCGTCGACACCGTACCGCCGTCTTTGCATGACTGCTCCACGTCGATGGTCTTGACGCGTTCCCGTTCATCGCCAGCTTCGAATGCCGCGATCTGCCCCGGTAATATCAGCGAATGATAGGCGGCGGAACTGCTGGCAAAAGTGGCGGTGAAATCGCTTCGCATGACTTCTTGCTGCGAAAATCCCCTCAAATTGACGACCGACGGGCTGACATACTTGTAACGCATGTTGACAACATCCAACAACCAGACGGTATCGACCATGTTTTCCGTAATGAAGCGATACTTCTCTTCGCTCTCGCGCAACGCGTTCTCGGCTTGTTTCCGTTCAATCGCCATAGAAACCTGAGCCGCTATAATCGCCAGAACGCCGCTGTCTTCTTTTTTGAACGACTGCGTCTGATTGTTCGAAAACAAGATAATAACCCCATAAACTTTACCCCGCGAATCGCTGAGCGGCACCCCCAGCCAGTCAAATGCTGTGTCCAGTTCATTGGCGATTTCACCGGCCTCCACCAGTTGGGAGAACTCCTCGGCGTTGATATATTCGGCCCGCCCCAACGCCATGAAATATTCGGTCACGCCTTTGCCAAGCGGCCGTTGCTGCAATACGGAGTTTGTTTCATCCACGCAGTAAGGTCGGACGATTTTGCCGGTGTTTTGATCCAGCAATGAAATATATAAATTCTTGGCCGGCAACACCCGCTGCAGCAATCGATGGACCGTCGCGTACAACTCGTCCAGCGATTTCGCCAGCACGGCCGCCTCGCTGATTTCCCGCAATACGGACTGAATTTCGCCACTGCGCCGCAATTCATCATTCTGGCTTTTCAACAGCTGCTGGGCCAGATTCAGGTCCTGCACAGTTTCTTCCAGCAGGTTGGTGCGTTGCCGGATTCGTTCTTCGAGCTGTGCATTCAACGACAGCAGCGATTTTTTCCAATAACCGTATTCCGCCTGAAAGTGAAAATAATTGGACAGCAACTTGCCGATATTGTGATAAATGGCAGCCAGGCGGCGAATTTTTTCCGAGTCGTTGACTTTTTGCGAATTGATCGCAGCCAGCGCCGCCATTTTGTCCTGAACACCAATTTCGTCAAAATATTGATTCAGTCGCTCGATTGCCGCCGCGTCCGGTTTTTCCGTCCATACCTGCCCGCCGGACACATTGCCGATACGTCGGTTGAGCAGCATGATCGGGGCCGTGAAGTCGATAATGCCGGCGTGGCACTGATATACTATCGGTTCGCCGCGTTCTTCCGACAACTGCCCTTGCCTGCTCGCCTCCAGTTTACAGCGCTTCAGCCCTTCTGCTGAACCGCGGATGTGTTGCTGGCAAAGTTCGGTGAAATTGCAGTAAGGGAAGACAGGCGATCCATCCGGGTCCGACAGGGTAGTGGCAATGTCAAACTCCGCCGAAATTTCCTCGATCAGCGCCTGCAGGATTTGTTTTTCTTCCGGCGAGATCAGGTGACTGATCTTGAGATTCTGTTCCTCGATATGGGCAACCAGTTCTATTTCCGAATGGGCCATAGAAATTCGCCTCCCGCCAAAATGTTGCGTTTCTGTCGCGACTGCGGACCTCTCTATCAGTTCGCGTGATGCCGGTCGATTTCCTGTCTGGCAAAGCCGCAGACATTTTCTTTACAAAAATCGCTGTTTTTTCATTTTTTCGCCGACCCCTTGACAGTCATTTTCGCTTCGTGCTATATTGTTGTCAATTCAAATTGCCAATCAGCGAAGAACGGGACGAGTACTCATGTCTGCTTTGGTTTCAGCGAGCCGGTGTCCGGAG
>CAZFSM010000053.1:0-6062 GCA_964521625.1 uncultured Veillonellaceae bacterium | reverse complement strand
GGTTGGACCACTCCACTTTACCGGCATCCGGCTGCAGCTGACCGGTGATGATGCTAAGGAAAGTCGACTTTCCTTCACCATTCGCGCCGATCAGACCAACATGTTCCCCTTTAAGCAAACGGAACGAGGCATCTTCCAAAATTCGGCGGGCGCCGAACCCATGGGTTACATTCTCTACATTTAATACACTCATGTCTTGTTTCTTCTCTCCCCGATATAAAAAATAAGCAAGTTTGAAAATCAATCTTGCTTATTTTAACGCAGGCGAAGGGGTTCCGTCAAAAGGCTACAGATAATCCTGTCGCACCGGATAAAAAACCTCAATCGCTTCCGCTCGTTCCAACACTTCCGCTTTATGCTCGACACCGCCGGGCACTGCCCAACTGTCGCCTGGATCCAGCGAACAGGAGTCTGCGCCGATAGTCAGAATGATCTTGCCGGAAACCAGATAACCGATCTGCTCATGAGGATGCTTGTGCAGCGGCAATTCCGAACCTTTCTCCAGCACGAATTTTGACATCAGGGTATTTTCCCCCACCGCCAACGTTTTGCGCTCCACACCGGCTACTACAGACAGCAATGGCTTAGTGGCATCTTTAACAAACATTGTTCAATCCTTCTTTCTATATTTATTCTGATCAATACACCAGTATAAATGGTGAATTTTCTGTCGGTTCGCTATACAGACTACCACCGAACAAGTATAATTGTATCGAAATATTTTCGTGACTGACACCAATTCTTCCTGCCATTTTGCGGCAGGTCGACAGCATTGTTTGGAGGCCATCGCATGAACCCGCTCCCGCTAAAAAAGGTCCTCGCCGTTCATGATTTATCTTGCATCGGTCGTTGTTCGCTCAGCGTAATTTTGCCCATCCTTTCCAGCATGGGAATTCAGGTCTGCCCACTGCCGACAGCCATCCTCAGCACCCACCTGGGTGGCTTCTCCACAGTTTGCATGAACGATTTTTCATCCCATATCGCTAATTTTTCCGCTCACTGGCAACGGGAAGACATCACGTTTGACAGCATCTACAGCGGTTTCCTTGCTTCAGCGGCGCAAATCGAAATTGTTTCGCAACTTATCGACGATTTCTCGACCAATCATCCTCTCATCCTGGTCGACCCAGTCATGGGTGATGACGGGAAACTCTACTCGCTATACACAGAACAGATGCAGGAACAAATCAAGAAATTAGTTAGCAAAGCAGATATCCTTACTCCCAATTATACAGAGGCTTGCTTCTTACTGGAGCAACCATTTCAACCAACTGTCGCACGACCTGAATTGTTGGAGCCGTGGTTGAGGGAGCTGGCAGATATGGGCCCGTCGCGCATTGTCGTTACTGGAGTGCCCCTGCCGGACCAACGGGTTGCAAACCTGAGTTATGACCGACAGTCCAATCAATCTGGCTATAATACAAGCAAGTTGGTTCCAGCGCGTTATCCTGGAACTGGCGACGTATTTGCCAGCGTCCTATTGGGCAACTTGTTAAATGGGGTATCTTTAGCTGCATCGGTTGATCTGGCTGGTTCTTTTGTGTTTTCAGCCGTTCAGCTCACTTACGCCGCAGGTACGCCAACTCGCGAGGGAATCCTTTTGGAGCCCGTACTAAAGAATTTGCTGGAGGCCAGTTGCAATGAGTGAAAAAAGAAGGTTTACGATAAAAGACACTGTTATGATCGGGGTCCTCGCCGGGATGTGCACTATAGCGACTTCGATCAAAATTCCGCTGGGCGTCGGCGCAATGGTTCATCTTGGAACCGCATTCATGTTCACTGTGGCGATTATTTTTGGCGGAGTATACGCTGGCTTGTCGGCCGCAATCGGTTCTGCCTTTTTTGATTTACTGATGGGTTTTTCCCCCTATACTCCCTGGTCCTTTTTTATTAAAGGCATTGCCGGACTGTTGGTCGGTGTAATTGCGCATGGCTTCTGGCCAAAACCTACATCAGCGCTATCTGGCAAGACCGGTCCTTGGCTATTACGCGCCATCGCTGGCTGCCTGGTCGCGGCGACCTGGACGCTCGGCGGCTACATATTTGCCTGGTGGCAGGTAACCGGCAGTTTGGCCGTAGCTTTTGCCAACATCCCTGCTTCTTTGTTGACCTCTTCGGTTGGTATGCTGGTCGCGTTATTCCTGGCGCCCCGTTTGCAAAAAGCCTTGAAACGCTGATAGTTAAATAGTGTTGCAACCACACAAGCGTCAGTAAATCATTCTGCCAAAACAGGAGGCGATGGTTTGTCTATAAAAATAGCCGTGATTGGCGCCAATCCGGCAAATGTCGACGAAATAAAATCTGTTGTGGTTGCAAGTCTGGCTGGTGATATGGAAATTGTCACTGCCACTATCGACAATTATCAGTACCTGGTTGAAGAAAACAATGACATGCTTGTTTGTCTGATCAATCGCCGCGAAGAAATGGAAGCGGTTTTTGGCGTCGACAAAGTCATCGCTTTGGAATTTGTCCCGCCCACCGAATATTTTCTGACTTTATGCCAACTGCCACCACAAACCTCAATACTGATCTTCAACAATAGTTTCGCCGGCACCCATGTGTTAATGCGACTATTGCAACATTATAAATTAAACCACCTTGTCTATGAAGTCGTCGCCTATCAAGAAATGGAACCTGACGCTGTAGCAGCCAAACTATCTGCTGCACGCATTATCACTGGTGGAATTTCGTATGTCGGCTTCGGCAAAGCTCTGTATGAAAATTTTGGCCAGTTTCTTGCCGACGATGTGACGGTTATCGTCAGCCCTCCACGTAGCGCAACTTCCGAGTCGCTCAGTCGTCTGTGCCATGCTTTTTCCACCCTGCAAACGCAACGGGTTGTTGCCGCCTTGAAACGGCTGGCGGCTATTGATTATCTGACCCAGATTCCCAACCGGCGCACTTTCGATGAAATGCTATCACATGAGTGGAGCCGGGCCCAAAGTGAGAATACCGCCCTATCCATTGCTATGCTCGACCTGGATTTTTTTAAAACCTATAATGATCATTACGGACACAGTGCAGGCGATCAATGCCTGCAAGCAATCGCCCGGGCCATAAAAAGTCCGTTGCGCCGGCCAGGCGATTTTTGCTCCCGCTACGGCGGTGAGGAATTTGCCGTCATCCTGCCTAGCACTGATTCAGCCGGTGCGCTGAAAGTCCTGGAAGAAATACGGCAGGCAGTTATCAATCTGGCAATTTATCATGGTTTTTCTACGGTCGCGCCAACCCTGACCATCAGCGCCGGCTACACCACCGCCGTCCCCACTGCGGGAAATACGCCCGAACAAGCGCTACGGATCGCCGACAATGCCCTGTATCTGGCAAAGTTGCAAGGCCGCAATCGTATCGTCTTTCATTCGCTGTTTGGCGACGGAGACATTTAGTTTTATCCTTGCCGGGAAACCGGCTTTTTTAATGCTCAAAACTGAATCTGATCTGACATTTGCCGTCTTTTTCTTCAATTTTAATCCTGCGTGCATATTTGCGGATCAAAAATCCCGACAGACGTGTCAACGCTCCTTCCTCAGCCAAAATCTCTTCATCCGTTGGCTTGATTTTCGCAAACACCGGAGCACGGCCAGTATACGATACCTGCGCTTCCATGTTAAATTCTTCGAAACTGACATCCAGATTGATTTTTCCGTCCGCAAGTTTATCTGCCACCAAAATCTGCATCAATTCTTCCAGTGAGAACAGGATTCGATGCACAACCTCACGCCGGGCGCCCCAGTTTTCGCCATTTTCTTCCATAAAAGGCGCCAGTGTATCTGGATAATCAATCAGATCGAATACTACGACCTGGTGGCTGGCAATTCCGATGCGAAATAGCAGGGTCAACAAAATCGCCGTAATTGAAGCCAGTGCAATCGGCGAATTGAACAATTGCGCTAACCAAGCCGGCCATGCCCGGCTCATTTCCGGTACCACGTCGACTGCCATGCCAAACGCGATTGCCAATCCGAGCACGAACATCTTGCGAAAATCGAGCATGCGCGAAGTACATACCTGCATACCGGCCGGAAAAATGAACGCGATTTCGACGAGCAAAATTACGCCAATCACCGGTTTGGGCATGATCGCTAAAAAAGTGGCAATCTGACTAAAAAACGACAGCACAATCAAAAACCCGCCGACTACAAAGCCCAGATAACGGCTGGTGGCGCCAGTCGCAACCGATAGCCCCACGCTGCCAGGACTTGTTGTCTGCGGCAATGCCCCGACCAAGCCGCTAACTGAAGTCGCCAGCCCTTCAGCAAACAAGCCATTGCCGGCCGATTTCAGATCCAGACGTCGCCAGTCAATTTCGTTGACTTTTTGGCAGGTTGACATGTTGCCGATGGTAATGATGCTCGAGCAAAGCGCAGCAACGGCAAAGGCAGGCAGAAAGCTGACATCGATCGCCCAGCCTCCCTGAATGTTCGGAAAGGTAAACACCGGCGCCGCCACCACTCGGGCAATTGCAGCATTATCAATGACACCGGTGACCCAAGCCCCGGCATAGCCTACAGCCATCCCGGCCAGGATCGCATATTCGCGCATGCGTTTACCACCCCATATATATAGGGAAATGATAACCAGCAGCGTAAAAAATCCCACTGTAATCGCTTCCGGCGTTGTCGGCATCGCAGTGTGACGCTCGCCGCTCACTCCCCAAAAAGCTTTCATACCGTACCCGATATAAGAAAAAGCCATCATCACGATGATCAGGCCGATAATCTCCGACGGAAACAAAATGCGCAGCCGATGAACCAAGCGACTGAATAACATCTGCAGTATGCCGGAAACAAGCACCATTCCGCTCATCAGGCCTATTCCGCCTGTTTGAATGGTCGCAATCACCGCCGGAAAATAGGCCGTTCCAGTTTCATGGGCACAGAAATAGCCTGAGCCAATCGGTCCTTTTTGCCATGCTTGCAAAATCGTGCCAATCCCCATGGCAATCATCATCAAACTGACTGCATCCCGCGCCATATCAACAGTCCCGCCAGCCATCGTTACCACAATGACTGGAAAAATCAGTTCGACCGACAACATCGCCACATGCTGCATGACCAAAGGGATGACCGATCCCACCGGCGGGATATCTTTAACCCCATAAGTAATACTACCCGGTTTTGCTGAGCCGCTGTGCATTCCCTACTCCTCCTGAACCATCATCGTTTGCTTCTGCGAGCAGAACGCACTGACCAATTGCTCTTTTTGCGGCCGTGTCATTTTTTTTATTGCTACTTCACGGCGCTGCGCCAATTGCTTATTATCATATGCTTCGCAATAAACTAGCCTTACAGGGGTCCGGGTCCGAGTGTATCGAGCGCCGCTCCCTGCGTTATGGGCTGCAACCCGCGCCGACACATTCGTAGTCCAGCCGGTATAATAAGTACTATCAGCGCATTCAACAATATAGGTGTATGCCTGTATCATTGCCACGTCTGCCAAATTTCCGGGCAATAACCCACTGTTGCCTGCGCTCCATTGCGTACAATCGGTGTATTGAGCAGCAGCGGGTGTTTTAGCATCATCTCTTCCCTGTTATGTACGATGTATTGCATATTCAACCGAACATAATCCTTGCTGTTGCGATTCAGCAGCTTTTCTAGCCCTACTACCGCCTTAACCTTTTCCAATTCGCCTTTGGAAAGGCCTTTCTCAGTCAGATCAATTAAATGAAAAAGAATTTTTCTTTCCTTGAAATAACGTTCTGCCTTCTGCGTTTCCCGGCATTTTTTATGGCCAAAGATCTGTATATTCACTGCGTATTCCTTTCTATTCGAACAGTTTATTGTATTACTTCTTTCAATACGCCGTTCTATGAAGAAAAGCCTGCTTTATGCGTTACACAAAGCAGGCTTTTCAGTACGTTTGTCTCAGCCGCCTTATTTCGGCAGCTACTTGATCATCAGCCTCGGTAGGATAAGTACGATGTCAGGATAGACCGTTATGATGATAGTAAATAACATCATAATGAAAAAAGAAGGCAACGCATATTTTGCAATAGTGAACAGGATTGTCAATGCCGATGATAAAATGAACAAAAATGCCGACGAAAAAATGTACAAATG
>CAZFSM010000052.1:0-7032 GCA_964521625.1 uncultured Veillonellaceae bacterium | reverse complement strand
AAATAAAAATGGCCTGCCCGGCAAGATTCGAACTTGCGACCTCTTGATTCGTAGTCAAGCGCTCTATCCAGCTGAGCTACGGGCAGAGAATCCAAAAGGAATAGTACCATATCCAAACAGGAAAGTCAAACATCTGCAAAACATCTTACTATTAAACTGCTGGCCGGCTCCAGTCCACGTAAATTCCAGTATGCTGCCAAAGGCGTGTCAACGCCATTTTAAAGCTATCCAGGCTATCAACAGGAACGACCGTCTTCGTATGGAACGTTTGCAAATCATCGCCGTCAGCCTGATGAATCTGATGCGCCTGCGACAGATAATTTTCTACCGCCTGCCGTTTTTCCTGATCATCGAGCAGAACGCGAAAGGACTTGTTCTGAGCATCATATTCCACTTGCCCGTATTCCGCTGCAAAATGAATTACAAATTTATGAATGTTCTCGTTCATGTTTCCCCTTACCCACCTCGAATCAACCCAGAAATATCGTCCGATAGAAAAAGAAATTAGTTTGCGTTTTATTGTAACAAGCAGGAGAAGGTCGAGTCAAGCAGAATTGATTGAATGACAAGATTTTGTCTGATCGCACGAGCGAAGAAGGAGTGACCTTATGTCCGAACGAGTGGCTGTCCTCGATCTGGGTTCCAACTCAGCCCGCCTGATTATCCTGCACATTTATGCCAATGGAGCCTACAACTTGGTTTACCATCAGAAAGAAAGCATTCGGCTTGGTGAAGGTATGGGACGCGACCAGATGTTGCAACCGGCCGCCATCGAAAGAGCTTTATCGGCATTGCGCAACTGCGGGCAAATGTGTCGCATCATGAAAGTGGACACAATTTTGGCCGTCGCTACTGCCGCCGTGCGCAATACCCGCAATGGACCGGACTTTTTAGCTTTGGCAGAAAAGGAAACCGGCTTACCAATTCAGGCAATCAGTGGCGAGTCGGAAGCCTTACTGGGATATCTCGGCGCTATCAACACCATCGACATCCACGATGGAGTCTTTTTCGATCTTGGGGGCGGCAGCACAGAAATCTCATTGGTGCGTGATCGTAAAATGATTGACGCAATCAGTTTGCCGATTGGCGCTGTCAACCTAAGCGACGAATTTAAGACTCATGACAAGGTATCGAAAAACGTCTTGGCCCACCTGTGCGGATTCATTGATCGCCAATTAAAAAAAGCGCCCTGGCTGCAGGCCATGTCGCTACCCTTGGTCGGCATCGGCGGCACCGCCCGCAATATAGCCAAAATGGATCAAGCCCGCAAAAACTATCCGTTTGCCAAGGTACACAACTATCGAATGGGACCGATTGCCCTTGATGATCTGTTCCGTCTCATCACCAACGCCAACCTGGTCCAACGCAAACGCATAACCGGGTTAAGCAGCGAGCGGGGGGACATCATTGTCGCCGGCATTTCTGTAGTCAAACGCTTGTTTGATCAGGTCAGAGCCACTAATCTGATCATTAGCGGTTGCGGCGTGCGTGAAGGGCTGTTCTTTCGTCACTATCTGCTGCGTCACGAATACACTAAGGATGTCATCCCCGACATCCTTAGTCACAGCACCCTCAATATGCTAAGGTTTTACAAGGTCAATGAGCAACATGCGTTCCACGTCACCGACATGACCCTGCGCCTGTTTGACGGTTGGTCCTCGCTACATCATCTGGATGCCCGGGATCGCAAACTGCTGCACGCAGCATCAATGTTGCATGACATCGGCATCAGCATCAACTATTACGACCATACACGCCACAGCGCCTATTTGGTGGAAAACGCCCGTTTATTCGGGCTCACACATCGGGAACAGATCCTGACTGCGGTAGTCGCCGGTTGGCATGGCAATATTTCGGCGAAATTAACACGTAATCGTCTTTACAATGAATTTCTCGACGAAACGGACTGGACCAAAGCCCGAAAAATGGCTTCTATCCTGTCAGTCGCCAACAGTCTTGATTCTACGCATCGGCAACTAATCACCAATCCGATCGCCTCAGTCACCGCCAATACCGCCGCTGTAGTTGTCAGTACCGACGGCGACTGCAGTCTGGAGATACAGGCAGTGGAAAAACAACGCAAAGCTTTCCAGCGCGAGCTGGGAGCTGAGCTTCAGGTCATTTTCAAATAGACTACGCTAAACCAGTTTGCCTTACTTTATTTGTCGGGACGATTCCTTGATCAGCGCCAGCGTCCATTCTGTCGTTTGGTAGAGATGTTCTTCCAGGATATACTCTTCTTTAGTGTGCACTTTGGCCATTCCTGTTCCCAAAACGGCGCTCGGTATACCATAGCAGTTAAAGAAATTGGCATCACTGCCACCGCCGCCGCCTTCGACACGAGTGGTTAGACCCAACGACTGAGCTGCCTTGAGCGCCGTCGCAATTACAAGCGAATCTTCCTGTAATACGAAAGGATCATATTTTTTTGTCACGTTGCACTCTGCTTTGCCGCCGTTATTTTCAACACATTGGGTAAACACATCGACTATCTTCGCTGTCAGTTCAACCAGTTTCTGCTCATTTCTGCTGCGCGCTTCCACCGTCACTTCGACTTGGTCCGGCACGATATTTGTTGCAGTACCGCCCTTGATTAAGCCAATATTGCAAGTGGTCTCAAAATCAATCCGGCCCTGCGGCATCTCTACCACCGCCTTACTGGCCAGTACGATTGCATTGACCCCTTCTTCGGGCGCCAGCCCGGCATGCGCTGTTTTACCGTGAGCAATCAAACGAATATGATTCTGCCCCGGAGCCATATTTGTAATCACGCCGGGAGCGCCCCCCCCGTCCATTGCATAGCCGAAATCGGCCCGGATTTTTTCCGGGTCGATATTTTTTGCCCCGTTCAAGCCACCTTCCTCGGCTACTGTGAACACAACCAAAACCTCGCCATGAGAAATTTTTTCTTCCTGTAGCCGTCGCAATGCTTCCAAAATCGGTACAATCCCCGATTTACAATCAGACCCCAGAATGGTATCGCCAGCGGAGGTAATCACGCCGTTACTAAGCTGCGGACGGATTCCGCTACAGGGCTCGACACAATCCATGTGGGCACTCAGCATAATACAGGGAGCGCCAGGAACATTGCCCGGCAGTCGGGCAATCAGATTCCCCGCCGTTCCGCCAATTTTTTCTCCCACCTTGTCCTCTTCGACCTGCAAACCGATCGCCGAAAGCTTTTTCGTCAATGCATCGGCAATCTGCCGTTCTGCCCGAGTGGACGAGGGAATCGCCACCAGCTCCATAAACTCCTGCAGCACTCTTTCCTTTACGATCATTCCTGTTCATCCTTCCTTTCCTGTTTTGCTCGCTGATATTTTGCCGTCGCCAGCCGGCCATGCACCAGCGCTGCCGGGCCGAATTTTTGCCTCATTCTGTCCATTACGGCGGAAATATGGCGCCCTTTTTCTTCCCGATCATCAAACAAAGAAAACGCGGACCGTTCCGCCGGTTCGAAGTGCGAGACGCTGATCCCTAATAGCCTGATTCCTGTCGACAGATTTGGTTGCTGCGACAGCAATTCCCACGCAGTTCGGTATATAATTTCATCCGCCTGGGTCGGACTGACAAGTTTGCGTTGTCGGGTCATTGTTTGAAAATTGCCGTAGCGCAACTTCAACGTAATTGTCCAGGCTGCCAACTTTTCCTGGCGAAGCCGCGCTCCAACCCGGTCTGCTAAAGCAGTCAACATTGTCCGCATATCATCGGCATCTGTCAAGTTGAACGGAAATGTTTCTTCGGCTCCAATCGATTTTGTCTCGTGCAGCGGGATTACCGGGCGTTCATCCATGCCACGCACCAGATGATAAACCATATTCGCCGTTTGACCAAAGAACGGTTTCAGTGCAACCTCCGTCAACTGAACCAACTGACCGATTGTGAGAATTCCGCTGGCTCGCAACGATTTTGCCGTAACTTCTCCCACGCCCCATAGTTTTTCAACCGGCAGTCCATGCAAAAAGTCCTGCTCCCTGCCATGCTCCACAATAACCAGCCCATTCGGTTTTTGCAAGTCTGACGCCATTTTTGCCAAAAATTTATTCGGTGCAAGACCAGCGGAAATCGTCAACTGCAACTCATCAAAGACACGCCGTTTTATTTCCCGGGCAATATTTACTGGCGAATCAAATAACAATTCCATGCCGGACAGGTCCAAAAAAGCCTCGTCCAGCGACAGCGGTTCGACCAGCGGTGAAAAATCATGCAGAATTGCCATGATTTGCGCGGAAACGGCAGCATATTTTTCATGGTCACCGGAAACAAAAATCCCCTGGGGACACCTTCTGCGGGCCGTTTCCATCGGCAGGGCGGAATGCACGCCAAATTTTCGCGCTTCATAGGAAGCGGTTGCTACTACGCCCCGTCGCCCTATTCCGCCAACAATCAGCGGTTTGCCCAGATATTCCGGATGGTCGCGTTGTTCCACCGAAGCATAGAAAGCATCCATGTCCACATGCAAAATCCAGCGTATCAAGTCCCAGCCTCTTTTCTGCTCACCGTTGCGCGCAATCCGGCGCGAAAAGTACGTATTGTTTTGTTTCGCTGTTTTCGCCGCAAGTTCCTGCCTCACTAATGTGGCTAAACTAGTCCGCGGATTGCGGTAAAATAAA
This sequence comes from uncultured Veillonellaceae bacterium, assembly GCA_964521625.1. Lineage (GTDB taxonomy): Bacteria > Bacillota > Negativicutes > UBA1444 > UBA1444 > UBA1444. Next base: position 2,419 of record CAZFSM010000052.1, on the reverse strand, counting down.
AAAATCTGCGGCTAAACTTGCCGCAGACTGCAAAAAAGTTTCTGTAGGAGTTTGGCTTAAAGTACTGCCAGCGATTCGTCGCGGATATCGCTGATGAACATGTAGCCGGGAGCGTGCGTGATCATCAGCTCTGGTTTTACTGCCATCGCCACTGCCTGGGGCGTAACGCCGCAAGCCCAAAAAACTGGCACTTCGCCTGGATTTATTGTTACGGAGTCGCCAAAATCCGGTTTGCGGATATTTTTGATTCCGATAGCTGCCGGGTCGCCTATATGCAGCGGCGCGCCATGAACGCCTGGAAAGCGAGATGTAATCTGTACGGCCCGGATTGCCAGTTCTGGCCGCATCGGTCGCATGCTGACCACCGTTGGGCCATGGAAAAATCCAGCCGGATGGCAGGCAATATTAGTCCGATACATTGGCACATTGCAATTCTCCTCGATATGCCGAACCGGCACCGCCGCATTTAGCAGCGCCGTTTCAAACGTAAAGCTGCAACCAAGCAAAAACGCGACCAAATCATCACGCCAATATTTTTCAACATCCGTCGGCTCATCAACCAGTTCGCCGTTTTTCCAGACCCGATACTTGGGAATGTCATAGCGCAAATCCGCGCCAGGCGCTAAAAGCTTCGGTTCCGGCGATCCCACGTCAGTAACGTCCAACACCGGACAAGGCTTGGGGTTGCGTTGGCAAAACAATAAAAAGTCATACGCCAGTGCTTTTGGCACCACTGCCATATTGGCTTGTACGTAGCCCTGCGAAAAGCCGGCTGTCGGCCGGACGAGTTCGTTGCGACGTATTAATTCACGCACCTGACGGGGCGTTGCATTACTTAGTTGTTCCATAGTTCACCCTCCTGCTCATCCTTTTCGTTTCAGGTATTGCAACGCAGCTTCCCGCATCAACTGTACGACGGCGAGTTGTGTGTCGAGCGGCGATCCATCGACGCTTCCGCAAACTTCGCCATAGATCGCATCATGAAATCCGGCTGCAGCGGCCGTTTCCAAAACACGTTTTTCTCTGGCAGCATCCGGCAAGGCTTCTTTTTTACGCGACAAAGCAGCCAGCATTGCAGTCAGGGCATAAACACCCCAATTGCTCACCGCTGCCGGCATCAACAAATCAACCAGCGTTGCGGGAGCCAACCCGCCACCGCAGCCACAGGCGCATTGTTGCCCAAACGGAATAAACTCGTGCACGGCATCGGCAATATTCGCCATGCCGATTTCATTGCCCCCATCGCCGATTCCCAGCGTCATGGCGCCCCGGTTCGGTGCCAGACGGAAAACGGCATCCAGTTTTGCCTGCGAAGCATTGGTATCCATGCCGGCCATGTTGTGAATGATTCCCTGTTCATTCATCCCACCCCGCTCAATCGCAACACAGACGGATGGCGCAAAAGTCTCGAAAAGCCTTTTCGCCTCTTGCTGAGCCTCAGTCCAATCATCAGGAAACGGTAGTACCGACAATGTCAACAACTTATTCATCGAGATCGAATAATGCAAATGTTCCGGTTCAACACACTGAAAACCAGCTGCACGCGCCATTTGGCTGATTCCGTCCACCAAGCAGGCGTCCGTCAATATTATAGGACGTGCTTTGCAGATAATCCGCAGGGCCCGCGCCAATGCAACGGATCCCGGCGGCCCATCGGTCTCGCCGTGTCCCGGATCCACCAGCGGCTGATCCACCCAGCCTGACGCAATAAATACTGCATCGCCTGGTTTAATTTTTTTTATCAAGGCTTCGGCGACCGCCAGCACAATAGGGCCCCCTTGACGTTCCGTGGCCGCCGCATACAAAGGTAAGATAACACCCCTACAAGCAATATCCAGAGTCATCAGTTGTTCCAACCGGCCCGCAAGCGAGCGCTGGTTCCCCGTTTCATTCGGCATTACGTCATCCCCTATCCGCTTTCGCGTCTGACAATATTTTAGCACATTAACATAAACATAAAAATACAAAAAGGACCTCTACAGAATCACTACTGTAAAGGCCCCGTTGCCTACTACTCCATCGATATCAAATACAGGAAAAGCTTATCATGAAAGCCATAGACTGTCACTATTTTGTGTAAACATTGAGTCCAATTTTGATTTCTTCATTGCCCGGCACAGACAGATTTCCTTCGGTACTGGCGATAATTGTTGATTTTCCGCTGCTTGATTTGCCGAACCGCTGGCTGAGATCAACCGTAATGGTAAGGATATTCCCCTCAGTAGTCATTTCAATATTTTTCATCAATGCTCGTTCCTTTCTTGTCGTGCTACAGTGTTTTTATTAGTTTATCATTCCTGTTGCTTTCTTGCCAGTAATTCCAATTCAGCCTGCACAGTGTTATCCACTGTAGTTAGAAAATCATTGTCAATAACTTGAGAAAATGTCACCGGTAAAACAGGTTAATTATCGCGTGAAA
>CAZFSM010000051.1:0-7772 GCA_964521625.1 uncultured Veillonellaceae bacterium | reverse complement strand
GGTGACATTTTCTCACGATAATCTACAAGGTGACATTATCTCAAGTTAACCACACTGCCTCATCCTTTCTGTTTGCATAATTGCCAATCTTATTATAATATATATCGACGAGGGCGATTCTGGCAACAGGTAAAAAAAAAATTGTCAGAATGTTGAACGCAGGCTTTATTTTAGCTTTGAATTTGATATACTTACAATAAAATCGAAAATCATTCTATGAACAGGAAAGGTGTTCCGCCGCATATGAGCAAATCAACATCTACCGCCAATGCCACTAAGGTTGCGGTTCCCCAGATCGACAATGAAATTGTCGGCACCCTGATTCAAATGCTGAAACTGAAAAATCACCGGATTTGCCTGCACAGCTTTCAGGTGGCTAACTATGCCGTCAGCATTGCAGCCCAAATGCGGCTGCCCAAAGAAGAGATCGAACGCATTCGCATGGCAGCAGTGTTACATGACGTTGGACAACTTTCGGTGCCCAATTCGATTATTGCCAAACAGCCTTACTTGTCGGCGCGGGAAATGAGCCTGTACCGGGGACATTGCAACGCCGGGGCGGCGATGCTGGAAAATATGGAAGCCTTCAGCGAATTTATTCCCTATATTCTGTTTCACCATGAACAGTGGGATGGGAAAGGCTATCCCAAGCGGCTCAAAGGCGTTAATATCCCCCTTGGGGCCCGCATCATTGCCGTCGCCAACCACTACGACCGATTCATCAACCCCTGCGAACAAAACTGGGTAAAAACCAAAAAAGAAGCGGTACGCGAACTGAACAACATTGCCGGCACCGTACTGGACCCGGAAGTCGTCAAGGCATTTATCAACGCGCTGGGTTAATCGTGGGCAAGGCATAGTGCGCTGACCGATGCAGCGCCGGCCTGGCAAAGTACACTCGCGCATTGCTCCAGTGTCGTTCCAGTTGTGACAATATCATCTACGAGCAGAATATGACGGTGACGAATTTTCTCCGGCGCGTTGCAAATAAACGCGCCGTTTATATTTTCCTGGCGCCGGCGCCGGTCCAGCTCCCACTGCGGCAACGTATCGCGCTGGCGGACGAGGACACTGTCTTGCCACTGCATTTTCTGACCGGCGCACCACGCAGCAAAAATCAGATCGACCTGATTAAAGCCTCGCTCTGCAAGGCGCATCGGCGCTAAGGGAACCGGGACCACAACCCCGTCAGTAATCGGCAAATCAGACAGTTCCGCTTCATCCGCCATTGACAGCAGCCACGCCAAAGGCGCCGCGTTACCGCGGCGCCTTTCAAACTTCAGCCCATGCAGCAGGGTTCGCACCGCCCCGCCATATCCGGTCAATACCTGGCAGGTTTTCACATGCCGCATCCCTTTCTGGGCCACATCCAGTTCTCGCGGGTCCCACAGTTCATTCAGGCAGCGGTTGCACCAGGCATCCCGCCTACCCACTTCCGCCGCGCAGGCTGGGCATTGCGGCGGAAACAGCAGCTGCAATGCCGCTTCCAACCATGCTGCCGCGCCGAAGCGCCAGTTCACTCGAGAGCCTCCCGCCTGAGCCTCTCGGCCAGCAAGGAGTGCCGCCGCCGGGTTCGGTCGTTGGACACGGCTGTGCCGAGAGCGGCGCTGGACCCCACCAGAATCACCCGTTGTTTGGCCCGGGTAATCGCCGTATAAAGCAAGTTCCGCTGCAGCATGACATAATGTCCGCTGACCAGGGTAAGAATCACTATCGGATACTCGCTGCCCTGGCTCTTGTGCACACTCATCGCATAGGCCGGCGCCAATGAGTCCAGTTCGCTGCGGTCGTACGGCACATCGCCCTCCGGGTAGCGGATCAGCACCATTTCGTCATCCATATCGGCCACTCGGCCGATATCGCCGTTAAATACGCCCTTGTCATAATCATTGCGCGTCTGCATCACTTTGTCGCCAACCCGGAAGATTCGACCGGCATGCCCCGCCTCCAGTTTCCCCCTTGATGGCGGATTAAGCGACGCCTGCAACAATTTATTCAGATTTTCCACACCACAGGCCAGACGATGCATCGGCGACAGAACCTGTACGTCTCTGCCAACATCCACGCCTTCCTGCGGCAGTTCATGGCAGCAGATCTGCACCACCAGCTCGGCGGCGGCGTTATCGTCAGCCACCTCGCGCAGCTGAAAATCGCGGGTGCTGCGTACGTCGGGAAACTGGCCTCGATTGATTCTATGGGCGTTCACTACGATCTGGCTTTGCCCCGCCTGACGAAAAATTTCGGTCAACCGCACTACCGGCGTTGTTTCCGAACGAATGATATCCTTTAGCACCGAGCCCGGCCCCACCGCCGGCAACTGGTCGACATCGCCCACCAGCACCACCCGGCAGCCGTCCGGCACCGCCCTGAGCAAATAATACATCAACAGGATATCCATCATCGACACTTCGTCGACGATGACCACATCGGCGTCAATCGGGTTCTCCTCGCCGCGGCCGAACATCGCGCGGCCAGCCCGGGCGCCTGTTGCTTCCAGCAACCGGTGGACCGTCAGCGCTTCTCGCCCGGTCGCCTCTGAGAGCCGTTTGGCAGCCCGACCGGTCGGCGCCGCCAGAACAATTTTGCAGCCCTGCAGCGACAATACATTCAGCACCGCCTGCACTGTCGTGGTTTTACCGGTACCTGGCCCGCCGGTCATCACGAGCACCCCGTGATTGGTTGCCGCCTGAACTGCATCCCGCTGCGCCTGGGCCAGCTCAATCTTGCGTTCCTGTTCAAATTTTGCCGTCAAGGCAGCAACGTCGGTCTCGCGCAGTTTCTTGGCATGATCGCGCAAAAACAGCAGCCGCTCCGCCACCTTGCGCTCGGCGTGATACAAGTGGTCGGGATAAATCAGCGTCTGCCCCCAGGCATCTTCCATCGCCAGCGTTCCCTGCCGCAGCAACTGGGATAAAACCTCCGCCACGCTGTAGCTGTCGCAGACCAGTTCTTTGCTGGCTGCCTGCACCAGCACGTCCTCCGGCACACAGGTGTGGCCGGCGTCGGCTGTGCCGAGCAAGGCATAGCGAATCCCGGCGGCAATCCGGGCAAAATCTTCTGCCTGGGCGCCGCAGGCGAGTGCAATCCGGTCCGCTGTGCGAAAACCGATTCCATCGACTTCCTCGGCCAGGCGGTACGGGTCCTGCTCAATCACCTGCACGGCGCTGTCGCCATATACCGTATGGATTCGCCGTGCATACGCAGCGGGAATCCCATGCGACTCCAAAAAAAACATCAGTTCACGCAATTCGGCTTTGGCCGAGAAAGACTCCACGATCATCGCCAGTTTCTTGGCGCCGATCCCTTCGATTTCCAATAAATGCCGCGGTTCCCGTTCGAGAATATCCAATGTTTTTAGGCCAAAGCGGGCCACCATTCGCTGCGCCATCGCCGGGCCGATCCCCTTGACCGCCCCGGACGCCAGAAATCGCTCAATCGCCGGCAATGTGGTCGGTTGAATCCGCCGCATCGTTTCGCCGCGAAACTGCTTGCCATACTTGGCATGCATAGTCCAGGTTCCCGACACTTCGACATCTTCCCCCGGCAGTGGCGCACCCACCCGACCGGCAACAACAATCATGCCTTTTTCCGTTTTCAACCGAAAAACGACATATTCATCCTGCCCCTGAAATGTGATATTTTCGACCACACCTGTCAAAACGTCCATCTTTCAACTCATTTCCAGCCTGATCGGCAATTTCGAAAAAAATTTTTCGTTATTAGCAGGAATTTTACTTTTCCTAGCGTATATTCAACTGTGGAAATCATTGATGATTGAGATAAAGGAGTCGGCGCCAAAGAATGAAAGAATGCATGTACACCTATCACTACAACCAGCGGCGCGCCATCATCCGCAAAGATCGGTCGGGGCACCGGATCTTGTTCTGGGTCATCGGCATCGCTGCCATCTACGGAGCATATTGCCTAAGCAGCCTGATTCGCGCCTGAATAAACCGTATATGAAATGCACAGTCAAAACCGGAGGATTCGACCCCTCCGGTCTTTTTTTATTGCCGCTCCGGTTTTAGTCCAGGCTGACAATCTTGTGTTTGATTGCGTACAGTACGGCCTGGGTCCTGTCTGTCACCTGGATCTTGCGAAAGATGTTCGTCAGATGATTTTTGACGGTTTTTTCGCTGAGAAATAGTTCCCGGGCAATCTCGGCATTACTCATCCCTCTGCCAATCAATTGCATGACTTCAACTTCGCGGGCGGACAAGCGATCGGCCTCTGCGATTGCATAGGCCTGCGAGTTCGGCTTGACCGCTTCGCGGCTGTTAATTCCCTGAAACAATTTTTTGGTCAACGACGGTTCTACAAAAGACTCCCCAGCATATACCTTGCGAATCGCCTGCACCATCATTGATGGGTCGACATCTTTCAGCAAATAGCCGGCAGCGCCGTTTTGAATCATCTTCATCATATAATTTTCATCATCATGGATGGTCAGCGCGAGAACCCGGATCGCCGGACTGATTGCCTTCAGTCGGGCCGCCACTTCGATCCCCGTCAGTTTCGGCATATTGATATCCAGCAGCAAAATATCCGGTTGCAAAGCCTCTGCTTTCGCTACGGCTTCTTCCCCGTCCGCCGCTTCACCGACGATATCAAAGTCCGGTTCCAACGCCAAAAAGTTGCGGATCCCCTGGCGCAAAAGATGATGATCGTCTGCAATGAGGATGCGAATCGGCAAAGTGCCCACCCCTGTCATTTTTCTATTATTTTACAATCTTGGCTTTTAGAAAAATCACGACTTCCGTTTCAATCTTCCCCCGAGTTACACTTTGAAATAGCTTGCCGAGCATCGGTAAGTCGCCCAGAATCGGAACCTTGCTCATATTCTTGGTGTCGGAGCTGGAAATCAAACCGCCAATCACCATTGTGTCGCCATCTTTCATCCGCACGTTGGTCTGGGCCGAGCGAGTCGTGATCTGATAGGCCTGGGTCGCGCCAGAGCCGGTACCCAACGTCACCATGGTCGGCGTCGAAACTTCGACAAACACGCTGGCGGTAATATAGCCGTCATCATTGATCCGTGGCACATAAGACAGCGATATGCCGGCGTTTTTATAGCTCGTGGTATTGGTTGTCGTGCCGCCTGTCGTCGAAGGCGTCACGATCGGCAGTTGATCGCCGATAAAGATCGTGGCTTTATTGCCGTTAAACGTCATCACGTTGGGTCGGGCCAATATTTTGCCGTCGCCGCTGGTAACCAAGGCGTTCAGCGTTGCATTGACACCAAGCTTATAGATTTGTCCATCGCCACCAGTAACGAGACCAATCGGAAAGTATGCCGTGGCGGTAGTTGACGTGGATGACTGAGTGGACGTCGGGAATTGCGACCAAGACCAGTCAATCCCCAGCGATTTCGATGCGTTTTTCGACAGCGCCATAACCTGCGCTTCCAGCAGAATCTGCTGATATGGTACATCCAGCTCTTTGAGCAACAGCTGGACTTTTTCAATCTGTTCAGGCGCACCAAAAGCAATCAGCGAATTCGTTGACGCGTCGGTGTTGAGAACCAGTCCCTTGATCCCTTCCTTGTTGGCGCTAGAGGCCGTCGCTCCACCGGCAGCGCCTTTCAAAGTCCCGGCGTCGCTGTTGCTGGCAGCACCCGGGTTTTCCACCATAAATTCACTGTCACTCTTGCCGCCGCCAACAATAATATTTTTAATGTGGTCGGCGCGGGCATATTTCAAGGGAAATACCCTGACCAAACCAAACCCTTTTTCCATCTTTTCCAAACTGGCGAAAACGATCACGTTACCTGTCCGGTGCATACTGAGCCCTTTGGAACGAGTAATCGTATCCAGCGCTGAGTCAAAAGGAATATTTCTGAAATTCACACTGATCTTGCCGGTAACCGAGTCGTCAATGACCACATTGACTTTGCCAATTGTCGCCAACCCGGTCAATACATCGCGTACATCGGCGTCGACAACCGACATGGTAACCAGCGGCGACGCTATAGCCAATCCCGGAAAAGAGCCCGCACAAAACAGCAGCAGCAACAGTCCCAGGCAGATACGGGATAATTTAGCCATCATATCACTGTCCCATCTTTAATACTACAGTCCCGCCTGGCCCTGCCAATGTTACTGTATTTGCACTGATTGCGGCGACGCGGTACTCACCGGCCAGTTCGCCCACCCGGTGCGAACGGCTGACCGTCCCTTGACGCAGTATCGCCACTCTGGTCGAATCACCCTCAATAATACCGGTTAGTACCGGTGTTGGTCCGACAGATAAACTCCGACTGCCATTCGTGGCGCCTGCTATGTTTTCTTGCGGCAACGTGCGGGCGTAGTCGGTTGGCGGCGCAAAAATGTCGCGCACGGCCTGACCAGCCACTTGGGCGCCTTCAGGCAGAACCGGGGTTTTATTATTGATTGCCGTACCAGGCACAATCGGAATAGCCGTTGGCGCTGGTAACAAAGCGGCGGCTGGCGCTGACGGTGATATCGCCGGATCGGTAAACAGAAAAACGGCTCCCACTAAAGCCAAGCCAAACAAAACAATAATCAACAGCCGCTTTTTAGGGGCATCCATACCGCTTCAAAAATTCCTTCCCGACATTTTATAGTATTGTATCCTATTGTTATTCGCTGGCCGTCAGAAAAATCCTGTACATGAAAACCAATTTGCGAGAATTCTTCGCCAGTTTATTTTAGCTTGGCCAGTTTTGGCCCCATAATCCGTTTGTAAGCTTCGACCCCGGGTTGGTCAAATGCGTCCACCTGGGACAGTTCCCCTTCATAGGCAACTGATAGCGCTAGTAGATACAAAAGTTCTCCCAGGTGGAACGCAGTCAATTTCGGCAATACAAAGACGGCGCTGAATCGGCCGTCGGTCGCCAATGCTTCTGCATTCGACTCGCGGGCCACTTCCAGAGCATCCGCCATCGACAGTCCGGCAAATTTGGTCACGGCAGCCTCGCCGGGGAATACATTCGGCACGACAATTGTTTTCCCCCAGTCCGCCAGGCGCAGGAACTGCACCACCTTGTCTTTGGCGCCGTCCTGGTGTTGCTGGGTCTGGGCATGCATATCGGTGGTCCCCACTGCAACGATGGGAGTCCTGCCGTAGTATACCGTTTTGCCGGTCCGATTCACCCGCTTGCCGAGCGATTCGGCGAGCAGCTGGATATACCACTCGGACACCGACTTCAAATAGTCCGCGTAGGGCATGAATACTTCGAGCTGACGCCCGTGATTCGCTGCCGCCAGATACTTCAGGCTTGCGTTGAGCAGGGCCGGATTATCGTAGAGCTCCGCCGTCTGACAGGCCTCATCCATGGCGCGCGCACCGGCCAAAAACTGCTCGATGTCCATGCCGATGCAAGCCGCAGTAACCAGGCCCACTTCGGCAAAAATGCTGAACCGTCCGCCCACGCCATCCGGCACGGAGAACATCGGCCAGCCATGGCTTTTCGCCATGCGGTGCAGAACAGTTTCCTGCGCGCCCTCCGCCGGGTCGGTCACAGCCACTACTTCCACTTCCAAGGCCAGCTCCGATTGCCTGAGCGCATCATACAATACCATAAAGGTAGCGGTCGTCTCAATCGTCGAGCCGGATTTGGAAATCACGACCAGACAGACGCGATAGGGTTTCCCTGGCTGGTGATGCGATTTCAACCGCGCTTCCCGCTGCAACTGCGCCAGCAGTTCGCTGGTACGCCTGGGGTCGAGATTGTTGCCGGAAAAGTATAGTTTGGGCCAGCCGCCGCGTTCTTCCGCAGTCTGCAAATTCCAAAACTCGCCGCAGTGCACGTC
>CAZFSM010000050.1:0-8581 GCA_964521625.1 uncultured Veillonellaceae bacterium | reverse complement strand
TTTCACGCGATAATTAACCTGTTTTACCGGTGACATTTTCTCAAGTTATTGACAGGCGTCTAAAATTCGTGATACAGCCAGCTATTGAAGCATTAGTTCGAAATTTGCAGGAATTTATTCTGCCAGAACGAAGTACTATAAGGCAAAGGAAATCTTTTGCCATCGCCCTTACGGCGATAATACGAGGAGGTGTCCCGATGAAAAAAATCAACTGGTCTGAAGTTTTTCTGACAGTGCTACTGACTGTCACGCTACTGTCAGGTGCGCCAGCCGAAGCCGCCAAACTGGTTTTGGTCGATGAAGTCCGGATCGAAGCTGATAAGAGCGTATCACCGATGGATTATTCTTTTTCCCAGAAATCTTTCAGCGGACGACTGGAACTGGGCGCTTTAAAAAACCTCTATGGCAATGGCGCCGGTTTTATTATCTATATCGACATGGGGGAAGAGGGGCGCAAATGGTTGTCCTTTAAAATCGATGCCGGTAGCTTTTCGAGCCGCATCGTTGGCAACAGCGGCGGCATTATCTCGTTTCAGCAATCAGCAATCAGTGACAAAACACCGCTGGTCCTCGAAATCCAAGACAATGTCCTGAGCATCACCGCCGGCAAACTAACGCGGACGGTGAAAGGGGTAACCGGGTTCAGCGGCAGCATGACCACACAATCGATCGAGACAACGCTCAAAGCGTATCAATGGCAGGACGATTAGACGAAACAGCACATGATGTATACCCATTCGGTTCAACAACACACATAAATTTCCCTACGTACACACGACAAAAGAGTTTCGCCGCAAATGGCGAAACTCTTTTATTTATTGAATATATGGCGGAGAGTGAGGGATTTGAACCCTCGAGACGCTTTCACGCCTACACGATTTCCAGTCGTGCTCCTTCGGCCGCTCGGACAACTCTCCGGGTGGACAAAATATGCTGCCCCAAGGCAACATCCGGAGTTTATTGTACCAGCTATCCTCTATTGCGTCAAGCATTCACCTGCCGTACAACATCAATAACGGTCCCGTCACGATACTCAACGACAGCAACAATTCTCCCATCAAAGTTTGGCACTTCTGGCGCACCGGCAATTTTTTCAGCCAATTGTTTGAGTTCGTGAACCTCTCTCACTGGCAGCCGGGCTCCCTTAAACCGTTTCTGCAAATCCTGCCGCGCCGGATTCACGGCGATCCCTTGTTCAGTCACCAATACATCGACTGTTTCTCCTGGTGTTGTTGCCGTCAGCACCCGATCCATCAGGATCGGCAATCGTCCACGCAATAAATTAGCGACAATAACGGTCAGTTTGGCACCGGCCGCAGCATCGCTGTGACCACCAGACCCCCCCATGATCACGCCATCAGATCCGGTTACCACATTCACATTAAAATCTGTATCAATTTCCGTTGCGCCGAGTATGACAGTATCCAACTGGTTCACCACACAGCCGGAGTTGAAAGGATTGGCGTAAAGCCCGGCGCCAACTTCGATATGATTGGGATTGGTTGCTAATGATTTTACCGCATCCAAGTCAAAATCCTGCACATCAATAATTTTTTGAAACAACCCCCGATTCAGCATGTCTACCAGATAAGCTGTGATTCCGCCCATGATGAAGCTTCCAGTGATTCCATCGCGTTCCATGATTTGCCCCACATAACGGGCTGCTGCCAAAGAAGCTCCTCCCGCACCGGTTTGGAATGAAAAGCCTTTTTTTATAAGTCCCGAGGCTTCGATGACTTTCGATGCCGACCGGGCAATCACCAACCCAACCGGGTCTTTGGTGATGGTGGTAGTTCCAGATACGATACCGCGCGGATCACCGATATGGTCGATCCTGACCACATAATCCACCCGTGTCTGGGGAATCGATACCGGCGTCAACGGATAATCTTCCAACTGATTGGTTACTGCCACCACATGATCGGCATACTCTGCATCCGGCATTGCGTAACCGAGCGATCCACACGCCGTTTCACCCCGAATACCGCTAATATTGCCATATACATCAGTTGCCGGCGCAGCGATGAATGCGACATCGATATGCGCCTGCGCCGCCTCGATAGCCCTTGCTCTACCGCCATGCGTCCGCAGAATTACCGGTTTGGCAAGGAGTCCCATGGACAACGCTTTTCCTACAGGGCCAGAAATATAATTAGTGTCAATGCCTGTGACCACCCCACTGCTAATATGATCAATCAGTGGTGCATGCACGGGAAATATCGAACTTACCATGATATTGAGATTTTTCCGGCCAAGTTTCGCCGCCACTGCCAACACCTGATTCAATACACTGTCGCCATTCCGAAAATGATGGTGAAAAGACAATGTCATTCCATCCCGGATCGGAATGCGGTGAAAAACAGCTTCGATACTTTCCAGCAATTTGGATTCACCCGGTCGGACCTGCTTCATAACCGGTGCGTAACGGTGCGCCGGAGCGTCCTGCACAAAAGCGCCTCCAAATGGAATAACGAGCCCATATCCATTGATGTTTTCGGGAATTTCCCTACCAATTTTATTTTGCACTATCTCACGCCTCCCTGCCCTGCAGTATGTCCGCCACTTTCAATACCTGTCTGGCTCTGAAGACAATTGGGGCATCAACCATCTTGCCATCCAGGGAAATCGCGCCCAAACCCTCCTGTTCCGCTTTGCGGATAACTGCCACGACTCGTTCCGCCCAACGGATTTCTTCTTTGCTGGGGTTTAACTCTTCGTGAATGATCTCAATTTGCCGGGGATGGATGGACAATTTGCCTTTGAATCCCAGCTGTTTGGCGAGCGCCAAATCCTTTCGGAGCCCTTCTTCGTCATTGATATCTGTGAAAGGAGTGTCGATAGCTGGAATTCCTGCAGCCGCAGCGGCATTGAGCAGCGTTGTTCGCGCCCCCAATATCTCTAGACCCTCCCGGGTGCGTTTTGCGCCCAATGCGGCGGTATAATCTTCAGCGCCCAAAGCAAGCGCGATCACTCTTTTGTCGGCGGAAGCGATGGAGTAAGCTTCTGCCAGCCCCCGCGGCGTTTCGATCAATGCAATGATTTTCACCTCAGGTTGTCCGGGCTTTTCATGAGCTGACACCTGCGCCGCCACCGCCTGAATATCCGCGGCTGATTGGACCTTGGGAACCAACAATGCATCCGGAGCAGCGGGAACAATAGCCGCGATATCAGTACCGCCATTATATTCCAAAGGGTTTATGCGTACCACAATCCCGCATTTGCGATAATCAACAGTCTGCAGCGCCTCCACTACAAGGAACCGGGCCGTGTCCTTTTCCTGCAGGGAAACTGCATCCTCCAAATCCAAAATAACGGCATCGCTGCCAAAGACCGCTGCATTCTGAACCATACCCGGATTATTTCCAGGTACAAACAATAATGACCGCATGAACTCAAGCATTGATCTCCCCTCCTTCGTTGGCGCTGGCCCTAAATATCGCTGCCTTCAGGCGAGCGCGAATCGTACAGTCCAACGCTCCCCTGTCGACCAGCCGGACAGTTGCATCCTCAATTCCGGCAGTCTTGAAAACATCCTCCACCGTTTGCCGAATCGCGGACCCATACTGTAAAAGAACAATACTCTCAAGATCAATGGAAACTCCGGACCCTGATTCTGCCGGAACGATTGTAACCATGATATCACCTGATTCGAGCGTTCCAGCTTGCGCCGGTTTTAACAGCTTCGCCATTTAATCCCCTCCAGTAGTTCCTTAACGGTCTTTACCTATATCGCATTACCATAATCCAAGCAATTTCCACCATACCCAGCCAAACCCGTACCATATGGCAATATGAACCAATGACAGAATGAACCCAATACGCCACCAATCAGTCTGTGACACATAGCCTGCGCCGAAGAAAATGGGCGCAGGTCCCATGGCGTAGTGGGTCAAGCCAGAACACAAATTGGTGGCAAATGCCAAGGCAACCGCTGCCAGATAGGGCGGCGCGCCTGCTGCCACCGCTACCGCCAGGAAAGCGGCATACATTGCCGTAACGTGTGCAGACACGCTGGCAAACCCATAATGAGAATAAATATAAATCAAAACCAAGCCAAGCAAGGCAACCCACCACGCCACACCAGCCATGGCTGACCCCACCGCCTTGGCGAACCAACCGATCAAGCCCAGTTTGGTCAGCGCACCAGCAAGACTGACCAACGTTCCCATCCATATCATGGTATCCCAAGCGCCTTTTTCTTCTAGCACATCGTTCCACTCCAGAGCCCGCAAGCTCAGCATAATCGCTACTCCTGCCATGGCTACGATGGTAGCGTCAAGTTTTGTCCATTGTGAAGTACTCCAAAAAAACAAAGCAGCCAGAAAAACTCCGGCAACGACTTTCTCCGCATAGGAGATAGCCCCCATTTTGTCAAGTTCTTTCGCTGCAATAATTTGGGCTTCCGGCGTTTTTGTAATCTCAGGCGGATATAGTTTATAGACAATGTACGGAACCAAAATCAAAGAAATTACCCCCGGTCCCATCGCGGCCAGCGCCCAACCACCCCAAGTGATATCTACCTTGGCAGTCTGAGCGGCCAGTAAAACAACAAGGGAGTTTGGTGCACAGGCGGTCACGAACATAGCCGACGAAATAACCACGCACTGGTAAGTTGAAACCATCAAAAATGAGCCGATTCTCCGCGCGCTGGGGCCAGGTTCCGACCCAAAGGCCGATGCCAAACCTCGCAAAATGGGAAACAACACACCGCCTGCCCTCGCCGTGTTGGATGGCGTGGCCGGCGCTATAATAAGATCACTAAGTAGCATAGCATAACCCAGTTTCAAGGTACTGTCGCCGATGGATCGCATTACCACATAAGCAATACGTCGTCCCAGACCGGTCTTGATAAACCCTTTGGCAAACAAAAAGGCTGAAACAATCAGCCAAATCGTACCATTGCTGAAACCGGACAGCACATCTCCCAATTTTAAAACTCCGCTTAGGTTTGTCACCACCAGGCTGATGAAGGCCACAGCCCCTATAGGTAATGGTTGAAGAATAAATGCAGCAATAGTGCCGATGAATATACCTAACAATCGCCATGCTTCTACTTTTACGCCTGTTGGTACCGGAATGAACCAAAATAATGCACAAATCACAATACAGATGGCAGCTTTTTGAACTTTACCCATTTTTTATATCCCTCCCTCATTAAACTGACCTCTCCACGTGTCGACCGGGACTCCAATGATTTCAACGGCATTCAACCTGCAAGGCCATATTTATTGTAGCTTTATTCAGTAAATTTACCAACGATTACGCAATATATGTAAGCATTATGGAATATAAATACAACCAACTGGTTTCCCTACCCGTTCTTCATAAAAAAAATACAGGGGTTATTTACCCCTGTACAAGCCACGATTAATCCGATTATTTTATGTACCGATACATGTTTACCGGCCTGCCGACTGAGCGATAAGTTAGCTTTACCTCTATCTTGCCAATATCTTTCAGGTGGTTGAGATATTTTCGCAAAGACACTCTGGATATGCCAATCTGACTGGCCAATTGTTCCGTTGTCACGAAACCGGGAGTTTGTCGCAACTTCTCGCCAATTATTTGCAGCGTTTCCCGTTCCAGGCCTTTAGGTTTTTCTGTCGGCGATAAAATAGGTTTTGTGAATATGCCGCGATCAATTTCCTGTTGATTCAGCGGCCCGTTCTCACCCAATAGGCGAATGCGTTCCCGATACGCGATCAATGCGGTTCTGATTCTTTCATAATCGAAGGGTTTGACCACGTAATCCACCACCCCGTGTCGCAAGGCTTTTTCAATATGGCTACTGCTGCGGGCGGCAGTCACCATGATGACATCCACATTGCGCCCGGCGGATCGGATCCGGTTCAAAAACTCCATCCCGTCAATATTGGGCATAAATAAATCCAATAAAACCAGTTCAACATCGGTTTGCTGCAGAAACGCCAACGCCTCTTCGCCATTTGCGACAATTCCGGCCAACCGAAATCCCTCGACCTGTTTCAGATAATGCCGGTTGAGTTCCGCCACCATCGGATCGTCTTCAACAATCAATACACTAATCACCAGTGTCACCTCCAGCAGGATAAGGCACAGAAACTCGGAATACAGCTCCATTCAGCATACTAGCCTCGGCTTCAATCGCACCGCCCAGCTTTTCAACCGCCTTGGCAACCAGAAACAAGCCTATACCGCGTCCATTCCCTTTGGTTGAATAACCTTTTTTAAACAGCTGTTCTTTGATTGCCGGATCAAACCCGGCCCCCCTGTCAGACACCTGTATCGTCACAACGCCATCCATATAATGAATGGATAAATCGGTCCGCCTGTCATTCGATTCTTTCACCGCTTCAAACGCATTATCCAGCAAATTTCCCAACACCGTAACCAGGCAATGGGCAGTTTCCTGTTCCAACGATAGCGGCAAATTACTGTTTTCTTCAATTATCAATAACACACCGCTTTCCCTTGCCCGACTCAACTTGCTCAAGACAACTCCCGCCAAAATTGGTTCCTTGATGCGCTCACCAACAAAAGCTACCTCTTCACGGCTTTCATTCAGAATTTTGGCAATGTATTCATCCAATTTTTCATACTGTTTAATTCGTGCCAACCCACGAATCACATGCAAATTATTCAAAAATTCATGAGCCCTTGCCCGCAAAGCTTCCAGATAGCTATTCACACCGGTCAGTTCCTCCGCTAATTGCCGAATCTCGGTCATGTCGCGAAAGGTAGCCAACGCACCAACAATTTCCCCTTTGACAGAGAGAGGAACCCTATTGGTTAATACAATAACACCGTTAATATCCTGTTCCTGATCAAATTCCGCCTGCCCTGTTCGCAAAATTTCTACAAGCCGGGTATGCGGAATGCATTGCTCTACCGGTTGCCCGATCGGTCGGCTTGTCAATCCGGCCATGCCAAAAATGCGCACGGCCTCGCTGTTGATCACCGTAATTATTCCTTCGCCGTCAACTGCCAAAACGCCTTCGCGCGCCGACTGCAACATCGAATTGCGTTCTTCCAGTAACTTGGCAATCGCAAATGGTTCCAGCCCGAACAATGTTCGTTTAACGCTGCGCGCCAACGCGACCGCTCCAACCAATCCTGCAAAAAGTCCAAAGGCAGTAGCCCAATAAATAATTGTCTGGCTTTTATTCACCGCATTTTCCACATCGTCCAGCAAAATACCGACAACCACCGCTCCCACCTGTCGGCCATCCTTGGCGCGCACCGGTGAAAAAGCCCGCAAAGAAGGCCCCAGCGTTCCTTTTGCAAAGGATATGTATTCCTCGCCCAACAGCGCTCTATTTTCATCACCCCCAACAAGGGGTTGCCCCACCCTTTCTTCATTCGGATGCGACTTTCGTATCCCCTGCATGTCGAAAACAACTACAAACTCAACATTGGTAGCGATCCGAACAGAACGGGTATAATCACGGATGACCTGATCGCCCCGCTCACCATCCAGTCCCTCGACAACAATCTGCGACAATGCAACAGTACGTGAAATATTCATCGCTTTGCCGCCCAAATTGTCGCGAACAATATTCGCAATGCTGCTTGTCACACATACATTGACAATCAACAATGCAACCGCAACTATTCCGCAAACAAGCAGGATAATTTTGCTTTGCAGGCTGATACCAGGCTTTTTGCAATCATGCATGTTATCTCAACCCTTTTCCCTTCCGCACTCTATCAGTTGTAATACATTCCCTTTTATTTCACCGAAAACCTGCTTCCCATTGAAAACCAGAATCGGCGCATTCTACGACAATGCTGTTCCCGATAAAACAAAACACCCGTCGAATACCTCAACGAGTGATAAAAAAAGTTCATATTTTTTAAGAAATTAAATGGCGGAGAGGGTGGGATTCGAACCCACGGTACCTTGCGGCACACTTGATTTCGAGTCAAGCACCTTCGACCTCTCGGACACCTCTCCGTAAAACGCTGTTAAGTTCGTGCAGCAGTCCCAGAATCCCGTCTTTTGCGAAAAAAAGCCTGCATTGCTGCAGCGCACTCTTCCTGGCGTATCCCTGCGGTGACTTCCAGTCGATGATTCAAGGCAGAATGCTGAACAACGTTAAATATCGATTCAACGGCACCAGCCTTATAATCTGAACTGCCATAAACCAAACGATCCACCCGGCTCATCACCAAGGCCCCCGCGCACATTGGACAAGGTTCAATCGTTACATATAGTGTGGTTCCCGATAAACGCCATCGCCCAAGTTTCCGGCATGCATCCCGAATCACGAGCATCTCGGCATGCGCAGTGGCGTCATTGTCGTTCTCCCGGCGATTATGCGCCTGGGCGATCACTTCGCCTGCCTGAACCAATACAGCACCAATGGGGACTTCCCCTTCTTCAGCTGCCAATTGGGCCTCCGCCAGAGCCAGTCCCATAAAGTCGAAATCATTCAAGCCCGGTCACCACTTTAGCGATATTTCTGGTGCGCCCGGGAGGACTCGAACCACCGGCACACGGTTTAGGAAACCGCTGCTCTATCCACCTGAGCTACGGGCGCGTTATGAAAATAAAAATGGCCTGCCCGGCAAGATTCGAACTTGCGACCTCTTGATTCGTAGT
>CAZFSM010000049.1:0-8582 GCA_964521625.1 uncultured Veillonellaceae bacterium | reverse complement strand
GTGACATTTTCTCACGATAATCTACAAGGTGACATTATCTCAAGTTAACCACACCAGTTTATAATCGCGCTATTGGTTTCAGACAACAATTGGTGTATAATTAAAATATCTGATTAATCAGATAAATCTGTCTGACATCTCGGCATTTGATCAATACGAGAAATTTATTTGTCCGATAGATTATTTAGTTGGGGAGGATACTATGAAAAAAAATATTTCAGAGCTCTTACTACGTCAGCATCGCCAACCGATCCATATCAACATGTCAATTGCCCGTCTGGTTGAAACAGCTGTTTGTCACGGCGAAGGCGTTTTGAGCAACACGGGCGCTCTACGGGTCACGACTGGAAAATATACCGGGCGATCTCCCAATGACAAATTCATCGTTGACACCGCAGATGTTCACAATGAAATTTGGTGGGATAACAACCTCAAAATAAGCGAGCGCAATTTCGACAAGCTACTCGACAAAGTACTGGCCTACCTGGCGGAAAAAGAGCTCTTCGTATTTGAAGGATTTGCCGGCGCCGATATCAATCACACTTTACCGGTACGTGTCATCAATGAATACGCTTGGCACAATATTTTTGTGCAGCAACTTTTCCTGCGCAGCAATGACACCGGGTGGACATTTCCTGACGAGTCCGGCTTCACGGTTGTCTGCGCCCCCAGCGTAACCGCAGATCCGTCGCAGGATGGCACAAACTCTGAAGCATTCGTCATTGTAAACTTTGCCAAAAAAATCGTTCTGATCGGCGGCACCCAATATGCCGGTGAAATGAAGAAATCCATCTTTTCCGTCATGAATTACCTGTTGCCCCAACAGGGAATCTTGTCGATGCACTGTTCCGCAAATCAAGGTTCCAATAACGAGGTCGCCTTGTTCTTTGGTCTGTCCGGCACTGGCAAAACATCTTTATCAGCTGATCCGGATCGTTTCCTCATTGGCGATGACGAGCACGGCTGGGCCGAGCATGGTGTATTTAACTTCGAAGGTGGCTGCTATGCTAAATGCATCAACCTGACGCATGAAAATGAGCCTCAGATTTGGGATGCAGTGCGTTTTGGCTCAGTACTGGAAAATGCAGTCATGGATGATACAACACGCAGTGTGGATTTTGCCAGTGAAGCAATCACCGAAAATACTCGCGCCGCCTATCCGGTTCATTTTATTCCCAATTGCATTTACCCCGGGATCGGTTCGCATCCCAACACCGTAATTTTTTTGACCGCTGATGCATTCGGCGTCTTGCCACCAATCGCCAAATTATCACCAGAACAGGCAATGTACTATTTCCTGTCTGGCTACACTTCAAAACTCGCCGGCACCGAACGCGGGATTACCGAACCCCAGGCCACTTTTTCCGCCTGTTTCGGTTCGCCCTTCCTGCCTTTGCACCCCATGCGCTATGCCAGCCTGCTGAAAGAAAAGATTGCTCAACACAATACCCGAGTATTTTTGATCAACACAGGGTGGCAAGGCGGCGCCTACGGAACCGGCAAACGTATCAGCATCCAGCTCACCAGGCGAATGGTTTCAGCCGCAATGGATGGCTACCTCGACTATGTCGACTATGAAGTACACCCGGTATTTAACCTTAAAATCCCCGTTTCTTGTCCCGGCATCCCGGACGGAATCCTCCAACCCCAGACATCTTGGTCTGATTCGGCGGCATACCACAAGTCTGCCGTGCACCTAGCCGGAATGTTTGACAAAAACTTCCGCAAATTCTCGGGAATTCCCAGTGAAGTCATCAATTCGGGGCCGTTTTCACTGGATATGGTCGGCAACACAGGCTGATAATCGCCAACGGAATATTGAAGCCGGTAGCCTTGATGGCGACCGGCTTCGTTTATTTTTCGGACAGCATCTCTTTATAAATCCTGTATTGCGGCAAACAGTTCCCCTGCCTGACGGACGTCGACGTTGCCACCACTGAGGATGATACCAATCCGTTTTCCTTTTGCCGGCAGCAAGCCTTTGAAGATCGGCGCCAAGGCAGTGGCGCCTGAGGGTTCGACGACTATTTTCATCCGCGTCCACAAATAATACATCGTATCGATAATATCTGCATCAGACACCGTAATCATTTCATCCACATATTTCTGTATGGTAGGGAACGTAATGGAGCCTAACGATTCGGTCCTGAGTCCATCGGCGATAGTTTGGGGGTTGTGGATTTTCTGCAAGGTCCCTGTTCGGAACGAACGAGTTGCGTCATCTGCCGTTGCCGGTTCAACGCCAATGATTCGGCAGTTGGGCAAAGCATGGCGAGTATAGACTGCACAACCGCTCAAAAGTCCGCCACCACCACAGGGTACCAGCAACATATCAAGACTGTATACTTCTTCAATCAATTCCCGCGCTGCCGTTCCCTGACCG
Organism: uncultured Veillonellaceae bacterium; assembly: GCA_964521625.1. Taxonomy (GTDB): domain Bacteria; phylum Bacillota; class Negativicutes; order UBA1444; family UBA1444; genus UBA1444. The sequence continues at coordinate 6,199 of CAZFSM010000049.1, read as the reverse complement.
GCAATCACATTCGGATGGTTGAATGGCGGGATCAATTCATAGCCATGTTCGCTGGTAAGGTTGGCAGCCAACTCTTCCCGATTCATTGTCGCCCGGTCATAAACAACAACTTCGGCGCCATATTTTCGCGTTGCCGCCAATTTTACCGCCGGAGCATCCGACGGCATCACCACAGTCGTTTTCACGCCCAACAGTTTGCCAGCCAAGGCAACTGCCTGGGCATGATTGCCCGACGAATAAGCAATGACTCCCCTCGCCGCGACTTCCGGCGCCAGTCGGCTGATTGCATTGTAAGCCCCGCGGAACTTAAATGCACCCATCCGTTGAAAGTTTTCACATTTCAAAAAAACCGTATTGCCTGTCACTTCATCCAATGAGCGGGATGTCAATACCGGCGTGTGATGGACCACTCCAGCCAACCGTTCGACTGCGTCCAATACCCCTTGATATAAAGGATCCATTTTTTTGCCCTCCTTTCGAAATGAGACCCATGTCCTCGTCAATGAAAAGGACATCGGGAACCTGATAGCGAATCTTTTTTTATAGCAATTTTTTCTGTCAGGGTATTATTTCCCGCTTCAGGGGAAAAATCCTTGTCGATCACAAAATGTTTGAGGTGTTTTTTTTGTTGATATCGATTGCTCAGATTGAAATCGCCCCAGGACGGCCTGACCTGAATGCCGAAAAAATGCTCCGTTTCATCGACCAGGCCAAACAAACCGATAGTGACTTGCTGCTATTTCCCGAGATGTCGATCCCCGGCTACCTACTAGGTGATACCTGGGAGCAGCCGGCTTTTTTGCGGGACTGCGAACACTGGGGCAATGAAATCATTCAAGCGACAGACAACCTCTGCGTTATGTTCGGTAACGTCGGCATTGATTGGCGCAAAAAAAACGACGATGGCAGGGTTCGAAAATATAATGCGTTTTTCGCAGCACAAAATGGTGTTTTGTTGGGAAATGAAAACTTTCCCTACCCCTTCCGGATTAAGACCCTGCAACCAAATTACCGTGAATTTGATGACGACCGACATTTTTACAGCTTGCGAAAACTCGCGCAAGAACTGCAACTACAAACGGAAGAACTGTTGCAGCCGCTCGTCGTATCGTTCAAAGACCACCTGCTAAGAATCGGCTGTCTACTTTGCGAGGATGGTTGGAGTGACGATTATGCAATCAAACCGATCCCTAGTCTCAGCAAAAATGGCCCGATCGATTTATTTGTCAACCTCTCCTGTTCCCCCTTTACGCTAGGAAAAAACAACAAGCGTCATCGGGTTTTTTCCCGCATGGCCCGCGAAGCGGTTGCTCCATTGATCTATGTAAACAACGTGGGAATTCAGAACAACGGCAAAACTGTTTATACTTTTGATGGTTGCAGTACTGCCTATGGGATTCACGGCGAAACCTTGCTGCATGCTCAGCCGTTCACCGAGCAGCTTTGTCTGATTCAACTGGCGACATTGCAGCAGGCAGCAGAATCCACCCCTGTCTCTGTTCCCAACGATATCGGCATCGACAGCATCTTTGACTGTCTGGACTTCGGCGTACGCAGATTCCTGAAACAAACAGGTCTGTCGAGAATCGTGATCGGAGTTTCCGGCGGAATCGACTCGGCAGTCGCCGCCGCACTCTATGCCCATATTCTCGGGCCAGCCAACCTGTTGCTGGTCAATATGCCCAGTCGCTACAATTCGCGCACTACGATCAACTTGGCCCAGCGATTGTCCGAAAATCTAGGCTGCCGTTATGTCGATATTTCAATCGAAGAATCAGTAGCTTTGACGCACCGGCAATTGCAAGCGGCCGGGCTGGAACTGTCGCCGTTCATGCTGGAAAATGTGCAGGCCCGCGACCGTTCCTCGCGAATTCTGGCTGCCGCGGCGGCATCCTTTGGCGGCGCTTTTACCTGCAATGCGAATAAAAGCGAACTTACGGTCGGTTATTGCACTCTCTACGGCGATGAGTCAGGTTTTCTGGCCGCGCTGGCCGATTTGTGGAAACATCAGGTTTATGCCCTGGGCCGCTATATGAATCAGCATATCTTTGCCACCGAAGTCATCCCGGTCGAAGTTTTCACTTTGGTCCCCAGCGCCGAACTGTCTGCCGCGCAAGATGTCGATGCCGGCAAAGGCGATCCTTTAGTCTATCCCTATCACGACTACCTGTTCCGCGCGTTTGTCGAGCGCTGGCAACGCGCCACTCCCGAGGATCTGTTGACTTGGTACAATGAAGGGACTGTCGAAGAAAATATCGGCTGCGAGCCAGGTCTGGTTGCCAAACTATTCCCCGCTGCCGCGGATTTCATCGCTGATCTGGAACGCTGGTGGAATCTTTACAGTGGCATGGGGATCGCCAAACGCATTCAGGCGCCGCCGGTACTGGCCGTCAGTCGCCGCGCCTTCGGCTTCGATCATCGTGAAGCGCAGAATCAGGTTCATTATACCCGCCACTACCTGCAGTTAAAAACCCAACTGATTTCGCAACAAAATGGAGGTTCTTTTCATGTTTGACAATGCCGAAGGCATGGTGTTTCGTCCGCCCAGCGAGGCAAACAGCTTCATTTTACGCGTCACGATCGGTTGCTCGCATAACCGCTGTTCCTTTTGCTCAATGTATCGCGATGTTCAGTTCCGCGCCAGACCAATCACGGAAATCGAACCGATTGTTCGCAATACAGCGCGGCGTTACCCTGACCTGCGACGGGTGTTCCTGGCTGATGGCAATGCGCTGGTTCTATCCACGGATAAGTTATTGGAAATCATCAGCCTGTTGCGCCGGCACTTCCCCAAATTGGCACGGGTAACCTGCTACGGCGGCCCGCTCGATATCCTGCGCAAGTCGCCGGAAGACTTGGTTTTGTTAAAACAGGCAGGCTTACAGATGATCTATCTTGGTATCGAAAGTGGCGACGATGAAGTTCTGGCACTGATACAAAAAGGCGCCACCGGTGATCAGATGATTGTTGCCGGCCAAAAAGTCATTGCTGCCGGCATGAAACTATCGGCGATGATTATTCTGGGTCTGGGCGGACGGGCGCTTTCCCACCAACACGCCCTCAACAGTGCCCGGGTGGCCAGTGCAATCAATCCAACCATGCTCAGCGCCCTCACCCTGATGCTGCACCGGGGAACGGCCCTGCGGGCCGAAGCAGACGCAGGGAGGTTTCAGCCGTTATCTCCCTTTGAATTCGTGGTGGAACTAAAAGAACTGGTCAGCAATCTTAATATGCAATCCAGCTGCATTTTTCGCAGCAACCATGTTTCAAACATGCTGCCGCTGGCCGGCACATTGCCGGACGACAAAAACAGCCTGCTTGCGCAGGCCGAAGAAGCAATTCATCTGTTACGAAACCAAACGAAACCGACCTATAATGATGATGGGCCGTTTTAGAATGCACTCAATTGGTTAACGCCGAAACAACCACCACAGCAGACTGAATACTGCCATCAAAACCAATGCCACAGGCAATGCAACAAAGATAAGAAATAGAATCACCGCAATAACAATGAGTTTGGTCAGAAAACCAAACGGTTTTGAACCGAACGAAACCTGACGAACATATACCCGATGCCCTGGACCTTCGCTGCGGTATTCATAATTGCCGGAATGCCCGTCAGCCTGTGGCCCTTGCCCCGGCGAATCGCCACCCTGTTGAATCGTCAGTCCTTGAAAACCATCCCTTTCATCGGGGCGTAACACTTTAACCTCAGCGGCTTTGTAACCGCATTTTTCACAATCGGAACCAACATCTGCAATTTCCGCATTGCATTCTGGACAGCGCATCTGTTGTCATTGACCTCCTTAACAGCCTATTTTCGTGTACTTCATCCTGCATTATCCACTTCATGCACACACGCCGACGTTTCAGCCTACCCTTTATCGACAAACGGGGGGTTTTTTGCTATGATTAATTCCGTTATAAAAATTCAGGAGTTTTTCAATGCAAATTACCACACCTTATTATATTATTGACGAAAAGCGTCTGTTACGCAACTTACAAATTATGCAACAGATCCGCGAACAATCGGGCGCCAAATTCGTACTGGCGCTAAAATGCTTTTCCACTTGGTCTGTGTTTGATTTGATGCGACAATATCTGGACGGCACCACGTCTAGTTCTTTGTATGAAGCGCGGCTGGGTCACGAAAAGTTTGGCGGCGAAACGCACGCTTACTGTGTAGGCTATTCACCCGAAGACATTCATGCACTAGCCGGTTTTGCCGACAAAATCATCTTTAATTCTGTGTCACAGCTTGATACATATTATAATGAAGTCCAAGCCAAGCAACTCGGCTTGCGGGTCAATCCCGGCTTCAGCTGCTCGCATTTCGACCTGGCCGATCCTGCCCGCCGCTATTCGCGGCTCGGTGTAGTTGATCGGGACCTGTTGCAGGCACAAGTTTCACGGTTAAGTGGGCTGATGTTCCACTACAATTGTGAAAACGACGATATTGATTCGTTTGCCAGTCAATTGGATCAAATCGATTCCCACTACAGCGACATCCTTAAACAAATGAAATGGGTCAGTCTGGGTGGCGGTCTCTATTTCACCAAAGAAGGGTACCCCGTTGAAACGTTCAGTAAAAAACTGGCTGAGTTTGCCGCCCGGCATGACGTGCAAGTTTACCTTGAACCAGGTGAAAGCGCCATCACCGGCAGCACGGAGTTAGTTACTCGCGTTGTCGATATCGTCCACAATGAAATCGATATTGCTATTGTTGATTCTTCAGTCGAAGCCCATATGTTGGACCTGTTGATTTATCGTCTTTCGGCCAAACTGGAAAATGAACCGACCCATGGGTACAAATACATGGTGGCCGGACGGTCCTGCCTAGCCGGCGATGTTTTTGGCACATTTCTGTTTAATCAACGGTTAAAAATCGGCGACGAAATCTGTTTTGCCGACGCTGCCGGTTATACTATGGTCAAGAAAAACTGGTTCAATGGGTTGCAGATGCCAGCCATCGCGGTTCGCAGGCTGGATGACAGTATAGAAGTTATCAGGAATTTTAGTTATGATGATTTTATGACCAATTTATCCTGACCGTTCTGCAAATACCCAACAGACAGAGGAGGAAAATGATGCGGAAAAATGTTCTTATTGTCGGCGCAGGCGGCGTAGCCAATGTGGTTGCCCATAAGTGTGCGATGAACAACGATATTTTGGGGGATATCTGTATCGCTTCACGAACTCGCAAAAAATGCGAAGCGATCATTGAAAGTATCCAGCGCAAAAAACACCTCAAGGACCCTACCAAAGATTTGTATTCCCGTCAGGTAAACGCGCTGGATATCCCGGCCCTGATTGACTTGATTCGCGACACGGAATCTAGAATTGTCATCAATGTCGGCCAGTCGTACATTAACATGTCCGTCATGGAAGCCTGTCTTGAAACCGGTGCTGTTTACATGGATACAGCGATTCATGAAGAACCGGATAAAGTCTGCGAAGATCCTCCCTGGTACGCCAATTATGAATGGAAACGCAAGGACCAGTTTAAAGCCAAGAAAATCACCGCCATTCTGGGTATCGGGTTTGATCCCGGCGTCGTCAATGCCTGGTGCGCTCTGGCGCAAAAAGACTACTTCGACAAGATCGATACAATTGATATCCTCGATGTTAATGCAGGCAGTCATGGAAAATATTTTGCCACCAACTTTGATCCGGAAATTAATTTCCGCGAGTTCAAAAAAGTCTGGACCTGGATCGATCGTCGCTGGGTACTGCAAAAAGTCCACTCGATCCGAATGGATTATGACTTCCCGGTGGTTGGTTCATTGCCAGTCTATCTGACGGGACATGATGAAATCCATTCCCTGTCCAAAAACATGAACGCCAACTCTGTCCGCTTCTGGATGGGTTTTGGCGACCACTATCTGAATGTTTTTTCAGTCCTGTCCAACATCGGACTGACATCCGAAGTACCAATCAAACTGGCCGAAGGAATTGAAATTGCGCCACTCAAAGTTTTAAAGGCATTACTGCCTGATCCGTCTTCGCTGGCACCCGGCTATACGGGCAAAACCTGCATCGGCAACTATTTCCGCGGCACCAAGAATGGCAAGGAAAAAGACCTGTTCATTTACAACATCTGTGACCACGCGGAATGCTACAAGGAAATCGAATCACAGGCCATCAGCTATACAGCTGGCGTTCCTGCAGTGGCAGCCGCGATTCTGGTAGCCCGCGGCGA
>CAZFSM010000048.1:0-9503 GCA_964521625.1 uncultured Veillonellaceae bacterium | reverse complement strand
TCGTCCCCATGTTCGGCCTGCTCGGGTATGAACCGGCCCTGGTCCAGGCAGCTTATCGGGTTGGCGAAAGCATCACCAATCCAATCAGCCCGCTCAATTACTATATCCCCGTTATGCTGGGTATCATCAACCATTACGTTAAATCCGATGAACGAAAAATCGGCTATGGCACTATTATTGCCGCCCAGCTCCCGTTTGCCTTCTGGTTTGCCATCGCCTGGGGCGGCTGGCTAGTATTGTTTATGTTGTTTGATTGGCCGCTCGGCCCCGGCGCCAAGATTTACCTGTAGTATCTCTATCGACTCTTAGCAAAAAAAAACGGCATTCCGGAATGAACCGGAGTGCCGTTTTTTTCACCAAAATATATTCTGTTATATACAAGCCGACTGTGAACACAAAAAAACTTTGACCCGCTTTCGGTCGAGGTCCCTTAACATCCAATGAACAATACCCGCAGTTTTATTATCAGACCTACTCACCCCGCCGCCAGTTCACGCCTCTTATTGCAGACCGATCAATAGGCCGCCCTGATATACGATAAAAGACATCACCCAGGCCAGGGTCGTCGAATATACAAAACTGAAGGCCGGCCATTTCCAGGAATTCGTTTCACGCCGAACTACCGCAAGTACCGCAAGGCACGGTGAATAAATCAAAGTAAACACCATCAAACTAAAAGCAACCAAAGGATTAAACGCCGCGTCCGCCGACAAAGCTTCCTGTAAAGGTTGCGCATCTTCTCCAACGTCGCCGACACTGTATATAGTGGCCAGAGTACTGACCAACACTTCTTTCGCTGCCACCGCCGATACCAAACCCACGCCCATTTTCCAGTCAAAACCCAGCGGCTTGATTACCGGTTCGATAAAACGACCCAATCTCCCCGCATAACTCATGCTCAGTTTTTCACCGGCTTGCTCCTTGCCCAACTGTTCCAGCAACGGTTTTGCAGCTTCTTCATCATATTGTTCCGCAATCTGTGTTTTCGCCGCATCATAATCTTTGCTATACTCCACTGCAACCGGATAGTTGGTGATAAACCAAATCAAAATCGAAGCGGCCAGGATGAGCGTCCCTGCTTTTTTCAAATACAGAACGCTACGTTCCCACATATGAATGGCAATGCTGCGCAATGTCGGCATGTGGTAAGGCGGCATTTCCATAATAAACGGTTCTGTGGCCCCAGGAAATAAAAATTTACGGAAAAACAATGACATCAGAATCGCCAGCATGATGCCGAAAAAATAGATCGAAAACAAAACGGTTCCTGCTAATCTTTCCGAGAAAAAAGCGGCTATAAGCACCGTGTAGACAGGCAATCGGGCGCTGCAGCTCATCAGCGGCGACACCAGGATAGTCACCATTCGATCCCCTTTGTTCTCAAGCGTCCTGGCGCCCATGACTGCCGGAACGCTGCAACCAAAACCCAGCAATAAAGGAATGAACGACTTCCCATGCAGACCGACTGCACGCATCACACGGTCCATGACAAAGGCCGCCCGCGCCATATAACCGGTATCCTCCAATAATGCGATCCCGAAAAATAACAATAGGATGTTAGGCAAAAAAGTAAGAACGCTGCCAACCCCGCCAATAATCCCATCCACGAGCAGGGAACGTAATTCGCCCTCAGGCAACGTAGTCGAAACTAGTTCGCTGAACCATTTAACAGCATCTTCAATCCAGCCCTGGGGAATTTCTCCGAGCGTAAAAACCAGATTGAACAACACCCACATAATCCCAAAAAACAGCGGCAGTCCTAGGACCCGGTGCGTCAATACCCGGTCAATCCGATCAGAGATGCTTTGCGACTTCTGCGATCGCGCGTCAACGAAATCAGCATATAATTCACCGACAAAGCGGTAACGGCGCTCAGCTATGGCAAATTCCAGTTCATCGCCAACCAGGATTGTCGCTTTATTGCGCACCGCTTCAACAACGGCCAGAACTTTGTCGCCACCATTTATTTTACTTAATGAAGATTTTACATCACCGTCATTTTCCAACAACTTGACCGCCAACCAACGCATCGGATATTTGACATTGGTCAAACTAACCAAAGCCGTCGTAACCTCAGCAATCGCCGCTTCAATTTTCGTTCCATAATCGAGACGAAATGGCTTATAGCCCGAAAAATTTGTTGCCGTGACAACCGCCTGCAACAATTCATCAGTGCCTTGATTACGATTGCCAACCATTCGTACCACCGGAATCCCGAACCGGTCTTGCAAAACTTTATCTTTTAGTACGACACCATTTTGCTCCGCCACATCCGACATATTTAGCGCTAAAACTAGTGGTCGCTCCAGTTCGAGCAGTTGAACCGCCAGATATAAATTTCTTTCCAGGTTGGATGCATCCAGGATATTCACAATCAAATCCGGTTTCTCATCGATAATTACGTTTCGGGCAACCACTTCATCCAATGAATTGGCCGTTAAACTGTAAGTTCCCGGTAGGTCGATCAGCATTAAATCTTTTTCATGAAAACGCCGGAAACCCTCACGTCGTTCCACGGTTACGCCGGCATAATTCCCCACATGTTGTCGGGCTCCTGTAATGTTATTAAATATTGTTGTTTTGCCTGAATTAGGATTTCCTGCCAACGCAACTGTCATGCATGCTGAACTCATCTTTGTTTCGCCTCCACCGGATTCACTTCGATTAACGCGGCTTCCATTTTTCGCAATGACAAATTAAAATTTTTAACTTTGATCTCCATCGGATCACCTAATGGCGCATATTTTTGAACTTGCACCACAGTACCAGCAATCAGGCCCATATCCATGATGCGGCGTTTTATTGCGCCTACTCCGCTTATCCTGCTAATTACACCCGCTTCGCCCGGCAACAATGCGTCAAGAGTCTTATTCATTTTATCCTCTCCCGTCCAAACGTTTTAATGATAATATTTTTCATTTATGTTTATGTTATGTTAATTGCATGCCGCTGTCAATGGTTTGTGAGAATTAATATCAGTTTCAAGCTATTCATTATTGCTAAATTTCTCTGAACTTCGGCAGTTTTATCCAACAAAATACCTCGATTTCATCCGCTACCAAACTTGATTACGCACACGCCTTGCAATTAATTTATAGTCAATCCAGCCTTTATTCCCGTATATAACAATACTTATAATACAGAGAAGCCGGGAAAAACTTATCGACAAGTTTTTCCCGGCTTATTTCTGCAGTATATGAAAATTTATGTCACTCATTGAATTATCAGATTCTTACTCTCTGATTACCAGCAATACCCCTGTAAAAATCAACGCCGATCCCAGCCAAAAAGACCAACCGACTTGTTCCCCCAAAAATAGCCACCCCAATAGGGTTCCGACCAATGGTTGAAAGAAAAAGTATAATCCGCCGCTGCCCGCCTCCATCAATTGCAATCCTTTGTTCCAAAAATAAAAGGCGCCAGCTGTTGAAACAGTACCGATATATAAAATTCCGCCCCAAATCATCGGACGGTCAAGCAACTGCAATTGCTCCTGGTGGACCTGTGGTAACGCCAGAGGCGTCATTGCGATCGTTGCGACCAGAATCGCATAGGTCGTGACAACAATCAATGAACTACCCGGCGGAATTTTTTTGATTAAAACCGACATCAAGGCCCATGTCAGTGCGGCGAGAGCAAGAATCAAGCCGCCCAGGCGGAAACTCTCGCCCGACGAACCGATACCTACGATACAAAGCACGCCAATCGTCGCCAAAACCAATGAAATCGCCTTGCGAATGGTGATGAATTCTTTCAGGATAAGTCGGGCAAACACTACCATAAACGCCGGTGTTGCCGCAGTAATCACCGATCCCATCTGGGCTGACGACAAATGAGTCCCGGCGAATTGCGCCCAAATCGACAAAAAATATCCAACGAATCCAATCAGCGCAACCAACGGCCAGGATTTGCGGGGCAAACGCCATGAAACCCCGGAAAACCAGCCAAACAAAGCCAACGTAGCAAGCGCCAGCAAATATCGAATCCAGATCAATTCCAATGCCGGCAGTACATCCAGCACTACTTTACTGACTACATATACGCCGCCCCAAATACTGGCAGCCAAAGTCAAGTAAGCCGGTCCCGCATAGTTTCGCATTGTTTCATTCCCTACCAATTGATATAGAACGAAGCCGACAAGTATCTACCGCGACTTCGTCCCTAGATTATTCATTCTGAGAGGTCGCAGCATCTGTATGATAGCAAAAATCGCCAGAGTGGTCCAGTGCATTTGCGATGTTCGGCTTGAAAATAGAAAACTAAAATACTATAATAGTTTTATGGTATTTTAGTTTTCTGTTTCTTTGATTTTACGCGAGAAGGAGCGTTGTGCGTGGACGATTTAAAAGATCTAATTCTAGATCATGCCCAAAGCCGCTTTGATCGGTTCGGTTTTCAAAAAACGACCATGGATGAAATCAGCCGCGACTGCAAAATTTCCAAGCGTACCTTGTATGAGAATTTTCATGATAAGCAGCACTTATTTGACAGTCTGTTCGTCAGAGAATGCCAAAAAGACCTTGAAATTATCTTTGCCCGCATGGGCGAGGTGCCTGATCCCTTGGATCGTCTGCTAAAGTTACTCAGGACCGCGATCGAATATTTCCGTGAAGATATTTTTCTCACCCGGCTGCTCAAAAATGACGACGCCTTATTTTCCGCCTTATTGACCGGAAAATATCATTCGCTGGTAACTGAAAACCTCGTGACCATCATTGCCGGTATTATCACAGAAGGCAAACAAAAAAACCGCATCCGTCCAGAAATTAACGAACAGGTTGCCGCCTATATCGGGCTTAAAATGTTTCAGGCGTTCAGCTATATGAAAACAATGCCCTTCGATCCGCAAAAAGAGGCCGATGGCTTTTATACTGACGCATTAGTTGATATTTTGCACCATTCATTGATTAGAAGTAACGGAGGCGAAAACTGATATGTTGTCTAGGGTAATACTGCACCGCTATAAAACCCCCTTGTTAATTTTGCTATCAATCACGCTAATCGTACTGGGTGTTATTTTATCCGGTGCATTATCAAACAAAAAAACCACGACAGAACAGCCACCGTTGGTACGTTCGGTCGCAGTAAAACTGAGCGGTGCAGAACAGTCAGCCAAATATGCCGGCGAAGTTCGCGGACGCTATGAAAGCCAGCTCGCGTTTCAAGTCAGCGGCAAAATCATCCGCCGCAACATTGAATTGGGTAGCCAGGTCACTGCCGGCAGCATCTTGATGGAGATCGACCCGAAAGATGTGCAGCAAACTGTAAATATTTCAGCGGCGCAAGTGTTGTCAGCGCAATCCCAGTTAAAACTGGCCGAAAACAATCTACACCGCTATCAGGCGTTATTTGCCCAAGGCGCTGTCAGTCGGGTCATCCTGGAACAATACGAAAATGCTTATGCTGCGGCACTGGCAGCGTCCCGCATGGCCTCAGCACAAAACAGTCAGGGCACAAATCAATTGGATTATACTACGCTACGCGCCACTACTTCCGGTGTCATCTCGACAATCAACGTCGAGGCGGGCCAAGTGGTCGCGGCGGGCCAGGCTGTGGTCACCCTGGTTCAGGATGGAGAACGCGAAATAGAAATTGACGTGCCGGAAAATCGCTATGAGGAAATCCTCATTGCCAAAGAAGTTAAAGTTTCTTTCTGGGCCTTGCCGGATCGGGTAATTGAAGGAAAGGTCCGTGAAATTTCGCCGATGGCCGATAAAACGTCGCGGACTTATAAAGTGCGGATTCAGTTAATCAACCCGCCGGCTGAACTGAAACTGGGCATGACAGCCAGTGTCAGCACTGCCGTCACTAACGCCGGCGGGTCAAATAGTTCAACCTATATTCCCCTGTCGGCAATTTACCAAACCGGCAACACGCCTTCTGTTTGGGTAGTCAACGCCGGCGCGGTTTCGCTGCGGCCTGTCAAGCTGGGCAACTTCGGTGATTCCTCGGTGCAAGTTTTATCCGGATTGAAGGATCAGGAAATCATCGTTACCGCCGGTGTTCACAAGTTGAAAGAGGGTCAGAAAGTCCGGCTGGCAGGTGAATCCAATTGAAAAACTTCAACCTGACCGAGATTGCATTCCGCTATAAGGAATTCGTCTATTTTTGCATAGCCATTGTATTTTTAGCCGGCATCTTTGCCTATCGCCAGCTCGGGCGGATGGAAGACCCCGATTTTGTAATCCGCCAGATGGTGGTTTCGGTCGCCTGGCCAGGCGCCAGTGCCCGGGAAGTGGAAGAACAGGTAACTGACAAACTGGAGAAAAAACTTCAGGATACGCCAGGATTAGATTATCTGCGCAGTTACTCGCGTCCGGGACAATCGATCATTTATGTATTACTCAAGGAACCGACGCTGGAAAAAGATGTGCGCCCTACTTGGCTGGAAGTTCGCAATTTGGCCAATGACGTGAAAACCTCACTGCCCCAGGGCGTGCTCGGGCCATATTTTAATGACCGGTTTGACGACGTGTTTGGTTCCATTTACGCCTTAACCGGCGATGGTTTCAACTATGAAGACTTGCGCGAGCAGGCGGAACGAATCCGTCGCACGCTGCTGGGCGTGCCCAATGTAAAAAAAGTGCAGCTAATTGGCGTGCAGGCTGAAAAGATATACATTGAAATCGAGAGCAGCAAACTGGCCAAGCTTGGCATTGATCCCAATCTGCTGATCAATGCGATCAAAACGCAAAATGCGATGACCCCTTCCGGCATGGTGGAAACTTCGTCAGATAATGTCTATCTGCGAGTCAGCGGCATGTTTGAAGACATCGAGAGCATTCGCGGCACCCCGATTCGCGCCGCTGGAAAATCTTTTCGTCTGGGCGATATCGCCAAAGTAAACCGCGGCTTTGTCGATCCGGCTGACCCGAAGATGTATTTCAACGGCAAACCGGCAGTCGGCATTGCATTGTCGATGGATAAAGGCGGCAACATCCTCACGTTAGGCAAAGACTTGGAAGCGACGATCAGCCAGACAAAACAAGATCTGCCGCTGGGCCTGGAAATCGGCCAGGTATCAAATCAACCGGAAATCGTCGAAGAGTCGATCGGTGAATTTGTCAAATCATTGTTGGAAGCAGTTGTCATCGTTCTCATTGTAAGTTTTGTCAGCCTCGGCCTTCGCTCCGGCATCGTTGTGGCATTGTGCATCCCCTTGGTACTGGCCGCCGTATTTGCCGGCATGAAGATGCTCAGCATCGATTTGCACAAGGTTTCATTGGGCGCCCTGATTATTTCCTTGGGCTTGCTGGTTGATGACGCAATTATCGCCATCGAGATGATGTCGGTCAAACTCGAACAGGGCTGGAGTCGCTATGACGCCGCCTGTTACGCCTACACCGCAACTGCAATGCCGATGTTGACCGGCACTCTGATTACCTGCGCCGGTTTCATTCCGATCGGCTTCGCCAAAGGAAATGCCGCCGAGTTTTCCAGTAGCCTGTTCACGGTCATCAGTTTAGCTTTGGTGTTATCCTGGTTTACTTCTGTAATCGTTACCCCCTTGCTTGGTTATCATCTGATCAAAACCAACCCGAACCATCATTCGGAAAACAACGTGTATGATTCGAAATTCTATCGTACGTTTCGCAACTCACTCTCCTGGTGCCTGCATCGTCGCAAATTAGTGCTCTATCTTACACTGGGTTGCTTTGTCGGTTCGATTTTCCTGTTTCAACTCATCCGTCAGGAGTTCTTTCCGCCATCGCTACGCAAAGAAATCATTGTTGAAATGTCGTTACCCGAGGGAGCATCCATTCGGGCAACTGAGGCTGTTGCCAACCGTTTTGCCAAAGAGTTTGACAACGATCCCGACCTTGCCAGTTACAGTTATCATGTTGGTGAAGGCGCCCCCCGCTTTGTGTTGACGAGTGAGCCAACCCTGCCAAACAACAGCTATGCCCAGTTCATTCTGGTCGCTAAAGATCTGGACGCCCGCAAAAAGTTGAACGAAAAAACCAACTTGATTCTCGCGGAAAGGTTTTCCGACGTCAAAAGTCATGTCAAACTCCTGCAGACCGGTCCGCCCTCTGCCTATCCCGTAATGCTGCGGGTCAGCGGCATCGATCATGAGAAAACCAAAGAAATCGCCAAATCGATTGGCGACTATATGAGTAAGCAAGACTTTCTAGCAGATGTTAATTATGACTGGATCGAGAAGGCCAAAACCATGCATCTGGCAGTTGACCAGGATAAAGCCCGCACGCTGGGAATTGACAACCAAACTCTGGCCAGCAGTCTGCAAATGCAACTCTCCGGCGCTTCCATCGCCGAGTTCCGGCAAAGCGATAAGACTGTCTCCATCGTTTTTCGCATGGACCCCCAAGATCGCAACGACCTGTCACGGATTAAGGATCTGCCGCTACACATCGGCTCCGGCAAATTCGTACCACTCGGTCAAATTGCCAATATCAGTTATGATAGTGAACAGGGGCTCGTGTGGCGCCGCAACCTGAAGCCGACTATCACGGTGCAGGCGGAAATCAGCAACGGCATCACCGGCAATGATGCCACCCAAAAAGTATTTGCGGGAATCGCTCCCCTGCGGGAAAAATTGCCGCCCGGTTATCGCATTGATGTGGGCGGCTCGCTCGAAAACAGTAAAACATCAATTGGCTACCTGCTTAAACCAGTTCCGGTCATGGTGCTGATCATCGTCATCTTGCTGATGTTGCAATTGCAAAGAGTCTCTTTGATGTTGTTGACACTTTTGACTGCACCGCTGGGGATCATTGGTGTTGCCGTCCTGATGTTAATCACGTTCAAACCGATCGGATTTGTCGCAGAGTTGGGTATTTTGGCACTCGGCGGCATGATTATCCGCAACTCGGTCATCCTGATTGATCAGATTGAACGACATATTGCTGACGGTCAAACTCCCTGGACCGCGATAATCGACTCGGCGGTACTGCGTTTCCGCCCGATCATGCTGACAGCCGCAGCCGCCATTTTAGCGATGATTCCGCTCATGCCAAGCACGTTTTGGGGACCGATGGCAATTGCGATTGCCGGCGGACTGTTCGGCGCCACCGTATTGACGTTACTGGTACTGCCGGTCATGTACGCCGCCTGGTTCAAAGTGTATCCGGATACTGCGGCAAAAATCATCTCGCACGAATAATCGACCAAAGCAGTCTACTCTTATAATTAATTCACAGCAGTAAAAGAATCGTCCCGAATTCGAGATTTCCGTCTCATATTCGGGACGATTCTTCGCTATACTCTCGCTGTTATTCGGTTTTTAATCGACGAAATAACGTTGATTTGGGAATGCCTAATTTTTTTGCCGCTTTCCGCAAACTGCCTTCTTCTTGCAGCGCTTTTTGGATCAAATCCGTTTCATACGCCTTAATTTTATCATTTAATTTTGGTGCATTGATCGACTGGGTTGAAGCCTTCAACATATCCGGCGCGATTTTGCGGATGAATTTCACCGGATCTTTATGCTGCAAAAAACTTTCAGCATAAAAGGAAAGGCGCTGGCAAAAATTATACAACTC
>CAZFSM010000047.1:0-10140 GCA_964521625.1 uncultured Veillonellaceae bacterium | reverse complement strand
CATTTGTACATTTTTTCGTCGGCATTTTTGTTCATTTTATCATCGGCATTGACAAAAGTTAGTTTCCGCGGAGAAAGAAAAAAAGAGGGGGATGAGGACATGCGCAAAACCAAGTTCACCGACGAGCAGATCGCTTTCGCACTCAAACAGGCGGAACTCGGCACTCCGGTCGCGGAAATCATCCGCAAGATGGAGATTACCGAACAGTCATTCTACCGCTGGAAGCGCAGTTTGGCGGGATGATGCCCAGCGATGTTCGCAAGCTGCGCCAGTTGGAGGAGGAAAACCGGAAGCTCAAGCAGATCGTGGCTGATCTGAGCCTGGATAAACAAATACTGCAAGATGTGATCTCAAAAAAGTTCTGAATCCTGCCCACAAGCGCTCGATGGTTCGCTATCTGCAGGAGCATTATTGGGTCAGTGAGCGAAGAGCCTGCGAAACCTTCCTGCTCCGCCGATCTTCGCACCGGTATGTCCACAAGCGGAACGGGCAGGCTCCGCTGCGCCGGGAAGGCTGGCCGGTGAACCACAAGCGAGTCTACCACATTTACTGCGAAGAAGGGCTGAACCTGCGGTACCGGAAAAAGACGAAGCGGATCAGGGGATCCGCGGAGAACAGGTTGTCCAGGTGCTTGAAACCATAAAGACAAGTCGCCCGTTGCCCCAGCGAATTCAGGTCGACAACGGACCGGAATTCATTTCCAAAGCATTGGATTCCTGGGCGCACAGCCAACAAGTCAAGCTGGATTTCTCCAGGCCAGGAAAACCGACCGACAACGCTCTGATCGAATCGTTTAACGGTCGGTTCCGCGATGAATGCCTCAGCGTCAACTGGTTTTTGTCACTGGACGATGCCCGGCAGAAAATCGAAGCATGGAGGTTAGAGTATAATGATTGGCGGGCGCACAGCTCTTTAGGCAACCAAACACCCAGTAATTTCGGCGCCCAAACCATGTCCGAGGCGGTTTGAAAAAACGGTTTTCTAACATTATGCTGGACCAGTTTTTGGGGAACACTCATGCCGATTTGAGACTGGAACAGGCAACGGTACCCGAATGGGGGCGGCATGTTTTCACGCGGATCGAGTCCGGCCAGTTTTCTTTGGCTGATGCGCACCAGGAAATCGACCAACTGGTTCGCCAGCGCATTGCGGCGAAATGAGCGATTTGTACGAGGCAGGGAACGATCCGTATTGCTATCCAGAAAGTGCGGTATTGCGCAACAAGCTCAATATCCGCGACGCCAAGTTACTAGAGAAAATCGAATCACTCTACAGCCAAAAACGTCTGACCGATCTATACACCGATTCACTGGTGAGCGGGCGGTTTGGCTTTCGCCATTTGTCACGCATCCACAAAGGACAGACTACCTTTGCTTATCCCGAGCATATCAGTGCAGAAGCGGGCCGGATTTTTGACAAACTGCGGCAGAAACGCTTTTTGCAAAGATATCTGTTGCCAATCTTGTTGGAGCGCCTTAGTTGGTATGTCGGCGAATTGAACGTGCTACACCCTTTCCGCGAAGGGAATGGACGCGTACTGCGCGCCTGGCTACGCCAACTCGGCCAACACAACGGACTGCTGTTTCATTTTGAACAACTGGAACCCGATGAATGAGCTGCTGGCCCAGATTGTCGAGCCAGTTAAATAGCAGGCACTGACAAACATGCTGCCGCGAAAGGGTTTGAGAACATGGACCAAACAATGATTGCCGATCTTCGGCATAAACTAGCCGCGATTTTTGACCAGGTTTCCGAGCCGCTCTACCACAAAGGCGAGGGGCCTTTCTTCATGGCCACCCAGGAGCAGAATGACGACGTAAAGTTTTTCGTCTATGAAGCCAACACAGTGGAAAAGTTCCTGGACGATCCGGAAAAACTGCCGGCGGCATTTGCCGAGGCGGATTTCCTGTTCGGCGCGACCGATGGGCTGGACATGACAACCATAGAGCAGAGCCGCCGTGAGTATGTCCTGTACTTGATTCGTCTGGCGCCGGATTCACCAGCCTGCCGCCTGGCGCTCCGCGAACTGAGCGACAAGAATCCTGAGCAACTGCTGAACGTCGCCTTGATTAATGAACTGGGCAACATCGTGCCCGCCGCCATGCTGGTGGATAACCCGGTGCTGTTGTCGTAACCTCTCCCCACCGCAAACTTTATTTCTGTCTCACATGCCCGCTGCCGATTTGGTGGCGGGCGTTTTGTTTTCGCTGCCATCTGGGCCCTCCGCCTTGCTATGCCCCGTCGTTTCCGCATGCATTCTTTCTTAGAAGTGGTTGCAGGAATCTGCTTTGTAATGATCGAATTTACCCTTGTCTTCAAAAACAACGGAGATGAAAGAGGGTATACCATGAAAAAACGGTTCAGTCTGCTCTTATTCATTTTGATCCTTACTTTCTATCTGCCAGCATCTGCCGAATCCGTTTTCCCTGGTGACAGCTGGATTCAAGTTGATTCGCCGGAAAGTGTAGGCTGGTCAACTGGAAAACTCAAGCTGGTTGGCGATTACGCCTCTTCGACTGGCACGCTTGGCCTAATGATCATTCAGGGCGGAAAAGTCGTTTATACCTATGGCAACATTGCAGAACAATCGCCTTTGCATTCTGTAAGGAAAAGTTTGCTCAGTGGACTGATTGGCATATTTGTTGAATCTGGCAAGATTGATCCACAAAGCACTCTTGAATCTTTGGATATTGATGACTCGCCACCCGCGTTGACCCAACAGGAAAAGCAAGCGCGCATTATCGACCTGTTAAAAGCACGATCCGGTGTGTATCATGCCGCAGCCGCCGAAACCCAAAGAATGAAGGAGTTGCGCCCGTCGCGCGGTTCCCATGCCCCGGGAAGCTATTGGTACTATAACAACTGGGATTTCAATGTATTGGGCGTAATTTTTGAAAAGAAAACGAAGCAATCGATCGGGAAAGCATTTTTTGATACCATTGCACAACCTATCGGAATGCAGCAATTTAGTTCCAATAGCGTCGATTATCAAAAAACACCCGATTCAATTCATCCAGCTTATCGTTTTAAAATGAGCACACAGGATATCGCGCGTTTCGGGCTACATTACTTGAACCATGGAAAGTGGAAAGGCAAGCAACTGATCCCTGAAAAATGGATTATCGACAGCACGACTTCCTACTCGAATGCAAGCCCGGGTGTCGGCTATGGCTATATGTGGTGGCTTCCAACCAATGTAATCTACGGGCAGACAATCCCCGGTGCGGCTTGGCGCGCCGAAGGCGTTGGCGGTCAATATATCATTGTGATTCCCTCAATGGATTTAGTCGTCGCTCATTTGTCAAAATATGACTCCACAGGCATCGATTCTTATCCGACATTCAGAAATCTGTTTCGTTTAATTCTCGAATCACGTGTGAAATGACAACAATGCATTATTAGACTCGTTTCGCGTCCCTCGAAGCCCCTTCACGCCACCAGCATACGCACCTGGCTCTAACGTTCCACTATGTCCTGAATCAATAAATACCTTCATAAAATGCCCCCAGTTTCGATTTGTCGTTTTAGAAAGTCCGGTGTGTGCTGATTTATTGAAAGAAAACTGAAAACATAATAAATATAATTATTCTAAGGAGGTAATTGATCTATGGAGAATCAACTTAGATATCGGCTAATTACTGGAAAAGACGATTCAAATTTTTGTCAGAGGATTTCGAAACTGCTTGACGAAGGCTATCGATTATACGGCTCTCCGTCATGTACCTTTAATGGAGAAAATGTGATCGTAGCGCAAGCTGTAATTCTTCATGAAGAGGTTATAGGTTAATAGAAACTTCAACACTCTAGGAATTCAATTAAGGTTCAAGGGTTCGAATTGTACCAACCGATTCCTTTGAATTAGTTCGCACCCTTCGCGTCCCTCGGCCTCACCTCCAGCCCGCCACCCGCACGGTGGCGGGCTTTCGTCTGCCGGTCGCCGGGACGCCATCGCATCGCGGGGTTCTCTCCCGCCACCGCGGAATACTTGTTCAACCTTTTCCCCAAGGCCGTGGATATTTTTCGCATGGTAGGCACGCTAGGATTGCCGCGCTGCCTCTTGGCCAACATCGAAACATATTGCGCAGATATACCGGCCCGTTCGGCGATGTGCCGATAGGTCATTCCCTGCTGAACAAGCCAGTAATCGATGCGATTTTCCATGCATTAACCTCTTGTAAACTTAACAACCGGTTTATATTTACACGGGATTTTTGCATGTATAAAATCGGTAATTATCCTTTTATGTGGGATAAATATAGTATTTATTGGATGAAAATTCGTTAGATAATTTTTTAGTACATTTTAGCCATTTTTATTGAAAAAAATTAAATCAATGGTTTATAATACAAATAAACCATCTTGATACAAAAGGAGAAGGTGACGATGTTTGGTAATAACGTGAGACAACTCCTGAAGCAAAAAAAAATCACGTCGCGCGAACTGGCGACGCAAATTGGCGTTTCTCAGACCTATATCAGCAACCTGCTGACCGGCGTGAAGAAACCCAGTATGAAACTTGTTGACAAGCTTGCTGCGTATTTCGCAGTGACACCGTCAGACCTATTCGCAACAAAAGAGCCCCCACCCAAGGAAGAGGTGGTGGCTTTAGCTCAAAAATATGAGTCAGTCCTGCTGGCACTAGAATCCATGAGGCCGGAACTTGCCGCAGATCTTTCGGCTCGAATCGAGGCCGCTGCCAGCTTGTTCCCCCGCACGGATGAATCGGAGAAACAGAGCCAGGGCGGTGCATCCTATTTGCGCAAGAAAAAACCTGGCTGAAGTGTCTCTCTACAAGGTGTGGATGCGAACGCTGCAAAGTGGAAGCGACGTTGCACGATCTTCGGCACACGTACGCAACCAATCTCGCCATCGCTGGAGTACATCCAGCCAGGGCACAATATCTCCTGGGACACGCAAAGGCCCAAATGACACTGGATGGGTACACTCACATTCGTGGTGAAAACATGGAAGGGATTGCTGAAATCGTCGAAAAATCGCTGGTAGTCAAGCAAGTAGTCAAATGACCGCTTGAACGGAGCCGCCCGGACAAAAAGAAAACGCCGCAATCGCTTGCAGCGTCTCGTCTTTTAAGTGGTGGAGGTAGTCGGGATCGAACCGGCGACCTCTTGAATGCCATTCAAGCGCTCTCCCAGCTGAGCTATACCCCCACGTTGCCGACGAATGTTATTATAGCGCAGAGAAAATGTCTCTGTCAATAGTTCACGCTGCTTTTTGCAAACCTGGGCAAAAAAACTCAGCAACGCCTCACACTGTATACGCGGTTTGCCCCCGCACCACAATCCGCCCCCACGCCCATTTGCCGCTATCCTGTCGGGCAAAAAACGTCAAATGCACCACCCGTCCAAGCATCGGTCGGCCCGTTCCTCTATGCTGGATGTCATAAATCGGCACGGTTGCATGAATCGCCGCCGGATCAAAACCCCATTCAAACCGACCGTTTTTAACCGGCAGTTCCCACTGGCCGATCACACAGCCCGGAGTGATGGCGGAAAGGTAAACTCTGGATGCGGTCGTGGCGCCTTGCACACGAAATCCGGTCGCAGGATCAAACGGGTTTTTCGCAGGCAATCCCAGATCCAGTTTGGCAGCCTGTGCCAGTTCCCGCGCTTCCGTCACAAACAACCACCCACCGCTTGCCGGCAACCCCGGCATTCTCCCCGGCTGACCGTTCCAATGCGCCTTGAACCGGTATGCCCAAACTCCCGGCTCATCAAGCTGCCAGGTTTCTTTGCCGATAAAATGCCCCGTCGCGCCGCCGGTTCCTTCGGTACGGAAACTCTTGCCGGATGGCGCTACCAACTCATAGCGCACCGTCGCCGGTAGCACCGGATCAATTTGCAAAAATGGCGAAAAGCCTGCTCCCAGTCCATATACCATTCCCGGGCGCACTGCCACCAGAAAGAACCGCCCCGGCTTTCCGTCCGCTCCCAGCACGTCTTCTGCTCCGGCAGCCACGACTCGGTTATTTTTCGTACCTGCGGGTAAAATAAAGGCACTGGCCAAATATCCCGCATACGAAACTGCCGATCCGCCTTCCGGTACGACAACTCCGCCCAGCAAACGATAGATGTCGCCCGGCATATCACCATTGGCTGACGCACCAATTTGTCCGCCGAAGTTTGTGTTGCTTGTCGGCCAATACGGGGCAAACACACCATGTGTCGCCACCATAAAGCGAGAGGGAAATCCCGGGCGCGGCGCCCCCGCATACCAATAACCGCCTCGATCCTTTGCCAGTTCCTGATGCGTGAAGGGGTCCCAGCCGCCCGGGCAGGCCGGCGCCTGCAGTTCCGAAAGACCAATTCCCAATGTCCCCCGTTTGGGCTCCTCTGGTTGACCCTTGCGGACATAAGTCAACACCGGCTCAATCTTATTGGCGCCTTGCCCTTCGGCGGCAATAAGCAGGGCATCGCCGGAAAACCAAGGATAATTGATATGGTCCAGATGGCGAAATTTTTGCAAATCCGCCTTTGTATATCGTCCGTCTGTCCCTGGCGATGGCAGCCCGCCTTCTACATAACCTTCAAACTGCGTTTCCCCGCGCGCCAGATACTCCTTGCCAACCCGAACTTTTTTGCCACGGGCTTCCACCGGTGAGTCCGGTGGAAAAATAACGCCGGCATGGATCAACGCGGCCATCCACAGCCTGCCGTCTTTGTCTGTGGCCCGGGCGCGGATCACGGCGAGATACTCGCCAGGCTCCTCCAGCAAGAAGGGCTTCAATCCATTCGCCGGTCCAAACACACCGCTTTCTGTCGTTTTGCCGGCATAGGTAACGGTCTTGCGCCTGGCCGGATCAGATTGCGGGATCACAGTCAATTCCACCGCAACTTCACCGGCCAGACCGGGGTTGATCGCAATGGGCGCCCCATAGCGTTGCCCGGTCTGAAACGCCTGCCCCAAAAACGTTGCAGTTGCGATCGTCAACCGTTCCGCGATATGGAACCGATAAGTACCGCCGCCTTCATAGCGGTTGCCCCACCGGTCCAGCAGCGCACCGCGCAGCACCAGTGTATGCGCGCCATATTCTTCGGCCCGCCACCGCCCCGCCTTCGCATCTGCGGCAGCCAATCCGCCGTCACGCCCGGGCGCAAGGCGGATATTGTCAAAGCGGGTCACTTTTCCGGATGGAAAGTGCAGCTCCGCATCCATTTTTCCCGCATCTGCCGCCCAATCCAGCTGGCGCTGCTTATCCGACTTCCAGGCCAATACATCTGGAATCACGTCATATTCCTGCCGCCGGCCCCTGACATCGTCCAAAGGAAAAATTGGATCGGCGGGGGCAATATGCCGGGGCGACAAGGCAAAATACCCGGCATCTTCCGCCGCGACAATTCCCCGCTGTCCATTTGATGAGTAACGGGACATCGCCACCCAGGGAACTCGCAGCCGATTCTTCATTTCCCCTTTGCCAAGCGGCAGCGGCGCGGAAAACATTTCCGACCAGCCATCACGTTGTTTACGGGCAAAGCTTTCTCCATTCAGGCTGTGGCGGTGATTCACATGACCGGCCCGATTTTCCGCCAGTCCAAAATCGCAGCGCAAACGAATCACGCCACTGGGTGCATCCGCCGGGATGACAAACCGAAACGGGAACCGTACATCAATTGATCCATCGCCAGCCCGCACCAGCGATTTTGCCGGAACTTCAACCAATACATCGGCGTAAGATCGATAGGGACTGCCGCCGCGTGGTCCCAGCACCCCCTGTGGTCCGCCTTCGATCGCCAATCCTGTCGGTGTGAGGAATGTCGAACAACCAATCCCTTGCACCAGCCGCAAATTGCCGGCACTGTCAAACAAACGCTCCGCGCTGACCATGCACAACCATTTCTCGCCGACCAAGCCGTCTTCCGTCATCGCTGACAAAGTTGCCGCCGGCAAAGACAAAACCGCTTCGCCTTCGATCAGTTGCCCCGGACTCCATTGACCCTTGGGCAATCGCAGTTCGCCACCCCATGGCCCATTTTCGCTCTCGCGGGTTATCTGATCGTGGAAAGTTGACTCAGCGCCAAAACCCACGCGGGTCAATACACGATATAACGGTTCCCAGCCGAGCCAAGTCGACGCACCGACCACAGCCGTAACCATCGTCTGCAGCCAAATTCTCCGGCTAACAAGCATCGGCGTCACTTCCTTTGCTTTCTTAATTTCTCAGCCAACCTGATCGTTTGTCCAGCTTATCCGGGCCTGGTTGCCAAGGCGACTCCGCCTATAATAAATACAGCGCCGGCCCCGTGAAACCAGCCCACATTTTCACCCAAAAGCAACACTGAAAACAGAATACCCGCCAATGGAATCAGATTGATAAATAATGATGCCTTATTCGGTCCAACGGCATCCACGCCGATATTCCACAGGGTAAAAGCCACCAAACCGCTGCCGAGACAAATATAGCCGAACCATAACCAGTTGGTGCCCGTCAGTTGAATCCGGCCATCAAAACCCTGCGCCAGACAAAGGCCCAGCATCATGACAGTGCCGAAAGCTCCGGCCCAAGCCGTGGTGTTTAACGGCGACATTTCTTGCATGATGCGTCGTCCAACAATCGAATAGAGCGCCCAGCCCAATCCCGAAACCAGAAACAAGATATCGCCCCAATTCAGACTCAGTCCAGCCAGTTTCGCCCATGATCCGCCACTGGTAATCACGAGAACTCCGCCCGTGGAGACCGCAACCCCCAGCCACTGCTTTCCATTCATGCGCTCTTTCAGGATCAGAGCCGCCAATACACCGGTTAGCACCGGTACAAAAGACGTGATGACGACGCAGTTAATCGCCGTCGAATAAAGCAGTCCGCTAAATTGTGCGCCATTATTTAGTACCGTACTGCAAAATCCCATAAAGACGAGCGTCGGCAGTTGGTGCGATTTTGGCAGGAATCCTCGCCCCTCCCTATACCAAGCTACCAACAGCAAGATCGAGCTGAATACAGCAAATCGCAGCAGAGTGATGACAAGCGGCGAAATATCCGTCAAAACTTTTTTCACGGCTACAGCATTGCCGCCCCAGAGAAAAGCCGTCACCGTTAATAGAAAGAACACCCGGATCGGACTCATTTTTTGTTTGTTGTTGTACATCAATAGTTCACAATTCCATTCTTGCGTACTTTTTTCTTTATTGGGCTTCTCCCTTGATTGGTTGTTTTCCTGCCGGGCATGCAAAAGAGGACCTCATTGGGTCCTCTTTTGACTCATGTATTGTGCCGCACTTTTCGCTGCAGCTATTTTTTCACCACCAACACAGGGACCGACGCCAGGCTGATCAAACCATGCGGCACGCTTCCAAGCGGCAATTTATCGAGCACTCCGTGTCCCCGTGCGCCAACTGCAATCATGTCGACCCCGTGCTTATCGCTAAACTCAAGTAATGTTTCCAAAACACTCCCACTGACAATCTGTGTATCTACAATCACACCTTGTTCTTTTGCCAATAGCTTGATTTCTTCCATCTGTTTCATATTCAACTCATCAATTTCCTGCAATTTTGCCATCGTCCGCGATGCACTGCCGCCTTCCGCCATGGTATAGGCCAGACCCATCTGAAACGGCTCAAACACCTTTAAAACAGCAACTTGCGCCTGCGTCGATTTGGCCATCTCAAATGCCCACCGCAAGGCATTCTGGCTCTGTGGGTACCCGTCATACGCCACTAAAATCTTGCGCATATGCGTCATGATCAGTTCCTTGCCAATGTAATGGAGCACAGGACACTGCTTCACCACCATCACAGGAATATCCGACTGGCTGACCAATCCATGCGTAGTGCTGCCGAGCAGCAGCTGCTTCAAAGTGCCCTGTCCCCGCGTCCCGCTGACGATCATGCCAACCCCGTTTTTTTTGGCGTATTCCAACAAAGTCTTTACAACATGGCCGGCCAGAACGGCGGTGGTGATTTCGATTTCTTGTTCACTGCCGAGTTCTTTTACCTGCTCCATCATTTGTTGGTCTTTTTTCTGCACGGTAGCATATCGGGCAAACATTTCCTCGTCTAGCGACCCAACTTCATCCCACTTTGCTTCTCGCAGAATCGGCTCGAACACTTTGACGGCGCTAACTGTAGCACCAGTATGCCGACCGAAGTAAATAGCCCAGTGCAAAGCTTCTTTGCTCTGCGGGG
>CAZFSM010000046.1:0-11921 GCA_964521625.1 uncultured Veillonellaceae bacterium | reverse complement strand
AAGACTAATGATGCAGCGGCTATTCAACGTATGTTCGACGAGTATTGATACTCAGCGTCCGGCATACATAGTGAATAACGCAGTAAAATAATCAGCTCCAATGAAAAAAGAGTCGCCAGACGGCGGCTCTTTTTAGTTCGCCTCCGGCCGGGCCAGCTCGAGCAGCAGATCGCCCGACTCGATGACGTCACCGGCTTTAACGTAAATTTCCTTGACGAAGCCATGAATGGACGCCTGAATTGAGGTTTCCATCTTCATGGCTTCTGTTGCAACCAGCGGCGTGCCTCGTGCAATCTGCACCCGCAGCTCCTCATTTCATGTCCAAAGTTATGAATCAGGCACAGTCGAACCATCAACGAACCAAAAAGCATCAAAAAGCACCAAAATTATCAAAGTACTACAAGGAGTCTCGATTTGCCACCTCGAATATTATTAATATGATATAAAAACAACAATCAGCGTTCTAATTGGCGAGGTGATATTAATGGCAATAGCGAATCAGGCCGCAGACAAAAAGTCCTCGCCGAATACTGCCAGACACTTGCACGATTTATGCTTAGTGTGTATTTGCCTTTTGCTTATGCTTATCTGCGCGACGGCAAGCGTCGCAAACGCCAGACCAGTCCCCAACTTCGCCAGGGCCATTCTGCTTGCGGATGACCAAGCATATCCGCCATACATATATGTCGACAAGGATGGCAATCCTGCTGGCTTTCAAGCGGATTTGCTCGCTCTGATCGCCCAGGATACCGGGTTGGAGTTCAACTGGACACTGACCGAGTGGGCTATTGCTGTTGACTTGTTGCGTAATGAGCAGATCGATATTATTTCGGGCATGAATATAACCGATGCCAGGCGCAACGAGTTTGTTTTCACGAGACCGTACCTGCACGATAAAGGGATTTTGTTTGTTCCCGTGGATAGCTATCACATCCATAGCATCAGCGATCTTTCGGGTCGACGCGTTGGAGTGCAGAAAGGCGACGTCGCCGAATGGTTTTTGCAAAACCAACCGACTCAACCCAACCTTCATTCTTTCCCTAATCAGCAGGACCTGCTGCACGCTCTTGTCGAACGAAAGATCGATGCCGCAGTCTGTAACTACTATTCCGGGCTATACTATTTATATCAATCCAACCTAGACAGCAAAGTGAAGTCAATCGGAAAGCCGCTTTACCAACATTCTTATGCGATGGCAGCCAACCGGCGCAACTTGGAAAGCCAGCAATATTTGGCCGCTATCGATCAATCGATTCAAAAACTCGAATCCTCTGGACAAATCGAAGCCTTACGCCAAAAATGGTTTGGCGGACAAGAGCTCATAATGGGTTTGAGCCGCTCGAAAACAATGAGTTATGCAAAAAATACCGCAGTCGTTTTGGCGCTATTTGGCACCGGAATTTGGGCTTTTATCTGGTTTTTGCGCAGGAAAATAGCCCGCGCCACACATGAGATTACCGCAAAACGCGATGAATTGCACAAAGCGTTTCAGGAGCTTGCCTCACAAAATGAAGAATTGTTGGCTCAAGACGAGCTTTTGGATTATCAGAACAAGACACTGATCGCCCATGAACAGCGATTGAAAGAACGAACTCAGGCGCTAGAGGCTTTACATAACACCACGTTGGACGTTCTTCAACTTGATCAATGCACAGAGTTTTTTCAGCACATTCTCGAGAGAATTGCGCAACTCGCGGGAACTCCGCACGGAATTATCGACACCTGGGATGACGACGAGCACAATTGTCAAACTAGAGCTTCGATCGGTGTCGGAACCCAGTCCTATTACACCCCGGGAAAAGGCCTATCCTATGAAGTGTTTCGCACCCAAGGCACCGTCATTGTGCAAAACTACAATTCTTGGCAATACCGCGATGAATTACAGGAACTTTCTGTGTTAAAAGCTGCTGTAGGCATCCCGATTCTTATTGCTGGCAAAATACGCGGCACTGTATGCCTCGGGTTTGATCATGCCGACAAAACTTTTGCACCAGATTTAATTCAGATGTTGGAACAATTTGTCCAAATGGCGGCAATCGTATTGGATCGATTAGACAAAAGCAGTGCGTTGCAAAACAGTGAAGAACGTTACCGGCTAGCATTTGAAGTATCCAATGACGCGATTTTTGATTGGAACTTGCTTTCGGGAATCATTCGTTGGTCGGAAAAATGGGTGGATCGAATGAATTTCTCTCCCGAAAAAACTGACAAATGTTTGGTCTCGGTACAGCAGTTCGGTGACAGAATTCACCCGCAAGATCGCGCCTTGCACGAAACGCGCCTAACGGATCATTTACAGGGACAACAACCCTACTATTCCTGTGAATATCGTTTGCAGGATGCAATGGGAGAATACTTCTGGGTCAAGAGCCAAGGAAAAAAAATTGGCGGGGATCGGGAAACTGAGGGTCGTCTCATCGGTGCTTTGACAGATATTAACGAAGCGAAGCAGAAACAGAAGCAAATACACGCTTTGGCTTATCGGGATCCTCTGACCGGATTACCGAATCGCCGCGCTTTTTTTGATCGAATGCAAGAACAGGTGTCTATGTCATTAAAAAACGTTTCTGCGGGGTTGCTGCTGTTTTTGGATATCGACGAGTTCAAACTCATCAATGACTCTTTCGGCCATACTTATGGTGACCTCTTGCTTATTGAGCTGGGAAAGCGCCTGTCCGGCTTCATAGGAGAAAAAGATATGTTTGCCCGATTAGGCGGCGATGAATTTGTATTCATAGTCCCCACGATGGATAGCAGAGAAAAAGCAGAAATCTTCATCCGGCAAATAATGCTCGGCGTGAACCAACCATTTGACATCGACGGGCATAAGTTCTTTTGTTCGGCAAGTATCGGCGCAGTGATGTATCCTCTTGATGGAACAAGCGTGTCAGATTTGTACAAAAACGCTGACACATCACTCCATGCCGCAAAGAATAGCGGAAAGAATGGTTGGCGTTTTTTTGACCCGAAAATGAGAGATGAAGTTCAGACCCGAATGAAATTGGCCTCCGGTTTGCGTCATGCGGTGGAAAACAACGAACTTTTCTTAGTATTTCAGCCAATTGTCTCAAGGGATGGCAAAACCGTTGTCGGGTTCGAATCCTTGTTACGTTGGCAAAGTCCTGAAAACGGCATGATTCCGCCTTGCGATTTCATCCCTTTGGCGGAAGAAACCGGCAGGATCATCGAGATTGGCGAATGGGTCATAAACAATGCCTGTGAATTTATGACCCAGCTTCATGCTTTAGGCTATGGCGACTTATTTGTTGCCGTCAATGTTTCCGCTCGTCAAATTATCGACGAAGGATTTGTGGATATGGTTTCTGCAACATTAAACAAGACCATGCTCAAGCCAAGTTGTTTGGAACTGGAAGTCACAGAATCGGTGCTGATGGAATCATTTGCAGAAAGCAGGCTTAAACTGCAGGCGTTACGGGAACTTGGGATAACGCTGGCGCTAGACGATTTTGGCACCGGCTACTCATCTTTAACCTACCTGAAAAATTTACCGATCAATAAAGTTAAGATTGATAAGACCTTTCTGCTTGATATCGAGACGAAAAATGAGAATATGGCTATTTTGCGAGCTATTATCCAATTGTGCCATTCACTGGGATTGTCGGTTGTGGCTGAAGGCGTGGAAAACGACCAACAGCACTGCGCATTGGCTGAAGAATGGTGCGATTATATGCAGGGGTTCCTCTGGGGGCACCCTGCAATCGAGTCGGAAACCATCCGCTTCTTGAAAGACTGGAAGGCGATATAGCTTCAGTTGTACTCTTTGCCAAACTTTTGTATGTTTAGACAGTAAAAAAAAGGAGGAACGACAAATGAGTTTACGCAATCGAATGGTACTGCTTGTCACCGTTCCCGTTGTCATGGTTCTGGTTGCGCTTTCCGCTGTAGCCTACTACCAGTCCTCGGCCGCCCTGGAAACGCAAATCAGACGCTCTGCCGCTTTCTTGGCAGAAAGTAACAGCATGCAAATTCAGAAGCATCTTGCGGAAAAGGAAGCCATCATTGTCAGCTTAGCCAAGCTTTATGGCGGCGGACTGCCGCCAGAAGCTGAAATTCGCAAAGCCCTTGTCTTGTTAGCAAAAACGCCGGGAGTCCAAAACGTTTTTGTTGGGTTGCCAGACAAGCGTTTATTTGATGCAACAGGTTGGATCCCGCCTGCTGACTATGACCCCCAAACTCGGGATTGGTATAAAAAAGCAGCGACCATTCCTGGTGTATACTTCACGGACGTATATATCGACGGAATAACAAAAAAACCCGTGCTTAGTCTGGCTCAGGCAATACGGTCAGGCACTCAGATCATCGGAGTTATCGGCATCGACTTGGATTTGCTGGAAGTTCAGGACATTGCAAAAGCAATTAAATCTGGCAAGACGGGGGAAGCCTTTCTACTCAGCCGTGAAGGCGGGTATGTCTATCATAGTTCGCTGAAACTGGAAGACAATATTTTTAAGATTCAAAATGGCGCTTTCGCGGCACCAGGCAAAGATTTTCTTTCCGGAAAACCAACCTATCAAGAGTTCACTTTCAATAATGTGCAAAAAATATACTTTTCTAACCCTGTGGGTAATTCCGGTTGGTCGTTGGTTGTCGGGGTTCCTCGCAGCGAATTGTTCGAAGCAGTTGATACTTTGGCCATAACCGCGGCAGTGGTAAGTATCTTTGGGGTTATTCTTGTTATAGTAATCCTCTTCTTTATTGCCAGATCAATCGCCAATCCGATCAAGGAAATGGCCGCTATTGCCCAGCAGGTGGCCGACGGAAACTTGACAGTGCAAGTTCAGCAAGCCAGCGGCAAAGACGAACTCGGAATTTTGGCTGATAGTTTCCGCAAGATGCTGAACAGCTTGCGAACGCTGATCCGTCAAACCGGGCAGGCCTCCGAACAAGTGGCCGCCTCGTCCGAACAGTTGACAGCTAGTGCCCAACAATCGGCAGAAGCATCCAACAATGTGGCGCAATCAATTCAACAAGTTGCATTGGGCAGTGAAAAGCAGGTCTCCGCCGTAAATGACACCTCCGCGATTGTCGAAGAAATCTCCGCTACAATGGAGGAAGTGGCGGCAACCGCTGGTGAAATGGCAAACTTGTCCAACCAAACGGTCATAGCGGCCAAAGAAGGGAAAAAATCAATTGACACGGCAGTAAACCAAATGTCGGCGGTCAGTAGCGGATCGAAACAAGCACAAATCGCTGCCGAAGCACTCAAAGTCAGTTCCGCCCAGATAGGCGAGATTGTTGGACTCATTTCGACAATAGCCGGTCAAACGAACTTGCTCGCACTTAACGCTGCCATTGAGGCGGCTCGGGCCGGGGAGCAAGGTCGGGGCTTTGCCGTTGTTGCCGAAGAGGTTCGAAAGCTGGCTGAACAGTCCGAAACAGCGGCCCAGCAAATTAAAGGCTTGGTTGAAAAAAACCACGGCAGCATCAATGGTGTCGTGGGCGCGATCGATATAGCGATTCGGGATATTACCCAAGGGGTCGAATTGGTTAATGTGGCAGGAACCAGTTTTGCTGCCATCAATGAACAAATCAGTCAGGTTACGGAACAGGTGGCAATTATCGCCAAGGCTGTGAGCGAAGCCGCCCTCGGTAGCCAACGCATTGTCAGCTCTATCAAGGACGTGGAAAAGCTTAGCCGCGATGCGGCAGCCGAATCACAAAACGTTTCTGCGGCTACAGAGGAGCAGTCCGCTTCAATGGAAGAAATCGCCGCTTCCAGCCAAGCTTTGGCAAAATTAGCTGAAGGCCTGCAACTGTCGGTTTCAAAGTTTCGCATCTAATTAATTAAAGCCCGGAGCTAGAGTAACCCGCAAAAAAAGCAGTAGTACCCAGGCTTTCCGCACTGGTTCCTACTGCTTTTTCTTGATTATCGACTCAATTTCTTGTGAACACCTTTAGTTCGCCTCCGGCCGGGCCAGTTCGAGCAGCAGATCGCCTGACTCGATGACGTCACCGGCTTTAACGTAAATTTCCTTGACGAAGCCATGAATGGACGCCTGAATTGAGGTTTCCATCTTCATGGCTTCTGTTGCAACCAGCGGCGTGCCTTTTTTTACTTTGGCGCCCGGCTGCACCAGTACCTTCACCACCGAACCGGACATCGTCGCCGCCACTTGCTCCGGATTGGCCGGGTCAGCCTTGCGCCGCACCGCCACCGTGGTTTTCGCCGTCTTATCCTTGATCAGCGTCTCGCGCACCGCGCCGTTCAGCTCAAAACTGACGTTGCGCATGCCGGCGGCGTCAGGCGCGCCGACCGACAGCAGGCGGATGTAAAGTGTCTTGCCCTGCTCGATGTCGACCCGCAGTTCCTCGCCCGGCAGCATGCCGTAAAAGAACGCCGGCGTATCGAGCAGCGAAACATCGCCATATTCCTGCAAGAAAACCAGCCAGTCCTTGAATACTATCGGATACAGGGCATAGGCCAGCACATCTTGTTCCGTCGCCTCGCGGTGGGGAATCGGTCCAATCGCGGCGCGGGTCGCAGCAAAATCGACCGGCGGCATCAACTCGCCCGGGCGGCAGGTCAGCGGTTGACGGCCCTTCAGGATGATCTGCTGCAATTTTTGCGGGAAGCCTTGATACGGCTGGCCGATCTGCCCTTCAAAGAACTCGACCACCGACTGCGGAAAGTTCAGGTGTTCGCCTTTATCGTAAACATCCTGTTCGCTGAGGCCGTTTTCCACCATGAATAAGGCCATGTCGCCGACCACCTTCGACGACGGGGTCACTTTGACGATATCGCCGAACAGGTCATTGACCCGGCGGTACATTTTTTTCACTTCTTCCCAGCGCGGCTCCAGCCCCAGCGCTTTGGCCTGCTGTTTCAGGTTGCTGTACTGGCCGCCCGGCATCTCGTGCTCGTAGACTTCCGGGTTGGGAAAATACAGTTTGGCGTCAAAATCGGCGTAGTAAGCCCGCACATCCTCCCAGTAATGCGACAGTTCGTTAAGCCCGTGAATGTCGGCTTCCGGCTGCCGCTTGTGGCCAGACAGCGCATAGTACAGGCTGTTGGCGCTGGGCTGCGAAGTCATGCCGGCCAGTGAGGAAATCGCCACATCGACGATATCCACGCCGGCATCGATCGCCCGGGCATAGGTGTATATGCCGTTGCCGCTGGTGTCGTGCATGTGCAGATGGACCGGGATATCCACCGCGTCCTTGATGGCCGAAACCAGTTGATACGCCGCTTCCGGCTTGAGTAGTCCGGCCATGTCCTTGATCCCCAGGATATGCGTGCCGGCCCGTTCCATTTCCTTAGCCATGCTCACATAGTAGTTTAGGTCGTATTTGCGGCGGCCGGAGTTCAAAATGTCGCCGGTGTAACAAAGAGCCGCCTCGGCCACCTTGCCGGACTCGCATACGGCGTCTATCGCCACTCGCATGCTTTCCAGCCAGTTCAGGCTGTCAAAGATGCGGAACACATCGATGCCAGCGCTGGCCGATTCGGCGACAAACCGCCGCACCACATTGTCAGGATAGTTGGTATAGCCGACGGCATTGGCGGAACGCAGCAGCATCTGGAACAAAATGTTCGGTGATTTCTGCCGCAGCGCCGCCAGCCGCTCCCAGGGATCTTCGTGCAAAAACCGGTAAGCCACGTCAAATGTCGCGCCGCCCCACATTTCCAGCGAAAACAGATTGGGCAACAGCCGCGCTGTCGGTTCGATGATCTCTGTCATATCACGGGTACGCACGCGGGTCGCCAATAGCGACTGATGCGCATCGCGCAGCGTCGTATCCGTCAGCAGCACTTTTTCCTGCGATTTGATCCAGTCAATCAGGCCGCTTACGCCGCGCTGGTCGAGAATCTGCTTGGTGCCGGCCGGCAGCTCGCCCGACGGCGACTGTGGCATCCGCGGCGGCTGAAACGCCGGCTTTTCACAGCGAGTGATCCCTTCGTAGCCATTGACGGTGATATTGCCGAGATATTTCAGCAGTTTACTGGCCCGGTCCTTGCGATCGGGGAACACGAACAGTTCCGGCGAACTATCGACAAACGAGGTATCATAGGTTCCCTGCAGGAACATTTCATGGCTCACCACATTGATAAGAAACGGAATATTGGTCTTGACGCCGCGAATCCGAAACTCGCCCAGGCCGCGCTGCATTTTGGCAATCGCCGCCTTACGGCTGAGTCCCCAGGTCATCGCCTTGACCAGCAGTGAGTCGTAATAGGGGGTGATCACCGAACCGGCGTAGGCGTTGCTGCCGTCCAGTCGCAAGCCAAACCCGCCGCCGCTGCGGTAGGTGGTCAGTTTTCCCGTATCCGGCTGAAAGTTGTTGGCCGGATCTTCGGTCGTCACCCGGCACTGGATCGCATGGCCATAGCAGCGAATGTCGGCCTGGGCTGTGATGCCGATCTCCTCGCTGAACAGCGAATAGCCGTCGGCGATCAGCAGCTGCGACTGTACGATGTCGATGCCTGTGACCATTTCGGTAATCGTGTGCTCGACCTGCACCCGCGGGTTGACTTCAATAAAGTAGAACTGGTGGTCCGGCGTCACCAAAAACTCGACCGTTCCGGCGTTGACATAGCCGACGTTTTTCATCAACTTGACGGCGGCTTGACAAATGTCGAGCCTCAGCGTCTGCGGCAGCGCAGCCGGCGCGACTTCCACCAGTTTCTGATGGCGGCGCTGCACGGAACAGTCCCGTTCGAACAGATGCACGATATTGCCCTGTTGGTCGCCGAGAATCTGCACTTCAATGTGCCGGGGATTTTCCAGCAGTTTTTCCAGATAGACTTCCGCGCTGCCGAAGGCTGCTTTGGCTTCCGAACGCGCTTGCTCGTACAATGTTTCCAGCGAAGCAGCGTCACGCACAACCCGCATGCCGCGTCCACCGCCGCCCATCACCGCCTTGATCATCAGCGGAAAGCCGTGTTTTGCGGCAAACTGCTTCACTTCCGCCAGATCGGCCACCGGGCCGTCGGTGCCGGGAATCATCGGAATCCCGGCCAGTTTCGCCTGAATCCGCGCGTTAATCTTGTCGCCGAACATCGTCAGATGCCGCAGCTCCGGTCCGATGAAAATCAGGCCTTCTTCGGCGCAGCGCTCGGCCAGCCGGGCATTTTCCGACAAAAATCCATAACCGGGATGAATCGCGTCGACATTATTTTGCTTGGCGATTTTAATGATCCCTTCGATATCGAGATAGGCCTCGATCGGCCCTTTCCCCTCACCGATCAGATAGGTCTCGTCCGCCTTGTAGCGGTGCAGCGACAGCACATCTTCCTGCGAATAAATCGCCACCGTGCGGATTCCCAGCTCCGAACAGGCGCGAAACACGCGGATGGCAATTTCGCCGCGATTGGCAACCAACACCGTTTTAATTTTGTTCATTTCCCATTCACTCCTTTACTGGCAGCCGCTCCGGCTTATCCATTTTTGGCGTTTTATTAGAACGCACTTTGTCAGTCTATCACAAAGCTTTTCCTTGCTCAAGGGACGTTTATGCTATAATTTATGCATTTTTCGCATAAAAAGTTTACAGATTTTGCAGAAAAAATCAGAAATAAATCATCGGTTTTGAAAAAACGATGGGACAATTTATGATTAAGCCGTCCACAGTGTAAACCTGCGCCCACGTTGCTGTAAAAAGCCAAGTATAGAAGCAACAACAAACTGTATAAAAAAATCGGGGCGGGAAAACAATCCCGCTCCGATTTTCGCTGGTCAACAATCCATTCCTCTTTTATGCCTTTTCTGTTCAGCAGCTTACATCCGTTACTTCGTCGGCGACTCCGGTTTCAGTACGAACACGGACGCGGGCGCTAGTTCGGCGGGAAATTTCTCGGCTACCGCGCGGGCCGCTGCCAGAACGCCCGCCACTTCTTTGGCGTATTGCGGCAGATGCGAGGCCAGCGCCGGATTGACACTGCGCCCGTTCAACTCGGTTGTCATGCTATGCAGGGTTTTCACTTCCATAATCCGCACTTCCTTTCACGAATCGCCGGATGCGCCTGCTCATAGGCATAGGCCGTCTGCAGGACCTGCGCCTCGGCGAACGGTTTTCCCTGGATCTGAAAGCCGATAGGCAGACCGCCATCTGTAAAGCCGCAAGGCAGTGAAATGACCGGCAGTCCGTTGAAGTTGCCGAGTGAAGTCAAGTACATCAGCACCGGGTTGGTGCGCGGGTCGACCGCGTCCGGACCAAACTGCACCGTCTGTTCGCCGATCGGAAACGCCGGCATGATCACTGTCGGCGATATAAAAACATCAATCCCGCGATAAATCTCCGCCCAGATCTGACGGTCCTGCTGACGCAGCCGCAGCGCGTTGATATAGGCTGAAGCTGGCAGATACTGGCCTTTTTCCAGTCGATAACGGATGCTTGGGCCGTATTGTTCGCCGCATTGCTCCAGATTTTTTTCATGATAAGTATAGGCTTCCGCCATCGTGATGATGCTGCCGACGCTGAAAGCGTCGCGCGTCGGATGCGTCAGCTCGCGGATCACCGCGCCGCCGGCTTCGAACCAGGCCAACACTTGCGCGAACGCCTGCGCCACTGACGGTTGCAGCAGTCCGTTGTAATACTGCGGGCAGATGCCGACGATCAAGCCTTTTACGTCCAATGCCGCTTCGTTCAGACCGGCTGTATAGTCTTCGCCCGGCACATCCGCCGAACCGGGATCGCCCGGATCATAACCGGCCAGCGTCGTCAGCACTGCCGCCGCATCCCAGACCGTCTTCGTTAATGGTCCGGCGTGATCCATCGACCAGCTGAGCGGAAACACGCCGCGCTTGCTGATCCGGCCATAGGCCGGCTTGAGGCCGACCACGCCGCAAAACGAGGCAGGAATCCGAATCGAACCGCCGGTATCGGTGCCCATCGAAAATGTCGAACTACCCGCCGCCACCGAGGCCGCCGAGCCACCGCTCGAGCCGCCGGTGACCCGCTGCAGATCCCAGGGGTTGCGGCAGGGACCATAATGATCGTTTTCATTGGTGGTGCCGTAAGCAAATTCATGCAGGTTGTTCTTGCCGACCAAAATCGCGCCGGCTGCTGCCAACCGGTCCACCGCCACCGCGTTTTCCGTCGGCACGTGCTCAGCCAAAATCGCCGAACCGCCTGTCGTGCGGACCCCCTTGGTAAAATACAAGTCCTTGGCAGAGTAAGGAATGCCGTGCAGCAGACCCCGGTAGCGGCCCTGCAGGATTTCCTGCTCGGCCTGCCTGGCCGCCGTCAGCGCTGATTCGTCCAGCACCGAGATATAGGCGTTCACCAGCGGTTCGGTCTGTTTGATCCGGTCCAGACATTCGCGAACCAGTTCCAGCGGCGAAACCTGTTTGGTCTGTAATAAGGGCGCCAGTTCTTCGACCGGCTTTTGCAGCAGGGACATCGCAGCGTCTCCTTTCACGGGAACCTTTTCCGAATTAATATCTATCGTACTAAGTCAGCCGGTTTCAACCTAATCCCTCACGCGCCCGAAAAGATTCCAGCAGCACCGCCACTGCATCCGCCACTGCATCCGCATCATGCCGCCGGCCCCGGATGCACAATATCGCCGGTTCATTACAGACAAAGCAAGAACGTCCGGCCTGCCCTGACGCGTTGCGACTGAGCTGGATGCCTGCCGCGTCAAACACATCGATGTCCAATAGCCGGCCAAACGGCTGCTCCTCTTCTACCTGCACCGCCAGTCGCTTTAACAGCGCCGCGTCGACCGCTACCGCCATCACTGCCGCCGGTCCGGCAACCGCAGGCACCCGGCGCGTCTCGCTGACCTGGAAGCCTGCCGCTGCAAATAAAACCTGTAGCCGATTCAGCGCGTACTCGATCAGTGCCAGCGTATCCTGGTCGCATTTGATCTGGCCCGGCATATTCACCGAAACACTGACCACCGCAGCCTGATAACGGGCCCGCAGTTCTGCCTGAACTGCGGCCCGTTCTTCTTTTGT
>CAZFSM010000045.1:0-12940 GCA_964521625.1 uncultured Veillonellaceae bacterium | reverse complement strand
ACAGGGGAAAGGAGTGCTCACTATGTTTGTGGTGCATACCGTGAACCAGTTGGAAGAAGCTGTCCGTGTAGGAGCCGAAGAAATTTTGGTGACAGGGGGCTTGGCGAGTAACGTTCACGAAGCTTATCTGTTGAAATCCTGCAAAGACAGCGAAGCCAACGAGTCGAACCTGGAGCAGAGTCAGCCGGAGAAGTGCGATATTGATTTTGTTGCTCGGCGTGCGGGAGTTCCGGTTTGGGGGATTTCGTCTTTGATGATCATTACCGACGACTATCTTTTGCTGGACTCTCAATTGAACAGCCAATCTCCGTGCATGATTTTGCAACGCACCAACCAGCATTAGACGCTGATTTCAACCGACTTAACCTGCGGCTTGATTGTCGCAGGTTTTTTTTATTGCGACAAAAGAAGGAATTCAGTTTATAATAGATAATAGTATTTTAAATAAGCTAACTAGTATTGATTTGGCTCATCAAAAATCCCTTAAGGATGGCGATGGATTGAAGACACTCCGTACCCAACTGCTTCTTTGGGGCTTGACGTTGGCCCTTGCGCCGACGTTGTTTTTTGCTGTCTGGTTCTTTCGCTATGGCTTGGTACAAGTAGAGGCTTTTTCAACCTATCCGGAATTAAGTGGGATTATCGCCAGCGCCGCGGGTGTCTTCATGTTTTTGCTGGCGCTGATTTACTGGGGATATCGCTGGATTGTCAGCCCGATCCGCCAATTGACGGATGCTGCAAAAGCAATCCGCGAAGGTGATTTTGACTACCAGATGGAGGCCCGGCTTTTGTTCCGGGGGCCGCTAGAAATGCGGGAACTTTGCTATACCTTTGCCCGGATGACCGAAAAAATCAATGGGCAGATTCGCTCGCTAAAGAAAGTCAATCAAATATTGGCCATGAAGGAAGAGCGCTGGCAACTGGCTTTGCATGGCAATAAAGATGGAATCTGGGACTGGAATCTGGAAACCGATGAATGGGTGCAATCGGACCGTTGTCTGGAGATGCTTGGTTTTGTGCCCGGTGAAGGCCCGGAGACACGGGAGGAGCTGATTGCAGCTGTTCACCCGGAAGATTTGCCTGGCTTGATACAAAAACTGGAAGACCACCTGGCGCAAATTGCGCCTTATTATGAAGCTGAATATCGGCGCTTATGCAAAGATGGCAGCTATAAGTGGATTCTCGACCGAGGACAGGCATTGTGGAATGAGTTGGGAAGACCGGTTCGTATGGCAGGATCGTTCACCGATATTGCCGAGCGGAA
Source organism: uncultured Veillonellaceae bacterium (assembly GCA_964521625.1). Classification (GTDB taxonomy): domain Bacteria; phylum Bacillota; class Negativicutes; order UBA1444; family UBA1444; genus UBA1444. The sequence goes on along the minus strand of CAZFSM010000045.1, from coordinate 11,676 downwards.
ACAGATGGAAGAACGGCTGATTCATATCAGTATGCGCGACTCCTTGACCGGGCTTTATAACCGCGCTTACTTCCAGGAAGAGCTCAGGCGTTTGAATGATGGCCGCTATACGCCGATTGCCGTTATTGTCTGCGATGTAGACGGACTTAAACTATATAATGATAGTTTTGGTCACTTGATGGGGGATCGCCTGATCAAAGCGGCGGCCGATCTTTTGCTGCAAACCTTCCGGACCGGTGATGTGGTCGCGCGGATTGGCGGAGACGAATTTGCCGTTCTGCTGCCGCGAGCATCACGGGAAACCGTCGATGCAATTCTGTTCCGATTGAAAGCGGCGATCGAAGATTTTAATGCCACCAATGAAGAATTCATGCTGAGTATCTCGACAGGGATGGCCATTGGGCACAGCAAAAAAGTCGACTTGACGCAGCTATTCCGTGAAGCGGATAACAATATGTATCGGGAAAAAAGTATAAATAGCCAGCAGATTCGCGCCGCCATTACCCAAACCGTGGTTCGATTGTTGGAGCGGCTTGACTATGTCCAGGATGGACACACTCGGCGAGTGGCTCAGCTTTGCGAGCGGTTGGCAGTCGAAATGGGTTTTTCGCAAGTGAAAATTAAAGATATAAAGCTATTGTCAGAGTATCATGACTTGGGAAAAGTGGGGATAGCCGACCATATTTTGTTTAAAACTGGTCCGCTTTCGCCAGCTGAAACCAAAGAGATACAGCGCCATTGTGAAATAGGTTACCGCATTGCGCAATCAGTGCCGGAAATTCGTCATATCGCCGAGTGGATTTTGCGGCATCAGGAATGGTGGAACGGCAAGGGGTATCCATTAGGGCTGGTTGGCGATCAGATTCCGCTCGAATGCCGAATTCTCGCCATTGCAGATGCCTATGACACGATGACCAGCGAACGGCCTTATCGGTCGGCGCTCAGTCATGATGCCGCGATGAAGGAACTGCGGCATGGCGCCGGAGTGCAGTTCGATCCATTTTTGGTGGAAATGTTCAGCCGGATTGACCCACGCCGCTGTCTGCAAAAAGTGGGATAAATTTTGAGGTGGGTACAATGGGAAAAGTCATTGTGATTGGGGCTGGCGCCGCAGGACTGATGGCAGCGATTCATGCTGCTACAGGCGGGGCCAGCGTTTTATTAGTCGAGAAAATGCCCTCGCCCGGCAGGAAAATCCTGATTACCGGCAAAGGCCGCTGCAATTTTACCAATAACTGCGAGATTGCTGATTTTCCACGCTTTTTTGCCAGTAATGGCGCTTTTTTAAATAGTGCGCTGCGAGCGTTCGACAACCAGGAGGTCATCGATTTTTTTGCCAGCCGTGGCGTTCCGTCCCGGGTGGAAAGAGGCGGGCGCTTGTTCCCGGAAACGGACAAGGCGCGCGATATTGTCGATGCATTGGTTAAAGCGGCCAGGCAGGCTGGCGTAAAAGTGCTGACAGATCAGACGGTACGCTCGCTTTGCATGGAGAATGGAAAGGTGACAGGCGTAGTCACGGCAACCGGCGTGTTGAAAGCGGACGCTGTGGTTTTGGCTACTGGCGGGCTTTCCTATCCTGGAACCGGCTCGACCGGCGACGGCTATCGGATGGCGAAAGAACTGGGGCATACGGTCACATTGCTGCGCCCGGCTTTGGTGCCGCTGGAAACGAAAGAGTCGTGGGTAAAGGATCTGCAGGGGTTATCGCTGAAAAACGTCGAAGGCACTGTCAAAGTCGATGGCAAAAAAATGGACAGTGAATTTGGCGAGATGTTGTTCACGCATTTTGGTCTGTCAGGACCGATTATTTTGAGTCTGAGTCAGGCGGTGTCGAGGGCGTTGCTCAGCAATCCAGTACCAGAAATAACTGTCGAATTAAATTTGAAACCGGCCTTGACGCCGGAGGTGCTGGATAAAAGATTGCAGCGCGATTTTGCCGAGTTTACCCGCAAACAGTTCAAGAATTCACTTGGCGAGTTACTACCGGTGAAGCTGATTCCGATTATCGTAGGGCAGAGCGGAATTTCACCGGAAAAGCCGGTCCATCAGATTACGCGGGAAGAACGTGCTCGATTGGCCGAACTGCTGCAGGGGCTGCGCTTCATCATCAGTAAAACGCGGCCAATTGCCGAAGCGGTTGTGACAGCGGGCGGTGTGGACGTAAAAGAGATCAATCCCAAAACGATGCAGTCGCGGCTGGTGAACGGGCTGTTCTTTGCCGGTGAGATCATTGATGTAGATGGCTATACAGGCGGGTTTAACCTGCAGGCGGCTTTTTCAACCGGTATGGTTGCTGGTACCGCCGCAGCACGTTATGCGGCTGAAGAATAAAAAACTTCATTTTGTGGTTGACAGGGTATTCGGTCGAATGGTAAAATAAATCCTGTCGCGCGGGGCGATTAATCGCAGACAACAGCGTATGTATGGTGACTGTGGTGAAGTGGTTAACACGGCGGATTGTGGTTCCGTTATGCGTGGGTTCGATCCCCATCAGTCACCCCAAAACTTACCACCTCTTAATGGGGCGTGGCCAAGCGGTAAGGCTCGGGACTCTGACTCCCGCATCGGTGGTTCGAATCCATCCGCCCCAGCCATGATTTTCCCCGAACTAAAAAAACCCCATTGGGGCGTCGCCAAGTTGGTAAGGCACGGGACTTTGACTCCCGCACGCGTTGGTTCGAGTCCAGCCGCCCCAGCCATTATGACCCACTAGCTCAGTTGGTAGAGCACCTGACTTTTAATCAGGGAGTCGATGGTTCGAGTCCATCGTGGGTCACCAAGTTAACACAAAAGGCTTTCAGTTTCGGCTGAAAGCCCATTTTTTTACCATTGCACTTGATTTATAAGGTAACTGGCAGGTAAACTGACGGCAGGTACCGAAGATATAATCGGATAAACCGACCGGTCGACTACCCGATAAGATGCAGAAAAGAGGCATTGATCGTATGAATTGGCAGGAACGCATTCCACAGGATATCAGGGATTTATATGAAACTCACAACTATCACCACGCGGCGGAAGTTCTTTCGACGAGCTACCCGCAGGAATTTGAAGAAATCATGAATGCGCTGCGAAACTTCAGAATCACCGAAACGGATTTGATGACCGGCGGCGGCAACGAATCGATTATCCCAAAGAAATACTCCGAGATTCTGCGTCCGCTTGGTTGGTATGAGACGAAAATACAGGGCGATTTATTGATTCGAAAGATCGTGTCGGGCAACGGCGCGGGACAAACCATCTCCGAAGAACTGAAAATAGAAAATTTTCTCGACGGACACAAGGTGGACTACGTGAAAAACAAGGTCGCATTTGACCTTGAATGGAACAGTAAAGACCAGACTTTTGATCGCGATCTCTATGCGTTTAGGGCATTCCACGAATGTAGGATCATTGGTGCGGCAGTTTTGGTTACGCGAGCGGAATCCATGAATGTTGTTTTTCGACGCCTTGGTATTATGGCGAAATATGGTGCAAGTACCACTTGGATGGGTAAATTGCTCTACAGGTTAAATGCGGGACGAAATGGCGGTTGCCCGGTACTGGTGTTCGGGATTACACCGAAGGTGATAAACGGAGGATGAAACAATGAGCCCCATTGAGCAATTCAAGCAAATGGCGGAAACGCATAAGTTTAAAACGGTGCTGGCGGACCCCCCGTGGCAATTCCAGAACAGAACCGGCAAAATGGCGCCGGAACACAAGAGACTTAAACGATATGAGACCATGAAGCTTGACGAAATCTGCAGCCTGCCGGTTGCTGACATGTTGGACGCAACGGCGCATCTTTATCTCTGGGTACCGAACGCGCTGATGCCTGAAGGGCTCCAAGTGCTTAAAGCGTGGGGTTTTGAATATAAAACAAACATGATTTGGTACAAAGTTCGAAAAGACGGCGGGCCAGACGGCAGAGGCGTCGGTTTTTATTTCAGAAACGTCACCGAGATGATTCTGTTCGGGGTAAAAGGAACAAAAGCCCGAACGCTTCAGCCGGGCCGTAGCCAGGTCAATATCATTCGATCAATGAAGCAGGAGCACTCGCGCAAGCCGGATGAATTGTACGAGGTAATAGAACGGTGCAGTCCAGGACCATACCTTGAAATGTTTGCCCGCGGTGTTAGACATGGGTGGGACTCATGGGGCGACCAGGCAAACGAGGATTACAAGCCAACATGGCCGACATACCAAAACAACTCAGGGCGGGAGACGTTTGACAAAGAAAAGACCATGGCCCTGTTTGAACGGCGAGTTCAGGAATAACGTGAGAAGACGTTTATCTTGGACAAGCCAAGTTTAACACAAAAGGCTTCCGGTATTTGCCGGAAGCCTTTTCTTGTGCAGCAGGAACAAACTGGCATTTTGTCGAAAAAGCAAAGTGCCTGGTTGGTGGGCGATGTTAAGTGGTTTCGAATGAAAAAGGAGTAGGGGGAAAACGAATGATAATCTCTGAAATTAAGCAACAGGTAGGTTGGAAGAATTGCTGCGCGCGATACAGACTTTTCCCGCTCCGGTTGTCGCACAGGTTCATGGCAGCGTATGGGGTGGCGCCTGTGACCTGGTGATGTGCTGTGATATGGTGATTGCCGATACTTCAGCGACTTTCGCCATGACACCGGTGAAGCTGGGGCTGCCGTACAATGCTTCGGGGGTCATGCATTTTCTCAACCGGATGCACTTGGACCACGTGCGGGAGATGTTTTTTACGGCGCAAAGTCTATGACAGCTATGACTATGCAGAAGGCATCCAGGCGTTTAAAGAAAAGCGCAAACCCCAATTTCGTGGTGAGTGAGCAAAAGCTCCTCTGCGATCATTGTCTTGGATGACGATGATCCTGGCGCCAGCCGCATGTGCCGGAATACGCGAGAACTAGTGTCCGCGCCGCCAGTTGTGATTCCATTTTACACGGGAGATATTCACCGTGCTGGAACTGTAGTAAAAACAATTGTTTGTGATAATGATAAAGCGATTTCGTGAAAATGTCAAGTTCGAGAGAAACAGAAGTTGCTATTTTAACACCATTAGGTAACGAGGTAACGAAGGTAATGGAAATTTATATTATCCACCATGTATATCGCAGTATTACTTACTCACAAAAAAACATATGATTAATACAAAACTGGTTACCGTCGTTACCTCATTACCTTTTTCGTTGACGGCTTGATTTTTGTCTATATTCTGCTATAATTCAACAGTAACCGTGCGGGCGTGGCGGAATGGCAGACGCACCAGACTTAGGATCTGGCGCCGCAAGGTGTGGAGGTTCAAGTCCTCTCGCCCGCACCAATTAGAGCAAAAACAAGCCTTACTCGTAGTGCCTTCGGCTCAACTACGACGCGGGCTTGTATTTTTTATCAACAAAATGTTTTTCGGCCCGGTTCGTCGCGTCACTTATCGCCTGTTCCAAAGCGCCTAACTCGTCCATCTGACCGTCTGCAAGCGAAAGTTGGGCGGACTTATGTCCAGGATTATTTTCGGTCTTCTAGCGCGATTTAAGAAAGTTTTTATAATTTCTTTCCATTCGTTGGTTACCTCACGGCGGTTACGTCGTATTTACCGGAAAACGCATCGACTAGCGTTATTTCATAAGACGTTTCTGGCATTCCAGGGTTCGCCATAATCAAGTGTAGTGTTGAACGGCCGTCGCTGTAATGGCGAACAGTCCATGCTGACAGCGTTCTAACTGATGTTGGCGTTGATCCTGCTCGCCATATTACGGGGTCTTTGCTAAAAGATATGGATGCATCCATATCGAGAGTATATGTGGAATTTAGCAATCCATTGATTTTTTCATACCGCTTTAAGCTGCTGGCACTGATTGTTGCCGGGTTAAGTCCAATCAGTTCATCGCTGAGATAGTGATTGGTATGAAAGGCTACGCCGTTTGACTTCCTTGCTATCACAGCGTGTTGTCCGTCCAGGCCGAATTCAATGCTGGCGATTTCGGTTTTGTCGGCCAGGATGATAGACTGTGGGCCGCTTTTCCATTTATCAGCTTCAAGCGCCTTCAGCGCTTTGTCGACACTTTCATACCGCGACAGCAGGGTCGCGGTGTTTGTTTTTCCTTGAAAATTGACTTTTTTATCAAGGTGAGCGGGGGCTGAAGCCGTAACAATGACCAACCCTTCGCTATTGACGCCCGCTTTGGTTCCAACCCAGTCATTTCCTGTAGTGTATAGGCTCAAATAACGAAAACCGGTCTTGGGTATTACGAGCCGTAGATCCTGCTGATGATCCGGATTCCAGTCCCGATTTTTATGAATCATCGTACCGCCGCCAACTACTCTGTCTCCAGCTGCCGCCCAGAGTGTGCATGCACTGGCTATCATTGGCATTGACAGAAAAAACAGCACGGCTATACAAGAAAACAATAAGAGTCCACGGCGCATAGTATCACCAGCCTTAATAAGCTATGTATATTTTAAGAGGCATAAAGTTGATTAAATTTGTTTGGGTGGATAGGTAATTTTAATCTTTAATGGGCGACCGGCTTCTTCTAACAACAATGCTTCAATTTGCGAGATGGCATCGTCAAGTGAAAGCAACATTTTGGCTGTGGATGATTCGACCTCAATGGTTATATCTGTTTCTCCCACAGAAATAAGCTTCGCAGAGCTCGCTAATTTATATAGCTTTGAGTCACCGGAGTCTTTAAGTTTTGCAACTACCGCATCCCAATAAAGTAATTTGCTAATCAAGACTTCATTGATCTTTTTGCAGGCAGTTTTTATTTCTCCGTACCACGTTGATGATAGAGTGCTCCCTTCGATAAATGAATTGACATATAAATATTTATCTTTTGAAACATCAATTATCTTTACCCCAATATTTGAAGTCCGCGTCATAGAAAATAGTGACAGTATCACTTGAGTGTTTACGTCAACCAGTACTAAATAGTGGACGTTTTCCTTTTTGAATATCGGAACAAGCTCCGCTTTTTCAGTTGAAAACGCATTGATAAATCCACTGCTGGACAATTGGGACGAGAAGGAATCGCCGGGAATAATTTTATAGCTGGGGGTAAGGGCTTCTTTAAATTTGTCATAAAATATTCCTTTTGCTTTTCCAATGCTATGGGCATCGAATCCTTTTACAGTATTCACGTTTATAATTACAGCGACGTTCTTATGTGGGTCCGGAGTGTTTATCGTTGGTTGATCAGGGTTGGCCGCCAAGCCAACAGAGAAATTCATGACAAGAAACAATAGTGCAATTAACACTTTTATCATCGCAATTGCATCCTCCTTTTTACCTTACCCAAAACAGCCTCATCCTAAACCTTGCCGCCACATAGCGGCAAGACGCGAAGCAAGACTAGCTCAACTTTCGACAATAATTACGGCGTCGGCATATATGGGGCCACCATCGGTCACTACGCAACCGACCTCTTCACTCTCCTTGATAAAACGACCTTCACATACGAATCCGCAATAGCCACTCTGGCAATGCACCTGTGAACCTTTAAGCGACTTTGCTGTGCGGGGCTGGAATGTAATCCCGTAGCGTTCGAAAAATGATGTCACGGTAGAATTTTGCATAGCGGCTTGCACTGAAGCTGTTTCGGCCCCGGACGCTATAAGCGTAACTTTGAAATTGCGTTGCTTCAAGATCAATCCTGCAGAAATGGCGGTTGGGTTTATGCCAATTACTGCGATAGTTCGAATCCTTGCATTTTCCAGCAGTGTCACGATTTCCTCTATCCCTGAGCCTTTGGCTAATTGAAATACATGCGGTCGATTAGCTCCAGGAAAAGAGTCTTTGTTTGGTTGGGTTGACCATTGCGCAGGATTGCCAAACGCATCACAGATGTCGACCAGGGCTTGTTCCAATTGGATAATCCTCCTCGTTTAACCCGTAAGTTTTACAGCTGCTATGATCACGCTCAGCAGGACCGGATCGGCATTGACGATCATGAGGGTGCCGGATGAAATGAGGGTAGGATGAGAAGTTCGTACCCCAAACAACCTCACCCTGAACCGCGTCATTTTCCTCGTTACGTCAAAGATCTAAATGACCGTAATGCAGCGCCTGTGAGTACAGATACTTCCTGAAACAAACCGGTTTTACGCAAAATTCCTTTTCGCGTGGAATCCAGGTTTACGCTAGTTCAGGAAGATTATATTCACCGAATCAAGCGCCATCCAGTAGTGCGATTGGGTCAAGGATGGCAATGTTTCGATGTTGTCTTGCCGGTAATGGAGAAAATTGTAAGTGGCGGCACCATAAATTAGTGTTTTGCAAACAAAATTTTAGCGTCCGCCATTTTTGGAAATATAGGAAGCAGCCTGTTGTCTAGAGGGCCGATTGATTTCATTATCAGGCGCTAACACCAGGTATTTTTGAAACTCTACGAGCGCATTGTTTTTGCGACCCATTTTTGCGTAAAAATACCCTCGCAAAAAAACAACTCGGAGGTTATTGGCATCTATGTTAATTGCGTTTGCAAAATCCGTAAATGCATTGTCATATTGATCAATCATTGCCAAACAAACTCCTCGGTTTGCATAAAAATCAGAATTTTTCGGGTCTAGTTCAATTGCTTTGGTATAGTTGGCAATAGCCTCAGCATATCGTTTGAGATCACCATAAGCATTTCCTCGATTAAAATACAACACTGAATTTTGCGGATTCAGCTCGATGCCCTTGCTAAAATCGTTGATTGCCTGAATCTGATTTTTCAAGACTGCGTAGCAATTGCCTCGCCCAAGATATGCCCATGACCGTCGAAGATTAACATTATTTGATACCACTTCAGTAGAAGCAAATTCTATTGCACTTGTAAAATCAATAATTGCTTCAGGATATCGCCTCATTTCTGCAAAGATCCTTCCTCGCGCCGCATACCCTTCCATGTATTTTGGGTCAATTTCCAGCGCGCGATTGGCATCAGCGAGAGCCAACGAAAGTTTTCCTAAATTACGATATCCAACAGAGCGGTTGGATACAGCTTGAACATCAAGTGGCTGAATCTGTAAAACGCGAGAAAGATCATCAATTCCTTTATCATATTCCTTTAGTAATATTTGCGAATAACCTCTCCAAAATAGTGCATCGGCAAAGATGGAATCAATAGTCAGAGCCTCCGTGCACAAGGAAACTGCTTGGGAAAAATCTCCTTTATCCTTCGCCTGTATGCACTGCTTCAGCAAGTCCTCTTTGTCTGCGGCAGCCGTGGTGCTGGTAAGTGCCACAAGCAATACAAGGAACAGGGACATCCGATGAAAGTGGTTTTTCATACATTCACTCCCTTGATGAAGTCATTTATTGCTGCTTATAAATTGTATTGGTCAATCAGTGCATCTAGGAATTTAGCTCTGCGAACAACGCACTAGGCACTGGTCAAGGCTCCAAAAATAATGCGATCGCAGCCGCACCACTTTTTCACCTTACCCCAAACAACCTCATCCGAAACCGCATCATCTCTCTGTCACGTCAAACTCCTCTGCCAGCTCCCCGATCTCGAACAAACCGTTCCCAGCCAGCACGCAGCGATGGAGGCAGTAGTTGGGGTGCAGGGAGAACGACAAAGCAATATACGGTGGGCACAACAGGCGTTTCCTGGGTAGCCCTCCAGTGTTATGAGAAGGTTATACCAAAGCCGGCTGACAAAGAAATGTCTGCCCGGCTTTTTTCTATAACAAGGCTTTTCTATCCTGCCAAATACGAATCAATGTCAGTTTTTTTCAAGCGCCAGTCATCGCCGATCTTATTTGCCTTTAACTTCCCGTCGTTAATCATCTTTTGAACGATTTCCGGGCTTGTTTGCAGGTATTCAGCTGCTTGCCCAATGCTCATTACGTCGGGATAGCTTTTAACTCCAAGGGTATTATTGATAGGGGCAACTGCAGTCGGGCTTTTCATAACGGAGGCAAGTTCCTCTGGCGGTACTCTTAAATCCGTATCGGTTTCAACGGCAACACTAAACCGAGTTCCTGCAGGCAGGTCTTGGTTCTTTCCTCGGACAAATGCGGCAAGGACCGATACAACAAGGAAAGCGGGGACTACCCATCCACTTTCGCCGCCGCCACTTCTGGACATTTCTGCCCTGACGGGTATGCTTTGACCATTGATTGTCGGCATTGTTTTAGTTGCTATGGTAATTCGCCCGCCTTTCCCGAAGGAACCTGCGCGAGATACATCAGACACAACCGCTTCGCCGATAGTTCCTTGCGGGATGACAATCACATTGCTGACGACAACATCTTGGATTGTTTTAAACTGAACGCGTTCACCTGCGTAATTCTTCCCGGAATTAAGCGGTGTAATCAATTCGCAAGAGACCATGGATCCGGCAGGAATATAGGCATTTCCGGTAATCCGACTTGCCGAAAAGGGAACGTAGGGTTTATATTCGTCTGCAAAGCCAAGGGTGCATGGAAGACTTCCGGTCAAAAAAACCAAAAGCAGGCATAACCATTTTCTTGCAATCTGCGTAATTTTATGGGCGCCTCGATTTTGGTTTTTTCCTTGAGTAAAGCCGGCAGTCGTTTCCATGTTTTTCATTTTTTTACCTACCCTTCATTATTTTCCTTCTAGTATGAATCGACGAATCGAACCCATAGGGGCAAGCCGTTCAAACAATTCAAGATCAATTCCACAAAATTGTTGCCAGATGTCCTGCCACAGGACAATCAAACCGCGAAAGGTGACAAAAATTCGTATTCCTTTAGTTTTATTCCACATCGAAATGAGGTGTCCTTCCATGAATTTGAAAAAAATGAGAATAATTTCAAATTATTCTCAAATGAAATTGGCCCCCAAAACAGGAATATCCCAGTGCCATTTGTCGAGCCTGGAGATCGGATTGGTGGCCGCTTCAAAAATGAGATGCCCCCCTTGCAGTAGACAGTTGAAATAAAAACTGTCTACTGCAAGGGGGGCATCTCAAGAGGCCAGCGGCTTAATTATTGTGTGTCAATTTACTCCGAGAAATCGCAATCTGTCTTTCGCAAGTCGTATCAAATCGAATGCTTGAGGGGCGGCCAGTTGAAGAAGGGTTTTGTACGTGGAAACGGCATCATCGTAAGACCCCATATCTTCATAGGTTAATCCCTTATTGTAGTAGGCTTTGCCAGCATAGCGCTTCATTTTGATTGCTGTGTTAAAGTCTTCAATGGCAAGTTGATATTGTCCGGTTTTTCTATACGAAATGCCCCGATTGACATACGCCAACTCATATTTTGGATCTGCCTTGATTGCTTCACTGTAATCGGAGATAGCTTGATTGTGTTGACTTAGCTTCTCGGAGTATATATAGCCCCGTTCGAGAAACGCCGCAGCATATTTTGGATTCAGTTCGATTGCTTTGTTAAAGTTCTCGAGGGCCGCGTCAATATCATTTTTGTTCAAATATCCACCACCACGCTTGTAGTATGCAATGGCATCCTTTGGATTTTTTTCAATTAAGGCGGTCGCGTCACTAATGATTTTTTCGTTCTGGGCACTCGTTTCAATGGCACATGAAGCTGGTGATGCAATTTGCAAACAGAAGAATAGCGCGAGAAAAAATGGCCAAAAACGTTTTTTCAAAATACAGCCTCCAAACAAATAATATCCCAAGCAAATAAACGCAAGGGAAATTATACCACAAGTGCTTATTGCGTGATATAGGTTTCAGTTGAAGCTGTGGTTAACTTGAGATAATGTCACCTTGTAGATTATCGTGAGAAAATGTCACC
>CAZFSM010000044.1:0-13787 GCA_964521625.1 uncultured Veillonellaceae bacterium | reverse complement strand
TTCACGCGATAATTAACCTGTTTTACCGGTGACATTTTCTCAAGTTATTGACACAGTAAAGCTGGACAAAAATGCAATCCACGCCTCTTCAACCGAATAAACGCATCTGATCCGATTCCGGAATTGAATCCAGACACCCTTGTTGGCGCAGCAACTCAATAATCGTCTTGGACACATGTCCGCGAATCCGCAGATCATCCTGCGAAGAAAATGGACGTTCCGCCCTGCTGTCAACGATACTCTGAGCAGCCGCTGTCCCCAGTCCCGGCAAGGCAGCCAGAGGTGGCAACAAACCTTGTTCTACGACCAGAAATTCGGATGCATGGGAACGATACAGATCAATCGGCAAAAACGCAAAGCCACGCAGGAGCATTTCCCGGGCTGTTTCCATGACGCCAATCATCGCTTTTTCTTTATGACTCGCCCCGTTCCCCTTGCTGCTCAATTCACTGATCACCGCATTGATCCCCGCTTCACCGCGGATGACTGCCGCTGGGTCAAAGTCTTCGGCCCGAATCGTGAAATAGGCCGCGTAAAATGCCAGCGGTCGATGCACCTTAAACCATGCAATACGGAACGCCATCATCACATAAGCGACTGCATGCGCTTTGGGGAACATATATTTGATTTTCTGGCAAGACTGGATGAACCATTCGGGAACACCTTTTTCCTGCATCGCCTGCACTTGGTTCGGCTTGACGCCTTTTCCCTTACGCACGCTTTCCATGATGTCGAACGCCATTTTCGGCGCCACACCCTTATGAATCAAAGTTACCATGATATCATCACGGGCCGAGATCGCCTCTGACAATGTAGCCAACTTATCGCGAATCAAATCCTGGGCATTATTAATCCAGACATCGGTACCATGTGAAAAGCCGCTGATCCGGACCAGTTCGCTAAAACGGCTGGGCCGGGTTTCCTCCAGCATCTGGCGGACAAACCGCGTCCCAAACTCGGGAATACCCAAAGTTGCAACCGGACTCTTCAATTGAGCGGCGGTCAACCCCAGCGCCTCCGTGGAGAAAAACAGACTCATCGTTGCCTGGTCGTCGAAAGGAATCTGTTTGGCATCCAGACCTGTCAGTCTTTCCAGCATCTTAATTACGGTAGGATCGTCATGGCCAAGAATATCGAGTTTAACCAGCCGGCTGCTGATGGAATGGTAATCGAAATGCGTGGTTACCGTACCGGAGGTCCGGTCATCCGCCGGATGTTGGATCGGGGTAAAGTGGTGCACGTCCATATGCCTCGGCACTACCATGATTCCGCCCGGATGTTGTCCGGTTGTTTTCTTTACGCCGGCGCAACCGCGGACTAATCGGTTGATATTGGCATTGGTCCCGGGTTGTTTCCGTTCTTCCAGATAGTTTGCCACATAACCGTAAGCGGTTTTTTCGGCAATCGTACTGATCGTACCGGCTCGAAATACATTGTCGCGACCAAACAGTTCTTCAGTGAATTTATGCGCTTTCGCCTGATAATCACCGGAGAAATTCAAATCGATATCAGGAACCTTATCGCCTTCAAATCCCATGAATACGGCAAAGGGAATGTTATGACCATCTTTGGTCATCGCTGTCGCACACGCCGGACAAGCCTTGTCAGGCAGATCAAACCCGCCCCCATACTGTCCTTCGTCGGCGAACTCGCTGTACTGGCACCCGGGACAACGCCAGTGAGGCGGCAAGGGGTTTACTTCAGTAATCCCGGTCATCGTTGCCACAAAGGACGAACCGACGGATCCCCGAGAACCGACAAGATAGCCGTCATCCATCGATTTTTTCACCAATTTATGGGCAATCAGGTACAGCACGCCGAACCCGTTATTGATAATCGAGTCCAGTTCGTTCGTCAATCGATCGGCGACAAGCGCCGGCAGCGACTCGCCGTAAAGCTCGTGGGCTTTGGCAAACGACATATTGCGGATTGAATCATCGGCGCCGGGAATATCCGGCGAATAGAGCTCATCAGGAATCGGCTGCAACCGTTCAATCGATTCAGCGATTTGCTGCGGCGCTTTAATGACGACCTCAGTTGCCAGTTCTTCACCCAAATAGGCAAATTCAGCCAACATTTCTTCGGTGTTGCGATAATACAGCGGCGCCTGTAAATCGGCATCGGCATATTTTTGCCCACTCATCAGAATGCGGCGGAATACCTCATCTTCTGGTCGCAAGAAGTGCACATCGCACGTTGCCGCGACCGGTTTGCCGCAGAGTTTGCCGATTTCACATACTTTCCGGTTATAGTCCTGCAACTGCTCTACATCGGACACCTGCCCATTACGGATCAAGAACTGGTTGTTGGCGCAGGGCTGGATTTCCAGAAAGTCATAAAACTTGGCAATCTCCAGTAATTCTTCATTGGTTGCTCCATTCAGAATGGCCCGGTAAAATTCACCGGCCTCACAGGCAGACCCCAACACCAGCCCCTCGCGAAGCTCAATTAACGCGGAACGGGGTATGCGCGGCGTGCGGTGAAAGAATTTAATATGAGAAAGTGAAACTAGGCGGTACAGATTACGCAATCCCTGTGAGTTTTTGGCCAAAATGATAATATGATTGCTTTGGCTGATATCCTGGTCAAACAGGTACCCTTCCATTCCATAAATGACTTTTACCTTACTTTTCTGCACGATTTCCTGGGCGAACGGGAACGCCTGGACCACTCCGTGATCTGTAATGGCAACGGCGCTATGGCCGTATTGTTCGGCAGTGCGAATCAGGGCCGCGACCGACACGACCGAATCCATTGAGCTCATTTGGGTATGGGCATGAAGCTCCACGCGTTTTTGAGCTGATTTGTCGCGCAACGGCTCCGCTTCGCTGCGGGAGATGTGCTCCGCCTGCAGGACCAGCTCCCGCAGATACTTGTCATCCATTACCATCCCTTTGACTTTAATCAGGGAGTTGCCCGCCTTCATCAATTCCATTTTTTTATTTGCTTCAGCCGAATTCTCAAAGTATGCTTTGCAACTAATCGCACAGGTCGAATCCTCCAACGCAAAAGACAACAGGCTGCGACCGCTTTTCAGGTCTTTGACTTCCATGGCGCAGGCTTTGCCCTGGGCAACAACATTACGTTGTTCCTCCGTGATTTGGCCAAGTTCCATCGGCTTCCCCTTGATAGCGGAACCCATGATAACCCTTTCACCGCCGGCTTCTCCGCTACCGGCTGTTGCCGTTGCAAATGTTTCCTGCGGCAATGCGTGCAACATGCCATCAAGTTCCTCAAAACAAACGGCGGCCTCCACCACTTCAACCCGCAATTCAATATTCAAGCCAAACTGTTCGAACAGAAACAGCGGGAAACTTTTTTCAAATCCCTCCCGTTGGATCATATCCATCTCTAATGTTCGCCGCAGTGTAATCAGCAAGTTGTTGTCATCCCATTGCCAGTCGGCCATCAATAAAGCGCGACGGGTCAGCGGATTGAGCTGGGGAGCGGCGCCAATCAACTGTTCTTTTTTCTCACAGAATGTTTGTGGATCAAAAATTAATTGTTGATCGATTGCCAGCTTTTCCAGACAAGTCATCTGGCGCAACAATAATTCAACTTTCACTCGGTCCGATTCCGGTAGTAAGGTAGGCACAAACAGGACAATTTTGCAATGTCCTGTTTGGGAATCAATCGTCACCGCATCCAGCCTGCTCCGTTCAAGACTCTGGCGGGAGGCTGCGGACAACGGGAGCTCCCTGGTAATATTCACCAGAATATTCTTATCAGACGGTGCAATACAATAGGTCAAATCCTGACACCCCGTGTTTCAATTTACACTTTTGTTAAAATCGCAAAAATCAAAGTGTTGATAACAGGCGATTCACATTATCGACGTAGTCATTCACCGGATACAACATGCTTTCTTTGCTCCGGCGAACTTTCACCTCAACGCAGTTTTCTTTCAGCGCTTTAGGCCCAACCGTAATCCTAAGCGGATAACCGATCAGGTCAGCATCCTTGAATTTGACGCCGGATCGTTCATCCCGGTCGTCAATCACCACTTCGATACCGGCTGCCGTCAATTCCTGGTAGACTTTTTCCGCCATGACCATTTGCGGTTCGTCCTTGGTGTTGATCGGAACAATAACTACTTTATATGGCGCAATGGCGGCCGGCCAGATAATCCCATCTGCGTCATGATGTTGCTCGATCGCCGCAGCCATCGTCCGGCTAACGCCTACGCCGTAGCAGCCCATGACCATAAATTTTTCCTGTCCGTCTTCATCCAAATAGGTCGCATCCAGTGCCTGCGAATATTTAGTATGCAGCTTGAAGACCTGACCCACTTCGATGCCGCGGGCAGTTTTCACAGCGGCGCCGCAACGCGGGCAAGGATCTCCTTCGCGAATAAGACGAATATCAGCGACAATTGATGCTTTAATGTCGCGCGAAGGCAATACGTTGGTGTAATGTTGATCAACAGCATTAGCGCCGCAAACGGCGTTTTGCATATTCATTACGCTGCTGTCGGCAACCACTGTAACCTTACTCAGACCGATCGGTCCCAGATAGCCCGGTTCACTTTGGAAATCGGCGCGAATTTCTTTTTCGCCGGCCATTTCCAGTTGCAACACATTTAATAAGTTCAACAGTTTGATTTCATTCACTTCGTGATCGCCGCGAACCAAGGCCAGCACCGGCCCTTTTTCAGTCATAAATGCCAACGATTTTACCAGACGATCAGCAGGTTTCGACAAATACGCGGTTACTTCCTGAATCGTTTTTTTGCCGGGAGTTGCAACCGCTTCCATCGCACCAGGCGCTTCTTCTGCGGCAACAAGCGGCAACAGTTCGGCTTTTTCGACATTAGCGGCAAAATCACAGCTGTCGCAATAGGCAATTGCAGCTTCGCCCGAATCAGCAATTACCATGAATTCATGCGTCCCACTGCCGCCAATGGCGCCGGGATCGGCTTCAACCGGGCGAAACTCCAGCCCACAGCGGGTGAAGATTCGGCTATAGGCATCGTACATTTTCTTATAGCTTAACTCCAGTCCGGCCGTATCACGGTCAAACGAATAAAGATCTTTCATAATAAATTCGCGACCGCGCATCAGACCAAAGCGGGGGCGAATCTCATCGCGATACTTGTTCTGAATCTGATAGACGAGCAACGGCAGCTGCCGATAAGAACGAACATCGGATTTCACCAACGTCGTCACCATTTCTTCGTGAGTAGGGCCGAGGCAAAAATCTCGTTGGTGGCGGTCTTTCAAACGGAACATTTCGTCGCCGTATACGTCCCAGCGCCCAGTCTGCTGCCAGATTTCAGCCGGTTGCACAATCGGCATTGCTATTTCCTGCCCGCCCTTAGCATCCATTTCTTCCCGCACGATCTGTTCAATCTTGCGCAAAATTCGCCAGGCCAGCGGTAAATAAGAATAAACGCCGCCCGCAGCCTTGCGGATCATTCCGGCCCTAAGCATCAATTGATGGCTTGGCACCTCGGCTTCAGCCGGCACTTCCCGTAGTGTTGGCGCATATAAATTGGACATTCTCATTTTATTCTTCCTCCTTGTCAAGTCGGTCCATTTCTGCAAATAAAGCTTCGGCCAGTTTTTCTTCCGGTACCTTGGCAATAATTTCGCCTTTGCGGAACAATATGCCTTCCCCTTTACCGCCAGCTATCCCCACATCGGCCTCCCTTGCCTCACCCGGCCCATTGACGACACAACCCATAACCGCAACCGTCAGCGGACGCGACAACGACTGCAGCCGTTGTTCTACTTTTTCTGCCAGCGAAATCAGATCGATATTGCAACGGCCGCAAGTCGGACAGGACACCAATGTTGGCGTAAATCGGCGCAAGCCCAGCGACTGAAGAATATCACGCGCCACCCGAACTTCTTCGACGGGGTCGGCGGTCAGCGACACCCGGATCGTATCGCCGATCCCTTCAGCCAACAGCGTTCCAATCCCCACTGAAGATTTGATAATGCCCACACGAGGCGTTCCCGCTTCGGTTACGCCAAGATGCAGCGGGTAATCTACCCGTTCGGACATTAACCGGTACGACTGAATGGTAAGCGGCACGTCATTGGCTTTGAGCGAAATCTTGATATCGTAAAAATCAAGTTGCTCAAGAATCTGCACGTGTTGCAGCGCACTTTCCACCAATGCTTCCGCTGTAGCATGTCCGCCATGCTTTGCCAGCATAGCGCTATCCAGCGAGCCGGCATTCACGCCGATACGAATAGGAATTTTTTTTGTTTTTGCCGCCTGTACAACAGTGCGAACCTGTTCGTGATCTTTAATGTTTCCAGGATTTAACCGCAGAGCATCGACCCCGCGGCTAATCACTTCCAGCGCCAATCGGTAGTCGAAATGAATATCGGCAACGATGGGAATTTCTACAGCTGCTTTGATTGCGGAAATCGCACAAGCCGCTTCCTGGTCGGGAATCGCCAGTCGGACAATTTCACAGCCTGCCGCCTGCAACGCTTTAATCTGAGCAACTGTTGCGGCAACATCAGCAGTTTTTGTCGTAGTCATCGACTGGATGGAAACCGGCTGCGCTCCACCAATGCCAATGGCGCCGATATGGACGACCTTTGTCAGCTTGCGGGGAAATAATTTATCCATTCGTTGTCACCCCGCTAAAATAGATTAAGCCGAACCAAATCTTTTAACGTCGCAAACAACATTAACAAACCCAGCAGGGTCATCCCTACGATTTGTGTATAATGCGCCTGTTTGGAACTGAGTGGTTTACGCCGTACCGCTTCCAACAGCAACGTGAATAAATGCCCCCCATCAAGCATCGGCACCGGCAACAAATTGATCAAGCCAAGGTTTATGCTTAAAAAACCGGCAAACTGCAACAAGGGGATAAAGCCCAGTTGGGCCATCTCGCCGGTTAATCGCATCACACCAATCGGGCCGGCAATATCGGCTTCCGCTTTACCTGTGAACATTTGCCCCAGGCCTGTCAACATTTTGCCGGCAATCATGATCGTCTGGTTGAATGCGCGTGATGTAGCATCGAAAAAGCCCAGTTCTTGTTTGTCGATAACCGGCACGATCCCTATCAGGGCTCGCCCCGACTTGGCATCGATTTCCGGAATCATGGTAACGGTTCGCGGGTTGCCTGTCGCAGTCACCAGGTCCAACTTCAACGAATCCTTAGAAACCCGAATCGTTTCGACAACTTCACGCCAAGTAGCGACGGCGGTTCCATTCACTTTCACAATTTTGTCGCCAACCGACAAACCAGACTGAATGGCCGGTTTGCCCGGAATCAAAGCACCGATCATCGGTTTATCTGAAACAGTTTCAATGCCGTTGGCAAGAAAAACAATCGTAAAAAGCAGAATTGGCAAGACAAAGTTCATCAGCGAACCGGCGGCAATCACCACCGCTCGCGCCCACACCGGCTTGCGGGAAAAACCGCGCTCATCCTGCTCTTCTTCCGGGTCCATGCCGTCAATTTTATTGTATCCGCCAAGTGGAATCGCCCGCATGGAATATTCCGTTTCACCGGATTTTTTCCAAAGTAATTTGGGACCAAATCCGATTGCAAATTCAGTTACCCGCATCCCGGTCAATTTGGCAGTAATAAAATGACCCAGCTCATGCACCAGCACCAGCAGACCAAACACAAAAATTGTGGCAATTATTGTTGTCATTTGCTCCCCACCTTGTCAATATATTCACCCGCAAAACGGCGGGCCCAACTGTCAGCTTCAATATAGTCTTCCAGTACCGGCAGCGCCACTCCCGCATGTGCTGCCAAAACATTCTCCACCACGGGAATTAAGTCGCCAAAGCCGATTTTCCCATCGATAAAGGACTGCACGCCGACTTCATTAGCGGCATTTAAGACACAGGGAAACGTGCCTCCCTGTTTGCCTGCCGCATAAGCCAGCGGTAACGCCCGAAAAGTATCCGTATCCGGCGGTTCAAACGCCAACGAAAAAGCATGGTTGAAATCGATCCGGGTATAGGCAACGCCAAGACGTTCCCCTTGGTTAAGTGCATACTGGATTGGCAGTTTCATATCCGGCAAGCCCATTTGGGCTTTCACCGATCCATCAATAAACTCTACCATTGAATGAACAATACTCTGTGGATGTACCGCTACGTCAATATTTTCATAACCAATATCAAACAACCAACGGGCTTCAATCACCTCAAGCCCCTTATTCATCAAGGTCGCTGAATCGATCGTTATTTTTCGCCCCATCGTCCAGTTGGGATGCTTCAGGCACTCCTGCAATGTAACTTTCTTCAGTTCATCCCGCTTGCGACCGCGAAACGGCCCGCCGGACGCAGTTAACAGAAGACGCCTGACGCCTTTGCCCGCTTCGCCGACGAGACATTGGGCGATTGCGCTGTGTTCACTGTCTACCGGAACCACGGCAACTTTTTTTTGCTTTGCCATCCCCATTACTAGAGCTCCGGCGGCAACCAGAGTTTCCTTATTGGCAATGGCCAGTGTCTTACCGGCATTAATGCAGGCAAGCGACGGCGCCAGGCCCGTGAAGCCGACCAAGGCATTTAACACAACATCCGTGTCAGCAAAGGATGCAGCATCTTGTAACGCTTCATTACCTGTGCGAAAAGTTACTCCGTCAGGCGCCCCATCGCGTCGAAACTCTGCTGCGGCCCCCTCATCAGTCAATACGACCAGCTCTGGTTTAAACTGATCAATCTGCCGGCGCAACAGGCTATGATTGGCATGCGCCGTCAAAACTTTTACTTTAAATATCTCGGAATTGGCAGCGATAACTTCCAGCGTTTGCGTACCAATCGAACCGGTGCTGCCTAAAATCGCCACCGTAATCATGTACTATGACCCCATTTCTCGTAATCTATCGTCCTGCAACCAAAATCAGATAGTAATAAACCGCAGGAACCGAAAATAAAAGGCTATCCACCCGGTCCAGCACTCCACCGTGACCAGGAAAAAAACGCCCTGAATCTTTCACACCCATATGGCGTTTTAAAGCCGATTCGACTAAATCGCCCAATTGGCAAAAAATACCGACCAAACTACCGCAGGCAAAACTGTCGAACCATGACAGTTCCATATAATAGCCTGTGATCATGGTAGCAACAATACAACCCAAAAAACCGAACAACGCCCCCTCGACACTTTTGGCCGGACTGATCGGTGGGCAAAGTTTATGTCGTCCCCAACGGGTTCCGCCAAAATATGCTGTCGTGTCACAGGCCCAGGTTCCAATCATCGCCATGGCAAAATATTGCATGCCCAAGTTGTCTGATAATAACCTTAATACAATAAAATGGGCAAATGGAACTCCAATATAAAAAACACCGAGCAAATTATACATGGCATCGAGAAATACGAAACGGCTATAGTTGAGGACCACCATCGACAGCACCACGCTTAAGGCAAGAAAAACAATTGGTGTCAATTGGGCGATGCCAAAAAGCCAAGCAGATACAGTCAATGCGAGTATCAGGCTTCCGCCAAGCAGCGTTAATGGTTGTAGCCCTTTATGTCTCATCATCACAACATATTCATGCCAACCGGCAAGCGCTAAAAAAATCATAGCAGATGCAAACAGATTTCCACCCTGCCAAAAAAGGTAAAGTGCCGCCGGAGTAGCAACCAGCGCTGTTAGAATCCTTGTTTTCAGGCTAATTCCTCCTATTTCGAGGGTTTTAGTCCGCCAAACCGGCGATCCCTTTGTTGATAATCAAAAATTGCCTGCCGAAAATTCCCTGGTGTAAAATCAGGCCATAAAGTATCTGTCACCCACAGTTCAGCATACGCCAACTGCCACAATAAAAAATTGCTTATCCGCATGTCGCCGCCCGGTCGTATCAGTAAATCAGGGTCTGGCTGTCCACTGGTGAAGAGTTGTCCGGCAAACAGTGTTTCATCAATTTCTGCAATGGAAAGACGCTGATCAAGCACTTTTTGCGCCAGCATGCGGGCCGCATGAACAATTTCGGCCCGTCCGCCATAGTCTACCGCGAGATTGAGATCAATCGCAGTACCATGGGCCGTCTGTTGTTCGGCAAGTGTGATTCGTTTTTGCAGTTCTGTTCCCAATCGGTCCTTATTGCCGATGAAACGGAGCCGGACTTGTTGCTCAACCAGTCGATCAACTTCATTATCCAGGTATGTTGAAAACAACTCCATCAGGAAGCTGACTTCTTCGGTTGGTCTGCGCCAGTTCTCCGTCGAAAAGGCATATGCTGTCAGAACCCTGACACCTATGTCCGTCGCATCCGTGAGGATGTTGCGTAAAACTTCCGCACCCGCTTTATGGCCGAATGTTCGCGGCAACCCACGTTTTTGCGCCCATCGCCCATTACCATCCATGATAATGGCAACGTGCCCAGGGATTCGTGTTGAGTCTAATGGAACCAATTCGGCGGGCGCCTTATCTTTTTGACGACGCCAAAATTTCGTTACCAAACGGCTCTCTCCTTTTTGCTTTCCCTGTAAGGGGAAACCCCCTCGCGGGAGGGGGTTTCGATAAAACGGCTTCGATCAAGGCGCTTCGATTGCCGATACCGGACAAACCGCCACACAGGCTCCACACTCAACACAAGCGTCTTCTTCAATAGTGTAAGGAGTGCCTTCTTTGATCGCGCCAACCGGACAGGTCGAAGCGCAAGTGCCACACGCGACACACGAGTCATTAATTTTGTAAGACAATTTTCACTGCACCTCCTTTCCCATTTTTGCCGCGACGACCAAATGACAAACGCCATAATGAATTGACTGGCGCAGAACATACTGGCAATCGTCCAGCAATTGGAACTTATTTGAGCGGGGTGATGTTTTTATGACAACAAACGGAATTCCTTCTGCCGTCAAAACATTTTCCGCAACAGTAAGCGGTAACATCAGCACATCTGTCAATCGGCTACACTTCCATGATTTCTTTTTCTTTGGCCAGCATGACGTGATCAATTTCCTTGATGTACTTGTCAGTTAGTTTTTGAATCTCTTCCTGAGCTTTCTTTACATCATCTTCTGATGCCGTCTTGTCTTTTTCGATTTTCTTTAACTCATCGTTCGCATCGCGTCGCAAATTGCGGACCGCGACTCTACTGTCCTCAGCAAGTTTATGCACACCTTTTGTCAATTCCTGACGCCGTTGTTGGGTCAACTGCGGCAAAATCAGCCGAATGACCATGCCGTCATTGTTGGGCGTCAAACCAAGGTCCGACTTGAGAATCGCCTTTTCAATCACCGGCAGTGTTTTCTTGTCCCAAGGCTGGATAACAATCGTCCTCGGCTCAGGAATGGAGATATTCGCTACCTGATTAATTGGCGAGGAGGAGCCATAATAATCTACGGTAATTCTGTCCAACAGCCCGGTAGTCGCCCGTCCTGCCCGCAGTGATGAATACTCACGCCGCAACACTTCGATTGCTTTTTTCATACGGTCCTCATGGGATGCATAAATCTCTTTGATAGGCATGCTCAATTCCCTCCTACAACAGTGCCGATCGATTGACCTAATGCCGCTTTCACAATATTGCCGGGTTCATCAATGCCAAAAACGATAAGGGGAATATTATTATCCATGCAAAGCGAGGTCGCGGTCGTATCCATTACACCTAATCCACGCTGAATCACTTCAAGATATTTTAGTTCTAAAAATTTAACCGCGTCCGGGTTCAATTGCGGATCGCTGTCGTAAACGCCATCCACATTCTTTTTAGCCATCAGGATAACATCCGCTTCAATTTCCGCTGCACGCAAGGCCGCGGTGGTATCCGTCGAAAAGTAGGGATTACCGGTTCCTGCGGCAAAAATAATTACCCGGCCCTTCTCAAGGTGTCGAATTGCCCGGCGTCGTATGTAAGGCTCAGCTACTTGGCGCATTTCAATTGCGGTTTGCACCCGTGTATCGACCTCGCATTGCTCCAAGGCGTCTTGCAAAGCTAATGAATTTATAACCGTCGCCAACATGCCCATGTAATCCGCGGTTGCGCGGTCCATGCCGCGCGAACTGCCGGATAACCCTCGCCAGATATTTCCTCCGCCTACAACTACGGCAACCTGTAACCCATGACGTACAGTTTCTTTAATTTGTTTTGCAACAGAATCGACAACTGCCGGGTCAATGCCATAACCTTTTTCTCCGGCCAAGGCTTCACCGCTTAATTTTAGGACAACCCGCTTAAATTTTTTCGGCTCCAAGGCATAACCTCCGTTCGTTACTCTTTATTTATTCTACGGTGAAATTTGAATTCCTTCCGAAAAAGAGAGAACACGGACGTGTTCTCTCTTTGCATTTGATTTAATGATTTTGATTATTTCTTGACTGCTTCGGCAACTTCAGCCGCAAAGTCCGTGACTTTCTTTTCCAGGCCTTCACCCATCTGATATCGGACAAACCGTCTGACAACGATGTTTTCGCCGATCTTCGAAATCTGCGCATTTACAATATCAGTCACAGATTTTTCCGGATCTTTGATAAATGTTTGTTCCATCAGGCAGTTTTCTTTATAATATTTGTCTACACGACCTTCAACCATTTTGTCGATGATTTTTTCCGGCTTGCCTTCGTTGAGCGCCTGTGCCCGCAAAATTTCGCGTTCATGCTCAACAATCTCCGCCGGTACTTCATCACGGTTCAAATACTGAGGGTTGGCAGCGGCAATTTGCATAGCCAGATCACGAACGAACGAATGAAACTCCGGTGTTTTGGCGACGAAGTCAGTTTCACAGTTGACTTCAATCATTACACCAATTTTTCCGGCGCCATGAATGTAAGATGCAACCAGGCCTTCAGCGGCAACACGACCGGATTTTTTGGCCGCCGCAGCAAGTCCCTTTTCCCGCAAATAATCTACCGCTTTGGCCATATCGCCATTCGTCTCTACCAGCGCCTTTTTACAATCCATCATGCCGGCGCCGGTTGATTCGCGCAGTTCTTTAACTTGTTGTGCCGAAATCATTGACAATTCCTCCTATGTCAGCGCCAAACGCTATTCTTGCTCGGATTCTGCTGCGACAGCAACGGCTTCTTCTGCTTCCATCTGCTCGCCCTGACGGCCTTCCAGAATAGCATCCGCCATCCGGCCGGTAAGCAGTTTAACAGCGCGAATCGCGTCGTCATTCGCAGGAATTACATAGTCAATCAGGTCAGGATCGCAGTTGGTATCAACGATGCCAACAACTGGAATACCCAATTTGCGGGCTTCCTGAACCGCAATCTCTTCCTTGCGGGGATCGATAACAAACAATGCGCCCGGCAAACGATTCATAGTTTTAATGCCGCCGAGGAATTTCTGCAACCGCTCCATTTCATGGCGCAATTGAAGAACTTCCTTTTTGTGGAGTCCGGCAAAGCCATCATTAGCGTCCATCTCTTCCAGTTTTCGCAATCTAGCAACCCGTTTCTGGATTGTTTGGAAGTTGGTCAGCATACCGCCCAACCAGCGCTCATTCACATAGAACATGTTGCAACGGATTGCTTCATCGCGAACTGCTTCCTGAGCCTGTTTTTTGGTTCCGACGAACAACATGGTCTTACCTTCTTGGGCAATGCTGCGAACAAAATTATAAGCATCTTCCACTTTCCTGACAGTTTTCTGCAGGTCAATGATATAGATGCCATTTCGCTCCGTAAAAATATACGGAGCCATTTTGGGATTCCACCTTCTGGTCTGATGACCAAAATGTACCCCCGCCTCGAGAAGTTGTTTCATTGATATAACGGACATAAGGCACCTCCTGTTTTTTTCCTCCGTGGCGTCTATTCTCCGCGCGCACCGACGCAATGTCGGCACAGGATGTACGGTAGACTGCCACGTGTGTCATTAACACGTCGAAATATATTTTACCACAC
>CAZFSM010000043.1:0-16055 GCA_964521625.1 uncultured Veillonellaceae bacterium | reverse complement strand
GTTAATATGACAATAATTGCGCCGACCCAAACCAAAGTAATCCCTCCTAAAATAAGTTATTCGCGTTACTGAATGCGGGAAACTGCATCGAAGACTTTATCGGCCATTCCTTTTATTTTGTGTACCGGAACTGCACAAACGGCGATGCGTAGGCCTTTGGCAACCGGAACCACATAAATGTTGCTTTCGCGCAAAATGTTGCTGGCTATGACGGGGGTTTCACTGGGAATGCTGATGAAAAACCCACCACAGTAGGGTAGCATTTTCAAATTGGCGTTTTGGGCTTCTTCGACGAATAACACGGCACGTTGTTTCATTAGTTCAATATACTGCGCCCGTTCTTTTCCGACATTGGAGAGAAGTTCGGGGTCCTGATAAATGTCGCCCATGGTTTTCATCGCTGCCCGACTCAGATTGGACCAACGTGTCCGGCAAGTAATCACGCAAGCGTTCACGAACTCACTTACCGATTGACGATCTTTTGCCATTCCGATGAGTGCACCGGTCCTTTGTCCGTATAAAGTAAATCCTTTGGACATGCTGAACGCAAAGGCGGCAAAAGCATGTGGCGAGAGTTTTTCAAACAGATGCATGAAGGAGCGGGCTTCATAGGGGTCCGCTATATAGTCTATATACGCAATATCAACAAGCAGGGCGATTGTTTTTTGCAAAGTTGCGTTGGTGTTAATGATTTTCAGAATATCTTCCCATTCTGTATTGGTGATACTATAGCCGGTCGGATTATGGTTGGGTGCATTGAGGATAATTGTCAGATTGTCTTGCCGTGCTAGCAAATCTTTCACCTTTTGCTCGAAAGCGGCAGTGTTGAATTTTTGATTATCATCAAAGAATGGAAAAGTTTCCAGTTTCCTCAGGCTGTCGCTGCACAAGACTGAATAGGGCTGCCAGTGCCAATCATGGGTCAGGATGGCATCACCAACTGCAGAATAATTCCAGATGAAATTATGAATAGCACCAGTGCCGCCAGCAGTGGCAACTGCTTCAATAAACAGATCCGGCCGGCAAGTACCAAAAGCCTGTTGAACGGCGGCAGATAAATAATCCGGCAGCCCCCGGACGGGCGCATAGGCAGCGATATCTTCCTTCTTTAAGCTGCGAAAAACTTTTTCTACGGTTGGTAACATCACCAAGTTTCCCTGTTCGTCGCACAGTGCACCGATGGTCGCGTTGGTAACGTTGTCCTTTCCTAGCTTTGCAGTTGCATTGCCGACGGCTGCGACAGCATCAAAAACCTCATCGATAAAAAATTTTCCCTGCGCGTGTACCGCAAGTTTACTCATCTGTCCAGGCCTCCTTCATTAATCTTCTGCTGCCAATGTCGCTTCGTGCTCACGTGCTTTAGATTCTTCGTGTGATTTAGATTCTTCGCGATTCATTGTGTCGGGGTCAGCCTGAGTTGGAGGGCATGATTCGATGTCGCTCATTTTTAAATCTCCTTTCAAATACAATACACGACCAACTTAATACGGAATAATAACGGTCATTTTCCCTAATTAATTAATTATTATATACAGAGTTTTTGATTTTTTCAATCTTTTCTCGGAAAAATAAAATGTTATGCCGGATTTTGAAACCCGGCATAACATTTTAGCGGGTGAAAATAGATTAAATGTGGAAATTGTGTGATTAGCAGAGCCGATATAGACGACTGGGCCGACCTCTGACGGTGGAGAACTCCTCACCAATGCATTCAATTAAGCCAACCTTGGTCAAGCCGGTGAAAATGCGTCGCACATTGCGTTCGGTCACAGACAATTCCTCGGCAAGCTGCGAAGAAGTAAATGTATTCCAGCGCATGCGGCGGATTGTTGCTTCAATTTTTTTGTAATTTTTGATTCCAACATCGGCTTCATGGAGTTTTTTCAATAATTCCTGATCGTCGGAATAATATGCATAGCTTAATTCTTCCGGTTGCCCCACTGATTCAACAAGTATGCCATCTTCCTGAATAATCACCAGTTTTTCTTTTTTTCGTTTCTTCGCATGCAACAAGGCCCTGCGGGCATTCATTTCAGCGGAAGAGACCGTTTCACCAAAACCTACCCCCACGGCTACCGGCACATTCATTTCTAGTGACAGACGTCGAATGACATCTTTGAGCAGGCCCATTTCACGGTCGATTGCCCCGCGGGAACTAGATATTTCATAACGCCCACGTCCTCGTTCCAACAGACACCCATTCAATTTTTCCGAAAGATCGATAAGCTCTTTGGAAATGCGAAGTTCCAAGCGTTTTATGTTATAAGAAGAAGCTGTTTTTTCAATTACATCGTCAAAATTTTCAATTTCGATGACTTCCAGTCCAACTTGGGAATTGCGGAAAAACGAGGCATTGGTTTTGCCCACGATTACTTTTAGGGCATAGCGAATGGAAGTCGAGGTTACACTGTTGCGATATACCGGGATGTTCCCATCCTGCTTTAGTGCTAGATACGCGGCACCTAGGCTGGTGATGGCAGCGTCAGTCTTGCCTGCCTGCCACAACTCGCGATGAAACTGGACGATCGAAAGGGTATCGAAGTTAGTGTTATAGCGGTTCACATAAATATCCCGGTTGGGGAGGTCGAGTTCTTGGAGCGCCTGTGTCAGGTTCTCCATATCCGGGATATCGATGGAAAGTCTTTCAATGACAGTGTTTTGGTGATAGGCCACCTGCAGAAAGCATTTGTAAAGGCCTGCGCCATCAAAAGCGCAGTGGGAAAAATTTTCATCTGAACCAAAGGCTTCGATTGCCAACATATACGGTAAAGAACCTGAAAAAAGCCAACCCTTGGCTTTATAAGAGTTTTTTTTGATAATTTCAACCGTTTCATGGGCGTCATCATATGGAAAAGCGATAAGATCAACATCGATATCCATTGTTTTGGCCACATCAAGAATGCGATTAATGGATTGTTTAGGGCCGACAACACCGATTTTTCTCATTTTACCTATCCTTCCTATTGAACTGAAACGGGATAAGATGGATTAGCGCAGTTTTCGCGCTAAAATTGCAGCAGCCGGGCTATCGGTAGTTAGGTCTGCAGCAGCCGCACTCAGGCCCAAGCGAGTCAGCAATTGATAGACTTGGGGATTTTCCACCGGAGTTGCCGCTGCTGCGGCGTCGCCATAGCGGTTGACGGCGGTGGTCGATACATCAATCGGTGTGATTCGGCCTGGCCCGCCGACACAGCCGCCGACGCAGGCCATGCCTTCAATGAAATTGGCATCTAACGCGCCTGTTTTCGCTTGCTCCAATATTTTTTGGCAATTGGGGATACCGTCAACCTTTAACGGCTTCAAATCCAATGCGCGTTTGGGCAGAATCCGCGACAGAGTTTGGGCCACCGCTTCGCTCACTCCGCCAGTTCGTGCGTAAATACGACCAGCCCTGGAAGCGGAAGCGTTTTCTTCATCGGGCAAGGTGGCGGGATTAATCCCAGTCGCTTGAAAAATAGCTGCTAATTCCTGAAAAGTCAGCACGAAATCAATCGCACCTATCAGATCGGGCAAGGTTGTTTCGGTTTTTTTGGCGATGCAGGGGCCAATGAACACGACTTTAGCTTCTGGTTCAAAGGTTTTGATAATCCGTCCGGAAGCAATCATCGGCGATACCGAAGGCGAAATGTGAGAGGAAAGTTCGCTGAATCGGCCTTCGATCAATTTAATCCAGACCGGGCAACAGCAGCTGGTGATAAGGAAATCGCCAACTTCCTGCACATGTTCGTCAAATTCAAAGGCTTCTTTCATTGTGATCAGATCTGCATACAGCGCAGTTTCCACCATTTCGGCGAATCCCAGCTGCAATAAGGCGGAACGTAGTTTTCCCGGCGTTACGTCCGCGCCAAACTGGCCGGTAAAGGCGGGGGCAACTGAAGCATATACCGGCGCCGATTCTCCCCGCAACAAAGATATCAGCGGCACAAATTGTGATTTTTCGCTTAAGCCGCCGAAAGAGCAATGGGGCAGACAGTGTCCTTCACCCAGGCATTTGGCCTGATCAATTTGGATGCCGCCGCCGGGTTCTTTGGACAGGGCCTGCAGTGGACAGTCCGGACCGCAACAGGCGCCGGCTTCCGGACATTGCATGCAGGCGTCCGGATCATTGACGATAAAAGGCCCGTTCATCAATCCCATCAGGGCGTCTTCGTCATTTTCGCCAATGGTGCTGTCCAGTTCGTGTGGTGCTAAGCCCATCGCGACCCGGATCTGGTTGGCAACGCGATGGCGGGTGACCCGATCACCGAATTCTTCACAAACCCAACGGCAAATATCTTCGCGGCGATCACTGAGAGTGCCGTCCCAGGCGGCGCGAGCTACTTCATAGAGGATACGGGGCTTCAGTTCGAGCGATGTTACAGGCTGATTCATGCGATTTCCTCCCGGGTTTTCAGGCTACTGGGTGGACGCGGTGGCATGCGGTTTGATGACCAGACCCATCATCGACCAATGTCGGACAAATTTCCGTGCAGAGCGGCATGGCATATTTGCAGCGGGTACGGAATCGGCAGCCGGATGGTGGATTGATTGGGCTGGGGACTTCGCCAGGCATAAAAATCCGTTCACGAGTTGCTTCAGATTTTGGGTTGGGCAGCGGAATGGCCGACAACAAAGCCTGAGTATATGGGTGCTGCGGTTCCCGGAATAATGCAGCACTATCGGCCAGTTCAACCAACGAACCGAGATACATTACGGCGATGCGATGGCTGAGATGTCGGACCATCGACAGGTCATGGGCGATAAATAGATAGGTCAGGCCGATTTTTTCCTGCAAATCCTGCATCAAATTGATGATTTGCGCCTGAATCGAAACATCCAGCGCCGAGATGGGTTCATCACAGATGATGAAATCGGGTTGAGCGGCCAATGCCCGGGCAATACCAACCCGTTGGCGTTGTCCCCCGGAGAACTCATGCGGATAACGCGCGGCATGTTCGGGGTCCAGCCCCACTTGCAGCAGCAGTTCCTGGATACGGTCCCGGCGCTCGGGTTTGGCTACCAGTTGATGAATGTCCAAGGGTTCGCCGACAATATCGCCGACCGTCATCCTTGGGTCAAGCGACGCGTAGGGATCCTGAAATATGATCTGCAGTCGCCGGCGAAAATCGGACTTATCAGGCGCGCGTAGCGTCGAATGGATGTCCAATCCTGCCAATAGCGCACTGCCGGCGGTCGGTTCATAAAGCCCTACGAGAGTGCGTCCAACTGTTGATTTGCCACAACCGGTTTCGCCAACCAGACCGAGAGTTTCTCCCGACATGATGGAAAAAGACACATCGTCGACTGCCTGCACGGTTTTGAGCGGGCGACCGTTCCAGGAGCGGGAGATGACAAAATGCTTTGAAAGGTTGCGGACCTCAACTAACGGGCGGCTCATGACGCACCTCGGACAGCGAGAACCTCACAGGGATCATACGGCGAATCAGGATGATTCAGCCAGCAACGGCTCTGCTGGTTTTCCGACAGTGAAAACAGGGGCGGTGCATCGAGACAAGTCTGCATGGCGAAACGACAACGCGGCAAAAAAGCGCAGCCACTGGGCGGGATCAGCAGATCAGGCGGGTGTCCGTCAATCGCGAGCAGGCGTTTTCCCTGAAAATCAGGCTGCGGCACGGATTGCAACAACCCGAGCGTATACGGATGGCGCGGTGCGGCGAACAGAGTCTGCACCGGCGCTGATTCAACAATTTGCCCGGCATACATGACCATGACCCGCTGGCAGAGACTGGCAACAACACCTAAATCGTGCGTAATCAGCACTAATGTTGTATTCAATTCCTGATTCAGCCGCTTCAGCAAGTCGAGGATTTGCGCCTGGACCGTGACATCCAGCGCCGTAGTCGGTTCATCGGCAAACAGCAGGCTGGGATTGCAGGCAAGCGACATGGCGATCATCACCCGCTGACGCATGCCGCCGCTGAGCTGGTGCGGGTATTGCCGCAGGCGGGTTGCGCCATCGGCGATGCCGACCAGGCGCAGCAGTTCGGTCGCCCGTTCGGTTGCTTCGGTCCGTGACAAGTGTTGATGTTCGGTAAAAGGTTCGATCAGCTGGGCGCCGATGGTCAGGACAGGGTTTAGCGAGGTCATCGGGTCCTGAAAAATCATGCTGAGTTTGTTGCCACGCAGTGAGCGGGATTCAGGTTCGGATAGTTTCAACAAATCGCGGTCGCCGAACCAGGCTTCGCCAGCAACGATTTCGCCGGGGGGCGACGGGATAATGCCCATCACGGCACTGGCGGTGACTGTTTTGCCGCAGCCTGATTCACCGACGATGCCGACAATTTCGCCGGCAGCCAGTGAAAAATCGATCCCGCGTAAGGCTTGCACAGTTCCCGCGTAAGTACGGAAATGGACATGAAGATTTTTGACGGTCAAAAGAGCAGATTGCAAAGAAATCGGGCCTCCCAGTAAACAAGATACGCCAAGGGTGTCGTCTCTAGCGGCGCATGCGCGGGTCCAGGGCATCCCGCAGACCGTCGCCGAGGAAGTTGAAACCAAGCATTGTCAGGCTGATGGCCACTGCCGGCCAAAGCAACTGGAATGGGTAGGACCGCAACGTTACTACGCCTTCAGAGGCTAAGACACCCCAACTGGCCATTGGCGCGGAAACACCAAGGCCGATAAAACTGAGGAAGGCCTCAATGAAAATCGCCTCGGGAATCGACAGGGTCAGTGTTACGATGATCGGCCCCAGGCTATTCGGCAACAGGTGTCCGAAGATCAGGCGGCGCGGGCTGGCGCCAAGCACGCGGGCGGCCAGTACGAATTCGAGTTCTTTAAGGCCCAGGACTTGCGCCCGGACGATACGAGCCATCCGTAGCCAGTAAACCAGGCCAAGGGCAATGAAAACATTCAGCAAACCGGGTTTCAGCACGACCATCAACAAGATGACATACAAGAGCAGCGGGATGCCATACAGGATATCTACGATCCGCATCATCACGCTATCAACTCGACCGCCGAAATAACCGGAGATGCCACCGTATATTACGCCAATCCCCAAGTTGATCAGGCTGGCAACCACCCCGATGGACAGGCTGATCCGGGCGCCGTAGCAAACGCGGGTAGCGAGGTCGCGCCCGAGATTGTCGGTACCGAACCAATGCGCGGCTGACGGCGGCTGGTTGGCATTGGCCAGTGTCTGATCCGAGTAAGAATAGGGGGAAAGCATCGGGCCGAAGACCGCCAATATGCTGATAAACAGGATAATCGATAAACCGCCTAACGCCGCCCGATTTTTTTTCAGCCGTAGCCAGGCATCCTGTCGAAAGCCGAGATGGGGACGGGTCTGTTTCTGAATCTTGTCGGCAGTGGGTTTCAGTGGCGTAAAATCCATCAGTGCTGATCCTCCCCATCCATTTTGATCCGGGGATCAAGCCAGAGATAGGCAAGATCAACAAGGAAATTCATCAATACCAATAATGCGCTATAAAAAACCGTAATGCCAAGGATTACCGTGTAATCGCGATTATAGATGCTGGTAACGAAATGACGGCCCAGACCGGGAATGGCAAAGATAGATTCAATGACGAAACTGCCGGTGAAAATTGCTGCAATCATCGGTCCCAGGTAGGTGACAACCGGTAACAGGGCGTTTTTTAAGGCATGAAACCAGAGAATCTTAAATGGCGCAATTCCTTTGGCCCTGGCGGTGCGAATGTAGTCCTGCGCCAGTACTTCCAGCATGCTGGACCGGGTCAGGCGGGCGATGAAGGCGGTCGGCATTCCGGCCAGCGCCAGAGCCGGCAAAAGGACGTATTCCGGTGAACCCCACATGGCGGCCGGTAACAGTTGCAACCAGAGCGCAAACACATAAATCAGCACGGTGGCCAGAATAAAGCTGGGCACAGAAATCCCGACAGTCGCCAGCAACATTACCAGATGATCCGGCCAGCGGTTTTGATAAAGAGCGCCAGCCATGCCGGCGGGAATTCCAATCAACACTGAGATGGAGACTGCAACCAGACCAAGCTCCGCCGATACGGGAAAGCCTTCTGCGATGATTTCATTCACTGTACGTGACTCATACTTGAAAGAAGGGCCGAGGTCCCCTTTCAGCAAATTAGCCCAGTAATCGACGTACTGTTTGGGAAGGGGATCATTCAGACGGTAGCGGGCCTCGATGTTTTTCATCACGGCTTCCGGCAGGGCTTTTTCCGAGGTGAACGGGCCGCCGGGAATGGCATGCATCAGAACGAATGTTACGGTAATGATGACCCAGAGAACCAATACCATCGACAAGATTCGCCCAACAATCGATTTAAACACTGGACATCACTCCACATAGGCCTCCTTGAAATAAACATGTCCGAGCACGGAACGCTGGTAACCCTTCACATTGGGTTTGACCATGGTTACCCGGGTATAAAAGTATAGCGGAACGATGGCGGCATCGTCCATCAACAGCCGTTCGGCTTCGTGCATCGCTTTCATCCGGATTTCCTGATTGCCGGTCGATTTTGCCAGCCGGATGAGTGTGTCGTAGCGGGGGTTTTTGTACTGGGAATCGTTGTTGCCGCTGCCGGTTTCAAACATATCCAGAAAAGTCATCGGGTCGGCGTAGTCGCCGATCCAGCCGTGACGGGCAATCTGATAGGCGCCTTTGCTGCGGGTGTTGATGAAGACTTTCCATTCCTGATTGGAAAGTCGGACATCGACGCCAAGATTTTTGCGCCACATTTCCTGCAGCGCTTCAGCAATGGCCTTGTGAACATCATGGGTATTATAAATCAATTCAATGGCAGGCAAGCCTTTGCCATCGGGATAGCCGGCTTCCGCCAACAGTTTTTTCGCTGCTTCGATATTGCCGTCTTTGAAGTAATCGCCGCCGACGGTTCGAAAATCGCTGTTTGGCGTGGCGTCAGCCAGTCCAGGCGGCACCCAGGCCAGCGCTACTCGTTGCTCACCCTTCACCACGTTGGTGATGATGGATTGCCGATCAATCGCCAAGCTCAGCGCCTGACGCACTTTGACATTGTCGAGCGGAGCTTTCTCCACATTGAAAGCGAAAAAATAGGTGCCGAGGTATGGTGAGATCTGCAGCCGACCTTCTTTTTTCAGGCGGGGATATTCGGCTGGCGGTGCATTATCACCCATATCGATCTGGTTATTGTCGAACATGGCGATTTCGGTGCTGCCGGATTCAGTCAGGATGAAATCAAGCTTGGGCATTTTTACTTTTGCGGCATCCCAGTAATGTTCGTTCTTGGCGAGTTCAATCCGTGAATTATGAACCCAGTTGGTGATTTTGAACGGACCGTTGCCGATCAGGGTCTTGGGTTCAGCTGCCCATTTTGGATTGGCTTCGACAATGCGGCGGGGAACCGGATATAAAGTGTGGAATGAAGTCAGCGATAAAAAATAAGCGGTTGGTTTTTCCAGCACAACTTCCAACGTTCGGTCATCCAGGGCTTTGACCCCGACCTGATCAGCCGTGGTAAGTCCTTTATTATACGCTTCACCGTTTTTTACGTAGAATAACTGGTAGGAATATTTGGCGCCAAATTCCGGCGACAAAGTGGTTTTCCAGGCATATTCGAAATCATAGGCGGTTACCGGATCGCCATTTGACCATTTTACGCCGGGACGCAGGAAAAACTTGTAGCGCAGGCCGTCCGGGCTGATTTCCCAGCGCTCGGCCATTGCCGGCAAGGGCTTGTTTGTTGTATCAAGCGTTGTCAGACCTTCGAAAATTTGGGCCTGCACTGTCGATTCCGGGATACCGGTCGATTTGCGCGGGTCCAGGGTTTCCGGCTCAGCACCGACAGAAAAACGTAAATATTTCGGGCCTGACTTACTGCCGCAACCGCCGGCGGCAAAAGAAGCAAGCAGGAGAAATAGAATAACCGCCAGAGCGGTGAACCGGTTGCGTGACATTGAACCCCCTCCAATCCACTAATGATCAACAAACTGCTAGTTTATATGTTCTCAAGACTATTCGACCTATCGGTGAAAATTTCCTTTGCTGAAATTAGTTTCCTGCGGTAGGAATTTTTACATCGATGTCAAATATAAATAGTAAGGCTAAGTTGCACGAACTTATTCTACGGGAGGATGTTAATTGTGGCAAACAAAGAACAAGGAACCAAAAAGACAGACAAGAAAAAACCCAGTGATACCAAGGTAAAAAAAGAGAAAAAAACCTACGGATGAAAATGTTTTGATGTGACCCGCGATTTCTTTGGTTAGCTTACGGACAGAAGGGGGTTGTGACAAACCGCCTTCTGTTTGCTTTCAGGGTTAAGAATAGGAGTGTTACGTATTAATAAGAAATTATTGAGTTTTGTGGCGGTTGCCTGCTGGATTGGCGTTAGCTTTGTTTCCGCATCTGTCTGGGCGGTAGCGCCGACAACTGCCCCTATACCGGTGGCGGTGAATGCCGCGGCGCCGGTTATTGGCAGCGAAACGGCAATTTTGATGGTGGCGGGCACAAAGCAGATTTTGTTCGAAAAAGATTCACATAAAATCATGTACCCGGCCAGCACCACCAAAATGATGACGTTGATCACCGCACTGAAACGGGCGAACCTTAATGAAACGGTAGTCATCGGGCCCACTGCAGTCGGAATCGAAGGATCGAGTCTGGATTTGCGGTTGCTTGATCGCCTATCCTTAAATGAACTGTTGTTTGGCTTGATGCTGGCATCCGGCAATGATGCCGCTCATGCAGTGGCGGAGCATGTGGGTGGTGGTTCGTATAGACAGTTCATCGGTTGGATGAATGAAGACGCGGAAAAGATCGGTGCGCTGAGGACCCATTTCAGTAATCCGCATGGCTTGCCTGATCCAGTTAATCACTTTACGACAGCCTATGACCTGGCGATGATTGCCGATGCCGGGTTTAAAATTCCCGGTTTTGAAAAATATGTGTCAACCCCGTATCATACTGTGATGTTCCAAAACCGCAGCAAAGGGATTCCCCTCGTAAATACCAACTCCCTGCTGATGACCTATCCGGGCGCCAATGGCGTGAAAACCGGTGTGACGCGAGCGGCAGGACGCTGTCTGGTTGCTTCGGCCCGGCGTAATGGGGTGTTGTTGATTGCCGTGGTGCTGAACGGCGGTGATGCGCGGTTCAAGGATTCGGCGGCATTGCTGGATTTTGGTTTTCGCAGGCTGGGCAAATAAAGAAATGGAGTCGAAATGAAACACGATGATTTAATCCTGATTCATGCTCCCAGTGTTTATGATTTCCGCAAAGAATCGATTCTATACGGCCCGGTCAGCGACTTGGTTCCGTCGACGCCGGTTTTTGAAATGTATCCGATAGGGTTCACCACCCTGGCCGAGTATCTTGAACGGGATGGGTTCCGGGTCCGGATTGTCAACTTAGCTGTATTGATGATGAAAGACCGCGATTTTGATGCAGAAGTATTTTTGCGCCAACTCAAACCGAAGGCTTTCGGAATTGATTTGCATTGGATGCCGCATGCACATGGCTCGTTGGCGGTAGCCAGCCTGCTGAAAAAGCTGCACCCTGAGATCCCGGTCATCTTCGGTGGCTTTTCTTCCACCTATTTTCACGCGGAGTTGGCAGCAAGACCGGAAGTCGATTATGTACTGCGGGGCGACTCCACGGAAGAACCGATGCGACTGTTAATGCAACATATTGCTGCACCAGACGGCGATTCTGCTGCTCCCGGCAATATTCCCAACCTTACATGGAAAGACCAAAGCGGTGTCGTGCAGGCCAATCCGCTTGCCTATATTCCGCAAAATCTCGACCATGTCCGGCTGGATTATTCCCAGGTGGTCCGTTCAGTGGTGCGGAATCGCGATCTGAATGGAGCGTTGCCGTTCATTGACTGGCTACGCTATCCGATCATGGCTGCACTCAGTTGTCGCGGCTGTTCCTGCCGTTGCCGAACCTGCGGCGGTTCGGCGATGGCGATGGATTCGATGTGCAAACGGGACCGCCCAGCTTATCGAAAACCGGAAGATTTGGCGGCGGACATCTGGAGTATGGCCCGCTGGAGTCGCGGTCCGGTATTTGTGCTTGGCGATATCCGGTTTGGTGGCGAAAAATATGCCGAAACATTTCTGTCGCTGGTCAAAGGTGCAACCGACCAGTTGATTTTGGAAGTCCTGACGCCAGCGCCACAGTCCTTTTTCAAAATGTTGGGCGAGGCAGCGCCGGATTTTATCCTGCAAATGTCGCCCGAGTCGCATGACGAAAAAGTCCGGGCTGCTTTTGGCCGGACCTATAATAATGAAGAACTTGAAGCTACAATTGCTGCGGCTCTGGCAGAGGGCTGCAAACGGTTCGACCTGTTTTTTATGATCGGCCTGCCGGAGCAGACTTATGAATCGGTCATGGAAACGGTGGAGTATTGCGACCGGTTGATGGAGCGATTCAATACCGGAGGAACACCGCGGTTGTTTCCGTTCATTTCTCCGTTTGCACCGTTTCTGGACCCGGGCAGCGAGGTGTTCAACGATCCGGAGCGGTTTGGCTACAAACTGTTGTGGCGTAGTCTGGAAGAACATCGACAGGCGCTAGTCCAACCCAGCTGGAAGCATGTGCTCAACTATGAAACCCGCTGGATGAATCGTGATGAGATTGCCAACGCTACCTATGAAGCAGGGCTACGGTTTAATCAGTTGAAACTCAAGTATGGGCTGATTGGGCAGCAACAGGCGGCGGCGACTGAGGAACGGATTCGCCGGGCAATTCGCCTGATGGGACGGATTGATGAGATTTTAGCCGAACCGGATGAAAAAATGCGGGCAGAGTTACTGCTGGCGATCAAGGGACAAGTCGATGATGCAAATATTTCGACGGTGTGCGACAAACGCGAACTGGAAGCGCAGATTTCCGGCTTGTGGAAGATCAACTTCATCCGGGGGATCCAGGTTGCGCTCAGCGAAATGTGGCGCGGACTGCGTAGAAACGGATAGTAATGGTTAGCAGAAAAGCAAGAATCCCAGGTGGAAAAATTCCTCCTGGGATTCTTGCTTTTGGTTTTCGTTGCTAAAATAGTTTTTGTATTACATAGTATACGCCACCGCTGCATAGTGCGCTGAGCGGAATTGTCAGTACCCAGGCCATCAGCATCTGGCGGGCGACGCCCCAGCGTACTG
The DNA here is from genome assembly GCA_964521625.1 of uncultured Veillonellaceae bacterium. Taxonomy (GTDB): domain Bacteria; phylum Bacillota; class Negativicutes; order UBA1444; family UBA1444; genus UBA1444. The sequence continues at coordinate 2,975 of CAZFSM010000043.1, read as the reverse complement.
AACGAATTCGATTGGAGGCGCCGATGCCCATAATGGAGCCAGACACAACGTGTGTCGTACTGACTGGCAGATGCAACAGGGTAGCGCCGAAAATAACCAGTGAAGAGGTGACTTCTACGGCGCAGCCGCTAAATGGTTCCAGGCGGACGATACCGGTACCCATGGTTTTGATGATTTTCCAACCGCCAGCCGCCGTTCCTAAACTCATTGATAAGGCGCAGGCCAGCTTGACCCAGGTCGGTACGTCCAACGAGGCGATTTCGCCGGCGCTGAGCAAAGCAAGCGTAATAATTCCCATCGCTTTTTGTGCGTCATTGGAGCCGTGCGAAAACGCAATCAAAGCGGCAGTGCCGATTTGCGCCCTTGCAAAACCGGTACTCAGTGCGTGGGGCGGGAAACCGCGAAATAGCCACATCATCAGGATTAGCAATAAATACCCGAGAATTAGTGCAATAAGTGGGGAGATGACAAGCGATAAAAAAATCTTTTCAATTCCGACCAGGTTCAATGGGTCCCAACCACGTCCTGCCACAACAGCGCCGATAATTCCGCCGACCAGGGCATGGGAAGAACTGCTGGGAATGCCGTACCACCAAGTGACCAGGTTCCAGGCGATGGCGCCAACCAAAGCGGCAGTAATCACCTGCTGATCAATCATGGAAGCCGATTTGACAATGTCGCCGCCAATGGTTTTGGCAACTCCCGTGCTGAACAATGCACCAAGAAAATTCAGCGCTGCAGCCATCCAGATCGCCTGGCGCGGCGATAAGGCCCGGGTGGATACGGAAGTGGCGATGGCATTGGCGGTATCATGAAAACCGTTGATGTAATCAAAAACAAGAGCGAGGATAATAACCAGGAGTAAGGCGAACGAAAATTCAGGCATATTTGATGACTACCCGTTTTAAGGAAGTGGCAACATCTTCGGAAAGGTCCAGAACCTCTTCAAGATTGACCAAAAGCTCTTTCCACTTGATGATTTCGATGGCGTCTTTGCATTCGCGAAACAAATACCCCATTTCCTGTCGATACAGCTCATCGCCGCGCGCTTCAATCGCGATGATTCGCTCACAGCGGGCCTGCAGGCGAAGTCGTTCTTTCTTCAGGTCTTGCAGGCTGAAGATTGCTTTTTCTACTTGCTTGCCGCATTTCAGGATCAGTTCGGCCATCTCGCGTATGCGATCCGTTGGCTCACCAATGTTATAGATGTCCATTCTTTCAATGGCTGCTTTGATACAGTCAATGATGTCATCCAGTTTTTTGGCTAGGGTAAAGATGTCTTCGCGATCCATCGGGGCAATGAATGTTTTGTGTAGTTTGACCAGAATCCGACCGACAATCTCATCGGCAATCCGTTCGGTTTCAGTGATTTTGAGCATCATTTCCGGGATCTGATTTCGGTTCATGATTGCCAAGTGAAGATACTCCGTTGCTTCGCGGACTAACAACGCGTGTTCGCCCAACGTGCTGAAAAACTTTTCTTCCTTCGGTTTAAGGTTAAAAGCCATCCTGATTCCCCCCAATCGTTTAAATCATGGTAGTATATCTAATCAATTTTCTTGCAGGAAAAATTAATTATAACTTGGCAAGAGGTGGAATTTCGCGCAAGGCGGCCTGGTAATCTGCAGGGGAATTGATGTTCCTCAACAGCCGTAAATGAGGGTCGAAGCTTTTCAATTCGTCAAGCGGGATATGTTTGCAGCGGACCAGTGGAAACAGAGCCTGGGTTTTGCGGTTATTGTTTTGCAGCAAGGATTCGATGGCTGCAATACAATTTTTAGCATAACAGGCGAACAACGGTTCGTGAAAGTCCGCGGAACCGGGAACCACGGCATCCCAGCCGGAGCTTTGCCCACAAATATGGTTCACAGCCGCAGACGATATGTAGGGCATATCGCAGGCCGTCACAAAAGCATACTCAGATGACGCATGCACAAGCCCGGCATGAATACCTGACAAAGGTCCGCACTGGGGGATAATGTCGCTGACATAGCGGACATTAGGTATTGTTTCCGGCCGTACTGTGTTTGTCACCACGATTAACTCGTCACAGATGCTGGCTAACTCTCGCAGGATAACCTGGAGGAAATCCGATTCCTGCCATGGCAGCGATGCCTTGTCACGTCCCATACGGGAGTTGCGACCGCCGGCAAGTACGACGCCGGTCATTGCCAGCCCTCGATGATTTTAGCCAATAAAAAATCAGCAAAAATTGCCGGGTTTTCTAAAGCGAAGTGTGGCAAGCCCGGATATAGAGGGCTGTCGGATACTACAGCAAACAAATCTTCCGGTCGGTTGAGCGGCTCTCGCCCCGCCGCCTGGCGATAGATTTCAACCCGCCGGGCACTGTGGTTTTTATAGCCTTCGACCAGAATAATATCTACATCATCAATTCGAGCTATAATTTCATCAAGCGGCATATCACGCTGCATTTTTTTGATCAGGGCAAATTTTTCAAATGAAGAAATACACACCACATCGGCGCCAGCTTGCGCATGTCGCCAGGTATCTTTGCCCGGACGATCCATTTCAAACCCATGTATATCATGCTTAATCACGCCGACACGGTAACCGCGGCTTTTTAACTCAGCAATCAGCTTTTCGAGATAAGTCGTTTTACCAACACCGGAGCGTCCGATAAACGAGATGACCGGAATCAATGGTGGTGCTCTCCATGACAGCCGCAAGAACACTTGGCGGCAGGTTTGGCTGTGACGCCAGTGGTGTCAATTTGCGCCCGGACCTGTGCTTTGATGCCATCAAGATATTGTCTTCGCAACAGCGTCTGTTCCTGTTTTTCTGCATCGTCCAGGCCGGTTTGCTTTTGTTTTTGCGACAGTTCATTAATTCGGGCAATTAATGCTTTTGTTATCATATTCCATTCTCCTATCACAAGCAGAATAGTTTTCCGTGCATTTTGATTTCATACTAACAATTTCAGCTATTCCTGTCAATTTGCCGAATTTTGCAGGAAT
>CAZFSM010000042.1:0-17815 GCA_964521625.1 uncultured Veillonellaceae bacterium | reverse complement strand
CCCTTTGCAGTATTTCTGGTTGATTTTCAGTGTCAAGGTTACGCCTCCATTTCATAAAAGCATTCGCAAAGCGACAGAAATTATCGCACATTGTATACAAGATTCTAAGCGAATTATACCAAGTTTTATTAAATTATACAAACAATTTCAGATTTATCTTGGCGATAAAATCTGCCCAATTAAGGATTGCATTTTCCTTTCAGCAACTCATAAGTTGTAATAGCATCCAGTGATAGTTTTACCAAACTTCCCGGCTCCACTAGCTGATCCAATGAATACTGCCGTTCGTGCAAATATAGCGAATGATTGGCCGCGGTTCCGACAAACAGCGAAAAGGTCTTCATGGGGCGATTGATGCCGGTCAATTCCAGCCAACCATCATCGGCAATTCGCAGTTGCATGTCGCCGATTGTGGTTTCCGGCATACCAGCACCCAACGCGTCATACCTCGACTTGACGACAAGAAAATGATCTTTCTCCACTCTAATCGTATCAAAGACCGGTCGCATATTGACGGAATGCACGAAGGAAATCACAAATTCATCTCCGGCATGTATCTGCACGCAAAATATCGGTGTGTTTTCCTTCACATTATCAATTTTGATTATAGTATGCAAAGAAAAGCAAAAAAATAATAAGCCGACGACTGTTATGATGCACCCCACCGTGCAACCAATCATCCATTTTCTTTTGATTATGGAAGAAAAGCATCCCCGGCCGGAAAAACGACCGGGGCAATTAATATGTCTCACGTTAGTTTATATTTTCCTAAACTATTTTTCTACTAGCTTTTCCATTAGCCACGCCCCACCAGGTGGCAGGCAACAAAGTGGTTCGGCTCAGCTTCAATCAATGTCGGCTCTTCCTTTGAACAGATCGGCATCGCATAATTACAACGGTTGGCAAAACGGCAAATAGGTTCGGGATTAATCGGGGAAGTGATCTCACCACGCAACAGGAGCCGTTCTGGTCGGTTGTGGATCCTGGGTACGGGAATCGCCGAAAGAAGCGCCTGTGTATAGGGGTGCAGTGGCTTTGCGAAAAGCGCCTCCGAGGGAGCCTTTTCAATCAGGCGGCCCAGATACATAACCGCGATATCATCGGAGAAATGATTGACCACGGCAAGATTATGGGTGATAAAGATGTAGGTCAAGCCCATTTCTCGCTGAATTTTTTTCATCAGGTTCAAAATCTGCGCCTGAATGGAAACGTCCAAAGCTGAAACCGGCTCATCGCAGATGATGAACTTCGGATTCATGGCCAGCGCACGGGCGATTCCGATACGTTGACGGCGACCGCCGTCCAGTTCGTGCGGGTAGGTGTTGACAAGGCGCTCCGCCAAACCAACGGTATCCATCAGCTCCATGACGCGCATGAATCGTTTGTCCGGGTCTGGAATCATATTCGCCAAAATGATTGGTTCTTCGATCGTTTGGGTAATCGTTTTTCGGGGATTCAGCGAAGAAAACGGGTCCTGAAAAATCAGCTGCATATTTCTTCGCATATGTCGCATTTCCTGCGTGTTAAGTTTCGGTATGTCGACACCATCGAAAATGACACTTCCGCTTGTCGGTTCCACGAGTCGCAAAATTGTGCGGCCGATCGTCGTTTTGCCACAGCCTGATTCGCCCACGATCCCCAGAGTTTTCCCTTTGTCAAGGTTGAAGCTTACCCCATCGACCGCATGGAGCATACCCTTGGGAACTTTATAATATTTTTTAAGGTCCTTGACCTCCAATAATACGTTGCTCAAAGTAACCCCTCCTTAAAGCCTGCTCTCATTCGTGTCAGAGTAAAGATGGCATTCTACGCAATGGGTTTCGCTGAGCCATTTGTTCTCAGGCAATGACTGAGAGCAGATATCCATTACATAATCACAGCGGGGATGGAACGGGCACCCCGATGGCAAGTTCGTAGGATCAGGCATCAAGCCTTTAATCGGCTGGAGCTCGGATCGTCTGACGCCGATATCAGGCAACGCATCAAACAAGCCCTTGGTGTATGGATGCCGCATATTGTCAAAGATATCTTCCAAGTTTCCATGCTCTATAATTCGCCCGGCATATGCGATGGAAACCTCGTCACATACTTCGGCTACGATACCCAGATCATGTGTGATCATCAGCATCGACATATGATATTTTTGCCGCAGTTCGTTAATCAGTCTAAGCACTTGGGCTTGAATGGTCACGTCCAGTGCAGTAGTTGGTTCATCGGCAATAAGCAGGTCAGGGCTGCAAGTCAGCGCTATGGCAATGACAACGCGCTGCTTCATCCCACCGGAGAATTGGTAGGGATACTCATTGGATCGCTCGCTGGGAATCCCCACCAGCTCCAGCATCTCTTTGGCCTGTTTTAGGGCCTCTTGTTTGCTAACCTTGCGATGAATCTCGATACTTTCGGCAATCTGATCGCCAACCGTATGAACCGGGTTCAGTGAAGTCATGGGATCCTGAAAAATCATTGCAACTTTATCGCCGCGGATAACCTCCAACTCAAGTTCGCTCATCGAAAAAACACTGCGGCCTTCCAACAATACCTCGCCGGAAAGGATTTTCCCCTGCGGCTCAGGAACCAGATTAAGAATCGACAGCGCAGTCGTGGTTTTTCCGGCGCCGGTCTCGCCCACCAGACCCAGCGTCTTGCCGGCTTTAATTATAATATTCACACCGTTAACAGCTTTTACCACTTCTTCATCACTGATATAGTGAATGACAAGATTCTTTATTTCCAGTGTGTTTTCTTGTTCGTTTATTTTTTTGATTTCCATATTTATCCTCCTGCTATTTCAGCCTGGGATCCAGCGCATCACGCAATCCATCGCCCAAAAGGTTAAGCGAAAGGATGGTCACGAAAATCGCCAGGCCCGGCGCCATAACTATATAGGCGTGGTCACGCATGTAAACACGGCCGGATGCAAGCATATTCCCCCATTCGGGGATAGGCGCCTGAATACCGAGGCCGATAAAGCTCAGTGCCGAAATGGTCAATATTGCACTTGCAACATACAGTGTCACCTGGACGACAATGGGACCGAAGCAGTTAATCAAAACATGATTTGCAATGATCTGAGTATTGGTTGCCCCAATGGCCCGGGCTGCCTCCACATACTCAATGCCGCGCACCGTCATCACTGCCGAACGCACGACCCGCGAAAACTTCGGAGTAAAAGAAAGCCCGATCGCAATAGTCATATTCACCAGGTTCGTGCCAAACGCAGCCACAATTGCCAGCGCCAACAGCACGTCAGGCAGGCAGAGAAACACGTCCATGCACCGCATGATAATGTCATCGATTTTGCCGCCGAAATAGCCTGCAATCGCTCCTAATGCGCCGCCAATAAGCAACGCAAGCGCCACAGCTGCAAATCCGACTACGAGAGAAATACGGGCGCCGTGCACTATGCGTGCCATAATATCCCGCCCCAGTTCGTCAGTGCCGAAAATATGCTCAGCGCTTGGCGGCTTCAAGCGATTGGGTACATTGATTTTTATGGCGTCGTTTTCATAATTGGCAATTAATGGAGCCACAACAGCTGCCAGCATAATGAAAACGAAAATAAACAAGCCGATAACCGCCAGTTTATTTCGTAAAAATCTATTCCAAGTCTCCTCAAGACGACTTTTTTTCTTGTATTGCTTAAAAAATTCTTTTCTTGTTGTATATTTCTTTACCGTTTCGTCCATAGTTAGTCCTTCCCCCCGCCGTACTGCGCTTTAATTCTGGGGTCCATGTACGCATAAACAATATCAACCACCAGGTTCGAAATAGCTACACAAACTGCCATAATGACCAAACAACCTAGGACTGTGGGCGTGTCTCTCTTGTTAATCGCTTCAACCAGCAGTCTGCCTGTACCTGGAATTGAAAACACAGTCTCTGTCAATACAACGCCGCCAAGCAACGCACCAATGTTCATCCCGATAACAGTAACCGTAGGCATCATCGCATTCTGAAGCGCATGATTAAGAACGACATCACGTGCGTTAACGCCTTTTGCCTTTGCCGTTCGGATGTAATCCTGCCGTATGACCTCGAGCATGGAAGAACGTGTGGTTCTCATGACATTAGCCATATAGTTGGAACCCAAAGCCAGGGATGGCAGTATCAGACTGGCAAAGCCATCTAAGCCGCTCGAAGGCAGCCAGCCAAGATGTACGGAAAACAGTAAAATAAGTAATAGGCCCAGCCAGAAAATGGGCAGTGATACACCCAAGAGACCTACAACCATGGTGAAATTGGAAAACAGGGAGTAGGGCTTGACGCCTGAGTATACGCCGATTGGCACCCCCACACCGACACAGAACACCATCGCGCCGGCCACAACCTTAAGCGTGTTGGGGAAACGGGACAAGAGCTGTTCGCTAACGGGAGCCCTGGTAATATAAGACATGCCAAAATCGCCTTGGATCAGATTCTTTGTGTAGTTAAAAAACTGAACAATAAAGGATTGATCAAGACCGAGCTCAGTTTTGAGCTTGGCGCTGGCCTCTTCTGTCCATTCATTCCCCAGTATGGTGTTGGTTGGATCGCCGGGAGTCATGTACATAATGGAAAAAACAACAAACGTCACTGCCAGAACAACGGGAATCATGGCAAATAAACGCTTTATTACAAATTTGAACATAAAATTCACTCCTATAATCGACATGTTCCCCAGCTCAAGGCTGGGGAACATGTCTAAGGTCTGCTAAACTTAAACTACAGTATTCGCATTAATAATGCAGTTTATAGTAGTTGTGAGGCATTTCGACGTTGATTTCTATGCCCTTCAGATCTTTATTTGCAAGTGCAAACATGGTATTTACATACAGGTCGGCCTCAGGGGCCTCTTCAGCCATAAACTTCTGAATTTCTCCATACACTTCAGCGCGAGGTTTGTTATCAAAAGAAATGGTGCGAGCTTTGTCAATCATGACATCCAGTTCTGGGTTTTGATACCAGACGCGGTTTACGCCGCCAATACCGGCTTTGGTAAACCGACGGGCCAGGAACATGTCAGGATCCCAGTAACAACCCCAGCTCGTGATAAACATCGGTGCTTTATGAGCCTGAATGGTCTGAGCAAATACAGCATTTTCAATGCGTTTCACCGATGCATTGATTCCAATGGCTTTCAAATAGGACTGAATAAGAACAGCCGCCCGCTCCGCCTCATCACGGAACACGATGATTTCAGTGTCGAATCCGGTAACACCGGCTTGCTTCATCAGAGCTTTTGCCTTCTCGGGATCGTAGCTGTATTTGTTGCCGGGATTATTTACTGCGCCCAAAACGGTCGGAGCAAAGGTAGCATTATTATATACTACAGTACCATGACCATTGTGACCAACCTCCATGACCGCCTTGCGGTCGATGGCATAGTTGATGGCCTGCCTGACCAGCTTGTTTTTGAAATTCGGATTTGTGTTGTCATAGCCCAGATGCCAAACTGTTTGAGAAGGGTGCTCCCACAATTGTAAATTGGGGTTACTCAACACACGGGCGTAGTCGACTGTATCAAACACGACGTTAATATCTGCTTTTTTAGTTTCCACAGCAATAGTTCTGCCGCTTCCTTCCGGAATGATCTTAAAGGTCAGGGACTTGTTGAGAGCCTTGTCCGCTTGATTGAAATATCCGTCAAAGCGCTCCATGACTACACTGTCGCCGATTACACGGCTCTTAAATTTGTAGCGTCCTGTTCCGATTGGTTTGCTCCAGTCTTTTGAAGCTTCAGCTTTTTCCGCATACTCCTTGGGAACGATACCGCAGGCTACGTGGGTCAAAGCGGTAGGCAACGCCGGGTATGGGCCAAAGGTTGTAATTTGAATGGTAGAATCGTTAACTTTGGAAATCTTGTCAACCGGTTTGAACAGGGCGCCGATCGCAGTTCCTTTCTGCGTTCTCTGCAGAGAGTATACAACGTCGTCAACCGTCAGGTCTTTACCTTCATGGGTTTTAACGCCTTGGTGAAGCTCAAATTGCCAAGTTGAATCATTGAGTCGCTTAAAGCTCTTGACTAATTCCGGCACATTGCCGAGATATTCGTCCTGAGCAAACAAGTAGCTGTAGATGTTGGTAATAATATACCGGTTGGAAAGGTCGGAAGTGTTAATCGGGTCGAAAGATACCATGTCCAACTGCTGAACAACAGTGATATCTGCATTCAGGTTGGCTTTGGGATCCACTGTAGTAGTTGGCTTTGCAAGTTTAGGCGGATTTTGCACGGCTGCAGCAGGCGCAGTTTTGGCTGGCTCCTTACTTGAGCCGCCGCATCCTCCGATCAGGGTCGCCATCATAACCAGAACTAGCAACAGAGAAAATAAACCGAAATATTTTTTCATTGTTGAACTCCTTTCTCCTCAGTAGGCAATGTCATAGCTCATCAGGCCGATAAAATACAAGGTTTTTCAGTGACAAACCAATTATGCCGCCCCCAAAACCGGCTGGCGTTGTCCTTTAACCCCAGGCCCTTCCCCCTCCCTTTATGTAGGTGAGTTCTGCAAATTTTATCCTAAGATTCTTTTCCCTATCAATCTTCCGAATTCCTGCAATTATTTGCGCATTTTTACACTTTCAATTTAACAATCGGGTTTCATTTCTCTTTAAAAAACTTATCAGCCCCAGCATGTACTTTAATCCCCATGCCTTCCAACGCAGTTTCTTTTTGAATATTGGCGCCCAGCGCATGAGCAGCTTTAATCCGGTCTAGATTGCCATAAATAGCCTTGGTCATTTTATAAACCAAGTCGGCGTCAATTTTTTCATTGGTAACCAACATCGCTTTAAGTGCAACGGTTTGCACATCAGCTTCCACTGTAAGATAGGTTTTCGCTTTGATCGTTTGCTTCGCATAGAACGGGTATTTTTTTATCAGTTCGTTCACTTTATCAGCAGAAAAGCCTACCAAAACCATTTTATGCTGCGCAGCGATTTCCAGAATAGCGGCGGTCGGCGCGCCCGCTGTAACGAAAATCGCGTCAATATTCCCGTCTTTCAGTCCTGTAGCTGACTCACTGAAAGATAAATATTGGGGTTTGATATCAGCATAGGTAAGAGCAAAAATCTCCAAAATCTGGCGGGCATTGGCTTCGGTCCCGCTGCCAAGTGCACCGACGGCAACTTTTTTACCGCGAAGATCAGCAACCGTCTTGATACCCTTGCCTTCCAGCGTAACAATTTGAATAGTTTCATTGTAAAGCGTTGCAATTCCTTGAATCGCAGATACTTTTCTGTCTCTGAACATCTCGATTCCGTTGGCTGCATAATACGCAATATCATTTTGCACAAGCGCCAGTTCGACTTTTCCGTCCTTAAGCAGGTTAATATTAGCTACGGAAGCACCCGTACTCTGGGCGCTCGCGTTCATTCCCTGAATATTTTTGTTGAAAATTTCAGCCATAGCACCGCCCATTGGGAAATAGACACCCGCTGTTCCACCGGTTGCGATATTAACAAAGGTTTTTTTCTCTGCCGCGGAAGTAGTAGGCTTCTTATCGCCGCCACATCCGGTAATCAGGCCTATTATCAATACGCAAGCCATGAGTTGCGCAAAAGGCTTCTTCATGCCAAACCTCCTGATTCAAAATAAATCAACCGGGTAGAGCGTGAGTGATTTGCTATATCATTCTTCCACGCAAGATCGCATTTACCTGCAATAATAGTAAAATACAATCAATTTTTCCTATTGCAAACGCGGCTGGCTCTTAACCGGCAATATCCTCCCGCGGTCAATCATGCTATAATAGCTAGAAAAAACTTCAGAAAGAGGTCATGTAATGTTAGAAATGGAATCGGGCGGGTTCTCGCTCAAAGTCGCCAAAACACTCTGGTTCAACATTTATCGCGGCGCAATCCACGGTGCTGCCGGCGAATATGTCGCCACGGTACGCATTATTCCCGGCCTGCCGCTTGATCGCAGCGAAGTCCCTGCCGATGCACCGGAAGCACGCCCCTATCTGATTGTCATCGTGGAAGATGCATCCATTGATCTGGCCGAACTGGTTCATTTTGAGTCGGCCGTAACGGATTCACTGTTGAAAACGCTTTCCCGTGAAACGTTCAAGCCCGAATTTATCCAATTTTTCTATCCGACCCCTTCCATCGAAGAACCTGAAGCTTTGTTGTCCTAATCCCATTAACGGACCCATTAACGGACCCGTTAACGGATTCGCATCAATAGCTTGTCTGCAACCGCCGCTACCTCGACCAGTTTTTGCTGGTCCTGGGGCGGCAATTTTTCGACCATTTTTCGTTGCACCAGCACATAGCCGGTATCCCCTTTGCGCAACAACGCGCTCAGCTGGTCACCGGTTTTGAATTCCCGGCCAAATTTCTCTGCATAGAAGGCTATGCCCGGTTGGAGAAATTTTTGCACGTGAATGGGTGAAACGCCGTCATATTCTTTCAGAAACTCTGTGGCAAAACTTTGTGAAGCAAAATACGGCGCCAATGCCGGCATTAGCTGTGAAGTTACCATGGTGACGAACAGCGCCATGCCCACAACCTGCACCGCGACAAGCTTACCCGTGCTACGCCGCCAGAAGAAAAAGGCCGCCAGGCAGGTCATGCCGAAAATCACCGCAGCGCAGCCGAGCACACCCGCTTCCAGGTACGGCATTGTATCGAGCGCTTTGAACAGGCCGAAAATCAGCGCCGAACCGAGCACCACCGTAATCAGGGTGGCCGTTAGTCGCGGCTTGGCCCGCCCCCGCTCCATCAGCTGATCGATATACCAACCGGCGACTACCGCCAATGCGGGAAACATCGGTAAAATATAAGACACCAGTTTGGTTGCGGACAAGGAGAAAAATACAAACACAACTGCCGCCCAGATGATAAAAAACAGCAATATCGGTCGTTCCCGACTGTTACTGGTCAAGGCCGTCCAAATCGACTGAAACAGGATCGGCGTCCATGGGAAAAAACCAACCAGCAAAACCGGAATGAAATAATACCACACAGCACCGGAGGCATGTTCCGGCGACGTAAACCGGGTCACATTATGAAAACCGAGGAACGTGTCGACAAACGCAGCGCCGTGATAGTGCGCCATCAATCCATACCAAGGTGCGGCAACCACCACAAACAGCAAAATGCCGGGCACAATCGACATTCGGGACAACTCTCGCCAGCGGTTCATGATCAACAGGTGCAAAAAAGCAATTGCGCCGGGAAAAAACAGCCCTATCGGCCCCTTGGTCAATACGGCCAGCGCCGCAAACAAATAAAACAGCAGATAGCGCTTCTCAATAAAAGACAATAATGAAATCATCAGGCACAGGTTCAAGGTCATGTCAGTGACCGCCGCTTTGCCCAGATAAAAATACTCCAAGCTGGTCAACATCACCAACGCGCTAAAAAAACCAATTCGCACATTGAACAAGCGTGAAACGGAACCGAACAGAAACAGGGCGCCGATCACTGCAAATAAAGCGGACGGAAACCGCGCGGCAAATTCGCCCATGCCGAAAATTTTGGCTGATCCAGCGACCAACCAGTAATACATCGGCGGTTTGTCATACCAATAATCACCGTAAATCCGTGGCGACAACATGTCTCCGGCCGCCAGCATCTCTCGCGGCGTCTGAGCATATACCGGCTCATCCGGGTCCAGCAGCGGATAACTGCCCAATTGAAAGAACATAATAAACAGAGCAATAAATAATATGCAGAAAAATTCTGCGCCAAAACGTCTCAAGAAATTGTCCTCCTAAATGCTTTATAGGTTCGGTCAACCCCGTCCCGCAGACAGATTTGGGGCATCCAGTCCAACGCATCGCACGCTTCCCGATTACGCAACATCGAGCGCAGAATATCGCCGGAACGAGCTGGTTGATAAGTCGGTTCACCATTGCAGCCGGCTATTTCACCAAACAAAGTCGCCAGCTGCTTCACCGAGGTTTCCGTCTGCGTGCTGATATTTAATACCCGGTTCATATGCGGCGTTAACGCTGCCTGTACATTGGCGGCAGCCACATCGCCCACATAAACAAAATCGCGCGTCTGACTGCCATCGCCATAAATTGTCAACGGTCGTCCCTGTTTCAGGCAACCGGCAAAGATGCTGACTACACCGCCTTCGCCGCGATCTCCCTGGCGTTCGCCGTAAACATTGGCATAGCGCAGGATCAGATAATTTAGTCCATACAAAGCGTTGTACATCTGAATGTAATTTTCCGCCGTCAATTTGCTCAGCCCATAGAATGAAGTAGGGCTTTTCAGATTATCTTCCGGCACCGGCAACATAGTCACATCACCATATACAGCGGCGCTGGAGGCAAAAATGATCCGCTCTGTCCCATACAATCGGCAGCCTTCCAAAACCTGCAGGGTTCCCAGTACATTCATCCGGGCATCTACAGCCGGATGCTCCAGTGATGAAGCCACGATCGTTTGCGCAGCCAAATGCACTGCAACATCAAATTTTTCCTTTGCGAACAAGTCAAGCAAGGCGCTATCCAGCACATTTAGCTGGACAAACTCGGCAGCCGGATTTACATTTGCCAGTGAGCCGGTCGAAAGGTCATCCACGACAACCACCCGATGCCCTTCGATTAGTAATTGGTCCACAATATGCGAACCGATAAATCCAGCGCCACCGGTAACTAAAATCTTCATTGCGGGTCGCCTCCCTGCCTGTTATTTCTTTTCATGAAAAAGGAAATACCGAATTCTTTGACGGTAAAATAGCCACCGACGCAAGCCGGCAAATACTCGGCGAACAGTCGCCAGCTCAGGACAACAACCCCGACGGTCCCCAGGGGAACCAAACTTTTGTAACTACTGATGAACAACCCTTCCGCCACGCCCGCGCCACCTGGCGTCGGCGCAAAATACAGCAACAGGTTGAGAAAAATCATCCGACCCATCACCAATATCCAGTCAAGCGATGCACCCATCCCAGCAAACAGCAGCGGCGCCAACGCATAAAGCGCCAACAGGCTAATCGCAGATTCCAGAAAGGCCCTTCCCACTTCAAACGGCGCGGCCGACATCAAGCCCAGCGCCAGCTGCATATCGCGGTACACCTTCATCAGGCGAAACCGCCAACGGATCGGCAACCGTTTTAATGTCACCACCGCCAGCCGGTCAGAAATACGGCTGCGTAACAGCGCCATGCCGGCAATCACCAAGCCGACGAGAAGTACAGCGCCCCGCACAATTGCCTGCCGGTCAAACCAGGGCAACAGCTGCGAATCATAGTAAAAAACAAACGGTAAGCAGGCCAGTAAAAATAAAATCGACAAAATCGTGCGCGCCGCTACGACAACAGTTGCCGAACCGGTCGGAATCCCGGCTCGTTTCAGGAACAGGACCTGAATCATCGCGCCGCCGCTCGCGCCAGGGGTCAGCAGCGCCAGAAAATAGTTGGCGAAAACCACACGAATCGCCGCTGCCAAAGAAACTCGATAGCCAGCCACCGCGCAGAGGCGGATTAGCCGCGTTGCATCAAAATACATGCCGACAGTAATCGCCAACAACACACCCAGCAAGGAAACCGGATGAAAATCCTTAAGCGCCGTCAATGTGCTGATATCAAAAGTGTAGTACAATACCGCCAGCGAAATGCCGACAATGATGGCAAGCATTACCGCCAGACGCAGCCGCGAAATGTTCATGCTATAGCTCCCGAAACGAAATCAGGCGAATTTGCCGGTCAGCGACGAGTTGACGCACCGTCGCAGCGGCACAAGCCTGCCGTTCCACATCCCACTGGTACCCCCATGGATACAGTGCCGCCAGCGATGGGTCCGCCAGCCCCGGGTGAGTCATTACTTCCGTGTCTCCCGCCGGCAACTGTTGCAAAATCGCCATCAGAGCCGATTCCGTCAACTGACCGCCAGCCAGCATGCCAAAGAAGTGGTCGGTAGTCCGGATTCCCGCCGCCGCAGCATGCTGCCGAAACAAGTTGGCCAGCATCGTCAAGCCGCCGCGGCCGACCAGGCGACCGAATGCAGGCGGCGTAGCGCCAATAAAAGCAACCGGCTCGGCCGGAATTCGAATCGCCTGGATTGAAAAACGCCGGGCCAAATCCAGTACAATGCCGCCGATTCCCGGTAGCACATGCAAATGTTGGTGACTATCCAAATGTGACGGCTGGATGCCTGCCAGTCGTACCTGTTCAATCTGCGCCGCCAGCTCCCGCTCGACTTCTGCCAGGCGGATTTTTCCGCTTAGAAAACGTTTCAGGAACACCGGATAGCTGCCATAAAAAGCGCCTGTTGCCTCTACCAGGGACGGCGCTTCAGTCGCCGGCAAGACCGGCCGCGCGCCAACCAGCGTCAAATGGACGCCCACGCCCAGCTGCGGGCACTGCTTGGCAATCCGCACCGCCTCGTCAAACGCAGCCCCGCCAGCCATCAAGCTGGCGCTACTGACAATCCCGTCGGTATGCGCAGCCTGAATTCCCTGGTTTACCGCCGAGTGCAGTCCGAAATCATCGGCATTGACGATCAACCGCCTCATGCGGGGTTGCGGTTTCCTTCTTCGTGAAACGCGTAAGCGCTATGATTATGAATCGACTCGAAACTCTCGCATTCGACCTCGAACCAAGTTGCACCCTCCTGCGCGCGTAGCGTCAGCACCAGGTCGCGCAACACGTCTTCGATGAATTTCGCATTATCATAGGCTTTTTCCGTGACATACTTCTCATCTTCACGTTTCAATAGCGGATACACCGGGCAGCTGCCCTGGCTCTCCATCAATTCCACCAGGTCTTCAATCCAGATAAACCGGCCCGGAACGTATTTGATCCGCACTTTCATCACACCGCGCTGATTGTGGGCCCCGTAGTCGGAAATTTCGCGGCTGCAGGGACAGAGCGACGTAAACGGCACCGACAGCCCCAAAATGAAGTTGAGCGGACCATTCGTGCCCAGATTTCCTTCAAACACGCAGTCATAGTCGAGCAAACTTTTCAAGCCGCTGACAGGCGCGACTTTTTCAATGAAATATTTGAAACGAATCTCGATATGGGCCCGTTGTGCGCCCAGCCGGTTCATGATATCGCGTAGCATCGCATCCATCTCACGGTTGGAAACCGGTTTCTGCCGCCAATCGCTGAGTACCTCGATAAATCGGCTCATGTGGGTCCCTTTGTATTCCTGGGGCAGGTCGACTGTCAACCGGATGCAGGCAAGCACCGACTGAAACGAACCAGCCTTGGTTTTGATCTGGAATGGCAGATGCACATCGTTTACGCCGACTTTTTGAATCGGAATTCCCCGCAGATCGGCCTGATTCTGAACATCCTTCATCAGCGCACCCCCTCGCTATAGGCTATCGGATCGGTCAGCCCGGCTTCGGCAAAGCCTTTGAGGCGCAAGAGACAGCTATCGCAGGTCCCGCAGGCGACATCGCCGCCCCGGTAGCAACTGGTTGTCAGTTGCAGCGGCGCAGCCAACTGAACGCCCAACTTGACGATTTCCTGTTTCGACAGCTGGATCAACGGCGTTTCAATCCGAATCTTGCGGCCATCGGCCACCGACGCCTTGGTCGAGTAATCGGCCAGTTGCTGAAACAGCTGAATAAACTCGGGCCGGCAATCTGGATAGCCCGAATAATCGAGCGCATTCACGCCGATAAAAATATGATCGGCGCCGGTCACTTCGGCGTAACCGAGCGCGTAGCTCAAAAAGATCAGGTTGCGCGCCGGCACATAAGTGACGGGAATATCCTGGCGCATCACATCGCCGGACGGCACGACAACCGAGGCATCGGTCAGCGCACTGCCGCCAATTGCCGCCATATTGGTGTCGATAACCAAATGCCGGCTCACTTTATAGAAATCCGCCACCTGACGGGCGCATTCCACTTCCCGCGCATGGCGCTGCTGGTAATTAAAACTGATCGGCAGCGGCTCAAACCCCTGGTCACGGGCCACCGCCATGCAAACTGTCGAATCCAGTCCGCCGGACAGCAATACGATTGCCTTCATTTTCAAAGCACTCCTTCAAACGTGCGGAAATGAACCTTGCCCACTTCCGGTAGTAATTCCTTGCCCTGCTGCGACACGAATTGCCTGATCGCAGCGGCAATCGGCGTTCCCGCCCCTTTTGGCAAATCAACGCCATATTTTTGCGACAAATCGGCCAACCCCCGCAAAAAACTGTCACGGGCCAGCACCGAGGCAGCCGCCACCGCAATATTGTTCTCCGCATGAGTTTTCTGAATCAGCACGACAGTCCGCCCACGGGTCATCAATTTGGATTCAATGAATCGTACATCGGCAAACTTATCGGCAATCGCAAATTTGCAAGGGGCAATCGCCAATGTATCCTCAATAACCCGCGCATGGGCCCAGGCCATCAGGTGGTTTAGGTTTTTCCCCTCTTTTTTCATCGTTGCATAAAGACTGTTGTAGCGATTGGGCAACAAGATCAGTTCCTGATAACGGCCCTGGGCAATCTGCCTGATTTTACCCGCGAATTCCGCCACTTTTTTATCGGACAGTTGTTTGCAGTCCTTGACGCCGATGCGTTCCAGCTCCGTCACAATCGCCGGATTCACCGCCACCGCCGCCACGACCAGCGGGCCAAACACATCGCCTTTACCGGATTCATCAGTGCCAATCCAGCCGGACTCGAATCCCTCCAACGCTTCAAACCCATACGGTTTATTGGATTTTGGCGCCGAATCGAACAGTGCCGATTCGCTGACCGGGGAAGAACTCGGCGCGAGATGAAACAGCGCCGCCAACTTTGCCTTCAGTACGCCATCCTTGCCAGCCAGCACCAGCGAAAAGCCTTTTTTGCCATAATAGAGCGTCAATGGCACAGTTTCGCCGTTCTGTTGCAAATTGAGCCGCAGACCGTAGGGAATTTGCTTCTCCTCGGTTGGCTGCAGGCCCGCCCCGGCCAGCAGCGCTTTGACAGCGGCAACATAGGCGTCAAATGTTTTAGCCCCGTTCAGTGCATTCATCGTTTGAGCGCGTTCCACGCCTGCAGGGCCGCCTGATAGATTTTTTTCAGCGGCGCACCCGATTGTTCAGCCAGTTGACGACAATCGCCAAACTCCGGCGCCACATTGATGACCTGGCCATCGCGTTCGGCGACCTTAATCCCCACTGTGCCCCATTCCGTCTGAACCGCCACCATGCTGCGGTCAGCCACAGTCCGCCGGACCTGCAGCCAGCGCACGCCAATACTCGAAGTTTCCGCGAACACAACATCCTCGACCGATAATTTATTAGTTTCTACGCAGAGGGCTGACAGCAAAAAGGCCGGCCGGCCTTTCTTCATAATAATCGGCGTAATCCAGGCATCGACCGCGCCAGCGGCAAGCAGTTTGTCAATCGCATAGGCAATGACTTCCGGCGTGCTGTCGTCGACATTTGCTTCCAACAGCCACATTTCGTCGCTGTTTTTCTGTTCGGGCAACGTACCCAAGCTCAGCCGCATCACATTGGGGATCACCAGATCCCAGGTGCCAGCTCCGTAGGCTGTCTTTGCCGCCAGAAAGCCGCCCGGCCGGTCGCCGAAACCGCTGCAGAGTTCGGCTACCAGCGCTGCGCCGGTCGGCGTCACCAATTCTTTGTCGATATCGCCGGGATACCAGGGTATCCCATGCAGCAGTTCAGCGGTAGCCGGGGCCGGAATCGGCATGATGCCGTGCGCTGCCTTGACAAAGCCGCGACCTACCCGCAGCGGGGAACAATAAATCTGCTCCACGCCCAGATAATGAAAGCCGAACACCGTGCCTACAATATCGATAATTGCATCCACGGCGCCTACTTCATGAAAATGCACCTTTTCCAGCGGCATGCCATGCACTTTGGCTTCGGCCTTGCCTAGCCGTTCAAACACCAGACAGGTTTTTTCCTTGACCGCGTCCGGCAACTCCGCTGCGCGGATCAGTTTGAGAATATCGGCCAAGCCTCGGTGGTGGTGTTTTGCTGTCAGATCCACATCCAGATGCGTGGCCCGGATACCCCATTTATCCACCGGTTTGATCTTAATTGAAAATCCTTTTAGGTCTATCTTGGCTATCGCATCGCGCAGCACGGCCTCCGGCAGGCCGGCGTCGACCAGCGCCCCCAGGAACATGTTACCGCTGATTCCCGAAAAACAATCCAAATATGCAGCCCGCACAAAATCACCTCAACCGATTGATCATCGCCGCAAGCCGCCCCGCGCCAAAACCATTGTCGATATTTACTACGCCAACCCCGGCGGCGCAACTGTTCAGCATTGCCAGCAGAGCCGATAATCCCTGAAAACTGGCGCCATAGCCGATACTGGTCGGTACCGCGATGACCGGCTTGTCTACCATGCCGCCGACCACACTGGCCAGCGCGCCTTCCATCCCTGCCGCAACCACCAGCACATTGGCCTGCCGCATCAACGGAGTATGCGCGAGCAGACGGTGAATGCCCGCCACGCCGACATCGAAAACCCGCTCGACCCGGTTTCCCATCACCTCGGCTGTCGCCGCCGCTTCCTCGGCTACCGGCACATCGCCCGTACCGGCCGTCATCACCAGGATAAATCGGTCCGGGTCTTTCGGCAGCGGTTCACGCTCCAAAATCACCAGCCTGGCCCGTTCGTTGTATCGTGCATCCGGCAAAACTTGCCGAACCGCAGCATAAATCTCTGGCGTGGCCCGGCTGGCAAGCACATTCGGGCTGACCCGGGCCAGTTCATTCATTGCCCGGACGATTTGCTCCGTGGTTTTCCCCGGACAGAAAACGACCTCGGGAAAGCCTTGCCGCAACGCCCGATGATGATCGATCTTGATATCATCCAGGTCTTCAAACGGCAGGCATGTCAGTTTTTCCAGCGCCTCAGCCTGATTGACCGCGCCGGATCGGTAGCCTTCCAGTATTTCTATGACCGCGTCGCGATCCATACACTACACTCCATTCACAAATTGTTGCCCGCAGTTATTCGGGATGAATCTTCGATATCTTGCGGTGCTTGATGCCGATCTGGAACCGGTCAATCAGATAATAGGCCAACGGAACGATAATCATCGTTAGTATGGTCGAAGTAATCAAACCACCGATAACGGCAACCGCCATCGGCGCGCGCAACTCGGCGCCCGCGCCAATCCCGAGAGCCAACGGCATCATCCCGAGAATCATCGCCAAGGTGGTCATCAATATCGGTCGCAGCCGCACCGAACCGGCCTTGATCAACGCCTCGAGAACACCTTCGCCTTCTTCCCGCAGCTGGTTGGTATAATCCACCAGTAGAATCGCATTCTTGGTCACCAGGCCCATCAGCATGATAATCCCGATCATCGACATGATGTTGATCGTATGGCCGCCCATCAGCAGTCCCAATATCGAGCCGATAAAGGCAAACGGCAGCGACAACATGATCGTCAGCGGATGGATGTAACTTTCGAACTGCGCCGCCAACACCATATAAATCAATATAACTGCCAGGACTAATGCTTTGGCGATTTCGCCGAAGGCATCCGACATCTGTTTGGCCTGGCCGATAAATTTATAGCTATAGCCGAGCGGCAGATTGAGCGCCGGCATCATTGACTCGACGCTCTGGATCAGGTCGCCGACCGAAACGCCAACCGCATTGGAATAAACGATAACCTGGCGTTGGCGGTCTTCGCGGTCGATCTGGGTCGGGCCGGAAGACAGTCTCACTTCCGCCACGTCACCCAACCGGACAAAAGCGCCCGTTTTGGTGGAGACGCGCAAGTTGGCCACGTCGTTGATGTCGCGGCGCGAACCCTCAGGCATCTGTACCCGGATATTATAGTCATTGTCGCCCGCTGTGAACATATTCTTGGTGACAATACCCAAAAACGCCATTTGAATTACATTTCCCGTCGCCGTAGCCTCGATCCCCACATCGCCAGCCCGGGCCGG
>CAZFSM010000041.1:0-18622 GCA_964521625.1 uncultured Veillonellaceae bacterium | reverse complement strand
CTACCAGTTCTTCCGCGGTCATGACCTTTGTTGACATCGTTGAGAGCCCCCTTTTATTTTAAATATGATTGCTGGTCTTTCTCCGTGTCTGCCAACGCCTTGCGCTTGCTGCGACCACTCCTTTCAACATGCCGGGGAAATCGTGCAGGACGCCTGCCGATTCCGCACCCTAGAGAACTTGTTCCCAACCACCGAAAACCTGCCCCAGCGCCGAATCGACGGCGCGCCGGATGATGGCGGGACCCGCTTTCTTTTTATAAACAGCCGAGGCGCGTTCGCCAAGTGTTACGCTGATTTCCTTCAGCGCCGCTTTGACGCAGGCATCCCGGTTGCTATGGGTTAAACTGCAGTTTTGCCAGATGGTTTCCGCCGATCGGACCCGAAACGGGTTTTTCGCTACGGAACCGACGGCAATCCGGCAATCGGTACAAGTCATGTCCACTTCGTCATAGCCAATAATGGCGGCTACGCTGACCCGTGAAATCGCCAGCGCATTCCGACGGCCCAATTTGACGAAAGCACTGCCGGTTTTTGGCGCCAGCGCTTTGAAAGAGATCCCGGTCAATACTTCGCCCGGTTGAATTGCGGTCTGGCAGATTCCTACCAGAAACTCTTCCAATCCCAGCTCGCGTTCGCCAGCCAAAGAAACCAGTCGTAGTCTGGCATCCAGCGCCATCAGCGCCGGCACCGAATCGGCGGCAGGCGAACCTTTGACAATGTTTCCGCCGACTGTGCCGCGATTCCTGATTTGCGGCGACCCGACCGACAATGCGGCCTGGGCCAGCACAAATGCGCCCTCGCGGATGATCGGCGATTCGACAATTTCAGTGAATGTCGTTGCCGGACCGATGTGAATCGTATCCCCTTCACGATGGATTCCCTTCATTTCAGGAATCCGCGTGACGTTGACCAGACTGTCGGTTTTGTGACCGGCGCGAATTTCCACCATCACATCAGTTCCACCAGCCAGGATCATCGCGCCAGCTTGCTGTTCCGCCAGCAGTTCCAGCAATTCCGGCATGGTTCGGGGCGCGAAATATAAGTAACTCATAAGAAACCTCCTCGTCGGGCTATTTTTCAGGTGGCAGGATTTGCGGGAAATGTTGTTTGGCAAACCGCAATGTTGCTGTCGGATCATACTGCGCCAGCACCCCGATTGCATAGGTCAGATAATTCTGGTCTACAATGATTCTGGCGTTCTTCGGCAATAGCGATATGCCGGGTTTGGCCAGCGCCGCAGCGACAATTTCTATGGCATCTTCTGCCGAAGAGTGGGCAAATACCCCGCCCACGGCCAGCACTACTTCCACCTGCCGCAGGTCGCGCCCAATCGGCGTCCCGGGAATCACGCCCATCACCGGGTCAAAGTGTTCGGCAATATAACCTGCGTGGCGTTTCAGCGCCACTTCCACCGCCACTTCCGCCATCACCCGGTCCAGTTTCCGTTCCAGGTCATTGGCAGCTAGATGCTCTGGGTTTGCTTCCAGCCGGGTGGCATAATCGACGACGATTTTTTCGCCATCCTCGCCTTCCAGACCGGCGCGATAGGCGACCGCCTTTTCGCCGACCGCTTCCACAATGCCCCGGGCACTGACTCGCAGCCCCAGATTCCCTTCGACGGTCCGGTATGCCAGTTGTTTTTCGTTGGTCAAAACCAGACCTTTTTCTTCGATCGACAGTTCTTCCAGTTGCGGTAGCACCGAGTGGATATCAGTCGTCGCACCACCCAGGTCAACTACCACCAAGCCGCCGATGCCTTCTTCTTCTTTCGTGCCGCGCGCCATCAATTCGGCAGCCATCAGGATTGCACCCGGTGTGGGAACTACCTTTTGCACGCTCAACCGGTTCAGCAGTTTCGAAAGGCCTTTGGCTTTGGTAATCTGATCGATAAAGTGCTCATGAATCGCTTCGCGGGCTGGTTTAACCTTTAACTCATGAATCGTCGGCATGACATTGGGAACCCGCACTGTTTGAATTCCCGCCTGACTGAGGATTTCCGCCACTGCCGGCTGCGCCGCCTGGTTGCCGGCTACCACCACTGCCGCCTTTACTTTGCTGGCCACAATAATTTTTGCATCGGCGATCAGGGCGTCCGTTTCACCGCCGTCGGTACCGCCGGCTAGCAAAATGATGTCCGGACGGATTTCGCGCAGCATCTCTAGCTTCTGTTCTGGCTGGTCATCGTAGGACATGACTTCCAGCACTCTGGCGCCGGCGCTCATCGCGACTTCCTTGGCTGCTTTTGCGGTGACTCTGGGCATATAGCCCATCGCCACCATGCGCAGCCCGCCTGCAGCGCTCGATGCGGCGTATGTTTTGTCCGCATGCAAGCTTTCTCTGCCGATGCTGGCGGCAATTGCCACCGCAGCATTTGCCAAGCCAATTTCAATATCTTCGACGGTTGTCGGCGCCTGCGCCCGGCCCAGCCAGGAAAGCTCCTGTCCATTGCGTTCGAAAGCCACCACCTTGGTAAAGGTACTGCCGACATCGAAGACGATTATGTTTTTATCAGTTCCAGCGAATGTTTGCATAAAGACGCCCTCTATTTTTTCTCCGGAAGGACATATACCGATCCATCCATAATCCGGCGCGCCGTACGCGAAATCGCGGCGCGGGTAATGGAAACTTTGCCGGCGGTGAGGTCTGACGCCATTTCGATATCGATTACGCCAGCCGGGTGACCGATGCGAAGCAACGCTTTTTCCCGCGGCCGGTCAATTTGCTCATACACGACCGTGCCGGGAATCACTGCGGCAGAGCCGGTACATACCGTGCCGGTGCCAGCGTAAGTTTTATGGATAACCTGCATGAACATCAAACGGGAAACAAGGTCCACGTCCTCGGCCTTGACCGGGTTGCCGGTCGTAAAGTCGGTATAATCCTGCGGCGGGCTGACAAATGCAATCATCGGGAAAGCCGGCACTCGCTCCAGCGCGTCCTTGAGGTCTGTCGCCATTCCCATCATTACAGCGGCGGTTCCACGAATGCTCTCGAGGGTTTTTAGCAGTTCCGGGTTGGAATTGACCTGTTGCGGCGTCTCAATCCCGGTGAGGCCGAGATCTTTGGCCCGGACAAACACCATGGGATTCGCTACATCGACTAGGCTGGCCTCAATTTTACCGAAGTCGGGAATATCCAGTACATCGGTCGGGTTGCCGGTCGGCAACAGTTTTTTGGTGACCGCGCCGGTCGTATCGGAGTAGTCAAGCATGATCATCGCGCCGGTTCCCGGCACGCCGTCGCAGACACAATCACCCAGCACCGCCGCTTTGCCGTCGACTGTCGGCACATCGGCGATAATCAACTTGCCTGTGTTCGTATTATGGATGCGGACCGTCGTAATGCCTTCCTGACAGCGCACTAGTCCTTCATCAATCGCAAATGGACCGACGGCGGAAGATATATTGCCGCAGTTGCCGCTATAGTCGACATAGGGCTTGTTGATGCTGACCTGGCCGAACGTATAGTCAACGTCGGCATCCGGGCGGGAAGAAGGGCCGATGATAGCTAGTTTGCTGGTCAGCGGGTCAGCGCCGCCCAGTCCGTCGATCTGCCGGACATCCGGGCTGCCGAACACTTTCAGGATCACTTTATCACGGGCCTGGGCATCGCGCGGCAGGTCGTTTTCCATTAGAAACATCGCTTTGCTGGTACCGCCGCGTAGAATCGCGCAACGAATTTTTTCCATCTGAGCCATCTTATTTCGCCTCCTCGACATTTGTCTGAATCCACTCGATTACTTTGGCTGGCGGCGTTCCCGGGCCAAAGAAGGCATCTACGCCAAGGAATCCGGTTCCTTGCGTCTTGATTTTTTCTTCCATAGCGGCGTGTTCTTCTTCTTTTTCGGCAGCACGACCGCCGGCGATAACCCTGATGTTCTCACGCTGTCCGAGCTGCGACAGGCGGGCGCTGATGCGGGGGAACAGGACCGTGCCCATTCCCAGCAGATTACCGGCGCCGATAATGTCGGCCTTGGCTTCGACAGCAATTTCCGCCACCGTCTCCGGCAGGTTCATCCCCCGCAGGAAGATGACTTCGTAGCCAGCCTGCGACATTGCTTCTTTAATGGTATTGATGCCTACAACATGGGCATCGGCGCCTACGGTTGCCAGCACGATTTTTGTTTTCTTGCTGACCGGTTTCGCCGAATCAACATGCACCTCTTCGGTCGTGAATGAAACCTTTTCCTTGGGCACTTCGGTCGGACCATAGCCGACCACATAGCGTTTGATCCCATCTTTGCCGCGATGTGTCCGCACGCCGCGTTTCAGATCCCAGCCGCCAGCCTGCGGTGCATCTAGCACGCCTTTTTTGCCGGCCTGTACGATCAGTTCGACCAGGTCATCCAGTCCATAGCTTTGCCATAGCGCCGGCTTGATTTCGCCGGGGGCCAGTTCGCGGCGACCAAGCACCGAGCAGAGCACCGCCATCGCTTCAGTCAAAATCTCGTTCTTGCGATAATCGATGGCCGGGTCATTGATCGTTAGTGGCACGATGCTTTCAAACACATTTTGTGAAGCCCAGATGGCTTTGGCCATCGATCCGCCGGTCGGAATGCCGACCGATTCAGCAGCCTTCGGTCGGTAGAAATCAGCGCCGCCAAGTTTCGCGCTCATCGCCATGCGGGCAAAGTGCGCTGATTCTACGATCAGATCGGGCGGTGGGTTTTGGAACGTCTCAGGCACAACAATCAGCGAACCGCTCCACATGGTCTCACGGAACGCCCGCATTGCTGCGATGTCAGCCAGCAGATTAATCCCGGCCACATTCATCTGCAACGCGCTCAGTTCGGGCGGCAGTTTCGCATGTACGGCCAGACCTTCGGCCAGCAGGCACATCGCCAGCGCCATACCATCAGTGCCGCCGATGTTGTTCAGATGTTTATGCGATTCAATCTGGGCCGAAACTTTGTTTTCAGCGCAGATTTCCATTGTTTTGAAACCGTTCTTCACTTTGGTTTTGTAGTCATGAATTCCCCGACCGCCGAAATGCACATGGATGACCGGCCCGATATCGGTGCCGTCAAAGCCGGCGATCATGGCGTTGATGACCGAAAGGTGGGGTGTGTCACCTGTGGCGTTGATCCGCATCGGATGTTTTGCGCCGCCGCCGATGGCCACGTATTCGCGCTCGCCTGCCGGCGTAATGCCGCCTTTGCCCCGCGACTGTTCGATCAGCTCCGCTCCGTCCTTCGGGTCGATATGACGGGTAGCTTCGGAATGTACAAAGTGGAATAGAGTAATCCCCAGTTCTTCGGCCACTTTATACATCTCGCTCGACTCTTTCATCGTTTCTTCAGCGCTATTGCGGCCCAAAATCGGGTTTTGCACCGGAATATTCGTGCGCTTCGCCTGCTGCGACAGTTCCCAGATACGATGTCCGCCGCGTTCGACACCGTGGACCATGCGCGGGTAAGGTCCGGGCAGACCGTCCACATCACCGTCCGGCGTGACTTTCGGCATTGGTACGTTAAAGACCCGCTCATAGGCCTGCACGCGTTCAATATCGTCAATAATGATCTGTTTTGTTCTTTCCTGCATCTCTTACATCCCCCTGTTTGCCAATTGTTGGCGTACTTTGGCGATCAAGCCGCCGGCCGCCAGAATGGCGATTACATTTTCTCCCGGTACGGTTCCGGCGATGGTTTCTCCACTGGGCAACCGGACTGTCGCGGTCCGAACTTCGGCCACGACCGATTCTCCGTCGCCGACTTTACCGACCAGATCGGCCTGCAATACCGGCAGACCGATATTGATCGCATTGCGGCGGAAAATCCGCGCGAATGAACTGGCAATGACCAGACCGACGCCAGCGTCTTTCAGCGCCAACGGCGCCTGTTCGCGGCTGGAACCGCAACCGAAATTTGCTCCGGCGATGATGATATCGCCAGCTTTAACTTGTTTGGCGAAATCAGCAATCCGGCTGCCGGCCATCGCATGGTCTTTCAGCGCTTCCCGCGGATAGGTCATCGCATAACCCGGCAAAATCTGATCGGTATCGATATTGTCTTCAAAGTTCCATACGCGGCCTTGGCAAATCAATTGTTCAGGCATGGACGCTCACTCCTTCCAGCGGTGCAACCGTGCCCGGTGCGACGATTTTTCCGGCGACCGCGGCTTCCGCCGCCGATCGAGCCGAGGCCAGATAAATTTGCGCGGTTTTCGCTCCCATGCGACCGGCAAAATTGCGATTAGTTGTTGAAACAACGACGTCGTCAGCCGTGGCCAGTCCCATATGACCACCATAGCAGGAGCCGCAGCCCGGGCTGGTCACTGTAGCGCCGGCCTGGCGAAAAATCCGGGTCAATCCCTCTTCCTCCATCTGCGCAACCACCTGGCGCGAGGCGGGGATGATCACACAATTGACATCTGCGTCTACCGAAGCATGTTTAAATACGGCCGCTGCATCCCGCATGTCACTGATCCGCCCGTTGGTACAGGAACCGATGACTACCTGGGACACCTGTTTTCCGGCCAACTCGGCAATCGGTTTCACATTCGCCGGAAATGACGGCGCTGCCATCAATGCGGGAATCTGTCCGACGTCGAAGTGATGGGTCCGGGCCACCGGCCCGATCGCAGCGGCATCTGCCAACTCCGAGAAATAACTCAGCATCGCGCCCATCTCGATGGTCATGTTGCTAATCGTCATCCGCTCGTCTTTCGTAGATTGGCTCACCCAGCTACCGGCAAACAAAATCGCCTGGTCGGTCAGACCACCGCCGCCAAACTGTCCGATTAAAAATAAAATCACATCTTTGGCGCTAACACCGGGCGCCAGCTTGCCATCAAGAAAAACCGCCTGCACTTGCGGCACTTCGATATCCAGTGTCCCTGTCGCCATAGCGGCAGCGGCTTCGGTCGAACCGACGCCGAAGGCCAGCGCGCCATAGGCGCCTGCCGTACAGGTGTGCGAATCAGCCCCCACGACAATCGCGCCGCGCGCCAATTGGTAGCGTTCAGAGATAACCTGATGGCAAACTCCTTCGCCTTCCAAAATGGGAAAGCCGAATTCACGGGCAAAGGTCCGCATTTCGCGATGGCTTTGCCGCGACTGCACCGAAGGGGCCGGATAGACATGATCGATAACGAACAACACTTTCGCCGGATCGAACACCTTGTCGACACCAATTTCCCGATAAGGCGCCAATGCGAGCGGCGCCGTCACGTCATGCGCCATGACCAGATCGACTTTGACAGTCAGGTCCTGCCCTGCCGTGGCGGTTACCACCCCAGCGGCAGCCGCCAGGTAACGTTCTATTTCATTCAACGTCGCTTCCTCCTAGCCGACTACGTCGATATTCAGTTTGCGGGCCACCTGCAAGGCTTCTTCCCGCGACGGGGAAGCGCTGCGCAGCGCCAGACGGGCGCCGCCTCGGTTAAAACTTTCCACCATCGAATTTTGTTCTTTTGCATACACGGTAATCCGCTGCAGCTGCGGTTCGTCGACTTCCAGCATCTCGACAGTGATCCCGGCATTCTTCACCTTGTCCATAATCTCGCGATACAGCTGGGCGTTGTCCGTAGACGCCCCATACACTGCCGCCATCAGTACACCGGGCACGTTGATGCCGCGCCGGGCAAACAGTTCCGGATACAACTCGATTTTCACGCCAGTCACTTCGCCTTTTGCAAGGAAATGTGCAATACGGGCCGCATTGGTCGGCGAACCGACTGCCTGACTGCTGCCGCCTACAACTGCCTCACCGAACGGTTTGACGATCGAATTGGCCTGCGCCGACAGAGCCCGCGCTTCCTGACGGGCGCCCGTCTGGGTCTCGGCAATACGGGTCGCCTCACGCTGCTTGACATCGACGGGTACGTATTCTTCCACGCCGGCATGCGTCTTGAAAAAAGGCTCCATATAATGAATGACAACCGGCACGATATATTTGGCTGAAACCGGGTGCACAGCCGCCGCCATGGCAATCATTACATCGGGCGGGACATTGACCGGCATCGAGGTTTTGACCGCCAGATTAGCTGACTGACAACCGATCGTCACGCCGCCGCCCAGATGGGTCGAACATAATCCGGCCACCATGACCCGCGGAGTACAGGGATTGCCGATAGTTGGCGACAATGCCAAAACAATGGCCTTGCCGACCTGCTCCGGCGTTCCGCCCAACATTTCGGCAACCACCGCCGCCGTAGCCGCTGCGCCGGCGCCAAACCCTTCCATGTTGCAGCCGGTGGTCGTCTTGCCCACCCGGAAAATCGTACCGATTTTTAGCATCGCTGCAACCAGTCGGGCCAACACTTCTTTGTCTTCCACCGTTTCCGTCAAGGCGCGAGTAAGTCCGGTAAACGTGCAGGCATCACCGGTTCCGGCGCACGGCTGCAGACCTACCGAGTGATTGCCAACCTGAGCCGCCAACGTATAGCGCAGCACCTTGTCGACAAAAGGATCGCCGGAAAGCGTGATTCCACTGGCCAGTTCCCGACCAAGCTGTCCCATCAGGAAGCTGGCGCCGGAACTGAGTCCGATATCCAGGGCGTATAAGTTATGGCAAAAAGAATCCATCACCGCCGAGGTAACTTCTTCACGGCTCATCTTGTTAGCCAGCATTGCTTCGGCAATCGCTGTTTCGCCAAACGACCAGCCCATGACGGTTGCCACATCGATACATTCGCCGACAGTCATGGCGCCGATCTGATAACCGCGTTCTTCCGCCAGTTTAATAAATTTCTCCATCGGTTCTCCCCCTACTCGCTTGGTCTTCCCTTATTCGCGGACTTTTACGCCGGCCAGTTCTTCCTGCATCGTCACGACGACCGAGATATCTTTGCGGCCCAGCCCTTTGGCACGGGCAGTCTCAAACACTTGTTCCGCCACATTGGTAAGCATCAGCGGCACGCCCAGTTCCTTGCCGGTCTGGGTAGCCATCTCCAGATCCTTGTACTGCAGATCCACCGCAAAACCCGGTTCGAAATTGCCTTTGAGCACAAAACTCGGCATTTTCGCCTCCAATGCATAGCTGCGACCGGAGCTGACCGAAATCACGTCATACAGCACTTTGGGGTCGATGCCCGCCTTCACGCCGAGGGTCATCGCCTCCGCCACAGCCGCCATGTTGATGCCGAGCAACAGGTTGTTGACCAGCTTCACTGCGTCGCCGGCGCCGACCGGACCCACGTGATAGATTTTTTTGCCCAGCACGTCAAGTACCGGTTTGCATTTCTCCAGGGTAGCCGCCTCGGCGCCGACCATAATGGTCAGGCTACCTGCTGTTGCGCCTGCGACGCCGCCGCTGACCGGTGCGTCCATATACTCAACCCCATGTTTGGCGGCAGTCGCCGCTGTTTTCCGGGTGTGTTGCGGCGTGACACTCG
This sequence comes from uncultured Veillonellaceae bacterium, assembly GCA_964521625.1. GTDB lineage: Bacteria > Bacillota > Negativicutes > UBA1444 > UBA1444 > UBA1444. The sequence goes on along the minus strand of CAZFSM010000041.1, from coordinate 9,290 downwards.
ACATGTCGATAATGGCCATGCCCGGTCGGCTGCCTGCGAGCAAGCCCTGCTCGCCACAAACGACCGCTTCGACAATCGCTGCGTTGGGCAGCATCGTGATGACCACATCACTGCCTGCCGCCAACTCTTTGGCAGTGGCTGCTTCAGCCGCGCCTTTGGCAACCATTTCAGCAACCGCAGCGGCAACTACATCATTGACCGTGACTTTGTAGCCTGCCGCCAGCAAGTTGGCCGCCATCGGTTTGCCCATGGCGCCCAGTCCGATAAATCCAATACGCAACATCATAACCTCCTACCGCAATCCGTCTTCGCCGATAGCCTGATCGACGGTCAAGCCGCCAACCCGCGCCAACGGACGACCGGAATCGGTTACTGCGACGATCAGCACGATTTCATTGTCGCGGGGAGCATCAGCGATTCTGACTTCCATCGCATCGAAATGGGTCCGCACATAGGCGGCATTTTTGAAACCGAGCGATACATCAATCGCGGTTCCCGGTCCGCCGACTTTTTTCGTCGAAGGCAAAATCGCCTTTCCGCCACCGACATTGGCACGAATCGGGGTGCCGAGTTTGGGATGAAGCAACGCTGCAGCATGCTCGAGTTCGCCGTTGATGCCGACAATCGCGGCTTTACCGTAGCTTTCGACTTTCTCCGGCGCAACGCCTAGTGCTTCCACAGCCCGTTTGGTCAGCAGTTCGCCGATTTCCACGCTGGCATCGATCAACGGAGTCAGGTCTTCCACATATTTGCCTGCGTACGGATTGGTGATGACAGCCATCGCCGCCGCTTTGCGGGTCGGTTTTCCCAGTGTCTGGCCAGCCTCGCGGCAGGTTTCTTCCACAACAGTCACTATTTTACGGATTTCCATGATATAAGCCCTCCTCAAAATTTTTAGATTTTATGTGGCAGGGGAGTAGCCAGCCCTTCCGGCAGCATCACTCCCGCGTGTCCGATAAAAATGACGCATCCTTTGATGATGCCTCGGTCCCAAAGCTCTTTGCCGCGTCGCCAGCCGTTTTCAAGCGCCGCCTGAACCGTATCCTGCGGCAACTCACCGACATCCTGCACCACCATGTGCCCAATCAGGTCGGTCAGCGGGTCAATCGTCTCGGCCCGCACCAGGCGAATGGCCGGATGCGCTGAGAATGTGGCATTGCCGATACTGGTAGCGCAGGCATCGGCGATCGAAGCGGTCTTTGCCAAAACGGTGGCGGCCGTAGCAATCCCTTTGGTGAAACTGCGACCGCCCGAACCACTGGTGGTCACTCCACCAATACCGTCTGCCGCGCCGATGTCCAGCACATGGGAGGGCATAGCTCCCAGCGCAGGGGCAATCCCGACCACGGCCCGTTCCTCTCCCGACAGTCGTACGGCGATATCTCCGCCGTTGTTGACGATAACCTTGGCAACTCCTCTGGCAAAAAGCCAGTCCGCCGTCATATCCGACAACGTCCCAGCAACTGCCGCCATTGGGGTCAGGTCGGTATCTCCCGAAATCCTAACTGCTTCGATCATACGTTGCAACACGTCAGGCAATCCGTCAACTGTCAGAATTTCTTGTTGCGGCCTTGCCGCCAGCAGCTTGAACTCCGCCAGTTCGCTGACCAACCTGCTGGCATAAACCGCCGCTTCACTGGCCACAGCACTGCTGGCGTCAGCGCCGAAAACCTGAATATTCATCTGGGTGGGCCCAAAGTCAAGCGCCACTTTGCCCGGACCCAATTCCCTGATCATGGCTTACTTGCCTTTCTTTAACGTCGAAAGCGGTTTGATCGATGCAACATGCCCGCCAATCTCTTCATACTTTTGCCGGGTCATCGTATATTCCACCGGCGCAACCGTAGCGGGCGTCGGTACCCAGGTAAACGCCTTGGCTGCGACCTTTTCCACATCGACCAGGAAGTTGATGCCGCCGCCGGGCAGAATGTAAGTTGCTGCGCCGCCGATCGTCAGTTTTGCCTCGCCGGCATGCACCGCATGCGACAGTTTGATCGGATAGGTCGTAACGCCAGCCCGTGCGCTGCCGCCGGTTCCACCGACATAAACTGCCGACACTCTGGCCTGTTCACAGTTTGCCGCAATCAAGTCGACTGCCGCCTGCACTGCCGCTGTCATTGGCAATTCAATCACGCTGCCGTCAGCCTGAATCTCCAGCAATGCACCTTTTTGACCAGTCGTTTCGGTAACGAGAACTTTCATGCCGGGTTTGGCAACATTCATATCAACCGACTTGACAGCGTCAAGCGCATTTTCAATGTGAGTGCCGCCCCAACCGTGGCCATGCTCACCAAAGTAACGACCGCGGGTGCTTTTTCTGCCGTTCGGCACTACGCCGCTCCAGCTCATGCCCACTTCCTCGCCGGCCCGGTGTTCCGACAACAGACCGATGACATGATGGTCGAGTACGATCGCTTCATCGACGACCTGGCTCATGGTCCGCGCAAACATGCCGACCGTGGCGCTGCCGCAACCGACCCGCATTTTTTGCTCAGTCACGCCGTCGATGATCGGTGCATGACCGACTTGCAATTCCAGTTTGCTGCCTTTATCGACCTGCAGAACCACCCGTTCTTCGTTGGCCAGCTGCACAATCGTTTTGGCTGCGGCAAAACCATTTTTACCGCTGAGAATGTTGGCGCCGCCGATGTAAATCATCTTCGAACCATATTCTTCAGTATCCACCATGCCGACCAGCGCGCCGTCGCGGAAAATTTTCGCTCCTTCTTCGCCGATATGATGGTTGGCGTCAATCTTGACTTTAATGCCGCTATAACTAAGCGGCGCTTCGGTTACGACCGTCACTACGTCGATACCGTCGATTGTTTCGCCGACGATATGCGGTGCGGGACGGCAACAGGGATAATCGGTGCCGGCGCCGACCCCGGTGATCAGCGGTTTGTCGGGAATCGTCCGGTTGACTGCCTGGGCCCGCGTGTTTTCAATCACCAGTTCACGGTTGCGCACCAACTTGCCGTTGATATTGCTATAACGCTTACAGGCGCCTTCAAATCCAGATTTGATTTCGCACTGCACCGGGCAGGAACGGCAGGAAACCGCACCGGCGGCAACCTCGACTTCGCGCACGATCGCCTGAAACGGACAGACTCTGACGCAAACACCGCAGCTGACACAGTTTTCCTGCACTACAGCCAGCTTTTCAACGACTTTCACCGCGCCGACCGGACAGCTTTTTACGCACAAGGTACAAGCTTTACACAGCTCTTTCTTTACAACGATCATTGTACAAACCTCCCGCTCGCTTAGGCGATCGTCACTTTCCCGACCGTCGGCGGCGTATTGCGGCTCTTGTTCACCTTGACCACCCCGTCAACCAACACCAACGCAACGCCCGGCAAATCACCGGCTTCGATCGCCTCCAGCGCGGTTTTGCCAACCGATCCCATCGGAGTATCCATAATCACGATGTCAGCTTCTTTACCAGGAGCGATCACGCCGGTGTTCAGCCCATATACGCGGGCCGTGTTGCCGGTAGCCATCGCCACCGCCACTGCCGCCGGAACTTCCGACATGCTGGCGATCTGACAGATGTTGCGCAAAATCCCCAGGGGAATCACGCCGGTTCCCGAAGGCGCGTCGTTACCGAAAATAATCCGGTTCAGTTTTTTAGCGGCGGTCGCTTTGCGCGCCACATAGTCAGCGACTTTCGGGTTGCCGCACTGGACGATTTCCAGTGTGAGTTCGGTTTCATCGAGCAACCGGTCGACTTCGGTCAGCGAAACTGCCGTCGGTCCGCCATTGATATGGGATACGACGTCCGGGTTGGTTTTGATTACGTCATCTGCCGTAACGGTCGAGCTGCCGGGAACCGAAGTTCCACCGGTATGCATCATGACTGTCATGTTGTGTTTTTTGGCCCAGGCCACCATCGGCGCTGCGTCTTCCGGCTTCTTGATTGAACCGAGACCCACTTCACCGACAGTCCGGACGCCGGCCGCCGCCATTTCGGCAAAATCGGCTTCAGTCAGGCCTTTTTCCAGAATGACTGAACCAGCAATGACTTTTACGCCGCCTGGCTTGAGCAGGGCAAACGATTTATTGGCCAGGATCGCCAGCGCCTTTACTCCTGCCGGATCAGTCGGTCTGCCGGGTGTATGAACTTCACCAGCGGAGATCATCGTGGTCACGCCGCCATGAATCGAGCTTTCAATGAAATCCGCCATCTTCTGGCGCGGGGTGTAGTCGCCGATAACCGGATGGGTATGCGAGTCAATCAGGCCGGGAGTTACGGTCATGCCGCCGGCATCGATCGTTTTGTATTCAACCGCGTCTTTCTTCAGCGCGTCGATCAGTGCCTGACCGCCGATCGATTCAATTTTTCCGTCCTTGATTACGATGACGTCTCCCTTGATGGTGGGCTGATCGATCAACCCGGATACGATGGTCCCGATGTTGGTGATTACTGTTACTGCCATTGCGTCCACACTCCATTCTCACTCAGATTGCGAAGGCGCTTAGCCTTTCGCCGCGACCTCTGCAGCCGCTTTTTCCTCCAGCGCTTGCAGAACTCTTTCCGGCGTAATCGGCAACGAATAAATCCGTACGCCGATCGCGTCATAAACAGCATTGGCAACTGCCGCCGCCGTTGGGATCAATGCAGGTTCGCCGACGCCTTTGGCGCCGAACGGTCCGGTCGGCTCAAGGTCTTCCACGATGAAAGAATAAATTTCCGGCGTATCTAGCGACATCGGCAATAGATAGGCATCAAAATTGGGATTGCTGATGCGGCCTTTGTTGACGTTGACTTCTTCCAGCAGCGCGTAACCGACGCCCATAACGCTGCCGCCTTCGATCTGGGCTTCCACCAGTTTGGGGTTGATTGCCTTGCCGACATCATGCGAAGCCACGAGCCGCAGCACTTCCACTTTACCGGTTTCTGTATCCACTTCCACTTCCGCCACCTGGGTGGCAAAAGCATAAGTTCCATAAGGAGATCCGGCGCCGGTATTGGCGTCAAGTCCGGTTGTCGCCGGATTGAACCAGCCATGCCCCAGTGTAAGTTTTCCTTTCATTCGGCAACTGTTGACGACCTCTTTCACCTGCAACTGGCCCGGCGTTCCGTCAACCACAACAAGCCCCTGGGCAAAATCGACGGTACCGTTTGTTTTCAGCATTTCCTTTGCTTCAGCCAGCGCCACCTGTTTAGCTTCTTTTGCCGCCAGGCGGGCCGCATTGCCGGAAATGTAAGTCTGCCGGCTGGCGCTGGTTGCGCCGCCTTCCGGCGTCACCAAAGTGTCGGCCGAAGTGACCATTACGTTCTCTGCACTAATGCCGAGTTCTTCAGCCACGATCTGGGCCAGAATGGTGTCCGATCCCTGACCGATATCAGCGCACCCGACCAATAAATTGGCGGTTCCGTCATCCAGCCACTCTACGAAAGCTGATGCCGGATTTGGCAAGCCAGTATTGCCGATCCCATACCACATGCAACCGATCCCTGTGCCTCGCTTTTTCATTTATATTACCCCCGTGCGGAACAATTTGTCGGCCTTGGAACAAGCCTGTTCCAACGTGGCGGCAATCCCCACGCTATGTTCAAGAACCTGGCCGGTCGCTGTCATGCCGCCAGGCCGCAGCACATTCAGCATTCTGATCTCAAACGGCGACATACCCAGTTCTTCCGCCAGCAAATTCATATGCGTTTCATGGGCGAACGCCATCTGCGGAACGCCAAAGCCACGCATGGCGCCGGCCTGCGGATTATTGGTGTAGACGCCATAGGCATCGACATAAACATTCGGGATTTCGTAAGGGCCGGTAGCATGGACCGCCGCCCGGGTAATGACCGCCGGACCATAGGAGGCGTATGCGCCGGTGTCGCCGACAATATTTGCTTTCAACGCCAGCAACTTACCTTCCGCGGTAGCACCCATCTTGTAATCGATAATATAGGGATGGCGTTTGGGCGAGGCGATCATCGATTCTTCGCGCTGCCAGACCATCTTTACCGGTCGGCCGGTCTTGTATGCCGCCAACGCTAAATAACACTGCACCGAAATATCGAGCTTGCCGCCAAATCCGCCACCGGTCACCGCCTGCACGATGCGGACCTGATGTACGCCAATCCCTAGATTGCGCGCCACTTCCTTGCGGTCGAAGTGCACATTCTGGGTGGAAACCCAGACAGTCACCATTTTTCCATCATACTCGGCGATCCCGGCTTCCGGTTCAATATACGCATGCTCCACCCATTGGGTGGTGTAACGTTTTTCAATAATCACTGACGACGCAGCAAGTGCCGCCTCAACATCGCCTTTGCGGATCTTGCGCACAGTCAGCACGTTTGAGGAACCATGAATCGCCACCGCATCGGCAGCCATGGCAGACTGGGCGTCAAAATACGCCGGCAATTCTTTGAGCGTCAAACGGATTTTCTTGCCTGCCTCAATCGCAATTTCTTCAGTCTCCGCCACAACCAGCGCCAATGCGTCGCCATAACGGCGAATTTTGTCGCCGACCAGCACCGGCTCGTCTTTGATAATCATACCGACACCATTGGGTCCCGGAACATCCTTGGCCGTAAATACCGCGATAACCCCCGGAACGGCCGCCACCGCGGAAACATCGATCGCTTCGATCACTGCATGCGCCGTTTCGCTGCGAACCACTTTGGCGTAGACCATGCCCGGCCGCTTCAGATCAGCGGCAAACAAAGCCTTGCCTGTCACTTTCGCAATGGCATCCGGTTTCAAAATCGAGCTGCCAACTCCGCTATGTTTCATCAAACTTCGCCTCCCGCCTTGGCAACCGCTTCCACCGCATCGACAATTTTGCTATAGCCCGTGCAGCGGCAAGCATTGCCAGAGATGGCTACCCGAATCTCATCCCGCGTCGGGTTGGGGTTTTTGTCCAATAACGCTTTTGCCGACAGCAACATGCCCGGCGTACAGAAACCGCATTGCACCGCGCCATGGTCAATAAACGCCTGCTGAAGCAAATGCAGCTTTTCGCCATCAGACAGACCTTCCACCGTTAAAATATCCGAACCGTCGATCGAAGCAGCCGGCACCAGACACGACGCCACCGTTCGTCCATCGATTATGACTGTGCATGCGCCGCATTCACCGATCCCGCAACCCCGTTTTGTTCCCGTCAGGCCAATTTCGTCCCGCAAGAAGTCTACCAACAAAAGTTCCGGGCGAACTGAGGTTTTGACTTCCTTGCCGTTAATCATACAAGCAATTTCGACATTCAATGCTCACACCTCCATTTCGTTAGTAATGCAAGAGCCGTGCCAACAAATTGAAGAAACAAAAAAAGCCCGCAAAATCAACTTGCCAGGCTTCATTGCCATTCTTGCACCTCACGACTATATTGCAATTTTGAAATAATCAGTCGTTTTCAGCCAATTATTGCGCATATTGGCATTGCAAAAAAGAAACATCCATTTCAACTTTGCAATATGTCGAGTTCCACCATCTTGCGCCATAAAGTTGTTGTGCTGATACCTAATCTTTTCGACGCCTGACTGCGATTCCCCTTCTCTTCCTGCAAAACCCTAGCAATCACAGCCTTTTCCGTCTCTTTGATTATAGCGTCGAGACTCAAATCCGCCTTTAACACTCCGCGCGATATTTTTTCAAACTGTGACGGCAAGTGCCGTCGCTGCAGCAGACGTTCATGCGGCTCGATAATATTCAGGGCGCTTTCAATGCAGTTTTGCAATTCCCGCACATTGCCCGGCCACTCATGCCGCCGGAAAACATCGAGCACTTCCACCGCCACATCGTCGACCATCCGGCCGAGCACCCGGTTGTACTTCTCAAGAAAGCAGCGAGTCAATGGCTGGATATCGTCGTAACGGTCGCGCAGAGCCGGCACTTTCAGCTCCACTACATTCAGGCGGTAAAACAGATCCTCACGGAATTTCTTTTCTTCCACCAACTGGCGCAGGTTGCGATTGGTCGAGGAAATGATGCGGATATTGACGCGAATCGGCTTGCTGCTGCCGAGCCGAGTTACTTCCTGCTCCTGCAACACGCGCAGTAACCGGGCCTGAAGATCCCATTCCATCTCACTGATTTCATCGAGAAAAACCGTACCGCCGTTAGCCGATTCAAAAATTCCCGCACTACCGCCTTTTTTCGCGCCGGTAAACGACCCTTCCATGTAGCCGAACAAGTTTCCTTCTATAAGACTGGGAGGCACTGCCCCGCAATTGATCGCGATAAACGGCTTGTCGCAGCGCGGCGAAACATTGTGAATCGCCTGAGCGAACAGCTCTTTGCCAGTGCCGGTCTCGCCGAAGATCAGAACCGAAGAAATACCCTGCGAAACATTTCTGGCTACGCTTTTACAGCGTTGAATGCTCTCGCTGGTTCCGACAATATCCTCAAAGTTATAGCGGGCATATTGAAATTTTTTCACTTCTTCGATCAGTTTATGCTTGTGGGCAACCATCATTTCATTATTGAAACCCAGACCGTATTCTTCGGTAATCGGAACCCGGACTGCCATCGCACCGGGTACGGACATCGACTGCCCCACCACCGGTTTTTGCGTTTGCATGGCTTCCAGCGCCGCACCGCTGACTTTGCCGATATATTCGGTCTTGCGGACGCCCAGCGAGTCAATGCTTTGCAGCCGGCGACCTTCTTTATCAAACAGAACCGCCTCGCCGCCTGCCACCCGGGCAATAATCGGCAACGCCTGCGACAGCGAATCCCACAATTTGCATTCGCGCTCTATCTTTTCAGTATTCGACGCACTCAGGACATAGTCGCCGAGTGGCAAAGCCCACGCTTCCGACTTCGGCACAAAAGCCGAATGGCCAAAAGTCGGCGCGTTTTTTTCACTGGCTTGCCGCGCCAATTCATATACCACGCCATGATGCTCGGTCAACAGCTTGCCGTGCGAATCAACCGTCCGCAAGCGTTTCCCCGCCCGATCGGTTACGCTGGCGTAACCACCGGAAATCCGGGCGATCAGCGGCAATGCCTCGAACAGAATTTCCAGCAGCGAGCTGGCATCGGCTGTGGATGCCTTTTTTACATCAGCTTGCTTGCGAAGCTCTTTCATAATCCACCTCAGTATACTTGTTGCAAAACAATTTTAACATCATCCAGCGTTTGTTACCATTGCATTTTTGAAATGTTTTTATCCGCAGTTCTTTATTGACGGAAAACATAAGGGGGTTGACGCCAGCGCCAACCCCCTTATGTCGAATGAATTCTGCGTTGCTGAAAAAACCGTCTTAGTCGGCAGCGCCAGGCTCGCAGGCGTCCGGATTTTCCACGCTGCAAGCTTCCAGATTCTTGCCTTTGGTCTCG
>CAZFSM010000040.1:0-18704 GCA_964521625.1 uncultured Veillonellaceae bacterium | reverse complement strand
AGTTCCAGCGCATCGGCGAACGGACGCACCAGCGGCGCCAGCTCGGCAATCTGCTCCGCAGTATAGCCAAGTCCGACAATCAGCGGCACACCGGCCGATTTTGCAATGGCATATTCCTCAGCCAGCCATTGTTCTTTGCTCAGTTCCGACCAAAGTTCGGTATTGAGCATGCCGATCTGAACATCAGACATGCAAGGACGCGGCACCTCGGCCGGTTCCATAGAAATCGTCTTGCTGACGATCGCCGCCGCACCGCCGGCAACCGCTGCCAGACAGGCTGCTCCGTCGCGCGTCGGCGGACCGGCCGCCGGCATTAACGGGGACGAAAATCGCAGTCCACAAATTTCAACCGATAAATCAGCCATCTGTTGTGCCTCCTCTTTTCGCTCTAGCCTGTTGCTGCCTGGTTCTCCGGAGTCAGGCCCGCCATCAGCAGTCCCAGCGTTTTTTCATCGGCGGCGACCGCTGGCAATACCTGCATAATCCGCCCATCAAAGAACACTGCGATCCGGTCACTGAGTTTCTGTACTTCATCCAGTTCTTCCGAGATCAGGATGACGCCCATCCCGGCCTGAGCTGCCTGCACCAACATTTCATGCACATATTCCGCGGCGCCGATGTCGAGGCCACGGGTAGGATAGGCCGCCACCAAGACTTTGGGCTGCCGGGTGATTTCCCGAGCCAGAATCAGTCGCTGGATATTGCCGCCGGACAGCTTGCCGGTCTGCGTTTCCAGATCGGGCGTCTTGATGCCATAATCCTGCACCAACGCCTCACTGTGGCTGCGGATTGCTTTTTCGCTGAGCATAATCCCCCAGGCAAACGGCGCATTGGCATGGTCCTTAAGCAACAGGTTCTCCCATATCTGGAAGGAAGGGATCGTTCCCACATGCAGCCGGTCTTCGGGAATGTAGCCCAGTCCCTTGTCAATAATCTGCTTCGGTGTGCAGCGGCTAATATCCTCTCCGCACAGGATAACCCGGCCTGATTCGATCGTTCGCAGGCCGCTGATCGTCTCGGCAAATTCCTTCTGGCCATTGCCGGATACACCGGCAATTCCCAAAATTTCGCCGGGATGCACGCCAACCGAGATTCCGCGCAAAGCAGGCGTGCCCATGTTATTTGCTGCGGCAAGGTTCTCCACCGCCAAAACATAGTCGCCGGAAAACTGTCGTGCGTCACGAACGAAGGGGCGCGCATCGCGGCCCACCATCATCCGGGCCAATTCTTCGGGGTTGGTGTCACGGGTGTGAACTTCACCGGCTTTTTGGCCGTCGCGCAGCACCACGACCCGGTCACTGACCGCCATCACTTCATGCAATTTATGGCTGATGATGATGACCGAACGCCCCTGGTCGACCATCTTCCGCAACAATAAGATCAGGTCCTGTGCTTCCTGCGGCGTCAACACGGCCGTCGGTTCATCCATAATCAGCAGATCGGCGCCACGATAGAGCGCCTTGATAATTTCCACCCGTTGCTGCTCGCCAACACTGAGCTGCCAGACATAAGCATCCGGGTTCACTGCCACACCATAGGTGGCGCCGATTTCCACGATCCGCCGAGCTACTGGCGCCAGATCCAGGCGAATGCCTTTTTCCGACGGCAAGCCGAGGGCCACGTTTTCACTGACAGTCAGGGTCGGCACCAGCATAAAATGCTGATGCACCATACCGATTCCCTGATCGATCGCCATCCGGGGAGAGTCGATTTGAACAGGTTCGCCATTGATGAGGATTTGCCCTTCATCCGCCTGATACAGCCCATAGAGAATATTCATCAGCGTGGTTTTCCCTGCGCCGTTCTCACCGAGCAGCGCCAGGACCTCGCCTGATGCAACATCTATATTGACATGATCATTGCTGAGTACGCCGGGAAACCGTTTGACGATCTCCCGCATCTCCAGCCGTTTGATTCTGGCGCTCATTGTTACTACACTCCTCCGGATGGCATCATACCTAACAGGTTTATCGCGTTCGTCTGCTATTTCAGTTCAATTTTCAGGGCTCCAGCCGCAATATCCTTCTTGGCTTTTTCTACTGCCGCTTTGACATCAGCCGGAATCTTCGATTCCAGTTTGGGATTGTATTTCAGTTCCAACATGCCGTCAGCAAAAGACAGGGTCAGGTGCTGGCCGCCGAGGGTTCCTTTTTTGCGCAGTTCGAGAATTTTGGTGAGGATTTTTTCCCAGTTGTAGACCTGCGAAGCAAGTACCGCATCGGGAGCGACTTTGCTTTGGTCCATGTCGGTCGACAACCAGTAGGTGCCCGGTTTGCCGGCAACCGCTTTTATCGCGCCCACGGCCTGCTGGCTGGAACCGGTCAGGAAATCCGCGCCTGCATCCATGTGGGTTTTGGCGATTTCGCCGGCTTTGACGATTTCATTGAACGAACCGGTATAGGCGATTCGAGTTTTCACATCGCCGCCAGCGGCAGCCACGCCCATCATGAAGCCTTTGTTATATTTGATTGCATCACCGGCTTCCACGGGTCCGACAATCCCGACAATTTTCGACTTCGACATTTTGGCAGCCAGAATGCCCATTACGTATGCGCCTTCCTGGGCTTGCGGGTCATAGGCGAAAATATTGGGGCCGGATTGAAATCCGGTGCCATAGGCGAAAGTGATCTTGGGGAATTCCGGGGCGATTTCTTTGACTACGCTTTGGTACTGCGCGCCATGGGCTATAATGACATCAAAGCCCTGGGTTGCGTATTGACGGATCGCCGCGCCGGCATCCACCGGTTTGCCCATCCGCTCGCTAACTGCCAGCTCGATTTCGCCTTTGGAGTCAGCCTGAATTTTTTTGATCGCTTCATACATCGATTGGGCCCAGGCCATATCATCCACAGTACTTGGCAATACCAACGCAATTTTGATCTTGTTCAACTGGGCTTTCGGCGCTTCCGGTTTGGCAGGCGCCGGTTTGCTATCGCCGCCGCAGCCGGCCAGTAGCAGGGAAGCGGTAAGCAGCATGGCAACGAGCATCAGGACTTGTTTTTTCAGGTTTTTCATCTTCTGTTTGCCTCCTAATACTATTTTCGAACCTATTTTCTTTCGTTATCGCGATTCAGCTAACCCCGGACGCCGCGCTCATACGGTTTGCCCAGCGCTGCCGGCGGCCATACCCGGCCGAAAGATATCATTAAGGCGATGATCGTGACAATATAGGGTAACATAACCGCCAGTTCATAGGGGAAGTTGATCCCCAGCACCTGCACCCACAATTGAAACGAATCAGCCATGCTGAACAATAAGGAGCCAGCCAGAATCCCCCAGGGACTCCAGCGACCGAAATATACCAGCGCAATCGCAATAAACCCGCGCCCAGCCGTAATATTATCGGCAAACATATGGGTATTTGCCACGGTTAAGGTAGCGCCAGCCAAACCGGCCAGCATGCCGCCCAGAATCAGACACTGGTAACGCAGGCCGGATACGCTGACCCCCATCGTGTCGACCGCCTGCGGCGTCATGCCGACAGCACGCACGCTGAGGCCCCATGAGGTCCGGAATAAAACGAACCACATGAACGGCACCAGCAAAAAGGCAAAGTAGACGATCACATTATGATTGAAAAACATCGGTCCCAGCAGTGGAATATCGACCAGTCCGGGAATTTTCCAGGCCTTGAGGCCGGCAATCGACTGGATGCCATCTACATACAAGCGAAAGAACAAACCGGACAAACCCCAGCCCAGCATTGACAGGCCAATGCCGCTGATCCCCTGCTCGGCCTGCAGCGTTACGCTGACAAACGCCATCAACAGTCCCATCAGGCCGCCGGTGACAATTGCAGCCAGCAAACCGAGCAGCGGCGACTGGCTGACATAGGTGACATAGAAGCCGGCAAAGGCCCCCATCAGCATGATGCCTTCCAGGCCCAGATTAAATACGCCGGCCCGCTGACTCAGCATTTCGCCGAGCGCCGCCAGCAGATAAGGCGTCGCCAGTCGGATTCCCGTGGCAATAACCCCGATTAAAATTCCTTGCTCCATGCCATCCGTCATCTCACGACACCTCTCCAGAACGTCGTCCCCATTTGCTCTTCCATTCGCCGAGCAGCTCCGGGCGGCGGATGAATACATCGCTGGCCACGACAAACAGGATGACGAAGCCCTGAATCACCATGACGATGGCTGCCGGAATACTGACGGCCCGTTGCATCATATCAGCACCCAAAATCAGCGAACCGAAAAGGATCGAGGCCGGAATGATGCCGATTGGATGCAGCCGGCCAAACAACGCCGCCACAATCGCGCTAAAGCCGTAACCGGCTGAAATGTCTTCCAATGCCCGATGATGCACGCCCAGCACCTCGACCGTACCGGCCAGTCCGGCCAGAGCGCCAGCCAAAAACATCGACAGCCCCATATAAAAGGGAACATTGATTCCGGCATACTGAGCTGCCGCCGGTCCGGCCCCTACGGCCCGCAAGCGGTAGCCAATCGTTGTGTGCATCAGCAAATAATAAACCAATATCGCCAGTACGATGGCCAAAATAAAACCGGTATTCAGGCGGGCGCCCGGTATTAGCCGGGTCAACCAGACCACATCCGGCACAAGCGCCGTTTGCGGTACACCGGTGCCATAGGCAACTTCCTGCGGATCTATCAGCACGCCGCGAATCAGCAGCAAGTAAAGCTGGGCCGCGATCTGGTTCAGCATCACGGTGCTGAGAATTTCATTGACATTCAACCGGGCTTTCAGTACTCCGGCAATCGCGCCCCAGACACCGCCCGCCAGCGCACCGGAAAAAAGCACCAGTGGAAACAGCAGCAGTCCGGGCAGATTGGGCAACGCCAGTGCAACCCCGGCCGAAGCAATCGCTCCGACGAGGATCTGCCCCTCACCACCGATATTCAGCACGCCGCAGCGAAATGAAATAATAATGCCCAGGCCGGTCAGCAATAGCGGCGTCGTGCGGACCAATGTCTCGGTAATGCCAAAACTGCTGGAAAATGGCCCGGTCAGCATAACATGGTATGCGCGGATCGGGTCCGATTTTGCCAACAGGATGAATATAGCGCCGATCAGCAGCGCACCGACCAATGCGGCCAATAATACGAAAAATGTCCTACCCTTCAAGCCGTTCCTGCCTCCTACACAAAACGCCCTGCGGCGATTACCCCGCAGAGCGTCTTCGCTCCCAATGCACAATTGTCTTTAACTCGTTATTTCCTTGCAATAGTTTACCCTATTTTGCTTCTCGCGTCCAGCAAAAATTGCTGAATTCTGTTCAAAAACGTTGCCAAAGTTGCTCGGCCTGCACTCGTGCTTTAGCGGCAATTTCAGCGGCATCAGCGACCAACAGCCGGCGGTCCTGCATCAGTATCCTTCCGTTCACTACCGTCGTTCGTACCGCCCGCCCACTGCAGCCAAATAAAATATGCGCATTGAGGTTTGCAGCTGTCAGCGGTGTCGGCGGCTCATAGTCAACCACGATCACATCAGCCAATGCGCCGGGAACCAGCTGGCCAAGGGGAGCGTCAAAACAGGCCGAGGCAAACTCGGCGTTCCGCCCGAACAGCATTTCGTGCGGTTCCGCCCAGGCTACCGCTGCATCCTGCTGTTGGTGCTTGTGCAACAGATTGGCGACTTTCAGTGATTCGAGCATATCGCCGGTATAGCCGTCGGTCCCCAGTCCGACCCGGACGCCCCGCTGCAACATCGCCAGTACTGGTGCACAACCAACCGCGTTGCCCATGTTCGATTCGGGATTGTGCACGACCAGGGCTTGCTTTTGCTTCAACAGGTCCATTTCATTTTCATCGATATGCACACAGTGGCCGGCAATCGATTGGGGCCCCAACACGCCGAAATCACTCAGCCGCTCCACGACTCGCTTGCCGTAACGACGCTGACAATCCGTCACATCGGACAACGCTTCCGCTGTATGGATATGGCAACCGACGCCTAGTTCGGTAGCCATTTCTGCACCGCGACGCAATAAGTCATCATTTAATGTAAAAGAGGCGTGCAGGCCAAACAACGCCCGCCTGAGCGAATCACCCGCCTGCCTGCAATCGCGGATATAGGACGCGTTTTCTTCGATTCCCTGCTCGGCGACCGCCTCGCCGTCGCGATCAGACACCTCATAGCACAGGCAAGTCCGCAGCCCTAAATCTCTTGCCGCGTCAGCAATCCGGAACAGACTACCGGGAACGCAGCCCGGACTGGCATGATGATCAAAGATCGTCGTCGCACCATTTTTAATACAGTCAATCATCGCCACCGCCGCACTGTAATAGACATCATCCAGTGTCAGCACTTTATCGAGCCGCCACCACAGCCGCTCCAGAATCTGATTGAATTCATGCGGCGACTGCGCCTTCAGATCCATGCCGCGGGCAAAACTGCTGTAACAGTGCATGTGGGTATTGATCAGGCCAGGCATAATAAGCCCGCCATGTGCATCAACAAAAGAAGCCGATGGATGTTTACCGCGTAGCGCCTCAGTATCACCGACCTCGACGATCCGGTTTGCCTGAATCGCCACGCAGCCTGCAGGAATCAGTGGATTATTGGTATCCCGCGTAACCAGGTAGCCATTGCCAATCAACAACATAAAACCTGCGCCCCTTCCATAAAACGCTAACCCCTGAACAGGCTTTGCCTGTCACTCTTCCTGATAAGCTAACCCGTTCTCCTTCAACAGTTCCCGAGCCATAAAAAAAGTTTCATTTATCAGCCTTGGGCAACGAGTCATCCTATTCCATGGATCATCGCCGAGAATCGTCTTGCAATCAATCCCGCCAAACTCCTGGCCAAATTTCACCTCAAACCATTCAACCAGTTGTTGAATCATCAAATTCAAACAGCGCTGTTCGGTTTCCTCCACCTTGCCTCTGCCGGCAAACAATGCCAACAAACAAGCGCCGCCTGCCAGTGCGCCGCAGGTTTTCCCCTGAAAGCCCAGCCCACCGGACAGTCCATTCATTGCCCGAATTAAATCAGGATCCTCTTTCTCCTGCTGTTCGAGTCCCATGATCAACAACACCTGTGCGCAATGAAATCCTTGCAAATGCAGTTGAGAAATGCGGGTCAGTTCATCCACTATGCTTCGCCTCCTTTTTGGGACGACTCATTCCTAGTGCTCATTGGCTGCCGATACAACGCCGACTACTCTTTTACCAGACAGTGGCGGCAAAGTCCCGTTGCAAACGGTCGCCTGAACTTTCACTTTCAGCAGACCCAACCGCAGAGCTGCAGCAACCACATCAAAACTGCTGATTCTCTCCGCAGCGACAATTTCACTGCTGTTTTCTTCACCGACTGTCAGTAATGACACATGGAGCGTCATCAATTGCCGTGTTTCCTCTACCGCAACAGCAAAATCAATTACACCGGGAATTGAAAACATTTCCTCATCTAGCACGCTTAAACGAAGCACAGCCCTGTCCGGCAATTTAATTGCGGATTCCCGCCGACCGCCTAAGCGGGCCAGGCGCTTCAACACACTGCCGCAGGCGCATTTTTCAGGCAAAAATCGGGAAAAGTCACCGGTTCGATATCGGATTAACGGCATTCCACGCCTGGTCAGAGTCGAAAATACCACTTCGCCTTCACGGCCTGCCGGCAGCAGCTGGCCGCTATCCGGGTCGATGATTTCAAAATATAAGTCGGCTTCCCGCAAGTGATAACCGCTATGCGCTGCACACTCCACGCCGCCGCCCAGCCCCATCTCTGTCATGCCATAATGGTCAAAAACCCGGCACTGCCAAATCCTCTCCACTTCCCGGATCAACGAATCGGCGGCATGGTCTGTGCTGAGTAAGATACTTTTCATTTTTAGCGACCGGAGTCCAGCCTGAACGGAATATCGCGCCAACGCCAGGACCTGAACCGGTATTCCTACCAGTGAATTCACCTTGTTGCTCTGGATTACCTGCAATGTTGCAGCCAGGCTGCTGACCGGGCCATGCGGAATAGCGACAATTCCCGCACTTTCCAACGCGCGCGCCAATAGCTCGCCAACGCTGTCGGAGCGTTCACCGGGCAATAAAATGAGTACCCGATCCCCCGGCGCAACCAGCGTTGACATCCCGGTACGGAAAAAATCGATGGTCAGCGCTTGATCGTCCTCGGTAAACCAGAGGCGTTTCGGCTCGCCGAGCGTACCTGATGTGGTCAGCGTCACGACCCGGTTGATACAGCTTTGCGACACGCACAGCATCTGCTGGCCCGCTTGGCGCAAATCTTCGGCGGTAGTGAAAGGCAATGCGGCAATATCGGCTAGCGACTCAACGGATCGAACTGCCGAAAGTCCCAGGCGCTCGCGATAAAACACGCTGTTGGCGGTTACCAGGCGGAGTGTTTCCTGAAACCGTTGCAGCTGATACTCTGCCAGCGCTTCACGATTCAGACAGCCCTGCCCCTGGCCAATTTTTTGCGCAGTCCAACAATCCAGCGGCGTTAGGGCAAACATACCGTTTTTCCTGCCTGGGTCGGTCGGTATAACGAATTGCCGTTGCGGTCGGTAATATTATAGGCGCAAAACGGGATAATCCGCGCATCGCCGGCTACGACATGAATAAAACACTCTCGCAATCTGTCCAGATCAACGGTCCACGCATCCTGAAACGCCATTCCCGACACACAGAAGGAAAAGCGGGCCACTCGATCCAGAAATTCATCCAGACTATCGGTGATCACGCCACAACAACCAGCGCTCTGTTCGCTTTTATTTGCAGCTTCCACTAACGGCGCCGTCCATTTTTTCGCAACAAATTCGCGCGCACGGCTTGCGCCGGCATCGGCCGGCAGCGGACCACAACAGCCCTGCTCCCCCTGTTGCCGCCACGCCTTCAGTTCTCCATCCGGCATCAGGACGAAATTTCCCTGAAACGAACAATAGGCGTTTTCCGCCCGAGGTGGATGCAGACTGGCGCTGTTTATTTTTCCGTTTGTCTGTTGCTCGATGGCGCGAATCAATTCCGGAATCGTGATCCGGTCCTGATCGCTGGGTGATTGTGGATAGCGGCCAAAATAACTGACCGGCTGAAAATGAACGCCGCGCACGGTCGGACTCTGTTCCAGCGCAAACCGGATGATCTCGCCAATGTTACCGTCATTCACTCCCGGAATCACCGTCACAACCAAAATAACGCCTAATTCCAGTTCGGCGCAGCGATTGATCGACTTAATTTTTTCCGCCAATAACGCTCTGCCGCGGATAACTTCATAGATAGAATCGTTGGTACCGTCGAATTGCAGAAACACACAGGACAACCCCGCATTTTTCAATTGGCGGGAAAAGACAGGGTCGTTTGCCAGTCTCAACCCGTTCGTATTCAGCTGAATAAAAGTAAAGCCCAGCGAACGCCCCAGAGCGATGATCTGTGGCAAATCATCCCGCATTGTCGGTTCACCGCCGGAAAGCTGGATATTAAAAGGACCGCCGGAGCGCATCAATTTTTCATACCAGCCAGCAATTTCTTGCATAGACGGTTCTGACCCCGCTCCACCCGACTGGGCGAAACAAACCGGGCACCGCAGATTGCAGCGCCCTGTCACTTCCAGCAATACACAGCAGGTGTGCTGCCGATGTTCTGGACATAATCCGCAGTCAAACGGACAGCCTTTTTCTACCCGCGTATCGCACACCGGCGGTCGTGCTGGCAATTTCTCTGTGGCCCAGGATAAATAGGCCGGATTACTGCCGCGCCAAATAATCACACGAAACAACCCATGCTCGTCACAGGTCTTTTCTAGATAAACATCCTTGCCATAGGCCACTTTGAATGCCGGAATCCGCTTCAGACACTCCGGGCACAAGCTCTCCGTCCGGCCCAGAATCTCGCCTGCCGTTTCAATTAGCGGGGACATTTTTCCTGCGCCGCCCGCACCTTGATCAGTTCGCCAACAATGCTCACCGCAAGTTCCGCCGGAGTTTCCGCCCCGATATCCAGCCCTATCGGCGAATACACCCGATTGATATCTTGTTGGCTAAACCCTTCTTCCCGCAGCGCCTGATAGATTTTATCTCGTTTGCGCCGGCTGCCGATCATGCCGACGTAGCCTGCTTGAGTCCGCAGAGCCTGGGCTAACACCTTCTTATCGTGCATATGCCCTCGGGTGAGAATGACGATATAGCTGCCCGCATCTATCGTCAATCCGCTCCAGTTGTCAAAAGAATCAAGCACCACAACCTCTGTTAGCCCGGTAAAGCGGCTCTGACATGCATACTCCGGTCGATCATCCAAAACAATCGTCTGAAAACCGACATTTTCGCACAGCGGAACCACTTGCTGCGACACATGACCGGCGCCAAAAACAACGACACTGTAGCCAGGGCGGACAGCCTCAATCAAAAAACGCTGATTCCCCGCTGTTGCTGTATACAGTAGCAACCCGGTTGTTTCCTGGGTCCACTGCCTGACTGTTTCCTGCGGCAAGTCCAGCAAGCCGGCAATCGACAAATCTGCGCCGATCAAGGCAAACTGCTGTTCCATCTTGATTTCTGCAGCGCTAATCTCTGTAACAAGCCAAGCTTTTTTGCGGCGGGACAATACGTCAACCGTCGCCTGACATACTTCGCGGTCCTTTGTATTTGCTGCTGCCAAAAAATGCAGCCAAACTTCGCCACTGCCGCCGCAAATCATGTCCATGCCGGCAACATCGGTTCCTGTCAATTCAAATGCATGCGTCGCGCATTGTCGGGTTGCAAGCGAATTCAAAGCTGCCTGAATCGCGTCATGTTCCAATCTGCCGCCGCCGATTGTTCCTAAAATGGAACCATCGGCGCGCACAACCATTCTGGCGCCCGCCATTCTCGGGGCTGAGCCTCTGGCATCGAACACGGTGGCAATCACAACATCATGCCCTGTTTGTAAGACTCTCAGTGCTTCTGTATAAATCTCAATCATTTTGCATCCCCCATAGTCCAATCACTCACTTGTCTTCCAGCGCTTTTTCCACTTCCAGCATTTTGCCGGTCGCCAAGGTTTCCGGTACGAAAACCAGCCCGCATTTAAGGCAACGGGGCAATTCCACCGGAAAAGCATTTTCCATATATTTAACTGTTACCGGGCCTGGTTCCAGAGGCACATTGCATTTCTGGCAAATCATATTCATGCTCCGCCCTCCTCCACCACCGACATCCGGTGACTGTAAGCATTATGAACGATAAATCCTGCTTCATTGGTCGTATATTCCACCCAGTATGTCACGCAGCCGGGCCGAAACCGGGCAACCTGGCGCCCTGTTTCCTGATTCAGCATTTTTTCGCCGGAAGCTTCAGCATGGCTGATCACCTGCCGGACGTCATCTGCGAGAATCATCCGTTGTTCCATCAGTTTGCGCACTGTATCGGAAAGTTCAAGCCGCATCGGGATCGGTTCCTCACCTACCATCTCTTGCCACACTTCCTGCAATAAGCGTTTTTTTAGCCGAATTCTGTTTTCACGCCGAGTCGAGTAATCGGGAGCAGGCCTGGTCGCGCTATTGCCATCCGTTTCTCCCCATATTAAATCAAGCAGATGAAAAGTCCGTTTACCGCTAGTGGCAAAGTTATCGCGGCACATCGCGCAATAGGCCACATAATCGGCGGCGCTTTCGTCAATCCGGCGTTGTACAGTTTTGTGGGCGATTTCCGGATTGGCAAAAGACATCAAACCGCCATAGCCGCAACAGCTGGTGTACTCGCGGCTGGATTCGGTTTCTTCGATCTGCAGGCCCAATTTCCCCAGCAAGCTGCGCACACTGTCCTGCACAATTTTCTCAGCGCGAGCTGCACAGGAATCATGCACGCAAACCTGCCGGACTGCTATGCTCCGTTCTGCCTCTGGCAGCACAAGCTCATCCATAACAGTCCACAGTGAAATAATTTTTCGTTCTGGCCAACGCTGCCGGAATATCCGATAACACGTGGAACAGGCAACGATAACGGTTGGCGATCCCAACTGCTGCAATTCAGTATCCAACCTTGCCAATTCCTGCTCAAACAGTGTCTGACGCCCGGCCCACTCGGCCGGTGCACCGCAGCAATCCAGCAGTACGCCGACACCGCCGGACAGCTGGTGCCGCAAAAAGGCATAGGTCTTCAGCACTTGGTCCGGCGCCGAAGCACTCAGTTGGCAGCCGGGAAAGAACAAATAACTGCTTTGGGCATAACCCGGTTGATGCCGGGCCAAAGTGCATTGATCGCCTGTGCTGAAAGCCATGTCCCGCAAAGCAAAGTCGTGCGCAGACAGCGGCATTTTCCCTTTTTCCACCAGTTTTCGCCGTGCCGCCAGGCAAACCTCTCCCATGTCCAGCCCATTGGGGCAAACAACCTGACATTGCCCGCACAAAGCGCAGGAATTGATCATTTTATTGGCAAAATGAATACCCATTACAATCGAATCATTATTGGATATTTCGCGAATGTATTTTTTGGGATACCCGCCATAATGCGCCAGGTATTCGCATTTTTTCACACATTCCAGGCATTGGCATTGCAGGCAGCGCTGCGCTTCCGCAACAGACGCCTCCCGGTTATACCCCGCGTATGGATCGACCAGCGGCACAGCGCACTGCGGAGTTACCCCCGTCAGATCTGTGAACAGCAACGTTTTCTGTGAACCCAATTGGTCCCGCCCTGCCGACATGGAGGCGTTTTGCAGAAACCTGTCGATCGATATTGCTGCAATACGGCCCTGCAAAATCATGAAAATCGGTGACGCGGGGTTCTCCACGCTGTAAAATAATTTTTCCTGCTCTGCCGCATGGGTAATCGGGTCAACTGTAATCAAACGTTCACTGCAATGATTCCAGTCGGTTCCAATATATACGGCATCATACTGTTGTAACAATTTGTCGCAGGTAAGTTCGCCCTGATCCGAAACGGTCATGTCAAATACAACAGTAACACCCAGCATCGACAAAATTGCCAGGTCTTTTTCAATCAAATTCCCTGGCAACTGATTTTCGTTGTAAAGGCGGATTCGTCCGCCCAGTTGGACGCTCGCCTCATAAATAAACACCGGGTATCCCTTTTGCGCCAAATCAACCGCTACAGTCAACCCCTGCAGACTACCGCCCACCACGGCAATTCTTTTGGCTTTTCGGGCCGGCAACATTGCTTTTTTCGGTTCTTTATCGCAGTATTCGGTGCAAGCTTGCTCCAGGGCCCGAACTTCAATCCCTTCGTCAACTTCCGCTCGCCTGCAGGCCGTCCGGCAAGGTTGGTCGCAAATGCGGCTGACAATCTGCGGAAACGGTACTGTCCTCGTGAACAGGGCATATCCGGCGGCAAAATCAGACTTTGCCACAGCGGCAATCAGCCCTCGCGCATTGACATGAATCGGACAGGCAGAATTGCACGCCGGCGGTTGTTCCTGAATGCACTGCTCTTCCCATTCACGGGACAAAGTACGCTCCATACCACTCTCTCCATAAGCTGAAACGAACCGGAGGCTTTGACCTCCCCGGTTCGTTTCAGTATTTTTTAGTTTTTTCGCCGTCAGCGACCTTTTATCCTGCTACTTTTTTGCCGCCAGCGCGGCCTTTACCACTTCCGGCAAGGCCGGCACCTTGGTAATCCGGGCGCCGCAGGCATTGTAGATCGCGTTCAGGATCGCCGGGTGCGGCGCTGTTAGGGGGGCTTCGCCAACACCGGCTGCGCCGAACGGGCCATCGGCCCGCGGAGTAACGTTGTAAATGATCTCGATTTCATCGGGAACATCCTTGGGATAAGGCAAGCCGCACGCTGCCAGGCTGGTGTGCTTTTTCAGATCTTCAAAGTCCTCGGTCAAAGCCAGGCCGATCCCCTGCGCCAAACCACCATAAATTTGTCCATCGACAACAGTTTTGTTGATAATCGTCCCGACATCAACGACCGTTGTAAACTTGACCACGGTTGTTTTGCCGGTCTTGATGTCCACTTCGACTTCCGGCATAAAGATTTCATACATATAGATCGGGAACGGATTGCCCTGACCGGTGACCGGGTCGCAGGCCGAACAAGCAGCAGCCGTCCACTTGCCATTGTATTTCAGCGGGATTTTTTCATTCACCATTTCCTGATAGGTCCGATAGCTGCCATCGGCTTTACGCATCGCGTTCAGCAACATCTCGCAGGATATCTTCGTCGCATTGCCAGTCATGACATTTGATCTGCTGCCGCCGGCGGGCCCGCTGTTCGGGCAGGTGGCAGTATCATTCATGACCAGTTTGATTTGTCCCGGCGTCAATCCCAGCGGTCGTAACGCTTCATGAGCAATCGTCATCGCTCCTGCGTCAGCCCCCTGACCGTGATCTTCCCAGGTGTTCGACAGAATTACACCTGTTGGCGTCAATTCAATAGCCGCTTCGGAACCATCCGGGCCATCCAGACCGCAGCCATAGATTCCCACTGACAGTCCAACACCACGTTTTTTATCCGCAGTCGATAATTCTTTGCAGCGTTTTTTTGCTTCCTCATATTTAGGACGCAACTTGTCAAACATCTCAACCAGACAATAAACATCGGGTTTACAGCCGTTTGGCGTTGTGGCGCCTGGACGGTACAAGTTTTTGTAACGCAGTTCAAACGGATCAACGCCCATTTTTTCCGCCAGTTCATCCATCAAAATCTCTGAAGCAAGGAACGATTGCGGCGATCCATACGCTCGGAAAGCGGAGCCCCAGGCATGGTTCGTACAGACCGTGCGGCCTTTGCCCCGGATATTTTTAATGTCATAGCCCGCACCAATGAACTGTGCCTGCCGCAAGGTCAGCAAATCGCCGAATTCCGAATAGGGACCATGATCGATGACCCAGTCGCTCTCCATGGCCAACAATTTTCCGTCCTTATCTGCTCCGTATTTTAGATTGACAAACCCGGGAGAACGCTTGCCTGTATAAGTAATGTGCTGGTACATGGAGTAGACCAGCGAAACAGGGCGGCATGTGGCCATGCAGGCGACGCCAAGCAGTGCTTCCATCGTCGGGCTGAATTTGTAGCCGAAAGTACCGCCAGTCGGGTTCTGAACAATGCGCAGCTTGTCGGGTTCAATACCCAAACCGGGGCAAATCATCGCATGGTGCAGGAATATCCCGATGCTTTTCGAGTGAATTGTCAATCTTCCCTCTTCGTCAAAATAGGCATAGCCGCAATCTGGCTCAATGGTGAGGTGCGGTTGGCGGCTGCAATAGAAATCGTCTTCCACCACATACGCTGCTTTTTCCATGAGCGGTTTGGTGTCGTCACCCTTGATAATCCCCTGCTCAAAATAAACATTCGGCGTGCCGGGATGAATTTCGATCGCATCCGGCGCCATCGCTTCGGGCGCGCTCATATATGCCGGCAGGACTTCCAGCTCCACTTTGACCTTTTTGGCTGCCGCTTGGGCGTTAGCTTCCGTATCGGCGCAAACGATAGCAATCGCATCACCAAACTGGAACACCTTGTCTTTGCATAAAATCGGGCGATCCCATCCATCACCCTTGTTGGTGGGGAATGTAATCAGTCCGGTAATTGCATTCTTGCCTTTTACGTCCTTGTGCGTCACCACTTTAAATACGCCGGGCATTTTCTCCGCTTCGGCAGTGTCGATATTTTTGATCAACGCATGTGACACTTCAGCCTGCACCAACGCCAGACGCAATGTGCCCACCGGCATCTGCAACGCGCCATCGGCGCCGAAATCCCAGGTTCCTGTTACCTTGGCAACTGCGGAAGGTCGTTGAAATGTCGTGCCGATAATTTTGCCATCTTTACCTGGTTTGAACAACAGGTCCTCTTTCTTTTTCTCGCCGCGCAAAACTTTGGCCGCGTCCATCACCGCATCGACCAAAGGTTTATATCCCGTACATCGGCAAGCGTTCCGGTTTTTGTGGAACCAGTCGCGAACCTGTTCGCGGGTCGGACTCTTATTCTCATCCAGCAGTGCTTTCGATGACATGATAAAGCCGGTAGTGCAAAAACCGCATTGCGCGGCGCCATGAGCCATCCAGGAAACTTGCAACGGATGCAGGTCTTCCGGTGTCCCCAGTTTTTCAATGGTCGTAATATCGGCATGGTCCGACACTCGGCTCATTTTCGTGACACAGGACCTGATCGCTTTTCCATTCATGATTACAGTACAGGCTCCGCATTGACCGGTTCCGCAACCGACCTTACAGCCGGTAAGTAGAAGCTGTTCCCTCAGTACACTGGCCAGGGACTTGTCCGGATCAGCAATAAAAGTTCGGTCCACTCCATTGATCTTGAGAATTCGTTTTTGCATTTTTTCTACCCCCTTCATCTATATAATCACCTTAACAAAACCGCTTGGAAATTCTTTAGCCATCAAGGCAAAATGTTCACAATATTGCTGCATTTTGTCCCAATATAATTACTTCGCACTACGTTTAAAACTTCCTGCCATTTATAAAAAATATTTTAGTTAAATAAAAAACGCGGAGGTTAGCCGCGTTTTCAGATCAAAAGATTAACTTACAGATATCGCATATCTTGGCGGAAGCAACGGGAGAAGCACACTCGGTACAAGAAATTGCTGTGAATGAGGCCCTGGCCAATGCACTGGAGTGTCGCGACGGAGTGCCCCGACAACAACAGGCTTCGCTGCGCTTCAACAAAATCGGCAATCGATTCATTGTCCGGGCGCAATCATCCCGCATTGGCTTTGCCGGCAATGCATTGCTACGTCGTCTGCGCGCCCCCCCGGAAGATCTGTTTTCATTTGGCGAGGATGCATCGATGGGTCGAGGCATTCCGATTATGCTATCGCTGGCCGATCAAATGGTTTACAACAGTGAAGGAACCGAAGTCTTGTTGGCCTGGCAACTTCCCACCCCGCTTATTTAAGCCCGACTCTTACTTTCATATTGACATTTTTGCCTCTGCGAAATAATATTAGTCGTAGTATTTTCAGAAAAAACTATCGATTTAATAAAAATGAGCTTTTTTCAAGGAGGTTATTCGGTTTTGGATCATAAAAAAAGAATTGATCTGCGCAATGCCAAGCCCGGTATGGTGCTTGCGGCGCCTGTACTTTCCGATGCCGGCCGGGTGATCGTCAACGAAGGAGTCGCGTTATCGGAAGCCATGCTACGCAACATGGAAGCTTGGAAAGTGTTATCACTGAGTGTCTGGGGCGACGAAGAACTGCCACCGCAATTCTCGGCGGAACACTTTGAAAACGAATATGCGGGAACTGTACAGATTATAGACAGCGCCTTTGCCTCCATGCGATTCGCCGGTGAGCTTCCGCTGGCAGAAATGCAGGAAGTCGTCATTGGTTCTGTAATCAGTATGGCTGAAATGGTTGGGGCAATTCACCATCTGCACTCTATGAGCCGCCTTGGCGAATATACCCTGCATCACTCAGTAGACGTCAGCGTGATTTGCGGCGTATTGGGAAAATGGTTGGGTTATCAGGGCGAAGCGCTTCGCGATATTATTTTGGCCGGTTTGCTGCACGACATCGGTAAAACACAAATCCCCCAGGCATTGATTAGTAAACCGGAAAAGCTAACCCCGGCTGAAACGATAAAGATGAAACAGCATAGCGAGCTTGCCATTGCACTATTGCAAAAAACCGGGGCAATTTCCAAAGATATTGTGACGGCCATTGCTCAGCATCACGAACGGATGGACGGCAGCGGATATCCCAATGGATTGCGCGGCGAAGCCATCCACCCCTATGCACGGATTCTGGCAGTTGCTGATCTTTATGACGCGGTTACTTCCGAACGCCCCTATCAGCATAAAGAAAGTCCATTTACCGCAGCCCGGATGATTGCAGGCGATATGTACGACAAGTTGGATACGGCCACCAGCGCTACCTTCCTGGAACACTTGCGCGACCAGTTCATTGGCAGCCAGGTCCAGCTAAGTGACGGTCGACTGGCTGAAGTCATCATGATTGGCGGCGACTATACGTTTCAGCCGGTAGTAAAAACACAGGATGGAAAGTTTGTTGATATCGGGAGGGCCCCCAGTCTGAAAATTTCCCAGCTTGCCGGCGCATAAACAAATCACCAAATCAAAAGGCTGTCTCTCATAGGTTAATCACCTATGACGAGACAGCCTTTTTTCATTCCTTTTATTTACTGCTAAATAGAAAAATCAACCTGGTTTCCCTGCGGGGAATTCGATTCGTTTTTCTGCGGTTTTGACGCAGTCGTCGTGCGCGTTTCGCCGCCAGAAACATAGGCTTTGCCGCATTCCGGACAGACTGAAGTAAACAGCCTGACGCTCTGGGAAATGACCTCTCTGTCTTCCTGGCTTGCTTTCGCCTGCTCATTGCCGACATGTTCCTGTTCGTGAGACATAATAACAGCCGCCGAACTCTCGGGAGAAATATGTCCCGGCGCTTTGAACGAAACGCCAGGATCATTAGACCCATCCTGGTACTTTCGTTCTTTGCAGGCCTGGCACTCAATTTTGCCGGTACGTTTCAATTGCTGGAGCTCCGGGCCGGATTTGTTAGTTTTAGCTGTAAGCTCAAGCGAATAAGCCGGCGAAATCGCGCCAACTTCGCCCTGTTTTCCAGAGCTGTCGCGGCTCGTCTGCCCCGCCTGATAGGACATGGATTGCATCATCGACATTGATCGTACGTCAGTTAAACCCGCCAATCCGATAGCCATCCCGGTTTGTTCGCCTCCAGCCGTTATTGCGATAATATTCTTGTTATTATTATATTTTAACGTAAAGCATAGTGCAACAACATACTTTTCGCCCGTGTGGTTAACTTGAGATAATGTCACCTTGTAGATTATCGTGAGAAAATGTCACC
>CAZFSM010000039.1:0-18918 GCA_964521625.1 uncultured Veillonellaceae bacterium | reverse complement strand
TTGCGCACCGATCCAGCTCCCTTACTGCAATGAAATATTGCGTCCATTTCTATTTTGTTATTTATTTTACTTTCATAATTAAAATTCCTGCTAAATTTATTTCAAATAGAAAATTTTATCTTCTGCAATGATGCAATACCGACTTCCGGAAAAAAATAACACAAATTTAACCGGAAATTCACCCACTGTCTGCAATAGTTTTCAATAATAAATGTATGCAAAATCAATTCCAGTTCAGCCATGAGAAAAAGCAGTGAAGGTGATTCGTTGATGAAATATCTATTTGAACCTGCAGTTCAATTGATGAATCGCCTGAAATACGCCTATAAGTTCAGCCTTATTGGCTTATTGATTGTTTTGCAGGCCTCTGTGCTAATTTATATGCTAGTGTCAGAGTTAAACAAAAATATTGATTTTGCGATTCGGGAACGAGTCGGAGTTCAATATATCCAGGCGCTGACCCATTTGCTCAATGAGACGCAGACCTATCGCAGTATTCATTATGATTTTTCGACCGGCAATAGAGCCTTACAGGCAGAAGTGCTGGCGCAACAAAAGAAAATAGACGCAGCGCTGGATGCAGTAGAGGCGATTGACAATCAGGCAACTCTTCAAATGGATACAACCTGGAAACTCCAAATGTTGCGCAAAGATTGGCTCGCCCGCAAACCGGATGCACTGCAGTTCAATTCCGATGTCGGGCGCGCGCAAGTGTTATTTGATCTGGACAGTCGGTGGCTTACTGAAGTGACTGCTTTTATGCTGCACGTGGGATATGAGTCAAATTTGGCCATGGATTCTGATTTTGATACATCGCGTCTTGTTGATTCTGTACTGCGTAAATTGCCTGGATTGATAGATACCTTGAGTACAACACAGGGCCTGGCGATTCAACTGCAGGATAATAATCTTTCATCGGAGAGTAAAAATCGGCTGCTGCAAATTGTGGGATTGATACGGTCGGGTTTGGAACAAACCGACAGCAATGCGCAGCTGGTATTTCGCCACAATGAAACCATCAAAACCAAGTTGAAAGCAGTGCATACGGCTCTCACAGACGCTGTGCCGACTTTCGCCTGGAATGTCGAACAAAAAACGTTAGGACAACAAGGTTTGCTCATTCCGCAGCAATTATTGACCACCGCGGGGAATCAGGCCATCCAGACTGCCGGGATATTGCACAAAGAAGAATTGAAGGTCATTGATCAATTGCTGGTTGTGCGGGTTGACAAATATTTGCAATATCGAAATATAGTCGTTTGCTTTACCGGGGGCATTCTGCTGCTGGTTTGTTATCTTTTCCTGGGCTTTGACATGTCGGTGCGCAAAGCAGTGTACCGATTGGATAAAGTAATGGCTAGCGCGGGAAATGGTGATTTGAATGTTCGCGGCGCCATTGATTCACGAGACGAAATGGGCTCTTTGACTTACGCTATTAACAATATGCTGGACTCATTGCAAAAGATGGTTGAGGAAGTGCAATTGTCCCATGCCAAACTGGAAGTCTGGAATCAGGAACTGGAGCAAAAAGTGACGGAACGAACAGCATCCCTGCGAAATCTGCTCGACCATGCCGGGCAAGGTTTTCTTTCTTTTGGCGAAGACCTTCGCGTCAACGATGAATATAGCGCAGAATGCCAAACGGTTTTTCACCGGGAGATCGCAAAAGAGGCCGTTCCGGCTTTAATATATCCCGAGGACCGGGACCAGCAAGTCTTCCTGGAAGCCATCTTTAGAAAAATTTTGCAGGCAGATAATGAGGTTATGCGGGAGACATATTTTTCCCTCTTACCTGAAGAAGTCGTCTTGGGCAGTAGCTATATCGGTGTAGCCTATAAATTGATCGACCACATTGCCGATCCCGGTCAACGAAAAATCATGCTGATTCTTACTGACCAAACACTGCAACGGGCCATGGAGGACCAGGTACAATCCGAGCGGGATATCCTGGCGATGATCGTCTACGTTGTGACGCATTCTGCCGATTTTTTTACCACAATGGGTCAGTATACGAGTTTTTGCCAAGAAGGCATGCAGAACTTGTTGCACGAGAAAAAAACAGCAGGTGAAATGCTAGCAACCCTGTTTAGGACAGTGCACACTTTCAAAGGCGCCTTTGGCCAATTGCGAATGCGCAATACAATGGCAAAATTGCATGATATGGAAGGCACGCTTGATATTCTTCGTTCAAATAGACTGGATGGCGCAGCAAACGAACCGTTGGCGGAAAAACTGAGCGCCCTTACGCCGGAAGTAATGCTTGACTGGCTCAATGCGGACTTGGACATATTGAAAGACAAGCTTGGCGAGGTTTTTTTCCAGCGGGGGAACATGCTCGTCGTTGACAATAATCGCTTGCTGGAAATTGAAGAAAAGGTTCTACGGATGCTTTCTCCTGGCGAGTGCAGTTTGCTGCTGCCGGATTTGCGCCGCTTGCGATATAAGCCCATCAAGGAACTATTGCAGTCCTATCCTGAATATGTTGTCACTTTAGCCGAACAAAACGAAAAAGCGGTGTACTCTTTTGAAATCGTGGGGGGTGAGACACTGGTCGATCCTTTACAATATTACGATTTTATAAAGTCACTGGGGCATATTTTTCGCAACTCGATTGTGCACGGGCTCGAATCATATGAAGAAAGGGTGGAAAATGGCAAGGACGAAAGAGGCAGTATTACTTGCACGGTTCTAGAAGACCCAGCCGGAGTGACGCTTGTTATTTCCGATGACGGGCGTGGCATGGACCCGGCACGCATCCGCGACATCGCCTTGGAAAAGGGAATTTGCACTATGGAAGAGGTCCAGAATCTGCAGCAAGAAGAAATAATTCAGTTGATTTTTGCCGACGGCTTCTCCGGCGCTCAAGCGGTCGACACTTTCGCGGGACGGGGTGTGGGCCTGTCTGCTGTAAGAGCTGAATTAGAAAAACTCAATGGCTCCGTGTGCGTAAATACCGCCCTTGGAAAAGGTACGCAATTTCAATTTTCGCTGCCCTTTTCGCAGGCTGAAGAAAATGAACCCTATTCGATCCGGCAGTTGGCCAAACCGCTCGTGAATGCAGCCGAACATCTGTTACAAAGCGATGCCGGGTTGCTGGTACGAAATCACACTTATATTGAAGGAACTGCTGGTGGAAAGCTCAATCTTCGCAAGGTTACCACCTTCCTCGGCATAAAGGGGCTTGCTAACGGCAGGATGGTGTTAAGCGCCGATCAATCGGTTGTAGCGCATCTGGTTGAAAAACGTTTTACGCAAGAGGCAATAGACGCGCCGATCGACAGAATGATGGAGACCACCTTGTCCCATTATGCGAATGAAATTTTCCACCATGCGTTAAAATCCGAACCTGCTTGGCTAGATTCCATCGCAATCGAAGCCTTGGTCAGTATTTTGGCAGATGATGCTTCCGCCAAGTATCCCCAATCGGAAACACCCACCTGGGTGCTTGATACCGATGCAGGCATAATCACGTTAAGTTTGATCTATTAGGCGCTGCTAAAAAATCCAGTATTAAATACGAAGTAAGAAAGGAAGATAAAAATGGCACGAATTATGGTTGTTGACGACACACTGATGATGAGAGCGACCTTACGGAGATTTCTGGAAAAAGCGGGGCATGAAATCGTTGGCGAAGCAATCAACGGAGAACAGGCGATTCTCAACTACTCCCAATTCCAACCCGATATGGTGACCATGGATATCACCATGCCAGGATTAGGTGGAATTGAAGCCATTAAGCAGATCATTGATTCCGATCCTGCGACGAATATTATTGTCGTAAGTGCATTGGGACAAAAACACGTCGTCTTTGAAGCATTACAGGCTGGGGCAAAAAATTACATCACTAAACCGATCGTTGAGGACAAATTGTTGTCTGTTATTAATTTGGTTTTGGAACAGAATAACCTGGCGAAAGCAAATTAACAGTGGCAACTTTTGAATGAAAAAGGGGATAAAACAGGATGAATCAATATTTCGGACATTATTTATTGAACAACGGAATCCTTACCCATGTCCAGTTTTCCGAGGTACTTCAACGCGAGCGAAACGTTAAGGTGAAACTTGGGGTTCTCGCTGTTAACGCTGGTTTGATGACCGCGTCGCAAGTTGCAGATGTGCATAATCTGCAGCGGGCGAAAGACCAAAAATTTGGCGCGCTGGCCATACAGCAAGGCTATGTTACAAGCGAGCAAGTAGATCACTTATTGGAATCGCAACACGAAGGTCATCTTGCTCTCATTCTGGCAATTACAGATCTGGAGTATATGACACTGACTGAAGTAGAGAAAACACTGGCGGATTTCCGCAAAGAGTATGGTTTAACGGAAAAACAACTTGCTTCAGAGGACGAGGCTGAAGTTGTAAAAAAATTAGTGGATTTTTCGGCAGCAGGTGACAAAGCCGATTATTTGTATGATTATGTTGGATTGATGCTGCGAAATGTTGTCAGATTCCTCAATGATACGCCGTATATTTTTGTTCATGCGGAGCCGGCGCCAGTTTCCGGTTGGATCGTATCGCAGCATATTATTGGCGATCTATCGGTATCCACCGGACTGTTTATGGATGACCATGTGCTATTGGAAATCGCAAGCCGTTTTTATGGTGAAAAATTGTCGTCGGTTGATGCGCTGGCATTGGATTGTGCGGGAGAATTTTTGAATGTCCACAATGGTGTTTTTGGCGGTTCGCTATCCGATGCCGGACTTATGGTTGATTTGTTGCCACAATTTGTAACGCAAATCGACAAGCCGTTTTCAACAACGGATTACAGGGTTACTGTAGGTACTTCCTTCGGCATGTTTGAAGTAATACTATCTTTGAAAGAATAGTGGCGTTGTAACTAAACATTGCCTGATAAAAAAAGAACCGTACCTTCAAGGCACGGTTCTTTTTTTATCAGGCAATCAACAAGCTAACCCAGAATTTTTGCCGCATTCGACAGTTTCTCCCTGGTTTCGGCCATGATGGCCTCAATCACTACACTAACCGGCTTGATTTCTTTTAGTGGTACCAGGCTTTGCCCCACCTGGACCAGTCCATTTTCAACATCTCCCTCCACGGCTGCCATGCGATTGGTGCCGGTCGCCAGGCTGTCCAGTTCCGCCTGCGGCGCGCCCTGCACTTCCAGCGCCAGGAATTTGTCGGTGAACTTGTTTTTCAAACCACGTACTGTATGCCCCCGCGACACTCCAGTCACCACCGATTCCGTATCAGCGGCCGCAATAATCCGAGCTTTCGCATTGGGATGCAGACCACATTCATTGGTCAGCAAAAAACGCGAGCCCATTTGCACGCCAGCCGCTCCCATCAGCAATGCGGCCGCCATCCCCCGGCCATCGACAATGCCGCCGGCGGCAATAACCGGCAATGCGACTTCCGGAATAACATTGGTCAACAAAGCCATCGTCGTTAACGAACCTACATGACCGCCAGCTTCCATTCCTTCGATGATGATGGCATCAGCCCCGGCTGCCTCCACGCGTTTAGCTAATTTTAGGCTGGGAATAACCGGAATCACCTTGATTCCCGCCTGATGCAGCACATCGAAATACACCACCGGATTGCCGGCCCCCAGAGTCACAAATGCAACTTTTTCTTCACAGATCACCTTTACAATTTCATCCCGGTTGGGCGCCATCAGCATAACATTAACGCCAAACGGTTTATCGGTAAGCGTTTTAGCTTTTCGAATTTCTTCGCGTGTCCATTCGGTCGTGCGCCCGCCTGTCGCAATCACGCCCGCTCCGCCGGCATTGGACACCGCCGCCGTCAGATTGGCTTCCGAAACCCAAGCCATCGCGCCTTGAATGATCGGATACTGAATTCCCAATAGCTCTGTAAGTTTTGTTTTCATAAGGTTCCCTTCTTTCCTTTGACTCGGGAGCAGCAGCACCACCCCTGGAATAAGCACATGATTTTTTCTTGCATGCAACTTAATAATACCATAATTCATAATAATTATTAACTATGTCTCGACAAAAAAGCCTGCCAACACTGGCAAGCTTTTTAAACACTGATCTTTAGCCTTCGACTCGATTTTTCCCCTTGCGCTTGGCAATATACATATTGTAGTCAGCCGCCTGAATCAGTGCGTCCTTGGTTTGTCCGTTAAATTCAGCAACTCCTGCACTGACGCTGATATGGAGTTCTTTTGAGGCAAACCCTGAAGACGCAATGCCGAGCCGGATGCGCTCAGCCACGTCGAGAGCCCCCCTTTGATTTATGCTTGGTAATACCAACATAAACTCTTCGCCGCCATAGCGCCCCATCACATCGATGCCACGAAGGCTTTCCTTCATATACTCAGCCACATTTTTCAGCACTTGGTCGCCAACCAGATGTCCATGCGTATCATTGAATGACTTGAAATTATCAATATCGATCATGACAATCGAAAGCGCTGTTCCGTAACGTTTGGCGCGATCAATTTCCTTCTCCAGCGAATTCATCAGATATGCGTGATTATATATTCCGGTCAGACCATCCACATCCGCTTTTCGTTGCAAGGCAAGGTTCGCTGCCTCGAGCGTGTCCTGCAACCTTTTTTCCCGGGTGATGTCAATAAGCGATGCCAGCCAGCACGGTTCATCCTGACTGCGGATCATTTCCACCGAAAACAACCCGGCATGAAGTTCTCCTGCGCGATCCCGCACATCAATTGAAAAATTCACAATGCGCCCCAAACTCTTAAACAGTTCATAAAGCCGCGTGCGATCCTCATAATTTGCAAACAGCCCCAGTTCTTGTGACGTTTTGCCAAGCACTTCCTGTCGAGAATAGCCCAGAGTTTCTAAAAAACAATCGTTTACCGCTAAATAACGGCCGTCTTCGATGGTGCTGATCGTCATTAGCACCGACCCGGAGTTGAATGCACTTTGAAATTTTTCCTGCAAAGCGATCTGATTCTGCTTCTCCTGGGTCACATCGCGGGCGTATACTGCCAGTTCTGCTTCCGGTAAAGGATGAATATTCAACTCCAGCCAAATCCCGGCGAAATCAACAAACGCTTCGCACCGCGCCGGGATATGATATTTTCTGGCTTTAAGCAATCCGTTCAGTAATGGACGCACCCGTGAGTACTGATACAAAATGTTTCTGCCGACAATATCGCCTGCTGTCGGATGCGACAATACAACCTTATTTGCGTATGTTACCTTCCAGTCGGCCGCAATGATAAAAAAGCCATCCGCCATACTGGAAAGAACAGCATCAAGCTTGCAGGATATTTTGTCCAATTCATTGATTCCCGAGCATACAGATTTGGGAATGGTCGTCATCTTGGCCCACTCTCCCATTTTACCCAGTCGCACTCCAACATTAACATTGAATGTATCATGTTTTTTATTCATCGTCTGTTGACATTTTCCTGCAAAATATCCGGCAAGATTTCACAATTATGTCACAAATTTGACACTGTTTCGTAATACTATGCTCCTATAATAAGAATTGAGAGCGGAACAATCCGCGAAAAGTTGAAAGGAGCAAAAATACAATGAACAAAAAAGCGTTGATTATTGTCGGCGCAGCCGTCTTGGCCCTAACAGTAGCCGGAGTGACAATGGCCTCCCCGATGGGTATGGGAATGATGGGTGCTGGTCGCGGCATGGGGGGCGGCATGGGATCAGGCCCGATGGCAATTCAGGCGCAACAGCTGACCGAATCGCAACAAGCTGAATGGAAAGCTATGCAGGAAAAAAACTTCCAGTTGAAAAAAGAACGGATTCAACTGATGGTAAAAACCGGTTATCTGACCCAGGAACAAGCTGACGCTAAACTGAAAACGATGGATAGCGCACATGCTTTCAAGATGAAAAACAACCTGGTTGCTCCCGGCGCCCGTCTGAATAGTCCGTTAACCGATGAACAAAAAGCGGATATGAAAAAAATGGCCGAGCAACGCATCGCAATTCAAAAAGAAAATCTAGCCCGCCTGGTAACAGCCGGACAGATCACCCAATCACAAGCGGACGCCAAAATTGAGTGGATGCAAAAACGGATCAATGATGGTTTTGAAAACGGCTTTGCCGGCCACGGTCCTGGAATGGGCGGCCCCGGAATGGGCGGCGGTAGAGGCCCTGGTAACGGCCCCCGTTTTTAACAAATAATTACGCTGAACCCAAAATCCTTTACCTTCCCCTCCTCCTCTGTTTTACCTCCGGGTTACACCGGAGGTTTTTCCTATTCACTGATTAGCATCCTTTACATTAGCAGGATTTTTTCGTTTCAGGCTGAACATAAAACATAATAAGAACTGAAACCTTATTATGATTAAGTATCTGTCGCATAGCCAGGAGGATTCGCGTGAAACGCTTGCTATCTCCCATTGCCCTGATATGGTTTGTGGCAATTGCACTTAGCAGTATTTCCGGCTATATCGCCTTTGACCGGGTCCTGGTCGAAAGAAACGAGGCCCAGGCCGATGTACAGCGCGAAAATGCGATCCTCTGTCGCGCTGTTGAGCAGGATGTATCACGCAGCTTGGCTAGTATCGATACAATGCTGCTGTTTCTCCAGACCCATTACGAGAAAGATTACCGGGTTACAGAAGATATCCAGTCCATGCTGAAAGTACTTCGCCAGTGGCCAATTTTTCAGATTGTCGGCCTTGTTGATGCCGCTGGCTTCACCATCGCCAGTACCGAACCCGTATTTCGATCGCTTCAAGTCGGTGATCTGCCTCACATCGTGATTCATCAGACCACCCATCCGGCCGGTCTCTATATCGGCAAACCGATGCGCGGCCGCACCACCGGCACTGTCTCCCTCCCGCTGACCCGACGGCTGAACAATCCCGATGGTTCGTTTGCCGGCGTCGTCTTTGCCGGCGTAAATCCGGACTATTTTTCCTCCTTCTATGAAGGGCTGGAGCTGGGACCGAGTCACGGCGTATCCCTTATCGGCTCAGACGGTATCATAAGGGCCCACTATTTTAATCAAAACCGGGACGTCGGCCAGTCTGTCGCCGGTTCTCAGCTCTTCCGTCTGCTACCGACACAGCCGGTCGGAAGCTACGCCAGCCCTGGGATTGTGTCGTCGCAGGAACGGTTGATTTCTTATCGCAAATTACCGCTCTATCCGTTGATCGTGACCGTCGGTGTGACGGAAGAATATGCGTTAGCCGAGGTTGAACAGAGAAAAATCCGTTATTATGGCATTGCCGGTTTATTTATCACACTCCTGCTTGGCTCAGGTTACAGCCTGTCCCGTCTGCTGCAACGCAACAATCTTCTGTTGCAGCAAAGCAATCTGGCCTTATTGGATTTGAAAAATTCTTCGGCCCAGACCATCCAAACGTTAGCATCCATTACTGAAAAACACGACCCTTATGCCGCCGGCCATCAGCGCAAAACAACCGAACTGGCAGCTGCCATCGGCAAACAACTTGGTCTGGCAGCCGAGAGAATCGATATGCTTTGCACTGCCGCCTCGCTGCATGATGTCGGAAAAATCGCCATCCCTGGCGAAATTTTGAGCAAACCGGCCTTATTGTCGCCGATCGAACATGACCTGGTTAAACTCCATGTCAGCGAGGGCGTAGAAATTCTCCGGGCATCAGGTCTGCCAACAGCAGTCGTCACAGCCGTATTGCAACACCACGAACGACTCGACGGTTCTGGCTATCCACTGGGTCTTAACGGCGCACAGATTTCATTGGAAGCCAAAATTTTGGCTGTCGCCGATTCTATGGAAGCTATGCTGTCACATCGCCCCTACCGAATCGCGATGCCGGTCGAATCGGCATTGAATGAACTCCTCGCACTAAAAGGATCTCATTATGATCCGATGGTCGCTGACGCCTGCGTTATTGTATTTCGTCAGCAGGGCTTTTCTTTCAGCGCTGCTTAATAAATACGCAAAACCCCGACAGATTGAACCTGTCGGGGCTTTGTATTTAAAACTCAAATCGCTGCTCATCAAACAGCGCCAGGCAAGCATCGACGACCTGCGCGTCATAGCGGGTTCCCCGACCGGCGCGAATTTCCGCCAGGGCCGCACCCTGACCGAGCGCCCTCCGGTAAGGTCGGTGCGACATCATTGATTCGACAACATCAGCCACCATGATCACCCGGGCTTCCGGTAAAATATCCGCCCCTCGCAAATGTTCCGGATAACCGCTCCCGTCCATCCGCTCATGATGCTGGTAGATAATCCGGGCAATCGGCCAAGGCAACTGCAAGGATTTAAGAATGTCATAGCCAGCGGTGGAATGGGTTTCGATCAGGCGTCGCTCAATCGGATTCAGTTTCCCCGGCTTACTGAGAATTTCGCCTGGGATATTGATTTTACCAATATCATGGATCGCGCCGGCAAGTTGCAGAAGCGTCTGCGTTTCTTCGTCCAGGCCCATTTCGCCGCCAATCGCCGCGGAAAGCTTTGCTACGCGACGTTGATGGCCGGCCGTGTACGGGTCCTTGGCCTCGGTAGTATTGGACAAAACGTCGATTGTCTGTCGCCAGGCCTGTTGCAACTGACGATATTGCTGCTGCAGCTCTGTCTGTGCTTCGATCAACGCGATTTCATGCTCTTTGATTTTGGTGATGTCCGTTGTGATGCCCAAAACGTTCCATGTCTGCCCATCCAGGGAACGAATAGGGCGTTTTATCCGTGATAGCCACTTTTTTTGTCCGCGACGATCCTCCATCATCAGGTCCGGCAAAACCTGTTCAGTTAAAGATTCCAGCACAACTCCATCTGTTGCGTCCAACATTTTCGCCAGCTCAGGATTGATATGAATATCTACGTTGGTCTTGCCGATGAACTCCTCCGCCGGCACGTCCCATGCCTCAGCCATGGTTTTATTGACCAGCAGAAAACGACTCGCCGCATCCTTGACATAGATTCGTTCCGGCAGGGTATCAATCAATTCCCACAAAAACCCGCGCAAACGATTCGCAGCCTGATTTGCGGCACTGATGCGCACATCCATCTCAGACTGCATTAATTTCAGCTGCTCACGCAGGGTTTCATTTTCGGCAGCCAGCAAGGACGCATCCGGCGAATTCACGGGTTGGGTCCCCGACTCAGGCAGGACATTAGGCCGACTGGATGGCTTGTTTCAGTTGAATGGTTTCCTGACTGGTCATCACTCTATCAATATTTAGCAAGATGACCAAACGGTCGTCCATTTTACCAATTCCCTCAATGTACTGGGCTTCCAGGATAAAGGTCGGCGGCGGCGGTTCGATCGAAGCCCCCGGCATCTGCACGACTTCATTGACCGCATCGACAATGATGCCGACTGTTTGTCCATCAATATCAATAATCATGATCCTGGTATCATCCTCATGCGGCTTAACTGCCAAGCCAAAACGTTTGCGCAGATCAACCACCGGGATGACCCGCCCGCGCAAATTGATGATGCCCTCCATAAACTCCGGCGTCTGGGGCAACTTGGTCACCGGTACCATCCGGTTAATTTCCTGCACTTTTTGAATCGGCAGACCATAATCCTCATTTGCCAGCTTGAATATTACCAATTGAACATCTTGTGCCATGATAAACGCTCCTTTCTATTCTATTGATATTATTAATTAGATGCTCAGCCCGGCGGCCACTCCATATACCGACCGCCCAAAACATGCCAATGAAGGTGCATCACCGTTTGGCCGCCATTTTTGCCGGTATTCAGTACGACACGGAAGCCATCTGCCGCCAGTCCCAACAGTTCGGCGATTTTAGGCAACGTTAGCATCGCATGTCCGAGCATCTGCTGATCCTCGGCAGTTGTCGCCGCCAAAGAAGACAAGTGTTTGCGCGGAATCACCAGTGCATGCACCGGCGCCGCAGGATTGATATCGGCAAAAGCAATCAGACATTCATCCTGATAAATCGGCTTGACTGGAATCGCTCCCGATGCGATCTTGCAAAAAATACAATCTTCAGGCATCCACATCCCCCGCCTTCACGTCATTATACTATTACTGTCCTATTGTTGGAAATTCTGCCAGGCCCTGCCAGTTTCCTGCTAAAAAATAGCGACTGGCGAAGTTATTTCTTCAACCTGCCGCTAAGTCCTTCGCCCTGAATCTGAATCAACTCCACTTGCACCAGCTGCTTTTCCGCCAGATCGGCCGCGGCATCTGTAACAAATACTCGCTGATAATTCGGTGTCAATCCTTCGGCAGTGCCATCAGAAACCCGTTCCAGCAAGATTGGCACAGTTTGTCCGAGCATCTGCCGCCGGAAGGCCTTACTGCCTTGTTCGCTGACCTGCAGCAACTCGGCCACGCGACGTTTCTTTTCTGCATCGCCGACCTGACCCGCGAAAGTCGCCGCCAGCGTGCCACTGCGTTTGGAATAGGGAAACACGTGAATTTTGGCAAACTTCATCGCGCGGGCAAATTCGACGGTGCGGGCAAAACTTTCGTCCGTCTCACCGGGAAAACCAACGATAATGTCAGTTGTCACAGCCAGATCGGGCACGCGGCTGCGCAACCGTGCCAGCAACTCTGCATAGTCGGCTGTCGTATACGGTCGGCGCATCGCCGACAAAATCGGATCATCGCCGGCCTGTAGCGGTAGATGCAGATGCGGACACATCCGCGAGTCCTGCTCCATCAGGCCGATCAAATCGGCCGAGATTTCCAGCGATTCGGTGGAACTGAGTCGGACCCGGGCAATCCGCGATTCATCCAGCACAGCGCGAACGGCGTCGACTAATGTATAACTCCCTGCTTCCCGTCCGTAAGTACCAAGATTGATGCCGGTAAGAACGATTTCTCTATAGCCCGCCTCAGCCAAAAAGCGAGTTTCTGCCGCAATGCTGTTTAGCGGTCGCGAACGCAGATGTCCTCGTGCGTAGGGGATGATGCAATACGAACAATAGTTGTCGCAGCCATCCTGAATTTTCATAAATGCCCGAGTGCGGTCAGGCGAATCCTGAATCGGAATGTCCTCGAACTCGCGCATGCCCATGATGTCCGAAACGGCTTGAATCGGCTGCTTCTGCTGGCGGGCCTGCTCCACATAGTCCACGATATGCAGCCGGTTCTGGGTGCCGATTACGACATCGACGCCGCTAATGGCTGCCGCTTCCGCTGGCGACAACTGGGCAAAACAGCCAGTCACCGCCACAATGGCATCAGGATTGAGCCGGCTGGCCCGGCGCACCATCTGCCGCGATTTCCGCTCGCCCAGATGCGTCACCGAACAGGTATTGATAATATAGATGTCCGCATGCTCGGCAGCGTCAACCAGCGTATAGCCACGCTTTCGGAACAGGCCAGCCATCGACTCCGTTTCGGTCTGATTGACTTTGCAGCCAAGTGTGATGAAAGCGACAGTTGGCATCAGTTTCCTCCCAGATCGCCAGATTGGTACATGATGGCGGCTAATGCGGCAAACCCGGCTGTTTCAGCTCGCAATACCCGCGGCCCGAGCCCAGCCAGCACTGCGCCGCGTCGTTCGGCTCGGCGGACTTCGTCCTCCGAAAGGCCGCCTTCGGGACCGACGACTACAATCCAGTCCTTGCCTGACTGATGGGTCAAAATCTGGCGCAAGCCCTGTGTTCCTTCGCCTTCGTAAAGAATCAGCAACTGTGTTTGCGGCCTAATCCGCTCAAACAATTGCTGCCACGTCAAAAAAGGACCCACAACCGGCACGATTCCCCGCCCCGATTGTTGAGCCGCTTCCTGCGAAATTTTTTGCCAGCGTCGCAGTTTCTCGGCCTGCTTGGCTGTTTCATAGCGGACGATACAGTGGGCGGTCTGCAGCGGCAATATCCCCTGCACGCCCAGTTCCACCGCTTTTTGCACGATCAGGTCCATTTTGTCGCCCTTGGGCAGCGCCTGAGCCAGCCACACGGCAACCGGCGGTTCCGGCGAAGCGGTCAATTCAGTCAATTTCAGCCTTACTGCTTCG
Source organism: uncultured Veillonellaceae bacterium (assembly GCA_964521625.1). GTDB lineage: Bacteria > Bacillota > Negativicutes > UBA1444 > UBA1444 > UBA1444. The sequence goes on along the minus strand of CAZFSM010000039.1, from coordinate 5,055 downwards.
GTTGAAATACTGACGATTTCCGCCTGACCGCACTGTCCGCCCGCGCCGGCCACACCCAGCCGGTCGCCGACCGCCATCCGCAGCGACAGACCAATATGGCGGGCCAGCTCGCCGTTGACGGTCATGATCTCGCCGAGCGGACCGTCGATAAAGATCCGCCGCATATCAGGCCTGACCGCGGCAGGCGATTACAGCCGCCCACTCGCCGGCTTCATTGACTTTTGTCACATGCAGGCCCTGCTGCAGCAGGGCCTCTGTCACGTCAGCCAGCCGGTCCTTGATGATGCCGCTGGCCAGAAAACAGCCTTCGGCTTTCAAACGGGCCGGAATCGCCGGCGCCAGTTTCAAAATCAGGTCGGCCACCAAATTGGCGACAATAATATCGGCTTGCCCGGTCAGGTCATCCATCAGGTTGCCCTGCGAAACGGTTACCCGGTCAGCCACACCATTGACCGTCACATTACGTTCGGCTGTCTCGGTCGCCATTTTGTCATACTCGACAGCCTGGACTGCCACAGCGCCCAGTTTGGCTGCCGCGATCGATAAAATCCCCGAGCCGGCGCCGATGTCAAATACCGTCATACCGGGTTGCACCAAAGTTTCCAGACTTTCCAGGCACAAGATTGTGGTACCGTGCGTACCGGTGCCAAACGCCATCCCTGGGTCCAGATCAAGCACAATATCATCATTCTGCGGCTGATAGTCTTCCCAGGAAGGTTTTACGACAAACCGCCGGCCGATTCGCGCCGTATGAAAATATTGTTTCCAGGATTCGGCCCATTCGGTTTCGCGGACCTCGCGCCAGTGGATCGTGCCGCGGCCCTTGTCCAGCGAGTGGCTGGCCAGTTCGTCGATCCGCTGCGACAGGATGTGCAGTTTTCCCGGCAGTTCCGTATCCGAAGGCAGATAGCCCACCACCGTCACATAGTCGACCGCCGGTTCATCGGGAAAAATGCAGTCGGTCCAATTGCCGGAGCGACGATAGGACTGAATCAGTTCAGGGTCCTCAATGACGACGCCGCCGGCGCCCAGTTCATGAAATACAGCCGCCACCGCCTCTGTGGCTTCCTGAGTCGTATGGATGCTGATTTCCGCCCATTTATCCTGCATTCCGTCGCCTCCTACGCACTAAATTCAGCCACCAAGCGCTTCCTTGACTTTTTTCACGAAACTCGGGCTTTCCGCTTTGATATTCTCGCCGCTTAGCTTGGCAAATTCGGTCAACAACTGCTTTTGCTTGTCCGAGAGTTTCTTGGGCGTTGCAACCGTCAGGCGTACCTTGAGGTCGCCTTTACCTTTGCCGCGCAGATGCGGCACGCCTTTTTCCTTGATCGTCAGCACAGTGCCAGTCTGAGTGCCGGCGGGAATTTCCAGTTTCGTCATCCCTTCCAGCGTTGGCGCTTCAACTTCGTCCCCAAGTGCGGCCTGGGCAAAACTGATCGACAAGTCGTAAATCAGATTGTCGCCATCACGGCCAAAGGTCTTGTGTCGTTTGACTGAGACATATACATAGAGATCGCCGGGCGGGCCGCCCCGCGTACCGGCTTCGCCACCTTGGGAAACGCGCAGACGCAATCCGTTGTCCGCCCCCGCCGGGATCGTGACCTGAATACGGCGATTTTTGCGCACTTTACCCCGGCCGCGGCATTCACCGCAGGGAGTATGCACGATCTTGCCTTCGCCGCGACAACGGCTGCAGGTGGTCACGTTGACCATCCGGCCGAACGGCGTATTCTGCACGACCTGGGCCTGACCGGAACCGCCGCATTGCGAGCAGGTTTCCGGGTGGGTACCGGCAGCAGCGCCAGTCCCCTGACAGGCAGTACAGTCTTCGGTACGGGGAATTTCGATTTCCTGGTTATAACCGGTCGCGGCCTGTTCCAGAGAAATTTCCATGTCATAGCGCAGGTCGGCGCCGCGTTCCGGTCCCTGACGGCGTTGTCCGCCACCACCAAAGCCGCCGCCGAAGAACATGTCAAAAATATCGTTGATCCCGCCGCCACCGAAGCCGGCCCCGCCACCAGACGCACCGTCAAAGGCGGCGTGACCGAACTGATCGTACTTGGCCCGGTTCTCCTGGTTGGACAGAACCTCGTAGGCCTCGTTGATCTCCTTGAACTTCGCTTCGGCTGTCTTGGGATCGTCCCGGTTCACATCGGGGTGATACTGACGGGCCTGCTTGCGAAACGCTTTTTTAATTTCATCATCGGTCGCATTGCGGGCTATTCCCAACAGCTCATAGTAATCTTTTTTGTCCGCCACTTCTTCACCAACTCCAGAAAGGAAGCAGCGCCGCACTACGCAGCACTGCTCCCTCGCTTATATTTTGCCTGACTGATTTCGTTTTGCCAGTTATTTTTTCTCGTCGTCCATCACTTTGTATTCGGCGTCCACGACTTTTTCGTTGCTCTTGCCGCCGGCAGCACCGCTAGGACCGGCTTGTCCCGGCGCGCCTTCTTGCGGACCGGCCTGTTGGTAAACCGCGGAGGTCAGCTCGTACAACGGCTTAGACAACGCTTCCGTGTCGGCTTTGATCTTTTCGCTGTCGGTGCCTTTCAGGCTTTCCTTCAGCACGTCGATCGCTGCCTGGACTTTGTCGGCCAGCTCTTTGTCGGCTTTACCTTCAAATTCCTTGAGGGTTTTCTCGGCCTGATAGACCAGTGAATCGCCGTTATTACGGGTTTCCACTTCTTCACGGCGTTTCTTGTCGTCGGCTGCGTTGGCTTCGGCTTCCTTGACCATCCGCTCCACTTCATCCTTGGACAGTCCGCCGCCCTGCGACGCCGAAGTAATGGTAATCTTCTGCTCTTTGCCTGTACCCAGGTCTTTGGCGCTGACATGCACGATGCCGTTGGCATCAATGTCAAAGGTTACTTCGATTTTAGGCACGCCGCGCGGCGCCGGCGCGATGCCGGAAAGCTCGAAACGACCGAGAGTTTTATTGTATGCGGCCATTTCACGTTCGCCCTGCAGCACATGCACGTCGACCGACGGCTGGTTGTCGGCGGCGGTGGAGAATGTCTGGCTCTTGGCCGTAGGAATCGTCGTATTGCGCTCGATGATCTTAGTGAACACGCCGCCAAGTGTTTCGATGCCGAGCGACAACGGCGTCACGTCCAGCAGCAGTACGTCCTTGACCTCTCCGACCAATACGCCGGCCTGGATCGCGGCGCCGACGGCAACGCACTCATCCGGGTTGACGCCTTTATGAGCTTCCTTGCCGAAGAATTTCTTGATCGCATCCTGTACGGCAGGAATCCGGGTCGAGCCGCCAACCAGGATAATCTTGTCGATTTCTTTCGGGCTGAGACCGGCATCCGTCATGGCCTGACGAGTTGGGCCCATGGTGGACTCGACCAGATCGGCGGTCAGTTCGTCGAACTTGGCCCGGGTCAGGTTGAGATCCAGATGCTTGGGTCCGCCGGCATCCGCCGTGATAAACGGCAGGTTGATGTTGGTCGTCAGCAGCGAAGACAGCTCGATTTTCGCTTTTTCCGAGGCTTCTTTCAGCCGTTGCAACGCCATTTTGTCGTTGCCCAGGTCGATGCCGGACTCTTTCTTGAATTCGGCAACCAGCCATTTCATGACCCGTTCGTCGAAATCATCGCCGCCCAGCCGGCCATTGCCGCTGGTCGATTTTACTTCAAACACGCCATCGCCCAGTTCGAGGATCGAAACGTCGAACGTGCCGCCGCCGAGGTCGAACACGAGGATGGTGTGGTCATCGCCTTTGTCAATGCCATAGGCCAGCGAAGCGGCTGTCGGTTCGTTAATGATCCGCAGCACTTCCAGTCCGGCAATCGTGCCGGCGTCTTTGGTCGCCTGACGCTGGCTGTCGCTGAAATAGGCAGGTACGGTGATAACTGCCTGCGTCACTTTCTCGCCCAGATATGCTTCGGCATCTGTTTTGAGTTTTTGCAGTACCATCGCCGAGATTTCCTGCGGCGAATACTTTTTGTCGTCGATTGCTACGGTATAATTGCTGCCCATCTCCCGTTTAATCGAGCTGATGGTCCGGTCCGTGTTGGAAATTGCCTGCCGTTTGGCCACCTGGCCGACCAGCCGCTCGCCTGATTTGGAAAATCCAACAACCGATGGCGTCAGGCGACTGCCTTCCGCATTTGTGATAACAACCGGTTCGCCACCCTCCATTACTGCTACGACCGAGTTGGTTGTGCCCAGGTCAATTCCGATTACTTTTGCCATAGTTTGTTCCTCCTCCAACAACTACCGGCCTGTGGCCGGCTTTTTCATATATTTTCGATTCGTTATTCGCTTGATTTCAGCACCTTATTTGCCAGCTACTTTTACCAGGGCCGGTCGGATAATCTTACCGCAGGCGGCGTAGCCTTTCTGCAACTCGGCTACCACAGTGCCTTCCGGTTGATCGGAGTCCTCATCCTTCATGATCGCCTCATGCTTGGCAGGGTCGAACATCGCGCCGACCGTTTCGACTGCACTGACGCCCTGCTTTTCCAGTACGGCATAGAACTGGCGATAGATCATCTCCACCCCGGCGCCGAAGCCTGACGGATCTTCGGTCGGTCGGCTGGACAAGGCCCGTTCCAGGTTATCAATGACCGGCAATAGGTCTTTGATCAAATTTTGCGTAACATAAGCGCTAAGGTCGCATTGCTCCTGGCGGGTACGGCGGCGGTAATTGTCAAAGTCCGCCTGCAACCGCTTGACCCGGTCCAGCATTTCGGCCTTGACCGTTTCAATCGTCTCACTGGGTTCTATCGTTGCCTCTACCACTTCAGCCTCTACGGCTACGCTCTCGTCTGCGGCCTGCTTGGCGGCCTGGGTATCGACGTCAGCCTGTTCTTTGCGTGTTTTATGTCCCATACTTTTCCCTCCTGTAATTCCCTGCTCAAAAATCCGGTGCGCCGGATGGCGACTCGCCGCCTACCGGACGTCCCGCCTGTTCGCCTTCATCTTTTTTACGGATGATCGTATCGATCCGCAAAATCGCCGTCGCCACTTCGCCAGCTGCTTTCAGCGCATGCACTTTCACCAGCGTCGGATCAATCACGCCGACTTTGATCATATCGCTGA
>CAZFSM010000038.1:0-19251 GCA_964521625.1 uncultured Veillonellaceae bacterium | reverse complement strand
GAATTAGGGTGGTACCGCGAACCATTTCGCCCCTGTCGGGTGGAGTGGTTTTTTTATTTGCCCGAATCAGCGCAACTTCATATTCCGATCAGCTAAGAACGGGACGAGTACTCATGTCTGCTTTGGTTTCAGCGAGCCGGTGTCCGGAGCAATCCGGAGGTGAGATGACCGGTCCAGAGTCCATGTCGAATGGCCCCGCGAGCTGCCCACCGAACTAGTTAGTAGGCTGGGCCGGTTGCCTCCGTTAACGGGCTTAGGGTATCGGCGCAAGCCCGTACCTGAACCAAGGGAAAGCTTTTTGTTTTCCGAATTAGGGTGGTACCGCGAACCATTTCGCCCCTGTCGGGTGGAGTGGTTTTTTTTTGCAAAATGACAGCAGGGATGAGGAGGAATGGGTCATGTTGAAAGAAGTGTTGAATCAGGTCATCGGTGGCGAAAATCTTTCCCGCCAGGCAGCGCAGGAGTCGATGCAGACAATTATGTCGGGCGATGCCAGTGAAGCCCAGATCGGCAGCTTGCTGACCGCACTGCGAATCAAGGGCGAGACCAGTGAGGAAATAGCCGGCTTTGCCGAAAGTATGCGCAGCCACACTGTCAAAGTCGACTGTCGTCAGGCCGGATTGCTGGACACCTGCGGCACCGGCGGCGATCGCAAGGGGACCTTCAATATTTCTACGGCAGTTGCTTTTGTCGTGGCCGGCGCCGGCGTCGCGGTCGCCAAGCATGGCAATCACGGAGTATCCAGTTCCTGCGGCAGCGCCGATGTTTTGAAAGCTTTGGGCATCCGGATCGACCTGCCGGCGCAAAGCGTGGCAGATGGTATCGAAGCAGCGCAGATCGGGTTTCTCTACGCCCCCACTTTTCATCCGGCGATGAAATACGCCGGCAAACCGCGCCGCGAACTCGGCTTCCGCACCGTATTCAACGTACTGGGTCCGCTGACCAATCCTTTAGCGGCCGAGTGTCAGCTGCTGGGCGTTTACGAGCGTTCGCTGACCGATAAACTGGCGAATGTCCTGCTTCAACTGAACAGCCGTAGGGCGATGGTTGTACACGGACTGGACGGGCTGGACGAAATTTCCACCTCGGCGCCCACTCAGGTGTCTGAACTGCTCGACGGCCAGATTCGTTCCTATGTGATCGAGCCCGGCGAATATGGAATTCCGACGGCAGACCATGCCGCCATCAGCGGCGGCAGCCCGATCGAAAATGCCGAAATCATCAACAACATCCTACAGGGAGAACGAGGCCCCAAACGCGACCTGGTGCTATTAAACGCCGCTGCTGCCCTGGTGGTGGCGGGAAAAGCTGAAAATATCCGCGAAGGTCTGAAACTGGCCGCCGACAGCATTGACAGCGGCGCCGCCCGCAGCAAGCTGGAACGGCTGCGTGAACTCAGCCTGCAGAAACAATGCTTGTAAAAATCTGCGGTATCCGCTCACTTGCAGCCGCCCAAACCGCCCACGAATCCGGCGCCGACCTGATTGGTTTTGTATTCACCACCAGCCGGCGTCAAATCGATGTCGCCAGTGCGGCTAGCATTTGCAAATTAGTTCCCGGTCCCGCCAAAGTCGGCGTGTTTGTCAATCAGCCGCTGGATGAAGTCAACGCAATTGCCGAACAGTGCCAGCTGGATTACATCCAACTGCACGGCGACGAGCCTGCCCAATACCGCCGCAGCCTGAACCGTCCGCTGATCCGGGCCGTTCGCGTCGGTCCCGGCTTCACCCCAGCGTCGCTTGAAACGGATACAAAAGACTGGCTGCTGCTGGACAGTTTCGCAGCCGGACAACAGGGCGGCACCGGCATCGCCTTTGATTGGCAGGCTGCCCGCCAGCTGATCGGCCAACCCCAGCAAAAATTTTTCGTCGCCGGTGGCCTGAACGCGGCCAATGTTGCCGACGCTGTCCTCATCCTGCGACCTGACGGAGTCGATGTTTCCGGCGGCGTGGAAACTGACGGAATGAAAGATCCCGAAAAAATACGCCAATTTATCGCAGCGGCCCGCACCGCAGAAAGGAATCATCTATGCTGAACCAAATTGTCGCCGCGATTCGCGAACAAGTTGCATCCCTGAAACAAACTCATCCACTGGACCCATTGTCTATCCATCTGGCGACCTTCGCGTTCAGCCGAGCTCTGGACGCCGCCGACTGGACACTGATCGCCGAATGCAAACTGGCCTCGCCAGCCAAAGGCCAGTTGTGCGACTCGCTCAACGTACCGGAATTGGCGCGGATTTTTACCGACAACGGCGCAACCGCGCTATCGGTCCACACCAGCGCGCCGTTTCAGGGTAAATTGACAGACATCGCCGCCGTGCGGACCGTCAGCCCGCTGCCGATCCTGCGCAAGGATTTCATCATTGACGAATATCAGATCTACGAGGCCCGCGCCGCCGGCGCCGACGCCATTCTTCTGATTGCGGCGATTCTGACTGATTCCGAGCTAAATCAGTTTCTTAGTACCGCCGCTCAGCTTGGCATGGATTGCCTGGTCGAAGTACACAGCCTGCCAGAACTGGAACGTGTCAAAAACACCAGCGCCCGCCTGGTCGGCATCAACAACCGCGACCTGACCACATTTACCACCGATATTGCCAACACATTTTCCCTGTTGCCGCATTGCGAGCCGCGTTGGCGACTGATCAGTGAAAGCGGCATCCGCAGCCTATCTGACGCCAGTCAGCTAAAGCAGGCCGGTGTCAATGGCATTCTGGTTGGTGAAAGTCTGGTCAAGGCCGCCGATATCGCCGCCCACTGCCGTGATCTGGCCCTGCGGTAAACAGTTTGCTGAATCTGCATCAACGAATAGGGAGGAATCAACATGCCTGATCAAAAAGGACGCTTTGGCGACTTCGGCGGCCGGTTCGTACCGGAAACCGTCATGCCGGCGCTGCATGAACTGGAAGAATTCTATGCGAAGATAAAAAACGACCCGGAGTTCCAGGCCGAATTTAGCTGCTATCTGAAACAGTACGCTGGTCGACCGACGCTGCTCTACTATGCTGATAACCTGACCAAACATTACGGCAAGGCTAAGATTTATCTAAAACGGGAAGATTTGCTACACACCGGCGCGCACAAAATCAACAACGCCCTCGGCCAAGCCCTGCTGGCCCGTCGCATGGGCAAAAAACGCATCGTGGCTGAAACCGGCGCCGGGCAGCACGGCGTGGCCTGCGCCACCGTCGCCGCCTTATTTGGCCTCGAGTGTTGCGTGTTCATGGGCGAGGAAGACATGGAACGGCAGGCGCTGAACGTGTTTCGCATGAAGTTGCTGGGAACCGAAGTCATCCCGGTGACCAGCGGCAGCGGCACCCTGAAGGACGCCACCAGCGAAGCGATCCGCTACTGGGTCACCAACATCCGCGATACGCATTACATCATCGGCTCGGTGGTCGGCCCGCATCCCTATCCGATGATTGTCCGCGATTTTCAGGCGATTATCGGCGATGAAATTCGGCAACAAGTCGCCAGTTTCAGCGAGGCGCCGCTGCGTTACGTCGTCGCCTGTGTCGGCGGCGGCAGCAATGCGATGGGTACTTTCTATGAATTCCGCAACGACGCAGCGATTCGCAAAATTGGTGTGGAAGCTGCAGGTAAAGGGTTGGGCGCGGAACACGCCGCATCACTCACTTTGGGCCGCCCCGGCGTGCTGCACGGCGCGCTGAGTTATTTACTGCAGGATAAGGACGGTCAGGTCATCCCGGCCTATTCGATTTCCGCCGGCCTGGACTATCCCGGCGTCGGCCCCGAACATTCATTTTTCAAAGATACGGGCATCGCCAGTTACGTTTCGGTCACCGACAGCGAAGCCCTGGCAGCATTTCAGCGGTTAGCCCGCTGCGAAGGGATCATCCCGGCGCTGGAAAGTTCGCATGCACTGGCTTATCTGGAAACCCTGATGCCCGAAACTCGGCCTGATGAGAGCGTCGTCATCTGCCTGTCCGGTCGTGGTGACAAGGATGTCCAACAAGTTTCAAAAGTACTGGAGGGATTATAATGTCCGTTCTGGCTGATAAATTAAACGCCAACAAGGCGCAAGGGCGCAAAAGCCTGATCGTTTATATCACCGCCGGCTATCCGGATATGGATACAACCCTGACCGCCGTACTGGCGGCGGAAGCGGCGGGCGCCGATCTGATCGAACTGGGCATCCCGTTTTCCGATCCGATCGCCGACGGCCCTGTCATCCAAAAAGCTGCCGTCACTTCGCTCGCCGCCGGAACTACGCCGCGCAGCTGCTTGGAACTGGTCCGGCGCATCCGCAGCCAGTCGCAGATTCCGCTCGGGTTTATGACTTACATCAACCTGATCCTTAGCTACGGACCGGAAAAATTTTCCCGCGATTGCCGCGAAGTTGGCGTCGATGCCCTGATCATCCCCGATTTGCCGCCGGAAGAGAGCGATTTGTTGCAGATCCCCTGTGATCAGCACGGACTGGATCTGATTCAGTTCGTCACGCCGACCAGCACTACTGAACGGGTAACCATGGCCTGCCGCAGCGCGTCCGGCTTCATTTATTGCATTTCCAACACCGGTGTCACTGGTGTTCGCTCAATCGATTACAGCGCCGTAGTTCCCAGCGTTGAACTGGTCCGACAGGTTACCGGCCTGCCGGTGGCGATTGGTTTTGGCATCGGTACGCCGGCGGCAGCCCGGGCAGCCAGCCGCTTTGCTGATGGCGTAATTGTTGGCAGCGCGGTGGTGCAGCTGCTCGAAACAAAAGATATCGCCGCAGTAAAGGATTTGCTCAGCGGCATCCGCCAGGAACTGGACAAGGAGGGGCAAACCGATGCGTCTGTATCCTGACAAGGAAGCTTTCCGGCTCCTCGCCGCCAACCACAACATCGTGCCGGTGTTCGCCGACCTGTCCGTCGATCTGGAAACGCCGGTATCACTCTATTACAAAATTGTCGGCGACACCCCTGGCTTCATGTTGGAAAGCGCCGAAACCAGCAAAAATTTTGGCCGCTATTCATTTATCGGCGTCGAACCATTTCTGACCGTAGTCGCGCAAGCAGACGGTGTGCAATTAACCGGACCGGACAAAACCGAATCGATACAGCAGGAGCCGTTGGCGGCGCTGCAGTCGATTCTAAGCCAATATCACTGCGCCGACTTGCCGGGACTGCCTCCGTTCAGCGGCGGCGCGGTCGGTTACCTCAGTTTTGAGGCGGTGACCGCCTGGGAACGGATTCGCGGTCTGAAACTACCGCCCGATATGACTCTCGGCGAATTCATGTTTTGTCGGCTGATTGTTGCGATGGACCACCTGACCCATTCCGCCAAATTGATCTATCTGGCCGAACTCCCTGCCACTGCAACGGATAAAGTCCGCGACGAAATCTATGCACAGGCCGCCGCGCGGATACGCCAGGTCAGCGACCAACTCGCCAAACCATTGCAACTGCCAGCCGATGAACCGGCGGCTTCGGCGGGGAACCCGGCCCAACCACCGGAAGATTCGGCAGTGCGCCGGCAATACATGGACAATGTGCTGAAAGCCAAAGAATATATTGCAGCTGGCGACATTTTTCAGGTCGTGTTGTCCCATCCTTTCCGCCAGCCGCTGAAGGAACCGTCGTTTTCACTATACCGCCGCCTGCGGCGAATCAACCCTTCGCCGTATATGTTCTATATTAACTTCGGCCAACGCCAGTTGGTCGGGGCCTCGCCGGAAATGCTGGTCAAATTGCAGCACGGCGAAGTATTCACCTGCCCGATCGCTGGCACCCGCCCGCGCGGCAAAAACGCCGCTGAGGACGCCCGGTTGGCGACCGAATTGCTAGCGGACCGCAAGGAATGCGCCGAACACGCCATGCTGGTCGATCTGGGCCGCAACGACATCGGTCGGATCAGCCTGCCGGGCACCGTCCAGGTCACCAAAATGATGGAGGTCGAAAACTTTTCCCATGTAATGCACATCGTATCGGAGGTCAGCGGCAAACTGAACCCGAATTATACGGCGGTCGATACATTAAAAGCCTGCTTTCCCGCCGGCACCGTCAGCGGCGCGCCGAAAATCCGGGCAATGGAAATCATCAACGAACTGGAACCAGAACGTCGCGGACCCTATGCCGGCGCGGTCGGCTACTTCGATTTTCGCGGCAATATGGACACCTGCATCACGATTCGCACCTTCAGCATTGCCGACGACGAAGTGACGATCCAGACCGGAGCCGGTATTGTCGCCGACTCGGTACCGGAAACCGAATATCAGGAAATCCGCCACAAGGCAAAAGTCCTGTTTCAAGTGTTGGGAGGGAACTGAGTCATGATTCTGCTTATCGATAACTATGATTCCTTCACTTACAATGTGTACCAGACGGTCGCCAATCTGGGCCATCCGTTGCAGGTCGTACGCAACGACCGGATCAGCCTGGCCGAAATCGCTGCAGGCAACTATGATGCAATTATCATTTCGCCCGGCCCCGGCACGCCCGATGACGCCGGTCTCTGCAAACAGATCGTGCGTGAATTCGCCGGCAAATTGCCGATCCTCGGCATCTGCCTCGGTCACCAGGTCATCGGCGAAGTTTTTGGCGGCAACGTAGTGCGAGCGCCGCAGCCGGTGCATGGAAAAACGACCGAGGTAGCGCACCAGGGCGCCGGCTTGTACGCCGACTTGCCCCAGCCTTTCACCGCCGGTCGTTATCATTCGCTGATCGTGGAGGAAGCGAATTTGCCGCAGTGTCTGGAAGTCACCGCCCGCAATGAGGAAAATTTGATCATGGGGTTGCGGCATCGTCAGTTCAATGTGCAGGGAGTGCAGTTCCACCCCGAGTCGATCTTGACGCCGGTCGGGGACAAACTGTTGGCCAATTTCCTGTCCAGCATTGAAGCGGCATAGCCAAAAAAACTAGAGGGTGTTCACCGTGTGAACACCCTCTAACTCGTCATGTTTTCACTACTCGATTAACATTCCGGCCATCCGGGACAGCGGTTCGCTCAGATCCATATGACCATACAGCGTCGCAACTTTTTTGCCTTCGATCAGGATCTGTACCCTTTCCACTTCGGAAAATTCGGTCAACGTATACACAATCGCTGAGACGGCCAGAATTTCCCGGGCCGAGCCGCCGCCTTTCTGCGCTACCAGGTCGGCAGAAAAATCGACCTGAGCGATCTTGTCCGTGACGACGACCGATTTTACTTTGGTTGCCGCTGGCAATACTGGCCAGAGCTTTTTGTCTTTCGGTCCGACAATCAAGGTTTCCATCGCCCGTTGCAGCATCAATGGGTCTTTGTTTAGCTGGCTGACTTCCGCTGCCAGATGCTCTGCGTCAGGAGCGCCAAAATACACCTTGACAGCAACAGTCACCACCGGCTTCGGTTGCGGCTCAGGCGTCGTCGGTTTCCCCGCTGGTCCCGCGCAGCCAACCAACGACAATACCAACCAAACTGCCAGTAAAACCAAGAGAACTCTTAACTGGCGCATCATTGTTCACCTCGCATTTTGGCAGCCTGTATAAAGAACTGCTCAAGGCCGGTCACAACCGACTGCGCAATTTTATCCTGAAAGACCGGATCGTTAATCGTCTGTTCTTCCTGCGGATTGGACATAAAACCCACTTCCAGCAACACCGCCGGCATCGTGGTGTTTTTTATCACGAAAAAATTGGCAGTTCGCGCTCCCTTGTCAGCCAAACCACCGGATCGGACCATCGCGTCCTGAAGTGAGCGGGCCAGTTCACCGTCAAAAATAGTTTTGGCGTAAAAATAGGTGGTAGTGCCATTGGCATCGGGATTCACTGACGAATTATGATGGACACTGACGAATACATCAGCGTTGTTGCGATTGCCAACCTGCGCCCGCGCCGACAGTTCTTCCCGGTCTGTTGCCTTGGCGCCCGCCACATCGACATCTGTGGTTCGGGTCATCAGAACCTTAGCGCCAGCTTTCTCTAGTTTTGCCTTAGTCAACATCGACAGGTCGAAGTTCAATTTCTTTTCATAGCTGCCGCGAACCCCCAAAGCACCTGGATCCGTCCCGCCATGTCCGGGGTCGATCACCACCAGCTTGCCTTTCAGACCGGGCAAAAACTTCAGGGTCCCTACCGGTACGACGCGTTCCATGTCAATCACAACCCGAAACGGCCGCTTGGCTTTTGCATCGACCGGCAAGGTAGACACTTTATATTGTTCTGCCTTCACTGCCTCCGGAAAATCAATAACAATACGAGCATCCCTGCCAGATTGGGTTGCATTCGCCTGGGTTACGACCACGGTGTCGGGCGATGCAGGCAATTTTAACTGCTCTGCATTTGCCGTCTTAAAGGTTAGGATCAACCGCCAGTTAGGCAACTTTGTGATAAAATGCTCCGCTTCCACCGGTTTCGTTGTTTCCAGCACCAAGCGAACTTTGATCAGCCCTGTCACCGCATCCACGCTGCGGCTCCAGCTGGCGCCGGTAATTACGGCATCCGTATCAGATGGTGCGCTGTATCCCCAGGCCGGGGAGCAGCTCAGCCAAAACAGCAATAGCAAGCTTGCCCAATATCGAAAACGCAACCGCCCAAACCTCCCTGTGAGTATTTTTATTGCCATTATACCATAGGCCAGCTTTACGCTTACTGTGAAATATTGTTCCGCAGCATGACCTTCTTTGAATCAACCAGGCTTCCTCATGATTACTCAATTGTATAGGTTGCCGCTGCGGTGTTGCTTTCTGTCATCCCTGCCTTAAAAGCTTTTGCTTTCAGTGTGGTGGTGATAATTACCGGGATTGGTCCGGTGTATTGCGGCGACGCGGAAGTCGGTTCACCGCCGTAGGTAGTATAGCGGATTATTGCACCAACCGTGTTGCAGCTTATGACAACATTCGGATGAAACGCGTATGTGCCCTCCGCCGGTGTAAATGTAGGCGTCGATACGGTCGAAGAATTGCCGATGGTATAGGTGGCAGCGGCTGTATTGCTGTCTGTTAAGCCTGATTTGAAGGCCTTTGCTTTCAATGTGGCGGTTGCGTTTACGGGAATTGAGGCAGAATATTGCATCGAGGCGGCTGTCGGCTCGCTGCCGTTTGTTGTATACCGTATCGTCACGCCGACAGTACCGCAACTTAGCGACACTTGCTGCGGCGACGCGTATGTGCCGCCCGCCGGGCTGAACGCAGGTGTTGCGATGGCTGAAGGATTGCCGCCGATGGCATAGGTTGCGGCAGCTGTATTGCTGTCTGCCATATCCCACTTGAAAGCTTTCGCTTTCAAGGTGGTCGTGATGATTACCGGGATCGGACCGGTATATTGCGGCGATGCGGAAGTCGGTTCCCCGCCGTAGGTCGTATAGCGGATTATTGCACCGACAGTTTTGCAGCTGATTACTACATTCGGATGCGAAGTGTATGTTCCGCCTGCCGGGGTGAATGTAGGCGTTGCGACCTGCACTTTGGTCGTGTGACCCGTTTGTTCCGCTGTCAGCGCGGTTTCGACTACCCCTGCAGCGGCATAAATTGGAGAATCTCCTATAAAGGGCATGTTAATAAAGCGGCATAAAAAGAACCCGCATAAAAAAACGATCAAACCCATATGTTTTCTTTTCATCATCGCAGCTTCCCCTTAATCAGATTTTGTCCTGTGTCTTTCTCGGTTTAAAATAAGCATTCAACAGTGAAGGCTAAATTCCTTGAAAAACGATTGCCGTCATAGATGCAATATTTGAGGGGTTACTAAAAGTAACCCCTCAAATATTAGTCCGATAAAATATGCAGTTGGCTTTGCCGTTTACTTGCCGCCGCGCACCACCGACATCACTTCTTCAATATCAGGCAGCTGCGGAATATCATAGATTTTCACCCAGACCACTTTGCCTGTTTCATCAATCAGGACATTGGCCCGCTCAGAAAATCCTTCGACTTCGCGAAACAGACCGTAGTCCTGCGCCACTTTGCCGTGCGGCCAGAAATCGGCCGGCAGTTTAACGTTGGCGACGCCCAGTTCTTTGGCCCAGGCGTTCTTGCTCGGCACCGAGTCGATACTCAGTCCCAGCGGCACCGTATTGTATTTTTCAAACTCCGCCAGATTGTCTTCCAACGCTTTCATCTGGCTGGCGCATACGCCGGTCCATGCCAGCGGATGCCAAGACAACAGGACTTTTTTTCCTCTCAGATCCGACAAACGGACCTCTTGTTTCCGATTGTCCAGCAACATAAAGTCTGGCGCCATATCGCCTACAGCAATTTTTTTCATCAAAATCCCTCCGTTCAGTTACGGATAATTTTTATCCATTCCTAATATAATTGGCGATTCTAAACAAAATTCCTGCTAATTTTTCAGCAGGAATAAAAAAATTTGACCAAATTATTTTTATTGATCAAGCCAGCGATAGATATCCCGCAACGAAGTAGCCGCCTCTGCGTGATACAGGCCACAGGCCGAGCTGAGGACTAGCGGTCCGGCGGCTAACCATTCGCGCAGCATTGTTCCTTCCCGGTTGGGAAAAAAGCCGCCCGGTGTCAGCCAGTTTGCCGGCAAGCCGGAAAACAGAGGAATCCGCACGTCAAGAATTTCCCAGGCGCGGATTGGATCGGTCCCTTCCGGTTCCAGCGAATAAAACCGAAAGCCGGCCGCCTGCAACCCCGGCAGCAAAAGATCAACACAACCATCGCTATGGAAGCCGCAATGAACACCGTTTGCCGCGCTGCGCGCCACCATCGCCTGATACAAAGACAGCAAAAATCGTTCCAGCTGTTGCGGCGACATATAGGGACCAGCTGCATAAGCAATGTCATCCGCCAGCAAAACCAAATCCACGCCTGCATCAAGCCAGGCCTCGATCTCCTGCTCGGCCTGACGCGCCGCCGCTGTCAAACCTTGCCGCAGCAGGTCGCTTTCCTTAGCCAGTTGCAACATCGCCTCCTGCCAACCAACTTCCACCATCCAGCGTTGCCAGGGACCGTTCACCACCGCGCCCGCCGCCAGTCCCAGCGCATGCGCCTTGCCGACCGCGCCCGGCACTCGGTCAAAAAAACAAAAATCTGTCTGCATCGTTTTGGCGACAGCTACGATTTCATCGGCGGTCCCGCCATCCGGTAACGGCCAGATTTCGCCGCGCAACGTCCGGTCAACCGTTTCACCATTTAGCAGCCGTTGCAGTTGCACTCGGCCTGTTTTTTTGCCCCCGCTGCTCATCGCCTGTTCACACCAATTCCCGCTGGATATGGACCAGAAAATCCTGAATATTGGTCACAATCGAAGTCACTTCCAGCGAGCCGCGATCTTTCAATTTATTCACGGCAAACTCCGACACATCGACGCTATAGAGGAAAACCGGCCGCACCTGCCCGCCGATCGCCTGGTAAGCTGGTGTCATGTTGCCGGCAGCAATCGAATGCAGTTGCGTCGCCAGGCAAATCATCGTCGTCGCTTGCTTGGCGTGCCGACGCATTGCATTCTGCGCCGCATAGGCGTCTGCCACGACCTCCGGCAATGGTCCGTCGTCGCGGATCGATCCGGCCAGAACTATCGGCGTCCCGGTCCGTACACAGGCGGTCACCACACTGTCGCCGATGTTTTTCGCAGCGACAAACTCCGCCAGCGTCGCATACTCGCGAGCCTGATTCAGCACGTCCAGATGGTGATAGTGTCCGTTGCAGCAGCTTTTTTGGGTGTAGATATCCTGTCCAAGCGCCGTCTGGAAGATCGCTCCTTCCAAGTCATGCGTCGCCAGGGCATTTCCGGCCAAAATCGCGTCGACGTAACCGTTTTCGATCAGCGAAATCATCGCCTGCTTGGAGTCGGAGTCGAATACCACCGCCGGCCCCAGCACCCAGACGATATAGCCGTGCTCTTTTTCATAACGCAGTAGTTCGTACAGTCGGTCATAATCGCGAGAATAAGCTGTTTCGCGTGATCGTCCGGTACGAAAGGCAAAGGTATCACCCTCGCAATCATTGCGGCGAAACCCGGTCGCATGCACATAAATCCCGTCGCTGCCGTCTTCCGTCCGGCCGACAACTACGCGGTCGCCCACCGCCAGGCGGCGGAACTCCTTTACTTCGAGTCGTTTATCTTCGCCCAGCACAACGACGCCGTCCATCCGGCTCTGCTCCAGCAGCAGCCATTCAGCGTCAATTCTGAAATATTCGGGGAAAATCGTTGTGGCGTGAAAATTGGCCGGCGCGACGCCTGCCTTCAAAACAGGAATGCAGGTCGCATCCAGGCTATTTTGCAGGCCAAGTGCTTTAAAATCAGGGGCCATGTATTCCGGCATCGTGAATTTCATTGAAAAGTCCTCCTGTTAGCTCGCTCCCAGCAGACGTTCAATCGTCCGCCACAGTATCAGCGGCATTGCATCATAGGAATAGCGGATATCGATCCGTTCCGACAGCTTGTGCGCATCCTTGCCGTATGGCCCGATATTGACCACCGGCATGCTGATCGACTGAATCGCCTGCACCGGCAACCGGTATGTCAATTGCCAGGCCGGCATGTTTTCGGTCAGTTTGTCCATATGCTCGGCAGCGGCAATCCCACAGTAACTAAGGTCAGAAATGTAGGGATAGAATTTTCGGGTCACGATTGGGTAGTCAAACTTTTGCCGCGCTTCGGCCACAGCCTGCCCCACGGCGGCTAGCAGCCGGTCGCTGCGCAGGTCGCCGTCGCGGACAAAATTGTGCGGGTAGTAGGGCGGCGCAAAATACACGACAATCTTCGAATCTTTGTCGGAGCAGTGTTTGTGGACTTCGTTGACGATCGCCATCGACACTTCCCGGTCATCAACCCGACGTTCGCGCAGGTTTTCAATCAGCTCCGTCAGAATCCGGTCGATTTCCTCGCCCCGTTCCCGCTTCACCATTTGGTATAGCTCATCGTAAGACATCACATTTGAATGCCATGGCAATCGCTGAAACGGAATGCGACTCAGAGCGCAGTAGCGTTCATAATCAATATTTAGTCGCACGATCACGGCGGCAAAAGCTTCCGCAGCCTTGACGCGACATTTCGTCAGTACCTCGGCCGGTTCGCTGCAGTGGGTCGGATAGTTGAAGTACAGATTGACCGTATTGGCAGTCTGCACCGAATACTCGGTCTTGTTGTCGCGCTGATGCAAGCTGATCGGTGGCAGGGCAACTTCCCCATCAGCGATGTCGCAAATTTCCGGATTGAGGTCGATCCGTTGCAACACTTCCGAAGCAAGCAAGTTGGCGTCCAGACCATTGAAAGGCTCGCCGACATGGGTTTCTTCGCCGTAGATAAAGAAGCAAGGTAGTAGTTTGCCTGTAGTGCCGACATAAACATAGCGGTTCTCGTCGCCGGGATAGCGGAAAGTCATAAAATCGGTGTCAATGGCGGCGATATATTGCCAGCCGCGCTCAGCTTGCAATGCGGCGAGGTCTTCGACCGCAGACAGCATGCCGGCAGAATTTCCCTCTTCATCCGGCACTGCATAAAAAACCAGATTGCCTGTCAATACTTCCGGTTGCGCGGCGTAATACTCGACCATCACCATTAGCGCAGCCACGCCGGTCTTCATATCCAGGATACCCCTGCCCAGCAGCCAGTCCTCGGATAGAATTTCCGACAGCGCCGGTTCGCTAAATTTGGTTGCAGTCGCCAGGTTTTGCTTTAATGCCGCCGGATCGGTCGCCATATCCTGCAAACCGCCATAATCGGCAACGCCGACTGTATCGATATGACCGATGCACAGCAGCGTATCCTGTGCTGGCGACGGTTTGCCTTCAATCATCGCAAACACGTTCAAACGGCCCAGTTCATCGTCCCGCACGGGGACTAACCGGAGCTGGTCGGGGTGCCGTCGGAAATAGTCCAGCTGCGCCAGATATTCATAAACTTTTTGTGCAACGGCAATTTCGCCTGCCGTGCCGACTACACTGCGGATCTGGGTCAGCTCGATCGCCAATGCCTTGATTTTTTCACCGATTTGTTCATCGAATTTCACGTTATGTCCCCCACATTTTCTGTTGATTAATCGTGGACACAGACTAGCGGCCCCGCTGGCCCAACCGTTCCTGTAAAAATGCCGTCACCGGCGTATGGTAAAGGACCCATGCAATCATGCTGCCGCCGACCGTACTGACCATAAAGGGTATCACGAAAAACATCGCGCCGACGCCGGAGCCGAGGAATAGTTTCGCCACCGGATAGGCAATCAGGCCGCCGATAATACCGGTGCCGATGATTTCGCCCGCCACTGCGCCCCAGATGCTCCGCGTCCGTGCGTAAAGGATGCCGGCCAGCGCCGCGCCGATCATACTGCCGGGAAAGGCCAGCAACGAACCGGTGCCGAGAATGTTGCGCAATACGGACACGCCGAACGCCGCCCCCACCGAGTAGCGGGTCCCCAGCAACACAGCCAGCAGTACATTGATCGCATGCTGCACCGGAAAGCACTTGGCAACGCCGACTGGAATATAGACCAGATGTGCGGATAATACCCCCACGGCGATAAATAGTGCGGCAAACGTCAGTTTCCTTGTCTCCATCATCATTCCTCCGTTTCGCTCGGCCTACAATGCAAGAAGCGCATCCCGGTAGGAATGCGCCTTCAAACGTCTTAAAAGATGTCGCTGTTCCTACGCTGGTATTATCCAGATCAGGTCAAGGGTAACAGACATCAGTCTGACTCTCAGCCGGCCCACCGGCTCCCCTAGCTTCACTTCTTTTATTATGGTTTCATAATATCATTTCAGCCGCAGCTATGCAAGCCGGTCCACTTCACGCAACGCGACAATTAATTTCTGGCTGATCACCGGATTGCCGGCCACGATCGAAATTTTGCGGTCATCACGGAACGGCAGCACTGTACCGCCCGCTTCCGTGACAATCAGGATACTGGCCGCCACATCCCACGGTGAAAGGCACATTTCCCAGAACCCATCAAACCCGCCGGAAGCAACACAGGCCAAATCGTAAGCCGCTGATCCCATCCGCCTAATCGCCCGCGTCTGCACCGCCAGGCTGGTAAAATAATTGATATTGTTGACCGGATGAGTGGCAATGTCATAAGGAAAGCCCGTCGCCAGCACGCATTCGATCAGCTCGCTCTTGCTCCCCACCTGGAGCCGTTTGCCATTGCGGTAGGAGCCCTGCCCCTTGATCGCACTAAACATTTCGTCGGTCACCGGTTCATATACAATCCCCAGGGCTTTTTCGCCGCGATGTTCCAACGCGATTGACACGGCAAAAATCGGCAACCCCTGTGCATAATTTGTGGTTCCATCCACCGGATCGATCACCCAGCGATACTCCGACTCCTGCCCGGAGGCACCGGATTCTTCAGCCAAAATCGCATGGCCGGGGTATTCCTGCCGCAAATAGCCGACGATCATATCGTCCGAACGTCGGTCAA
Source organism: uncultured Veillonellaceae bacterium (assembly GCA_964521625.1). Taxonomy (GTDB): domain Bacteria; phylum Bacillota; class Negativicutes; order UBA1444; family UBA1444; genus UBA1444. The sequence continues at coordinate 3,937 of CAZFSM010000038.1, read as the reverse complement.
TTTCCGTCACCAGGTCGATGCTGGTCGTTTTGCGGTCCATTTCCAAGTCAAACCGACCGAGGTTTTCCATTTGCATCGCGCCGACCTTGCGGACAATGGCCTGCATTTCCTGCATTGCTTTTTCCAATGAAAACATCGTTTCGCCTCTCTGACTTCCAGTTTTATATTACGGCGCAGGCTTCAGCTGAAAGCTTACCTCACACACAAAAATTATATCCCTTTAAAAACGAAAAGCAAGTCGCATGTTACTGCGCTTGCCCTTCGTTTTTGAAACGACGTTATTGTATGGCGATGGCTTCGATTTCGACTACGGCGCCTTTGGGCAATGCCGCCACCTGAACGGTGGAGCGCGCTGGCGGATTCGTTTTGAAAAACTCACTGTATACTTCGTTCATTGCGACGAAATATTTCAGGTCGGACAAAAACACGGTGGTTTTCACGACCTGATCCATTGTGCAACCGCCCGCCGCCAATACTGCGGCCAAGTTGGTCAGGGATTGCCGCGTCGCTGCCGCAATATCTGTCAACAGTTCGCCGGTTGCCGGATCCACTGGCAGTTGACCGGACACAAACACCATTCCTTTCGCCTTGATCCCCTGCGAATAGGGACCAATGGCCGCCGGAGCCTTTTCAGTAGCAATTGACGCTGAGCTCATCATTATTCCTCCTCTTACTTTCAGTCTTTTGCCGCTGCCAGCTTCTGATATCCCTGCAACCGCTCCAGCGCATCCCGCTCGGTTTTGGCATACAGTTCTTCCGCCAGCTCGGGGAATTGTTTCTGCAGCGAAGAATAGCGGACTTCGCCCATCAGAAACTCTCGGAAATTCATCGTCGGCGCCTTTGAATCCAGGCTGAACGGATTGGTTCCGCTCGCTTTCAACTCGGGGTTATAACGATACATCGACCAGTAGCCGCATTCGACCGCCCGTTTGGCTTCGGCCTGGCTGCAACCCATACCGGCTTTTAGTCCGTGGTTGATACAGGGCGAATAGGCAATAATCAGCGACGGGCCGGGATAGGCCTCAGCTTCGGCAATCGCTTTCAGAGTCTGCGCTTTGTCCGCTCCCATGGCGATTTGTGCCACATAGACATAACCGTAGCTCATCGCGATCATTCCGAGGTCTTTTTTCTTGGTCTTCTTGCCTTCGGCGGCAAATTTGGCGATCGCAGCGGTCGGCGTTGCTTTGGAAGACTGACCACCGGTATTGGAATACACTTCAGTGTCAAAAACCAGGACATTGATGTTTTCGCCGGAAGCCAGGACGTGATCCAGTCCGCCAAAGCCAATGTCATAGGCCCAACCATCACCGCCAAATAGCCATTGCGAACGCTTGACCAGGAAGTCGCGGTTCTCATAAATCTCCTTGAGCAGCGGCGTTTTTTCCTTCACCGGTTCCAGAGCTGCAATCAGGCTGTCAGCCCGCCCGCGGGTGCCAGTGCCCTGCTCCAGGTTGGTCAGCCAGTCTTGCGCCGCCTGTCTGAACTCTTCGCCCAGTCCCAGTTGCAGTGCTGCTTCCACTTTTTGCGCCATTTGTTTGCGCAGTTGTTTCACGCCCAGCATCATGCCCAGACCATATTCGGCGTTATCTTCAAACAGCGAGTTGCCCCAGGCAGGACCGTGTCCGCGATGATTGGTTGTGTAGGGAATCGACGGCGCGCTGCCTGCCCAGACTGACGAACAGCCGGTGGCATTGGCGATCATCATCCGGTCGCCAAACAACTGGGTCACCAGTTTGGCATAGCCAGTCTCCAGGCAACCGGCGCAAGCACCGGAGAATTCCAGCAGCGGCTGCTCAAACTGACTGCCTTTGACGGTCAGCGGATTGAATGGATTTTGTTTCGCTTCCAGGCTAAGCGCATAGCTCCACAAAGCATCCTGCGCCAGCTGGCTGGCAATTGGCTTCATCAACAGTGCTTTTTCTTTGGCCGGGCAGACTTCTACGCAGTTGCCGCAGCCGGTACAGTCGTTGACGGAAATCGCCAGCCGGAACTGCAGGTCTTTGGCGCCAATCGCCGGTTTGGCTGCAAATCCGGTCGGTGCAACGGCCATTTCACCGTTCGTTGCCAGAACCGGACGGATGCTGGCATGCGGGCAGACAAATGAACACTGGTTGCACTGAATACATTTGTCGATCTGCCATTCCGGCACGTTGATCGCAATACCTCGCTTTTCGTAGGCGGAAGTCCCGAACGGGAACGTCCCGTCCACATGTTCGACAAAAGCGCTCACAGGCAGCTTGTCGCCTTCCTGCCGGTTCATCGGCACTAAAATATTGCTGATGAACTGGGGAACCGACGTCTGAATTTCGCTGCTGCAGGCGCAGGCAAATTTGGCCTGATCGGCTGTACTGTTGCTGGCCTGCCGCCAGTTCTCGGGTACAGACACTTTAACTGCCGCCTGCATCCCTTGCGTAATCGCTGCATTGTTCATTTCAACGATTTTGCTGCCTTTATGACCGTAGGCTTCGACAACCGAATCGCGTAGGTATTGTTCCGCTTTTTCCAGCGGAATGATCTGCGCCAGTTTAAAGAATGCGACCTGCATCAGAATGTTAAACCGACCGCCGAGGCCGATATCCTGAGCGATTTGCACCGCATTGATAGTGTAGAACTGGATATTGTTCGCCGCTATATAGTGTTTCATACTGCCAGGCAGTTTTTCGCCGAGATCGGCAGCAGACCAGTTGGTATTGAGCAGGAAGGTTCCGCCCGGCTTCAACCCTTCCAGCAAGTCATATTTATCGACATAAGACTGCTGGGAGCAGGAGGTAAAGTCCGCTTTGTTGATCAGATACGGCGCTTTGATCTGAGTGGCGCCGAAACGCAGGTGCGATACGGTGATGCCGCCCGATTTCTTGGAATCATAGGCGAAGTAAGCCTGGGCATACATGTCGGTCTTGTCGCCAATGATTTTGATGGCGCTTTTATTGGCTCCGACTGTGCCATCAGCGCCCAGTCCCCAGAATTTACAAGCTTTGGTTCCCACCGGTGTAGTGTCCACGTCCTCGCCGAGCGACAACGACGTATGATTCACATCATCAATGATGCCAACGGTAAAGTGGTCTCGTGGCTGCTGCGACGACAGGTTGTCGAATACTTCTTTGATATGGCCGGGAATAATGTCCTTGCCGCCGACACCGCAGCGACCGCCGATGATCATCGGCTGCCAGTCCATGCCATAGAAGGCGGTCTTAACATCCATATAGAGGGGCTCGGCCTGTGCGCCCATTTCTTTGGTCCGATCAAGCACAGCGATCTTCTTGACTGTCTTTGGAATATCGCGCAGGAAATGCGCCACCGAGAACGGACGGAACAGGTGAACCGTCAGCACGCCGACTTTCTCGCCGCGCTTATTCAGGTGGTCTACCACTTCTTCAATCGTTTCGCACATCGATCCCATGGCAATAATCAGCCGGTCGGCGTCTGGTGCGCCGTGATAGTCAAACAGGGAGTATTTGCGACCGGTTAGTTTTGCAATCTCGGCCATATAGCCTTCCACGATGTCGGGCAGTTCTTCCCAGTAGTGGTTGGCTACTTCGCGCTGTTGGAAATGGATGTCTGGGTTCTGTACGCTGCCGCGTAGCGCCGGATGGTCGGGATTGAGGCCGCGGCGGCGGAATTCGTTCACCGCGTTCATGTCCAACAGTCCTGCCAGTTCATCATATTCAAGAGTTTCGATTTTCTGGACTTCATGGGAGGTCCGGAATCCGTCAAAGAAATTCAGAAAAGGAACCCGACTTTTGATCGCTGACAAATGGGCGACCGCCGCCAGGTCCATGACTTGCTGCACGCTGCTTTCGGCCAACATCGCAAAACCGGTTTGCCGCGTCGCCATGACATCGGAATGGTCGCCGAAAATACTGATCGCGTTGGCGCCAATCACCCGGGCGCTGACGTGAAAAACGCCTGGCAGCAGTTCGCCGGCGATTTTGTACAT
>CAZFSM010000037.1:0-20164 GCA_964521625.1 uncultured Veillonellaceae bacterium | reverse complement strand
CCGATATTCAACAATTTGATTTCCACGGGAACCCCTCCGTTATTCAATATTTTGTATTTGTTCCCGCACTTTTTCGATCTCGCTCTTCAGTTCCACCATCAATGCCCCTGCCACCATATCATTTGCCTTGGATCCGATGGTGTTGGCTTCACGATTTAATTCCTGCAGGATAAAGTCGAGTTTGCGACCGACAGCGGCGTCGCCGTTCATCGCCTGCGTGAACTGGTCAAGATGACTGTCCAGCCGAACCAGTTCTTCGGTGATATTGGTCCTGTCGGCCATAATCGCAACTTCTTGCAGCAAACGTGCTTCATCTGGAACTGCGTTGACTTCGCTGAGAATTTCCCGACAGCGTTCCCGCAATCTCTCACGGTATACTTCAACAATCGCCGGCGCCCGGGTCGCGATATTTGCGCCCAGTTCCCGGATTTTGGCGATCCGCGCCGTTAAATCGCGGTGAATGTTTTCACCCTCGGCGACGCGCATTTCCATCAGATTACCCAGTGCTTTATCAATCGCTTCAGCCAGTTTGGGCCAAAGACTTTCCAGATCTTCCGACGTTTCTTCCACTTTCAGCACTTCGGGAAATTTGGCGATGTCATAAGCACTGACAGCCTTGATATCGAGGCCGCAGGCATCAGCCACATCCTTGACTGCCTGAAAATAACCGCTGGCTAGTCCTTTATCCACCCGTATCTTGCGTTGCCGTTCCAGATAATCATCGGCAGTCACCACTACGTCGATACGGCCACGGGCCAAAATTCCGGCAATACTCTTGCGAGCCCGGTCTTCCAACACGGCCAGGTTTTTGGGGATTTTGATCACAATATCATTGAATCGGTGATTCACCGCACGAATCTCGACCGTGAACCGATGATCCTTGTCGTGATATTCGCCGCGGCCGAAGCCGGTCATGCTCTTGAACAAACAGATTCCCCCTTGCTTCTGCTACCGCCTTTTACAGGGACAGGTGCTGTTTCATCCGCGCCAACGCTTCGCGAATCCGTTTTTCATCCAAGGTCAGGGCGAAACGGACATAGCCTTCGCCGGCCGGGCCGTATCCCACGCCGGGAACCACGATAATGCCGCACTTTTCCAGCATCGCAGCGCAAAAGCTCATCGAGTCGTAGCCCTTAGGAACCGGCGCCCATACGTAGAATGTCGCCTGCGTCTTTTCCAACTGCCAGCCCATGGAGTTCAGGCCGTCAATCAATACATCGCGGCGCGCCTGATAAAGCTCGTTCATGCTGGGAATAAATTTCGGATCGATATTTAACAAGGCTTCGATGCCGGCATCCTGAACTGCGGTGAATTGACCGGAATCGACATTCGTCTTGATGATGCCCAGCCCGCTGATGACTTCTGAACAACCGACCGCAAAACCCATCCGCCAGCCGGTCATGTTGAAAGGTTTCGACAGAGAACCAAATTCCACGGCAATGTCCATGGCGCCTGGTACCTGCAGAATGCTCGGCGGTTGGAACCCGTCAAAGGCCATCTCCGAATAGGCATTGTCATGGCAAAGAATTATGTCATACTGTTTACAGAATGCCACCGCTTCGGCAAAAAATTTAAGGTCCGCCACAGCAGCCGTAGGATTGTTTGGGTAGTTGAGGAACATAATCTTGGCTTTTTTCGCCACTTCCGTCGGAATTGCCGCGAAATCGGGCAAAAATTTATTTTGGGCAGTCAGCGGCATATAATGCGCCACTCCGTTAGCGAACATGGTGCCCAGTTTATAGACCGGATAGGCCGGGTCAGGAATCAATGTATAGTCGCCGGGATCGACAAAAGCCAGAAAAATATGGGCGATTCCTTCTTTGGAACCGATAAGGGTCATCACTTCACTTGTAGGATTCAGCGTGACGTCAAAGCGTTTTTTATACCAGGCGCTGACGGCGCTGCGGAACTCCGGCGAACCTTCATAATCGGGATAACGATGGTTCTTCGGCGCACGCACTGCTTCGCACATTTTTTCGACGATTTGCGGCGGTGTCGGTTGATCCGGGTCACCGATACCAAAACTGATAATGTCGACGCCACGTTCAATTGCTTCCCGTTTTTTCTTGTCAATCGTCGCAAACAAATAAGGCGGGACTTTTTTAATTCTTTCTGCTCTTTCCAAACTATTCATCCTCCATCCGTTAATAAAACTTAACCGAGGTATTCGCCCCGGAAAACTTCGACTGCCGGGCCTGTTTTATAGATATGATTGTCCTCACGCCATTCAATCAGCAGCTCGCCGCCATCAAGCTTAAGCGTCGCCCGACGATCGGTTTTACCATTTAACACGGTCGCAACCAGCGTCGCACAAGCGCCGGTACCGCAGGCCAGCGTGACGCCAGCGCCGCGTTCCCACACCCGCATGCGCAGCGTTTGTCGGTCGATCACCTGAACAAATTCGACATTCGTCTTGCGGGGAAATGCCGGGTGTATTTCGATCGGGCGGCCAAACAGCTGTAAGTCCAGCTCTTCCACATCATCAACGAAAACAATGCAGTGCGGATTGCCCATGCTGACGCAAGTAACAGCATAGCTAGAATTATCGACAAGCAACGGCACGTTTACTGCCCTATCTTCAGGGTCGCCAACCATGGGGATTTCCGACCGTTTCAGCCGAGGTTCGCCCATATCGACACAGACCGAGGTCACAATGCCGTTTTCAAATATCAGTTTGGGCCGAATAATCCCGGCCAATGTCTCAATCGTCAATTCGGTTTTGGTGGTCAGTCCAGTTTCATAAACGAAACGAGCAAAACAACGCGTCACGTTGCCGCACATTTCTGCTTCGCTGCCGTCCGAGTTAAAAATTCGCATCCGAAAATCAGCGACATCCGATGGCAAAGCGAGGACCAACCCATCCGCGCCGATACCAAAATGTCTGTCGCAAACTTCAATCGCTTTACTGGCATAATCATCAATTTTTTCCTTGAAACCGTCGACGATGACAAAATCGTTACCGATTCCCTGCCATTTGGTAAATTTCATCGTCAAATCCTCCTGACTTCACGTTCACTATAATATAAGAATTATATACAAAAAGCTGGCCAAAGTCCACTGCAGACGGAATGAAAAGCGGTCGGGTACTGCCCCCGACCGCCGTTTATCAGCCTGCGCGAGAGTTTGATCACGCCTGAAACAACGATTACCCTTTCAATTCAACATTCAGGCTTTGCATCACGGCTCGCAGCTGCTCGGTTTCCGCTGCCGTCGGCGGAACCATCGGCGGTCTGAGCGCCCCGCCCTTCAATCCCATCAGGGTTACCGCCGTCTTGATTGGAATCGGGTTGGTCGTAACAAATATCACTTTGAAGAATGGCATCAATTCAATATGAATATCGCGCGCTTTTTTCACATCTCCAGCGAAATAGGCAGCAATCATCGCCTGCATTTTTTCCGCCACGACATGCCCGGCCACACTGATGATGCCACAACCGCCAACCGACAAAATCGGCAGGGTCAGGCTGTCATCACCGCTATAAACCTGGAATCCCGGCACTGCCGTACGCACGATGTCGGAAACCTGTTCCAGACTGCCGCTAGCTTCTTTAACCGCAACAATGTTGGGGATTTCCGACAGTCTGGCAATCGTCGGCGGTAAGACATTGGAAGCGGTCCGTCCGGGTACGTTATACAAAATGATCGGCAACTCCGTTTCGTTGGCAATCATCTTGAAATGGCGGTAAAAGCCTTCTTGCGGCGGTTTATTGTAATATGGTCCAACCAGCATGGCGCCATGCACGCCCAATTTTTCGGCTTCCTGGGTCATTTTAATCGAGGCCAGCGTGTCATTGGAGCCGGTACCGGCAATGACCGTAGCTTTATCGCCAACCGCATCCAACACGGTGCTGAACAAACGAAGCTTTTCCTCCGAGCTCATGGTTGCCGCTTCACCGGTGCTGCCTGCTACCACCAAACCATCATTGCCATGGGCAACCAGGTATTGGGCCAACTCAGCCGCTGCTGCATAATCCACGCTGTAATCATCGTGAAACGGAGTCACCATTGCCGTTAATACCCGACCAAAACTTTTCATTTCCGTTTCCTCCTGTTTTTTCAGTCTAAGCCAAACTTACTGTGCAATAAACTTACTGCCTGTTCCATGTAACGTCCTTCGATCAGCGCCGAAATGGATGTCTGGGAATCCACGGTTTGTAAAATGGGAATCGCACTGGTAGTCAATGCTTCAACAAAACTTGCCATCACACCAGGTACATCGCCCATCCCGCCACCAACAACCGATACCTTGGCGCAATGGTGGAGCGCCCGCAAACTATAACCGGCTGCCGCCAACCGTTGTTGCGTTTCATTTGCATCGTGCTCTTGTACAGTAAACAAAACCTGTCGTGGCAGCACGTTGATCAAATCGACATTGATGCCGCTAGCCGCCAGGATCTTGAACACTTGTGAGCTATCGAAGCTGATCGAATTACTGGCTGGCTCAACAGTGATCTGCGATATGTTCTTCACATAGGTCACGCCGGTCGCGATCCGGTCGGAAACCGTTGTATCGCAGGTTTCTTCGACCTGGGCGCTGGTCGTGATCAGGGTTCCCGGTGCATTGGAAAAAGTTGATTTAACGACGAGTGGAATACTTTTTTGCATGGCAAATTCGACGGCCCGAGGATGAATCACTTTCGCGCCTTGGTGAGCCAGTTGGGAGACTTCGGCATAGCTGATCCGATCCAAAATCTGCGCCGATGGCACAATGCGGGGATCCGCCGTCATGATCCCATCAACGTCGGTATAGATCTCAATCGTCTCCGCCAACAGGGCTGCTCCCAGCGCCGAAGCGGTTGTATCACTGCCGCCACGGCCAAGAGTTGTCATGTCGCCCTCAGCTGTCACACCCTGAAAGCCGCAAACAACAGGAACTTTCCCGCTTGCCAGTGCTTCACGGATACGAATCGGGTCTACCCGAAGAATGCGGGCATTCCCATACTGGTTATCGGTAATGATGCCGGCCTGGCCACCCGTGAACAGCATCGCATCGATTCCCTCCGCCTGCAAGGTGGACACCATGACCACTGCCGAAATGATTTCGCCACAACCCATCATGACATCGAGTTCACGCCGCGACAGTAGCGGATTGGCCTCACGCGCCACGCCGATTAATGTATCGGTCGCATACGGCTGGCCATTCCTGCCCATAGCGGAAATCACGATGACTGGCTGAAATCCTTCGGTAATGGCATTACGAATTTTTTCCACCGCACACTGTCGGTTTTCCGGCGAAGCAACCGAAGTCCCGCCAAATTTCTGGACCAAAATGCGCATTATATTACTCCTACAGCAAGTTTTCGGCGATCATCAATTCAGCGATCTGCAATGCGTTCAAGGCAGCGCCCTTGCGGATCTGGTCGCCGACGACCCACAGATTCAAGCCATATTTCACGCTGTCATCTTGACGGATACGACCGACGAAGACTTCATCGCGACTGGATGTGAATAGCGGCATCGGATACTCCATGGCCGCCGGATCGTCCTGAACGATCACGCCGGGGAACGCCGCCAGCAACTGTTTTGTCTCTGCAACCGACAACGGTTGCTCCAGCTCCAGGTTGATTGATTCGGAATGGCTGCGATAAACCGGCACTCTGACGGTCGTAGCGGTAATCGCCATTTCTGGTGTTCCCATGATTTTTCGGGTCTCATGAACCATTTTCATTTCTTCTTTGGTATAGCCATCTGCCAAAAACACGTCAATTTGCGGCAGCAGGTTGAACGCGATCTGATAATGCTTGTCCAGACTGGCCGACGGCAGAATTTTCGCCTCGACCGGGCGGCCTTCGCTCACCGCTTTGACCTGCTCGGTCAATTCATCGATGCCCTCTTTGCCGGCGCCGGACACCGCCTGATATGTCGACACAACCACCCGCTTGATGCGGGCCCGGTCATGAATCGGTTTCAATGCCATCACCATGATAATGGTGGAACAATTAGGATTGGCGATAATCCCCTGATGATTTTTCACAGCAGCCGGATTGACTTCCGGCACCACCAGCGGCACAGTCGGATCCATGCGGAAGGCGCTTGAATTGTCGATTACCACCGCACCGGCTTTGACGGCATGCGCGGCAAATTCCTTGCTGGCCGAACCACCTGCAAACAAAGCGATGTCGACTCCCGCAAACGAGTTTGCGGTTGCCTCTTCCACGACATATTCCTTGCCGGCCACCATCAGTTTTTTGCCAGCCGAACGGGAAGACGCCAATAGTTTCATCCCGGCAAACGGGAAATTCCGCTCTTCAATCAGATTGATAAACTCCTGGCCGACAGCGCCTGTCGCACCCAAAATCGCCACATTATACTTTTTCATTTTGATATTCCCCCTATTCTCCCATTAACTGGTCCAGGCCAACAATCAGACCCTGACGTTTGACAATCTTTTTACAAGCCAGAACAACTCCCGGCATGAAAGAACTACGATCCAGCGAATCATGACGAATGGTCAGGATCTGACCCACGCCGCCAAAGATCACTTCCTGATGCGCTACATAACCCGGTAGCCGAACGCTGTGAATGCGCATCCCTTCGTAGTCTGCACCGCGGGCGCCGGTGATTTTTTCTTCTTCATCCGGATGACCCTGTTGGAAACGATCCCGCTGTTCAGCGACCATTTTCGCCGTTAACAGTGCAGTACCAGAGGGTGCATCCAGTTTTTGATCGTGGTGCATTTCGATAATTTCGCAGTGTGGCAAATACTGCGCAGCTTCCTTGGCAAAACGCATCATCAGCACCGCGCCGATGGAAAAGTTTGGACAGATAAAACAGGTCGCCTTGTTTTCTTCGCAAAATGTCCGAATCATCGCTAGGTCGGTCTCAGTAATTCCTGTTGTGCCGACAACCGGGATGACACCGTTACGCAATGCAGTCATTACATTGCCGACAACCGATTTCGGATGCGTAAAATCGACCATGACTTGTGGCTTGTGACTTTTGATCGCCGCTTCCAGGTCAGATTCCATCTTGACGCCGGATTTTCCCAGTCCGAGAATCTCGCCAACATCTTCCCAGGCCGCTTTAATGTCAACCGTCGCCACGATCTTACATTCCTTGTCCTGAGAGATCGCCCGCAGGACTTCCCGTCCCATGCGGCCATTTGCACCAGATACTAATACGTTGATCATTCCTACACCTCCTGAAAATAAAAAACACAGCCAATGAGAGATATCTCACCGGCTGCTGAAAAGCTGCTGCGGCTCCGCTGCAAAATACAACTGCCTTGTTGTATCGGTCAGCTTTGGATGAGATAGCGCTCCACCAAAAATATTGGTGACAGTCTCATGCCTGTTCAACATGAAACCAGCGCTGCACGATGTGCTCATACTAACGCTTCGGCAACATGCCCTTTTCCGGTGGTTCATGGATGCACGATCTCATCACCGGTACTATTGCAGGTTGCGCCTCTACTCTGTCCCTACGAAAGGGGTCTGCCATATGTAATTTTGTATACATTTTAACGCAGGAGCCATTCCCTGTCAAATATTTCTTTGACAAAAGACTTATAAATTGCCGGTACTGCCAATTCCGCCAGCGCGGGCCGCTTTTTTCGTCCCATTGTCGCCATCAGCCAACAGATACTGGCAAAAAATCCCCTGAGCAATCCGCATCCCGGTCTCAATGACTACATCCTGTGTTCCACCATTGACCAGTGCAATCAGGATATGGCCTTCATTATCCGGGTTGTTGTAATAATCGGCATCGATAATCCCTTGACTATTAGCCAGATAGAGCCCCTGTTTGACGGCAAGGCTCGATCGGATATGAATGCCCAGATATTCATCTAGCCGCATATAGGCTTTTATTCCGGTCGGAACAAGGCCCCGTTCGCCCGCGCGCAAACATACGTTTTCCGCTGCAGCGATGTCATAACCGGCACTGCCTGGTGTACTGCGGGTCGGTAATTTCAATCCGGCCGCTGCATATTTAGTGACAAGCTCAAAACCACGTTGACGCATCACGCCAACTCCGACAACCCTGCCGCTTCAATCGGCCCCAACGCAGTCAGGCAGGTAGATTCCGGGCGGTATAGCGGTTGCGCCATGGCAAACATTTGTTCCAAGGTTACTGCTTCCACCTTGGCGGCCAGTTTTTCCGGCGACAGATATTCGCGGGAAGAAATCTCGGCGCGGCCCACGCGGGACATCCGGCTGGCCGAACTTTCCATACTGAACATCAGGCCTGCTTTTAGCTGCTCTTTAGCGCGTTTCATTTCTTCCGGCCGTACACCGTTCGTGCGGATATCGGCGATGATCGAATTGGTGATTTCAATCACTTCTCGCGAATTTTCCGGTGATACGCCAGTATAAATTGTCAGCAACCCCGTGTCGCGAAAGCTTGATGGATAGGAACAAACCGAATAGGCCAATCCTCTGTCTTCGCGAATACTCTGGAACAAACGGGAACTAACGCCGCCGCCCAAAATGGTATTCAAGACATGGGAAGCGTAATACTCGGGCGAATCATGGGCAACGCCAGGTGTGCCCAGACAAATGTGAAGCTGTTCAATGTCTTTTTCCTGCATCAGGCGCGCCGCCACAAAGGTCGGCGTGGGGTCAAGAACGAGCGGGCATTTTCCTTGGATATTATCCCAATAGGTCTGGCATAATTCCACCAGCTGCTCATGATTCAGATTGCCGGCGGCAGCAATCACCAAATTGTCCGGCAGATAGTGTCGCATTCGGTAGTCTTGGATTGCCTGGCGATCCATTGCCGCTATTGTCTGGCGGGTGCCCAGAATATTGCGACCCAAGGCATGTCCCGGCCACAGCGAATTCATGTGCAGGTCATGGATCAGCTCATCGGGAGAATCTTCGTACAAACTGATTTCTTCCAATACAACCTGACGTTCTTTTTCCACATCTGTTTCGGCAAATTTTGAGTTCAGCAACATATCGCTCAGAATATCCATACCAAGCGGCAGATGTTCCGGCAATACCTTGATATAGTAGCAGGTGTTTTCCCGATCGGTTGCCGCATTCAATTGCCCGCCGACGTCATCCACCGTTTCGGCGATGTCTTTGGCGGAACGTTTGTAGGTCCCTTTGAACATCAGATGTTCGATGAAATGGGAAACACCCTGTTCGGCCGGGGTCTCATTACGCGAGCCGGTTCCGACAAAGATCCCGAGACTAATCGAACTCATATAGGGAATGGACTCCGATACAATCCGGAGTCCATTAGCAAGGGTCGTCTTTCTATACAATGAAGGTCGCTCCTCTGTTTACTCTTTTGCCGCTTCGGGCGCCGCTGCCGCAGGCTCATCCTTCAGCAGGATGCTGCGGGACAGATTTACCCGACCCTGGCGATCGATTTCGGTGACTTTGACCGTGATTTCATCGCCGATCTTCACTACATCTTCGACTTTGGCCACCCGGGTACGAGCCAGCTGCGAAATATGCACCAGTCCGTCTTTACCAGGCAGAATTTCGACGAAGGCGCCGAAGTTCATCAAGCGGGTAACTTTGCCGGTATAAATGGCGCCGACTTCAATCTCCCGGACGAGTCCTTCGATGATTTTGACTGCTTTATTGCCGGCTTCCATGTCCACAGCCATGATGAAGATTTTTCCGTCGTCTTCGATGTCAATCTGTACGCCGGTATCTTCGACAATTTTCTTGATAATCTTGCCGCCTGGTCCGATGACGTCGCGGATCTTGTCCGGATTAATCTGCATGGTGATCATGCGCGGTGCATAGGGCGACATTTCCGGTCGCGGCGTCGAAATCGTCTGGGTCATCTTGTCCAGAATGAACAAACGGCCTTTCAGCGCCTGCTCCAGAGCGCTGGACAGAATTTCGCGGCTGATGCCGCCGACTTTCATGTCCATCTGGATCGCTGTAATTCCTTTGGCCGTTCCGGCCACTTTGAAGTCCATATCGCCGAGCGCATCTTCCATGCCCTGAATATCAGTCAGAATCGAGAAATTCTCGCCGTCGGTAACCAGGCCCATCGCTACGCCGGATACCGGGGCTTTAATCGGCACGCCTGCATCCATCAGCGACAATGTACTGCCGCAGACGCTGGCCATGGAGGAAGATCCGTTAGATTCAAGGACTTCCGAAACGAGACGTAGTGTGTAGGGGAATTCGGTTTCCGAAGGCAGTACCGGGATCAACGCCCGCTCCGCCAAATGACCGTGACCGATTTCACGCCGGCCGGGTCCGCGCATCGGACGTGTCTCACCGGTGCTGAATGGCGGGAAATTATAGTGGTGGATGTAGCGTTTGTGATCTTCAACACCCAGACCGTCCAGTTTCTGTTTGTCGCCGATCGCCCCCAAGGTAGTAACGTTCAACACCTGAGTCTGACCGCGGGTAAACAGACCGGAACCGTGTACGCGCGGCAACACGCCGACTTCACAGCTAATCGGCCGGATTTCATCGAGCTGGCGTCCATCCGGACGAATTTTGTCCACGGTGATCATGCGGCGTACAGTTTCTTTCAAAACTTTATACAGCACATAAGATACGTCTTTTTTATTATCGGGATAAATCGTGGCGAAATGTTCGGCTGCCTGTTTTTTTACTTCATCAATTTTTGCTTCGCGGTCCAGTTTATCCGAATTGGATACCGCAGCCCGCATCGAATCAGTTACATGGGCGCGCACGGTTTCGTCCAGATCAGCCGGTGGCGCGTACATTTTAATTTCGCGTTTAGGCAAGCCTACCGCCGCTACGATGGTATCCTGGAAAGCAATGATTTCTTTGATGATCGCATGACCATAAAGAATCGCTTCCTGAATTACCTGCTCGGACAACTCATTGGCGCCAGCTTCGACCATCAGGACTGCGTCCTTGGTTCCGGCGACAATCAGATCGAGTTGGCTTTCTTCCATTTGTTTTACGGTAGGATTCACCACATAGGCCTCATTGATATAGCCGATCCGTACGCCGGCAATCGGCCCGTTGAACGGAATATCGGAAATCGACAGCGCGCAGGAGGCGCCGACCATGGCAATAACATCAGGTGTATTGTCTTGATCCACTGAGACCACCGTTGCCACAATATGGACATCGTTGCGGAATCCATCAGCAAACAGGGGCCGAATCGGCCGGTCAATCATCCGAGCGCTCAATATCGCAGTTTCGGTCGGTCGCCCTTCCCTCTTGATAAATCCGCCGGGAATCTTGCCCACCGAGTACATCCGCTCTTCATAATCCACCGTCAACGGAAAAAAGTCGATTCCTTCGCGCGGGCCTGCCGAAGCAGTCGCCGCAACAACCAGCGCCGTTTCCCCATAACGGATCAATACCGCTCCATTGGCCTGTTTCGCGTACTTACCGGTTTCAACGACCAACTGACGGCCGCCCAGTTCAAATTGAAAAGTCTGCATGCACCTTTTCCTCCTCATTCTTCCTTCTGTTCATTCACGCTACAAATTATATCCTATTCATCAGCAAAAGAAAATGTTATTTCTTGATCAAGGCATAAATAAAAGCGGGTTGCCCCGCTTTTAAGTCCGCGATTATTTGCGCAGATTCAATTTAACCAGAATGGCCCGATAACGCTCAAGATCAGAAGCCTTGAGATAGTTGAGCAGGCTGCGGCGGTTACCGACCATTTTCAACAGTCCCCGACGGGAATGATGATCTTTTTTGTGCTCTTTGAGATGAGTGGTCAATTCATTGATCCGATCGGTAAGAATCGCGATCTGAACTTCCGGCGATCCGGTGTCCCCTTCATGACGACGATGGACCAGAATCAGTTCCTGCTTTTTCTCTGAAGTAATCATTTTTTTCCTCCTTAAATTTGCTCACTTTCCATTAGCCAAGAAGAACGCCGGAGGGTCGATCATCCTAGCCAAGGAGACGGCAATGATTGCAAAATGTATTCTATCAGAATGGCAATGCGATGTAAAGCAAAAATTCACGCGGCCCAGCCTGCTGCTTAGTCAAAAAACTTATCCCGGGCCTGTTGCAGGTCCTTATTCATCTGGACTATCAGATCCTGGGCCGAGGCAAAGGTTTTCTCTGAGCGCAACCGACCGATGAATAGCACAGTTATGGGCTTGCCATATATTTCCCTGTCAAAATCAAGAATATGCGTTTCCACCCTTAATGATCCTTGCATAAAGGTTGGATTGTTGCCAATATTGCAAAGTCCATTGTAATAGCGGGCGCCTACTTTTACTCTTACGGCGTAAACGCCTTTGCCAGGAATCAGAATATGCGGCGCGACTTGCATGTTTGCAGTCGGAAACCCGAGCTTGCGGCCGCGATGATCGCCATGCACGACGCGTCCATTCAGTTCAAACGGTCTCCCCAGCAATTTGGCGGCAGCATTGACTTCGCCAGCCGCCAGCAAACCGCGAATCACCGTACTGCTGACCATTACACCCTGTTCATGGATTTCCGGACAAATTTCCGTTCCAATGCCATAACGCTCACAAAGACCGGTCAACATCGCGGGATTTCCGGCGCCTTTATCGCCAAAAGAATAATTGGGGCCCACCACAATATGCCGGGGTTTGATCTTGGTTGCCAACAAATGGACAAAATCAGCCGGCGGTAAATGCAGCAACTCCTTGGTAAACGGAATCCGCACCAAGACAGTGACGCCCTGCTTTCTTATTTGCACAGTCTTGCCGGCCAGTGTTTGCAATTGGGGCGGCACGCGATGCGGATGGATCAATGAAAGTGGGTGGTTGGCAAAGGTAAAAACCATGCTGGCGCCAGAATGCACCTTGCTCCACTCTACGGCGCGGCCGATAACGAACTGATGGGCCAGGTGCACTCCATCAAAAGTACCCAGGGCCATGGCAACATTATCAAATTGGCAGTGCAATTGGTCCAGGTTAGTGATAATCAGCATTGTTCATCCATTCCACCTGAAAATATTTTTACTGGCCGTAATAATCCCGTGGTTACGTCAATCCGGCCAATACCAAAAAAGTTTTGCTGGAAATCATACAACCGAAGAATTGAGTCCTGCTCTGCCGGCAAACCTGAAACGTTCTTTAGGACAGACCTGCCTTGGGTCAAGTGTCCGGTTTCTGTTTCATTCAGGCTACAGGACGGCAAGTGGGATACTGCGAACTCTGCAGGCATCAATGCTTGTGCCGGATCGGCAGTTATTTCATCGATTGTGACCGCCTGGTTGACCGAAAACGGCCCCACCCGGGTACGCAGCAACAATGACATAGTCGCCGGCAAGCCAAGACGGAATCCGATGTCTTCACATAACGTCCTGATATAGGTTCCCTTGGAACAAGTCACTTCAATCGTCAGACGGCATCCATGCACGGCCAGCAGTTCGATTGAGGGTATTTCGATTCGCCGGGGTTGTCGCTCCACTTCTTGTCCGGCCCGGGCCATTTCGTACAATTTTTGACCGCCGATTTTGAGCGCAGAGTACATAGGCGGAATTTGCTCATAGCCGCCATGAAATGAGCGAACAACCACGCCAATCCGATGGAAGGACGACACCTCGACCGTTTCTTGCTGCAATACCGCACCAGTATCGTCGCCGGTATCTGTTTTGATTCCAAGCAACACTTCAGCGCGGTAGGTCTTGTCAAACTGATCGGCATATTCTACCAGGCGAGTGGCATTGCCCAGGTAAATCGGCAATACGCCTGCTGCTGCCGGATCGAGGGTTCCACTATGGCCAACTCTTTTTTGCCGGTAAATGCGACGAACAAAAGAAACCGCATCATGGGAGGTCATCCCCGGCGGTTTCAAGAAATTCAGCACCGCACCAATCATAACCCGGCTTCCCTCAGAGCTTCCAGTACGCGCGTCAGAACACGCGGCTTTACTTCATGGATTGATCCTTTCAATGTACAGCCCGCTGCTCTGGCATGACCGCCGCCGCCAAGCGATCTGGCCAGATTGCTGACATTAAGGCGACGGGATCGAAAACTAAGTTTGACTGTTTCTTTTTCTGCCGACGGCTTGAACATTATTGCCACTTCAACACCGGCGATATTACGGGGATAATCGATGAAGCCTTCTGTATCTTCAACGTCAGTTGAGGCTACGCCCGGCGGAACCATAACAGAAGCGACCCGGCCGCAACCTGAAATTTCCAGCGTATCCAGCACTTTGGATAAAGCGGTAATTTTTGACAAAGGCATCGTCTGCAGCTGTTCGGAAATCGTGTGCGGCTCCGCGCCATAGCCGACCAGCCGGGCTGCCGCATAAAGCGTCTGCGCATCTGTATTGGCGTAACGAAAGAAACCACAGTCAGTGACAATCGCTGTATAAAGACAAGTTGCCATTTCTTTGCTGACAACGCCTTCCGCTTCTTCGAGCATGCGTAGAATAATAATTCCGGTTGCCGCTACGCTCTCATCGACGACAGTCAGATCAGCAAAATCCGAGTTAGACAGATGATGGTCGATATTCAGGCTACGTCCCCGGTAGCTATTTGCCGCACTGCCGGTACGGCTGGCATCGCCCGCATCAAGTACAACAAATAAATCCACTTGCTGCGGCGACGATGGCGGGCGTACGATTTTATCAAGGTGCGGTAAAAAAGAATACATAACAGGCAAACTATCGTCCAGCCACATTTGGACCTGCACCCCGCGGCGTTGCAGGAATAAATACAGGGCAATCATTGATCCCAGCGCATCGCCGTCGGGATTAATGTGAGTGGTCAATACTACCGAACGGGCCCGGGCCAGTTCACGCAGCGCATCGCTGGACGTCCCCCGCATGCTTACAACTTCCTTTCTGGTGTTTGCAATCCGAGCAGTAATTTTTGAATATGGTCGCTATTATCCAAAGAATTGTCGCGATGTAGCGACAATTCAGGCGTGTGGCGGATACCAAGCCGACGACCGACTTCCGTACGTAAAAACCCCATCGAATGTTGTAGCCCGTCCCAAGTGTCCTTTTTCTGTTGCTCAGACCCCATCAGACTGACATATACCTTAGCCGAACGAAGGTCGCCGGTTACTTCTACTCCGGTTACCGTGACAAAACCAACTCGCGGATCTTTCAAGCCGTTCAGAATAATTTTGCTCAGTTCCTGTTGAATGAATTCCTGTATTTTTTCAATACGCTGTTGTCCCATATCGGTTCACCTCTCTTTTCCCCTTGGCTTATCAGCGGGGAATCTGCTCCATTACGAAGGCTTCAACAATATCGCCTTCTTTGATATCACGGTATTTTTCCAGCGTAATGCCGCACTCGTAACCGGCGGCAACTTCCTTGACGTCGTCTTTAAATCGGCGCAGCGAATCGAGTTTGCCTTCAAAAACGACAACCCCGTTCCGTAGCAAGCGAATCTGCGATGTACTTGTGATTTTGCCTTCCAGCACATAGGAACCGGCCACCACCCCTTTGGGGATGTTGAACACCTGGCGGATTTCCACCCGACCAAGGATAACTTCGCGAAACTCCGGCGCCAGCATGCCGGTCATCGCCGCTTCCACATCGTTGATCGCATCATAGATGACACGATACATCTTGATATCGACTTTTTCATTCTCGGCTGCTTTGCGGGCATTGGTGTCCGGACGGACATTGAAGCCGATAATCAGGGCATTGGCGGCTGATGCCAGCATAACGTCAGATTCATTAATCGCACCGACGCCGCTATGGACCACCATAACCCGGACTTCTTTGTTTTTCAGTGCCTCAAGCGCCTGGCGCAATGCTTCAATAGATCCTTGCACATCAGCCTTGACGACCAAATTGAGATCCTTGATTTCACCGGCTTGAATCTGTTGAAATAAATCTTCCAACGTGACTTTTTGTGACTGGGAGATCGCATCAGTCTTGGTTTTCGCCAAGCGTTTTTCAGTAATCGACCGGGCTGTCTTTTCATCCACCGCAGCAAGAATATCGCCTGCTTGCGGAACGTCAGACAAACCGATCACTTCAACCGGCGTCGAGGGGCCGGCCTTTTTCACTTTTTCGCCGCGGTCATTGGTCATGGCGCGAACCTTGCCAAAGGCAGTTCCGGCGATAATTGTGTCGCCCACCCGCAGTGTACCATTCTGAACCAATACAGTAGCCACCGGCCCTTTGCCTTTATCTAGCTCTGCCTCAACGATCGTACCGAGCGCCGGACGATTCGGATTTGCTTTTAAGTCCTGCACTTCGGCAACCAGCAGGATCATCTCCAACAGCTCGCTGATGCCTGTCCGCTTTATCGCAGACACCGGTACCATGATCGTATCGCCGCCCCAAGCTTCGGCAACCAGACCATACTCGGTCAATTGCTGCTGAATCCGGTCGGGATTGGCATCCTGTTTGTCCATTTTATTGATCGCCACAATAATGGGCACCTTGGCGGCTTTTGCATGGTTCAACGCTTCAATCGTTTGCGGCATGACTCCGTCATCGGCTGCCACGACCAGCACAGCAATATCAGTAACCTGGGCGCCACGGGCCCGCATCGAAGTGAACGCTTCATGGCCCGGCGTATCGAGAAATACGATCTTTTTACCTTGCTGAACCACTTGATATGCACCGATATGTTGGGTGATACCGCCAGCTTCCTGTGAAGTCACATGCGTCTGACGGATCGCATCAAGCAGCGACGTCTTGCCATGATCAACGTGACCCATGACAGTAACAACCGGCGAACGATGAACCAGTGACTCCGGCGCGTCTTCAATTTCCGGAATCACGGTCGGGTCGACTTCTGGCGGCAGTTCTTCCACAGTAACGCCGAATTCGGCTGAAATCAGACTGGCGGTATCGAAATCCACTTCCTGGTTGATGGTGGCCATAACGCCAAGCATCATCAGCTTTTTGATCACTTCATTAACTTCGCGGCCGAGCTTGATCGCCAGCTCTTTTACTGACAGAGACTCGCCCACTTTGATATGGGTCGGTCTTACCGGTTCTTGTTTTGCAGCGGCCGGCGCCGAACTTGACGAACGCCGTCCTGACGACCCTGGCCTAGATTGCTGGCCTTGCATCGGCGGCTTATTGAAACCAGGACGATTTCCGGCCGGCGACGGTTTGCCGCTGCCCTGACGACGGTCATTTTTTTGACCGGGTCCCGGTTTTGCCGAAGCAGCTCCCGGAGTCGCATTTGTTCCTGTCATCGGCCTGGCGCCAGGCGCCGGACGGCCTTGCCCGGCCGCAGCCGGCCTGGTAAATGGCGGACGTTGTTGCTCTGCACCTGTCGTTTGATTGCTGCCAGTTCCGATTTTGCCGGGCGCTGCTGACTGGCTCGGACGATTCTCAAACGAACGGGGCACGAAAGCCGGCGCTGGTTGGCGAATCACATTATTGGGATTAAACGGCGGAGCCGCGCGAAATGGATAGTGAGGCACAGGAGCTGCCGGAGCCGTAGCTGGTTTTGCTATCGAAGCGGCTGGCGTCGGAGCTGTTGGCACGGAGGGATCCGGCACAGGATTAGTTAGCGCGGCAGGTTTTACTGTGACCACTGAATCTGGCTGTTGTGAAACAGTCGCAGTTTGCGATGCCACTTCAGGGGGCTGCGCTTGCACTTGCGGCTTCATCGGCATAGCAGGTTGCTGCACAGTTGGCGCCGCCGGTTTAGGACGCGCATCGATTGGGCGTGGCGGCTGCGGCGCTGAGTTTTGCTCAAAACGCGGTTTGATCGGAGTACGCGGTTGCATACCGCCGCCATAAAAAACTTTAGGCGGCGCCGGCGGAGCTTTGGGTGCCTCAACCTTTGGCGCTGGCGTTACCGCTGCCGCTTTTTTACGCTGCCGTTCACGAATTTCTTCCGCTGTATCCGGCTTGGGTGCAAAGGTTCGGACAAGCACCTGATACGCTTCTTCCTCGATGCTTGCCATATGATTTTTCGCCGGCATGTTATTGCGGGCCAAAATATCCAGAATCAATTTGCTCGAAGTTGTAAATTCCTTTGCCAGTTCATATACACGATATTTGGACATTACATCGCCTCCAATACGTTCTCCGTCAACCGAGCTTATTTGCGAGCATTCGCTTTATAGCCTCAGCAAATCCTTTATCGGTAACGGCGAGAGCAGCCTTCGGACTTTTACCGACTGCTGTTCCCATTTGCAACTTTGTCAATGCGCCGAGCGTGGGGGTCTCCGTCCGCATTGTTATAGCATCCAGACGCTTCTTGGTTTCGGGCGCCGCATCCAGTGCAACCAACAGCAGCTGGCAACGTCCCGACAACAGAGCTTTTTCCGTCTGCATCGCCCCCGAAGCAACCGAACCTGCCCGGTGGGCCAAACCAAGCAACCCCAAAACTTTATCTTCCGTCATGACGGATCAGACTGTTTTAAGAGCAGTTCATATATCGCCGCAGGCACTGCAGTCTTCAAGGCTCTGTCCAGCCCCTTGCCGGACATTGCCCGCTTAATGCAGTCCGGATTCTTACACACATAACCGCCGCGACCAGCCGCTTTACCTGTCGGATCAAGCGCAACCGCACCCTCCGGTGTCCTGACAACACGGGTCATGGCTTTTTTATCTTGAAAAGCCTGACAGCCGCTGCATAACCGTTGGGGCGTTTTTTTTTGCTTAATCATGACTCGTCGGCCTCACCCTGCATCATCAGTGCCTGGGTTTCACTCTTGATATCTATTTTCCAGCCGGTCAATTTAGCAGCCAGACGGGCATTTTGCCCTTCGCGGCCAATCGCCAGGGATAGTTGGTAATCCGGGACGATAACCCGGGATGACTTGTCTGCGTCAAACACTTCCACCGCAATCACCTTAGCCGGGCTTAGTGCATTGGCAATGTACTCGTCTGGATTCTCACTCCAGCGGACAACGTCAATTTTTTCACCGCGCAATTCGTTGACGATCATCTGAACGCGCAATCCTTTATGACCGACGCACGAACCGACCGGATCAACATTTTCATCAGCGGAATGGACGGCAATTTTTGATCGCAGTCCCGGTTCACGGGCCACCGATTTAATTTCAACAACCCCATCATGAATTTCCGGCACTTCCAACTCAAACAGACGTCTCAACAATCCGGGGTGCGTACGCGACAACATGATCTGCGGTCCTTTAGGCAATTTTTTCACTTCAACGATATATGCCTTGATCCGTTCACCATAACGATACGGTTCGCCGCTGATCTGTTCGGTCGGCGGCAATACGGCCTCTGCTTTGCCCAGGTCGACAAAGACCTGGCGTTGCTCTATCCGTTGCACCACTCCGGTAACGATGTCGTTCTCACGGTTCGAATACTCATCATACACGAGACTCCGCTCCGCTTCACGAATCCGCTGCACCACGACCTGTTTGGCATTTTGGGCGGCAATCCGGCCAAAATCTTTCGGTGTGACTTCCTGTTCCACGATATCGCCAACCTGAAAAGCGAGATCAATTTCTTTCGCTGCTTCAAGCGATATTTCCTGTTTGCTGTCGGTAACGGTTTCCACAACATCCTTGCGGGCAAAAACCTTGATGGCTCCGGTCTCCCGGTCCATTGACACCCTCACGTTCTGGGCTGTGCCAAAATTCCTTTTGTACGCTGAAATCAGGGCTGCTTCAACAGCTTCAAACAGGACTTCGGCCGCAATACCCCGTTCCCGTGCCAACTGTTCAAATGCTGATAAAAGTTCTGTACTCACCTAGACGCCTCCTAAAGCCTTTTTTTTGCCTTTACCCATGTCCACATGCAAACGAACTTGTGCAACTTCATCTTGCGGATAGCATACTTCCCTGTCCTTGATTTCGACACAGATTTCGCCATCCCGTAAACATTTTAATTTTGCCGTGACTTCCTTTACCCCTTCCCGGGGCCGATAAAATTTGATATCAACCAATTTGCCAGCATAGCGCACGAAATCTTTCTCTCGGCGCAACACCCGATCCAGGCCGGGCGAAGACACCTCCAGGAAATACGCCTGATTGAGAAAATCGACTTCATCCAGAATTGGTTCCAAATTACGGCTCAGTTGCTCGCAATCATCAATCCCGATGCCTCCCGGTTTATCGATAAAAATCCGCAGATACCAGTCTCTTTCCTGGACATATTCGACATCGACCAGTTCCAGCAGCGTCTCCGCCAAAAGCGGTTCAACCAGCGTTGAAATCCGGTCTTCAATTTCTGTTCGTGTCATCGGACACAACCTCCAAATTACGCGGAAAGAGTGGGCAGCACCCACTCTTTCCCCAGCTTTCGCAATTCTACAATATGATTATAGCACCCCATAATCCAATTTACAACAGTAAAGCTGGACAAATGTGGTTAACTTGAGATAATGTCACCTTGTAGATTATCGTGAGAAAATGTCA
>CAZFSM010000036.1:0-20260 GCA_964521625.1 uncultured Veillonellaceae bacterium | reverse complement strand
CTGTCAATCCAGCGCTGCGCAATCACGTCCACACCAACGACATATTGAAACAAGCCGATCAGACAAACGGCAATCGAACTTGCCAGTAGCGTTACCGCCACCCGTTCGGCGCCTTTGGGTCCATGCATTGTCTGAGCAACCATGCAATATGCCAAAACATACAGGCCGACAAGATAACAATAGTTATACCAAATTTCCGCCGTATGGTCAGACTGCCAAACAGACATCGCTGCCAGCAAAATGAAACCAGCCAGCCAGAGGTCAAGTCCCGTGCGGCGAATCACAACTTCGCCCTGCCAGAGCATCCGCCCGAGCCAGATCGCCGCAGCCAGACCAAACCCGATCCAAGCCGCAGCCAAAGACAGCGGCAAAAAAAACAAGCCGGCCAATACCCCAACTTTGCTGCCAGAGTCAAGCCATCCACTACCCAAGTGCAGCAACTGGTGAACGAACCCGTTCAATTTATTCAACACCATCGTCCTTTTTATCGCAATTTCTGTAATTATTTCAGCAACAGTTGCCGCACTTCACCAATCATGTACAGCGAGCCGGCCACACAGACGATGCCGGTCGGCCCGGCCCACGACCGCGCCTGGCTCAGTCCCGCCGCGATGCTTGCGGCGGCTATCGCCTCTACCTTGCCGGCGGCTATTTCCCTGGCGATATCGGCCGCGTCTGCTGCACGCTGCGAATTCGGCCGAACCACTACTACTCGGTCGATCGGCCGAAATAAAATCCGCGCCATCGCGGCATGGTCTTTATCTGCCAGCACGCCAAACAAAAAAACGATCGGTCGCGTTGGATACACATCATCCAGGGTTTGCCGCAAGGTGCGAATTCCGTCCGGGTTATGCGCCCCATCCAGAATCACCAGTGGTGATGCGTTGAAAACTTCAAACCGGCCAGGCCAGGTTGCTTTCGCCACGCCTGCCTGTATTGCCTCAGGCGTCAGACGCGGTTCCTGTTCAGCTAACCATTGGCAGGCGCAGATTGCCAATGCCGCATTGTCGGCCTGATGCCGGCCCAGCAGTTTTGTATGGTATGTTTGCGGTTTTGCTGTTCCGATTGTCAACGCAAATGAAAGTTCTGCCTCGTTACTGCGAGAATCCGAAACGCAGAAATCCCGGTTCAGAACGCGGCAAGCCGAATGTTTCTCCGCCGCCACCGCTTCAATCACCGCCAGCGCCTCACCGGTAGCGCCAGTCACCACCGGAACGCCCGGTTTAATAATCCCCGCCTTGTGAGTGGCGATTTCCGCCGACGTATTGCCGCAGCGGTCGGTGTGTTCCAGCGTCACGTTCGTAATCAGTGAAATTTCCGGTACGATCACATTGGTCGAGTCGAGCAGGCCGCCCAGGCCTACTTCCACCACCACCATTTCGGCCCGTTGCCGGGCAAACCAGTAAAAGGCGGCGGCAGTCAACACTTCAAATTCGGTCGGACTCTCGATTCCGTCAGCCTGAATCGCCTCGGCGGCAGCTTTGGTGTGACTGATTGCCGCGGCAAAATCTGCCTGACTTATCTCCTGTCCACCCAGCTGCATCCGTTCCGGATAATCGACCAAGTGCGGCGAAATATACATGCCGCTGCGAATACCTGCTGCATGAAGGACGGAAGCAAGCAAGGCCGTTGTCGACCCTTTGCCGTTTGTGCCTGTCACATGGATACTGCGGAATTCGCGTTCAGGGTTGCCCATTGCTTTTAACAGGGCTTCAATCCGCTTCAGCCCCAGTTGAATGCCAAACGTCCCCAGAGACTCCAGATAGGTCAGCGCTTCAGCGTAATTCATCGCTTAGTCCTTTCTACAGCTTGGAAAAATACTCGATCTGTCCGTGAATCGCCGTCACCTTTTCCATCACTTCGGCATGACGGGTTTTCTGCTGTTCCAGCACGGCTGGCGGCGCTTTGGCGATAAATCCTTCATTCGACAGCTTGCCTTCAATCCGGGTCCGTTCCAGTTCCAGCCCCTGCAGTTCCTTGTTCAGCCGGGCAATTTCCTTCTCGGCATCAATCAGGCCTTTCAACGGCAAATAGACTTCCATTCCAGTGATAACGCGGGAAACGGAGTTTTCCGGCTTGTCGGCACTCGCAGGAATAATCATCACCGGTTCTGCGGTTGCCATCGTTTTAATGAATGGCAGATTTTCCGTCAGTACGCTTTCCAGCCCCGGGTTGGCAATCTGAACAATCAATTCGCCTTTGCGGCCTGGCGGCACATTCATTTCGGCCCGCATGTTACGCGCTGCTTTAATCACATCCATCACCGCGCCCATCTGCGCCTCAGCCGCTTCGTCAATCCGCTGCGGTTCGGCTTCCGGCCAGGCCGAGCAGACGGTAGCACCGACGCTGTTCGGCAGATGCGACCGGATCTCCTCGCTGATAAATGGCATGAACGGGTGCAACAACCGCATGGTACGCTCCAGGATGTAAGCCAGGACAAACTGGCCCGTTTGCCGGCCCGTCGCGCCTTCCTTGCTGTACAGGCGAGGTTTGGCCAGTTCAATGTACCAGTCGCAGTATTCGCCCCAGATGAAATCGTACAGCATCCGGGCCGCTTCACCAAGTTCGAATTTTTCCAGGTTATCGGTCACGCCGTTCACTGTCTGCGCATAACGCGACAGGATCCAGCGGTCAGCCAGCGTCAGCTCGCCGCAGTGGGCTGTTTCGTCGTAGTCAGCCAAATTCATCATGACAAAGCGCGATGCATTCCAGATTTTATTGGCAAAGTTGCGGCTGGATTCCACACGCTCCATATAAAAACGCATATCATTGCCCGGAGTATTGCCGGTCACCAACGTAAACCGCAGCGTATCGGCGCCGAACTGGTCGATCACTTCCAGCGGATCAATGCCGTTGCCGAGCGATTTTGACATCTTGCGGCCCTGCGAATCGCGCACCAGACCGTGGATGAACACATGGCGGAAAGGAACTTCCTGCATGAACTCCATACCGGCGAACATCATCCGGGCTACCCAGAAGAAAATGATGTCATAACCGGTCACCAGCACACTGGTCGGGTAGTAACGCGCCAACTCCGGCGTTTTGTCAGGCCAGCCCATCGTGGAAAACGGCCACAGCGCAGAGCTGAACCAGGTGTCCAGTACGTCGGGGTCCTGTCGGACCGCGCCGCCGCAGTGAGGACAGGCGCTAACTTCGTCGCGGGACACAATCGTCTTGTCGCAAGCATCGCAATACCAGGCTGGAATCCGGTGGCCCCACCAGATCTGGCGCGAAATACACCAATCGCGGATATTCTCCAGCCAGTTCATATAAATCTTGGTAAAGCGTTCCGGCACAAATTCGGTCCGGCCACTCTTCACCACTTCCATCGCCGGTGCGGCCAGCGGCTGCATCTGAACAAACCACTGCTTGGACACCAGCGGTTCCACGACTGTGTCGCAGCGCTGGCAGTGACCTACTGCATGGGCGTGTTCTTCGATTTTCACCAGATAACCGGCTGCTTCCAGATCGGCCACCAGTTTTTTGCGGCATTCATAACGATCCAGTCCGGCATAGGCTTCGCCGGCTTCCGGCAGCATCGCGCCGTTATTGCCGATCACACGGATCGAAGGCAATTTGTGGCGCTGCCCCATGTCAAAGTCATTGGGGTCATGGGCTGGCGTTACTTTTACCGCGCCGGTGCCAAACGCCGGATCGACATACTCATCGGCAATAATCGGCAGCTCGCGCCCCACCATCGGCAGGACCAGTTTAAGGCCAACCAGCTTTATATAGCGTTCATCCGTCGGATTGACCGCCACGGCAGTATCCCCGAGGATTGTCTCCGGGCGGGTTGTCGCCACCGTTACAAATTCATTCGGGTTGTCCTGAAGCGGATATCGCACATGATATAGCTTGCCGGCCGAATCTTCGTGCTCCACTTCGATATCGGACAGTGCGGTATTACAGCGCGGACACCAGTTGGTGATCCGTTCGCCCTGATAAATCAACCCTTTTTCATACAACGATACGAAAACTTCTCGCACGGCCTTGGAGCAACCCTCATCCATCGTGAACCGTTCACGTTCCCAGTCGCAGGAAGCGCCGAGCCGGCGCAGCTGATTGGTGATACGGTCGCCGTATTGCGCCTTCCACTCCCAGACCCGTTCAATGAATTTTTCCCGGCCCAGGTCGTGGCGGGAAGTCCCTTCTTTAGCCAGCACTTCTTCCACTTTGATCTGGGTGGCAATCCCGGCGTGGTCGCAGCCCGGCATCCACAAGGTGTCATACCCCTGCATCCGCCGCCAGCGGATCAGGATGTCCTGCAAAGCATTGTCCAGCGCATGCCCCATGTGCAACTGCCCCGTTACGTTGGGGGGAGGAATCACTATACTATAGGCCTTGCCATCTGTACGGGGTTCCGCATGAAAAGCGCGGGTTTCTTCCCATACCTTATACCACTTGGTTTCAACCGATGCCGGATCATACACTGTCGGAATATTTTCTTTCGCCATCTGTAAACCCCTCCCCATATCTCCAAAAACTAAAAACCTCCCGCCCCTATGTAAAGGACGAAAGGCCATGCTTCCGCGGTACCACCAATGTTCCTGCCCGCAGGCAGGCGCTCGTTTGTCGTAACGGGACAAACCGGTCAGGCTTACTGCTCATTTTCAGCCTGACAGCTCGGGGATGACTTTCGCTCTGCACTGCACCAGCGGAACCTTACAGCCAAGGATTCCTTCTCTGTCTGGCCAGGCAGCCTACTCTTCCCGTCATCGCGTTTTTCAGTTATTTATACCTTCAATATAGCTAGCAGTCGCTATTTTGTCAAGTTTTCGCGCCTATTTGCCAAGCAGAAGACGCACAGCCCAGATACTGGCTTCATATAATACCAGAATCGGAATTGCCATCATCGTCTGGGAAAAGATATCCGGCGTCGGCGTAATAATCCCGCCGACGATGAATGCAACCACAATCATCACGCGGCGTTGTTTGGCTAAAAACTTCGAGCTGATTATCCCCATTTTCGCTAATACCAGGAGCGCGAGCGGCAAGTTGAAAATAATCCCGAACGGCAAAATAAAAGACAGCAAAAATGACAAATACTGCCCGAGTGACAGCATCGGCTGCAGACTTTCGCTGCCAAACCCGAGAAAAAACTTGACGGCGGAAGGCCAGACAACCAGATAGGCAAACGCAATGCCGATAAAAAACAAGATCGTTGACCCCGGCACCATAATCAGGGCCCATTTTTTTTCCTTACCGGTCAGGGCAGGGGCGACAAACAGCCATACTTGCCAGAGGATTATTGGCAAGGCAATCATAAAGCCGGCAAATACAGCCAGTTTCAGATAGGCAAAAAAACCTTCCGCCGGCGCCATGAAGTAAAGCTTGCCAGCCGGCGCCGTGACAAATCGCATCAGTTCTTCAATATAGAAATAGGCGCCAATCGTTCCGGCGACCAGCGCAACCACTGACCAAACAATGCGCTGACGCAATTCGCTCAGGTGGCCGACCAGCGTCATTTCCACCGGGTTTTCCTGCACTTTTTCTTCGATTTCCGGCATACTTATCGCCTCATTTCTTGGGCGTGTCCGTTTTATCCGCAGCCGGAATTTCTTTTTTGGCCGATTCGGATTTGTCGAGGTCCGATCCAGTTGCATTACGGAATTCATGAATCGTTTTACCAAATGCCTTACCGATGTCCGGCAGATTCTTCGCGCCGAACAATACGAGAATAATCACCAGGATTAAAACCAGTTCCGGCACACCCAAACCAAACATGAAAACTCACTCCTCTTTGTTACTGGTCCCGACTGCACAGCGATGCCATCGCAATTGAAATCACTTTGCTCTCCGGCGTGTCGGCCCGGGAAGTCACGACGACAGGTCGGCTGGCGCCGGCAATCAGTCCGGCGATTTTACCGCCTGCCATATAAACCAACGATTTACCCAGAACATTACCTACTTCAATATTGGGAACCAATAAGATATCCGCTTTTCCGGCGACAGGACTAACGATCCCTTTATGACGGGCAGCCTCTTCGCTGACTGCATTGTCGAGAGCCAGCGGGCCATCGACGATCGCGCCTTTTAGCTGTCCGCGGTCCGCCATCTTGGCCAGCGCCGAAGCATCAATCGTGCCAGGCATATCGGCGTTTACTGTCTCAACCGCCGCCAAAACCGCTACTTTTACTGGATTGACGCCGAAATGGCGAAACACAGCGGCTGCGTTCTGAATGATATCCGCTTTTTGCGTCAGGGTCGGCGCGATGTTCATGCCGCCATCGGTCACACCGATCAGACGGTCAAAGCCGGCCAGTTCAAACACGGCCAGATGACTGAGCACCCGCCCCGTCCGCAGACCGATACTCTTGTCGAGCACCGCCCGCAGCAAGTCACCGGTGTTGATCATTCCTTTCATGACGATACTGGCGCTGCCGGTAGAAACATACTCGACCGCCCGCATCGCCGAACGAAAATCATCTGCTTCATTGATGATCTTCATCCCGTCCAGCTTCACGCCGGCTTTCGCCGCAGCAGATTCTATTTTCGCCTGATCACCAAACAGGGTAAATGTCGCCAATCCCTGCTCATGCGCCATTTGGCAGGCCATCAGCACCGCATCGTCCTGCGCTGCAGCCACCGCCACCTTAGCCGGCTCAGACTTCAACACGACATCAATCAGTTCTGAAAAACGAGTGATCATTGCGCTCCATCCTCCTGTTGTTCCTGAAGTAACGGCAGCCGGGCCCGTTTCCAGTTCTTACGGCTGAACAAGACCCGATACGCCTCAATCCCGATGTTGGTCGCCATCTCTTGCACCAACGCCAGGCAGGCTTCGCGCGTATTGCTATGGAAGACCGTGTACAGATTGTACGGCCATTTTTCATGCGGTTGCCGCAAATACACATGCGAAATATATTTGCAGGCCGACATTTTTTCTGACACCGCGCCCACCCTGTCGAGCGGAATCTGCCAACAACAGAGTGCATTGCCATGAAAGCCGGCCTTGTGGTGCTGCAATACGGCGCCCATTTTGCGCAGCATGCCCCGTTCTTTCATATGACGCAACCGCGCCAGCAATTCTCCTTCGTCAATTCCAATCTCAGCGGCAATTATACTGTAAGGCGCCGGAACGAGGGGTATCCCCTGCTGCACCCGCCGGATAATCTGTCGATCCACGCTGTCTATCACGTGACACCTACTTTACTTGAAATTCAACGTTTACTTTAAAGCGCTCCGAAGTCGGCATGGAGATCACGTCTTCCACACCCTCCATCTGCGCCACCATGTCGATCAACCGCAAAATCTCCGCTTCCTGGCGGGACTGAACAGTAAACCACAGGTTATATTCATTGTCGCGTTCGTCATTATGGCTGACCTGCGGCAAGGCATTGATCGCCAGAGCCACCGTCGGCAAAAATTCCGGCGCCACCCGCGCCGCCACCAGCCGCCCCTTGTACCCCAGCGATTCAGCGTCAAAAAAAGCGCCGAACCGGCAAATCAAGCCACGTTCCTGCAATTTGCCGATCCGTTCGATCACATTACTTTCGTCGCTATCCAACTGTCTGGCAATATCGGCAAACGGGGCCGGGGTCAACGGCAGGCCGGACTGGATCAAATTTAACAGTTGTTTGTCAAACTGTGTCAGTTGCATCAAAATCTACTGCCTCCACCAAGCAAGCCAACAATTCGGACCGGCCTGATGGCGTCAGTGCCGAATAGCCCAGTAGCGGGGTATCAGGCGACATACCAAGACCGGTACGCAGTGCTTTTAACGCACTGCCCACCGCACTTCGACTCAACTTATCAATCTTTGTTGCCACCGGTTGAACCGACAAGCCTTCATCCATCAACCAACGATGTACGGTCAGGTCGAGCGGTTGCAGGTCCCGGCGGACATCCAGCAGCTGTACCACTAGTCGCAGACGTTTTGAGGAACGAAAGTAACTCTGGGTCCAGTCATGCAAATCCTGCCGTTCCGATTTGCTGCGCTTCGCGTAGCCATAACCGGGCAAGTCGACCAGAAATATAGCCCGGCGCAGACCGTCCTCCCGCTTGAACCAAACCCGAAAAAAATTCACCGTCCGCGTCTTGCCTGGTTCACCGCTGGTGCGCGCCAGACCGTTGTGCCGGCATAGTGAATTGATCAAACTCGATTTGCCAACATTGGAACGACCGATAAAGGCAACTTCCGGTTCATCGCCCTCGGGAAACTGCGATTCCTTGACAGCCGAAGCAACATACTCGGCCCGAATTATTTCCCACTGCATCCGATAACCTTTTCCCCTTTCAATAAGGCCGTCGCCAGCACTTCATCCATGTGTTCCACCCAGATGAACTCCAGATTGTTACGTACATTTTCCGGGATCTCAACATAATCGCGCTTGTTTTCTTTCGACAACAACAGCGTTTTGATGCCGGCCCGATGCGCTGCCAACACTTTTTCCTTAATACCGCCGACAGGCAAAACGCGGCCCCGCAGGGTAATCTCACCGGACATCGCCAGATCGTTGCGCACTTTGATGCCGGTCAGCGCCGAAATCATCGCGGTCACCATGGTGATTCCCGCCGATGGACCATCTTTGGGTATTGCTCCTTCCGGCAGGTGGACATGGATGTCAAGTTTTTCATAAAATTCGCCTTCCAGTCCCAGTTCAGCCGCACGGGAGCGGATATAGCTGAGGCCGGCCTGGGCTGATTCCTTCATCACATCGCCTAGTTGACCGGTCAATGTCAGACTGCCTTTGCCTTTCATCGTGGTCACTTCCACCGGCAGCACATCGCCGCCGGCTTCCGTCCAGGCCAGACCTGTCGCCACGCCGACCTGACTGTCGCGCTCGGCTTCGTTCCAATGATACTTGATTGGCCCGAGGAAGGTTTCAACATTCGTTGGCGTCATCCGTACTGATTTTTTCTTTTTCTGCACGATCTGGCGGGCCACTTTGCGACAGAGGGTTGCGATACCGCGTTCCAGGTTCCGCACGCCGGCTTCGCGGGTATAGTTGCGAATCAGTTTTTCGATGCCGTTTTCCGGGAATGCGATATGACGGCCCGAGAGTCCATGATCTTTTTGTTGTTTGGGAATCAGGAACTTCTTGGCAATCTGGATTTTTTCTTCCTGGGTATAGCCGGAAATCGTGATCATTTCCATTCGGTCGAGCAGCGGCCGGGGAATATTATGAATCGCGTTGGCGGTGACTACCCAGAGTACCCGCGACAAATCAAACGGCAACTCAATGTAGTGGTCGCTGAACGTATTGTTCTGTTCCGGGTCCAGCACTTCCAGCAACGCCGCGCCGGGATCGCCGCGAAAATCCGAACTCATCTTGTCGATTTCATCAAGCAGAAACACCGGATTTTTCGAGCCGACCGTCTTCATTCCCTGAATGATCCGCCCCGGCAACGCGCCGACATAGGTCCGCCGATGGCCGCGAATTTCCGCCTCATCCCGCACCCCGCCCAGCGATACGCGGACGAATTTGCGCTCCATAGAACGGGCGATCGA
Organism: uncultured Veillonellaceae bacterium; assembly: GCA_964521625.1. Taxonomy (GTDB): domain Bacteria; phylum Bacillota; class Negativicutes; order UBA1444; family UBA1444; genus UBA1444. The sequence goes on along the minus strand of CAZFSM010000036.1, from coordinate 10,809 downwards.
ACGGGCCAGCGAAGTTTTACCCACGCCGGGCGGCCCAACCAGACAAAGAATCGGGCCCTTCATCGTTTCCGTCAGTTTGCGCACTGACAAGTATTCCAGGATACGCTCCTTGACTTTCTCCAGTCCGTAATGGTCTTCTTCCATGATTTTTTCCGCAATATCGATATCGAGACGATCAGTCGTAATCGCCGACCATGGCAGGCCAAGCAGCCAGTCCAGATAGGTCCGGATTACGCCGCTCTCCGCCGACATCGGCGACATTTTTTCCAGTCGCTCGATTTCTTTGGTGACTTTTTCGGCTACATCTTTGGGCAGATCCTGCTCGCGCATCTTTTGCCGATACTCTTCGACCTCGGATGCACGGTCGTCTTTTTCCCCCAGTTCCTGCTGAATCGCTTTCATTTGTTCGCGCAGGAAATATTCCTTCTGGGTCTTTTCCATCTGTTTGCGGACGCGCCCGCTGATTTTCTTTTCGATCTCGAGGATTTCCATTTCACGGTTAATAATTTCCGTCAGCAAGTCCAGCCGTTGCCGGATATCGACCGCCGCCAGCAATTCCTGCTTGTCTTCCAGTTTCAGCGGCATGTGACCGAGAATCAGGTCAGTCAGGCGATCGGGGTCATCGACCAGCAGCACCGAGGCAATCGTCTCCGGCGGCACCTTTTTGCTCAGTTTGGACCACTGTTCAAACTGATGCGACAACATCCTCGACTGGGCGGCAAGCTCAGGTGTCTTGCGGACCATCACGTCTTTGAATTCTTGCACGTCAACTTCAAAATAGGGATCTTCGCGGACAAAGCGGGTAATCCGCGCCCGATGCAGTCCTTCGACCAAAACTCGCATCGTGCCGCCCGGCAGTTTCAACAGTTGCTTGATTTCAGCCACTGTCCCCGCTTCGTAGATATCACCAGGTTGCGGCTTATCATTTTGCGCATCTTTTTGCGTCGCCAACATAATCAGTCGGTCCTGCATCATGACCTGTTCCAGGGCATTAATCGATTTTTCCCGGCCCACGTCAAGATGAATGATCATATAAGGAAATACCAGCACGCCCCGTAGGGGCAATAAAATCATCGTACGGGCATTGGTCACTTTATCTTCAGCCATTGTATTGTCTCCTCTCCTAGCTATAAACCGTTCTGCATCTATTTTTCTTACCTTAGATTAATTCTCACTCGCAAGCCAAAACTCCTTTCGAATAAAAAAAACCGGGAGAATAATCTCCCGGAAATTATCACCAAACAGCTGTCAGCGCTTTGCGGGTCAAGCCGATTCTTCCTTCTTTTTGCCCTTGCTGCGATCGCTGGTCACCAGCATCGGTTCATCCTTATTGATGATGGCTTCCTTCGTCACGATGCATTTGCTGACATCCGAGCGTGAAGGCACATCATACATGACATTGCACATGACTTCTTCAATGATCGACCGCAAGCCGCGCGCGCCGGTCTTGCGTTTCAGCGCCATTTGCGCCACTGAGCGCAATGCCTCTTCCTTGAACTCCAATTGCACGCCATCCAGTTCCAGCAATTTTTGATATTGCTTGACCAGGGCATTCTTCGGCTCCGTCAGAATACGCACCAAAGCATCCTCATCCAGAGCATCAAGCGTCACCGTCACCGGCAGCCGTCCGACGAATTCGGGAATCAGGCCGAACTTGAGCAAATCCTCCGGCATCAGCTGGCGCAACGCTTCGCCGATATTATGCGATTGTTTGCTCTTGACATCCGAGCCAAAGCCCATCGTCTTGGTGCCGACGCGGTTGGCGATGATTTTTTCAATCCCGTCAAACGCCCCGCCGCAAATGAACAGTACATTGGTCGTATCGATCTGGATGAATTCCTGATGCGGGTGCTTGCGACCACCTTGCGGCGGCACGCTGGCAACGGTACCTTCCAGGATTTTTAGCAGCGCCTGTTGAACGCCTTCGCCGGAAACATCCCGGGTAATCGAAGGATTCTCCGACTTACGGGCAATCTTGTCGATCTCGTCGATATAGACGATACCGCGCTCGGCCCGCTCCACATCATATTCCGCCGACTGGATCAGTTTAAGCAGGATGTTTTCCACATCCTCGCCGACATATCCGGCCTCCGTCAGTGAAGTGGCATCCGCCATCGCAAACGGCACGTTGAGGATTTTTGCCAGCGTCTGGGCCAGCAACGTTTTGCCGCAGCCAGTCGGCCCCAGCATAATAATATTGGATTTTTGCAGCTCGACATCCGAGGCTTTGTTGCCCATGTCAATTCGCTTATAGTGATTGTAGACGGCCACAGACAGGATTTTTTTCGCCTGTTCCTGCCCGATGACGTAATCGTCGAGGATTTTTTTAATGTCGCGCGGTTTTGGCAGTTCGCCGCCGCCTACCGTAACGTCATCACCCAGTTCTTCCTCAATGATTTCGTTGCACAGCTCGATACACTCATCGCAAATATAGACGCCGGGCCCTGCAACCAGTTTTTTAACCTGTTCTTGCATTTTGCCGCAAAACGAGCATTTCAATTGAACTTTTTCATCGCCAAATTTCAAAACCATACCCCCTGTCGGGTTACTTCTTTGCAGCTACCTGCCTGGACATCAGATGATCAATGATACCATATTCTTTGGCCTGCGCGCTGGACATAAAATAGTCCCGCTCGGTGTCCTGCTGGATTTTGGCCAAATTCTGCCCAGTATTGCCGGCCAGAATTTCATTGAGCAGTTCCCGCAGACGCAGGATTTCGCGTGCGTGGATTTCCACGTCGGTCGCCTGTCCCTGCGCCCCACCCCACGGTTGATGAACCATGATGCGGGAATACGGCAAGGCATAGCGCTTGCCCTTGGCGCCAGAGGACAACAGCAGGGCGCCCATGCTGGCCGCCGAACCGAGGCAGATCGTCGCTACGTCAGGCTTGATATACTGCATGGTGTCATAAATTGCTAAACCGGCAGTTACCGAACCACCGGGGCTATTGATATACATCTGCACATCTTTGTCAGGATCTTCCGACTCCAAAAACAACAGCTGCGCAATGATCAAGTTCGCAACTGTATCATCGATAGGTCCACCCAAAAAGATAATACGGTCTTTAAGCAAACGGGACCAGATATCATAGGCCCGTTCACCCCGATTGGACTGTTCAACGACAATCGGCACAAAATTCATCGGGTTCACCTCTCGTCTATTAGGATTTTATCGCCGAATCCACGATTACTTCCGCAGCCTTGCGTCGCAAAATCGTTTCGTTCACCATTTCACCATGATGTTTGTCGGCCAGCATTTTTTTCAGGTCAGCCTCGGTCATTTTATAGGTCTGGGCCATTTTTTCGACTTCAGCGTTAAACTCTTCATCCGTTACGGTCAGAGCTTCCGCTTTGACGATTGCTTCGAGGGTCAACTCGGTACGGACCTGTTCGGATGCCGCTGGACGGTATCGTTCGGTCAGCGCGGCCATGTCCATGTTCATATATCCGAGATACTTGTCAATGGCAAGGCCTCTTTGCTTCAGGCTCATATCAAGGTCCTGAATCATGTGTTCAACCTGATCATCCACCATGATCTCCGGCACTTCAATCGTTGCATTGGCTACAGCCTTGGCCACCGCTGCCTCGCGGAAAGCCGATTCATCTTTCTTCGCAGCCGCTTCCGTCAGTTTGGTCATCAGGTTGGCTTTCATTTCCTCGATCGTATCGGCGTCACCGGCTTCTTTGGCGAAATCATCGCTCAGTTCCGGGAGTTCTTTGCGTTTGATATCATTGATTTTAGTAGTGAACACAGCTTCTTTGCCAGCCAGCTCGGGCACAAAATACTCGCTGGGGAACGTCACTTTCACTTCCCGCTCATCACCGGCTTTAGCGCCGATCAGTTGGTCTTCAAATCCGGGAATGAAGCTGCCGGATCCGACTTCCAGCGGATATCCCTTGGATTGCCCGCCATTGAAAGGTTTGCCGTCCACCATGCCGTCAAAATCAATAATCGCAAAATCGCCATTGGCCAATTCCGCATCTTCAGCAACAACCATTTTTGCATGCCGCTCGCGCAGCGCATCAATTTGCTTGTCGACTTCTTCCGCCGTCACTTCAGTGACCGGCGCTTCCACGCTGAGGCCTTTGTATTCGCCTAGCGCGACTTCCGGACGGGTCAATACACTGACCGTGAACACACAAGGTTCGCCTGGATTCAGCGTGACATCCGTAACTTCCGGCCGACCCACCGGCTCGACTGCATTCTCTTTCACTGCCCGACGATAAGCATCCGGAATGATAAAGTCAAATGCCTCGGAGCGCATTCCGTCAATTCCAATGCGGGCTTCAATCATTTTACGCGGTGCTTTTCCTTTGCGGAACCCCGGAATATTGACCTGTTGCGCCAGTTTCTGGTAGGCCTTGTCAAAAGACTTGCTTACCTCTTCGACTGGCAGCTCGATCACCAATTCGGTAATATTGTTTGCTTTTTTTTCAACTGTAACTTTCACTTGTTGTCCTCCTTCGAATCCTGCAGGAACGTTTCGGCAACGAGCCGAAAACAGCCCTTTGCATTGAATTTTATTTTAACATTCTTGACAATAAAAAACAATCGACAAAGAAAAAGCCGGCAGAGTACTGCCGGAACATTCATTTCTGGAGCGGAAAACGAGATTCGAACTCGCGACCCTCGCCTTGGCAAGGCGATGCTCTACCGCTGAGCTACTTCCGCATATCGACGAAGATTATTGTACCCCCGGTTTCTTTTGTTTGTCAAGACCACCACAGCCACTGCACCAGGAAAAAGAGTCCTGCCAGGACCCAGATCAACATTCAGGGGCTGCAATAGTTTGAAAAAAACGTTTTAATTTGTTGCAACATACAATTCTTCCTCCTCTTTCACTGAGACTGTTCCTGTTCAATCAGGTTGATGAAAACAGGAACCAGTTCCGGGTCAAACTGGGTTCCGGCGCAGCGGCGGATTTCCGCCAGCGCCGCCTCGCTGCAGACCGCCTTTCGGTATGGCCGGTCACTGGTCATCGCATCATAGGTGTCAATAATACTTAACATGCGCGCCTCAAGCGGAATTTCCTCGCCGCCGAGTCCGAGGGGATAGCCATTGCCGTTCCAAAACTCATGATGCTTCAGAATCCAGTCGGCAACCGGCTCCAGGTCGGGCGAAGATTTGGCGATGCGAAAGCCGATCTCGCTATGTTGCCGCATGATGTTCATTTCATCTGCGGTCAGCCTGCCTGGTTTGTTCAAAATGCTATCGGGAATCCCGACTTTGCCGATATCGTGAAATTTGGCAAACAACTGCAGGTCGGCAACAATCTGTTTGCCCAGATTTAGTTGTTGCCCAAGCAGCGCCATTAAGTTTCCCAACCGCTCGGCGTGGCCTTCGGTAATGTGGTCGCGGGCTTCCAGCGCTTTGGTCAGAGTCTGGACGATCGAGCTGCGGATACTATGGCTCTGATGCATTTTTCGGCGATACATGTGGTTATCCGCTGTATTCATCAGCGTTTCCAGTGCCTCGGCGTCGCCGGCGGCCCAACCGAGTGACAGGCTGAGCGGCAGTTGAGGGTTCTGCCCGTTATAGTCCTTGACCAGCAAATGGTATTTTTTCTCCAGCTCTTCCATCGATTTTTCCGTCGGTTCAAACAGCACGACCGCAAACTCGTCGCCGCCAATCCTGGCAACATAGGCCGGTGCTTCAATCCCGCTCATCAACAACCGGGACACCGCTTTTAACAATTCGTCGCCCTGATGATGCCCCAGTGTATCATTAATCAATTTTAGGCCATCGACATCGCAGACAAAAATCCCAATCCCACCGGTCCAGTTGACTGGCAAACGAATCATCTCGGTCTCAAAATAACTGCGATTATAAGCGCCAGTCAATGAGTCGCGCTGACGCAGATACTCCATGCCCTCTTCCATCAGCTTTCGCACCGTTACGTCGCGAATTGCAACCAACGCCCTGGTTTTGCCGTCAATTTCGACCGGCGTCGCCGTCAGTTCGAGGATTTGCCGTCGCTCAGCGCGATCCACCGATTCACATTCAAACGGCGCTAACGAGGTATCGTCCAGTCTTTCCTGTATCACTTGCAGCAACGACGTCTGCTGCGATTGCTGTATCAGTCGGGTCAGCCCCTGTTCGCGCAACTTTTGTTCAGACAGGCCGAACAATTCCTCAGCCCGGCGATTCACAGCCAAAATTTCGCCGCCTTTGATATCACTGACTACCAAAGCGTCCGCTGAAGCATGGAAAATATCCTGCGCCGTTTTCTGGCTACGCCGCAGTTCATCAATTTTGCGGATATTCTCTACGGCAATCGAAGCGAGTTCAGCGTAGTGCGACAACAACCCCAGTTCTTTAGCCGAAAACTGTTCATGCGCATTGACAGAAGCTACCCCAATGACGCCAGTAACCGCATCGCCGCGTTTTAGCGGAACCATGGCAAAACAGTGAATGACATCCAAATCCGGGATGGCCACTCTTTTATCCCAGGTGCTATAATTTTCGACGACGACTGGCTTGCCAGTACGGCATACCTCGCCGATAATCCCTTGATTGATCTGTAGCCGGATGCCTAGGTGCTTTTCAAACAACCCGACTCCGCCAAGTGCATGTATCACTTGCTCCTGCTCATCCATCAGTGCAATATTGCCGTGCTGTGCGCCAATACTGTCTGTTGCCCGGGTAATGATCATTTTCATTAACTGGTTCAGATCCGTTTCCACAATCAATTTCGCGGCCAGTTCACGCAGCGTCTCCAGCACTGCATTTCGGCCGAGCAGCTCGCTGTTTGCCTGGTCAAGCTCGCAGTAATGCGCTCGCAATTCCTCTTCGGTTGCCAACAATTCTTCATGCGTTGCCGTCAGTTCCGATAAGTTCTCCGCCAAGCGTTGCTCTGCCCGGACTCTTTCCGTAATATCGACTGCCGCTCCTACCAACAATGACAATTGACCGTCATTGTCGAATACTGGAATGATCCGATTGCTAAAATAGATTTCACCGACACAATGCTCAAACAAAACGGGCTCGCCGCCGATCGCCTGCCGGACTGCAGTCAGAATATCCGGGTAATCGCGATACAGTTCAAACACCGAAACGCCAACCACTTCGCCCGGTTTAAGCCCAATCTGGCTAAGAGCCAGACCTTCGCTTAAAACAAACGTTCCCTGCGGGTCAAAAGCGTAAAAAACGAGCGGCGTATGGGAGACAAAAGTTCGCAATAAAGTTGCCGTCTGCCGTTGCCTGCGCATCCGCCCAACAATAAATATGGCGGAAGCAACAATAAATAAACTGACGCCGCCAGCAAATGCCAGGTAGACGTTACGTCGTTGCAAAAATGGCGCCAGCGCTTCGTCTGAGCGCGACAACCGGTCCGTATCCTGACGAATCATATCGATTGTTGCTTGCCGGTCATGGTCAATCTGCCACAAGGCAGCGCCCCAGACAAGCAGCAGCAACACCGTGCAGAACAGCAGGATGGATTTGTCGGGTAGAACCCGTTTTTTTATAAATCGGCCAAACTGATTCATGCTTATGCATCATCTCCACGTTCGTTTGCCGCAATTTAGTTTGATTCTACCATTCCCCGCACCACTTTCCAATATATATTATTATATACTATAGAAAACCCGTGCAGCTGAAATCGCTGCACGGGTTTACCGGTTTCACTGATAGGTCGGATTACAACTTAGACTAACAATTTAGGTTTTCCGGCACTTCTGAACTATCCACCGTGGAGCTGACCAGCTTAGCAATAACCAGGTCGCCGGACACGTTCAGGGTCGTCCGGCACATGTCCAGGAATCGGTCAACGCCAAGAATCAAGCCCATCCCTTCAACAGGGATTCCAACTTGTACGCAGAGAATTGCAATCAGCGGCAATGAGCCACCCGGCACGCCGGCAGTACCAACACCGGCCAATACAGCCATCAAAACAACGATCAGTTGCTGCTCAAGACCAAGATTCAGGCCATAGACCTGCGCCAGGAAAAGAACGACAACCCCTTCAAACAAGGCGGTGCCATTTTGGTTGGCCGAAGCGCCACAAGTCAGAACGAAACGGGAAATTTGCGGCGGCAACTTCAAAACCTTTTCGGCAGTTTCCAGGGCTATCGGCAATGTAGCATTGGAAGAAGCAGTTGAGAACGCGTAAATATATACTTCCTTACATTGCTTGAAAAACGCCCAGGGATTTGTTTTGGCAAACACTTTCAAACATGCTGCATATACGACGAATTGTTGCACTGCCAAACCAAGAACAACAACAAACGCAAAGAAGGCAACATTGGCAAGGAAACCGGCGCCCATCCGGTACGTTGTATTAAATACTATGCCAAAAATACCATACGGAGCAAGCTTCATCGCCCAGTTCACAATATTCAGGGACGCGTTAAAGATCGCATCAAGCACTTTAATCAATGGATGATCTTCATCCTGCGTATACAGGCTCAATGCGTAACCGAACATCAGGGCAAAAATCATCAATGCGATAATTTCGCCGCCAAAGGCTCGCGCGGCTGAATCAACCGGGTTGGTCGGAATCAGATTGACAATATATTGATACCAGGGAATTGATTTTGCAGCATCCACATTCTTACTGATTGACAACACGCCTTGATTGGCTTTGAGAGCCTCTTTGTCAAATGTTATGCCTGCGCCCGGTTGCAGGAGGTGAGTCAGGGATATGGCGATAAGAACAGCCATCAAACTCAGGACAATGGTGAAAAACATCGATTTCTTGGCCACTTTTCCCAGCCCGCGGCCTTTACCAAGTTCAAAAACACCAAGCATCAAAGCAGAAACCAGCAAGGGTACCACGACCATAAAAATCATTCTTAGGAAAATTGCGCCTGCGAGAGTGCAGAAATCGGTAACCACTTGCATAAACGGGAAGCTTTTTTGCGGCAGGAAATAATAACCCAACAAACCAATTGCAACACCCAAAACAAACCCGATCAATAGTTTTGTAGATTGTTTCACCAATAATTCCTCCTACATTTTGTCTGTCTTTACCGTTCATCAGCATGTCAGTCTGGGTTAGCATGCAGAATAATGATTAAACCAGCCTCCCTTCATTTTTTAAATACGACAAACATTACAGATTGCACAACAAAAATAATTCGCCCTTTGTACACTGTATACAATATTTGTCTAGTTGCGGGATTATTGTACTTTTTTCAGTTAATGTTGTCAACAATAGATTACTAAAAATAATCGAATCTGTCCAATGCCAATCCCTGTAAGCGATTTTCGGGAATTATGTCAACTCAGGGAAATGAAAAGAACTGGAAGATATCCGACTGTTTTGTCAAAACTATATGATCTTGGTACGGGCGACCATCCTGTGCTATCCGCCAACTAATCAGCGAGTCGACAATCTACGATAAAATATAAAACTCCTCAATTCAACCATGTAACTTGATCAAATTCATCTTCAAACATTAATCTCTGCTATTCGAAAACAATGGGCCTTAGTTCTAGAGGTTATTCGGCAAAATTAAGCTTTTCAAGACCGATTTTAATTGGCGTCATGGTCTTTTTAATGAGGTTAAGCGGACTTGATGTACTACTATAATCAAATAATCTTTCCTTAGTATTCAATAGGTATTTGTTGCTGACAATGTCGATGACTCTGCAGTGTATTTCTACGTTAATTGATGCAGACATAGGTCCGCCAAAGATACTTTCATTGGTGGATACTAAGAGAATATATTTTTCGGTTGACTCCTTCAAAGCAGCAATAATATCTCCGCGCTCTGCCACTTCGATATCAGTAATTCCAGTTGCCAACAGCTTTTGCATGGCGCTTTCATTAGAAACCCAGACAACTTTGTTCTTGAGTGATTCCTTAATGAGATTTTCAGCAAGTTGGATATGTTCTGCACGATAGGTATTCGATAGATATGGCGATTTATTTTGGACAATTAATATTGCTGTCGGAGCAGCAAACGTCACTGAACTCAGCAAAAATAGCATGATCACTGCTACCGTAAAAATCTTTTTCATGAACTCATCTCCCAGTAAATTATTCTTCAAAAACCAGCTTCTCCATTAATAACTGCATCTAGAATTTCTTTACAATTTTCTTATTTCAATAGACCTTCTACTAAACCTCTTTTTTTTAGCAAGAAATTTAGTTAAATTTTACAAAGCTTTTATCGATCTATTTTTCTATGAGAATAGAAAAAGCCCCCTGCCATCAAACTGACCAGGAGCTTGATTTCAACATTTACTTAAAAACAATCCAGAGATATTCTGTAGCCAAGTTAATTTCTCCTTGAAAGCACTTTATACGCCAGCACAATCGCTAGAATAACATCCAGTGCAATACACCCAAACCAAAATAACTGTGTAATCACAAAGTTATCCTTTATCGTGAAGGAGTTTTCGCCTTTTTAGAGAAGGCTCCAGCATCAGTTAGCGCATCGGAAACGTTCATCATGCCTTCCATTGAAACAAGCAAGGAGGTGGTATATACTTCTTGAATTTTGGGTCAACCAGTGTCTCAAAAGTATAGAAGGAGCAGTGATTATCAATGAGGATTTGGAGGATTCCCACGAATACTGCAAGACTCTTAACCGGGGTAACAATTATTGTAGGGGTTGTATTTAGTTCATTATTTGGAACTCCGATTGCAGTGTCCGCTCCTACCCCAATTGCCGGTGATTTTCATATGATGCCAGGAGATTAATCTCCGTTTACGCAATAACTTTGCTCAAATGCAATGACGGTCAGTCCTGATCCACAAAGCGGTAGTCCTGGTGGTCCATAACAAAGTGCAGCTTCAACTGAAACCTATGTCAATAACTTGAGAAAATGTCACCGGTAAAACAGGTTAATTATCGCGTGAA
>CAZFSM010000035.1:0-21435 GCA_964521625.1 uncultured Veillonellaceae bacterium | reverse complement strand
TTCAAACGCAGTCATACGGACCGGAGGCGCGCGGCGGCGCCAGCAAGGCGGAGGTGATCATCTCGGAGGAGGCGATCGACTATCCGAAGGTCTTAAAAGCGGACGTGCTGCTGGCGATGAGCCAAGAGTCGTTCAACAAATACGGGGCAGGCGTCGGCGCAGCCGGCAGCCTGATCGTGGACTCGACGTTCGTGCGTGAGCTGAAGGAGACGCCGGCCAAACTGGTGGCGCTGCCGATTACGAAGGCAGCGAAGGAAGAGCTGGGCCGGGACATGTTCGCCAACATCATCGCTCTCGGAGCGATTGTGGGGCTGACGCAGACGGTGAGCCGGGACTCGCTCGTTGCAGCGGTGCTGGCCCGGGTTCCCAAGGGAACCGAGGCCAAGAACACCCAGGCGATTGATATTGGCTTTAGGTTGGCGGATAACCAAGCCTGAAATCCATGCGCAATCTAGCCATAAAATAAAGAGTCGGTGGCACAACTGATTAGTTACGCCACCGACTCTTTATTTTAGGAGAGATATTGTTAGTTCAATTAACTATTTTATGTTCTACAAATTATATATTTATATATTAATTAAATATATTTTACTATCTATTCAGTTTCGATATAATAAAACGACGTTTTATCCACAATTTTATTTTAGGCCCATAATTTCCTTAATCAGGCGAATCCTGTTGCGGCTGACCGGCACCTGCTGCTTTTTAATGTCATCCATTTGCAGATAATATGTTCCATGAAACCAGGGAATTATCTCACTCACGTGATCGATATTAATCACATATTGGCGATGAACCTGCACGAACTTGCCCCGCACAGGGAAACGCTCCACCAAAAGTGTAGTGATATCCTGAAAATTAAACGCCGTTAGATATTCCTTCGTCTGAGTCCGCACAAATACATCCTTGTCTTTTACGCCCGCCAGTACGACCTCTTCGATTGACAACGGAAACAACTTCCCTTGTTCCTGCACACAGATTTTATTCACATCAACTTTCGGTTCTGCAGTTTGGTTCTGCCGCAAAGAAAAAATCTTTTCCATCACTCCGGTAATTTTTTCAGCTGTGACTGGTTTGGTAATATAACCGACCGCTGGCGTATCAAAGCACTCAAGCGCATACTCCGGATGAGCTGTTACCACTACAATCAGCGGCGGGTTTTTCACGTTCTTCAGTTTTCGCGCCATCTCCAGCCCCGAAACCCCCGGCATCTGGATATCCAAAAAAACCAGTCGCGGTTTGTATTCGGCTATATAGGCGATGGCATCAAAGGCATTATTGAACTTGCCGGCAATCTCAATCTCGGCGAACGAACCCAACAGATATTCGATTTCATCACAAATGGGAGCTTCATCATCCACGATGACTGTGCGGATTTTCATGCGCTCACCCAGTTTTCAAACGGAATTTGAATCACGGCTCGTGTACCTATATTAAGTTTGCTGGACAGGGATAGTCCGTATTTTTCTCCATATAGACTCGTCAGGCGTTGCGACACATTTTTTAAGCCTATGCGTTCCGACTCCACCAGTAATCCGTTCAACTTTTTCTCGGCAATACCGACTCCATTGTCTTCAATGCACAAGCGAATCTCTGAATTAATCAACTTGCCGCTGATCAGCAGGCGACAATCACTGACTTTGGGAAACAGACCATGTTCAAGTGCATTTTCGACCAACGGTTGTAGGGTCAATGGTGGAATCTTCGCCTCAGACAGACGCTGATCGATGTCGATATCCACCGTGAGTCTGGACCCGAAACGAACTTTAGCGATTTCCAGATAAGCGAGAACCCCGTCCATTTCATTTTTCAGGGCGATAAATTCGGTGTGATTGTCAAAGCAACGTTGCATCAAAGTCGCCAGGTGGGCCAGCAGGGTGCGGGCGGTTTCGGGATTGGTGCGGCAGAACGACATGATCGTATTCAACGTATTATATAGGAAATGCGGGTTGATTTGCGCCTGCAAGGCTTTTAGTTCTGCTTTTTCCCGCATTTTTTTCTGATTATCGCCTTCCGCCAGCTGTATCTGCACCGACAAAAGATGCGCCAACCCATCGGCCAAGCGAATATCTACCTCAGTTACCCCATTCACTTCGGTGCGGCACAACTTAATTGTCCCGGCAACCTCGCCCCCCTGAAAGAACAATGGCGCCGCCACACCGGATTTCAAAGGACAATCCGGTACCGGGCAGCCCCGGTCTTCCGGTGTATAGAACACGACAGCCTTTTTCTCCTCGATCGCCCGCCGCGTCGACTGCGTCATCAACGGTTCCCCTACCCGATGATGATCGTCACCGGCGCCGACAAAAGCCAGCACATTATGGGCATCGGTAATCGAAACCGAATCGACTTTGGTCAAATCATAAATGGTCCGAGCTGTGATCGCAGCAGACTGTGCTGTCAACCCCTGCCTCAGATGAGGCAGCGTCCGGCTGGCAATCTCCAGAGACAACTCGGCAGCGTCAGCGCCGTGGGCTTCACGCGAAGTCTGGATATCTTTGATAATAATAATAAAAATAACAGTCCCCAAAATAGTCACAATCGTCGTTGGTATGGCAATTGCTTTTTCCAGAGAAATTGCTGCTTCAAATGGTTTAGCAAAAGCAATGACTAGCGATTTCTGGACAAATTCACCTGCCAGCGCTAACATCGCGCCGGCCTTCCAGTCCAGGCGATTGAGTCCCAACTTTTGTCGGGCCAGACCGGCCATCAGCCCGCCAATCAGCGCGGCAATCCCACAAACTTCCGCGGTAAAGCCCCCCAACAGATAGCGATGCAGACCGCTGATCGCGCCAACCGTGCCGCCAACAACCGGACCGCCCATGATGCCGCCGATCAAGGTACCCACCAAACGGGTATTGGCCAGCGCATCTTCGACCGGAATTCCATGGTAGGTGCCGATGATGGAAAGCGCCGAAAAAATGGCGACAAGCGTCGCAAAATTTCGCGGGCGTAGTGGATTGTGGACACATTCTGTGATAAAACGGTTACGACCGAATAAATACGCGGAACTCGCAATCAGAGCCGCATCGCCCAATAAATCTAGCAGCATGAAACGATGATCCCCTTTCCTGGCTTCCCTTACAAACGTCTAGCGCACCCGACCGCGTTTCAAGGAGAAATATATTCCAATTGCCGACAATACGGTGAAAATAAACAGCGATGTGCGAATGCTGCTCAGTACCATGCCCGCCGAATTGCTGCTAATGGCCGCACTGCCGCCTGACGCCGCCATCGCCAGCGCCACAATCGACATGCTGACTGCCTGACCGGACATCCGCATTGTAGCAAGCGAAGATGCAGCCACGCCATACTTTTCTTTGCTCACCGCACCCATGATCGCATTATTATTTGGCGAGGAAAAGAAAGCAAAGCCCAGTCCAATCAGGGCTAAATCGGCCATCACAATGACTAATCCCGTCTGATCGGTAACGAACGCAAACAAAAACAGACCGATCGTGGTCAAAAACATACCGACGGAGGCAACGATACGCGGCTCGATCTTATCCGACAAGCGACCGGCAAATGGCGAAAACAAAGCCATCAATAGCGGCTGCGACAGCATCACCCAACCGGATATTCTGGCGTCCAGCCCCATTACCACCTGCAGATGCAACGAGGCCAGAAACCCGACCGCAAACGTCGCGCTGTAATTGATCATCGCCGCCAGGTTCGAAAAAGCAAACGTCAGATTGCCGCTGAACAAACGTACATCAAGCAAGGGATGGTTCCGTTTCAGCTCAACCCGGACAAAAGCGAACAGCAGTAGCAGGCCAAAGGTAAACAACCCTGCCGGCTGCAGCCCGTCAAGCAAAAAAGCGAACCCGTATAATGACAGAATCAGCCCGCTCATATACAAAACGCAGCCAATCAGGTCAAATTGCTCACCGGCCGCATGGCCTTCTTCTTTTTTCAGAAATCGCAATGCGGCAAAAAAGATCAATAAAGCAAGTCCGGCAGAAATAAAAAAAATAAGTCGCCAGCCCAGATGAAAACTAATCAACCCGCCAAGCACCGGTCCAGCCGAAAGTCCGATATAGGTAGCAGCTGTTGCGTATCCCAAGGCTCTGCCCCTGCGCTCTGCCGGATATATCGCAGCCAGGATGGCAATGCCGGTGCTGAAAATCAACGAGGCGCCAATCCCCTGCACAACCCGCATAAAAATCAACCAATCAATGGAGTTTACCAACCCGCACAGCAACGTTGCCACGGAAAAAACTAAAATCCCCGCTGTGTAAATACGACGCCGACCGTGAAGATCGGCAAATCGACCGGCTGGCAACAAGCAGCTGGCGGTGGCCAGAATATAGCTGGTCGCAATCCAGCTTAACAGCGTCGCACCAGATGCAAATTCGCGGCCAATCGTCGGAATGGCGATGTTCAGCGCACTACCCATAAACGGGGTCACAAAGGAAGTCGAAATGACAATCAATAGGACAATTTTTTCATAGCTTAGCAATGACAATGATTCCTCTCAAAACAATTCAATTTCAACTAATTCACCAGCGTTAAGTTTATCAATCTCTGGGTCGATTCGCAATAATCCCTGCGCCTGCGTTAACGTCGATATCAGGCTGGCGCCGCGCGCCAAGGGCATCGCCACCGGATTTGTTTCCCCCGTAGTTAGCATTACCCGCAAGAATTCCTCCACGCCCAGGCGCGACAAAACCTGCTGCGCCAATCGGGCCTGTACTGTCTGCCGTTTGGGCAATATTTTCTTTTGATACTCATGCAACAGTTCCTGCGTAAATAATTCAGCAGTCAACATGCAGGATACGGGATACCCCGGCAACCCCACAACCGGTTTGCCGTCTACCACCGCCAGTATGACCGGACGCCCCGGCCTAATCGCCACGCCGTGACAACATACCTGACCCATGTTCGCCAACACGGTCGCGGTAAAATCTTCCGTCCCGCCAGAGGTTCCTGCATTGATCACAACTAAATCGTTCTCAGCAACCGCAACAGCAACGGCCTGCCGCAACAGACTTTGATCGTCCGATAAAACGGCGTGGCGCCGAACTTGGGCCCCCCAGCTGCTAAACAAGGCCGACAGCATATGGGAGTTGATGTCCCGAATCGCACCCGGCGGCAGCTCATCGGCCGAATCGACGATTTCCGTGCCAGTCGGAATCACGCAAACCTTCGGTTGGGCCATGACCTTGATCCGATCCGCCCCTACTGCCAAACAGGCGGCAATCTCGGCCGGGCCGATGCAGCGTCCGACCGGGATTACTTTGTCGCCTCGCATCATATCTTCGCCAACACGCCGCACATGCTGCCCGCAAACCGCAACAGAGGAAATTTCGATCTGCTGCCCTTTACATACAATATGCTCTTTCATAATCACGCTATCGGCGCCGACCGGCAAAGCATCTCCCGTATCGACCAGCACCGCCGTTGCCGGCTGCAGTGCCGATCCTGTCGGCAAAACAGGCAAAATTACCGTCTGAAGCGGCGCCGCCAAAAGCGTGTCAACAGCCCGTACGGCAAAACCGTCCATTGCAGAACCGTCATAATGCGGTACGGAGCGGGCGGCAAAAACATCCTCTGCCGTTACCCGTCCAAAGGCTGACACAACATCGATTTCGATCACCGGACAGGTTTCCAGCCAACCTGATCGGGCAAGCATCGACCGCCAATACGCCAGCGCCTGCAATCTGCCGGGATCTGTTGTCGAGCCATTCATTGCGACACCCCCCGCCAGTTTCCGCCAACCCGTCCAACCAAAACCTGAACTTCCACCATTGCACCGACCTGTCGTTCGGGTTGGCCGGCCGGGATATATATCATCCCGTGCGCCCGGGTCATGACTGTAATCAAGCCCGACTTGGCCGGCAACGGCCAGGCAACGACGCCGTCGCCGGTCTGCTCGAGCCGTACACGGACAATCTCATCGCGTTCGGCATCAGAGCGCAGGCAAGCGCCCAAACGGGCCGGAATGACAAAGCGCCCGTCACTGCACGGCATCCCTTGCCGGGCTGCCAGCGCCGGTTCGACAATCTCATGAAATACAGTCATCGCTGCCACTGTATGCCCGGGAATCCCAAAAACCGCCGTCTTGCCCACCATGACCATTAATGTGGGCTTGCCGGGTTTCAGCGCCACACCGTGAAACAGCGTTTTTGCCTCCGGCAATCTCTGCACGGCCACTGTGGTAAAATCCCGATCCCCCACCGAACTGCCGCCCGAAATCAAAATCAAATCCGAGTTCAGCAGCGCAGCCCGCAACACCGCAGTCAAGTCGTCCAGACTGTCAGAAACTCTTGCCGCATGGATCACTTCACAACCAGCTGTTTCGGCCAACGCCGCCAACGTAAAAGAGTTGACGTCGCGAATCTGCCCCGGTCCCGGCACAACCTCCGGCGGCACAATTTCATCGCCGGTTGTCACGATAGTAACCACTGGTTTTTTCACCACCTGCACCCGGGCAAAACCACAGGAAGCCAGCACTCCCAGGTCTGGTGCGCCGATCCGGCAGCCAGACGAAAGAACAACTACGCCAGCGGCCACGTCATCGCCGCGCGCGATCAGGTTTTCGCGTCGCAGCACCGGTCGCATCGCTTGAATACTACCCGCATCTTGTCGGACCGTATACTCCTGCATCAGGACTGCATCGGCGCCTACTGGCAGCATGCCGCCGGTCGGAATGCGGACTGCCTGTCCTGGGCCGATTTCTGCCACACTGCCCCTGCCCATTCGAACTTCACCCACTAGCTGCAACACTGCCGGACTGGCAGCGGAGGCATTCAGTAAATCTTCGCAACGCACAGCATATCCATCGACGGTGGAACGGTCAAATGGCGGATTATCTTCACGATTAATCACATCACTGGCAGCAATTCTGCCTAAAGCTGTTTTCAGTCCAACTTCTTCAAATTGGCGGGGCAAAGCCGCCAAGGCATTTGTCGCCAAGGCCCGGGCGGCTGTCAGAGATATCAAATTCCATTGCTTCATTGCCAGACTCCCTTCAATAATGCAACTTGTCATGCATCAGGCTTTACGTCAGCATCGGGTCCGAAAACACTATGCCTGCCTTTTAGCAAGCATTCAAAGCATGTCAGTTGCCGACCGGCCGGCTTAAAGACTTCGCCGCATTCGTTGCAGCGGGGAAAATCTTTTACAATTAAACTCTTCGCACCCGCTGCCCCGGTCAACTGCATTGTGATCGCATTTTCCGGGCAGTGTTCCACACACAGTCCGCAGCCAGTACAAAGCAGCGGGTTATGGAGTAATGTAAGCGCTTCGGTTGACTCCTGCGTAGTAATCGCCTGAACTGGACAAATTTTGGAACATAGGCCGCAGGTAATGCAGGACTCCGCAACACTTAAAGTCGGAAAGACCGCCTGTTCTGTCATCAATCCGATTTCCTGCCGGTCCCGCAAGGTTTGTGACCGCCATTTGGCTTTTTCCAACGGTTGTGCGACTTTTTCCGGCCAAAGCAAATTTTGCGCCGTTTCCACTCCGGTTGAAAACAGTGCGCCAAAAAATCCTCTGCGATCCATTCGTTTGATTTCCCGGTATGATTGCGGAGCAATTCCATCTTCCCTGATTGTGCCGCCTGGCCAAAAAGAAAGAAACTGGCGGGCCTTGGCAATTTCCTGTCCCAGAAACTTGGCTACCGGCTCCCGGCAATCTGCGCAATGCCGGGTATGCAAAAAAACGTCCTGCGGCGCCTGCTTAGCCCGGGCCCAGGCCAGCGCCACCAGATCGCGGGCATTGAGAAACCCCAGACAGGCCCAGGGGCCGGCGCCGTATTTCTGACAAGAAAGCTGCAGCGTTGAGACCGATGGCTCCAGCATTTCCACCCAGGCGACAGCAGGTTGTCCTTCGACTCCGAGGGCATCGACCGGACAAACGGCCTGACAAAGGCCACAGGCATCGCAATGGTCTGGAATAGAATTGCCGGTTTCATCCCAGCATTGTCGCGGACAGATATCCCGGCAGCGGCGGCAATTTGCTTTTTTATAGTTGTAATTCAGGCAACGGTCTTCAGCAATTGTAAAATAAGCCATAGTGAAAGTTTCGCTGTCAGTTTGCCGATGTCCTGCCAAAAAATCGCCATTTCGCCGTCTCAGGCACAAGGATTCTAAAAGAATCCGGCGAATAATATGGTAGAATAGAAAGGATGATTTATGCTGAAAGCTTGGTTTATCGCAATGCGTCCCTGGTCATTTACGGCAGCGTTCGTCCCAGTGGCTTTGGGGACTGCCTTGGCGTGGGATCAGGGTTTTTTCCAGCCGGGATTATTTTTGCTCACTGCCCTCGGCGGGATTTGTGTTCAGGCCGGCACAAATTTCATCAACACTTATGGTGATTATTGTTCCGGGGTGGATACGGTTGCCTCGGCCCATACCTGTCCTCAACTTGTCACCGGCGCCATGCGTCCGGCAACGATGCAGCGGGCCGGTTTTATTGCATTCAGCCTTGCCGCCGCAATCGGGTTGACGCTGGCATGGTTGCGCGGTTGGGAAATTTTTGCTATTGGTCTATTCGGAATTGCCGGCGGCTATGCTTATACAGCTGGACCGATTCCTTACAAATATAAAGGAGTTGGATCCCTGGCGGTATTTTTTCTGATGGGACCGATGATGGTCTGGCCCGCCTGGTTCATTCAGACCACGCAATACGGCTGGTTGCCGTTTTGGGCTTCCCTGCCGGTCGGTTTTCTGGTAGCTGCCATCCTGAACGGCAATGATGTACGAGATATCGTTCATGACCAGGCAGCGGGAATTACCACGCCGGTTACGCAGTTTGGCGCCTATACAGGCCTGGGACTGCAACGCTTCCTTTATATTGCTGCCTACGTTTCACTATTTGCACTGATTGTAATGCAACTGCTGCCCTATACCGCGCTATTGCCGCTACTGCTGTTGCCATTGCTCCGCAACGCTTTACAAACAGTTAATGAGGCAGCCGTAGGCAAAGAGGAATCTTTACTGAAACTTGAAGGAATGGCAGCTGGTTTTCATTTTCAATTCGGAATTTTGCTTGCCGTCGGGATCGCGCTGCACCCATTGCTGGCCGGGAAAGGGTTTTAATGATGCCTGCTCTGATCGCTTCGTTATTGCTTGCCTCGTTTTTTTGGTTTATGACGTTTTCGCTTAAATTACTCAACTTTTGGCTATCAATGAGCATCGCCGTCAGCATTTTAACTGCCTGGGCCCTGCGCTTCGGCGGTGTTCCCTGGCGCAAACAGGACTGGAACTGGCGGGCGATCTTCTCCGGCATAGCCGCCGCCGCTTCGTTATATGCCATCTTTTGGCTGGGCAACAGCCTGTCACAACTGATATTTCCGTTTGCGCACCCGCAGATTTCGTCAATTTATGACATCCGTACACAGGGTGAGGCCATCGCGATTACCTTGGTTCTATTATTTATCACCAGTCCCGGCGAAGAAATTTTCTGGCGGGGCTTTGTACAGCGGCGCTTGGTCGAGCGCTTCGGTGTCCGGCGCGGCTGGTTATACGGCTCTTTCATTTATGCTGCCGTCCATATCGCTTCAGGCAACTTCATGCTCACCATGGCCGCACTGACAGCCGGTTTGTTCTGGGGCTGGTTGTATCAAAGGGAACAAAATCTGGTTCCCTGTATCATCTCGCATTCGCTCTGGACCGTCACCATCTTCGTTTTTCTGCCGGTAATGTAGAATTAAAGGAGACTACCGCATGAATCTGTCGTCCATCTATGCACCGGTTCAGTCGCTACTAGCGCTGACGGAACTGGAAATCACCAACATGACCCGAGAATTTGCCGAACCCGAAGTCGGCGAAGTACTCGGACAGTTTTTGAACCATCCGGGCAAACGAATTCGTCCTGCATTACTGTTTTTATCAGCTGGCGCCGGCAATCCGTCATCGCAGACCAGCCCATCTTTGCTGGTGAATGCGGCTACCGCCTTCGAGCTCGTCCATAGCGCCAGTCTGGTTCACGACGATGTCATCGACGCTGCTGATTCCCGTCGCAATGTTGCCACAGTCAACGGACGTTTCGGCAATACGGTTGCCGTACTGGCCGGTGATATTCTTTATGCCCAGGCTTTTCTGATGTTGTCGGACGATGTTCCCACCTTCCGGATCATTCTTGATGTCACCAAACAAATGTGCATGGGTGAAATTTATCAGTTGCGGCTAGCCGCCATGACGGAAGAACTGTATTTCAAAATCATTGAAAGTAAAACCGCCCGGCTGATGTCGGCCTGTTGCGAGGTAGGCGCTCTGCGCGCCGGTTCCTCGACGGAAGTTGTCGCCGCGTTTCGCGAATTCGGCCGACGGTTTGGCTTTTTGTACCAACTCGTCGATGACTGGCAGGATGGCGATGCGCCGGTGAAAAACTATCATTTTGCCGGCCAGATTGAACGCCACCGAATTTTGGCCAAAGAATGCCTGAAAAACCTGCCTAATTCTGCCTGCCGTAGTGCTTTGACCGATTTTGTCGACCAACTTGCCGACACGGCTATCAAGTAATCAAGCATAAAAAAACCGCCGGTTCAGGCCCTGGCCTACCGGCGGTTTTAATTTATTTAATCTCAATCCGTTGAATTGGTTTTAATCTCTCCTGGACTTTTTTAGTCCAATCATCCCGGTTAACTACCACCCGTTCATGTCGCCCACTGCCAATCGCACCAAGTTCATCGCTGGCGATTATTTCAAACACTAACCGATTCCCTTTCACTTCCGTCACAGTCGCCTGAATGCTTACCGACATTCCGGCGCCAGTCGGCGCTTCATGGGTAAATTCCATCAATCGACCAACCGTGATATAGCCTTTCGGCAACTTATGGTCGACCGTTTGGATTGCGGCCCGGATCATCAAATCGACATACGCAGGCGTCGCCAGCAAATCTTCCATTGCACCGCCGCCATAACCATAACCAGTATGCTTCTTTTCGACAGTTTTCTGAACAATCCCGCTCATCCCGGGAGTCAGGTATTGATTCACATCCAACAGGGCAGCCGTTACCATGGTTCTCACCTCCTTTCTTTGTTTTCTATTTTTATTATACCTCTCAAATTATAATTTGTCACACAATTTGGTCAATTCGATAGTTACAGGTATTCAGCCAAATCTTTGACGTAGGTACGGCTATTTTCCACTCCTTAAGCTTCTTTTTATTCCTTGTTTGATTGTTTCGTTGGTTGTTTCGTTGGTTGTTTCGTTGGTTGCAGCAATTTTTCTTTTTCCAGCGCTTGCCGCATCGCGTCCGGCATTAAATCCGGATCGAACGCAGCTTCATGGCAAGGATTCCCTGCTTCTGGCTTCGGTACCAGTCGATCCATCACTTTTTGCAGAAAACCGGTCATCACAATCCCCTCCCACACATTTATCGCAGGCCTGGCAAAAAATCAAAATGTAATAAGCTTTTCATCCTGCTTCAACAATTGGGTTAACGGCTCGCCCATGTATTTGACTTCTATTCCCATGCCAATCAATGCATCTGCAATTCCATACGCATCTGCACAAGCTTTGCACGCGACAATTTCTACCCCGACGTGCTTTATTTGAGCGATCTGTTCCTGCAACTCCGCATCCTCTGTCAGCAATTTTGCCGATGGTCCCCATACGATGAGCCTGACTTCTTTCCACCAGCCTTTGAGCCGGGAGTTCTTCGTATACATGAAGACCATTTTCAAAGCAACTTCACGATCCCCGCTCGTCCATAGTACGTTCAATTTTTCCATCTTGACCATCCTTTCATCTCAACCAGCCTTGCATATCAGTGTTGAATTCATTCTTATATTTATATTTCACCAACAAATCAGCCCTGTTGCCAGTTCGCCCCATGAGTCAAAATCCGCTCTATTACTCTTTGGTGAATGACAATCGGAACTTTTCCCCCTATTATCAGTGAAAAATGCATTCTTTCTCGTCAATTGGCATTAATGTTTGCAGGAAGCCGCTTGCTGCACAGCGAATAATTTTAATTGACAATAAAAAAGGAGGTTCTGCCATGCTGATATTTGGTCACCGGGGGGCACGGGGACATGCGCCGGAAAATACCATGGTTTCTTTTCAAACTGCGCTTGAAATGGGCGTTGATGGCATAGAACTAGATGTTCAGATGACAAAGGATGGCAAAGTCGTTGTTTGTCATGATCATTTGCTGGAACGAACCAGTAACGGAAAAGGCTGGTTGGTCGAACACACGCGGGATGAACTGCGCGAACTGGATTTTGGCGGCTGGTTTGACGCCAAATATGCCGGCGAAAAAATCCCCACCTTGCGCGAAGTACTGCAATGGGCGGCGCCAACTAAACTGGTTGTAAATATCGAGATAAAAAACGGCCCGGTCGTCTATGAAGGTATCGAAGAAAAAGTTGCGGCACTGATTCGCGAATGTCGAATGGTCGACCGTGTTATTGTTTCTTCGTTTTACCATCCCTCACTGTTACGGATGAAACAGCTTGATCCGTTAATAAAAACCGGCCTGCTCTACGCCTCGCGACCAATCGATCCCTGGCTGCAGTTGCGGGTGACCGACACCGATAATTTGCATCCGCTCTGGCATTACCTCGATGCCGGCTGGGTATCGAGCACCCGCCCCCACGGCGCCAAAGTATTCACCTGGACCGTCAATGAAATGCGCGAATGGGAGCATTTCAAACATCTGGATGTCGACGGAATCATGACTGATTATCCGGACCGATTCGTGGGCAAAATTTGAGCGCTGCCGTCAAAAGTTGCCGTAAAACACCAATTACGGTACAATACAAAGGCAAAGTTTACCGAATGATAATTTGAGACGGAGGAATCTTCACCATGGGAAAAAAAATCCAGACAATGTTGCTTATGTTATCCGCATCAATGCTCCTGATGACCGGCTGTTCCGGCGGTGGCAGCACGCCTGCTCCCGCTGAAAAACCAGCCCCCAGCGCCGAAGGACAAAAACCGGCTGCCGCCACCAAAAACCGGGTGGTTCGCGTCGAAACCAACAAAGGTGTCATTCGGATCGAAATGTTCGAAGACAAAGCGCCAATTACCACGAAAAATTTCATCGACTTGGCCACTAAAGGCTATTATGACGGCGTCATCTTCCATCGGGTGATCGACGGCTTCATGATTCAGGGCGGCGACCCGACCGGTACTGGTCGCGGCGGCCCCGGCTACAATATTCCGGATGAATTCCATGCTGAATTGAAACATGATGGCCCCGGCATCCTGTCGATGGCCAACGCCGGGCCGAACACCGGTGGCTCGCAGTTCTTCATCACCCTCGGCCCCACGCCGCACCTGAATAATCGTCATGCCGTGTTTGGCAAAGTGATCGAAGGCCTTGACGTCGTCAAAGCGATCGGCAAAACTGCCACCGGCGCTGGCGACCGTCCGCTGCAGGAAGTCGCGATGAAAAAAGTCACCGTCGAATAAATTGATAAAAGCCAGGTGCCCGTACCAAATCGGGCGCCTGGCTTTTTTTGTTTCCTTACAATGATTTGCGGCAAAAAAGTTAGCTCTGCTTCCCCTCATACGACTGCCGCAACAAAGTGATCGGGTGCAAGGCCGGGAACCCGGTCCCCTGGGAAAGCTGCATCCGGCAGCCGCTGCAGTCGGAAACGATGAAATCCGGTTGATATTCTTTGATCCGCTGGAACACTGGTTCGGCAATCGCCATCGCAATATCATGTTTGGCGACTTCGAAGCCATAAGTGCCGGATTGGCCGCAACAACCAGCATCAGCCGCTTCAATTTGAAAATCGGGGATCATCGACAACAGATCAAAACTGGGGCGGCCAATTCCCTGCGCCCGTAGGTGACAGGGCGTGTGATAGATGTAGCGACCGGCCACCGGCGCCAAATCGAGATTCAACTTGCCTTGTTCATGCCGTTCCAGCAAGAATTCAAAAGCGTCGTAAGTGTTTGCCGCCAGTTTTTCCATATGTTCGAGATCCATCAGTTCCTGATACTCCATTTTCAACATCAGGCCGCAGCTAGTACAGCAGGTGAGAACCGGAATCTCCTGGTCGATCAGGTTTTTGAGCGCCGCAATGTTTTTGCGGCCTTTTTCCATCGCTTCATCCAGATAACCCTTGCCCACCAGTGGCGAGCCACAACAATCCAGTCCTTCCGGTACAATCACCTCCAATTGGTTGCGTTGCATCACGGCGACCAGGTCCATGCCCACTTCCGGTGCATAATAATTGATAAAGCAGCCGGAAAAGAATACGACCTTGTCAGGAAAGCTTTGTTGTTTGAAAGCGCGGAACTGGTTGAGAAAAGTCTTGCTGGCGTATTTGGGCAAACTCATCGTATCGGTGATGCCGACCTGTTTCAGAATCAGTTTGGTCAGCGGATTGGCCATGCCAAAATTGGACAGAGCCGCCATCGGGCTGGCCAGCTTGGACATAATGTCGGAATGGGACATCATCCAGTCGAGCAAACTGCGTCGCTTATTCTTATATTGTTTGGCCCGGGCCAGCATATTCAACGTGGAAATCGGTACGCCGGAAGGGCAGGAGATATCGCAGTTCTTGCAGTTCGCACAATAATCCAGCGAAAAGTCGGTGTTCATATCGCCGCCGCGGAAGCGTTCCAACGCCGGTCCCAGCATCTTCGGGCCGGCAAATTTTCGGGTCGCGGCAGATACCGGACAGTAAGCGACACAGGAAGTACAGGCGATGCAGCTATCCGGATTATATTGATGTTTTTTCATGTCTTCCTCCTACGCCTCGCAGCCCGCTTGATAAGCAGTCGCCAGAGCCACGCCGTTCCCTGATTTTTCAAAGCAATAATCATAGCCAGCCAGAGTTTTGCCGGCTATAAAGACATTTTCCAACAACAGCTGGCCGGTTGCATCGACCGGGCGCAGCCTAGTGTCGACCTGTACACCGAATTTGGCAAACGGCTGACTGTCGGTAAAGAACAAACTTGAGTTGCTCCAGGCGCCAGGATCTGCCGGAACCGGAACCGGTAACCCAAACACAACCTCCGTCGCCTGACCGGCGCCAGCCTGCAGGCCACCGCCAAAGAAGCCGCCTGTAGCGAGAATGAACGAATCGGCCCGATAAGTACGCTCACGGTCGAGATTGCCGGTCACAATGCCGCAGCAGCGGCCATTTTCCACTGTCGCCCGAAGCACATTGGCCTGTTCAATCATCTTCACATTCAGTTTACTCAAGCAATTGACCAGCATCCGACGCAGCCGGTAACCGGTGACAGCCGGTGGCAGTCCGACAGTCTCAATGACCTTGCACTGCGTCGCTTGTTCGATTTTTTTGAGCAGAGTATAGTCAGGCTGCGTGCCCAGTACCGGCGGCAACAGGATAACACTGTTCGGCGCCACAGAATGGGTAAGCTGGGCAAAACAGGCGGCCTGCCCCGATTCCGAGTCCAACCAGCGCGCCACATCCAGTGCGCTCAGGTCCCTGCCGTCATTAATATCGGTCCGTACGGAAACGACCGAATACTTTTTCTGATAGCCAGGACATTGCATCAACCCGTCGACAATCACCTTGCCACAATAGTCTTTCAGTCCCTCAAATTCAACCACCGTGACTTCAGTCGCTGCTTTCAGGCTGGCTGCATTCATGGTCAGCGGCGTCAAGCAGGTTGGTTTCACACGACCGAGCGCCGTCGGAATCCATTGATTCTGATGAAAATTCCCCATATAGGGGTACCCTTCCGCTGCGCACAACGACATAAATTCCTGCATCGCCTGCTCGACCTGCGGTTGACCGAGGATCGAATAGGGATGGTCCGGCCCCAATGCCACCATTGACTCTTTGGGAATGCAAACCGGCGCCCCGGCCTGATCATAGCCGAGCAGATCGATTGAGCCGCCGCCGATCGCAATCGCGCCAACCCCTTTTGTTACTATCAGAACCTGACGGCCCCGTTTGGCAGCGGTAATTGCAGCAAATAGGCCGGCCAACCCGCCGCCGATCACAATTACATCATTCTGTTTCATCTGGCACCGCCCCGTCTATATTCAATCCTGCGCCGTAAATTCCCCGAGTCAACTCAACTTCTCGCATCTGATGCCCCCACAGGATTGGTCGGATGCCATTCCAGCGGGATTCGAGAAACTCACGCAATAAAGTTTCAGTCATAGCCCCCTTGGCCAAATCATTGTCAACCAGCATCCCCAAGCCACGCAAGCCGCAATAGGTTCCCTGGCAGGTTCCCATCCCCATTCGGGTGCGGCGACGGATATCACTCATCGTAAAGGTGGTGTTATCGTGCGCCACGGTTTCGACTTCCGCCAGCGTGACCAGTTCGCACTCGCAAACCAGTTCTTTCTTGAGCGGATTGTTTTTGATCCTCTCAACAGTTTCGGCAAAATCAGGTCCCAGCCGTGAAGCAGCAAGCTCAACGCCGCTGGCCGGAAAGAACTGTTTAGCCTGCTGCATCAGCGCCGGATCAACATCGGCAACCATGGCTTCTTCAGCGGTACGGCAGGCCGCCTGCACCGCCAGTTTCGCACAAATCAGGTCGGTGATCTTTTCCGCCATCAATCGATACGTGGTCAGTTTGCCGCCGACAATACTGACGAATCCATTCAATCCTTCCTTGTCATGGTCAAGAATCACAAAGTTGCGCGATATTTCGCGGCTAGCTGCGGTCGGATCGGCGCAATATAGCGGACGAGTTCCCGTGTAAGCCCGCAGTAACCGGAACTGCGGCAACTCTTCAAACAGTTGCCTGCCATCCTCAATCAAGGCCAGAACTTCGGCAGTTGTCGGCGTGAAATCGTCAGGCCGCTCAGCTGGCGAAGAGGTCGTGCCGAGCAGCGTCACCGAACCGTGCGGCACAAAGATGTCGCCGTTGGCCGGCGGTCGCAGCCGGTTCATGATCCGGTCGGTAAACCGGTGATTAAATGCAATCAGCGTACCGCGATCCGGGATGACATTAATTTTGATGCCAGCCCGTTCGGCAACCTGCCCTACCCATGATCCGGCGGCATTGATGACAACATCGCAGCCAATCGAAGCTTGTTCGCCGCTTAGCGTATTACGGATCTTGACTGCAACCACCTGATTGTTCTGCTGTTCGATCCCAATGACTTCGGTATAGTTAAGCATCCGTCCGCCATACTGCTTAGCCGATAAAACATTTTGGCGGCAAAGGCGAAATCCATCGATTGCAGCATCGGGAACCCGGTATACGGCTTCCGCTCGGTCTGTGAGGTGCGGCTCCAGACGATGCGCTTCCGCAAGGGACACTTTTTCCACGGGAATTCCTGCTGTTTGACATGCAGCCACCCACTTCGGTTCATACGCGGGATCATCTTCCGGCAACCGGACAAAATAGCCGGTCGTGGGTTCGACACAATGTCGGCCGATTTTTCGTAGTACCGAATTTTCCACGGCGCATTCCCGCGCCGCTTCGGGATCTTTCACCGCGTAGCGCCCGCCGCTATGCAGCAGACCATGAAAACGCGAACTCGCCCCATAAGCTAAATCGCGCTGCTCGAGCAGAATCGCTGCAATTCCGCGCATCGACAAATCGCGCAGAATCCCAACGCCTGTGGCGCCTCCACCAATAATGACCGCCGTCGTTTTTTCCATCTGTTTCCCTCCCATGCTTCTGCAAGGCAAAAATAAAAGCCCCGACCCGTTCTGTGCGTAACACAAAAAACGTGTCAGGACTATCTCTCAATCTCTAAGACTCCGACAAGTCTATTGTACGCCGCATTAAGCCCCTCGTCAACAATCAGTCCAGATTCCACAGTTCCCGCTGGCTGGTACTCACCGCAAACGCACCGTTAGCCACGGCCTGAATCACATCATCGGCCGAACGGACCAACCCGCCGACAAGAATCGGCACATCGGTCGCCGCTTTCAGTTCAGCCAACACACTGGCCGGTGTAGATGCCGGCAATGCCTCAATCGCATCTGGTCGGAAACCTTTCAGCAGGCTGATACCGGTTCGCAGCGATTCGGAATCGACGAGAAACATCCGCTGAATCACCCGCATGCCTTCCTGTCGAGCCATTTTTGCCAGTTGCGGTTTGGTAGTGATCAAACCTTTCACTCCCAATTTTGCTAAAAACTGGATGCCGGCCCGATCACGGCCTATCCCGCCAATTAGGTCCAAGTGCAGCAACAACAATTTTCCAGCTTCATCCGTCCGCCGGATTAAGTCCGGCAAACTGTTGATATCGCCAAACAAGATAATCAGACTTGGCGCCTGCGGCAAACGCAGCGCGCAAGCAAGCTCTTCTTCGGTCCGGCAGGCCGGAATTACTTTGCCTGTACAAAGCCATTGCAATGGCTCACTCTTTTGATTCAATTGTGCGTTCCTCATTTCTTTCTACGACAGGACGGCATAATTTCCAGCTCTTCCCGATATTTGGCCACCGTGCGGCGGGAAACAGCAATGCCTTTTTTAATCAGCTGTTCCGTCAACGCCTGATCGCTTAACGGACGAATCGGATCTTCCGCCGCAACCAGCTCGCGAATTTCCCGTTTGACCCGGGTTGCCGACATTGTACTGCCATCGACCGCCGAAACACCGGCGGAAAAGAAGGAACGCAGGCTAAACAGGCCATGCGCCGTCGCCACGTATTTGTTGGCGGTGGCCCGGCTCACCGTGGACTCATGCACGCCAACCCGGTCAGCAACTTGTTTCATCGTCATCGGCAACAAGTGCCGCGAACCTTTGTCAAAAAAATCAGGCTGCACTTCAATAATAGTCTGCATCACTTTTTGCAGGGTCTGCCTGCGTTGTTCAATACTGCGGATTAACCAGAGCGCGCTGCCGATACGCCCCTCAATAAAGCGCCTGGCATCGCCGTCAGTTTCTTTCGCCATCTTTTTGTAATACGGGTTAACCCGTAGTCCGGGCACCTGCGTATCATTAATCAAAATCAGGTATTCGCCGTCAATCTTTCGCACGGTGATATCCGGCACGACATAACTACATGGCCCGTCAGCCGACACCGCCGAACCCGGTTTGGGATTCAGCGTCCGAATCAACTGCATTGCCTTGCGAACTTCATCAGCCGTTGCGCCGATTTTGCCGGCAATCCAGGCATATCTGCCGGAGGCCGCAGCCTCCAGATAATCGTCAATCAAACAATCAATCAGCAGATCTTGCACGCCGCGTTGGCGCAGCTGAATTCGCAGGCATTCCTGTAAATTGCGCGCGCCGACTCCCGCCGGGTCAAATCCCTGAATCAAGAGCAGCAACGCTTCTACGGCATCGGGTGAACTCTTCAACGAAACTGCCGCATCTTCCACTGTGCCGGTAAAATAGCCATTATTATCGATGCAGCCAATCAAATAGCGCCCCTGCGATTTCTCCCGCTGGGTCAGATTGCAAAAATCCAGCTGTAACTCCAAATGTTCATGCAACGACATGCCACAAGCTGCAACATCCCTGTTTTCTGGTTCGCCGGAGTCTTGCCTGGTGTACAGCCCGCGGCTGCCACCTTCGCTGAAATAATCAGCCCAGTCAAAATAGTCGGGCGCCGGAACCGGCGCCACTTCCGGCACTGTCGACAAAACAATGTCCTTGACAGGCAAATCCAATTGATCGAGAACGGGATTGTCCAACAGCTCCTGTTGGACAAGTTCAGCCAGATCCAGCGCAGACAGCTGGAGAATCGTGATGGCCTGACAGAGCTGCGGCGTCATGACAAGCTTCTGTGACAGGTCCAGATTCAATCCCATGTCCAGGTGCATCCAAATCCTCCTTTCTGCTCAATACATAAGACTATCGGCAAAATCCTTTTTATACATATCCTTAATATTTCGACAACGGTTTCTATTTTCCCTCTTAATTCTTCTCCGCGGCAATCCTTTTCAGGCCAATTTGGACCGCAATCGCGCACTCCAGTCGTTTTTTCTGCAATTCACAGCCCAACTGATATGGTTTGTGAATCGATCCGTGAAAAGCATCCGCATTGGCATGGCAACCGCCGCTGCAATAAAATCGCGCCCAGCAGTTCCGGCACTCCGCTTTGGTCAGGACATGCGCCTGGCGAAATTCGTTGCACAAATCCGGCTGATCAAGTCCGCTGAAAACCGTACCGACTTTGAAGCCATCCCGCCCGACAAACTGATGGCAAGGATACAGGTCGCCTTCCGGCGTGACCGCATAATATTCGTGCCCGGCGCCGCAACCGCTCAGACGTTTTGCCAGACAGGGACCATGCTCAAGGTCCACGTTGAAATGAAAGAAATCAAAGCCGCGCCCCTGGCGATGCCGTTTAAGATATTCCGCCGCCAGCAGGTCATATTGCCGGTAAAGTTCCGGCAAATTCTCGTCGCTTAATCCATAGGGGGCATCCTTTGCCACAACCGGCTCCACCGACAACCGGCCAAATCCTTCATCCGCCAGCGCCAGCACATCGGCGGCAAAATCGAGGTTATATGCGGTATAAGTCCCTCGCGCATAATAATTGCTGCCCTGGCGAGAATCAACCGCCTTATGCATATTGGCGAGCACTTTGTCGTGGCTGCCGGCGCCGCTAGGAAATGGACGCATCCGGTCATGCACTTCGCGTCGCCCGTCAATGCTGAGAATCAACTGGATGATTTCCTGATTCAAAAAGTCCAGAATTTCCTGGTTGAGCAATACAGCGTTGGTCGTCAGTGTCAGATTGAAAATCTTGCCGGTTTCGGCTTCGCGCCGGCGGATATGGGCAACAGCCGCCCGCACCGTCGCCATATTCAACAGCGGTTCACCGCCAAAAAAATCAATTTCCGCATGTTTACGACTGCCGCCATGTTCCAGTAAAAAATCAATGGCCCGGCAGGCCACCTCCGGCGACATCAGACCCCGGTCGTGCCCAAACGATCCGGTCGAAGCAAAGCAATAGCCGCAACGCAAATTACAGTCATGCGCAATGTGCAGACAAAGCGATTTAACAATCGGTTTCACTGAAAACACTAGCGGAATTTCCGCATCAGCGCTAAACAATTGTCCTGCCGCGATCAGTTCGTGTAATTCCGCCAACGTCTCACGCACAACCGATTCGCCAAATTCCGCCGCACAGGCGGCGAGCACCGCCGCATCGTTCGTTCCGTCGAAAACGTCCATAATCCGATAGGCCGCCTGATCCAGCACGTGAACGGAACCGCTGTTCACATCCAGCAAAATATGTTCGCCATTGACTGTAAATCTATGAATATCCATGAAAACTCCCCCCCGACAAAAGCAAACCCCCGGCAGCATTTCACCAGGGGCGCCTAAATGTTCTTGTTATCAACTTAATCCTGGAATTATTTCTGGCAGCTCTGATTTCCCACCGTACACGAAGTTTTGCAGGCTGATTGGCACGAAGTCTGGCACTCGCCGCAGCCGCCAGTCACAGCCGTCTTGGTCAGCGGAGCATCATTAACTGTCTGAATGTGTTTGCCCATGGTTTTTTCCCTCCCCGGTTCATCATATACGTTATTTTATCGCGTTTTGAAATAGCAGGCAAGAGGCTTTCAATTCGCCTGTGGTTAACTTGAGATAATGTCACCTTGTAGATTATCGTGAGAAAATGTCACC
>CAZFSM010000034.1:0-23243 GCA_964521625.1 uncultured Veillonellaceae bacterium | reverse complement strand
GGAGAGTAGGTCGTCGCCGGTTAGAAAGAAACAGACCTTCCGTTTTTGCGGAAGGCCTGTTTCTTTTCTATATCTTATACTTGCGCTTTTTGCGTACCAACGTTGATAAGTCGACACCCAGATGTACGGCAACTTTGCGTAGTGGAGCAAAGTCGGCGATTGCTTTGAGAATTACTTCTTTCTCGACCACAGTGATGATTTCGTTCAGGTTATACGCGTTAAAATAATCCGGCGTCTCGATAAACAAAGGATTTTTTACGGCTTGTTGAATGTGGAGCGGAGTGACCTGGCCTTCGATCACGTTTCCATCCGTCATGATCATCATGTTTTCCCAAAGCAGTCAATTTATTTCCTTTTGCATGAAATTATCCCTCATAGTACTTACTTAAGCTGAGTAATTTTTGATACTTTATACTTTTGTGAGTAAAAATCCTTTAATCTGCGATGTCTGTCGATAAGCGCCAATCTGGGTTGTCGCGTCGTGAAGGACGAAGTTGGTGTAATACAAGAAGCAAATAGGCGAAGGAGGGTATGGATCATGACCACAGCTGTTTGTAAAGCTGCCAATATTCTCGGCATGCGTGAGGAACTTCTAAACGAACTGATCGTTTTGATCAACATGACCAGCGGGACATATTATGGTGTACCGGAAAGTGTTCATACACCCAGGCACTATGCTTTGATGACGGATAGTTTAGTCGATGAATATAGTCAGAAATGCTAAAAGATTGACCCGACAAAATACGAAGCAATGAGACCGGAGTAAATGTGACAATTGCTCCGGTCTCATTGCTTTTAGTTGTGGGGGCTGCCGTATATTGCAATAGTACTTAAGAAAATAATACGTTGATCTATGGGTGAGGCTTAATTATCAACTTGGTTCTTAAAGAATGGTTATACTATCACAAATATAAACATGGGCACTTTTGCGTTATGTGTATGCAAAAGTGCCCATGTTTCGTAAATGGATGATGTCGTCGGTTCCGGTAGACTGTCGTTAACTCGTCACTGGTGTAACTGCAACTGCGCAGACTTTATATTCATAGGTTCGTGTTATTTTATCGCCGGCATCGTTGGTGACTTCATTGGTGGGAGTCTCGGGGAAATGAAACGACATCCATACCAGCCCTGGAGGAACGGACTCGGTAATCAGCGCGCGTGCGATGACTTGCCCACGGCGCGACGTAACTGTAGCCAGTTGCTTATCTGTCAGGCCCAGTGAAGCGGCATCCAGTGGATGTAGCCAAAGTGTTTCTTCCGCAGAGTGGACCGACAAGGCGGCTGATTTGCCAAAAGTGCTGACATTATAGTGGTAAAGGCGTCTGCCGGTAGTCAGAACCAGCGGGTATTCCTCATCTGGTCCCTCGGCAGGTGGGTGGTATTCAACCGGTGTAAACCAGCCAAGTCCACAGGTGAATTTGCCGTTTTCGTGCAGATATTGTGTGCCGGGGTGGGTGATGTCCGGCACAGGCCACTGCAGACCGTTGGGGGCCAGACGTTCATAAGTTACGCCGTGATATATTTTTGTCAGCTCGGCTATTTCCTGCATCACGGCTTCAGGAGAAGTGTAATTCATCGGTTGGCCCATGTGTGAAGCGAGTGCCATAATGATCGCCAAATCAGTCAGGCTTTGTCCAGGTGGTTCTATAGCCTGTCGGACCAACTGGATCCGGCGTTCGGTATTCGTAAACGTTCCGTTCTTTTCGGCAAAACTGGCTGCAGGCAATACTACATCAGCCAACTGGGCAGTTTCCGTCAGAAAAATATCCTGTACGACCAGAAAGTCGAGCGAACGGAGCGCTTTACGCACATGGTTGGCGTTCGCATCGGATAAAACAGGATTTTCACCGACAATATACATGGCTTTGACTTCACCGTCCAGCGCCGCCGTGAACATTTCAGGTATGGTGAAGCCGCGGAGAGTTGGCAAGGAAACTTGCCAGGCCTGCTCGAAACGTTGCCGCTCATCCGCATCATTTACTTTTCGGTATCCTGGCAGGACATCGGGTAAAGCGCCCATATCACAGGCGCCTTGCACGTTGTTTTGCCCTCGCAACGGATTGACACCGGATGACGGTTTGCCGATGTTGCCTGTGAGCATGGCCAGATTGGCAATGGACAGGACATTGTCAGTTCCCCAGCAGTGTTCGGTGATGCCCAATGTATAGAATATCTGGCCCCGCTCCGCCTGGGCATAAAGATGAGCAGCTTGCTCCAACAGGGCAGGGGGCACGCCAGTAATTTGCTCGACGACTTCCGGAGGATAATTCTGGACTGTAGTGGCGACGGTTTCAAAACCACTGGTGCAGTTAGCGATAAACAGCTTGTCTTGCAGGCCATCGCGCAGAATGATATGCATCAGACCATTCAATAGTGCGACATCGCTACCCGGCTTTAACTGCAGCCATACATCAGCCATTGCGGCCAGTTCAGTTTTGCGTGGGTCGACTACGATCAGACCGGCGCCTTTGCGACGAGCCTGACGCATTTTAGCAGCAATGACAGGATGAGCTTCCGAGGGATTGGCACCGATTACGAACAGCATCGAACTGTTGCTGATTTCGCTGATCGAGTTTGTCATGGCGCCGGACCCAAAAGCTGTGACCAGACCGGCCACGGTGGGGCTGTGTCAGGTCCGGGCGCAGTGATCGATGCTATTGGTGCCGATTACCGCGCGCATAAATTTTTGCAGGACATAGTTTTCTTCGTTGGTGCAACGGGCTGAACTGAGTGCCGCAATAGCATCAGGGCCGTTTTTTTCGCGAGTTTCTGTAAAGCGGCTGGCAACCAGAGACAGTGCTTCATCCCAGGACGCAGGCTCCAACTTGTCATTTTTACGGATCAGAGGAGTCGTTAGCCGATCAGGGCTATGCACATAATCAATGCCAAAGCGGCCTTTTACACATAATAGCCGGCCGTTGACCGGGCTGTCAGGAGCGGAGGTGACGCCAACAATCTTGCCATCCTTTACATTCAGGTCAAAATTGCAGCCGACGCCGCAAAACGGACATGTTGTACGGACTTTTTTGTCGGGTCGACCGCTACAGCATAGTTCTTTTTCCGTCAAGGCGCCGACTGGACAAGCCGAGACGCAGGCGCCGCAAAATACGCAATCGGATTCGTGCGTCGAGGCGTCAAAAGCCGGGGACAGTTTCGTGTCAAAACCGCGTCCGGTAAAATCAAGCACATTACAAACCTGTAGTTCTTGACAAGTTCGGACGCACCGACCGCACAGGATGCATTTCTCATTGTCCCGCACAATAAAGGGGTTATTATCATCTATGGTGTAGCGTCGTCTGGCGCCGTCAAAGCGAATTTCTTTTACCCCGAGATCGGCGGCGAGTGTCTGCAATTCGCAGTTCAAACTGCGACCACAGGCAAGACAATCCGTCGGATGATTGGCAAGCAGTAGCTCCAACACCATGCGACGCGCGTCCAGAACCTCCGGTGTGTGCGTGTGTACGACCATCCCCTCGCTGGCTGGATGTACACAGGACGCCGTGAGCGTTTTCAGGCCCTCGATCTTGACGACGCACATCCGGCAGGCGCCAGTGGGGGTCAGATCCGCCAGATGACAGAGTGTAGGAATTTTGATTCCTGTTTGACGGGCTGCTTCCAGGACAGAAGTTTCCGGCGCAACCCGCACTGATCTACCGTCTATGGTCAGTTGTATAAAATTCACGCGAAACCTCCTTGGAGTTGATACTATCATATTCGTTGCCAATCGCGAGGTTCCTGTCTAGTAGGAAATATTCTTTTCCCCCCTAGATTTTGCAGGAATTATCAAAGGGGGATGTCGAATTAATAAATTAAAGCATATAGCCGCGCGACCTGAATGGATATGTGAAAATGGGCTTTCCCAGCGAGAGCGAACAGGAGAAATGATGAGTCGGACGATCAGCAAGACACATGAACTATCGCTGAAAATGGATGAAATTGTCCGGCGGATGAACCGGGGCGAACTGAATGCCGAAGATGTTGTTCGGCAGTTGTTTCCTATGGCTATGCAGAGTTTTGTCGAAGCCAGCCAGGAATGTGAAGAGATCAGTCAAAGCTTGGATGAAATAGAGGGACACTTGTTGGAAGCTCGGACGATGACTAAATATTTGTTTGAGTTTTTGGCACACAATAAATTGTTAGATGAATTTCAGGCGTTTATGGAGCAAAAAAACCGCGAGCGGATCAACTGATTTTTAACGGCGATGAATAATCGAAAAAACTAAGTGGTGAAGGGGCTGTCATGTAAATTGGCGGCTTTATTCAATTGGCGCTTTTTTCATATGGAGTGATCAATCATGAAGCAGTCGTTACCAATCGGCAAAGTATTTGTTTATGGAACATTAATGCAGGGAATGGAGAATCATTTTCTGCTTGCCCCTTTTGTGAAAGCGGTCTGTCCGGCAACGGTGCAGGGAAGATTGGTGCATTTGACGGACGAAGGGTATCCGATGTTGTTTTCAGGTCATGAAATCGTTTATGGTGAATTGGTGGAACTGGGGGATGAAACAACTGCTCTGGCGTTGATTGATTCGCTGGAGGGATTTGTTGGACCGGGTGAGCCGCAGAACCTCTACGAACGTCGCCAGGTCACGGTTACGGCGCTACTGGGAGAAGCGATGGACGCCTGGGTTTATATTTGCCCGCCGGCAGATGAAGAAAGATGCTGGGCAGATGGAGAGCCGGTTGCAAATGGGAATTGGCGCACATTTCTCGCCGCCCAAAAACCACCAGCGCAAGATTGAAACTGGCTGATACGGGCAAATGTCATCGCCGGTTGTAAAATGAGCCAATAACGCCGGAGTAAAAATGAGCCACCTTAGCGAAATCCTCTAAGAGAATCCTTAGAGGAGGACAGCAATGATTAAGAGGTGGCAGTTGATGGACATCTGGGATCTGGTCAAACAAGGCTATAGCGCCCGAATGATTGCAAAGGTCACGGGCCTGGCTCGAAATACCGTAGCCAAATTCCTCGAAAACGGCAAA
Organism: uncultured Veillonellaceae bacterium; assembly: GCA_964521625.1. Lineage (GTDB taxonomy): Bacteria > Bacillota > Negativicutes > UBA1444 > UBA1444 > UBA1444. The sequence continues at coordinate 18,260 of CAZFSM010000034.1, read as the reverse complement.
CTTCCTCAATACAAGTCGCGCGAGAAGCGGGCATCCAAACTTGATCCGTTCAAAGAGTTGGTGCATGAGTTGCTGTTTCAACGGAATATCTTGAACGCTGAAGTTCTGTTCTGAAAACTTCGGGAACAGGGATATACCGGTGGGCGAACGATCTTAAAGGACTATGTCCAAGATATCAGACCTCCCAGGCAGCCGAAGGCAGTGACACGGTATGAAACGGCCCCTGGCGAACAAGCTCAAGTTGACTTCGGAGAGGTCAAGTATGAGGACAGCCACGGGATAACGCACCGGCTGTATTGTTTCGTAATGATCTTAAGTTACTCCCGGGATCTGTACGTTGAGTTTCTCCGTAAAGCCAATGTCCTGGGATTTCTGGCTTGCCACGTGCGGGCTTTGCAATACTTTCAAGGCACTCCAAAGCGGATCTTGTACGACAACGCCAAAGTGGTACGTATCGGCACCGATGCACAGGGAAAGCCGGTGTGGCAGGCAGGGCTCTTTGATTTAGCCGCAGTCTTCGGTTTTAGTCCATCCGTGCATACTCCCTACCATCCTGCCAGTAAAGGAAAGGTCGAATCGTCGGTCAAGTATGTGAAGGGCAACTTTTGGCCCGGTCGGGATTTTAGCGATCTGGCCGATCTTAATCGCCAGACGCTGAAGTGGTGCGGCGAAGTGGCGATGCGTATCCACGGAACTACAGGAGAACGGCCTGTTGACCGCAAACCCGGAGAACGACTGTTACCACTGCCCAACTATTCTATATACCGTTCGTTTCTGACGGTTCGAACCAAGGTATATCGCGATGGCTATGTAACATATGACGGAACGCGGTATGGGGTACCATGGGCTCTTTGTGGACAAGAAGTGGAGATAAGGCAAGACGGGGCGTATGTGGAAATGTTTCATCATGAAGAACTGGTCGCCCGCCATCATCAGGCGCTTCCCGGACAGCGCATTTGCCATTTGGCTGGACAATGGACAGGACTTACGGCAATTAAGGCAGCCAGACCACTCAAAGACGCCATGGCCAAACAAATTTGCGACCCGATTGTTGCCGTCCGATCCTTGGATGAATACCAGCTTTTTGCCGGAGGTGATTTCCTGTGACCCCCTCCGACATGAAAGAGACGCTGACCCAGCTTGGCCTGTCAGCGGCGGCGCAGGCTCTGGAGCAGATACAGGCTCGTGCGGTTGCCGGACAGATTACGTATGCTGAATTTCTTGCCGACGTACTTCAGACTGAGCAGGCAGATCGGCGGACGCGCTATCTGGACACCCGGATGAAACTGGCAAATCTTCCATTTCATAAACGGCTGGAGGATTTTGATTTTAGTCTTCAGCCAACCATAGATGAGCGACAGATTCAAGAACTGGCCACGCTCTCCTTCATACCGGAAACATCCAACATCTTTTTGCTGGGGCCGCCCGGCGTCGGGAAAAGCCATTTGGCAGTTTCACTCGGGTTGCTCGCGATTGAACAAGGGTACTCGGTCTATTTTACGACTGCCGGGAAATTGGTGCAGGAATTGATGACCGGCTACCAGGAAGACCGCCTCCGGCGGCGTATGCGCAGGTATTTGAGTCCGAAGGTTCTGATTATTGACGAGATGGGCTACCAACCCTTCCCGCCAACCGCAGCGAATCTTTTCTTCCAGTTGGTTAGTGCCCGTTATGAACGCAGCAGCATCATCATGACCTCAAACAAGGCCTTTGGCGCTTGGGGAGAGGTTCTGGGAGACCCGGTTGTGACGACCGCAATTCTGGATCGAATGTTGCATCATGCCTATGTCGTCAACATCCGAGGGGAAAGCTACCGAATGAGGGAACGAAAAGCAGCCGGAATGTACCAATCTCCCGCGATAAAAACTCAGCGACTTGAAGAAAAAAGATAAGGGACTGGCTCAGTTTTCGAGCGGCGAAAATGGCTCAATTTTAAGCCGGCCTTGACACAAAGCAAATATCATTGGGGTTCGAGTCTTCCTGACAAAACTGCGCAAACACTTCACATGAATGTAAAGTGCTTGCGCAGTTTTAAAAGTCAAAGGGTGTATGGGATGCTTTGTCGGTCTCTAGGCCAAGGCCCAGTGCTCTTAGCGGGCCGGTTCTACGACATAGCTGACGATACGCGGCCAGTAGCCGCCCCCATCGACAATTTTCCATTGTTGACGAGCCTTGAACGAAGTGTACTTGCCATCGACGCCCATGGCTTGCCAATTTACGGTCAGATCAACCCGGTAATCGCCTTTGGCGGGAATTTGCACGTCGATTCGTTCTACGGTATGGGTGTTGGATTGGTAACGTGCGCCAATATCCTTGTACCATTTTTCAAACTCCTGGTGCGAAGTGATTTTCCCCTCCGGCACGACCATGTTGACATCTTCGGCGAATAGCAGCAACAGTTGGCTAATTTCTGCATGGCGGTCAAACAGGGAGAAAACCTGATAAACAAAGCTTTTGATTTCATTCTCGCCATATTTGTTTTCCTGCAATATTTTTACTGATTGCAGGTAAGCGGCAGGTGGGGTGGTCGAGGATACCGTAATTGTTGACGGTGCGGTGGTGGGCGCAATGGGGTTGGCAGCCGCTTCTGCGGCTACTGTGGAGGAAAAAATGAGTAGTGCGCTAAACAAAAACGATAGGAGCGTCTGTGTTGATTTCTGCATGATGACCCTTCTTTCACGATTTTCTCATTGCTTTCAAGTCCTAATTCCGAACTTCTGTATTTCATATATTCTCTTGTAGCCTGAGAAATCCTGCCCGGACATGACTGCCAATTTTGTGAGAATGTGAAAAGTTCAACGCGAAACTGATAAGAGAAACGGGATATGATCACTAGCTATAGTGATCATATCCCGTTTCTGCGTGACTGTTACTCGCTCTATTTGCGGGCTTTGTCGATTGCTTCGAGCGCTTCTTTGTAATCCGGGCGATACTTGTCGATGACCGGTTTGACAGCGGCTTGCCAGGGTTTTACGTCTTTAACTTCAGTGACAGTAGAACCGGCAGCTTTCACTTTATCCATTGCTTCTTTTTCAAATTTGTTCCACAGTTCGCGCTGGGTTTTGACCGAGTCGACAGCGGCCTGTTTGACCAATTTTTGATCATCGGGCGACAGTTTATCCCAGACAACCTTGCTCATGACCAATACTTCTGGTACGCGTTGGTGCATATCAAGCAGATAGAATTTTGCGATTTGATAGTGGTTGGAGGTCAGATAACTGGGGGCGTTGTTTTCCGCGCCATCGATAACTCCGGTCTGCAATGCGCTGAAAACTTGGCCGTAAGGCATCGGAGTGGCGCTGGCGCCAACTGCGGCAACCATGTCCATGTTGATCTTGTTCTGGATAACTCGGAATTTCAGACCTTTGAGGTCAGCCAGTTCCTTAATCGGTTTTGTAGAGTAGAAACTACGGGCGCCTGGATCATAGTAGCACAGGCCGACAAATTTCGCCGACTGCAGCCCTTCCAGCATCTTCTGGCCATCCGGACCTTCGAGGAATTTCCACATATGTTCGGAGGAGTCAAAAATATACGGCAAGGAGAAGACGCCGAGCGGTTTGTTGAATTCGGCAAGCGGGCCGGAACTTACGCGGGTGAAGGCCAACGCGCCAAGCTGCACTTGCTCGATGGCGGCTTTTTCTTCACCTAACTGGGAGGAAGGATATACTTCGACTTTAATTCGGCCTTTGGACCGTTCGGTAACCAGTTCGGCAAATTTTTTGTCACCCAGAGTTGTGGGGTAATCTGGCGGATGGGTTTCAGCAAGCTTCAGAACGATGGGAGCCGCCGCTGCAGGAGTTGCGGGAGTAGCGGGCTTGGTGTCGCCACCACAACCGGCGGCAAGCAGGGAAAAGGCAAACAGGGCTACGACTAGGAGTGCAAGAGAACGATGTTTACTCATGAATCTGACCTCCTTGTTTTTTGTCTTGAAGTCACTATCCCCCCAAGAGGAAAAACTCCCTTTATTAATTGGGCCTTACATGAACATCTGGGGCAACCACATCGTAATTGCCGGGATATAAGTGATAGCCATCAAAACGATGATCATGGCGTAGAAGAATGGCAGCATTGCTCTGGTTCCCGCCTCAACCGACACTTTGCCAATGGCGCAGCCTACGAACAGGACTGTACCGACCGGCGGCGTCAACAAGCCCATACCAGAGTTGAAAATCATGATGATGCCGAATTGTATCGGATCCATGCCGAGTTTTACGCAGACGGGCAGCAGAATTGGCGTCAGGATAAGGATCATCGGCGCCATATCCATTGGGCCGCCCAGCAAGAGCAATAGGATGTTGATCATCAGCAGAATGACCCAGGGCTGGTTGGATACGCTGAGAAACCAGTCGGTAATGATATCTGGCAGATGGAGATAGGCCATGACCCAGCCGAAAGCCTGCGAGGCGGCGATCAAGAAGAACACCATCAGTACTGTGCGGAAGGTACGGATCAACACGCCCCACATATTTTTCAGCGGAGCTTCCCGGTAAGCGAGAAAAGCCAGAATGAAAGCATATACGGCAGCAATGGCGCCAGCTTCGGTCGCAGTGGCCCAACCGGAAATGATTGCACTGACGATGATTACAGCAGGCGTGAACGATAGCAGTCCATGTATGAGAATGCCGGGGATCTGTTTCTTGACTACAGCCTCGCCATAACCGTAGCCGCGCTTAACACCGATCAGGTAACCGGTGATCATTAGGGAAGCAAGCATAATCAATCCCGGTAGCATACCGGCAAGGAACATGCTGCCAACCGAAACACCACCGGCAACGATTGAATACAACACCATGTTGTGACTGGGCGGCACGATGACACCCTGAATGGCTGAGGAGATGGTAACACCGACTGCGTAGTCGGGATCATAACCCTTTTCCACCATCATCGGGATCATGACAGAGCCAACGGCCGAGGCATCAGCAACAGCCGAGCCGGACATGCCGCCGAAAATCATGCAGGCGACACTGTTGGCCAGCGCCAAGCCGCCGCGAATTCGACCGACAAAAACATTGGTCATGGCTACGATGCGATGAGCCAAACCGCCTTCTTGCAGGATCTGTCCAGTGAGGATGAAAAACGGAATCGCGAGCAGCGAATAGTTGGTAATCCCCTGAATCATCTGTTGGGACGCAACGATGAGCGGCAAGTCAAGGTACCACAGCGTGATCACTGTGGAGCCAACGAGCGTGAGTGCGACAGGGAACCGAAGAATCAGTAAAATGACGAAACTGGATGCAAGAATCCAGCTGGCGGTTGTTTGATCAGGCATTATTCAAGTCCTCCCCCCAGGTTTTTGTGGCGCTTGGTGTCAATGCCAAAGAGTTGGAGCAGCGAGTACGCGCAGATCATCACTCCGGTAAGTGGCATGACAACATAGAGCACACTGTTGGGCATTTTTGTTGCGGGGAGGGTGGATTCACTCATCAGTGACGTAAACTCCCAGCCATACAGGATGAGGTAAACGCCGAACACAAAAGTTGTAACTTGGATTACTTTGTCCAGTAGTTTTAAAACACTTTTTGAAGCGATGCTTTCCAGCACATCCATTGAAAGATGCAAATTTTCGCGGCACCCAATGGCAATGCCCATAAACGCAAACCAGGCCAGCAACAACAAAGTGACCTCTTCAGACCAGAAAAAAACGAAGTTGAACAGTTTTCGCGTAATGACTTGCACAGAAACGATGAGAACCATCGTCAACATGCTGAGCAGACAAAAAGATTCGACAAATGAGTCCACCGCTAATAAAGCTTTTTTCCAACCCGTCAAAATAGAAGCTCCTTTCAGTTTTTTCTCCAAGTGCAGTTCGGGACCTTAACGAACCTAAACGAACCTAACGTAGTAATTTACACAAAGACCCCGCAAAATCCTGCTGCATTGCGAAAAAATTGCAAAAATACTTGCACAGTGGTTATTGGCTTGCGGGCACGAGTAATCAGTCATTTTAAAAATCGAACGTAAAAGGGACTGGCGCGGCTGTGTGCCAAACAAGAGGGAAAAGGACGTGAATAAAAAAACGGACATGACAATAGCCACATCCGGTATTCCCGATAATTGTAAATTAAGCTTTGCCGCTGCAGTTCAAGACATTTTTGATCTTGTGCTGCACCATGCCCTTGATGGCATCGCGGGCCGGTTTGAGATATTGGCGGGGGTCAAAATCTCCTGGGTGCAGGGCCAGATGCTCTCGGATGGCCGCTGTGAGCGCCAGACGCAGATCGGTATCGATATTGATTTTGCAGACTCCCAACTTACCGGCCCGCAGTAACATATCTTCCGGTACTCCCTGCGCCCCATCGATTTTGCCGCCGTACTGGTTGCATTTGGCAACAAATTCGGGTAACACGGTAGAGGCGCCATGCAACACCAGCGGGAAGTTGGGCAGCAGGGCAGAAATTTTTTCCAGTCGGGCAAAATCCAGCGAGGGGTCGCCTTTAAATTTATAGGCGCCATGACTAGTGCCTATGGCGATAGCGAGTGAATCAACACCGGTGCGTTCAACGAACTCTACCGCCTGGGCGGGATCGGTGTACGTTGCATCCTTGGAATTGACTTTGACGGAATCCTCGACGCCGGCCAGCCGGCCCAGTTCAGCTTCGACCACCACTCCGTGCGCGTGGGCATATTCGACGACCTGTTTGGTCAGGGCAATGTTTTCCTCAAAGGTGTGTTTGGACCCGTCAATCATGACGGAAGTGAAACCGCCATCCACACAGGATTTGCAGACTTCAAAATCTTCACCGTGATCAAGATGCAGGCAGATTGGCAGGCCCGAATCTTCTACCGCTGCTTCTACCAGCTTCATCAGATAAATATGTTTGGCATATTTGCGGGCGCCCGCAGAGACTTGCAAAATTAGTGGAGCTTTTTCTTCCTTGGCTGCGTCTACGATACCTTGGATGATTTCCATATTGTTGACGTTGAAAGCTCCGACTGCATAATTTCCTGCATACGCTTTTCTGAACAACTCGCTTGAAGTGACCAATGGCATGGTAAATCCCTCCCCAAATATTTTCGAGATTTCGTGTTTTATTATATCATAAGTGGATTCAAACTGTCGTTTGGCTTGCTCTGATAATGAGGCAGATGATATAGTAATAACAAGGTAAGCGTGAAAACTCTCGTATCATCGTGGAAACGTCCGCTTGTGTTCGTGAGATTCAGTAGCACTCAAGGAGGTAGTCCCATGGTGAAAAGTTCGGGGTCCGGCATGCCGGCCAAAGGACAATATACCGTTCATAGCGGAGTGGCCAAGGAATATGCCGGTGATCGTTACTACCGTCAGAATGAGCAAAGAGACCGCTGGCTGGCTGAACATCAGCATAACGAATCAGTGGAAAAGGCACTGGCCTATGTAAGTAAATTTAGCTATGATCCAGTAGACTATGTGCGTTTTTTAGTTAAAGAACCGTTCAGGGAGCCTCTCCGGCAGGAGTTTCAATCCTTGTTGCCGGAACGACTGCTGGCGGCAGAAAAAAAATTCCGCCGCCCTATTATGCGACAATGGGGCGGTATGGTAGCTTTGCTGCTGTGCGCTGCAGTGCTGCCTTATTTGCTGACCTTTGTGCTGGTGGCCGTGCTACTGTCGGCAGTTGGTTTTTTGCAGTACAAAACCTTTCAGGATCGGACCCGGATATTGGCAAGAATTGAACGGGATACCCGACTGGAGATCGCAACAAAAATGCAGGCGCAAGAATCGGCAATTGAGGAACAGCGACGTCTGCATGATGCTGCGGAGGAAGACCGTGTTTCATTTTATGTTCGCCTGATGAATGGCGATGAACCCGCCGTTATTTTGACGTTGGACCAGTTTATGCCGCAAATCGCGCTGCCATTCCCCTTAGATATGGATATCAATTTGCGGGGTCGCATTTTTGTGATAAAAGTCTGGTTGCCGCCGAAAGTGTTGATTCCATCGGAACGCTCCTCGTTAACTGAAGCCGGACGTATCCAATACGAGAAAAAAGACTCGCTTGAAATTAATAAACAGTATGCTGAATTGTGCGCTGGGATTTTGATGCAAGTCAGTACGGTGTTGTTTTCTCGCACTCCAGTGGTGGATCGATTATATGTCAATGGCATGAGCAAAGAAGGAAAACAAGATGAGTGTTTGATGACGATGCAACTGGACCGTTCCCGACTGGAACAGGTGCAACGGGCGTCAACTGCGTTGGTGGCAGTGCAGGGGTTGTCGGCAGTCTATGAATGCGACGAGTTTTTAAAACTGCTGCCGGTTGAACCTTTGCAACCAGAAGAATGGGCTGACTTAGACCTCAAGGATATTCGCAGTCTGCGGATTAAGATTTTTAAATGGGCCGTTCCGGGAATGCGAAATAAAATAGTAGAAGAGAATTAATTTCCGGCAGGAATTTTCAGGTTCGTTGCGGAATACTTTTCTATCAGGTCAATTTGGTGAAGCATTATAATGACCTAATGATCAAAAGGAGGCAACAGTATGAAATTTGCAGAAGTAATTCAAACCGCCGATTGGAAAGCCGAGAAGCATGTTCCGGTTATTGTGGCGCCGGAATCGGTGAAAGCGGGCGAAAAATTTACGGTGGAACTTTCCGTCGGCAAAGAAATCGCTCACCCGAACACAACTGAACACCATATTCGTTCGATCAAACTTTATTTCAAGCCGGAAGCCGGTAAGTTCGCTTACGAAGTGGGCAGCTTCGATTTCAGCGCTCATGCGGAATCGGTTGATGGCGCCAATAAGGGTCCGGTGCTGTCGGAGCCTGCTGCCAGTGCAGTGCTAAAACTGATGGGATCAGGAACATTGTTGGCGGTCGCCTATTGTAATATCCACGGGTTTTGGGAAAATTGCCAAGAAATCAAGGTGGAAGCGTAACTCTCATTGTTTTACCGAAAAGTCCCGGGGAACCGGGACTTTTTTCTTTGTCTTTGCAGCAGTGAAAAAGATTATTGGCTGTTTAGTATGGAAAAATGGCTTAAACCGGCAGGTATTCCAATACAAGTGGCGAATATTAATAAATTATATTTTTAGCTGTGCAGTAAGGAGATAGTATCGATGGGGATTGTTGTTAAAAAGTTCGGTGGGAGTTCAGTCGGCACTCCCGAGAAAATTAAGGCGGTCGCTGCGCGGATAGTGCGAGAAAAGAAACCGGATGATCAGCTAGTCGTTACGGTATCGGCCATGGGCGATACTACCGACGATCTTATCACGCTGGCGAAACAGGTGACGAGTACTACTCGCAGCAGAGAGATGGATATGTTGCTATCTACCGGCGAACAAATTTCTATTGCGTTATTAGCGATGGCGTTGACCGACCTCGGTTGTCCCGCTATTTCCTTGACTGGTCCCCAAGCCGGATTTCGTACGAATTCAGTCCATATGAAGGCAAGAATTACTGCGATCACGCCTGATCGAGTGTTTGAGGAACTATCACGGGGTAATGTGGTCGTTGTGGCTGGCTTTCAGGGTACGGCGCCGAATGGCGACGTTACTACGCTGGGACGGGGCGGTTCGGATACGACGGCAGTGGCGTTGGCTGGAGCATTAAATGCCGATGTCTGTGAAATATTCACCGATGTGGAAGGCGTTTATTCTGCTGATCCGCGGGTGGTGCCAACGGCGCGCAAGATGAAGGAAATAACCTATAATGAGATGTTGGAACTGGCTCGCCTGGGCGCAGGCGTAATGCAACCCCGTTCGGTTGAACTGGGATCGCGCTACGGCGTGCAAATTCATGTTCGTTCCACATTCACCAATGAACCGGGAACAATGATCAGGGAGGGATATACGATGGAAGAAAAAGATTTTGTAGTGCGCGGCGTAACTCATGACCTGAATGTCGCCAAGGCGGCGATTATGGGAGTTCCCGACAAACCGGGGATTGCATTTAAAGTGTTTTCCGCGCTGGCTGAAGCCAATATTGATGTTGATATGATTGTGCAAAGCATCCGCAATACAGACAAAAAAATTAACGATATCGTATTTACCGTGTCTAAGGGGGATGCAGAGCAGACGCGCACTATCCTGGAACAGGTAGCCGTTGATTTGGGCGTACTCGGTGTGATTGTCGATGAAGATGTCGCCAAAGTCTCGATTGTTGGCGCAGGGATGTTGGGAAGCCCTGGTATGGCGGCCAGAATGTTTGGTGCGCTTTCTGGCGCCGGCATCAATATCGAGGTGATCAGCACTTCCGAAATCAGCCTGTCGTGCCTAATTCGGGCTGAGCGGGCCAAAGATGCCGTGAACGCGATTCATGCGACCTTCTTCCGCGATTCTAAACCCGGCGCCTGAGCTCCAAAGCAAATAAAGGAGGGAATCCGTTGACTCCCACATTAATTAAGAATCTGTCCCGACATGTTGGCGAAGAAGTGGAAATTCGCGGCTGGTTGTTCAACAAAAGGTCTTCCGGTAAAATTGCGTTTTTGATTGTTCGTGACGGTTCGGGCATGGTCCAGGGAGTTTTGCTGAAAACCCATGAAGTTGCCTTTGCCGCTGCGGAAAAATTGACCCAGGAAAGCTCCCTGCACCTGCGGGGGACCGTGCGGGCGGAGGTTCGTGCGACCGGCGGCTATGAGATCGATGTGACAGAAGTGTATCCGGTCAGTATTGCCGGCGAATATCCAATCAGCCTGAAGGAACATGGTGTCGAATTCCTTGCTGACCGTCGTCATCTCTGGATTCGCACGCCAAAACAGGCGGCGATTTTGCGGATTCGCTCGGAAATAGAGTTTGCCTTGCGCGAATTCTTTTATCGCAACGATTTTATCCTGGCAGATGCACCGATTATCACGCCGGCTGCCTGCGAAGGCACCACGAATTTGTTTGAAATTGACTATCATGGTGACAAAGCCTATCTGTCGCAGAGCGGTCAGTTGTATAATGAGGCAACGGCTGCGGCGCTCGGACGGATTTATTGTTTCGGTCCGACATTCCGGGCGGAAAAGTCGAAAACCCGGCGTCATCTGCTGGAGTTTTGGATGATTGAGGCGGAAGCGGCGTTTTTTGATGTCGATGATAACATGCAACTTCAGGAAGATATGATCGTCTTTGTCATCGATAGGGTTCTTGAACGTTGCCGAAATGAACTGAAGCTGCTGGAGCGAGATGTCGCCAAGTTGGAGGCGATCAAGAAGCCGTTTCCCCGAATTAGCTATACGGATGCCGTCGCATTGCTGAATATGGCGGGCGAAGCATTCGAATGGGGTGATGATTTTGGCGCACCGCACGAAACGATTATTGGCAGCCATTTTGACTCACCGGTGTTTGTGCATCGTTATCCGACAGCGATTAAGGCCTTTTACATGAAACCTGACCCGACCGATGCCAAAGTGGTACTGGGCGCCGATCTGCTGGCACCGGAAGGGTATGGTGAAATTATCGGCGGCGGGCAGCGCATTGATGATCTGGAACTGTTGGAGCAACGGCTGGCTGAGCATCAGTTGCCTCGGGAGGCCTTTGAATGGTATTTGGATCTGCGGCGGTATGGTTCGGTTCCTCACTCAGGATTCGGCCTGGGCATTGAACGCACGGTCGCCTGGATTTGCGGGCTCGATCATATTCGTGAAGCCATTCCATTTCCTCGCTTATTACATAAAATGTACCCTTGATATCCCAAAATCAAGATATAATCAGAAAGCAGGAGGAGTTTACTATGTCAAATACTGTTGCCGCATCCCATTCCATCGGAAAATTCGCCACTGACAAGATCTTCGGCGCCAATGCGCTGGCAGTCAAAGCAGTTGCCCAATTTGGCAAGGAGAAAGTAACCAACGCAACAATCGGCGCCTTGCTTGATGATCAGGAGCAACTGGTCTGTTTGCCAACCGTGGAAAAAGTGTTTCGCAGTGTGCCGATGACGGAGATTATCAACTATGCGCCAATATCTGGTCTGCCAGATTACCTTGACTCTGCAATCAATCACGTCTTTGGCGAAAGCCGTCCTGATGCTTACATCAAGGCCGTGGCTACCGCCGGCGGTTCGGGGGTTTTGCATCACGCAATCTGGAATTATAGCGAAATCAACGACACGGTCCTGACGACCGATTGGTACTGGGGCCCCTATAAAGTTCTGTGCGAAGAAGTGTTGCGCAAACTGACAACCTTTTCCCTGTTTGACGAAAAAATGCAATTCAATATGCCTTCCTTTGAAAGCAAGGTTAACGAACTGTTGGTCAAACAGAACAATCTGCTGGTTATCCTGAACACGCCGGCCCACAATCCGACCGGCTATTCGGTGACCGACGCGGAATGGGACGGTATCATTGATGTATTGAAGGCCGCCGCGAAAAACCCGGCCAAAAAAATCACAGTGGTTGTGGACATTGCTTATCTGGACTTCTCCGGCGAGCGTAATGTCAGCCGCAAATTCTTTGCCAAGTTCGGCCAGATGCCGGCTAACCTTTTGTTTATCATAGGTTTCAGTATGTCAAAATCATACACTATGTATGGACAGCGCGTCGGCGCGATGATTGGCGTAACTGCGGATGCCGATGTAGCCAAAGAATTCGAAGATATCAACCAGTTCAGCAACCGGGCGACCTGGTCCAACGTCAACCGCGGTTGCATGCGGATGATGGCGACAATTTGCGCCGACAAAGATTTGTATGCGCAGGTCGAAAAAGAACGGGACGGCTATTATCAACTTATTAAGAAGCGCGCTGATATCTTTGTGCAGGAAGCGGCGGCGGTCAATCTGACGATGCTGCCGTATGATGCCGGCTACTTCCTCTCGGTACCGGCAACGAATCCGGATGCCGTCTGCGAAAAACTCAACGCGGAGAATGTTTTTGGTGTTGCTCTGGCCAAAGGAATTCGGATTGCTGTCTGCGCCGTGCCGACACAAAAAATCCATGGGATGGCCGGAAAAATCAAGCAAGCGATGGACTCCCTGAAATAACAGTCAGTGCTTTAAAGGGCGGATCGCTTGCGGTCCGCCCTTTTTCCACCAGGCAGAGCAGGCTTTTGGAGGGATAACATGGTGAATGGAACAATTCGCGTTCAGTTTACGGATGGTAGCGAACAGACATATGCAAGCGGAACTCCATTGCGTAATATTGCCGAAGTTCGCCAATCGAAACATGCCAGCCACATTGTCGCCGCAAGTGTTAATAATGCTTTGACGGATTTGCAGTCGCGTTTGGAGGCGGATGCAGAGGTTGATTTTTTTGATTTGTCTACAGGACGCGGGGTCAAGGTATACGAGCGCAGTCTGACGTTTGTCCTGTTGTTGGCGGCTGAACGCTTGTTTCCCGGCAAAGACATTGTGGTGGAGCATTCGTTCGGCAGCGGCGTTTATTTTGAATGGCAATTGGACCAACCGGTGACTGAGACGGATATTCAGTTGCTGGAGCAAGAAATGGAACATATTATAGAAGAAGACCGGCCCTTTTCCCGACGGAATTTGCCGCTTGCCGAAGCGATACGGCAAATGGAAGCGCTGGGGAACTTCAGGAAAGTTCGTTTATTGCAGCAACTGGAAAGAGATAATGTCAATCTGTATGAATGCGATGGCATGATGAACTATTTTTATGGGCCGATGGTTCCGTCTGCCGGCTATCTAAAAAAATTTGAGCTGCGATTTTACCCGCCCGGTTTTATTCTGCGTTTTCCCGATGCAAGCAATCCTTCTGTCATTCCGACGTTTGTCGATCATCCGAAACTGGCGCAGATTTTGCAGGAAGCTGAACGCTGGGGAGAAATTTTAGGTTGCCCGACAGTTGCCGAATTGAATGAGGCGGTAATGGATGGCGGGTTTATCGAAATCCTGCGGATTGCCGAGGCGCTGCATGAAAAGAAAGTGGCTGAGATTGCTGACAGGGTTGCCGATCAACGGCAAGAGGTCAAGATTGTCTTGATCGCCGGACCTTCCTCTTCGGGTAAGACGACTTTCGCCCAAAGATTAGGAATTCAATTGCGGGTGCATGGAATTCATCCTGTGCCGATTTCACTGGATGATTATTTTCTGGACCGCGAAAAGACGCCGCGCGATGCGGCAGGGAATTTTGATTTTGAGTCGATCCATGCATTGGACCTGCCCTTGTTTAATGAACACCTGGTTCAGCTATTGGCCGGACGCCCTGTCGAGCCGCCGCGATATAATTTCAAAACCGGGCGTCGGGAATATCCGGGGAAAACTCTCCAGGTTGGCGACAGGCACGTTTTGGTGATCGAAGGAATTCACGGCCTGAATCCGGAACTTACGGCCTCAGTGTCTCGTCAGCACAAATTGCTGATTTATATCAGTGCGTTGACCCAACTGGCAATTGATAGTCATAATCGGATTTCCACCACTGATTCCCGCTTGTTGCGGCGAATCGTTCGCGACTATCAGTTTCGCGGCCATGATGCGTTGCAAACGCTGCGAATGTGGCCTTCTGTGCGGCGAGGCGAAGAGGTCAATATTTTTCCATTTCAGGAACAGGCCGACGTGATGTTTAACTCGGCGTTGATTTATGAATTGGCTGTATTGCGCCCGTATGCCGAGCCACCTTTGTCCAGAATTTCGCCCAATGAGCCGGAATTTTTGGAAGCGCGCAGACTGATCGGTTTTTTGCGGCATTTTCGGGCGGCGCCGGAATCGATGGTGCCGCTGAATTCGATTTTGCGTGAGTTCGTCGGTTGATAGAGATCATATGCGAGGTGAAATATGAGTAACGAATGGAAAAAGTCGGTCTGTCCTTTTGATTGTCCTGATGCCTGCGGACTTTTACTGAATATCGAAGCGGATCAGGTAACGGGCGTCAGGGGCGATCCAGATCATCCTTATACCCGTGGCGTTTTATGCCCCAAAATGGCGCATTATGAAAGGATTATCCATTCACCTGAGCGATTGAAGCAGCCACTGCTGCGGGTGGGGCCGAAAGGTGACGGAAAATTCCGCGAAGTATCCTGGGCTGAAGCGGTCGGGGTAATTGTTGAACGTTGGAAAAAGATTATTGCCGAATATGGCGGCGAGGCCATCCTGCCGGTTTCCTATGCGGGTACAATGGGAATGTTGCAACGCAATGCCGGACATGCTTTTTTTCATAAGTTGGGGGCTTCCCGGTTGGAACGGAATCTCTGTTCTTCGGCCAAAGGAAATGGCTGGGAAGCGGTTATGGGCGGGACTTTGCAAGCGTCGCCGGATGAAGCGGCGCAAAGCGACCTGATTCTGATCTGGGGCGCCCATACTTTGGCAACGAACATTCATTTTCTCCACCCACTGAAAGAGGCAAAAAAACGTGGCGCCAAAGTGTGGGTTATTGATACGCATCGCACCGAAACAGCCAAAATGATCGCTGACCGAACGATTTTGATCAGGCCGGGGACGGATGGCGCCTTTGCATTGGGACTGATGCATGTCTTGCAGCAAGAAGGGCTGGTTAATCGCCAGTTTTTACAGGAAAACGCGCTTGGTTTTGATCAGCTGGCCGCGGAAGTGTTGCCGCGCTATTCGCCCGCCAAGGTTGCGGCCATAACAGGCGTTCCTGCCGAAGTCTTGACCGAACTGGCCTGCGCCTATGGCCGGGCATTCTCTCCCTTCATCCGACAGGGCAGCGGCTTATACCGCTATGGTAATGGCGCGATGACAGCTCGCTTAATTTGCTGCCTGCCGGCGTTGGTCGGCGCCTATGCAAAACCGGGCGGCGGAACATTGGGTGACCTTTCCACTGGCAGTGCCTTTAATATTGGCTGTATTACCAGGGAAGATTTTATCGCAACGCCGACCCGTATGGTCAGCATCAATCAACTGGGTGACGCGTTGACAGGCGCGGTGGCGAAACCGCCATTAATGAGTTTGTACGTGTACCATTCAAATCCGGCTTCGGTGTATCCTGACCAGAACCAGGTTTTGCGAGGACTGGCCCGCGAAGACCTATTCACAGTAGTGCATGAACGGTTCATGACAGATACGGCTTTGTACGCCGATGTCGTGTTGCCGGCTACGACTTCGGCAGAAAACGCCGACGCGTATCGCGCCTACGGTCATTATGGATTGCAACGGGTGCAGGCATGCATTTCGCCTGTCGCTGAGGCAAAGTCAAATTGGGAAACTTTTTGTTTGCTGGCTCAGGCGATGGGCTATGCTGACCCGTTTTTCCAACAGTCGGCGGATGTGTTGCTGGATCAACTGTTTGCGACACCAGGTGACTGGTTGGCGCAAATCGACTGGAAAAAGTTTCAGGCTGGCGAAGCAGTGACGTTGCCGCTGCCCGACAATTACAAACAACAGTATAAGACGTCTTCGGGGAAAATTGAAATTGTGAATCCGCGGCAGGCGACGCCAGTGCCGGACTGGTTTCCTCCCTATGGCGGCAGCGGCGCCTTTTGCCTGATGACAGCGCCAAGTGTGTATACGCTTAACTCATCATTCAATGAATCGGCGGAACTGGTGGCAAAAAAAGGACCAATGGCACTGGCGATGAATCCGGTCGATGCAGAGTGGTTGGCGCTGGTTTCGGGACAACAGGTCTTTGCCTACAATGAACTGGGCGAAGTGAAATTTTTATTGCAGACGACTGACGCAGTACCCTGTGGCGTGCTGGTAGCCGATGGAGTATCCTGGTTGCGTGATGCCCCGGGTCAACGCACGATCAATGCGTTGACCTCGCAACGACTGACCGATCAAGGTCGGGGCAGCACATTCTATGATACGAAGGTCGATGTCAGACCGGCAACAGGAACTGATCTGTAGGTTTCGGGAAAAAAAGAGAAGGTATTGTTTCAATACCTTCTCGCTACTAATTTTATTGATGTACTGTTGGAATGCCGGACGGCGTTCCTTTTTTACACTTTGGTCCGATTGGTTTCGAAGAATTTCAGGGCGACATCGGGGAAGAGCGCATAGCTGAGGACATCTTCTATAGGTGCATTGGGATAGCCTTTTTCCGCCAGGGCGGCGGTCAGCGACTCCATTTGCGGCTCAATGTCATCAGCGGGGCGATGCGTGATAAGCGTTTCTCCCTGCAAAATCATGTCAGCCACTTCTGGATTAAGCGGGGCCGGGGTGCGGCCATATTTGCCACGGGCCAGGTCTTTGACTTCACGCGGCACCACTTTATAGCGTCCGAACATGACGTTGAAGGCCGCCATCGAACCGGTGATCTGACTGGTCGGGGTGACCAGCGGCGGATAGCCGAGGTCGGCGCGAACTTTTGGCATTTCTTCGAGCATTTCCTGATATTTGTCTTCCATTCCCTGCTCTTTCAGCTGGTTGAGGAAGTTTGACAACATACCGCCGGGAATTTGGAACGACAGGACTTTGGTGTCAATGTCGATCGCGGTGTTTAGTTTGAATGTTTCCGCCACGTTTTTCTTGACTACGCGGAAATGGTCGGCGATCGGGAACAGAGTTTCTTTGGCGATGCCGGTATCACGCGGCGTTCCTTCCAATGCGGCTACCATCGCTTCGGTCGCCGGTTGCGAAGAACCCATTGCAAACGGGGACATTGCGCAGTCGATGATGTCTACACCGGCTTCAATAGCCTTTAGATAGGTCATTCCCGCCATGCCGCTGGTGTAGTGGGAGTGGATGTCGATCGGCACAGGAACCGCTGCTTTCAGCGCCGTTACCAGATCATATGCGACATAAGGCGCCAATAGGCCAGCCATGTCTTTGATGCAAATCGAGTCCGCGCCCATGGATACCAAGTCTTTGGCAACTTTGACAAAAGTGTCGGTCGTATGGAATGGACTGATCGTATACACGAAAGCCCCTTGCACGTGAGCGCCGGTTTCCTTGGCGACCCGCATCGATACTTCCAGGTTGCGGACATCATTCAGTGCGTCAAAGATACGAACGATGCCAACCCCATTGTGGACAGCCCGTTTTACGAACTCGGATACCACATCGTCAGCGTAATGGTTATAACCAAGAATATTTTGACCACGCAGCAACATCTGAATCGGTGTTTTCTTACAGTGGCGCTTGATAATCCGTAATCTTTCCCAAGGGTCTTCATTGAGGAATCGAAGAGTACTGTCAAATGTTGCGCCGCCCCAGGCTTCCAGAGAAAAATACCCGACGTCATCCAGTTGTTCCAGCATGTCGAGCATATCGGTGGTACGCATCCGGGTGGCCGCGAGTGATTGATGGCCGTCACGCAGGACGGTTTCCATAATTTTAACTGGGCTGTTATTCATGGGAATCCTCCTTGTATGCAAGTTATACTATATTCTACATCATTCAGTTGATTTTTGTATACAACGAACGAAACGAATTGAAAAGAGTTGTCGAGTTTTTTATAATACTATCCCTGAGTCAAAAGGTCCGCCGCCGCACCGCTCATCAAAGCAATCGCCGGTA
>CAZFSM010000033.1:0-23544 GCA_964521625.1 uncultured Veillonellaceae bacterium | reverse complement strand
GAGAAAAACCCGGCAGGTATATGATGCTACCCGGAAGTGCAGTCGGTGATTGCACAAGGGTTAAAAATGCGGCAGAGTTAGCTGATTGCAGGGTTTTCCCGACAGAATTTTTCGGCCACGGCCACGTCTGCTCCGGCAAACTCATAGTTGACGATTTCAGCAGGCGTAATCCAGGCGATAGCCTGATGTTCGGACAATTCAATGATTGCGGGCGGGTTGACAAAATCCACCCAGTAGGTGAATTGACGAATTTTCCCTTGATCGTGGTCATAGAGCGTATCGCTGAATAAGGCGCCGACCATTGTTGCCAAGCCAAGTTCTTCCTGTAGCTCACGGTGCAGGCACTGTTGCGGTGTTTCGCCAGGATCGATTTTGCCGCCCGGAAACTCCCATTTGTTCGCAAATCGTCCGGCGTTTTTTCGTTGGGCGATCAGGATTTTGTGATTGTGTTTGAGCAGGGCTGCGGTAACCAGAAGCGGGTTTTCTGTCATAGGTCAAGCCTCCTCGGGTGAATTATGCGGTTTCTTGTGAGGTGTGTGTTAATTATAACACTTTCCTTTTAACAATAAATTACAACTGCACTTGATGTTCTCACATCGACCCAGATTACGCTGAAATAAGAGGAGGATGGAAATGTTTAAGAGACTGGCTCTGTTCGGAATTGTTCTTTGCCTGACAATGGGAGCTTCGCTGGCGATGGCGGCTCCTGATCCTCAGTTCAACTGGGAAAAAACGCCGACAACCCTGACTTTTTTCGGGCAGTCAACCTTTGTATTGACACATGGCGAAACGCGAATCGTCATTGATCCTTGGTTTACGGGAAACCCTTGGAAAACGGCAACGGCGGACGACATTGACGCGCAGTATATCCTGGTTTCGCATGCGCATGGCGACCATCTCGGTGATGCAGCCAGCATTGCCAAGCGTACCGGCGCAAAGTTGATCTCAACGGCGGAAATCACCAGGATGCTTGCCGGGCAGGGAGTGACCAACGTCCACCCGATGAGTATCGGCGGAAAATTCAATTTTGAATTTGGCTGGGTGAAGGTTACCAATGCGGTTCATGGGTCCGGTGTAGCTGGCGGGCAAGCTGCCGGCTTCATCATCAACTTCTATGGCAAAGTGGTTTATTTTGCCGGCGATACAGCCTTGTTCGGCGATATGGCTTATATTGGCAAAGCCAACCTGGATTATGCGTTGTTGCCGATCGGCGACAACTACACGATGGGGCCGGAAGACGCCAGCGAGGCAGTGGGCTTGTTGCGGCCCAAGAACGTCATTCCGATGCATTATAACTCCAATCCGCTGATCAAACAAAATCCGCAGGATTTCAAAAAAATGGTGGAATCGCGCTACAACATTCCGGTGTTGATCATGAACCCCGGTTCAACGATCACACTCTAATTAAGAAGTTCGCAATGCGTATAACACCGGACAACGCTCTGGTGATTAATGGGAGATGATTATGATAGCAAATTCGATTATGCAAAAAGCCGCAGCTATGCAGGGGGAATTGGTCAACATCCGGCGGGATCTGCATTCACACCCGGAACCCGGTTTTAAGGAAACCCGCACTGCGGCATTGGTTGCCGCTTATTTGAAACAACTGGGTATTGAAGTGCGCGAGAATCTAGCGGTTACCGGCGTGGTCGGCACCCTGCGGGGCAAATATCCCGGTAAGACTATTTTGCTGCGATCTGACATGGATTGTCTGGAAATGCAGGAAGATAATGACGTGCCTTATAAATCGGAATATCCCGGTCGGATGCATGCCTGCGGTCATGACGCACACACGACATGGCTATTGGGGGCGGCGAAGTTGCTGGCTGGCATGCGGGATGAGCTGCATGGCAACGTTAAGTTTCTTTTTCAGCCGGCCGAAGAAACAGAGGGTGGCGCAAAACCGATGATTGAGGCAGGGGCGATGGAAGATCCGCACGTGGATGCAGCGATTGGCGCTCATGTCTGGCCGACGGTAGAATCTGGTAAAATTGGCGTCAAATATGGACCAATGATGGCTTCGCCCGATTTGGTGCGAATCACGATCAATGGCAAAGGCGGACATGGGGCGGAACCACACAACTGTATCGACCCGATTTCGATTGCCTGTCAGGTTTATATGGCGTTTCAGACGATTATCAGCCGCCGGATCAGTCCGCTGGAGCCGGCAGTGATTACGATTGGCAAATTCAATGCCGGCAGTGCTCATAACATCATCCCGGACAAAGTTGAAATGGTGGGGACGGTCAGATCGTTTTCACTGGAGATGAAAGAAAAGATTTCCTCGATGATGGATGGCGTGTTACGGTCCATCACCGAAGCAAACGGTGCCACTTATAAGCTAGAGTACACGCCCAACTTTCCGCCGGTTATCAATGATGATGGGATGACGGCCATGGTTGAACAAACGGCAACAGACATCCTTGGGGCCGGCAATGTCATCCGACTGGATAAACCAAGTATGGGTGCAGAGGATTTTTCTTATTTTCAGCAAAAGGTTCCCGGTGTTTTTTTCTATGTCGGGACACACAATGCAGAAAAAGGCATCACGATTCCATTGCACAATTCCCGGTTCAATATTGATGAAGATATCTTGTGCAAGGCAGTTGCGGTCATGGCCCATTCTGCCGTCACGTTTCTCAATGGGGCAAAATAGGACTATTGTTTTTGGCGGATTTCTGCTATAAAAAAACGCTCCCATCATTTTTTGATATGCTCCCCTTGCAGTAGACAGTTGAAATTAAGAACTGGCTATTGTAAGGAGGAGCATGTTTTTATGGGACGAAGATTTGGCGTTTCCTATGAAGACCGCCTTGAGGCGGAATCTGAAGGAAGCTGTAGGCAAAATCCTGTACCGACGAACAGAAACCGCATAGAAGGCATTTATGGAGCGGACGAGTTTGCCACACAAAACGAAGTCCAACACTACCCGAACACCAGAGTGTAGATGCGGCGGTGACATGGGATGAAAGTTACTGTTCTTAACCGGGGAGATATTGCAAGGCTTCGAAGGACAATGGAGACCCCATGACACCTGAAGAACACATGCAATGATGCATGGCTAAATTGCAAGAAGTCAGCAGAGGTCGTAGTACAATCCTTGCCATACAGGTGATTTTTAGAATCGTCAGGTTGTTTCGTACCAGTAAATGCAGCCTGACCAACCTCGAAACGGGCTGTAGATGCAGCTGCTGCAGCAGCGCAGGTACCAGGATCACGGGCAACGATAGAGAAGGTATTGCCCATTCGACCTGGGATTCGCATACAAAACTGTTGAAAAGGAAACAACCAAGAATCAGCACGAACAAAACAGAACTTTTTGGAAACCGCTCTTTTTCTTAAACACTTTCACTCCTCGCTTTTCTTAAAGATAGATCGTTGAAGCTACAGCAAATTATGCCCGCGCCTTTGCGGAGCACACTGCAAGAACGGTCACCGGAATGGATCAAATCGCACTGTTTTTGAAACTCAGGCAGAAAAAGATGTATTGAATGCAAAAATTCCTCCCACCCCGAAGGGTGAGAGGAATTTTTTGCGAGTTACCTTTGTTTCAGTTCTTCTACTGCGTGCCAAGATCGATCGGCTGTTTTCTCGTCGTAGGTCGCAAGGCTGACGATGATGAATGTGGCCATGTTCACGCACAACGCCACGAAACCGGCGTTGAGGTTCATTCCTGCCAAGGGGAACGGATCCATTTTGCCAAGAATGAGGGTAAACACGATAGCTTCGCCGACGATCAGGGATGCCCACGCTGCCGGCCGGGTCGCTTTCTTCCAGAACAGACCGAGCACGATCATGGGGAAGAACTGGGTTACGCCGGAATAGCCGGTCAACAGCAGTTCCACCAACATGGTCGGCGCATAGATGGCCAAAAGGAGTGCCAAGGTAGTGGCGCCAAGCACGACCATTTTTGCCAGTTTGCCGACGCGGTCGTGGTCTTCATGGAAACCGAAGCTCTTACCCATAACGTTGCGGGAGAAGAGCATGGACAAGGTCAGGATGAGGTCAGCTGCCGGAATCATACAGGCCAGCGCACCGGCGCCGCCAACAAGGCCCAACGTCCATCCGGGGAATGTTTTCTGCACGATGGTCATGAATGCCATATCCGGTGTTTTCAAAGCCGGCACCAAGATCATCAAGGCTGCGAAACCGATCAACATCGGGAACAGCATGCAGATTTGGTACAAGGGCAGAAACACAGCGTTGTGGCGCAGCACGTTCGCATTTTTCGCACTGTAGCTGTTTGCGAAAATGTGGGGCCACATGTAGAAGCCGAGTCCGGTCAGGACCAGCGTGGACATGAACCAGCTTTCATTTAGGTTCTTGGTTCCGCCCGGCAGTTCCAGGAATCCGGGTTTTGCCAGGTCAATGGCTGTAAACATTTCGGTCAGACCGCCGAAATAATGGAACGGCATATACAAGCCGAAGAAGACGACTGCGATGATCATTACGACGTCTTTGATGACAGCGGTGGTGGCAACGCCTTTCAAACCGCTGAGATATACGAACGCGGCCACTGCGGTAAACGCAATGAGCATGGCAGGAACCCTGCCAAGGAGGCCATAGGAACAAGTTTCGATGATAAGTCCAAGACCGCTGAGCTGCAATTGCAGGTACGGCATCAAGAATCCGACACCGATGGCCGCGACAACGACGCCCAGCCATTTATCCTTGTAACGGTGCTGAATAAAGTCTGGTTGCGTCATCAGCTTGAATTTCTTGCCGATGGGTGCTACTGCCGGCAAAATCCAATAGGATGCGGTATAGGCAAGTGCGCCATACCCCAGGATGTAGAACGTAGGACCGCCACGGGCATAGGCCCAGCCGCTGGCCCCTAAAAATGCAAACGCGGTGTAGATTTCACCTGCCAGAACGAACCAGCTCAGCCAACGACCAAATCCGCGACCGCCGATCGCCCAGCCTTCCAGACTGAGTTTTTCCTTCATGCCCGGCACCATGCCGACTGCGGTAGCTAAAAGCACAAAGAGAAAAATGATAGTGAGTGCTGCTACTTCATGACTCATTATTCGTGATCCTCCTCGCCCTCTTTATAGTCCAACTTGTACATGATACCGATGCAGGCAAACGCGATAAAAATGCCACAGACCTCCCAGAAAGCCAGAAAAGGCAAGCCCATGACGATGGGTTTTGTCTTGTTGACCCAGGGAACGGCGCCAATACACCAGATGAAAGGGATCAATGTAAGTATTACATGGGTCAGTTTCACGGTTTATTCCTCCTTGCATTATTTTTTCTGTGACTAAAAATTTTTAACGGGGCGAATCGCTGCCAGCATTACCCCTCCTTCCATTATGTGGATTCCTGGCGCCAGACTGCAAGACTATTTTGCTTGCAGTTTCAAAGCGGCACGAACCATTGTTTCTACACCTGCAATCAACGCATCTTCGTCCAGATCGAACTTGGGATGGTGGTGCGGGAATGTAGCTTCTTTGTCCGGGTTACCGATTCCCAGATACAAGAACATACCAGGCACTTTCTCCAGATAGTAGGAATAATCTTCTCCACCCATGGACGGTCCGACTTCCACTACGCGGTCGGCGCCGGCGGCTTCTCTGCCGGCTTCTGCAACAACGGCTGCTACGTCGGGATTGTTAATGACCGGAGGATAACCGAATATTTTTTCTATTGTGTAAGTCGCTCCCATCGATTCACAGACACCGTTACACACTTGATCGATACGGTCCCAAACACGCATCCGGACATTTTGGTCAAATGAACGGACCGTGCCGATGATCGTCGCAGTGTCAGGCGTAATGTTGAAGACTTTTCCGGACTGAATCATGCCAAAGGATACGACGGCTGGCTCCAACGGATTCACGTTGCGACCTATGATTGTATTCATGGTGCAGACTATTTGCGCAGCTGTTGATAAGGCGCAAATAGTGTCCTGCGGCATGGAACCATGTCCGCCGTTTCCTTGCACTGTTATTTCAAACTGGTCAGGCGCTGCCATCACGCGACCATAAGAAACACCAATCAAGCCGGCTTTCAAGGGTTGCCAGACATGTGTCCCCAACACAAAGTCAACATTTTCCAACGCGCCTTCGGCAATCATCTTACGGGCGCCACCAGGGAATTTTTCTTCAGATGGCTGGAACAAAAATCGAATATTCCCTTTCATTTCAGTTTTTAGTTGACACAAAATCCGTGCTTCGGTCAGCAACATGGCCATATGTGCATCGTGTCCGCAGGCATGACAAGCACCGGCAGTTTTTGACTTGTAATCCTTGTCAATTTCGTCCTGGATAGGCAGTGCGTCGATATCTGCCCGGATAGCTACTGTTTTTCCAGGCAGACTGCCTCTCAGTTCAGCAACGACCCCGGTGCCGGCGCATTTTTTCGGTTCCAGGCCCATGTCTGTCAATTCGTCCATGATGCGTTGTTGCGTAAGCACTTCGTGGTCGCCCACTTCCGGGTTCATCCGGAAATGCCGCCGCATGTCGATCACATATTTTTGTTCTTTCTGTACGAGTTGTTTGATTTTTTCCAATGGAATCCGATCCTCCCTTTGTTTGTTCTGGTTTATGCCCTATTTGCTTAATATACGGTAATTCCCAAGCGACAGAGGTTATTCCTGCTAAACATCGCTTGTAAACACGGTGAAAATTTATACAAAAAAATTCATTGAATGTCACTTTTTGAAGTACTGGAAATGTGAAAATACGGGAAAACCATTGCAATGCCATGAATGTTCGAATATATATGCAAAAAAATGGCTGTTTGGGGCGAAAAATTTTGCTCAAATATGGCAAAAAAATATGTTTTATAGGCGGGTTTAGGTAGCCTGAACAGCAATTCGATAAGATATAATGAAAACGATATGTGATTAAAGCTAATTGTTTTT
Organism: uncultured Veillonellaceae bacterium; assembly: GCA_964521625.1. Classification (GTDB taxonomy): domain Bacteria; phylum Bacillota; class Negativicutes; order UBA1444; family UBA1444; genus UBA1444. The sequence goes on along the minus strand of CAZFSM010000033.1, from coordinate 16,679 downwards.
TGACATGATGGCATGAGGGGGGAATTGCCGATGTGGACAAATCTTGATCGGATTCAACGCGATATTGAGGAACTGGCAAAATATAATGCGACTCCTGGTCAGGGATTGACCCGATTTTCTCTGACTGCAGAGGATCGGGCTGCCAGAGGCTACCTGAGAAAAGAAATGGAGAACTGTGGACTTTTCGTTTTTGAAGATGCGGCTGGCAATTTGATTGGGCGCAGGGAAGGTATATTAAAGGATGCGCCCGTTGTGATGATTGGGTCCCATTTTGACTCGGTCAAAGGCGGTGGCAATTTTGACGGTCCAGCCGGCGTAGCGGCAGCGCTGGAAACAGCGAGGGTTTTGTTTGAACGTAGGATTAAAACCCGTTATCCAATCGAAGTGGTGGCGATGATTGAAGAGGAAGGCGCCCGCTTCAGCGCCAGTTTATACGGTAGTCGGGCTATGACCGGGAAAATAGATGTGGCGCAATTGAAGGAACGCAAAGATTTGGCTGGGGTCACTATGTACACTGCGTTGCGGGAATTCGGATTCAACCCGGATGAAATCGGATTGGCTCGTCGCCCGGACGGTAGTGTGAAGGCATTTTTGGAACTGCATATCGAACAGGGACCGATATTGGAGACCGAAAATCTTGATATTGGTATTGTCAGGAGCATCGTTGGAATTTGCGAACTGATGATACGAGTTAAAGGCAGACAGGGGCATGCCGGAACGATTCCAATGCATCTGCGGGCCGATGCACTCGATATTGCGGCCAAAGTGATTGCGCAGGTTGCGGATTTGGCCCGGGCAGTGGGCGGGGGAACAGTGGCAACGGTTGGTTGGATTTCTGTGAAACCGGGAGGATATAACATTATTCCTGGTGAAGTGGAATTCAGCGTCGATATTCGATCTGCCTATGCAGAACATGTGGACACTGTCAGGCGGAAAATCTATGAAATAGTCGAGGTATTGACTCAAGGCGCCGAGGTGAAGTGTGATATTACTAATCTGATGAATGTGGCGCCGGTTCAGATGGCGTCGCATGTTGTGGACCAAGCGACTGTAATATCTGAAAAATTGGGATTGAAGAGCCTGCTCATGTCCAGCGGTGCCGGACACGACGCAATGATGATGGCTGCGATAACTGATGTCGGTTTGTTGTTCGTTCCCAGTTTGGCAGGGCGCAGCCATTGCCCGGAAGAGTGGACCGACTATGAACAACTGCAAAAGGGGGCTGAGGTCTACCTACATACGGCAATGCTGTTAGCTGAAGCTGAAGGGTAGTTGGGTCTGAACTCTGAAACACCCAGGAGGGATGAAGATGGTTACCAGCACGAAAGATAAACTCCCCATCACTATCCGTACGCGTCGCCCCGGTGATGCCGGCTATATTGTATATCGGCATGTTGTATTGTATGAGACAGAGTATGGGCTGGATCAGGTGTTTGAAAAATATGTGCTGGCTGGTTTGCTGGCGTTTCTGGAAAATCCAGCTGGCGGGGAGATATGGGTGGCGGAAGTTGGCGAACGAATTGCCGGATTCATTGCGGTTGTCAGAATCAATCCGCAAACGGCCCAGCTGCGCTGGTTTTTGATCGAACCCGAGTTCCGTGGCTTAGGGCTGGGGCAGCGGTTAATGACTTCGTTGATGGAGTTTTGCCGCCAACAGAACTATCAACACGTTTTTCTCTGGACTTTCCAAGGTCTCGACGCTGCACGGCATTTGTACGAACAGTTTGGTTTCAGGCTCACGGAGGAAAAACCTAATAACACCTGGAAAAATCAATTGACTGAACAGCGTTGGGATTTGCATCTTGACGGGAAATGAAAAAGGATCTCCGGGAAAATTTGCCGGAGATCCTTTTCTATTGGTGGATAAGCACGGGTCAGCTCCTAGACGCAACAGCAGCCCGTTTGACCCAATATAATCCCAACATAGCCACGGCGCCGCCTAGCAATTGTAAAAAACTGATCTGTTCGCCGATCGTGAAATAGGCAATGGCAATGCTCGCTGGCGGAACAAGGTACATATAGACCATGACCTGGTTGGCGCCGAGACGTTCTATGCCGAGATACCAGACTAACAGCGAGAATACCGTGACCGGAATTGCCGCGAATAAAATGGCGAACCAAGCGAGCTCGCTGAAAGACTGCCACTCTAGTGTCAGCAATTCGGCGCCGCTGAAAAGCAGCAGACCGAAAGTTCCCGGTACTGCCGACCAGGCGGTGACCCAGAGTCCGGAATGAGTCTTGAGCAGGGGCGTGACCATGATCGGATAAAATCCCCAAAGAAAACTGGCTAATAGGGCCAGGCCATCGCCGGCAAGGCTAGCTGCTGCCGCACCGGCCTGATTCGGGCCGTAACGCAACACCAGTATCAACCCGCCAAAAGAAAGCAGACAGCCGCTGATCACAGTGCGCTTCAGTTTTTCCTGTCCAGTGACCGCGCCAAGCAAGACGGTGAAGATTGGAGAAACCCCCATCATCAGGGCCAAATTGGTGACAGAGGTGTATTTTAGAGCCGCGATAAAAACGGTCTGATATAAGGCGACGCCGACGAGGCCAATTCCAACCAATCGTACCAATACCGAGCGGTCGAAAGCCCATTTGCCTTCCCGCCACTTTAGTACCAATAACATCAACGGAGTTGCCAGTGCAAACCGCAAGGAGGTGTAAACACTCGGCGACATTTCCCGCATGGCCAGTTTGCCGATGGTTTGATTGGCGGCCCAGATCAGGATCACCGTCAGTAACATCAGTTCGAGCAAAAAACGATTATTGCGAAACATGGTTATAGTTTACCATATGCGGGACAGCTCTTCCCAGTGCGCATTAATCAGTGCAGCCATCATTTTTTTGCCGACAATGTCATAATGCAGGCCGTCAATGGCCAAGTTAGCGGGCAGTAAACCCTGATGATCGGCAAAGTGCGGATATAGGTCTATATGATAGGGCTGTTCGCGAATCCAGTCGTTGATCGCCAGCAACGATTCCTGCCAGTGGGGTGAGGTTGTTTCGTTGAAGGCGCGGGCAATAGCGGCAGGATTGATGGGCGGAAAGGTCAGAAAGATCGGCCGTATCCCGTGCAGCAGGCATTTGTCGCGGATGGCGGACAAGTCGCGAATCAGTGTTTCGGCGGGCACTCCGGCGCGGATGCTGTTGGCGCCTGTCATAATGATTAAGTGTTTAGGCTGAAACGGCAAAACATCATGCTCAAATCGTTCCACCGAAGTCTCTGCCGTATCACTGCTGCGACCAAGGTTGTAGGTAGGGAACTTCAGATAGCTTTGGTAGGAATATTCCCAATCAGACGGTGAGTAGGAAACAGAGCCGCCGCCATGGGTAATGCTGTCACCGAACGTGGCGACATGGGCGGCTTTACTATGGTCGACAGCAAAAGTGGCAGCGACGGACCATACTCCCACGGGTTCATCATTTCGTCCCAGTCCTCTCACCCGATAGTAATAATGGCCATTTTCTTGTCGGGGCATTTCATCATACAGACTGAAGCCCTTGGAGCGGCCATGCCAAATCCGGTAGCGTGAAGGCGCCGCCGAATCTGGGTTTTCGGGGGGGAGCCGCGTCAATTCGACCTCATAAGAGTCAGCGCCCTGAATCGGAATCCACTCGTATACCGGGTACAATAGGGGAACTGAGTTACGGGCCTGATAATCGGAGATGATGAGTGGGCGAAGCGGTTTGTTTTTAGACGAGCCGGTTGAGATTACGCCGGTATCGGAAAAAACGCCGAGCGGATTGCCGCTTAAATCGAGTGCCCTCACGCGCCAATAGACTGGTTGTTTGTCAAAAGCGCGCAAATCGGGGTGATAGCCGCGGACAAAAACTTCGCGGGATGAGTAAAGGCGGTATTTTGAGGGCAGGATGCCATTGGGGTTTTCCGGCGGATTACTGAGAAATTCGATTTCATAATAGACGGCGCCGGGAACTGTTGCCCAGGTCAATATGGGGCTGGTCTTGAGAAGCCTTGGATTGACGGATATTGGAGCCCCAGAATGTTGCGTTGCTATGGTTAGATCTGTCAACAAAGCTGGTTCCGACCAAAGGCCAAGTGGACGGCTCAGCAAACCGCGTGCACTGACCCGCCAGGTGGTGGGGAATGGATAATCTTTAGGGATCGTCAACTGGTCCTGCCAAATGAAATAACGTTTCAGGGGCGGCGTGGCCCGCTTATTCGCATTAGCTTCGGCCAATGCAGTCGAAAAGACTTCCACCTGGTAGAGCGGCCAGAGCGGCAATCGGGTCCAGACCAGAACTGCTTTATCCGGGGATAAAACAAAGGATATTGTTGGTTGAAACCAGCGTACGGAGAAGAGGGCGACGGTTTCAACCAACAATGTAAAGCAGAATAGTGTTAAGGTGATAAAAAAAGCGCGTTTCATGGCAGTCATAATATAGCTCGCTTTCTGTCTTGAGAGAAAAACATTGCTCTCAGGCGCTCTTTGGTGTTAGTAGGATGATAAATCCATTATATCATTTCTCCGATATCGATATAAAAACGCGAAATGTTGACAGGCAATGAAAAAGTCGATAATATAATCACAGAAGAGTCTGGATTTTTTCCATTGTAAATTAATATTGGCAAACTTATTGAAAAGTAAGGGCGCAAAGCTATGGGTCTAAAGACTTCGGTCTATGATTGCCAGGTTGCTTTTCTCTCCAGGGAGAACGACAAGGTCATTTTTATGATCAAGCAGCCGGCGCCATTGCGCCGGCTTATCGTTTGATTGCACGATTGCGATATTCTTTGTGAAGGATGATAATGATAAGCCGGAAAAACAGGCAGGCGGCAATTTTTTAAACAAAGAAGGGATTATTGTGATTCACCGGGCAGAAATCACTGACACCCAGGTCCAGGTTTTTTTGACAGGCAGTATTTATAGTGAGGAAGCAAGGCAGATTCAGGAGAAAGCTCTGCGGTTCATTGAACATGGACATAAAACATTTTCCTTTGACTTGTCTGAAGTTGACTACATCGATAGTTCGGGGTTAGGGGTTTTTGTCTCGATTAACAAACAGGCGCTGAAAAAGGGGGGATCTATGAAAATCAGCGGTACTCAGGGGTTGGTTAAGGAAATATTTGAAATGACCCGACTGACCAAGGTGCTGGGAATCGAATAATCAGAAGTAGTCATCGTGTGAGCGTGGCGATAAAAATCTCTGGATTGAGTTCTGGAGATTTTTTCGTTTTGCAGCTGCGATTTTATATTACAAAATATGTTAAGATTGAACAAGTGATTGGTTTATAATAAGGCTTTCAGACGGGGGGCAAAGCGATGTCGCTTTTGAATGCAGGACATATTGGTGGAATTTTGGCTACGTTGGCATTGGTATCGGCAGTCGGGCTTTATGCGGGCAGCAAGGTGAAATCGGCGACTGATTTTTCCACCGGCGGGCGCAGTGTTTCCGCGCCTATTGTTGCCGGCACGATCATGGGAACGTTAGTCGGCGGCGCCTCGACGATTGGCACGGCTCAGTTGGCATTTCAGTACGGTTTTGCCGCCTGGTGGTTTACTTTGGGCGCCGGAATTGCCTGTGCGATATTGGGAATTGGTATGGTCAAGCCAATGTGGGAAAGCAAAGTCGAAACCTTGCCGCAATACTTGGTGAAAACCTATGGTACAGCAATGGGGCCGATTTCCAGCATTTTTACTTCCATCGGCATGTTTTTCAGCATGATTGCCCAAGTACTGTCGTTTTGCGCATTGGTCACCACGATTTACCCGATGAATCCTACGCTGGCCGCGGGAGTGGGGATTCTTTTGGTGTTGGCCTATGTCTTGTTTGGCGGAGTCTGGGGAACGGGGCTGACTGGAGTTGTCAAACTGTTGTTGCTCTATGTGGCAATGTTGTCATGCGGCGTTGTGGCTTATGAATTGTCTGGTGGCATAACCGGCCTGAACGCCAGTTTTCCGAGTTTCCCCTGGTTTTCGCTGTTCGGCCGGGGAATCTCAACCGACTTTGCCGCCGGTTTTTCGCTGGTGGTCGGCGTGTTGTCAACGCAAATTTATTTTCAGGCATTGTTGTCGGCCAAAAGCACGCTTGATGCCCGTAAAAGTGCGTTTGTTTCGGCGCTGTTTATTCCGCCAATCGGTATTGGCGGCATCTTAGTTGGCTTGTTCATGCGGGCTAATTTTCCACAAACGGTTTCCAGTGAAGTTTTGCCCCTGTTTGTACTGCAGTTTTTGCCGCCTGTATTGGCGGGGGTCGTGTTAGCGACTTTGCTGATTTCTGTTGTGGGAACCTGGGCCGGGGTGACATTGGGTATTTCGACGATGCTGACCAAGGATTTGTATCAACGGTTCTTGCGACCGCAGGCCTGTAGCGGGGAAGCATTGCTGGTCCAGCGCTTGGTTATTGTGGGTCTATGTCTCTTGGCACTGGTGTTTGTCGGTGGCAGTGCGGGCAGCTTGATTTTAAGCTGGAGCTTCATGGCGATGGGGCTACGCGGTTGCACGGTTTTGTTTCCACTATTAGGGGCGATGTTTTTCCCGACCCGGGTTACGCCGTTAGCTGGGATTGCTTCGGCACTGCTCGGACCGTTGGTCAATGTGGTCTGGAAACTGGCCTATCCTACAGGATTGGACCCCTTATATCCAGGGCTGTTGGTCAGCCTGTTGGTTTTGGCGGGGGTGAGTCTGTTGACACGACGCCCGGTCGCCAGTTGATTTTTTCGGGAAGCGAAAGTGTATAAATGATGGCATGCCAAAGGCTCTCCGAAACACTCTCGGAGAGCCTTTGGCTAACTTAGCCAGCGTTCGATTGGATCAGGCATCAATACCGATTCGTTTCATCCAGGCCAGGATTTTTTCATCTTGTCCCGGTGTCAGAACGAATGGCGCTGCCACCGTCGGGCCGCAAATGCCCAATTTATTCAGGCCAAACTTGACTACTGCGGCATTGGGACCAAAACCGCCCATCATTGGGATCAGGGATGCTTTTTTCTGCAACTCGACGGCGGTTGCCATATCGCCGCGGACAAAAGCATTATAAACATCGGCGCACTGTTTGGGGAACAAGCTGCAACCGGCATAGATGCCGCCCTTGGCGCCTAATTGATAGGCAGATAGCCCCAGCGCCGGATTGCCAGACATGACGGCGAAATCAGAGTTGTCAGTTACATCAATGAATCGTTGCATGCCGAAGAAATCGCCAGAACTGTCTTTGATCCCGATAATATTCGGATGTTCGGCTAGTTTTGCCACTGTGTCCGCAGTGAATGTGGTTTTGGTCATCTGGGGAAAGTTGTACAGGACAACAGGCAGGCGGGAAGCTTCAGCCACCGCGAGATAATGTCGGATGACAGCGGGTTGATCCATGTTGAAATAGTAAGGGACGGCAACCAGCACGCCATCGGCTTTGGTTTGCGAGGCGATTTTGACCTGTTCCATGGTCCGCTGTGTTCCCGGTTCGCCGCAACCAATCAGCACAGGAACTCTTCCGTTTACTTCAGCTAGAGTGGTTTCCATTACTGTTTGCCGCATTGATTCTGTCATTGCCGGAAATTCACCGGTGCTGCCGAGGGCGACGATGCCATGAATTCGGCCATCGAGCAAATAATGTACGAGCTTTTTTAGTGAGGGTTGATCGATTTTTTCCTCAGGGGTCAGCGGGGTGGCCATTGCCGGGAATACACCTTTTAATTGCATACTTAGTCCTCCTTATTTATTGTGCGGTTGATTCGACAGTTTCAGATTTACCAACAGTCGGCGATTTCCCGCCATTCGCGGGGTTTTTTGCCATAGAACTGTGCTTTATAGTTTTTTGCTGCCAGCCATTCGAGGCGACGAGTGGTGCCTTGCGTCATGGTCGGTTCTACGCCAATTTCCTGCATCATCAGCATCACATCGTTCATTTCGTGGATTTGCCGTTCGGCGTGTACAGCACTGGCGGTAACCAACCAGTCCAGCGTTTCCTTAAAACTGGCTGCGCTCAGCGTATCTTCTATCGAACGAAGTACGGCGGTGTCAACGCCCAACTTGGTTGCGGCGGCCAAGGTTTCCACTGCCAGCGATGCCAAGCCTTTCATGGCGATACTGCGGACCAGTTTGATCGCAATAGCGTCGCCGGCAATATCGCTGACTTTTGTCAGGGACATGCCAAAGGGGGACAGCAGGCGGATGAAGCTGTCGCTGCCACGGCCGCTAAGAAGGGCCGGAACTTTGTGGTGTTGCATGCTAAGTCCGCCCATCAGCGCGCCATCAGTAAATAAGGCGCCGACGGATTCGATGGCTAGCGCCATTTGTTTTTTGCTGGCTGCTGTGGAAGTCGATACATCCGCATAAACATGGTTGGGTTTTAAAGCCGGCGCCAGTTCCAGGGCGGTCGCCAATGCCTTGCTGCCGGGAACGGCTGCAATAATTACTTCAGCTATTTTTGCCACTGCTTGCGGAGTGGGCAACAGGGCAACGCCCGCTTCCTTGGCCCGGCTTTGCACCAAGGCGCCATACTTAGTATCGTCGGACATGGGATCGAATGCGACGATCCCTGACAGTCCTTCTTGTTTCAAGCCTCGCGCCAATTCAAAACCCACTTCGCCAAAGCCAATGAATCCAAGATTCATGCAAACGCCTCCAGATATTGTTCATTATAGAAAAAGAGATTGACAAAATAGTCTGACACAATGTAATTTTAAGACAGATAAACCAATGAAGTAAAGTGAATGTTTTCGATTATACTGAGTCGAAAAATTCATTACAGGAGATAGACTGATGGATCACAGCACAATCGATACGTTTTTGACAGTTGCCCGAACTCGTAATGTCAACCAAGCGGCGGAACAGCTGAATCTGTCACAGTCGGCGGTGAGCAAGCGGTTAAAATTGCTTGAGCAGGAAATCGGCGTGACCCTGTTTGCGCGCGTGAAAGGCAATAAGACTTTTTGCCTGACCCCGGAAGGGGAAGACTTTGTCGACGTTGCCGAACGCTGGCTGGCTGTCTGGCGGGAAACCCAGTCTTTCCAGTTTCGCGGCGCCAATTTGTCGTTGGCGATTGGCACGCTCGATAGTTTGAACTATGCTTTGTTGCCGCGTCTCTATCAGGCGCTGAGCCGTCATCAACCCAGGTTGAATTTGAAGGTGATGACTTCGCATTCGCGGGACTTATACGATGCCGTTGACCGGCGTGAAGTCGATGTTGCCTTTACGTTGTTGCGGCGGGAGCATCCCAACATTATTGTTGAAAGATGTTTCAGCGAACCAATGGTGGGATTGCGACTGGTCGAGGCCGGAATGTCGCCAGCGTCAGAAGCGTCGGTTCATCCGCATGACCTCGATCCCAATGATGAATTGTATGTCTATTGGGGACCGGCTTATCAAATATGGCATGATCAGTGGTGGGACCCGGTTTGCTCCGGGCGAATCCTGCTCGATACGGCCCAACTGATTTTTTCTTTCTTTTATCATCCTCGTCAATGGGCAATCGTGCCGCTGTCGGTTGCCCATAAGGCTCAACAAAGCGGTGCGTATAAGATTTTTCGTTTTGCGGAAGGCCAACCTGATCGCGTCTGTTATAAAATTACGCACCGATATTTGCAGCCCAGCGCCATGGAAAGCCTGAAAATCATGGACCGCTATCTGATTGAACTGGTCAGTTCCTTATAAACGCTTTTTTGTTCAGGCATTCGGTAGGAAAATCTGCTTTGCCAAGCGAATTATAGCTATGAAACGATCCGATAACTGAAGGGATGTGTTGCGTGATGTTCTGCAGTCAATGCGGACAGACCCTGACCGCCACAGACAGCTTTTGCGGCCGCTGCGGCGCCCGTTCGGCGTCAGTAGACAATCGGACTCCCGTTTTGCAGGCGATTGCCACCGCATTATCACCATTGCCGCAACTTTCTTTGACTTGGGGGCAAAAAACGGATTTGTCAATAACGAATGAGTTAGCCAACGCGAACTGGGGTGTCGGCAAAAAGAAAGTCGAATATTCAGCGCTGCTTCGGTTGGATGCGGCAACACAAAAAGTTTATTTCTGGGAAATGATCAAGGAATCCGGTCGTGGATTGGCAGCCCTATTTAGTTTCAAGACCGAAACCTATCGGACAGACGGGACGACCCGGTCCGGCACAGTCAATGAAACCGCTTACGGACCGAACGGAAAACTAATTGATTATAACTGGGATTATGGACAGGTCCGGCAAATAATCGAAGCGGCAGTCCTTTCTCAGGGCTGGCGGTTCGAAACGGTGTTGTTGAAAAACAAAGCAATATACTGAATTATAGACCGGTGTGATAAAATGATTTCAACAGTGAATCGTTTTTTAAAAAGCAAACTGATGTGAAGATATACGGCTGTTCTTACGATAGTCTGGAAAAGGGAGAGTTCAGCCAGTGCAAGCTGATGGCTGAAATGCAGAGGATATGAAACCAGAATTATTAAGGGTAACGCAGAAGCTTGATGTAATCGAAACGGATCCGGAGACAGCCGAACCGGATATTTATTTCAGCCGGATCGAAGATGTTGGTAAAGAAACCATCATGATTACGCCGCCGTTTCGCAAGGGGTTTTATCTGCCCCCGCGGCCCGGGCGGAGAGTTGCGGCCCGGGTGGTGGCTGAAAAAGTCCCTTATTTTTTTGAGACTACCTTGGTGCGTTATGTGCCGGATCAATTGCCCATGTGGGAATTGGTGAAACCGACGAACTTCCGTAAGATGCAATTGAGGGAAAATGTCCGTCTGGATATTAGCCTGAAAGCGACGTTAGCGCCGCTGGATGAACTCGATGAAACAATATCCATCAAGACTGTGACCAAAGATCTCAGCGCTGGCGGGGCGATGGTGGTGCTGGCCAAAGCGATACCGATCGGCGCCAAATTCATCGTTTCCATTGTGATATCACCAGACTGGACACTGACGGCCGAAGGGGAAGTAGTACGATTGCTTCCGCCGCAGCCACCGCTGGAGAAATATTTTGCCGGAATCAAATTTAAAGAAAAAGACATCGATGATAAACTGCAAAAACGACTGATTCAGTTTATTTTTTTTAAACAGGCGGAAAAACGACAGAAAGAAAAAGAATGGTTTGGCTAAGATAAAAACGGGACTAAAGTCCTATCAAAAAAGGACTTGAGTCTCAAGGGGCTGAACAAGAAAACGCGAATCATAGTAGTCACAGCAAAACTTTGCGATAAGGATGATGAAGATGATTCGATTTGACACGGTTACCGATAAAATTGCCATTGATACAGAAGTGTGGACAGGTACCGGCAAAATAAAAATTACTCGCGGCCCCTCTGGTGTCAGTATTCAGTATGGGGATGATGCAATAAAAGAAGAGCCGCGAACAACAAGCCGAACCCATAATATTTCGGGAGAAACAAAGTCATTTGTGGAACGGATTTTTCAATTCTCACTGCAAGGGTGATTTTAGGCCAGGGGGCCTTTTTTTTTGCCCCGATGCAGGTGATGGGATATAATCGACGGTAAAGGCAGCGATGTCGATTGATGTAAAAGGTAGGAGGCGGGCTTCCATGAAAAAAATGCTGAGATTTCTGGCGATGCTGATGGTTTTGCTCAGTGTGGTTGTTACAGGAATGGGAAATGGGTCTGCAGCGCCCGGCGTGCCGCATGTCGATAAGGAAGGTTATCGAGCAGGCAACAGCCAGCTGTTTTTACCGAAGGTGACTGGTGGTGTTGACGAAAAAAAACTGGCACTAATCAATAGCAATTTGAAAAACAAGATTCTGTCGCTGGCAGGAACTGATTCGCGCGCTTCACTGCACGGCGATTTTGAAGTCGTGTTCAATAATGGAAAATTGCTTGGTATCCAGTTTGTTGGCGATGCTTTTATTCAGGGGATGGCGCATCCCAATAAAATTGACCAAGGCATCCATATTGATCTAGCCACTGGAAAAATATATTCACTGGCCGATCTTTTTTTGCCGGGCATTGATTATGCCGCTAAGATTTTTGAAATTACGGGGCGTAGCCAGCTGGATTCCCGACTGGAAATAGAGGGTTTGTGGAATGGCTGGACACATGAAGATTTTGTCACTTCCTGGTCGGGCGCTGATCAGGCGTATTTATTGCAACTGGTTTCGTTGCGCGTATATTCGATTCCTCGTTATGCAACAGGTAGTATTAGCGGTTATCAGGTTAGTTATGCCGACCTGATCGACTCGATCGATCAAGCCGGTCCGCTTTGGCAGGCGTTGCGGCAGAACGTCGTCGATAAAAATCAGTTGAAGATCGGTGATGTTGTAGCTGGGCTAAAGGTTATCGCCCTGGAACGCCGCAATAACTCTCTGCTGGATGCCACGTTCGCCGGTGAAGTTGTGCTGGAAGGAACCAGTGAATGGCTTGAAAATACTGGCGATGGCCCCGGTTATGTTTTTACAGTCCGGATGCCAGAGGCGGCGAAACTGCCGGCATTGGGCTTGGAAAAAGAAACGCGGCTGATTGGACTGCAGGTTGCGCCCCAACTCAGCACGCTGTTACCGCAGGCAAAAAGCCGCGTTCGACTTGTTATTGATCGATTTTCCCTAGGCGAAAGACAGATTGCAGCCCGGGCAACAGTAGTGAAGGTTACATTGCTGAATTAAAGCAGCAGCCGTTTTTTCATCAGACGTAGCGGGATGGCTGCTGTAGTCAGAATCATGGCCAACAATACGGCAACATGCCACCACAGCCGGGCCGGAGGTTGTCCAAGCGCCAGGCCGCGGCACACTTCGATGCTGTGATACAGCGGGTTGAACCAGTTGATCCATTGAACCCAGTCAGGCAGATTGCTGACCGGGAAATACAGCCCGCCGAATAAAAAGAAGGGCATAATGGCTAGTGTAATATAGTAGTTCAGCTGGTCGATATTTTTGATCATCGCCGTGTAGCTGACCGCCAGAATGGCGAAAACGGCGCCGGGCAGAAACAGGAACAGCGGGATAAAAACAGCTGTGATAGCCGGAATTTGTCCCAGCAGGCTCACAACAATCAGGATGACGGCGCCGAACAGAACACTTTTTAACATGCCGTATAACAGTTCTCCCCAGATGACATCGTTGACAGTAACCGGCCCGGCCAATATTGCCTGCAAGGTTTTTTGGTAATGCAGGCGAAGAAAAGTTCCATAGGTACATTCGAAAGTTGCCGAATACATGGCTGACAATGCAACCATGCCGGGGGCGATGAACTCGAGATAAGTGACTCCGTCGATCTGGCCGACCATCACTCCCAGGCCGAAGCCCATTGCCGATAGGTACAATAACGGCTCGGCTACGTTGAACATCAGGTTGTGCAGCCAGGTGCGGGAAAATACCTGCCAATGCCGATTGAGTACACGGAAAGCGCCGGTCATGGTTCTGTCCCCCGACCAGTCAGCCGCAAAAAGACATCTTCCAAATTGGCCGGACGCAGAAAACAGGCATGTTGGGGTAACCCCCAGCCGCCGATTTGCTGCCACAAGCGATTGCCCTCATTGGTGTACAGAAACAGACCTTCCATTACTGGCAGAGCTTCCCCGCCGAATCCGTGCACTCTGTCGCTGATATCCGACGGAATGGCTTCCAGTGGCAGACGAATTTCGATGACATAGGGCAAAACATGAGCCGCTACCAGTTCGGCAGGAGTTCCTTCGGTTAAAACCAAGCCTTCGTGCATGATGGCGAGCCGGTCGCATAATTGTGCGGCTTCTTCCATGTAATGAGTGGTCAAAACCATCGTTACCCCTTCGCTTTTCAGACCGCGCAGTTTCTGCCAGACCAGGTGTCGCCCTTGCGGATCCAGGCCGGTTGTTGGTTCGTCAAGAATTAGTAACCGGGGGGAATTCAACAAAGCCCGGGCAATGACCAGTCGGCGCTTTTGTCCGCCGGATAAGGCATCGACCAAGCTATTTTCTTTTGACTCCAGCCCCATAAAGCGCAGCATCGTCACGCTTTGCGCCTGAGCCTGCCGACGGTCAATGCCGAACAATCTGGCGTACGCCTTGAGATTTTCCAGTACCGGCAGATCGGGATCCAGGTTGTCTTCCTGAGGTACAACACCCAACTGGCGCTTAATTTCAGGCGGTGTCAATGTAAAGGGATTACCGAAAATGCTGAGCTGTCCGCCTTCGACGTGCGCCAGGCCATAAAGCATTTTAAGCGTAGTGGATTTTCCGGCGCCGTTATGACCTAACAGGCCAAAACATTCTCCCTCTTTGATGGTGAAGGATACTCCTTTTAATGCGGGGAAGTCGCCATAATGTTTGGTCAGATTTTCAGCAATGACAATCGTATTCATGATAATATTGTACCATGACAGAAATATGTTTAGGCTAAATAAGCAAAGGAGTGGTGATATGGCAATTCTAATGTTGCTGTTGGGAATGGTTTTCGCCATCGTTATCGTGGTATTTGCACTGCAAAACGGGCGGGTTGTCACAGTCAGTTTTTTTGATTGGAGCGTCGAAGCCTCTCTGGTTTTGGTCATTATGATAACGGCGCTGATGGGATTTGTGACGGCGCTATTCTTCGAATTGTTCGTGCAGATCAAATTGCGGTTCCGTTTGTATAAAATGGGACGGCAGGTCAAATCGTTGGAAGATGAATTGCTGAAGTTGCAATCGGCGCAGAATGTGGTCAAGGCAGAAAAATTGAGTGTTAAAGAGCCTTTGGCGGCTGATGAAAACGCTGCGACTAAGACGGGGTTGGGTGTGCAGTAGGCACCAATTTATAAAACAAAACCCAAAAGGAAGCGCGCCGGCGCTCTTGAAAGCTTCAGCGCACTTCCTTTTCATTTATATGCAAATTGAGCACGTTCAAGGCATTTCAACGAACCGATTTACTGCTTGCCCAGGTTGGACCATTGGATCGACCATATAGTCAGGCGATATTTTGGCTACCAGAACAAAGGGCGCGTCGCTGGCTAATGCCTGCTGGAAACCGGCGGAAAATTCGGCCGGAGTATTGGCGACAGCTCCATCAACCCCGCAGGACCGCGCCAGACTAATGAAATCGAAAGACGGCAGAGTTGTTGCCGAGTAACGTTGGTTGAAAAACAGCTGCTGCCACTGGCGTACCATGCCTAATGCGCTATTGTCGAGAATCACGCAGATGACAGGAATTTTTTCAACTGCTGCGGTATAGAGTTCCATCGCCGTCATTTTAAAACCGCCATCGCCAGCAATCAAAATTGCGCGCTGCTCAGGCCGCGAAAGTTGTGCGCCCAGAGCTGCCGGCAACCCAAAACCCATCGTGCCCAAGCCGCCTGAGGTAAGCCAAGTTCCTGGAACTTCGACACGAAGATGCTGCGCGGCCCACATCTGATGCTGACCGACGTCGGAAATCCAGGTGACCGGCAATGCGGAGGCGACGGTCGACAAGTGCTGCATAATCCAGACCGGATTGAGAACAGTTTGGTCAGTTTGTGTCTGATGTTGTTCCTGCCATTTGCGAACTTGGGCAAGCCAGGCGGTATGGTCCGGCAGAACGGAGTGCCGGAGGCGATGGGACAGTTTTTGCAGCAAATGCTGCAGTTCGCCGATAACCATGACTGCTGTATCGACATTTTTGCCAATTTCAGCAGCATCGATATCGAGGTGAATGATGGTTTTATTTTTCGTATAACACGAGCGGTCACTGGTCACCCGGTCGCTGAAGCGACTACCAACGGCAATGATCAGGTCGGCATCGACTATGGTCAGGTTAGCTGCCCTGTGACCATGCATGCCGGTAAGCCCTAGATAGTGAGGTTGACTGGGCGCTATGGCCCCAAGTCCCATTAGCGTGCTAACGACAGGAAGTGGATAGACTTCACAGAACTCTTTGACGGATATGGAAGCGCTGGCTCTGATGATACCGCCGCCAGCGAGCAAAACCGGCCGGCGGGATTTCAGCAATGCCGTCACTGCCTGTTCGACAACAGCGTCAGTTTCAGGATCATCAAGTGGCTGCATTACGGAGACAACTGCCGGGCATGCCGAAAGGTCAAGCGGCTTTGCAGTAAAATGGACCTCCGCCAACAGAATATCGCGTGGCACATCGATCAGTACCGGGCCGGGTCGTCCTTCCTGCGCTATGGCAAATGCGTTGCGGATCACGCCGGCCAGATCAGTGACAGAGCGGACCAGGAAATTATGCTTGGTGATTGGCATCGTAATGCCTGTAATATCAATTTCCTGAAAGGCATCCCGGCCAAGCAGGGGAGTCCCCACCTGACCAGTGATGGCAACAACCGGCACAGAATCCATATAGGCGGTAGCCAGACCGGTGACCAGATTGGTCGCGCCGGGACCGGAGGTGGCGATACAGACGCCGACCTTGCCGGAGGCGCGGGCATATCCATCCGCTGCATGCGCCGATCCCTGTTCATGGACTGTCAGGATATGACGCAGCGGAGCGTCATACAGTGCATCGTACAGGGGCATGATGGCTCCGCCGGGATAGCCGAACACAATATCGACGCCCTGTTCCAGTAATGTTTCGATAATAATTCGACTACCCGACAGCTTCATGATTACTGCTTCTTCATCCAGGGCATCATGCCCCGCAGTTCTTTGCCGACGGATTCGATCTGGTGTTCGGCCCCCTGACGGCGCATTGCGTTGAACACCGGACGGTTGGCCTGATTCTCCAGAATCCAGGTCTTGGCGAACGTGCCGTTCTGGATTTCCGCCAGAATCTTTTTCATTTCGGCCCGGGTGTCATCGGTAATGATCCGCGACCCGGTCATATAGTCGCCGAACTCGGCCGTGTCACTGAT
>CAZFSM010000032.1:0-24910 GCA_964521625.1 uncultured Veillonellaceae bacterium | reverse complement strand
TTTCACGCGATAATTAACCTGTTTTACCGGTGACATTTTCTCAAGTTATTGACACTAAAATCCGATGAAAATGTTGGCTGACAGTGCTAGGGAACCACTGAATAACTCGATTTCTGTCGATTGTCGCCTTGTTTCGCAGCGACTTGCCAATGGTTTTGCAGGTCGCCCAAAAAATGCTCCATCCGTCGCTTCTGGCCTCAAATCAACATCCTTGTTGATTTGACCGGCAAAACCGCTTGGCTTCGTCGGCGAATTCTACGACTCCAATCCAAGGAAATCTCTGTTATTTCAGTGGTTTCCCTCTGCTTTCACGAATAATTCAATGGTTCCTGAGAACCCGCGACAGCTGTTACGCCTTTTTCAAGATCGCTTCAGTTACCATCTGGCTGAAAGCATCGAACGTCATCGAGCCTACATCGCCCTGCCCGCGTACACGAACTGCCACCATGCCGGCTTCTTCTTCTTTGTCGCCCAGCACCAACATGTACGGCACTTTTTCCATCTGGGCTTCGCGGATTTTGTAGCCGATTTTTTCATTGCGCTCATCCACTTCGACTCGGATGTCCAGTTCGCGCAGCTGGTTGGCCAAGTTTTTTGCATAACCAAGATTGCGGTCAGTGATCGGCAATATCTTGACTTGCAGCGGGGCGATCCAGGCCGGGAATGCGCCGGCGTAATGCTCGATCAGAATACCGATGAAGCGTTCCATGCTGCCGAACGCAACCCGGTGGATCATGACCGGACGATGCCGTTGGCCGTCTTCACCGATATATGTCAGGTCAAACCGTTCCGGCATCAGCATGTCCAACTGAATCGTGCCGCACTGCCAGGTTCTACCGATTGAATCCTTTAGATGGAAGTCTATTTTGGGACCATAAAATGCGCCATCACCCGCATTGATCTTATAAGGCATGCCGCGTTCATCCAGGGCCTGTTGCAATGCGGAGGTCGCGACTTCCCAGACTTCGTCCGAACCCATCGCCTTTTCCGGTTTGGTCGACAGTTCGGCGTGGTACGACAAGCCGAACGTCGAATAGACTACATTGAACAGGTCCATGACGCCCATGATTTCATCCTTGATTTGCGAAGGCAGCATAAAGATGTGGGCATCGTCCTGGGTAAAGCTGCGTACCCGCATCAGACCGTGCAATGCGCCGGAAAGCTCGTGGCGGTGAACCAGTCCCAGTTCGGCAACCCGCATCGGGAATTCACGGTAACTATGATGACGGGTCTTATACACCAGCATTCCGCCCGGGCAATTCATCGGTTTGACGGCGTAATTGCCTTCATCAATCTTGGTGAAATACATATTTTCTTTATAATGGTCCCAGTGACCGGACTGATGCCAGAGTTGTTCATTAAGGATAATCGGCGTCTTGATTTCTTCATAGCCGAATTTCGTGTGCAGTTTGCGCCAGAAGTTTTCCAGCTCATTGCGGATCACCATGCCTTTGGCATGGAAAAACGGAAAACCAGGAGCCTCTTCCTGAAGGCTGAACAAGTCCAGTTCTTTGCCCAGCTTGCGATGATCGCGGCGGGCCGCTTCTTCCAGCATCGTCAGATAGGCATCGAGATCAACTTTCTTTTCAAACGCTGTCCCATAGATACGTTGCAGCATCTTGTTCTTTTCGCTGCCACGCCAGTAAGCGCCAGCTAGGCTTTGCAGCTTCAACGCCTTGATCCGGCTGGTTGACGGCAAATGCGGCCCGGCGCACAAGTCGGTGAAGTCGCCCTGTGTATACAGCGAAATCACAGCATCCGCCGGCAGGTCCTGAATCAGCTCCACCTTATATTGCTGCCCTTTATCGGCAAAAAAACGAATCGCGTCTTCACGGCTCATTTCCTGTCGTACAATCGGCAAATCCTGTTTAACGATTTTTTCCATCTCGGCTTCGATTTTCGCCAAATCTTCCGGGACAAAAGTATGTTCGGTGTCAATGTCATAATAAAAGCCATTGGCAATCCACGGCCCGATGCCGAACTGTACCTTGTCGCCAAACAGATGCTGAACTGCCTGGGCCATGATATGGGAAGCCGAGTGTCGGAGTGCATCCAAGCCTTCCTGCGTATCCGAACCTAAAAACTCAACCGTTGCATCGCTGGTCAGCGGGCGGGTTAAATCCACGACCTTGCCATCGACTTTGGCGGCCAACGCACTTTTAGCCAGTGACCGGGAAAGTGATGCGGCCAGTTCCAGCAAAGTCATGCCAGCGGCAACTTCTTTCACCGATCCATCTTTGAGTGTAATTTTTACATTCTCCATAATTTCAGCCTCCTATTCAATGAATGACTAAACGGCAAACAAAAAACTCCCATCCTCAAGGGACGAGAGTTCAACTCGCGGTTCCACCCTACTTGACGCAATAATTGCATCCGGCTCCATTCCCCGCTAACGGTGGGTTTCCGGCAAACCTTACTTAACAAATTGTTCAGGTTTGCAGTTTGGAGGGGGTAACAGACAGGGTTCGTTGATGCGCTTTCAGCCTGGGCGCATTCTCTCTGGATACGATTCCTGTGTCAGTCGCGTCCTCCGCATTACCATTGGTCATTATTCAGCTTATTAAAAATTATAGGCCTTCCCATCCAAAATGTCAACAAAACTGCCGATAGTCACTACCGGCGCGACAGGCCCTCCGGCGGCATCAAAGTAGCAATCAGTCCAGCCATACTGGTCGGCCATACTGGCGGACGGCTCAGTGTACCCGGTTCGCCCTCTTCCATATCAGACTGGGTCAGAAAACGGCCTTGCCGGATAGCCGCCCGGGCGCGACTTCCAATTT
This sequence comes from uncultured Veillonellaceae bacterium, assembly GCA_964521625.1. Classification (GTDB taxonomy): domain Bacteria; phylum Bacillota; class Negativicutes; order UBA1444; family UBA1444; genus UBA1444. Next base: position 22,130 of record CAZFSM010000032.1, on the reverse strand, counting down.
GCATTGCCGCCGCTGCTACAGCAAGATCCTGCGCGGAGGGGTCTGGCGGCGCCAGCGCTGCCCGTTTGACAATTTCCATGTTCTTTACTGTTTCTTCCGGTGTTTTGCCCTCCGGCGCCTGAATCGGCACTTCTCCGCCACTGACATACATTTTGCCATCCGGGCCTTTGGCGTACACATAGCTTACCCCGCCGGCAAAGGCACCGCCGGCCGCCATGTGGGCCGCTTCATGGGACCGAATGTTTTGTTCGGTCTGTTTCAGTCGGGTGACCGTATTTTGTATCCGCCAATCCTGCTGTTTTTTATTCGTCGGTTCCGGTTGCGACTGGCTTTGCCGATCAGTCACTGCCGCATTCAATTTTTCCGGATCGCTGCTGCTTTCCGACAGTTCTTTGCCTGCTTCGGAAATCTCAACTTCATACGCGGGCCCTACATCAGGAAACTCAGTTACAACTGGCGCAGATTGCGGATTGTCGACAACAAGACGCCCGCCAACACTCTGCGGTGCATTGATTGCATTATTCTTTAAGGGTTGTGTTCCGTCCCTGGCTACTGCAGCTGCAGTAGATGAGCGAATGGTATTCACCACGGCTCACTCCTCTAAAGAAAACTAGACATATTTACCCTATGTTAATTATATACTATGAGATTATTCTGTCAAATCGTCGTCGATGCAAATATCCCAGCAAGGCAATCATCAGCAGTAAAATCAGCCCATTGGCTGTCATCGACCAAACGACCGGCAACCCTGACCAGGATGCAGCCAGAAATAATGTGACGCCCAAAAACATAAAGCAATTCTCGGCAAAATTCTGGATTGCCACCACCTTGCCGGTTCCGACCGTGCGTTCACCCACCCGTTGCAGCATTGTGTTCAAAGGAATCACGTAGATTCCGCCGAAACTGCCAGTAACCGTCTGAACAACCAAGGCAAGAATCAAAAATGGTATCCATGGCAACATAATCAAGCCGAGCGCCATCAATGCGCCAAAAATAATCACCCGATCTGTTTTGCCCACTGGCACAAGCCGTGGCGTGATGATTGCGCCGGCAATCAACCCCACTCCACTCAACGTGACCATCATGCCGATGGTCGTATTGTCGTGAATCCCGAAAGCCAGTGGCAACCAAACAAAGACGGATAAACGCAAAACCGAGGATGCCATCCAGAAACCACTGGTGCCCAATAACGAAAAACGTCCGTCCGGCGCCTGCAAAACCGTCATCAGGTCACGGCGAAAACGCTGAAATGCACCGTTAAAGGCAATTGAAACATCGCCGATATTCTTGGGAATCCCCAAACAGAGCAACCCGGAGATCAGATACAATCCCAGGCAAACCGCTAATGTCATAACAATGGAATGGTCGGCCAGCCAACCGCCAAAGGCGGCGCCTGATAAAATCGCCAGAATTGTAAATCCCTCAACCTGAGAATTAGCTTTTAACAGCTGCGCATCGGTTTTCGTCAGTAGCGGCAGGATTCCATACTTGGCCGGACTGTAAATGACAGCGCCGATACCAACCACAGCATAACTCAAAGCCGGATCAAAACCGACCAGCATCAGCAGAACTCCCGCTGACTTGACCGCATTGCCCAGCATCAGGACATTGCGTTTCGCGTAACGGTCGGCCAGGCAGCCTACCCACGGCGACAGCGCGATATAGGACAACAAAAAAGTGGCCTGCACCAATTGCAGGTACCAGGCTGGATAGGCATCACGCCACAGTATGGCCTGCGCGACAAATAAGATCATATTATCGACAAAGGCGGATAAAAACTGCGCCGTCAGTAAATAGACAAGCGCCATTACGTTTTCACTCCAGCCATTGCGCGCTCGGCTTGTTGTTGCAACCCCAGATAGTCAGGTTTGCCAGTTCCCAGCAGCGGCATTTTTTCAAGCAAAATAATCTCGGCGGGAACCGACAGCCCGCTATGGCCTTCCTGTAACAAATAATCGCGCAATATACTGCGTTCTGCCTGAGCATTTGTCGTAAACAACACGATTTTTTCCCCTTTACGACCATCTCCCGCAGCCACAGCGGCATGAGCCCCGCTGCTAAAACAGGCAGTTGCTGCTTCTTCCACCAGTTGCAAGTTGATCATCTCGCCGGCGATCTTGGCAAAACGCTTCAGTCGGGCATGGATCGTGACAAATCCGTCCGCGTCGATTGACACGACATCGCCAGTCGCATACCAGTCGGCAACTGGCTGGAATCCTTTTTCATACAGCAGATATCCTTCCATTAAATTCGGGCCCCGGACCAGCAAATTTCCCCCGGTATCAATCCCTTCGACCGGCTCCAGACGCCATTCGATACCGGGCAGAAACCGTCCCACTGAGCCGGGCCTGGCTGCCAGCGGCGTATTGAGGCAAAGCACCGGCCCGGTTTCGGTTATCCCATAGCCTTCCAATATCCGTATCCCAAATTTGTTCTGCCACAGTTCACGAACTGGCTGGCGCAGCTTCTCCCCCCCTGCCAATATATAACGCAGGCGATAAAAATCATAAGGATGGGCCATTTTTCCGTAGCCGGCCAAGAAGGTTGGCGTGCCCAACATCAGTGTTGCATTAAAATCATAGGCCAGTTCCGGCAAAATACGGTAATGCAGCGGCGACGGATATAAAAACAGTTCGACGCCGCCCAAGATCGGTAGCAGGGTACCTGCCATCAGGCCGAAACTGTGGAACATCGGCAATGCATTCAACATCCGGTCGGCCGGCGTATAATCGATTAGGCTGGTAGCCTGGTCGATGTTGGCAAGAATTGCCCGATGTGTCAGCACCACGCCTTTGGGGCGACCTTCAGTTCCTGAAGTAAATAAAATCAGTCGGGATTCACTCGTCGATTTGCCGCCGCTGCCTCGCCAATACTTAAACAGTCCTTGCAACTTATCCAACAACGTTACCGTTGCCGCCAAATCCTCCAGATAAATTATCCGGTTCGATAGTGCCAACTGCGTAACCATCTCGGTCAAATTTGCCTTTTCGATAAAAGCACGCGAAGTCAGGACGGTTTTTACACCGGCATTAGCAGCACTGTCAGACACATTGCGGACTCCGGTGGAAAAATTGAAGATGGCCGGAGTTTTGCCCAGATTAAATAAGGCAAACAACACACTGACGTGGGCAACGGCGTTTGGCAGCAAAGTTCCTATGGCTGTCTCATTTGCAGACAATAACGAGCGCAGTTTGTCAGACAGAACGTGAATCCCCACGAACAGGGTCCGATAAGTTACAGTTCGGGTAATGTCGCGGATGATGACCTTAGAAGAGCCATTCTGCCGACTTGCCAGCTGCAAGCGGCGAAAAAAATCCAACTTGCCATATTCTTGCCGACGAGCTGAAAACATCGCTTGTTGCATAATATCCAACAGATGACTGTTCAACAATTCCTTTTGGGCCCGAAAACTCAAGTTTTCATCGGCGATCAGCATCTTGGGTTCGCCGACATAAATCCGGATTGCCGGAAACCATTGCGATTTCACTTTATCCGTGATGCGTGACAGCTTTGAATACTCAGGTCCGCGCAGGATGATCGGATATATCTGAGCCTCTGTTTTTCGCGCAATCATCGCGGCGCCGGTATACATTTTCATCAGGCCGCCTGTCGTAGAAATCCGTCCTTCGGGAAACAGCACGACCGGGTTGCCAGCGCGAACTACGCCGATAATCGTCCGCAAACTATACGGATTGCGATTGTCGATTTTCACATGGGCGCGAAATCGCAATGCAAAGGCCACCAAGGGATTTGCGGCGATCTCGGAATTCACGACAAACCAGACGGATGAAGGCAAAAGCAAATACAATAAAATGGCATCCATAAACGAAACATGATTGGGCATAATAACGCTTGGACCGCATAATTTCAGGCGCTCTTGATGGTCTATCGTCAAATCGAACAACCAGCGAAACAACACGTTCAATATGCTTTTCATCCGGCAGTAAGCCCTCCATCGACGCTCCAGGCCGCTCCTGTTACAAATGCGGCGGCATCAGAGGCCAGGAACACTATCACCGCTGCCACTTCGGCAGCGGTAGCAATCCGCCCCAATGGGTACATGTCAGCCATTTCCCGACGGTAGCGCGCTGGATCAGTTTCGGCGGCAATCTGTCGCTCCAGCATCGGCGTTTCCACATCACCGGGGCAAACACAATTCACCCGCACACCATGCGGCGCCAATTCCAGTGACAGCGCTTTGGTAAACAACGTCAATGCGCCTTTGGACGCGCAATAAGCCGTGCAAAGCACGTTGCCGTTCACCCCGGCATCGGACGAGACATTAACGACAGAACCTCGATTCTGTTTTAGCTGCGGTATTGCAGCTTGCGTCAAAAAATAGGGACCTTTCATATTGATTGACATAATCCGGTCAAATTCGGTTTCCGAAGTATCCAGCAGCGATTTTTCAAGGTACTCGCCTGCCGAGTTGATCAGGACGTCCAACCGGCCAAACTGAGCGATTGCTTGTGCAACGGCCCGACTGCAGTCGGCGGTTTGCGATACATCACCGGCAAAAAAGACGGATTCCTGCCCTATCCCTGCCAAACTGCCCAGAGCATCCCTGCCGCGCTGGAGATCCCGGCCGAGCAGCGCAACTCTAGCGCCAGCTTCGATAAATTGACGGGCTGCCGCCAATCCGATCCCGGAATTTCCGCCGCTGATCAACACTACCTTCTCTGAAAAATCAAGTTGCATCGCCTTCTATTTCCCCTTTCCCGGTAGTGGCGCCATTCCGTGCCGCCGCAAAAAGTCCAGTGTCTGTTCATATATTTTCATCGAAGCCGCACTGTCTTCCAGTAGATAATGGCTGGTGCCGTCAAACAGATGAATCTCCGCCTCGACGCCGTGTTTTCGCAAGCTTTCAGCCAGCAGACCACTTTGTTGGTATGGGACAATTTCGTCCTGATAGCTGTGAAACAGTAATGTTGGCGGCAAGTTTTCCCGCACATGATAGACCATTGAATGTTTCAAATATCGCAGTGGCTCCCGACTGGGCAGGCCGAGTGCGATCAGCGCGCGATCCAGGCCGAATGGCGGCATAAATCCTTCCCGTTCGAAACGTCGGCGAAAATCAAACATATCTGTCGGCGGACCAAGCAGAATCACGGCATCCAATTCTGGATCCCTCAACATCAATAGCTCAAGCAGCAAAGCGCTATAACTGCCGCCCAACGCTGCGATCCTGCTGTTATCAGTTCCTTCAAACCCACCGGATTTGACCAATGTCATCAACTGCTGCAACCTATCCACATCGCTTGTCAAGTCCATGCCATAAGCCGGCCCGACCGCCAAAACTGCATATCCAGCCTGTGCCAATCCAACACTGACACAATCCCAGGTATCCACGCCTCCCGGATAAACAGTCAACAATACCGGCAATGGCCTATCCGGATTTTCTGTCGGCCGATACAAATATACCAACTCAGTATAATCTTTTTGCTCGAACTGCACCGTTTCGCGCCTTGCTCCCCCTGCAACCGGGCTCTTGCAAACCAACTCCTGCGGGTCTGTCAGTTTGGGCTGACCTAGTTGCGGCAACGAGCGGGCTGTTGTTTTAGTTAAACTGAAAGAGGCTTCGGAAATTATTTTTGGCCTGACAGTAACGCCGCGCAGAACTCCGCCGGACTGAACCGAATCATATCCGGCTGCGCTGGCTGCAACGCGATAAAACCCTGCCGGTATCGCATCGATCTGGAAATTACCGTGTTCATCAGTAAATCCTGTATGAGTGCTGCCGTCCCACTCGGCAATCAATACGACTGCCTGTGCTATCGGCCTGCCCTCACGGTCGCTGATTCGACCGGCGATACTGCCGGTGTAGCTGCGCTGCGGCTCACCGACCAAATTCCACCAACTCCGGACAACATGATATTCGAGGGTATTCCGTACAGGCCAGACAGCAATATTGTCAGTAACGGCCAGCCAGAGCAGCAGGGCAAGCAATAAAATTGCCAGCCCGCGCAAAAATCGCATCATCAAAGGTCACAACCCTCTCGCCTAATCTGCAGTATCTTCTTGCTACCTGAATTTGACACAACATCGGCAGAATCCTTCATTAACAGTTGTTATAAGTTGCTTTCCTGGCGATGTGAAATAAAAAAGCAGGTCCCGGAAAATCCGGGACCTGCTTTTTATTGTAAGTTAAATCGAAATGTCGATATTTTGTCCTAGATGCGGAAGCGACGCCTTGCCCGCCGGTGACGCTGTTTTCAGCAAATCCACGACCATTTGTCCGGATTGTTGTTGCTGATTCATCGCCAACTTCGTAACAGCCGTTCCTATAGCTTGTTGTGTTACCGCCTGTCTGACTGACATTGCGGCAGACACGGCCGTCATATCCATAACCTCACCTCCCTTCCTTAGGAGATCCGAGCATCCCTGCTCTTGGAGTGATTGGATTCCCTTCCACGTCTTCAGCCGTCGGCCACCGTCTGAAATTGCAGAAGGCTCCAGAACCTCTCGACTATATATCGATACGCTTTGCCAAGATCTTAAGCGTTTTTACGAGCCAGCGTGATATTTTTTTAATAATTTCTTCGGCACTCGCTTAAACAGCCTTGATGCCAAACCTGTTGCACATTCCAATCTTGTCCCAAGCGGAGAAATGTTGCCTCTTTACCTATCGCCAGACTGCCGATTCGGTTGTCAACTCCCAACACGCGAGCTGGATTCAATGTTGCCAGCCGAACCGATTCATACAACGGTCGTCCCAACGATACCGTCATCAATCGGACGCCGGCGAGCAGCGGCAAAGCGCTGCCGGCAATCGTTCCGTCTGGCAGAGTCATTCTTCCATTGCTCAATCGCGCGGTTTGTCCGCCCAGTTCATAATCTCCATCCGGCAAGCCAACTGCTCGGGTGCCATCGGATACCAGGACAATACCGTTCGGTCCCTTTAGACGAATAGCCAGTTCCAGCACTGCCGGGTGAATATGCACCCCGTCGGCGATCAATTCAATCGTGACCCGCGAATCGAGTAACGCTGCCGTTATTAACCCCGGCGACCGGTGATGGATGCCCGGCATCGCGTTGAAGGCATGCGTCACATATCGAACTCCCTGCTCAATCGCCAGCTGCATTTGTTCATAAGATGCGCCGGAATGCCCGGCCGACAACAAAATTCCTTTTTGCGCCGCCAGTCCAAAATAAGCTGCAGCTTCCGGCAACTCCGGCGCCAGCGTAATAATTTTGACCTGATTGGTGACCGGGCTGGGCTCGATTTCACTCGATTCAAGTTTTTGCGCACCACGGTAGCGATCAGAAATACAAGGTCCTTCCAAATGGAAGCCAAGTAATTCCGCTCCGAACTGCCATCGGCTTTCCTGATTGGCGTCAGTTAAAACTTGTTCGATCTTCGTAGCCGCCGCAGTCATCGTCGTAGCCAGAAAAGCGGTTGTTCCCTGGTGCAATAATGCAGTTGCCATCTTTGCCAAAGCCTGCGGATCATCATCCATGACATCGACTCCGCCGCAACCATGAACGTGCAAATCAATAAGGCCAGGGATTATTGTATCACCGTCAATATCCAGATATTGAACTTCGCGACATAACGCGTCGTTATTTTTAATTGGGTCATTGCCGCTTGGAACAATAGCAGTAATTACTCCATCAGAAAACTGAATACTGGCATGTTCAAGGACAGTGTGAGGCAAAACCAATCGGGCGTTGCTGATAACTGTTGCATGTGAATCTGCGTTACGCTTCATAGCCGCAAGTGCCTTTCTTTTGCTGTCGGCTTCCATCAGTATAAGATAACGCTTGACGCACTGAACCACGGGCCTGTTCGATCAATTGCATCGCCTGACCAGCATTTACTCGTCCCAATAGCATCACGATCGCAATTTTGGCAGACCCGGCAGCCAGTGTCAGCGCTTCTGCAGTTTCTTGTTCCGTGGCGCAAGTCACTTCGCGGACCATGCGGTGAACTCGCGCCGTCAGTTTGGCATTGGTCGCCCGCACGTCAACCATTAGGTTGCCATAAGTTTTGCCCAACTTAATCATCGTGGCGGTAGACAGCATATTGAGGACCATTTTCTGCGCTGTTCCCGCTTTCATCCGGGTTGAGCCGGCAATCACCTCTGGCCCGACCAATACCGCTATTGTCAGTTCTGCGGTTTTTGCCGCTTCAGAGTCAGGCGCACATACAATTGCCAGTGTGGTGGCCCCCAGCCGGTTAGCGTAGGCAAGTCCGCCAATCACGTAGGGTGTCCGCCCGCTGGCAGCCAGCCCGACAACAACATCGTCTGCTCTGAGTCCACGCTGCTGAAGATCCATTTCAGCTTGTGTCATACTATCTTCAGCGCCTTCCACGGCCTGAAACATGGCTTTTTCACCGCCGGCAATGATTGCCTGAACCAACTCCGGCTGCGTACTGAAGGTTGGCGGACATTCGGCTGCATCCAGTACACCCAGCCTGCCGCTCGTGCCAGCGCCAATGTAAAACAAACGTCCACCCATTTGCAAGGCGGCAACGATCAAATCGACCGCCCGGGCAATCTCAGGTAATACAGCCCGTACTGCTGCCGCTACAGTTTCGTCTTCCCGTTGAATCGCCGCGACAATTTCTCTCGTGCTCAACATATCAATATTTTTTGTCCCGGGGTTGGCTTGTTCGGTCAACAGACGGTCAAATGTCATGAACCAGCCACCTCCAGCAGCCTAAATTTTCTTCCCGGATGGACACATTCCAACAGGCATAAATCTTCGTGGACAATCCGTCCTATCACATTCACCCGCTCATCAGCCGGCAGGTCTTGCAACAATATCTGCAGCTCACCCATATATCTGCCATAGTTACTGTTGTCGATGGTCACATCGCCCCGCCGCCTGATTTGAGCAGGTTGCGGCAAAATTGGATCGTAGAGCTGCGACCTCGATTCTTGCGATCGCACTGCAGCGCCTGCCGCATCAAGCCGGTTTGTGTGTAAGTTATTTTGCAGCCATTCTATGTCTCGACTATCACCGCTGACGGGAATCATCCTGAGTTCCAGCGGGTCGCTGTTTTTTTGCGGCAGTTGCGCTACTGCTGCTAGTTCTGCTTCAGTAACCAACGGGTCCCCCCAGATGATTGTATCGACAACCCCTGACGCCCACAGTTGTCTTGCCGCATCGACAGAACAGATGTTTCGATGACTTTCCAGCGTCGGCAATCCGGCATGGATCGGCCCCCGCGGATTCGTTAGGCCAGGGATAAACGCTGCTAGCGGAATGTTTCGCGCCGTAAATATTTCTGAACGTTGAACAAACAGATCATACGATATCCCCGTTTCCGGTCGGGGATAATAGTTGTGACAGGCGCTCATACAGCTGGGATCTATACCGGCATCGAACATTTGTCTCAGCATGTTTTCCGTCATGGTGCTGGCATTGACTTCGATACGGAGCCCGGTCGATTGGGCTAGTTTTTTGATCTGGTCCGGGCCCATTCCGTAATCGATCCGCAGCGTATCGATGCCGATTCCGGCAAACTGCGAAGCTGAAATACCAAACTGCTGCCATGTTTGCGGCGAAATATCGGCTGTAACGGCAATACCAAGTTCTGCGGCCTGTTGCAACATTAGTCGCGCCTCGCGTACCAATTCGGCGGCGTTGCTTTCCGGAATATGCAATGAAGTGAACAGTCTGGTATAGCCAATCTTTCGGGCCAGCTTTAAATAGCATCGGTTTTGTTCCGTTGTCTGATTCATGCCAAAAAAGACTGAGATACCCAGCGTTCCCATTTACCCTTCCTCCTGCAGCGATCGATCTTCCGGCGGATCATCAAAGCCGACCAGCCATGTAAGCAAAAATCCGGCAACATAGGCGATGCACAAGCCGATCAGGTATAACTGGATTTGATCACCGCGAATTAAAAAAGCCAGCGGCAGACCGGATACTCCCATCGCAATCGACTGTACCTGCATCGCGGCCTGGAATGCACCGCCTGCGGCAGCTCCCAGGCAGGCAGTAATAAACGGTTTGCCCAGCGGCAATGTCACACCGAAAATCAATGGTTCACCAATCCCTAGCAGCCCAACCGGCAACGCCCCTTTGATGATACCGCGCAAACGGGTATTGCGGGTTTTCAGCAACACCGCAACTGCAGCGCCCACTTGTCCTGCGCCGGACATCGCCAGCACCGGTAGCAACGGGTTGGCGCGCAGCGTGTTCAAAAACTCCATATGAACTGGCGTAAGACCCTGATGCAGTCCGGTTATCACCAAAGGCAAAAAAGTCCCTGCCAACACAGCGCCAGCGATGAAACCGCCCGTTGACAGCGCCCAGCGGAACAAGTCCACCACACCGTCCGACAGGACACCACTGATCGGCTGTAATACCGTGTAAGTAAGAAATCCGCCAACCAACAGCGTTACCGTCGGCGTAACAATGATATCGACAGATTGCGGCACATGACTGCGAACCCGTTGTTCCAGCCAGGCCATAAACCCGGCAACGATCAGGACGCCAAATATACCGCCGCGTCCAGGCAATAAAGCCAAGCCGTCAAACTGTATCGTAGCGATGGCCGGATTGATCAGCAGGACGCCTGCCAATCCGCCGATAGCAGGCGTTCCGCCAAACTCTTTCGCGGTTTGAAAACCGACAAAGATCGGCAAATAGGCAAACAGACCCCAACCAACCACATTGAGGATTTGAATGACGACATGCTGCGGATCTACACCGAGACGGATCGCAATATTCGTAACCCCGGCAACCATACCGGAAGCGACAATCGCCGGAATTAGAGGTATAAACACCGCCGACAACCGTGCCAAAAATTGTTTGATCGGCGTCTTGTTCCGCTCTGTCAGTCGGGCTTTATTCTCACTTGCCTGGCCAATTTCTGCTTTAAACTGCGCTGCTGTCATTATTTTTTCGACTTCAGCTGCAACCAGCTGCACTTTCCCCGGCCCCAGCACAATTTGCAACTGTTCGCCGGCCTGAATTACGCCAAGCACACCAGCCGTCGCTTTCAATGCCTGAATGTCAGCCATGTCTGCATCGGCAAGTTTTAATCGCAGCCGTGTCATACAAGATGAACTTTGTAAAACATTGGGGCGGCCACCGACCGCCTCGACAATCTTTTCTGCCAGTTCCCGGCTCAAGATTTTCCGTTCACCACCTGTTCCTTAAATCCAAGACTATTTTTCATCAAACGTCAGGATTATCTTGCAGACATCTTCCGGATGATTGGAAAACAGATCCATCCCCTTGGCAACTTCAGTGTACGGCAATACGTGTGAGACCAGACCCGAGGCATCAACTTGCTTATTGGCAAACCAACTGATGACTTCGGGAAATTTCTTGTTATTCAGGCGAGAGCCTTTGATATCCAGTTCACGTTTCATGATATCGGCGGGAGCAATCTTGGCTGGCTCCACCGGAAACCCCAGTACGACGACCCGTCCGGCAGGTGACATCAGCTTGGCAATGATCAGTTCCAGGACTGGAATCACGCCGGTCGCTTCCATCGCCACGTTGATTCCTTCCCCACTGGTAAACGCCATGACTGCCTGCTCAAGATCGTCGCGCTTAGTGTTAATGATCGCATCTGCCCCCATCGCTTTGGCCTTTTCCAGACGCGAATCGACGACATCCATAATGATAACCCTGGCGCCAATACTCTTGCAGGCCTGCAATATAACAAGTCCAATCGGCCCGGCGCCGCACACCAGTACCGAATCCTCTGCACCGACATCGCCCCTGTCAACTGCTTCGGCCGCAATCGCATACGGTTCCAATGTTGCCGCCATTTCCCAGGACAGGTCTTGCGGTATGACATAGAGGTGATCGGCCGGCAGTTTCACATACTCACTGAAGATCCCGTCAATATGTACACCCAGCACCTTGACGCTGCCGCAAACATTGGAGCGGCCAATGCGGCAAGCGTAACACTTGCCACAGGAAAATACATTATCGATGGCTACGTGATCGCCCACTTTCACATTATCGACCCCTACGCCAACCTGCGTGACTTCACCGGCTGCTTCATGTCCCAGGATACGCGGATAAGTGGCAAATGGGTTTTTACCATGAAAAATGTGAACATCTGAACCGCAAATACCGGCCGCTTTAATCCGTACAATAACCTCTCCCGCTGCGGGAGCTTCCGGCATCGGTTTCTCGGTAATAACCAATTCCCCAGGCTTATTGACTTGAATCACTTTCATGAAAATATTCCTCCTCGGTTCTCCTTATTAAACCTTTTCACAATTCTCTGCTATATTCGCAGGCAAAAGCAATTTTTCCTGCAACAACCCCCCAAAAGCGCCAAGCGCTCTGGGGGGTTGTAAATGAATTACCCGGAGTTAAAACGAATCGTTAAACCCGGAATTGATTGATTACCTCTTGCAAATCACCGGCTAGTTTAGCCAACGCTTGGCTCGATGAAGCGATCTCTTCCATTGAAGCCGACTGCTCTTCGGTTGCCGCCGAAATCCCCTGCGCGTCAGCCGCTGTTTTCTGACTGACTTTTTCAATCTGGCCGACCGATTCATTGATTTTTCGGCTACCAACTGCAACCTCACGCACAGTGGTTGACACTTGCACAATCTGCGCCGACAAATTACTGACCATTGCGGCGATCGACTCAAAGCCTTGCCCTGCGTCATTTACCAATTTGACGCCTGATTCGACATCGCCTTTGGCTTGTTGCATCCTGCCAACAGTGCTTTGAATACTCTCATCATTTTCACGAATCAGCGATGTAATCTGCTGTGCTGCAGTTTCTGTCTGTTCAGCCAACTTGCGGACTTCTTCAGCAACCACAGCGAATCCCCGCCCGGCTTCACCAGCGCGGGCTGCCTCAATGGCCGCATTCAGCGCCAATAGGTTGGTTTGTCCTGCGATACCCGATATCAGGCCAACAATTTCAGCGATTTTTTGTGAACTGGCTTGCAATTCCAGAACCGAGTTGGCAGTGGCCGCAGTACCCTGCCCCACTTCACCCATCTGGGTTACAGCCTTTTCAATTCCTTTGCGGCCAGTATCCGTTTGCGTTACCGACTGAGTTGCCAATTGTGCCAGATTTCCAGCTGTTGCTGACATTCCATCCAACGAAGCTGTCATTTGTTCGACAATAGCTACCGCGTCAGTGACTGATTCATTTTGCTGCGCTGCACCTTCCGCCATATGCATGACCGTACCGGCAACCAGGTTTGCAGCTTCTGCAGACTGCTGGGCGCTGGCGGTCAGTTCCTCCGAGGATGCCGCCAGCTGTTCGGCTGCCGACGAAACTTTGCGGACCAGTTGATTCAGACTCGCCGCCATTTGGTCCATCGCATCGGCCATTTTGCCGATTTCATCCGTTGAAGTAAGCGCCAGCGGTTTCACGCGTAAATCACCGCCAGCAATTTGCATTGCCATCGCCGATACCTGGGAAATCGGTCGGGCAAACTTGGTGGCAAACCAGAACACCAAAAACGCGGCAATCAAAAGTGCAGCGAATCCGCTCATCAATGAAGACTGAATCAATACTGCCAAAATACTAGTTACTTCAGATACTGGCACATTTGTGCCGAAACTCCATTCCGTACCGGGAATTGGTGCATATCCGGCATAACGACTGATGCCATTCAAGTCATAAGTAATAATTCCCGTCTCGCTATTACTCATCTTTGTTGCCATGGATTTGACTTCCGGCGGGAAATTCGCATCTTTAACAATATTACTCTTCATCGTCATTTTTGCGTCAGGATGGGCAATTAACAGCCCGTCTTTCTGCATAACAAATGAATAGCCGGTTTGCCCTTGTTTAATTTTGCCAACTATCGCAGACAAATCATCAATTGTAATCGTCGATCCCATCACGCCGTCCACTTTGCCATTGCGAAAAATTGGCGCCGCAACGACAATGACTGCTTTATTATCGACCCGTGACAATACTGGATCAGCCACCATCGGTTTGCCGGTGGCTAAAACTTTTTGTACATAATCGCGATCCTTGATATTGGAGGTTGCTCCGTTAGAGTAATACGCATCGCCGTTTGTTGCCACAACGAAGAAACGCAAATAACCCGGGTTGCGCTTGATTTCCGCCGCCAAGTACGGAATCACCCGTTCCCGATTGTTCTCAATAAGTATCGGCGAATTCGCCAACATACCGACTTCGGCAAGCCGCACTTCAATCCACGTGCCCAAATCTCCGGCATAAACAGCCGCATCTTTTTTTAAGCGATCGCCAGTTTCGACCAGTAATTCCTTGCGCAACATGTAAAAATTCGCCACACTCGCTGCGGCCACCGACAACACCAACAATAGGGATACAAAGAGAACCAGCTTATTACGAATGCTTGACAAAGAAACCCCTCCCCCTATTTTACATTGGCAAACCTGCAATTTTGCCAATTAACCCGACGAGTATTCATAGGTATTTAATAAATACACTCCGTTTTATGCAAAAAAGATGACCGGATTGAACCAATCATCTTAATCTTCTTCATTACTGGATTGAAAATCAAGGGACTTCAATCTCAATTTGCGCTTCCACCTGCAGCAGCAATAGTTTATTCATTTTTCACTACATTGGAATTATTATACATCTGCCACCATCAAAGATACAATAGCTAATAATAAATCCGACAATTTTTAGCGACGAAACCCGATATGAGTTGCGGCAATCCCACCGCTTAAACGATGATACTTTACTTTTTCCAAGCCAACATCGTTCATCCGTTCAGCTAGTTCGACGGCGCCGGGAAATCGGTTTAACGATTCAGTCAGCCAGTGGTAGTTGCGTTCACCCCGTCGACTTAGGTTGCCAATAAACGGCACAGCGTAGTGAACGAACAGTTTATGTCCCTGCCGGTATATCGGCCAGACCGGGTGAGACAGCTCCAAACAAACCAATCTGCCCCCCGGCTTTAACACTCGGTACATTTCCCGCAGCCCTTGGTCAAGATCAGGCAGATTGCGCAAGCCAAAACCGATTGTCAATCCATCGAATGAAGCATCGGCAAAGGGCATCGACATGGCATCCGCTTCCAGCCAGTCTATCTGTGCTGATAAATTTGCCTGCTTTTCTGCCTGCCGAGCGACTAATAGCATTGCCGCAGTAAAGTCCAACCCTGTCACTTCGCCTGCATCGTTTAGTAACCGACGAATTTCCAATGTCAGTTTTCCTGTTCCGCAACATACGTCAAGCCATCGCTCCGCTGCAATCGGTGCTGCAATCTCCAATGTTCGCTTGCGCCAAGTTTTATCCAGATTGAAACTCAAAATCGTATTCATTTGGTCATACTTGCCAGCAATACGGGAAAATATCCCCTGTACTTTTTGGCGATGTTCATCCATTTGTTAATTCTCCTTAAGAAACCAAACCCAATAACCGTTGCAGATTAGCCGGGATTGACTTCTGACTCAGTAAGTTTGCTGCTTCAAGCTCCGGTAGCGGTTTACTCGCAATATATCCCTGAAACATATCGCAATGACAATCGATCAGACGCTGCAACTGTTCTGGCGACTCAACCCCTTCGGCGACAACGGTTAGCCCCAGCACATGCGACATATCAACAATGGCTGCAATCAACGCCGCATGGTTTGAATCCTTAGCAATTAAATCGATAAAACTCTTGTCGATTTTCAATGTTTCCACCGGCAAATTGCGCAGATAAGTTAACGAGGAATAGCCAGTGCCAAAATCGTCCAGCGTAACATGAACGCCTCGATTTTTCAACAGCAATAATTTTTCCACACTATCTGCCATATTTTCAATAAAAACGCTTTCTGTAATCTCTATTTCCAATTGAGTGGGCGCAAGCCGCGATTCCGCAATCGCGTTCTCTACTACATGGATAAAATCTGCCGCTGCCAACTGTTTGGGTGAAACGTTCACGGCAATTCTGATTTGATCATGCCCGGCGTCAATCATCTGCCGGCAAAACCGACACGCTTCGCGCAAGACCCATGCGCCGATGTCATTAATCAAATGACTCTTTTCAGCCAACGGAATGAACACGGCTGGCGATATATTGCCGTGTTTGGCGCTGCGCCAACGCAATAGCGCTTCGAATGCAATCACGTGATAATTCTGCATCGATATCTGCGGTTGATAATGGACTGATAATTCATCATTGATGATCGCATTGCGCAGGCCATTGATCAACAACATCTGTTCGTAGGCTTCATCCTGCATCGATTGTTGGAAAATCCGCCAACAGCGTTTTCCGCTGCGTTTTGCCGCATACAACGCAACATCGGCATTTTTCAGCATTTCTTCGGCATTACCGCCATGCTGGGGATACAGCGAAATGCCAATGCTGGCTGACGAATGAAAGGTCATGTCGCGCACTTCATATTCCCGGCTTAAGGTTTTTACCAATTCACGTGCACAATCTTCAATCTTAGACAAATCTGTGGCGCCCGGCATCCAGACGACAAATTCATCGCCGCCTACCCTGGCGACAAGCGCCTCCGGTTCTGCCAGACTGACCATGTGCATCGCGGCCGTGATCAGGATCGCGTCGCCATAACTATGTCCATAGGAGTCATTGACCATTTTCAGGTCATCCATATCGATATATAGTAAAGCGCCACAACAAAACGAAGCTTTCTTTTCTTCCAGCTCCAGTCGCAGAACATTCATTAGGTGAACCCGATTGGGCAGACCGGTCAGTGCGTCATAATATGCAAGACGTTCAATTGTCTGGGCGTGCAGCTTTTCATCGGTGATATCCATCGCCAACACGGCAAATCGCCTCGGGGCAGGACTATACATCGAGATGGACAAATGGCGATCCAGGACCTTGGAAAATTGCTGCATGGTTTTCTTGGTCCCTACTAAAGCAACTTCACCGCATAGCTGAATCCATTTCTCACCGATATTAGGAAATACGTCTAGAATACGACGCCCAATCAACTTGTTGCTAGGCATTCCCATCATTTTTTCGTAAGCCGGATTAACAGCCAGAATAATGTAATCGACTGGATTGCCTGACTCATCGCAAATGATCTCATGCAGTGCAAATGCGTCATGCATATTTTCAAACATCGACCAGAGTTCCATGTCTTTTTCTGCAATCAAATTAGTTTGTATGGTTAATTCCTCGAACTGCTGCCGCAGTTCTTCGTCAGTGGCTGTTAATTCTTCATGTGCGCTTTCCAGTTCCTGCACGCTGGTGACATAGCGTTGCTGAGCCTCTTGTACTTGGCGTAACTGCGCGTATACCAGTAAAAACAAAATAATGGCCGTCACCAAAATAAAGGCCGACCCTTTGGCGCTGTTCAAAATGACCATCGTTTCCGGATCCTGCGTCAGTACTGATACGACCCGGTCCGAAGTCAATATCCATATCCAACCTACTAAAGCATAGCCCAATGCGATTTTTACTGCCGTCCGTAGCGGATACGGATTCATATTTCCCGGCGTTTCTAATCGTGGGTTGAAGTTTGTGTCCATTATTTGCACTACTCCTGCGCGTCGGATTTCCTGCGCTACTTCCCGCATCTAATGGATTATTCCCGCCCGCGTCCCGATACTCCTGCAAGTTTTATGTCGGGAGTTTACGCAAACTCTCCTCAATGTTATCCAAATGTCTGCGCATCAGATCACGGGCCCGATCCGGCTGATTTTTCTTGATTGCGTCATAGATTAGTCGATGATCCTCCAACACGACCAGCCTCTGTCCGTCGTTCAGAAAAAAATACTCATGACAGGATTGCATCCCTTCATTAAAAACACCGGCAATCGTATCATAGACATTGCAATATGCAGGGTTATGCGTAGCTTGAATCAATGCACGATGAAACGCTAAATCACTATGTGAAGCGTTTTCGCCCCGCTCAATTTCTTCGGCCATTGTAAGCAGACATGATTTGATTTTGGCAATGTCAGTCCGGTCAGCTCTTAGCGCCGCCAAAAAGGCCCCTTCTATCTCCAGTCCTTTTCTGATTTCCATAATCTGCAGCATATTATCCCTGTTGGTCAACATTTTCATTGTCAACGGGTTGGTCAGCTTATCATTCACACTGCGAACAAAGATGCCGGAACCGTGTTTCACTTCGATCAAGCCAGCCGTCTGCAACGCACTCAAAGCTTCCCTGACGGCAGTTTTGCTGACACCGAAATACAGCGAAAGTTCCTTTTCGGACTGCATCCTGTCGCCTGGTTGCATATTATTCGATTTCAGCATTTCTTCAATGCCAAGGATGACCTCTTCATACAGTTTTTTCTTTATAATATGTGCCAAGTTCACCCGCTCCTGCAAAATTCTATACGAATTATACACCAGATTGTCGATACGGTCACTGCCACTTTATCTATTTAGATATTTGCGAAAAAATTTTTCTGACATCTTGAAATATATTTATTTCGCATTATAATATAAGTAAGTGATCACTTACTTATGTGCGTGACCGGAGGTGTTGAATTTGGATTTACCACAAACCAAACGCGAGCAAATCTTGCAGGCAACGTTTGAACTGGTTCAGGAAAAAGGACTGAGTGAGCTTACCACCGCGAAAATCGCCCGTCGAAGTCAAACCGCCGAAACCATAATCTATCGCCACTTTTCCGGCAAACAGGAAATCCTCACCGAATTGTTGCAACGAGTCGGCAATGATTTTCAAAAAACCGCAGAAGCGATTTTCGCCGAAGACATTTCCCCGCTAGAAAAGTTGGCAAAAATGTCCACCACCCATTTGGACTTCATTTCTCGAACCAAAGGAATATCCCGTATTCTCTTTTCCGAGCAAATTCATTTGGCGGCGCCCACCGAACCGCTCAAAATCGTTGCCCGATCGATTTCCGCCGATTACCGCAGCTGTATCAGACAAATCATCTGTGATGGCAAAAAATCCGGTCATTTTGACGTCGGCCTGGATGAGGAAATGGCATCGCGCAGTTTTATGGGTCTCCACTATCTATTGATGCACGAGTGGTCACTGGACAGTTATGCCTGGGATTTGAAATCGCTGCTATCTTCAATCGTAACGCATTTTACAGATACCTGGAAACCTCGCTGAGTGCAAGTCATTTAAAAATACGCCAAATTTGCCAAACTTCGATTATATGAAAGGAAGTGTCAACTATGAAATGGTACCACAGCATCCGCTTTCGTCTGATGATGATCATCTCCAGCCTGGTCATAGGGTCTCTTGTCATCGTATCCGGTACCAGTTATTATTACGCCCACCGTTATCTGTCGCAAAGTATTGACGCTACCGAAGCCTCTGTCGCTTCTGATTATGGCTTTCGAATCAAAACAGATATGGACCTGCTAATCGTTCAGCTCGAAGACCTGGCCAGCATCGCCCGTCTGCAAAGCGGCGACAAGACGCAGATTCTGCCGGCCATTCAGGAGGCCCACAAGCGGATCGGCAAGTTTGAAAACATAGTATTTGCCTCGCCTGATGGAGCTTCCATCAACGAGACAACAACCGCGACTTCCCCGATAATCAACATCGCCGACCGGGATTATTTCAAAAAAGTTTCAGATATTAAAAAACCTTATGTTTCTGATGTATTTGTTTCTCGCCTGACAAAAAATCCTGCAGTTGCTCTGGCGGTCCCGGTAGTGCGAAATGGGCAACTCATCGGAATTTTGGCAGGAGTTTATTCGCTTGACAGTCTGACGACAATTGTGAAAACCGTCAAATATCGTGAAAAAGGCTATGGGTTTATTGTCGATGACAATGGCGCCTATCTCGCCCACCCCACCCGGCCGGATCAGGTTGGAAACGTCAACATGCGAACCGGTGAAATGTCAGCAGAATTACAGAAAAAACTTGGCAGCAATGTCAAACTTGATCCGACATTGATCGCAAAGTTTAAAGAAGTTGCCGACAAAGGGGTTCGGACGCAAGTCTCCTATAAATCAACCGCCGGCATCAATCAGGCCGGTTCGATCAATCCCATCCAGCTTGCGGGCGGACAACGCTGGGTCATGATACTTACTACAACTGCCGAAGACGCCACCAGCGAAGCCAGCGCCTTGACCCGGATCATTCTCGGCCTGTCCTTGGCTTCACTCCTGTTGGCCTTGCTCATCTCCTATCTGCTGAGCGGCAGCTTCGTCAAGCCAATCGTCCGTGTGGCCAGCGTAGTGCAAGACATCGCCCAGGGTAATCTGAAAGAAGTCAAAAAGACCATTAACGACAAAAGCGAGTTCGGCCAGCTCTCCGATAACGTCATCCTGATGAATCAAAACCTGCGTGAACTGGTCAAACAAATTCAGTCGCAGGCGCAGCAAGTCGCGGCGGCCAGTGAAGAGTTGACTGCCAGCGCCGATGAGTCAGCCAATGCAGCAACTCACGTGGCTGAAGCTTCTGTCGATGTCACCACGCAGGTGCAAAAGCAATTGCGTTCTGTCGGCGATGCCGCTGCCGTAGTATCCGAAATTTCTGCCAGCATCGAGGAAGTCTCCGCGACCGTACAGAGCATTGTGGTCTCTTCCGACGCGACAGCCACGATGGCTCAGTCCGGCAGCAAGGACGTTAGCAGTGCGGTTAACGAAATCAAGAACATTGAAATCGCTTCCAATCGCACCGGGCAACTTGTCGGCAAGCTCGGCGAACGTTCAAAAGAAATCGGCTTGTTTGTAGCAACCATTTCCGGGATCGCTGGTCAAACCAATCTGCTCGCCCTCAACGCGGCCATTGAAGCAGCCAGGGCTGGCGAACAGGGACGCGGCTTCGCCGTGGTTGCCGAAGAAGTGCGCAAACTGGCTGAGCAGTCCGCCGAAGCCGCCAAGCAAATCTCATCGCTGATTAACGAAATTCAGCGTGATACCGATGAGGCCGTTAAGGGCGTGAATGAAGCAGGCGCCTTGGTCAAGCACGGAACTGATGTGGTCAGCAATGCCGGTGCTACCTTTAACGCGATCGTCGATAAAGTGCTGGAAGTGTCGGAACAAATTCGTCAGACCGCGCAAGCGATCGACCAGGTTGCCAATGGCAGCCAGCGCATTGTCGCCTCGGTTGAAGAAATCGACTCTGCAGCCAAGAAATCCGCTGGCCAGGCAGAAAATATCTCGGCGGCGGCCGAGCAGCAATCGGCTGGGATGGAAGAAATCGCCTCCTCTAGCCGGGCGCTGGCCCAACTGGCCCAGGAAATGAATCTGGCGATCAGCAAGTTCCGTATCTGAGAAGTGTCTGATCAAGCTGCAAAGCAAATGGCCAAAGACTAATCTCAACAAAGAATCCGCGCTACCTTCTGGTAGTGCGGATTCTTTGCAATAATTACGTATTTAACGGGTTTCATGATTTTTCGTTCACCGGCCGGCGGATAAACAGGCCAAAAACTGCCGACAGCAAGCCGCAGACAATAAAATACCAGAACATGGCCGTATAGTTTCCGTAATGGTCAAGCAAAATACCCGCCACTAACGGCGCCAAAAAACCACCAACATTGCCGCCTGAATTCATCACCGACATGCCGATCGGATAGATTTCCCGCCTGGCCAGACGAATCGGATACGTCATGTATCCAGCCGGAGTCAGTCCGACAAACAAGCCAAACAACAACAATAGTGCAACCGTCCAGCCGAGTGTAACAGGCGCCACAATGAATAAATACAGGCTGCCTGAAGTCAGTATACTGCCCCACACCATCACCGGCAATGGGTTGCCACCCAGCCAATGGTCGACGATCCAGCCGCCGGTCAACGCACCGACCAGTGCACTGACCCAGGGAACTGCGGTCAGCCAACCCATTGAAATCAGGTCCATGCCGCGCGCATTAACAAAATAGGATGGCAGCCAGGTAATAATCCCGTAGAACACCGAAACAAAAAAGAAGTAAGACAAGGTAGTCAGCAAGAGATCCCGGCTTTTTAGCAGCTCGCGCCTGGTTTGTGCGACAGTGACCGTGCGGGCGGTACTGAACAGTTTGGCAAACCATCCGCTCCTCTGCTCTGGCTGATTAGCATTCGTAATCAGTCCGGTTGCGCGAATTTCAGCCAGCTCAGCAGTTGTACAGCGCTGGCTTTCTTCCGGGCAGGAACGAATATAATAAGTCCAACACAAAGCCACGACCAAGCCGGCAAAACCGAAAAACTGAAATAGCACTCGCCAGCCCCAAGTGACAATAAACCAGGAGCAAAACGGCGGAAACAAAACCGGCGCCAACATGGTTGACGCCACCATTACGGCAATTGCGCGCGACTGCTCACGCGGCGGGAACCACTGCCCGATGATGGAGTTGCCGCCGACCG
>CAZFSM010000031.1:0-25425 GCA_964521625.1 uncultured Veillonellaceae bacterium | reverse complement strand
TAAGCTGCCTGGACCAGGGCCGGTTCATACCCGAGCAGGCCGAACATGGGGACGAAAATCGGTGCAAAGAAAACCCATTTGGCCGAACCGCTGATTAACAGGAAATCTGCCAACCCTGACAGCATCATAAATCCGATGACTAGGGGGATGCCGGTAAAGTTGATTGACTGCAGGAAGTGAGCGCCTTGCACGGCGATGACTGTTGCCAGGTTACTTTTGGTAAACCAGGCGATGAACTGAGAAGCAGCCATGGCAAGAACGATAAAACTGACCGAACCGCCTACGCCGCTGGCCATCAGCTTTGGAATGTCTGCTTCGCTTTTGATAACGCCTTTGCCAATGCCGAAGGCCATACCAACGGCAACAAAGAAAATGAAAATCAGCGGAATAATTCCAGACAACAACGGGGAACTTGGCACCAATTCGAAAGTTTTGGGGTTGCGCAGCCAACCGGTGGCTGGTACTGTCATTGCGAGGAGCAATAGGATATAGACTACGGTGGTCCAGCCGGCAAATTTTAATCCTCGCTTTTCTTCAGGAGATAATTCATGCGACTGTGCCATTGCGTCAAGCTGCATGTAGGGCATGAAGCGGTCAAGCCTGGGTGCTACAATCTTTTCGGCGACATAGGTGCCGACGATGGTCAGAATAATGACGGAGGAAGACATAAAATAATAGTTGATCAGAACATGAACCGGTGAATTGGCAGTCTGCGGCAATATGTTGATGGCGGTTGCCGTAATGCCGGCTATTAGGGCGTCCGTTCCCGCCGGTAAAAAGTTGGCGCTGAAACCGGCTTGTGTACCGGCAAAGGCTACTGACATACCGACCAGGGGGTTACGGCCCATACCTGCGTAGACTGCGGCGGCGACAGCCGGCATAAATACGGTGGCGGCGTCGGAAGCCAGGTTGCCGTTAATGCCGAGACACATAATGGCAGCAGTGACACCCCAGGGCGGAACATTGAGCAGAACTCGTCGCACCAGTGCGGTGACCAGCCCCGTACTCTCGGCGATTCCCATGGCCATCATCATGACGACGACTAAGCCGAGCGGCGGGAAGGCAACGAAGTTCTTCACCATATCAGCCAGGAACGACTGGAAGGAGGAGACGTTGATCAGGTTAATGACCTTGACGGTGATCGGTTTGTTTCCGGCGCCGATGTAAGTGGCGGAGGCGCCTTCGAAAATGAATGATAGCGCGAGAACCCCCATGGCAAGGCAAATGAAAAGTGTAAAAGGAGAGGGAAACTTGTTTCCTACATACTCTAAAACATCAAGGAAACGTTGCAGGACACTCGACGTGCCGTCTCCCGCGGTATGGGAGTCAGGATTTGGACTGCTCACTCAAATTCCTCCTTCTTTCTTTGGTTTTCTTTCCAGGAAAGTTAACGCCGCAAGGGCGGTTTCCTCCATGACCTGTGCGCCAACGAATAAAGCTCGCTCGTCAAAATCAAAAAAGCCGCTGTGCAAGGGACGGACGGGTGAACCGGCAATGCCGCAACCGACAAAAAAATAGGCGGCAGGAACTTTTTCGGCAAAAAAGGCGAAATCTTCAGCGCCCAGCACGGGTTTGTGATCTGCCTGGACATGTTCTGCGCCAAGAAAACGACTGGCAGTCAACACAACCAAGCCGGTTTCGTCAGGCGAGTTTTGCAGGCTGGGATAGCCAAACTGGTAATCGAGTTCGAACCGTCCGCCATAACCATCGCAGATTCCCTGGATCATTCGGCGCATGCGCTCGGGAATATCCTGTCGAACAGATTCATTCAAAGTCCGGACGGTTCCTTCCAAGATGACTTCCTTGGCTACGACATTATAACGTTCGCCGCCATGAACGGTGCCGATGTTGATCGTTGCCGTTTCGCGCGGATCGGTTTGACGGTGGATGATACGGCTCAGTGCTGTTAACACATCCGAAGTCATCATGATGGCGTCGATTCCCTGGTGCGGAGCGCCGGCGTGAGCACCGGCCCCAAATAACTTTAATTTGAATCGATCGGAAGAAGCCATCATCGTGCCGCGGCAGACGCCTATGTCGCCATAGGGCAGATCCGGCCAGAGGTGCATGCCAAACATCATATCGACTTTGGGATTGTCCAAAACCCCGTCTTTGATCATTAGCGGTGACCCGCCGAACGGCGCCGCTTCTTCGGCTGGCTGAAACACCAGTTTTATCGTGCCGCGCCAGGCATTGCGATTTTCTTTTAATGCCGTTGCAGCGCCAAGCAACATCGCCATGTGACCATCATGCCCGCAAGCGTGCATTACCCCGGGGTTTTTTGAACAGTAGGGCAGATTGGTTTCTTCGTTGATTGGCAAAGCATCCATATCGGCCCGTAAGGCGATTACACCGCCGGGACCTTTTCCTTCCAGCGTGGCAACGATTCCGGCATGACTATCAAATGTCTGGACGGGAATTTCAAGTTGCTTAAGCTGTTGTAGAATGAATGCGCGTGTTTGGTGTTCGGCGCCGCTGACCTCTGGGCTGGCATGAAGAGCCCGGCGCCATTCGATCATTTGCCCGAGTTCTTTGGGTAAAACTGACGCAGCCGTCATTGGGTGCTTCCTCCCATTACCATGTATTTTGTCCTAAAAGTTTATAAATAATAATAGTTGCAATACGCGATTTTATTTGAGATGATACTATCATAAATAACGGACTAATAAAAGACATTTCCGTATAATTCATGAATATACGATTGATATTGGTGAATTATACAGAGTGGATTAGGTTGCATCTTTTTTAGAGAAAAGAGCGTTGTCTAAAAAAATACGATGATTTTTGTGCTAAACTTTGCAACTGAGGTGGAAGAAATGAGAAAAATCAAATTGGCAGTCGTGGGTCCCAGCGATTCTGTGGCGTTGATTGAAGAAGTGGCTGCAGAATACAAAGACAAAATTCATACGCTGAGCTGCATATATAATGATGCTTCGGAAGTTCCCGCCATTATTGCCGAACATGATCCCGGTGTTGATCTGTGGGTTTTTTCCGGCATTGTGCCATATCGATATGCGATCGAATGCCAACAAAGCATAAAACCGAAACTGTATGTTTCACACACCGGGAGTAGTATTTATCGCGTTTTTTTACAGTTGTTCAAGCAAAAAACGCCGATCAGCAGCATGAGCTTTGATACGTTCAGCCGTAAAGAGATTGTTGAAACCTTTATGGATGCGGAAATTCCTTTACCGGAAATCTATGTGAAAGATTATGTGGGGATTGTTGCTGCTGATGAATTGACCCAGTTTCATCTGGATTTGTCGAGAAACGGCAAAACAAAAGTTGCCGTGACCTGCTTCCGGGCGACTTATCTTGAACTGAAGCGCCAAGGAATCAACGCTTTTCGGATATGGCCAACACGGAGCAATATCCGCTCGATCCTGAGCCTGGCCGTGAGCAAAGCCGATGCTTTGTTTTCCAAAGCCGGACAGATTGCCATACAGCATGTTGCGATTGATGAATACGATGAGTTTTCGCGTGACGCCGCTTCTGGTTATGCGGTATTGAAAGTCGAACTGCAGCTGCAGGAAATCTTATTGCATTTCGCTGAACAAGTTCAGGGATCGATTATCATGCACGGCAACGGTCGTTTCACAATCTATTCCACGCGCGGCGCCATGGAGGATATAACCCAGGGGTTCAGTTGCATGTCGCTGGCTGAAGAAATCGGTCGCCGGTTGTCGATCGGCGTCAGTGGCGGACTAGGGTTTGGCGACACCGCTTATGGCGCAGATGAAAATGCCGGCATTGCCATGGGCATTGCCAGGCGTAAAGGGAAAAATAAATGGATGGTGGTTTTGGATAACAAGACCGTCATTGGGCCGCTGAATTCTGAACTCCTGCTCAGTTACTCGCTGCGTAGTAAGGCCGGCGACATTATGGATCTGGCCAAAAATCTTAATATTAGCGGCGCCACACTGAATCGCCTGCTTTCAGTATTTAATAAAATTGACGGCGCAACCATCGGCGCCGAGTCTTTGGCGCAATATCTTTCGATGACCGAGCGCAATGCCCGTCGATTGCTCGGCAATTTGGTTTCGAAGGGAATGGCAGTGGAAAGTGGCGAAGAAACCCGCGGTGCTGGCAGACCACGGAAAATGTACCGAATTGATTTGAGTCAGCTAGGGTCATAAATCAGGCAACATTGCTACCGGTAAAAAAGGAAATGATCCGGCTGCGTCGAACATAACAAAAATACAATTACGCGGGGGTGCAAGGGTGATTATTCGTAAAGCGGTACTGGCTGATATTGAAGGCATTCATGACCTGGTAAACTTCTATGCGGAAAAAGGAATGATTTTGCCGCGATCACGGCATGCGATATTTGAAACCCTGCGTGATTTTACCGTGGCGGAAGCTGACGGCAAAGTAATCGGCACTGGTGCGTTGACGCTGGCCTGGGATGGACTGGCCGAAGTGCGGGCACTGACGGTTTCGCCTGAACAGCTGCGAATGGGCGTCGGGCTGCAGATGGTCGCTGCGATGACACTGGAGGCAAAACTATTGGGGATTGACAAATTGTTTACCTTAACTTATGAACCCGAATTTTTCAAAGCTGCCGGGTTTTCGGAAATCAGCAAAGAGGGGTTGCCGCATAAAGTATGGCGTGATTGCATCAATTGCAGCAAGTTCCCCAACTGTGACGAAACGGCGATGGTGATGCTCCTGAAGTAGTGGCGCAATCCTTCGAGCTGAGAATCCACATGGTACAAAACCTGATATGGCGATGCAAGGGGAAAGCCGCGCATCGCCAATTTAATTTTAAGCAGGGAAGGGTGCAGACTTGTGCTGATTGATAAAAAAACCGACTTTTCCAGTTCAGAGCTTTCCTTTGATGAAATTGACGCAGGTTTTACGACTAGGGAGGCGATTGCTGAAGCCAAGCGCTGCCTAAACTGTAAAACCCTCTTATGCCGCAAAGGATGCCCGATTGGCAATGATATCCCTGGTTTTATTCATGCCCTGGCCAATGGAAATATCGGCGAAGCCAGCGCGATTATCGCATTACGCAGCAACCTGCCGGCGGTCTGTGGCCGGGTGTGCCCGCATGAGCGGCAATGTGAAGGGGCCTGTGTGCTTAATCGCAAGGAATGCGGCATCCATATCGGCAAACTGGAGCGATTTATTGCCGATTTTGATGCGGAAATGGGGATTCACATTCACAAAAACGAGTTGCCATTGCAAGGGAAAGTGGCTGTGGTCGGTTCAGGTCCTGCCGGTCTTACGGTAGCCGGTGATTTGGCAAAACTGGGGTTTGCTGTGACGATTTTTGAGTCGCAGGCCGAGCCGGGCGGGGTTCTGATGCATGGCATTCCTGAGTTTCGTCTCGGCAAGGATATCGTGCGACGGGAAATCCGGCGGATTCAGGATCTGGGTGTCGAAATCCGGACCAATATTTTGGTGGGACCCGATATTACGGTAGATGGGATGTTTGAAGACGGGTTCGATGCGATTTTTATCGGTACCGGGACTGCGCTACCGAAAAAATTGGATATACCGGGCAAAGATCTGCCCGGGGTTGCCCAAGCGATGTATTTTTTAGGTATGGTGGCTTTGGCTCGCGCCGGCTGTCTGGATGCCCGTGAAATTCCGGTTGCCGCGAGAGATCGCGTGGTGATTATTGGCGCCGGCAATGTGGCGATGGATGCGGCCCGCACCGCAATCAGGCTGGGCGCCACCCAGGTTACTGTTGTTTATCGGCGGACCGAACAGGATATTACGGCCGATAAAACTGAGTTTGAAGCAGCACGCGCCGAAGGGGTTCAGTTTTGCTGGTTGGCAAATCCTGCAACCATTCAGGGAGAAAAACGCGTAACCGATTTGCAGTGTGAAGTGTTGTTGATAGACGACGACGATAAGACACAACCAACCGGCGAAACCCTGACTATTGCGGCGGATGTGATTCTGGTGGCAATCGGTCAACGACCGGCAGCCCGGATTGTGTCGACGACCCGTGGTATCGATGTTGATGTCATGGGTTATGTGGTTACCAGGGAACGGCCTTACGGCATGACTACCCGCCGCGGCGTTTTCGCTGGCGGCGATGTGGTGCATGAGCCGGCCACGGTGGTATTGGCGATGAAGGAAGCAAAGAAAGTCGCGGTCGGTATCGCTCAATATATCGAAGCAAAAAAACTGATGGAGAGTTGTTGATCTTTCTTCTAAATTTTCCAACTTTTAGGCAAGTGATTGCACGAATGATTCTTCAGTGCTATATTGTGAACAAATATCATACGGCAAAGTAAAGCAAAGAGGCTTGCGAAACGGAATCCGTTCGCAAGCCTCTTTGCTTTACAGGCAGATTGAGCAGAGAAGCTTGGGCGTAATGAATTTTGCGCCGGGCTTTTTCTCGTTTCAGCTGATACACGATGATGAATCCCGAAAAAAGCTCGCTGTGACTTTCGCATGGATACTGTGCCAATTGGAAAGCTGCATAAAAAAAATCCGGGCTGCTGACGCGCTGGCCTATGTGGGCGCAGAGGACGCTTCCCGGGCTTCGGATGAATATTTTCTGCAATATGCCAGGCTGGCGGCCGATACGGGGGCGGAACAAATCCGTTTCGCCGATACGGTCGGCTGTATGCAGCCAGTTGAGGTAGGGTCTCGCTTACGTCGGTTGCAGGCCCAATCCCCAATTCCAATTGAATTTCATGGGCACAAAGTTTTTGGCCTGGCGCTAGCCAACCATCTGGCGGCTGTCAAGGCCGGCATCCATTGGCACAGCGACACAGTGGTGAGCGGGCCGGCAATGCAGATTGGGGGGTGCAGCATTGGCTTGGACTGAACGAAAAGCAGCAGTGCAATGAAATTCACGCTCAAAGTTTAGTGGCAACACACCATGCCGAGGCGAGTGTCGATGCGGCACTGCAGCGCGCAACTAAGGCTGCCCGGGTTCTTTGACGATCACTCAGGCAACTTCAACCCGATCACGGCCATTGTTTTTTGCCCGATAAAGCGTTTCATCGACCCGTGACAGGACATCGTCAAAACTGGCATCTTCGCTGCGCGCTTGCGTAACGCCGATGCTTACCGTGACGCGGATTGCCATATGCCCCGGCACGCCCAGAGTGTGACAGGCCCGGCGGAGACGCACTGCAATTTCGGTGGCGCCGGCCAAGCTTGTTTCAGGCAGTAATAAGGCGAATTCCTCGCCGCCCAGGCGACCGAACAGATCACTATCACGTTTGTTGCGCAATACGGTTTCTGCCAGTTCTTTCAGAACCTTGTCGCCGACCGGATGGCCGTATTTATCATTCACATCCTTGAAATGATCCAAATCCATCATCAATAGCGAAAATGCCCGGTTATAACGGGTAAAGCGACCAAACTCTTCTTCGGCGACCTGGAAAAAGTGTCGCCGGTTTGCTACGCCGGTAAGCTGATCAAACAGAGCATTCTGGATCAAATCCTTACGCAGTTCCAAGGAACGGGTTTGCGCTTCATATTGTTGTCGTCGGTGCGAGTAAAACTGACCTGCGGCCCATAGACCCAAGCCATTTGACAGCAAAAATGAAACCGTCATGATGAATAACTGCGCGAACGGCAAAGGCGTCGCTTGGCTAAAATAATAGTTTGTATAGGTCGCGATATTGCAAAGGCTGAAAATAACGGAGGGAATAATACGAAACAGTACCCGGATCGGCACTAGCAAGTATATTCCCAATATGATCAGGTAATCCAATCCTGCATAGTGGGAAATCGGCTGCAGATGATTGAGCATGAACACGTGAGCATATGCGGCGCAAAGCATGCCGAGTCCCAGCCAGTCAAAAACCGCCGGGCGGGTTACCCGTGATAGAACAAAAAATGCCGCCAGTGTCAAACCGGATAGTGAGAGTCGTAACCATAAAGCGGTTTGCCAGGCCGGGGTAGCGCCGAATAAAAGATAATCAGTAAAGATGAACAGTAAGTTAACCACTAGCCAGGTTGAACTGAACAAGACAGTTTGTTTCATGTCCTGCTTTAAGTATTGGCGGCGATAGCCCGCCTCCAGTTCGCCAAGCGAATACTCAACCTGGGATAATTTGCGGATCATCTTCAGTCTCCTTTATGAACTGAATAAATAATGTATTGCGCGAATATTATATCACAGTGTGCGGGCTTATTAGCTATATTTTTTTTATCGCAATAATTGTTTGTGGACACAAATTAGTATTTCGCACAACCTTTACAATTCAATGATTATGGTATAATTTAAGCAATTAAGCAGACAAACATTAGGGATGGAGGTTTGGCAATGCGTTATCAGCAATTGGGCAATACGGGGCTTGAAGTTTCTGAACTGGGGTTTGGCGGGATTCCGATTCTTCGTCTGGAGTCCTCGGCAGCAGAACGGATCGTAGGCCATGCGTTTGAAAAAGGGATAACCTTTTTTGACACGGCCAATGCTTATCGGGACAGTGAGGAGAAAATGGGCCGGGCATTTGCCGGCAGACGAAATAAGGTGGTTATTGCGACCAAGACGATGCGCCGGGATGGCGCCGGGGCACTGGAACAACTGGAACTGAGTTTGCAGCGATTGCAGACGGATTATATAGATCTGTTTCAACTGCATCAGGTGGCGCAGGAGAATGTTTGGCAAACGATTACCGCTCCAGGCGGTGCATTGGAGGTTTTGCAGAAAGCAAAAGAGGCTGGCAAAATCCGTTTTCTCGGCGTGACTTCCCACAGTCGCCCTATGGCGATCAAGTTGATTCAAACGGGTCTGTTCAGTACGGTCCAGTTTCCGTTCAACTTCATCGAAGAAGCTGCCAGCGCAGATCTGCATCCGGAAGCACGCCGACTCGGGTTGGGCATCCTCGTGATGAAGCCGTTTGCCGGTGGCGTGATTGACAATGCAACGGTTGCGTTCAAGTTCTTGCGACGATTTCCCGATGCGATTCCGTTACCCGGTTTTGATTCGATTGAGGCAGTCAATGAAGTTGTGTCTTTTTATGAAACAGCCAACTTGGTTTCGGTCGAGGATGAAGCGCTGATGGCTACCTACCGTCGTGAACTGGGGCAACTATTTTGTAGGCGCTGCGAATACTGCCAGCCCTGTCCGCAAGGTGTTATGATTACGCCGGCGATGGGCTATCAGGTGATTGCCCGCCGTATGTCACCGGCAGTCTCTGTTGATTTTTCTCGGACGGCGATGGAAACTGTGCCGAAATGTATCGACTGTGGCGTGTGTCTGCAGCGCTGCCCATATAATTTGCCGATACCAACGATGCTCAAGAAGCATTATGCGATGTGGCAACAGCATTGTGAGGATGTAAAGAAATAATAAAAATGGGTGACGGAAGAAAAATCTTGCGTCACCCATTTTTTATAGCTTAAATAAATATAGCAATTCGGTTATTCTTTTGGTTTGGTGCTTTCCAAGCCTAAATTGAGCTGAATAAGTTTGTTGTCAGCCAACATTTCGATAACCAGAAACTTTTCCGATAATAACCGGGCCCTAAAGTCGTTGCCGACTACTAGCGAAGGTGGAGAAATATCTACATCAAGACCCAATTGCTCAAACCGGATGGCAGAATTGGCAGTAACCATATTTACCAGTTCAGAAATAGCGCTTTGCGGCAATTCGTCAAACTGATCAACCGGCATGCCGCCCATCATAGTACTGGCGACGGCCTTTGCGGTATCTTCACTCATATTATAGGCCACACTACCACGCAAATCCTTGGTCATACCGATAATCACGGTTACGCCGAGGCTTTCCACGGAATTGCTGCCCATACTGAGTTTTCCTCGCTGAATATCAACAAAACCCAATTGGGGTAATATTTCGCGAAAAGAATCAATTACAGGATTGATTAACCGGGCATCCATGCTTTATTCCTCCAGCATTTCCATACTTAACAGAAAGCTGCCAATTGGTGTATCGGCTGTTACTGAAAGTACATGATGATTCGGTAGGTTAGAGATGGCCAATTTCGTCCCTTCCAGCAAACTGGCGGAAGTGATGCGAAGATCAAGCCCTTTAGTAATTCGGTTGGCGCGAGAAATGCCGCGACCGCAAACCACATTGGCAATTTCGGCCATCCCGGCGAGAGCGTCATCGGCGGAAGCAGGCCGGTCAAGCAGTGTTTCGGCAAAATGACCGGCAGTGTCGTGCGAGGCATCCAGAATTACCCGGCCAGAATGTGCACCGGTTATGCCAATGATAGCGCAGATGCCTCGAGATTCAAACGGAGTGGGTAATTGGGAAGCGACAGAAAATGTACAGCAGTCTGTGCATAGAGAGCCGGCGAGATATTCTTCAAATGACAACTGCAGCTGTTCTTGATAGGCTGCCCACCATTCCAACGCAATTCGACTGACGGCCATTTTGATTGTGCGGACTAGTTCTTCACGGGAAGCCGGTTTTTGCAGAAACCAGCGAATGCCAAGCAGGCGGGCCCGGGTTGTCAAAGTATCATCTTTCATTGAACTGAGAATGATGATACGGGCGGCAGTATCGCGCAGAAAAATTTGACGGCTGCATTCCAGTCCATCCATGTCCGGCATAGTGATATCCATGATTACGACATCCGGCTTGAGCACAAAATACTTCTTGATTCCTTCCAGGCCACAGGAAGCGAGGCCGCAAATCTCAAAAGTGCTTTCAGGGAGAGTCTTTTGTAGAACAGCCTGACTGAATGGTGAGTCATCAACTATTAGAATCCGAATTTTTCGCATGCCCCCACCTCTTTCTGATTGCGATTGCCATATTATAAACTATTCCGCTCAGGTTTGCAATTTCCTGCAAAACCGAAGGGAAAGGCGCAGCAAAACGGAAATGAATTGACGAATCGCTAACTGGCAGGAGAAAAGGGCGAAATGTCGAAATTTAGCTATTGTTATGATATTGTCCGATCCAGCAGAACGGATTGGGACGGGAGATTATTCAATGAATTTTCAGGCGGACCTGACTGACAATACAAAGGATGAAATGGCAAGCGTGATGCCGGAATTTCAATTTCGCGATTTGTTTGATATTGATGAAATTCAGCGGATTCAGGATGCTTTTTCCCTAGCCACCGGAGTGGCCTCTTTAATCACCGATCTTGCAGGAAATCCGATCACCCGGCCGAGCCACTTTACCAGTTTTTGCAATCTGATCCGCGGTACTGCCAACGGTCAAATCCGATGCATGGAATCCGACGCCTTTATCGGGTTGCTGAATCCTGCCGGCCCTGTCTGGGGATTGTGTCTTAGCGGTAAGTTGCTTGATGGCGGAACAGGAATTACCGTAGGCGATAGACAAGTCGCCAATTGGCTGATTGGTCAGGTTCGTGACGAAATGCTGGATGATTCGTATTATCGGCTTTATGCAGAGGAACTCGGACTGGATGAAACGCAGCTGCTTGAGGCGCTGTCTCAAGTCCCCCAAATGCCAAGGAAACGGTTTGCACAGATTTGCCAGGCGCTGCACTTGATTGGCGAACAACTTTCGATGCTCGCGCTGAGCAATGCAAAGCAACGTAAGGTTATTGAGCAATTCCAGCAGGCGCAGGCGGCGTTGCGAGAAAGTGAAGATCGTTATCGGACGTTGGTGCAAAAATCTTCGGAAGCAATTGTTTTGATTGATCCGGAAACCCGAACAGTCATTGAATCGAATCTCCACTTTCAGGAGCTGATCGGCTACTCCCAGATAGAACTAGAAACGATGTCCATCTACAATTTTGTGCTTGGTAGCCGTGAGGCGATTGATCGTTATTATGACGAAATATTGCCGGTTCAACATGAACTGCCAGTTGAAGCCCGGCAGTTCAGACACAAGAGCGGTCGTATCGTTGAGGTTGAACGATCGGGGGCATTGGTCCACTTAAAGGGTAAAACTGTTTATATGGTAACGGCAAGGGACGTTACCGAACGCAAGTATATTGAAGAAAAAATGAACTATTTGAGTTATCACGATATGCTGACTGGGCTTTATAACCGGACTTTTTTCGAAGAGGAAATGATCCGGCGGGATAAGTGCGGCGAAGAGTCAGTCGGGTTGATTATCTTTGATCTTGATGGACTTAAGCTGGTCAACGATTCATTTGGTCATGAGCAGGGCGATGATTTGTTAGTACGGACGGCAGAGCTGATTAAGGAGTGCTTTGGCGAAGCGGACCTAGTTGCCAGAATCGGCGGCGATGAAATTGCCGTACTGATGAAAAATTCAAGTCCCGCCTTAATGGAAGCTGCGATGGGAAACGTATATGCTGCGGTGGCAAAACTGCAAAAAAATCCCCGGCGAATACCGATCAGTCTTTCGGCCGGCTCTGCTTTTCGTAGTGACAAGAATGTGTCGATGCGGGAATTATTCTGTGAAGCCGATAATAAGATGTATCGGGGGAAACTGCACCGCAGCCAAAGTACCCGTAGTGCGATTGTCCAGACAGTGATGAGCTTATTGGAGGCGCGCGATTTTATCACAGAAGGACACGCAGATCGGTTGCAAGAGATGTTGATTCGTCTTGCCAGAGCAGCCGGATTGCCGGAGAGCAGAATGACGGATTTGCGGCTGTTGGCGCAGTTTCATGATATCGGCAAGGTCGGTATTCCGGACCGCATCTTGCTGAAACCGGGAGCATTGGTGCCGGATGAACTGGTTGAGATGCGGCGGCATTGTGAGATCGGGCACCGGATTGCCCATTCATCGCCTGATTTGATGCCGGTTGCGGATTGGGTGTTGAAACACCACGAGTGGTGGAATGGCGAAGGCTACCCACTCGGTCTGGCAGGGGAGCGAATTCCGGTGGAATGCCGTATTTTATCGATTGCCGACGCTTACGATGCCATGACTAGCGACCGCCCTTACCGCAAAGCGATGAGTCACGCTGCGGCAGTCGCTGAATTGCGCCGTTGTGCAGGCACGCAATTTGACCCGGCTTTAGTGGAACTGTTTATTGGTACTTGCCCGGCAGAAAGGGGAAATCAATAAAATTTACCTTATGCGATATAAAAATTAAAAGGTAAGGACCATGCTAGGCTTTAGCATGGTCCTTACCTTTTAATTTGTTTTTAAACCAAGTCAGGTAAAAAAACGACTTAAGCGAGCAAATCCATCACGGATTTAGCGCTGGGCTTATGTGAGCTTAACACAGATTCCGCTGATTTTTCAGCCGCCGCCCGGATGAGGTCAAGTTGTTTTTTGGCATCTTCGGGGCCCGTTACCGCAGGTAGTGGCGAAGCCATTAGCGACTGGGCGGTTTCTGAGAGGTTCAGCTCATAGGAAACGTCCAGCTTAGTTTTTGGCTGCTGAGTTATGGTTTTATCAGATTTTTCCTTGCGTAGCAAGGCATCAGCGGCGTTTTGTCCCGACAGGGCTGATGTTTGTTGCGAGATACGCGTGGTCATGTTTATCACTCCCCACAGTTACTACACTATATTATTCGAGATTATTCGGATTTTCTTAAGTCCATCATAACACAGGATCGATCAAACGATCAACGAGGCTGTCTTTAACGAGGCAGGGCACAACGACATGGGCCTTGCCAGCCTGCTCGCGGTTGAACTCGCGGATGGTTTCCATGGAATGCGGATTGCGGGCCCAGCTGCGTCTTGCTACGCCGCCCATGACGTCCCAAAGCATTGCCGAACGGATGATGGCATCAATTCGTTCGCTGCCATCAAGAACCAGTCCAAACCCGCCGTTAATTGCCTTGCCGATACCGACGCCGCCACCGTTGTGCAGTGCAACCAGACTCATGCCGCGGGCGGCATTGCCGGCAAAACATTGGGTTGCCATATCGGCCATGACGTTGCTGCCGTCTTTGATGTTGGCAGTTTCCCGAAACGGCGAATCAGTGCCGCTGACGTCATGATGGTCGCGCCCCAGCATGATCGGGCCGACTTCTCCATTTCGAACCATTTCATTAAACCGCAGGGCGATACGTATACGTCCTTCGGCATCCTGATACAAAATTCGGGCTTGCGTGCCGACCACCAATTTATTTTTCTCCGCATCGCGAATCCAGACATAATTGTCACGATCCTGCCCGCGTCGTTCCGGATTGATGCAGTCCATTGCCGCCTTGTCGGTTTTGGCCAGATCAGCCGGTTTGCCGCTGAGACAGACCCAGCGGAAAGGGCCATAGCCGTAATCAAACAATTCAGGACCCATAATATCTTCCACATAAGACGGAAAGATGAACCCGTCTTTTTCATCAGTTCCATTCAATGAAACTTCAGTGACTCCGGCATCAAAAACCGCTTTCAGGAAAGCATTCCCATAGTCGAAAAAATAGGTGCCACGCTCGCTGAGAATCTTAATTAGTTCAAAGTGACGGCGCAGGCTGGCGTTGACTGCATCGTGGAAGCCGGGCCTGTCTTCCGCCAGTAACCGGGTGCGTTCGGCAAACGTCATCCCCTGCGGGCAATAGCCGCCGTCATAGGGAACGTGGCAGGAAGTCTGGTCCGACAACAAGGCGACTGGGATATTTTCTTTTACTACATATTCCAACAGATCAACAATGTTGCCGTGATAAGCAATTGCTAGGGGTTCTTTGTTCTGGAGTGCTGTGTCGGCAAACTGGAAAAGTTCCGGCAAGTGATCGGACATCCGGCTGATCCAGCCTTGCGACAGGCGAGTCTGGATACGGGAAAGATCAACTTCGGCAATAATGCCGACTCCGCCGGCGATTTCAATCGCTTTTCCCTGTGCTCCGCTCATGCCGCCCAAACCAGAAGTAATAAACAGATGGCCTCGCAAGTCCTGATCATGGGTTAAGCCCAACTTCATGCGTCCGGCATTCAGGATGGTATTGAAAGTGCCGTGGACAATTCCCTGCGGCCCGATGTACATCCAGCCGCCAGCGGTCATCTGGCCATAATTGGCTACCCCCATCTGTTCGGCTGTTTCCCAGTCGTTCTGATTATCAAACATGCCGATCATGAGCGCATTGGTAATAATGACTCGCGGTGCATCCGGACGCGATGGGAATAGACCAAGCGGGTGACCGGACTCAATCACCAACGTTTGATCCTGCGTCATAACCTCGAGATATTGTTTGATCAGGCGATATTGCAGCCAGTTTTGGCATACGCTGCCTGTTTCGCCATAAGTGACAAGCTCGTAAGGATAGAGGGCAACTTCGGGGTTCAGGTTGTTGTCGATCATGACTTGAAAGGCTTTGCCTTCAATACAGTTGCCGCGGTATTCATCAATCGGTTTGCCAAACAATGGTTGGGTTGGCATATAGCGGTAAGCGTAAATCCGGCCACGCGTCTTTAACTCCTGCAAGAATTCAGGCGCCAGTGTTTCATGCAGCGATTCGGGAACATACCGCAACGCGTTGCGCAAAGCTGTTTTTGTCTGGGCCGGTGTCAACTTGAAGCCGCGATCCGGCGCCCGCCGTAAAGCAGGGTTGAAAACCGATGATGAGGGGAGTTCACTTCCGAGGCCGATAAAAAGTTCGTTGGCAGTCTGTGGATTGTGCATCTCAAATTCCTCCCTATGAATTAGGACTAACTACTCGATGATGCCGCCGCCTAAAACGCTATTGCCGTCATACAGAACTACCGATTGCCCGGCAGTAATTGCGCGTTGTTTATGCGCAAAACGGATTTCCAGGCGCTGATCGGCAAGCGGAATAATTTCTGCCGGACGTTCGGATGCTGTGGAGCGGATCTTGGCCATGGCCTGCAGTGGCCCTGTGGGCGCTATACCGGCAATCCAGTTCACATCGCGGGCCGATAAATAATCGGTGAACACATCGGATTCGGGTCCGAGGACGACCCGGTTGTTGACCGGATCAATCGAGGAAACAAACATCGGCTGTCCCAACGCGATTCCCAGTCCCTTGCGTTGGCCAACGGTATAACAGGCGAACCCTTTATGCATGCCAAGAACCGTTCCGTCTTTAGTAACATAAGGACCGGGTTTGATCAGGCCGGGCACTCTTTCCTGCAGAAAACGCCGATAATCATTATCCGGGATGAAACAAATTTCCTGACTTTCCGGCTTGTTTGCCACCGAAAAACCGAATTCGGCAGCAAGGGCTCGCGTTTCTGCTTTGGTAAGCCCACCCAGGGGCAATAGAAAATGGGCCAGGGTTTGCTGGTCAAGAT
The DNA here is from genome assembly GCA_964521625.1 of uncultured Veillonellaceae bacterium. Classification (GTDB taxonomy): domain Bacteria; phylum Bacillota; class Negativicutes; order UBA1444; family UBA1444; genus UBA1444. The sequence goes on along the minus strand of CAZFSM010000031.1, from coordinate 9,396 downwards.
GATAAAGTACATAGGACTGGTCCTTTTTTGCGTCCAACCCTTTTAACAGTTGAAATAAGTTGGTCAGGGGATCGTGGTGAATCTGCGCATAATGGCCCGTGGCGACAAAGTCAGCGCCGAGCTCCCGAGCCCGTTGCATCAGGGCGCCAAATTTCAAATGGCGGTTGCAGGCGATGCAAGGGTTTGGGGTATGACCTGCCAAATACTCCTGCGTGAAATAATCGATTACATCACGGGAAAATGCAGCCTGAAAATTAAATACATAGTGGGGTATGTCCAGTATTTGCGCCACCCTGCGGGCATCTTCCGCTGCGGACAAAGTGCAGCAGCTACGCTCTGGTCCAGCCGTTTCAGCCGAATCTTCCTGCCAGAGTTTCATGGTAGCGCCGATGACTTCGTAGCCCTGACGTTTTAATAATGCGGCTGCAACCGAACTGTCCACGCCGCCGCTCATTGCAATAAGAACTTTTTTAATGTTTTTCATATAAGAATTATACCATATTCCCCAATCATTGACAGGGCTGTTATTTTGACAGAAATAGGCGGGTCTGCTATGATTTACGCGTATGGAAACACACTCTTTACGGCGGAAAATATTTGATTTAACTGACTTTTTGCCATGCGTTGCCATGCGAACCAAGAAAGGATGTGGGACAGGCTCTTGAACAGATTATTTTCTCCATTGGGAGCGTTGCTTTCCGGTCAGTTTCTTTCCGCGTTCGTTGATAATACACTTTTATTCATCGCCCAGGCTATTATCCTGCGCGATGCGTTTCCCGACTATTATTTACCGTTGGTGCAGGGCCTTTATCTGGCTGCGTATATTCTTGCCTCACCTTGGGTCGGCGGACTTTCCGACTTTGTTCCTAAGGCAAGGGTTCTCTTTATCGGCAATATTGTGAAGGCACTTTGTCTGGTCGGTTTTTTGCTGGGTTTGAATCCAGCCTTGAGTTACGGAATATTCGGCTTGGGGTCGGTTGTATACAGCCCAGCCAAATATGGTATTTTGCCATTTTTGACCCGCAATGAAGACCAGTTGATGAAAGCAAACTCCTGGATGGAAGGCACGACGATTGCAGCGATTCTCAGCGGTGCCGTGGTGGGTGGATTCTTGTCCGATTATTCGATTCCCCTGGCATGCATGTTGGGCTTGGCGTTATATGCAGTATCAATCGGCTTTACTTTTTTAATTCCGATGAATCCCAGTCGGGGACATATGCCAGGGTTGCATGCGATTGGTGAATTTATCAGCGATATCCGCTATTTTATGGTGCATGTGGATGCGCGATTTTCCGTGATTGGTTCGGCGTTTTTCTGGACGGTATCCAATATCCTGCGCCTGGGGATGTTTATCTGGGTGCCGACTGCATTGGGGTTGGCGGGCAACAAACCGGTCAGTTTGCTAATGGCTGTAATTGGCATCGGTATTGGGATTGGTGCGCTAATGGCGCCACGTTTTGTTACGCTCCGAACTTATCGGCGGGCGATCTTTTTTGGTATTGTCATGGGCGTAGTCGTCATGACATTAAGCTATGTTCATACATTGAATCTGGCAATCGGTTTGATTTTTCTCGTGGGAATGCTAGGTGGTCTTTACATTGTTCCTGTTAATACCCTGAATGAATATTTGGGCGACCAGACGATCGGCACCGGGCGGGCGACAACAGTCCAGAACTTTGCCGAAAATACTTTTATGCTGCTGGGGACCGGCGCTTATTCGATGGCGGAATATATTTGCATTCCGATTGATCATACAATCCGTTGGGCGGGAATCTTGCTACTAGCCTTTATGGCGTTTCTGGCTTTTTATCGGAAGGGTGCGCCGATTGCAGTTCGCGGTGACGCCGAATAGGTTGTTGTATGTTTGGGAGAAAAGGGGAAGGTGTTGTTATGGAGTGGTCAGAATTAAAAGCTAATGCCAAAGATCGGTTTAACGGGGCTTGCAGAATCTGTCCCGTGTGCAACGGAGTGGTATGCGCCGGCGAAGTCCCCGGTATGGGCGGCGTTGGCACGGGGATGAGTTTTCGTAGCAATGTGAGTGCATTGGCGGACATCAAGCTGAACTTGCGCACGGTGCATCGGGTCAATTCGCCACTGCTGTCGACAGCGCTGTTCGGACAGGAGATGAGCATGCCGGTATTGGCGGCGGCGGTTGGCGGCACGGCCATGAATATGAAATGCAAGATGAGTGAAGCGGAATATTCGGCGGCGGTTGTAACCGGCGCCGTGCAGTCGGGTGTGCTGGGCATGACTGGCGATGGGCCGAACCCCGAGGTTTTTCAGGGCGGGCTTGCAGCGATCAAAGCCGAGCAAGGCAAAGGGATTGCTATTATCAAGCCGCGCGAATCGGAACGGATCGTGCTGCTGGCCAATGAAGCAGCGCAGGCCGGTGCAGTGGCGTTTGGCATCGACATTGATGCCGCGGCGTTGATCAATATGACTCGCGCGGGGCAGCCGGTCGGACCGAAAAGCTTCATCGAACTGGAATATATTAAGCGCAACACCCAGATCCCCTTCATTGTGAAAGGAATCATGACAGTTGACGATGCTTTGGCCTGCGCCGAGGCGGGGGTCGATGCCATCGTTGTTTCCAATCATGGCGGCCGTGCTCTGGATCATACACCAGGCACCGCGGAAGTGTTGCCGGCGATTTCCCGGGCCGTAAAGGGACGTCTGGTCGTGATGGTCGACGGCGGGGTGCGTAGCGGGACCGATGTATTGAAGATGTTGGCGCTGGGCGCCGAATTCGCTCTGATTGGCCGTCCGGTGATCACCGGGGCTGTCGGCGGCGGCGTTGAAGGGGTTAAGCTGGTCATGGACCGGGTTGCCGGCGAACTGCGGGCAGCGATGGTATTGACCGGCACGAACGACGTGCGGGCCGTATCGTCACGGGTGATTTATCCGCCGGCCTGGTAGCTGCGAATTATTCGCAGCGCACTTCGCTGAAGGCGACGGTCGGGTTAGTTACGGGAAGCACGGTTGGCGTTATTCGGCTGAGCTCTGCCAACAACCAACCTTGATTTGACTCACCCAGCAGTTGCAGGGCCTGCTCCATAGACTCGGCGACGACGACCGCCAGGGCATCGGTATACATGGACTGATGCACACAGGGCTCGTTAAACATACTCCAACTATGAAATTTTCGGTTATGGCGCCAGATGTAAAGTTGCATGGTTAAGCCCTCCTCAGGTGATTTTTTGCTTGATTAGAGTTATGGAGTATAAGAAGGTTGGTGCGAAGAAGTGCAACGGGTGCGGATTTCACAATTGACCCCGGGAATGATTACCGCCAGAAATATATTTGACGCTGAAGGCCGGATGTTGCTGGCGGCTGATATGGAAATAACCGAATCCTATATTCACCGGTTGCAGGAGATGGAGGTTTACGCTATTTATGTGCGTAATCCTTTGTTTGATGATGTGGAAATTCCGCTGGTGCTTTCTGAAGAAACCCGTAATCAATCCATGCAAACTGTCAAACGTGCTTTTGATGTATTGCGCAATAAGCGGACCGATGTTTCCTTTGATGAAGTGCAGGTTGTTTCTCGCCGGATTGTAGCGGAAGTGCTGCGTAATCGGCGTGCGCTGGTTCACCTTACTGAGATAAGATCACATGATGACTATACTTTTGCCCATTCGGTCGATGTTTGCAGCTTGGCGGTACTTACGGCTTCTCATATGGGGTATTCTGAATTGAAATTGCAGGAACTGGCAATTGGTGCGTTGTTGCATGATATTGGCAAGACAAAGGTCGACCCGGCATTGCTCAATAAACAAGCCGCTTTGGATGAGGCAGAAATGGTTGTCATGCGCGGGCACACCATGTTGGGGTTTGATCTTTTGCGAAATTGCCAAGGGGCGATGACCTTACCTTCCATTCATATTGCGCTGCAACATCATGAACAATACGATGGAACCGGCTATCCGCGAGGCCTCGGTAATGAAGAGATCCACGAATACTCAAGGATTGTTGCGATTGCTGATGTGTATGATGCAATTACATCGGATCGCCCTTACCGGAAAGCGATGTTGCCGCACGAAGCTTATGAATTAATGCTGATGAAAGGAAATCAGCATTTTGATCCGGTGATTCTGCCGCTGTTTTTACAGCGGATTGCAATCTATCCGGTTGGCACGGTAGTGCGTCTGAATACCGGCGATATCGGAGTTGTTCTTAGCGTACCGCCGGAAATGCCGCTAAGACCAATCTTGCGGTTGATTATGGACAAAAAACGGCGATTATACCCTAGTGTAGTTGAGTATGATATGCAAAACCACCTGACCAGTTTTATCGATCAGGTGGTTGATGGTCAGGAACTGTTGAAGCTGATTTAAGAATTGGCAGAACCAGACGGGTTTGCGTGAGGGCGGTGTAACCCCAATGATTCTATCGGTTCGCTGTTGGGGTTGGTGACCGCTGATTTTTCCAGCGCGGCATTGGCGAAGTTTTCCACTAGTTTGGTCGTGACCCGCGAGTCGGTAAGTACGCCAGGTCCTCCCACGCAGCCGCCGGTGCAGGCCATGCCTTCAAAAAAGTTGGCGTTTCGTTTACCGGCCTGAATTTCCTGCAAACTTTTTTTGCAGTTGCTTAGCCCCTCGCAACGTTCGGCCTGAACCTGCAAATCCGGCGCCAATTGCGCCAGTACGTTCTCCACAGCTTGCAGCACACCGCCGGCCCGGGCAAATATGTTGCCATCTTTGGAGCCGGCTGAGGCAAAAGATTCGGCTTCCATTTCTGTCACGTTGACGCCTGCCCCGACAATCATTGTTGCCAGTTCCTCAAATGTCAGTACATAATCGACAATGCCAGGATAGCGTTCAGCTTCGCTTTTTTTTGCGATACATGGACCGACAAACACGACGATCCCTTCGGGATCGTTTTTCTTTACATTCATCGCCGCAGCGACCATTGGCGAAACCAGGGATGAGATATTGTCTTTCATGTCTGGCAGATGTTTTTCAACCATACCGACAAAAGCTGGGCAGCAGGAGGTAGTCATCAGAGAGCCGGTTTCCCGGGTGCGCTGAATAAATTCCCTCGCTTCCTCAACGGCAACTGCATCCGCGCCAACCGACACTTCTAGGACGTCATGGAAGCCAACTTTTAGCAGACTGGCCCGTACTTGCCCCGGGCGGACCTGAACGCCGAACTGTCCGATAAACGCCGGCGCAAGCAATGTATATACCCTGCGGTCGGCCTTGATTCGCTGAATGACTTGAACAATCATTGATCGATCCGAGATGGCGCCGAAGGGGCAGGCTATTTTACAGGCGCCGCAATGGACGCATTTATCATAATCAATAACAGCTTTACGGGCTTTATCCGCGGTGATGGCGCTGAGTTCGCAGGCGCGTTCGCAGGGACGGGAAATCTCGATAATTGCGCCATAAGGACAGGACCGCTTGCAGAGGCCGCATTCCACGCATTTGGCTTTATCAATGAACGAACGGTTGGCGACCACGGAGATTGCCTTTTTGGGACAACTGGCAATACAGCTGTGGGCCAGACAGTTGCGGCAGGCATCGGTTACGATAAAACGGTCGAGTGGGCACTGGTCGCAGGCGACCGGTAATACCTGGATAATCGGTGTATCGGCAATGTTGCCGTCTAAAGCTGCGATAGCCGCCTCGGGAATCGTGGCAGTCATTGGCTGGCTCAGCGCGGATTTGATCCGGTCCTGCAGCACCGCCCGTTCCTTGTGGACGCAGCAACGATAGCGCGGTCCTTCATCAGTGACGACAGATTGCAGAATATTTTCCGCATCTGTGTGCAGCCGGCCTTCGAAAGTCATCTGGGCAATTTCAGTCAGAACCTTGCGGCGAATTTTGGTGATCTCATTGATTTCTGGCACTGTTTGTCTTTCCCTCCAATTATGATAAATTAGCTTGTAATATTTCCAGTAGTCTGTCAGGCGTGGCATTGCTGATCAATTCGCCATTAATTCGGATATTGGGGCCTTTGCCACAGTTCTTAAAACAGGTGACGCCTTTGATTTCAATTCTTTGACGTTGATCGACCGGCAGCGATTCCAGGACAGCGACCAAATCCTGGACGCCCATCAGATGGCAGGAAGTACCCATGCAAAGTTCAACAGTCAACATGAAGAAGGGTTCACTCCTTTTGTAATTATATTATATGTTTTTGGTCATACCCATTCAATATGGACCACTTTACCCAGCGCTTCTAGCTGTGTGCGCAGTCGGCCGAGAACCTGAACCTTGATATTCATCGCAGTCGGCAGCAATGGATTTTGGTGGGCGGGATTGACGGCGCCACCGGCCCAAATATGCACATGATCTGACTCCATCAACATCCGGGCAACCAAACTGGCGCCATCTTGCCGGTTGGACTGGCGGAGCTCTTTTGGGGACCGCAACCGATCCACTGCCGCATTGAGCGTCAGCACTCCTTCGGTGACCAGATCGATGCCTTCCAGATGAGCTATGGGAGGAATGCTGGGATCGTGGTATTCCAGGGCGACTTTCAGAGGTTTTCCCATGGCCCGGCTGACCAACGTTGCAGTAGTACCACCGGATACGATCTTGCGGCCCGGTGCGGCCAGCAGGCGCTGGACTACAGCGACATCATGCTCAGGCGATGCAGGCGGGCCCATCATCAAGTTGATGCGGCGAGGTCGACGAATTTTTATGGCGACAACCGTGGTATCATCACCGGGTTTGCCGAGGTAGTAGCCTTCACAACAGTTCAGCAGGGAAGCGCAGAGCTCCTGGGTATCCGCCGCTTTGGCGACGTCTTCCGACAAGCGACCAGCCACGCCATTCCAACCGAGGCCGAGTGGCAATAAACCGCCGATGCCGGCATGAATGGCGCCATCACTGACCAATGTGAGCCAGTCATTTTCCTGCAACTCGATCTGTCCGACCAGCACCTCTTTACCCCCGATGGTCTTGGTTTGGGCAGGGAAAGGAATGACATGACCGGCGCGGCACAAAAAAGTGCGGGGGCTGTCAAACTCAACCAGGGTTGCATTGCCAAGCGGGTCAATCCGCAAAATTTGCAAGGTTGAATAAGCGATTTTTCGTTCCTTGCAGACCGGTAATGTCTGGGCAATCGTTTCGACAACATCGTCCAGGCTGGCGCCGCGCGCCAGCATGGACGATGCGATTTTTGTTGTCAACGTGGCAAGAATATTGGCTTTGACGCCACTGCCCAGGCCGTCTGAAACAACAACGATCACCGAATCTTCAGCGCGGGTGACCTGCACGTTGTCGCCGCACAATTCTTCGCCGTGTTTACAGAGCTGGGCTACATTAACTTCAGCATGGAGAGCCATCAACGATTATCCCGTTCTTTCAGCAGTCCTACCAGGTCAAGCAGCGCCGATTTGGTTTCGCCGGTAGTTTCTCCTAGGAGTCCGGCGATTTCCTGTGCTACATGCATTTGGCGATTGATGATTTCCGCCGCTTTATCGATTGTTTCCTGCTTAACTTTTTGCAGATCGCGTTCTTTTTTTTCTCGTTCCGTGACATCGGTGACAATCAGAATCACCATGTTATGTTCACGGACCGGCAACACCATTTGTTCAGTGATCAACGAACGTTCCGGGTATTCCACCCGGCGGCCGACAAATTTCTCCTGCGTATTGACTGCCTGTTGCAAACCAGTGCAATCAATGATGCGCCCCAAATGAGTTCCTTTGACTAGTTCGGCGTTTTGGCCGAACATGGTTTCGGCAGCCGGATTGAATTCCTGAATAGCCATCGCTTCATCGACTACGATGATCGCATTCAACGAATTGTCGATGACCATATTGGAAAATGATTCGGCTTTCATTTTCATATAAGGAATGCACATATCCACTTCGGCCAGTCCTTGCCAGACGGCGATCGCTTTTTCGCGGCAGGTGCTATAACCACAAGCGCCGCAATTTTTTTCGTCCGCTTTGCTGAGTTTGGCTGTTTTCGCCAAGATCTCGCGAATTTCAATTTCACTGGGTTGCATTGCGATGACCGGAGTTGCAGCGTGTGTGCGGGAAAAGTCAGCACAGGCGGCGGGCACATCAAGCTCTGGGGCTGCCGATTGCCTGGCGAACTCCACCACCCGTGCCCGGCGAACGGGCGTGCCGCTCTGATGCGGAAAACCAGGTCCGCCGATGCAACCACCTTCACAGGCCAGGGCTTCGACAAACCGCGGCGAAATTTGCCATTGACTCAAGCAATCAAACACTTCCATGCAGTTTTCTATGCCATGGACAGTGATGACATCCGTGTCGGTTTCATCATGCTCAATGAAGCTTTTTAAAATACCGCCGGTAATCGGAAAAAAGCGGGAAGGGCCGGGCGTATCCAGTGCGTTATTGTCTTCTGTGAGCGTATTGTTCAGGCTATTGGTTTCGGTAAACCAAGTGTCGAGGTGTCCGAACGTGAGCACCGCGTCGATGGATCCAGTGATGTCGCTGTCCCTGCCTTCGGCAATTTTGGCAATGCAGGGACCGACGAAAACAGTAAAGACATCGTTGCCCAACTTTTCTTTCAAAATCCGGCCATGCGCAATCATCGGCGAAACGACCGGCGCGAGATTGCCAGTCAGTTCAGGGTAATACTTTTCCACCAGACGGGTCACGACTGGGCAGCAAGCTGAGATAACCGGCGCTTCGGTCGTTGCGACCAGGCTGCTATATACTTCCGATACAGCCGCCGCGCCGACGGCGGTTTCTTCGACTGCGCAAGCGCCGAGATTCTTGAGTACACTGCGCAACCGACCGATGGAAAGGTCGGGGAATGCGGCGATAAACGATGGAGCGATACTGAAGGCAACTTTTGCGCCGGCTGCAAGCTCCCTTCGTACGATGTCAAGCTGGTTTTCGACCTGTTTGGCGTTTTGTGGACATTCAACCACACATTCGCCGCACAGGATGCATTTATCCAATACTACACTGGCATGGCCGGCTTCGATGCCAATCGCTTTTACCGGACAGGAGCGAACACAGCGGTGACAGTCCTGACAATTGACTTTTTGGGTGGTGATCGCCTGTTTCATGGGTTCACCCCAATTCTTAATATGTGCTTCATAAATAATTCGTGCACTTGATCCCGGGTCACGTTGGTTAATAATAGGTCGTCAATTTGAACCACAACGCCTTCAGTGCAGTGTCCCTGGCAGAAATTTCCCGCCATTTGAATTTGCGCCTGCGCCTTGTGCTTTTCAACAAGTGCCAGAAAAGCATCCAATACTCCGTTGGCGCCTTTTAAATGACAGGCGCTGCCTAAACAAACAGAAACCTTGATCATCGCCACACCTCGTTGCTGTGAAATTTTTCACTAGTAATCTTTCTTATTGTACTAAACAGGCAAAGATTTCGCAACCACCATGTTCCGGCGGGTGTGGTTAACTTGAGATAATGTCACCTTGTAGATTATCGTGAGAAAATGTCAC
>CAZFSM010000030.1:0-27264 GCA_964521625.1 uncultured Veillonellaceae bacterium | reverse complement strand
GTTAATATGACAATAATTGCGCCGACCCAAACCAAAGTAATCCCTCCTAAAATAATTGTAATCTTTTAAATTCGCTTTGCTTATTTGTTTTTCCTGCAAGAAAGCAAAAAAGATGGCACAATTACCATCTTTTCAACTCAATCACAGCAAATAATGAAAAAACCTCATTCAATATACAATAAATTACTCAGAGAACTCGTCGGGCGCCTAGATATCTTTTAGCATAGTACTCTTCAGACAATCCGCTGAGGGTAACCCCGCGACTCGATGAGGCATGAACAAATTTATCGTTGCCATGATAAATCCCCACATGCGAAGCGCCTTTTTCATAGGTTTCAAAAAAGACCAGATCTCCCGGTTTAAGCTCCTTTTTAGCTTTAACCGGCTTGCCGACCGTAAACTGGATGTCTGCGGTTCTCGGTAGTTTGATTCCATGTTTGTTGAAAACATACATCACAAAACCCGAGCAGTCAAAACCCGCCGGAGTCGCCCCGCCAAAACGATACTTCACACCTTTGTACGACAAAGCCGTGTTCAGAATACTGGCGGCATTTTTGTCCACAGGTTGATTATTGGTGTCGGCAACAACAGTTGTTTTCGCCGGAATCGCTTTGCCGGTCAGCGCTTTAAAAGTCTTCGCCTCAACGATTCCATCCGCTTTCAGGCCTGCAGCTTTCTGAAAACTGAGCACCGCCTGACGGGTTAAGGTAGAAAACTTGCCATCCACCTGTCCGCCAAAATAGCCGGCCTCTTTCAGCCCGGTTTGAATCTGTTCCACAGCCTGTCCGGTATCACCAAGTGTATACTGTACATCGGCCGCCCAAACCGTTGGACTGAAGCAAAAAAACAAGCACAGGGTCAGCGCTGCCAAGCATATTTTTCTCAGCACCAATCCATCACCTCCTGTTTACTTCACGACCAACACAGGCACTTTGGCATGCTGAGTGACCCTTGCTACCACGCCGCCCATAAGAAATTCGGCAATACCACTCAGCCCGCGGTTACCCATCACGATCATGCGATAATTCCCCTCATCCACCACACTCAGGATACGCTCCGCCGGATAGCCAAACTCAATCTTGGTCTCCATGGGAAACGGATAGCCGGCCAGCTTTTCTTCTGCCTGTTTCAACAGCGTTTGCCCTGTTGACTGAATCGCCTCAATATCACGGGGGATAAATAGCGGCGACCCATCAATGCTGGGAATGGTATTGTATGGTTGGACCACGTGCATCACGGTAATCTGGCTGCCAAACTTTTCACCCAGGGCCCTGGCGTGTTCCAGTGCATGCCAAGCCATCTCGGAACCATCAATCGGAACCAGAATTTTGCTGAACATATCAATTCCTCCTTCATCTTTTGAAATCCACAACGCTTACACCGTGATTATTGCCCAGTTTTCCATTGCTCGAGCGCTCTGGCCAGTTGGTCCGGGCACGAAGTATCCCTTCCCTCGCAGGGAAGCCCTTTCAGTTTTTCGATGACATCATCCACCTTCATCCCGATGACCAATAGTGAGATGGCGGTCAGGTTACCCTCACATCCATCAGCAAATTCAACTTTTTTTACGATTCCGTCCACAATTTCAAACTTGATTTCAGTGGAACAAGTCCCTTGAGTATAGTAAGTTTCCGTCATGGTGCTTCCTCCAGCATTTTTATACGCTGCTCCACCGAGGCCCGCAGCAGATCACCTGCCGGAGCCATACGGAGAAAAGTCCGGAAGTCAGCCAGCGCCTCCGTTTTTCGCCCCATCTGTTCGTAGGCGATTCCCCGGTTATGATAAGCAGTATAGTTCTGCGGCGTCAGTTCAATTCCACGGGAATAATCCAGCACTGCATCACTCCATTGATCGATTTGGGCAAAGACAGTGCCTCTGCTCAGCCATGCTTCAGCATAGGCCGGGTCGATCTCAATCGCTTTGTTCAAGTCAGCCAGTGCCTGGTCATATTGTTTCAGCCGGCGATAAACCAGGCCGCGGTTACTGAGCGCCTGCACATCATTCGGGTTCAGACTGATCACCAGATTAAAATCTTTCATTGCCTCATCATATTTACGTGTGGCCACTAGCGCAACACCACGCCAAAAATAAGCATCTGCATACTTATCATCCAGTTTGATCGCCTGTCCGCAAACATCAATTGCTTCCGGGTATTCGAACGCCGCCACATGTTTGCGGCATTGCTCCGTTAACTCGACTTTCTTTTCTGCAGCCAAGGCAATAGGCATCCAGAAAGACAAAAGCAACGCCACCGATAAACCCCACATACCATAACGTTTCATCTCTTACAACCCCTGTCGGTTACTCACCTTTTATACTTATTGTATTCTCCAGCCAGATAAGATTTCCTCCCCCCAGCGTTGACGAATTCAAATATGGACCATATCAAAAGCAAATACAAACCGCAAACAACCAAGGCAGCCCCGGATGCAAAATCCTATGACAATTTGCTCGGACAAAACTTTGCAGTTCAGAAATCGAACGCGGTTCGCATCCACCGTTCAATGCTGATCATCGATTGCCGTCTGCTTACTTTCTCCTTGTCTACGCAGATGATGTTGTATCCGCAGCCGTGAGTGCATTTGAGCGCAAATTTATTTGCAAGATCTCCCCAAGGTATCTCTGAGGTCCGGTCGTAAACTCCATAAAGTTCGTTTAGAACATCTCCGCACCCATGCTCAGTCACATATTCACGAACGTTATATTGGTCTGCACACTGCGAAACTAGAGGTTGCTGCCAATATAGCTTCAACCACTGCAGTTTTTCGTTAAAATCCTCCGGATTCACCAGATTCAGTTGACGGCCCATCACAATCCAATACAGAATCTTGGTTTCCACTGTTTGAGAAGCGAAAGGTCTCACAAATATCCGCCAGCCTGTCTTTAATAAAAGCTCTAAAATTGCTCTGCGAAAGGTCCACGCATCAACTGACATATATCCTCCTAACAAGGGTTGCTTAAAAAACCATCAAAGTCAACAGCTCGTAATTCTTTTGCCTGATTATTGCAGTTAACGTGAAAGCAAGGTTTCGACGATTTTCTTTGCTTGCACCAGATCAATCAACTCGATTTTCTGCACTTCATACCAGGTAGTTCCTGTGGCTGCTTTTGGCCCTTTCAACGAGACTATCTTGACCACGCCGACGCCTGGGCGAGATAATGTCTTTCGATTCCAGTTCCTCCGGCGTATACGTCATATTCGACCATGATGCAGCCTTCAAACAAGCCGGTTGGGGTTTCGATCGCGACATCCCTTTCCATAACTTCACGACGGTTACCCCAGGCTGCTTTCCATGTAGCGCCGACTTGCGACTCCTTTGGCAACCAGAAGGACGCCTTATAGCCGCTCGTGTTAACCAGGGGGGGTTCTATGCCTTCTGCAGTTGCGACATATTGCCAGACCGTTCGATATTTCGCTGCATCCATGGCTACTTGTTTGTGTTCGAAGTAGGTCAATGTTTCTTCTGCGACAGCCACACGGGCTTCTCCGCCCAGGCCGGCAGTGACCAGAGTGCTGTTAAAACACGTTCCGTCGCTCCCGAGAATGCCGGTGACAAAAATCCGCAAGCCGGGTTTAGGCAAAAATGTTTCAGCTGGCAGGACTTCCGCTGCCGAAGTGGAAACGTCAAGTGACGCCAGTAATAGGAATAAAAAATAAAGTCCCCATTTTTTAATTCTTAGCATAGTAATCACTCCCTTTTTCTTATTGGTTTATGTCCGGGATTGGTATTTGGTTTGAAGGGACTTTGCTTAAGGCGGCAAGTAGTCGAGGGGAATGAAATTGAAAATACAAGGGTTTGGCGGTTAATTGTTTTATGGATATGCCAGTTTACTGTGGGTTTTTTCGAGTTGACTGCAGCAGCGGCACCAGCAGTTGTCAGTGGACCAGGGCTCGAATCGGCTGCTTATCGACCGGTGTACCAGAATGCGTTTCCGGAATGCCAACAGTGTCTCCCAAAAGAATTGCCTGGACAACCCTGGTGTCCGTCAAAGACAACAGGATCAGCCGTAGGCCAGAGTGCACACAACAAGCAATTTTTATAACTACAGCCATCCCATTTGAACTCTTCTGCGGGCTTGTGTGAAAAAATGTCAACAATCATTTGTCCCGCAAATCTATGGTCCAAATGAAGTATGCTTGCGAGCGCAAATATTTCTAAAACATAAGAGGATATACGAGCATACTATCGAAGTAAAGCAAAACAAGTAATACTCATATTAATAAAGCTAAATAATGATTCTTTATCATCGAAATGTTGAGAGGAGGGAAACGATATGAGGATTATTGTTTGTTTGGTTTTTGTGACTGTGCTTTCCATGGGACTGGTTGGTGAAGCTGCGCCGGTAGATGGAACAACGTTTAAGGTTTGCGGGGCCTGTGGTTGTGCTAATGAGGGAGGTCCTGCATCTTCTATCTACTACGGCACTTGGAAAAATGCCAATTCGGGCAATATTCTAAAAATACTTCCTGGAAATAAGACGCATTATTATATTGGCGACTATCGCACACCTCAAGGCGAACACACTTATAGTTTCTGCATGAATGACAATTCTAGAGGCCCTGGGCTTGTGGGCACCGGCATTACGCCAAGCGGATTGAATGTTCCTTTCTATCTGAATATCAACGCAAGCAAACCGAACGAAATGTATTTTGAACTATTGCAAGGGGGCGCAAAATTAACAGGATTTTTTTATAGGAACTGAAAGGATATTTGAGCAGAAAGAATGATTTCATAGGCGCTTTGGTACTATAAAAAACGTAAGTGTTAGGCATCGAAAACGGTGTTTTACATTTGCGCTTATTCTTTTTGTTGGCAAAACGGGGTATGATTTGACATTTAGCAAACCTATTTAAAAGTCACGAAAGGGGTTGTGAAAAATGGTAAAATACTGCACTTCGGATTTCAAACTGGTCGCTATAAATCGGGTTCGAAAAACGAGAGAGTCGTTTCCAAAGTAGCCGCCGATTTGGGCGTCAATTACAATACTCTGCATGGCTGGATCAAGCGATTTAGAGATAAGCCAGAAAAATTTTTTCATGCTGCGGAAAAATAAGCCCTGAAGATGACCGGCTCCAAAAATTGGAACGAGAAAACCGCGACCTGCGGGAGGAGGTTGATTATTATAAAAGGCGGCGCCCCTCCTCGCAAAGAACCTGAAATAAAACGGTTATTGTTCATCCGGAGCAACCGTCGTAAATATCGTGCAGCGAAGCTGTGCAAGCGTCTCGCGATATCATGAAGTAGTTATTGCGCCTGGGAAAACGCCCAAAAGCGCCCGAACCATAGAAAACGAAAAATTGGAAGCCCACGCAAAAATCAGTCATACAAAGAAGCGATACATCTATGGAAATCGCAAAAATTTATGTGTATCCGCCCATGTTTTTTCAGGAAATTGCGCCAAATCAAAGTAACAGTTTTCGGATAAACGGTTATTTTATGGACGAAAAAAGCTCCCGTCAAAGCTACAATCTACCTTTTTGTTAGGTTTCGAGGTTATATTGTATCGGCAATTTGCTAGTTCTTGATCCCAAGTGTAGAACCTTGCGTCAGGGCCGTTAACCTGTTTTCCGTCAAAGAAAAGTTCGTAGCCGACGCTTCGTTTTTGATATATCGCACCAATATACGGACTCATTTCTCCGAGGAAGCAACTTTCAACTGCGTTATCTAAATTCTTATTCCCTGGATTGTGAACAACCGGCACGAACACAAAATATGGAAAAGCAAGCCTGTTCAGGACAATCGCAAAGTATTCTTCAGGATTTAGCCCTCCAACCCCTGGCGACGCGGGCAGTCCACTTGTTTGATGTCTTGGGTTGTATGACATTACTGAATCGTTCTCGCTCAAATGATATCCATAGCAGTTGGGGTGGCGGAGAGAACCCCAAAGTCGTACAGGAACTATTAGGACACTCATCGATTAGCATTACGATGGATATCTACAGCCATGTTATCCCCGGTATGAAAGCACAAGCCATCAACAAGTTATCTGCAATGATTACTGAAAGTGCCGTACAAAGTGCCGTACAGACACAAATAAACACAATTAGTTCCCCTTAAGAGACTCTTAAAGAATAAATACAGATCGACACACAAGCAAGCTAAATTAGTCGGTTTCGGCTTGGCAACATCATAAAGTCGCATGAATGCACAAAAAAAGACCCCCAGATTTCTCTGTGAGCCTTGCCTTACTACATTGGTGCGGTCGAGTGGATTTGAACCACCACGAGGTTGCCCCCGCCAGCCCCTCAAGCTGGTGCGTCTGCCGTTCCGCCACGACCGCATCGATATAAAAAATGTCAGTTTTTAATTGGTGCGGTCGAGTGGATTTGAACCACCACGAGGTTGCCCCCACTAGCTCCTGAGGCTAGCGCGTCTGCCGTTCCGCCACGACCGCACGTTTTTACTGACAAGTGATATGTTACCACAACGAACTTGGTCACGTCAAGGATATTTCCGGCGAATTCCGCCAGTTTTTCTTCCTTTTTTAGCGCAGACCCCACTCCCATACATTCCAAAAGTTCCCGGCAAACGGATTGGGTTTAAAGTGCTCAATACTACGCTTGGCAGCCGCCACATCAGCCCGATAATAAAGCGGAACAATCGGCGCTTCCAGCAGCATCAGCTCCTGAATCCGCCGATAAGCCTCGCGTCGCGAGTCCACAGCGCCGCCGCGCCTGAGCGATTCGAGCAGTACATCGACTTCTGGCGATTTCCAGCCAGCATAATTTTTACCGCTGAACCGGTTAGCCGGCAGCGGAATCCGACGCGAGTGCCAATAATCATAGTTGTCCGGTTCAGTACTGCCTACCCATGCGAAAATGGTAGCGGCAAATCGCCGATTAGGCAACACATCGCTAAAAAACAGTCTGCGGTCAACCATTTGCACCTGCATCTCAACGCCGATCTCACGCAGCTGCCCAACCAGTGCCTCGGCGGTCAGCTGACGGAATCGCTCACCAGCCGGAACCGTTACCGGAAAAGACATTCGGCGCCCATCCCGGACTAGTACGCCATCCCCGCCATTTCGCCAACCGGCGGCAGTCAGTAGCTCCCGGGCATGCGGCAGATTACGCGCCGGGAATGTCAAGTTCGCGCCATAGGCCCAGGAAAGCGGATGAATATCGGTATAAGCCGGGAATCCGGCATTTTTCAACGTTTTCTCGATGATGGCTGTCCGGTCGATCGCGAGAGCAATCGCCTGCCTGACCCGGCTATCCAAAAACAGCGGATTATCCGTGTTGAAATCCAGATGCTCCCACACCACGCCCCGAGTGAGAAACGTATTGACGCCAGTTACAGACAGCAGTTGTTCCAGTTGGTCAAAGCCGATATTGTTGACTAAATCGACCTCGCCGATTTTCAGCTGACTAAGAACGATTTGCCTGTCAGGCACGATTTTGTAAGTAACCGAATCCAGGTTGGGTCGGCCCCGGTGATACTGGGTATTCGCTTCAAACAGCAAAGAATCGCCCTGCCGCCATTCTTTTAATATGTATGGGCCCGAGCCCACCGGCAGGCGGTTGAAGTTTTGCTGGCGAACATCGGCAAAGTCAGCGCTACGATGCCCGGGCAGTACATAGGGGAATAGATACAGGGCATAGGGATATGGCTCGGCAAACCGGATGACTACGGTGGAACTGTCGGCCACAAAGACTGACAGTATCTTTTCGTAGCCTTCGCGCCAGGGAACTAAAGTCCGATTTTTGAGGATAAAATCATAAGTAAACCGGATATCCGCCGCTGTAATCGACTGCCCGTCCTGCCATTTTAGGTTCGGTTTCAACCGATAAGTCAGCGTCAGTCCATCGGTGCTAATACCGCCATTGGCCTGCGTTGGCACTTCCATCGCCAGATCGGCTACCCATTCGCCTTTTTCGTTTTGCAGCACCAGACCGGCAAAAACCAAGCGCCCCACATCCTGAACTGCAGCCAATTCACTGACGAGTGGATTCCAGGTTTCCGGTTCGATTGCACTGCCGACGCTGATTTTGCCGCCGGTAATCAAATTACTTGCTCGTGGTTCCGCTTTATCCGTTTTTTTCCCACAGCCGGGAAAAACAGTCAGTATCAAAGCGAACAGAGCGACCAGGATTAGATTCACGACCTGTTTCAGCACTGCTCTTCGCGCCCCTTATCAATCTATTGTTGATCCAATCCCCGCAAGGCCCGCCAGGCCGCTTCGACCTGCCGCCGGGTCTCCGCCGGAGTTCCTTCATTATTAATCACTACATCGGCCCGTTTTGCTTTATCGGCGATCGGCCATTGGGCATCCAGCCGGGCAGTTGCTTCCTCGTCAGAAAAACCGTCCCGCAGTTTCAGGCGACTTAGCTGCACCACCGGCGACACATAAACTGTCCAGATTGCATCGACTGGTTCGTTCCAGCCGGATTCAAACAACAGCGGCACATCAAACACTACCGCCGGCACGCCTTTTTCTTTGGCTATTTGAGCCAGTTCGGCGGCGCGGGCTTGGATCAGGGGATGCAATAAAGATTCCAGCCATTGTTTTTCTGCGGGGCTGGCAAAGACGATTTCGCCCAGCCGATCCCGTCGCAATGAGCCATCTTCGTTAAGGATCCCCTCGCCATATCGCTCGTTAATGACCTGTAGCGCCGCTGAGCCGGGTTGCACTACTTCTCTGGCTATTTTATCGGTATCAATGATCGCAGCGCCCAGTTGCGCCAAAAAATCGCTGACAGTGCTTTTGCCGCTGGCGATCCCGCCGGTCAGGCCGATTCGCAACGTTTTTCCCGCAGTCATTTTCGCTCCGGCTGGCACTGGGGGCAATAATGGGTGCCGCGCCCGCCAACCTCCGTCCTGACAATCAGCGTCCCGCAACACGGACAAGGCAAGCCTTTGCGACCATACACGCATAGTTCGTTCTGAAACTCGCCTTTGTTGCCGACCCCATCCAGATAATCGCGAAAGGTCGTGCCATTGCCGCAGATTCCCTTGTCAATGACAAAATTGATCGCTTCATGCAACTTGGAAATCTCGTCCGGCGTCAGTTCGTGGGCCCGTTGCTCCGGATGCACGCCGGCCCTGGCCAGGCTCTCGTCCACATAGATGTTGCCGAGACCGCCAATAAACGCCTGGTCCAGCAGCACAGTTTTGATCTTGCCTTTGCGTTTGGCCAGCCCGGCTGCCAGATACTCCGGCGTAAAAGCTGCCGATAGCGGTTCCGGGCCAAGCGAGTTCAAGCCGTAAATCCGGCTCAGTTCGTTTTTTCGAAGTAAATACAGCGTTCCGAGCGTACGCGTGTCATAATACTCCAGCGCATCGCCGCTGCTAAAATGAAACACCACCCGGGCCGCGCCGGTCGGCGGATTGTTGCTGTCGCGATAATAGAGCCGGCCAGTCATCCGCAGATGAACGACCAGCACCCATTCGTCAGTCAGGTGAAACAACAGGTATTTGGCCCGGCGTTCCAGCGCTTCGATGGTTCGCCCCGTCATAATCGACCGAAAGTCTTCCGGCGTGGGCCATTTGATCAGACGCGGCAACTGTATCTGAATTTCCGCCAACGTCCGCCCTACCACATGATCGCGCAGAGAACGGCAAATCGTTTCAACCTCAGGCAATTCCGGCATAAGTAACTCTCCTATTTTGTCTCGGCCCAGTTGGGACCTTGCTTAACTTCTACCGACAACGGCACTGACAAATTCACGGCATTTTCCATTGCGTTTTTTAGCAGGGCCGATACGACCGGCAACTCCGTCGCCACTACTTCCATCACCAATTCGTCATGCACCTGGAGCAGCATCCGGCTTTTCAGCCCTTTGGCGTCCAATCCATTCTGCACGGTAATCATTGCTTTTTTGATGATGTCGGCTGCCGTTCCCTGTACCGGCGTATTCATTGCCGTGCGTTCAGCAAACGCCCGCAGATTGAAATTGGGGCTGTTGATGTCCGGCAGATAACGCCGGCGGCCAAACAACGTGCTCACATAACCGGTCATCCGCGCTTCCAGGATCGTACTGTCGATAAAATTTTTGACGGCAGGATAGCGGGCAAAATAACCGGCAATGTATTCCGCCGCCTCTTTGCGGCTAACGCCGATCCCCTGCGACAATCCATAGTCGCTGATGCCGTATACGATGCCAAAATTAACCGCCTTAGCCCGCGAACGCAAGTCTGAGGTCACTTGGTCGATTGGCAGGCCGAACACTTCCGCTGCCGTCCGGGTATGGATGTCTTCGCCTGATAGAAACGACTGAATCATGGTTGCATCGTCGGCCAGATGGGCCAATATCCGCAGTTCGATCTGCGAATAGTCGGCGGCAACCAACATATCATAGCCGGCGCCAGGCACAAACAGGGTGCGGATCTTTCGGCCCAGTTCGGTACGAATAGGAATATTCTGCAGATTGGGGTCCGAACTGGACAGACGGCCCGTCGCGGTGACGGTCTGATTAAAATGAGTATGCACCCTGCCGGTTTCCGGTCGGATCAACGGACGCAATCCATCCAGATATGTTGATTTCAACTTGGTCAGCATCCGGTATTCCAGCAGATGGTCAATCACCGGATGGGCGCCGGCCAATTTTTCCAGGACTTCGACATCGGTCGAGTAGCCGGTTTTGGTCTTTTTGCCAACTGGCAGGCTCAATTTTTCAAACAGGATCACGCCGAGTTGTTTGGTCGAGTTCACATTAAAAGATTCACCGGCCAGTTCATAAATTGCCTTCAGCAACTGTTGAATCCGGGCCGCAATATCCAAGTCCATGGCATCAAGCGCCGAACGGTCCAGCTGAATTCCCTGCGTTTCCATGATTGACAGCGTTTCAATCAGCGGCAGTTCGATGGTTTCCCACAGCTCTGTCGCGCCAATTTCGGTCAGTTTTTTTTGTTGCCGCGCGAACAACTCCGGTAATACGCCTGCCGCCCAGGCCGCATAGTCCGCTTCCCGTCTAGTGGCTGTGCTGCCCGGCAATGGGCTCTGTCCAAGAAAATCAACCGCTTGCTGTTCGAGTGCATAATCGCTGGCAGTCGGGTTGATCAGATAAGCGGCAACCATCGTATCAAATTTCAAGCCGGCAAATGCGTAGCCTCTGGCATGACAGACATTGAACACTTTCTTGGCGTCATGTGTGACTTTGGCCAGGCCGGGCTCGGCGAGCAAACGCAGAAAATCTGTCCAGGCCGGCGTATTGGCCGCAATATAATAGTTTTTTTCGTCAACAGATACCCCGGCGCCGGCAAAATCGACCGTGGGAATCACTCCAGCAAAGGTAGCGCTGAAGAACAATTTGCCCTGGCGACGCGCCGCCTGCGCGAGCGGCTGAAACTCAGCCAGCGTGGCAATCGGTTGTCCAACCGGCATCACGGCCGCTGCCGTTTCCGACCCAACCAGCGCGGAGTCGGCGAAAATCCAGTTGGCGATTTTTCCCGGCAAGGCGCGAAATTCGTATTTTTCCGCAACCAGGCGGACTTTTTCCAGATCGGGGTTGACGGTATATTGCGAAATGTCGCTCGGAATCGGCACATTGCATTCGATGGTGGCCAATTTTTTCGACAGGTAGGCCATTTCTTTATTGGCCAGCAGCCTTTCTTTCAGCTTCTCGCCGGAGATTTTATCGAGGTTTGCATACACCCCGTCGATCGAGCCATAATCGTCGATCAATTTTTTGGCGGTTTTCTCGCCGACCCCCGGCACACCGGGAATATTGTCGGAAGCGTCCCCCATCAGGCCTTTCATTTCGATCACTTGCACTGGAGTGAGACCATAACTGAACGACAACGCCACCGGGTCGACTTCCTCGAACTCGGAAATTCCTCGTTTGGTCAGCAGCACCCGCACCTGCGGACTGACCAGTTGCAGGGCATCCCGGTCGCCGGTAACGATCAGGATCTCCTCTCCTTCCTCTGCTTTACTGGCCAATGTGCCAATAATATCATCCGCTTCAAACCCCTCAATTTCCAGCACTGTGATACCCAGCGCCGAAAGCACTTCACGGGCGGCGGGAAACTGTTCGGACAGTTCTGAGGGGGTCGGTTTGCGCTGCGCTTTATATTCGGCGTAATCCGTGTTGCGAAAGGTATATTTGCCTTTATCGAACGCCACGACAATCCCGGCCGGCTTCAGATCGGCGATCAGTTTGACTATCATATTGGTAAAACCAAACACCGCATTGGTAAAAAAACCGCTCGACGTTGTCATCGTCGGTAATGCGTAGAAAGCCCGATGAATCAGACTGCTGCCGTCAACAATGATATATTTTCCCGCCATAGGCAACCTCCCCGATTCTTGTGCTTTTCTTTATTTCAGTAATGCCAGCGCCCGTTTCACGACGTTATCCGCCGTGAAACCGAACTTCTCCATCACCAGCGGCCCCGGTCCCGAAGCGCCGAAATGGTCGATACCCAGCGAGTCGCCCTGCGGTCCGGTGTATTTGCTCCAGCCCATCGTGATTCCGGCCTCGACCGAGAGTACAGGCACCCCGGCCGGCAATACCCTGCGGCGGTAGTCTTCGGCCTGCTCGTCGAACAATTCCCAGGAAGGCATCGATACGACGCGAACCCGAATCCCCTGCTGAGTCAGCACTTCTCCAGCCTTCAGGCTGATTTCCAGTTCCGAACCGCTAGCCAGCAAAATCACCTGTGGATTCTTTTGCGGCGCATCTTTGACGATATAGGCGCCGTAGGCTACTCCTACCGCGGCTTCATTGCCATTCTGGTCCATCGTGGTCAGCTTTTGCCGGGTCAGTACCAATGCGACCGGCTTCTGCCGTTCTACTGCTAACAGCCAGGCGCCGCGGGTCTCATTCGCCTCGGCCGGGCGGATTACCGTCAGACCAGGAATCGCCCTGAGTGCGGCCAGATGCTCGATCGGCTGGTGGGTCGGTCCGTCTTCACCTACGCCAATGCTGTCATGGGTGAACACAAAAATCGAATGCGTCTGCATCAACGCTGCCATACGCAGCGCCGGTCGCATGTAATCGGAAAAAACGAAGAAGGTGGCGCCATAGGGGATCAGTCCCTTGTGCAGAGCCATGCCGTTGACGATCGAACCCATGGCATGCTCGCGGATGCCAAAGTGCAGATTGCGGCCTTCCGGTTGCGCCGCGCCGAATGCAGCAAATCCATCGAGCCAGGTCTTTGTCGAGGGCGCCAGGTCGGCTGAACCGCCAACGAGCTGCGGCAGAACTGCAGCAAGCTTATTCATCACTTTGCCGGACGATTCACGGGTCGCCAGGCTGCCAGCCGCAAACAGGGGAATCTGGTCTTTCCATTCACGCGGCAGGATGCCGGACATTGCATTGTGGAACTGAGCGGCCTCGGCGGGATATTGTTTCTGGTATTCGGCGAACAGTGCCTGCCATTTTCCTTCATAGTCGGCGCCCCGCTCCAATGCTTTGGCAAAATGGGCAGCCGCTTCTTCCGGCACATGAAAACGGGCTTCCGGCGGCCAACCCAACGTTTGCCGGGTAGCTTCGGCAGCCTCGCTGCCCAGGGGCTCGCCATGCGCAGCGGCAGTTCCCTGTTTGGGACTGCCAAAGCCGATCTGGGTCCTGACGGCGATCAGCGAAGGACGGTCCTTATCTTCACGGGCCAGGCGGATGGCTTCTTCAACCAGACCTAGATCGTTGCCATCAGGCACGGTGAGTACCTGCCAGCCATAGGCCTGGAACCGCAGTCGCACATTCTCGGTAAAAGCGATTTCGGTGCTGCCTTCAATCGAAATATGATTATCGTCGTATAGATAGACCAGTTTCCCCAGGCCCAGCGTTGCCGCCAACGAAGCGGCTTCGGCGCAGACTCCTTCCATCAGGTCGCCGTCGGATACGAGCGCATAGGTGAAATGGTCAACGATCGGCAGACCGGGTTTGTTGAAAACCGTCGCCAGGTGTTTTTCGGCAATCGCCATGCCAACCCCCATGGCAAATCCCTGGCCGAGCGGACCGGTCGTCGCTTCCACTCCGGCAGTCATGCCGTGTTCCGGATGACCCGGCGTCAGCGACTCCCACTGGCGGAATTTCTTCAATTCATCCAGCGGTAGCCCATAACCGAACGTATGCAACAGCGCATAAAGAAGCGCCGAACCGTGTCCGGCCGAGAGAATGAATCGGTCCCGGTCGACCCAGTTGGGTGCTGCCGGGTTATGCCTCATAAAACGATTCCACATTACATAAGCCATCGGCGCGGCGCCGAGCGGCAGGCCCGGGTGGCCCGACTTCGCCTTTTCCACCGCATCAACCGCCAAAAAACGCAATGTGTTTACGCAAAGTTGATCTGTTTGATTCATTTACATCCCGGCCTTTCTTTCTTGTATTGATTCTATAAGTATACCCCGGTTCTGTGCCGAGGACCAGATGGCAAACCGGCGAAAATCGCCGTGCAGCTTATAAGTCTACCAATCCGGCCATTTTCAAAATCTGTTTGGTTTGCACCGGTTTATTCATTGTGTACAAATGAATCCCGTCCACACCTTGCGCAACCAACCCCTGAATTTGTTCGCAGGCATATTCAATCCCGGCCTGCTCCATATCAACAGGATTGTGACCATGCTTGGCGAGCAATTTATTCAACCGCTCCGGGATCACCGCACCGCACAGCTCGGTAATTCTTCGAATCTGGGTTGCATTGAGAACCGGCATTATGCCTGCTGCAACCGGGCAAGTCACGCCAATCCGCTGCAACTGCTCTATCATGGCTATAAATGAATTGTTGTCAAAAAACAGCTGTGTGATCAGAAAATCGGCTCCGGCGTCAACTTTTTGCTTCAGATGCTGTCGATCCAGATCGAGCGATGCGCAGCGGGGGTGCCCTTCAGGGTAGGCTGCGGCGGCAATGCAAAAATCATACTGCGCCTTGATGTGGGCGATCAGATCTTTGGCGTATTCATGATAGTCGGCGCCGCTGCCGCAAGGAATTTCCGGCGGCAGGTCACCGCGCAGCGCCAGCACATTACAGATATTTTTCTCCTGCAACTGGCGCAGCACGGCGTCAGTCGCCTGCTTGTCGGCGCCTACGCAAGTCAGGTGAGCCAAGGTTTCGACGCCAAAGTCATTTTTCACTTTCGAAACAATCTGTACTGTCCGTGCGCAGGAACTGCCGCCAGCGCCATAGGTTACGCTGATAAAATCCGGTTTCATCGCACTCAGCGATTCCAGCGTGGCAAAAATCGTTTCAATCGGATAGTCGGGTTTGGGCGGAAATATCTCGCACGAAACCACCAGCTTCTTCTTGTCAAATAATGCCTTGATACTCATTGAGTCCCTCCTGCATAATGTTTTCAAAAATCTGAAAAGGCAGCCACCGTGCGGTTGCAACGGCGGCTGCGCTTGCCTGTGCCATTAATTGTTCCCTACGCGCTGATCAAACCGTAAATCTTGACATCTCGTTTCTTCTCCAAGTTGACGAACTGGCCATCCGCCGTCTCGACCAGAGGCAATCCATTCGGATAGGCGCCTGGATGGACTATTTTTGCCTGACGGCCATCACTGAGCAACACAATATTCCCGCTCATGAAGTCCTTGACATGATATAGGAACGTACTGCAAACAACTGGGTCCAGCGTTCCATACATCTGGCTGAATAACTCGTCGATCACATGATAGGGAGTAGTGCGCCGTCGATACACCCGGTCGGAAGTCATGGCGTCATAAGTATCAGCCACAGATATAATCCGGGCAAACTTATGGATATTTTCCCCTTTCAACTTTAAGGGGTAGCCGCTGCCATCCATCCGTTCATGATGCTGCAATACCGCCCACATTACTACCGTTGGCACTTGTGGAACTTCTCGCAACAAATAGTAGCCTTTAGCCGTATGCATCCGCATTATTTCCAGCTCAGCCGGCAATAATTTACCCGGTTTATTCAGAACAGCAGCCGGAATTTGGCTTTTGCCTATATCATGCATCAAGCCGGCAAAAATCAGATCACGCAATTCCTGTCCGCGAATCCCCATCCATTTACCAAGCACGCCCGACAATATGGCTACATTCACTGAATGTTCAAAAGTATAATCATCGGTATGGCGAATCATCAATAAATGATTCATAATCCCCGGTGCATCAACCAACGGGTCAATCTTCTGATTTGCTAATTCCTGCATACGGGCGACAGGCACTTCACGAAACAGACTGATGGAATTGAATGCAGTTTTAACCAGTTCTACCGTTTCTTTATAATACTTATTGAATACTGCCCGATCAAACGACCAAGGTAATGAAGGCGCCTCCTGTTGCACTCGTTCAGGCAATTGAATGGCTACTTGCCCAACCCCCCACTGATTCAGCAGGCGGATAAGACTATTAGTAAGGACGGTTCCCTGGCTTAAAATAGCCTTACCGTCTTCAGAGGTCATGAGTTCTGCCACAATCATCCCTGCGTGCAGCTGACTCAGATCATACTTTTGAACTTGCCTGTTCAGCACCTACCGTGATTCCTCCATGAACTCTTCTACTAAGAATGCAACATTTTGTTGATCGAAATGGTGCGCTGTTTATCCAGATCAAAAAACTCTCCGTCGAGCGTACGCACAATTGGCCGGGTACAATCATGAGGGTTTAAAAACACCACTTCACCTCGCTGACCATTGCTTAATTGTACAATATCGCCGACAAACCGTTGAGAAAGCTTGTCAAGAAAAACGGAACAAATTTGTTGGTCGAGCTTTCCGGCCATTTCACGCTTCATAATCTCAACTGCTTCATATGGAGTAGCTCTACTGCCATAACCACGCGCCGATGTTATTGCATCAAACACGTCGGCAACTGCAATAACCTTTGCATATGAGTGGATTTTATCACCCTTGACCGACATCGGATAACCGCTGCCGTCGATGCGTTCGTGGTGTTGCAGGGCACATAATAGCACGCTTTGCGAAAAATCACCATATTCCTTTAAAAATTTATAGCCCCTGAGCGAATGAAATCGCACCAGATTCATTTCCTCATCAGTCAAAGCCCCTGGTTTGTTCAGTACTTTTAACGGAATCAGCGCTTTACCGACATCGTGCAGCAATCCGCCGAGAATCGTTTCTTCAATTTCATGATATGAACGGCCCATCCACAAGCTCAGGCAACCAGCGATAATTCCGACATCGACCGAATGATGGTATAGGTAGTCTTCGTCATGCGGCATCATTTGCAAAAAATCTGTTATTGAATGGTCTTCGATTAATGGGATAATGCACGAATTTACCATCTGGCGAATTTCATCGCCGTTAAAATCATCTTTAACAAACCGCACCTTACTAAGGTGCTTCTTCAGTATTTTTAAGGCAGACTGATAATTTTGGACAAATTCCATCGGAACATTTGACGGAATTTCTGCTTCCTGATGATCCGGCTCTTGTTCAGCTGTTGACATATTCGCAGCAGACATTTCTTCCACGGTATCTGTAAGTTCAAAATCCAGACCGTTTTGCTCCATCGCTTGTTGTATTGGGAATTGTTCAAGCGTATTTACCTGCCAGTCCGGTTGCCGTTCTTCACGAATATCTACATAACGGAAGCCCCATAGTTGCAAGGTCTGGATAATGCGCAACGTCAAGACAGCGCCTTCGTTCAAGAATATCTTGCCGTCCGTAGTAATGATCATTTTCCCCAGCGTCATCCCAGGTACTAGGTCATCAATCGTCTTCCGTGTGTAGATGTAATTCACAAGAATGAATCTCCTCCCGATCTACTTTTTAGTACGCTCGGGCAATATTGCAGAGTCAAAGACAAACCCACCGAAAGCGCTCTTATCCAAAAACTGTTCCATGGTTAAACGGGCTGTGATTACTCGGCTGTAAGGCGGGTCAACAAAATCAAAAATAATAAAAGGAGCGGCAACAGCTCGTGTTATAGCAATCTTGATCTGCCCAGATACTGAATGACGAAAAACAATCAACCCATCCGCTTTGATTTCTGTCGGGTTTTTCATAACACGCCAGCCTTTTGCGGCCGCCTCTTTTGCCCAATCCTTTTCAGGCCCCTGCCAATTAAACCCCGGCTTCGGCGCTACCTTGTCAAATTCCTGAACCGGCCAAGCTGAACCGACAAACCCTCTTACCGACTTATAATCGGCCATCGGGCTTGTTGTCCTCGCATGAGGAGTGCGTTGCGGTAAAATACAACCCTTAAAATGGATCAGTTTGTCAATCTCAGAAAACTTCATCCAGTAGCGGGCTGGCTTGCCTTCGCTACCCATGACAGTTTCAAAAACAAGGCCCTGATCAGTTACTTCGCGAGCTACACCGACCCAAACCAACCCTTCATTATGACCAACAATGATGGCGCCACTCACCGCTTCGGACGGCTTATTTTTTATAACCCAGCCATCACGTTGCGCCCGTGCCAGCCAGTCTTGAGCATCCTCAACGAACCAGTTCATACCGGGAGTTGGCGCCGCTTTATCAAACTCACGCAATGCAAAGGTGCCAAACCAACCGTCTGAATAATAATTTTTATACTTGCCGTCGTTACCAGCAGGCATTGTGTCCGTAGCTTCCGTTGCAGAAATCCCTGCGGTAAACAAAAACAAGAATAGATATATGTAAATAAAAATCCGCAGTATTTTCATGCACGTTCCTCCTTTGGCTGCCTATTATACTATTATAGTGTCATGGGTGTGCTAGAACATTTTAGTTATATTCTGCCTTGCTATTTATTTTTCCTGCTTAAATACAAGGAAAATGCAGAAAATTATTAGTTTTGCAAGTCCTCTTTCCGTTTGAAGCTCCTTTTTATATCGCCGCCCATCATCGACTGGTACAACAACCCTTGCAAGACAAGCATCTGGCAAAAAAAGAAGAGCCGGTCACGGCTCTAAATTCTGCAATCAATGTGGCTTTCCGACATAATGCAGTTCAACATACGTTTTGCCATTTCTTTCGGCTTTTTTTCTTCCCTGTGATCCGATTTCGATTGCTCGTAAGGACTCTTTTCCTGTTGCTGATGATCCTGAACTCCGCTTCGGCGGACCACCAGCGGCAGTTGATTCCTTTCAACCGGTGGGATCAGGTATGTTCCGACAGCCACGGTGATCACCTCCTTGTAATCCAGGTGTCTTCACTTATAGTATCGAAAGTACCGTCAAAAAACATAAGTGATTCTCTCAAAAAGACAAAATTATTTTTTCCGCATTATCTGCCGAGCTTCCAATATTTTTATTTTGCGTAGGAACAGCAGTAATCGACTACACAGGAAACCTTGAGTTTGAATTTCGAATTTGCTGGCACATGAAAAGACTGCCCGACGCTGAAGGTTTTCCAGTCCTGTTCACCAGGCAGCAGCACTTCCATTGATCCGGCCAGCATCTCCATGTTTTCCGCATCTGCCGTCCCAAACTCATAATCGCCGGGCAGCATGATCCCCAAGGTTTTGTGGCTACCATCAGAAAACTGAACAGTCCGGCTGGTGACTTTTCCATCAAAATACACATTTGCCTTCTTAATGATCGTTACGTTTGAAAATTGGTCCATGATTAATCCCTCCATTTGTTATCTTCTTTGGTTATATTTCTAAAACACCTATTTTATTGGAGTTGTCGGCATTCCGTTTCATTTTGCAACAAGACATGCCGCTGTGCTTAAATTCGCCAATCCTGTTATACATATTGCTAAAGCATTTCTTTTTGTAAACCCTTCCATTTTGCGATACAATGAAATCAAACTTAGGGAAGCAGGTGGATTTAGATGGAACCGATCAATCAAGCCGTATTAGAATTTTTTACCGCACTGGGCTTTGAGGAAATCCCCATTGAAGAAGGGCTGACCGGACTTTCCTTTGAAAACGGTCCTGATGGCGAATATGCTCTGATCACGAATGAAGATGGACTGTTGCCGACATCCCTGGAGACACCTCTGCTGGTTGCCTATTACACGCCACAAGGCGCGTTTCTCTGGAGCACTGGATTCAAAAACGCCGTTCAATTTCGGGAAATCTGGCTGACAGGAACAACTTATGCCGAAAAACTCCAAGCCGCTCAGCATCACCGGGATTTGATGATAGCCGCCAGTCCGCTGGCAAAACTGTTGGGAGGCAACGATAAATGAACTCAGCAGTTTTTGAATTTCGCGGTTCAGGGCTAGGCTACATCTGGTTGCTGGTTTGGACGATCTTTCTGTCAATCATTACCGGCGGTTTGTTTTTCCCTTGGGCTTATTCCGCGCAGCTGCGCTGGATTACTGCCAACACTTTTTTGAATGGCCGCCCGCTGCAATTTATCGGCACGGGCCTGGGCTTCTTCTTTCAATGGCTGCTGATCCTGGTTCTCTCCGTCATCACGCTGGGAATTTACGCCCCTTGGGGATATTGCCGCCTCAAACGTTGGGAGCTGGAGAACACGATTCTGCCATAAGCAGGGCTTCCAACACTCCGCCGCCAATCGCGCGGGCTTTGTCGGAAATAGTCCAACAATGCTCCACCTTGGCGCGCGGGTCGATATCGCCTATTTTCATACCGGCATTTACGGTCAGCCCGTCATACAGCAGGCCACGCAATACGCCGTCGATCATTCCAGTCACAGGTTCGTCATCCACGTATGCCAACACTTCACCGGCGCTGACTACATCGCCGATTGACCTCACGGCGCGGAACACGCCGGCCCGAGGCGCTTTGACAAGGCGCTCCAGCGTATAGCCGCCGATATCTCCAGGAACTCCAGTATTAGGTTGCGCGCTGCCCTCACTAATCACCCGGCCCAGATCATGCCCCCGCATGGTCTCGACAACCTTATGCACGTCCTGTCCGGCTATAAATCCGGGACCGACGCCAACGACAACCTGTGCATCATGCACTGTCGTGCCGCAATTATATTTTGCCAAAATCGCATCGACCAGTCCCCATGGTTTCAACTGGTGACGGATCTGGCAATCGGGATCGACGACAACCGGAATTTTACCAGCCTGCAAACAGGCGGAAACCTCTGCTGCTTTTGCAGCAACTGCAGCGACTCCTTCCACGACCATTTCTCCCGTGTAAACAGCGTTGGCAAATGCCACGCTACGCCGGATAACCGTAGGTTCGGCGATTTCCGTGATCACGACGCAAAACCCGCAACGGTGCAGTCGATGGACTATGCCGGTCGCCAGATCGCCGCCACCCTTGACTATCACGATTCGTTTCATGTTTTAGCACTTCCCCCTTTACACGCCTTCGCGGGTACGCTCTTAACATAGCAGATATATTTCAGTTCATAAGCGGGGTGACCATCCTGAAGAGTCAGCGTCTCGGCCTGCTGGCCCTAACACGGCAACTACTGAACTCCGGCCTGTCCTCACGGGTGTTCAGCCTGACTGGTGGTGGCGGAAAAACAAGCCTGATGCTTCTGTGGGCAACCTGTCTGCACGCGTCAGGCTATTCTGTCGTAGCCACCACCACAACCAAGATGGCCGATCAGCTGTACGCCGGCTGCCTAGTCACGGACGTAAACACTTTGACGTCGGCCGAAAACGCAGTCGCCGGATCTATGGGACAGGACAAACCGATAATTCTAGTCAATAGCCAGCATACGACTCCCGGCAAATTATCCGGCATTGCACCGGAGTGGATCGATACGTTAAGCAAGCAATTCCCGTACACTTTTTTTCTGGTGGAAGCCGATGGCTCCGCCGGACGCGCCGTAAAGGGGTATCAATCCTATGAACCGGTCATCCCCTCGCGCACCGCTTTACTCGTGCCGGTTATCGGGCTGAATGCACTGGGCCAGCCGATCAATGCGCAGAATGTTCACCGACCGGAGCTGTTTTGCCGGCTCAGCGGTTCTATGCCCGGCATGCCCATTTCAGCCGCCGCTATCACCAGCGCCTTGTTGCACGCGGACGGATATTTGCACAATGCGCCGCCAGCGACTGTGGTTCTGCCGCTACTGAACAAGCTGGAAACGAGGCAACAATACCGGCAATGTCGGCAACTCGCCGAACTAATTATAGCGGCAAAACACCCGAAAATACAGGCTGTATTGGCCGGCAGCGTGCAACACAATTGCTTTGCGAGGTTTTCATGATTAGCGGGGTTATTCTGGCCGCCGGCGCAGCTAGCCGAATGGGAAAAATAAAGCAACTGCTGCCGCTCGGACCGCGTCCGATGCTTTGGCACGTAGCCGCTGCGGCCTGCCAGTCCCAATTGGCTGAGGTTCTTGTGATCACCGGAGCATCAGCGGAACCGATTGCCGCCGCAGTAAGCGATCTGCCGCTAAGAGTCATCCACAATCCCGATTGGCTACAGGGACAGTCCAGCAGTCTGCGAGCTGGCCTGCGCGGACTCAATCCAAAAACGGAAGCAATTATTTTTTTGCTGGCCGATCAACCGCTGATCACACCGGACTTGATTGATGCACTAATCGTTGAGTGGCGCAGTTTCGGCAAAACAATCGTCTGCCCCTGCTACGATTCAAAGCACGGCAACCCGGTCCTTTTCGACCTTGCTGCCTGGCGGGCTGATCTGGAACTGCTGTCAGGAGATCAGGGAGCAAGACGGATTCTCGCGACCAATCCGGGAGCAATCGGATACGTGCCTGTCGCATCGGATGAAATCTTCCTGGATGTAGATACTGCTGAGGACTACGCGAAAATGCAACAACGGTTTGTAAAATAGCCCAAACTACACCGAGTACTGCGTATTCGACAGCGGCAATTGCGTACGGAAAATCCGGTCAAACCGATAATATGCCCCCGCCACCGCCGGTGCGGTCGGAATGGTGGCAATCTCACCGATTCCTTTGGCGCCGTAAGCAAGCGCCGAAGGATTTTTTTCGATCAGTTTGATTTCCAGCTCCGGCATGTCGGTGGAGCGCATCAGCCCCAGCGTGCCAAACTTCGCCGTCGGTACTCCGCGCTTCAACGGAAAATCTTCCTGCAGCGCATAACCGAGCCCCATCGCAATCGCCCCTTCAATTTGCCCCTCAATCGTGGTCGGGTTGATCGCCCGACCTACATCATGGGCGGCAACAACCTTGATCAACCAACCGGTGTCATTTAGACTGACGACCTGGGTCGCATAGCCAAACGCCACATGATTGACCGGATGCGCTTTGTCGGACGTCAACGGATCGGTTTCGCCGCGATATTGGCCGGCGAACTCCTGCCCGGCCAGCTCCGCCAGTTGTTTGGTTTTCAGCGCCTCGGCCAGGGACAACGCCGCCTGGCGCACCGCCTCGCCGGTGAACAGCGTCTGCCGCGACGCGGTAGTGGTTCCAGCGTCCGGCGTCACATCAGTATCCGGCTCATGCATCAGTACTTGCGCCGGATCAATTTTCAATGTCTCACAGACGATCTGCCGCATAACCGTAGCTAATCCCTGTCCAACACAGGCTGCCCCGGTCAGGATTTCGACCGTTCCCGCACCGACCCGCAGCACCGCGCGCCCGGTATCGGGTACGCCAACCCCCAGACCGGTATTTTTCATTGCACAGGCAATCCCTGCGAAGCGGGCGGATTCATATTCTTGCCGGACAGCCAGCAAGGTTTCCTTAATCGCCGTACTGGCATCGGCTATTTGCCCGGTAGCCATCACAGCGCCCGGTTCCAGTGCGTTGCGGAAGCGAATTTCCCACGGACTCAGCCCGGTCATCTCCGCCAGTTGATTCAGGTTCATCTCGCAGGCAAACGCTGCCTGGGGCACGCCAAAGCCGCGGAAAGCGCCTGCTGGCGGATTGTTGGTATATACGGCCATGCCGTCGATTTCGATGTTCGGGATCTGGTAGGGCCCGGAAACATGAGTGCAGGCCCGTTGAACAACCGGTCCGCCCAGCGAGGCGTAGGCCCCGGTATCGGCGACAATCCTTGCCTTCATCCCTACCAGTTGCCCTGCGGCGTCACAGGCGGTCGTCAGTTCAATCTCCATCGAATGCCGCTTGGGATGGACCCGCATACTTTCCTTGCGGGCCAGCGTCAGCTTGACCGGCTTGCCGGTCTTATGGGCCAGCAGCGCGGCATGATGCTGCACTGATAAATCTTCCTTGCCGCCGAATGCACCGCCGACCAGTTTGCCGATAACCCTCACTTGATCAGCCGGCAAGCCAAGAATCGCCGCGATTCCATGGTGATCGTCAAATACGCTCTGGCTACCGACATAGACTGTCAGCTTGCCATCAGCTGTGGGCATCGCCAGCGCGCTTTCCGGCTCCAGAAAAGCATGCTCGGTGAACGGGGTGTGATAGCTGCGGGTCACGACGTGGGCCGCTCCGGCGATTGCCTGCTGGGCATCGCCACGGGAAAACGCCACCCGGCTGAGAACATTGCCGCCCGGATGCAGCTCTGGCGCAGTCGGCGCCAGTGATTCCTGCGGCGACAATAGCGGCGACAATTCTTCGTATTCCAGACGAATTGCCCGCACCGCCTCCTGGGCGATTTTTTTTGTTTTTGCCGCAACAATGGCCAAAGCATCGCCAATATAGCGGGTTTCCTGCCCTTCGCCGATCAAGGCCGGCCAGTCCCGTTTCAGGTGACCCCAGTTCTGTTGACCGGGAATGTCGGCTGCGGTCATCACCGCTTCCACGCCTTCAATTGCCGCCGCTGATGAGACATCAATCGATAAAATGCGGGCCCGCGGAATCGGCGTCCGTAGTACCGCCGCCATCAACATGCCCGGCACTTTCAGATCATCCACGTATTCACCGGTTCCCAGCGTCTTCGCCGCGGCATCCATGCGGGCAGCCCGCGCCCCCACACCAGCCGGAGCCGCCGCAGTTGCCGGAATTCCTTCGCGCAGCGCTTGTGCCGCCATCATAATCGCCTGTTCAATTTTTACATAACCGGTACAGCGGCAGATGTTGCCGCGCAGCGCTTCTTTGATCCGGGCGGCGGAGGGCTCGGGGTCCTTGTCCAGCAACCCCTTGGCGCTGATGACCATGCCGGGGGTGCAAAAACCGCACTGCACCGCACCGGCTTCGGCAAAAGCCCAAGCATAGGCCTGCTTCTCGCGTTCGGAAAGACCCTCCACTGTAATCACGGTCTTGTCCTGCAGCCGGCTGAGCGACAGCAGGCAGGCCCGCATCGACAGTCCGTTGACCAGCACCATGCAGGCGCCACAGGCGCCTTCGCCGCAACCGTTCTTGACCGAAGTCAGCCGCAAGGTTTCGCGCAGGTATTCCAACAGGTTTTCGTCTGCCGATTCCTGATAGACCGTGCCGTTTATCGTGAATTGATACATCCTGCATCCTCTCCCTGCCATCGATTCTTGCGCGGCAAATAGCAACCGAACGGCCCTGTCGCAATATTTCCTGCCTGGACTATCTGCTGCCCGCGCAGAAAAACATCACGGACCCGGCCAATCTGTCCGAATCCCTCATAGGCGTTATAGTCAACCCGCTGCGCCTGGGTTGCCGCCGCGATCCGCCCGCGCACCGCCGGATCCCAGACCACGATATCCGCATCACTGCCGACACACAGGCAGCCTTTGCGCGGATACAGGCCAAACAGCTGTGCCGGTCCGGTCGAAATACAGGCGACAAATTGCGACAGACTGATTTTTTCGGTTGCCACGCCAAAGCCATATATCAGGCCGAAACGATTCTCTACGCCGGGAATCCCGTTGGGTATCCGCGAAAAATCTTTGCGGCCGATTTCTTTCTGCGTCAGATAGTTGAAAGAACAATGGTCTGATCCCACACAGGAAAGAGCGCCCTCCCGCAGCCCCTGCCAGAGGGGTTCCTGGTTGTGTTTACCGCGTAATGGAGGCGACATGACGTACTTTGCCGCCGAAAAATCCTCGGTGATATAGCGCGACTCATCCAGCAGCAGATATTGCGGACAGGTTTCCGCTGTCACCGGTAGTCCCCGTCCTTGCGCCTGACGGATCACCGCCAGGGCCCGGGCGCTGCTGACATGGACAATATAAATCGGGCAGCCGGTCAGTTCGGCGATCGCAATTGCCCGTTCCACCGCTTCCGCCTCCAGGATTTCCGGTCGGCAGGCCGCATGCAGAGCCGGTGCGAACCGCCCCGCCGCTTTGGCTTCCGCAATCAGTGCGTCAATCAGGTCGCCATTTTCACAATGCAGGCAAACCCGAATGCCCTTGTCCCGGCAAATCCGCATAACTTTATGCAGGTCAGCGTCGCCGACCTGCATCACATCTTTATAGGCCAGATAAAGTTTTACCGAAGCAATGCCCTCACTGTCCGGCAATGCCGCCAGTTCCGCCAATACCTGCGGGTTGCAGTCGCACAGCGCCAGATGAAAACCGTAATCAACATACGACTTGCCGGCGGCTTTCGCATGCCAGATTGCCAGAGCAGACTTCAACGTGCCGCAGCGACTCTGCGTCGCATAATCGATCACCGTCGTCGTCCCACCAAGAATTGCCGCCCGCGATCCGCTGGCAAAATCATCGGCGGTCACCGTGCTGCCGACATCCAGATCAAAATGGGTGTGCGGATCGATCCCGCCGGGAAACAGGGTACAACCGGCAACGTCAATAACCTGATCGCCCGCCTGGACCAGCTCGGCTCCTATCGCCGCAATCTTTTCATCACAAATCCGCAAATCGGCCATACAGGCCGCATCGGCATTGACGATCGCCGCGCCGCGCAGAACGATACCCATCGGACTAGCCGCCAAAACGGATCGCGCCGACCGGGCAGCGGCTGATACACAGGCCGCAGCCAAAACAGACCTGCGCGTCAATGTCGGCTTTGGTTTCGACGAGCTGAATCGCCTGGTAGGGACAGCTTTTCACGCAGTTGCCGCAAGAGATGCAACGAGATTTATTAACGACCGGCGCTACCGCCTGGGTCGAAAACGGACGCTGCTGAATTTTTTGCCTGGTCAGCCCCTTGATTTCATTGACCGACTGATAACCATGCGCATCAAGGAAAGCACTCAATTCAGCGGCGATTTTTCCATAAACCGCCGGCCCTTTGAGAATAGCTTCCGTGCACAGCTGAACTGCGGAAGCGCCGGCCATGAACATCTCGGCGACATCTTTGCCGGTCGCTACGCCGCCCACGCCAAAGATCGGGATTTTCACCGCATTGGCCGCATCAAAGATGCAGCGCACTGCCAACGCTTTGATCGCCCGACCGGAAAGCCATCCGTAGCCGGACTGGCTGCCCATCAGCGGCAGGCCGGTTTCGACGTCAATCCCCATACAGGGGCCGAAGGAGTTTATCATCACCAGCGCATCGGCGCCGGCGGATTCCACTGCCACGGCAATTTCCTGAATGTTGGGATGCGGGCTCATTTTTACGAAAACAGGTACGTCCACAGCGCGTTTTGCCGCTTTGACCGTGTCGATGATCGGCGTCAGGTCATTGCCGATATAATGGCAGGAAAGTTCCAGCGCATCGGCGAACGGACGCACCAGCGGCGCCAGCTCGGCAATCTGCT
>CAZFSM010000029.1:0-27584 GCA_964521625.1 uncultured Veillonellaceae bacterium | reverse complement strand
TACCGGCGATTGCTTTGATGAGCGGTGCGGCGGCGGACCTTTTGACTCAGGGATAAGCCGGCCGATTTGTTGATGCTGCCACGAATGCCACTTGACAATTGATTGTGCGATTGATAGAGTATATGTAAATGATACGACCTTTAAACTGGTCCCGTGAGGCCGGTAAGGGGATGACTAATTTGCTGTATTCAGCAGCCTTCTTCTGTGCTTCACACAGAGGAAGGCTGTTTCTATTTCTAAATATGACGAATGCATAGAATGATGGGGGGCGCGGCAATGGGCAAGAGCTCGGTTTCACTCAAAAATAAAGACATTCTGCAGTTGCAGGGAATGTCGGAAGCTCACATGAGGCTAATTTTGGACACGGCCAAAGAAATGAAGGACATTATCGGCCGTGACATCAAAAAAGTGCCGACCCTGCGCGGCAAGTCGATCATAAATCTGTTTTACGAACCCAGTACGCGTACCCGCACTTCCTTTGAACTGGCTGGCAAATATCTGGGGGCTGACGTGGTCAATATCACTACTTCGGCGTCTAGTGTGGTAAAAGGCGAAAGTTTGCGCGACACTTTGTTGACGGTGGAAGCAATGGGCGTCGATGTAGTCGTTATGCGGCACGAAGTAGAGGGATCGGCGCATTTTGCCTCCCAGATCCTCAAACCAGTGGTAATCAACGCCGGCGACGGAGCTCATGAACATCCCACCCAAGGCTTATTGGACATGTTTACCATATTGCAATACAAACAACGGGTTGCCGGCCTGAAGGTAGTTATCATCGGTGATGTTCTGCATAGCCGGGTGGCGCGTTCCAACATCTGGGGACTGAAAACTCTCGGCGCCGATGTACATGTGGCAGGTCCAGCCACACTGCTCGCCCGCGACATGGAGAGCATGGGTGTTACGGTGCATACTTCGGTGGAAGAGGCGATTGAGGGAGCGGACGTCCTGAACGTGCTGCGCATCCAGAAAGAACGGCAGGGTAAGGGGCTGTTTCCGTCCCCGCGTGAATATGCCCGCCTGTTTGGAATTAATGCGAAACGCCTGAAGCTGGCAAAGCCGGATGCGCTGGTTATGCATCCAGGCCCGATGAACCGCGGTTTGGAAATTGCACCGGATGTAGCGTATGGCGATCAATCGGCGATTCAGGAACAGGTGAAGAACGGCCTGGCGATTCGGATGGCCATCTTGTATCTGGTTTTGATGGGAGGCGAAGAAATTGAAACAATTGCTTAAAGGTGGACGTGTGATTGATCCGGCTGCCGGTACGGATTGCCTGGCGGATGTGTTGATTGCGGATGGAAAAATACTGGCAGTGGGCAGTGGCTTGGCTGCGGCGGATGCCGAGATTGTTGACTGCCGCGGAAAAGTGGTGGCGCCGGGTCTGATTGATATGCATGTGCATCTGCGGGACCCTGGTCTGGAGGCAAAGGAAGATATTGTTTCAGGGACTCAGGCGGCAGCAGCTGGCGGGTTTACGCTGGTAGCCTGCATGGCTAATACCCGGCCGCCGATTGACAGTTCGATTTTGGTGGAAGGTCTGCGCGAACGGGCCCGGCGCGACGGTTTGGTGCGAGTCGGTGTGATCGGTGCGATGACCAAAGGGCTTGAAGGCAAAGAACTTGCAGAAATCGGCGACATGAAACTGGCTGGCATCGTGGCGGTTTCCGATGATGGGCATCACGTGACCCGTAGCAACCTTTTCCTTTCAGGACTGGAATACGCAGCCATGTTTGACTGCCCGGTCATCACCCATGCGGAAGACGAAGACCTGGTGTCAGGCGGCTATATGCACGAAGGCGCAGTGTCGGCAGTGCTGGGGATTCCGGGGCGTCCTTCGGTGGCTGAAGATATTGCCATTTCAAGGGATATCATGCTGGCGGAATACGCCGGTGCGCCGATCCATATTGCCCATGTCAGTACCAAGGGAGCGGTTGAGATCATCCGAGCCGCTAAACAACGCGGCGTAAAAGTGACTGCGGAAGCAACGCCGCATCATCTCGTGCTGACCGATGAAGCCGTATATGGCTATAATACAGCCACCAAAGTGAATCCACCGTTGCGTAGCGCCGACCATGTGGCGGCATTGCGAGCCGGACTGAAAGACGGTACGATTGATGCGATCGCCTGTGATCATGCGCCGCATGCTTATGAAGAAAAAGATGTAGAGTATCGGTATGCTCCCAGTGGATTCACCGGGTTGGAAACTTCTTTGGGCGTGATTCTGACCGAACTTTACCATACCGGCGAATTTACGTTGTCGGAAATTATTGCGCGGATGTCGACCAAGCCAGCGCAAATTCTGCGGATTCCTGGCGGCAGTCTGGCCGTTGGCGCAGCGGCGGATATCACGGTGTTTGATCTGGACGAGGAGTGGACGGTGGAAACAGACAAATTTTATACACGCGGCAAAGCCAG
The DNA here is from genome assembly GCA_964521625.1 of uncultured Veillonellaceae bacterium. Taxonomy (GTDB): domain Bacteria; phylum Bacillota; class Negativicutes; order UBA1444; family UBA1444; genus UBA1444. The sequence goes on along the minus strand of CAZFSM010000029.1, from coordinate 25,169 downwards.
CCCATTCGCGGCAAAGCGCCTGAAAGGGCGTGCGGTGATGACAATGGTGGCAGGCGAAATAGTGATGCGAGATGGGCAGGTGAGAGTATGAGCGAATATGTTGCCGGTAGATTGGTGCTGGCTGATGGAACCACATTCGAAGGATTGTTGCTAAATGGTCTGGAAGGCAGTGGCGAAGTGGTTTTCAATACCGGGATGACCGGATACCAGGAAGTATTGACCGATCCGTCCTACGCCGGACAGATCGTAACGATGACCTATCCGCTGATTGGCAACTACGGGGTGAACCCGAAATTTGACCAAGCCCGGCAGTCGTTTGTGCGCGGGTTCATCACGGCGGAATTGTGTGAAAACCCCAGCAACTGGTGTGAAGAGGGCAGTATCATCTGCTACCTTGAGCAGCGCAACATTCCCTGCCTGTGCGATGTGGACACCCGGGCTATAACCCGTAAAATCCGCTCGCATGGTGCGATGGAAGGACGAATCGTCCGGGCCGAGCGGGATGTCGCGCAAGTGGTGGCTGAGATTGCCAATCATACGACGCCGGATCTGGTGGCGGAAGTCACGACACCGGAAATCTATCGGATTCCCCATGAGGCGCCAGCGCCACATGTCGTGGTGATGGATTTTGGTATCAAACGGAATATTTTGCGCTCGCTTTCTTTGTATGGCTGCGACCTGACGGTGGTACCGGCTTCGACAGATGCGGCGACAATTTTAGCGTTGAAACCGGACGGGATTTTCCTGTCCAATGGACCCGGCGACCCCAAAGCCGTGACCTACGCAATCGACACGATCCGCCAGTTGCTGGGCAAAAAACCGATGTTCGGCATCTGCCTGGGACATCAGTTACTGGCAATCGCGCTGGGCGGCGATACATTCAAGCTGAAATTCGGCCATCGCGGCGTCAACCATCCGGTGAAAGACCTCAGCCATGACCGGGTATATATCACCTCGCAAAACCATGGCTATGTCGTCGATGAAAAGACTGTAGCCGCGATGGATGTTACCGTGACCCATCTGGCAGTTAATGATGGCACTATCGAAGGCATGAAACACAACCGGTTGCCGATTTTCTCGGTGCAATATCATCCGGAGGCCGCACCCGGTCCGGATGACAATGTATACCTGTTTGACCAGTTTACCGCCCTGATGAAAGGAGGCTGCTGAGATGCCGAAACGGGCAGATTTACGTAAGATTATGGTTATCGGCTCCGGTCCGATTGTGATCGGGCAGGCGGCCGAATTTGATTACGCCGGAACCCAGGCTTGCCGCGCGCTGAAAGAAGAAGGCATGGAAGTTGTGTTGGTCAACTCGAACCCGGCCACGATCATGACCGACTCCAATATCGCCGACCGGGTTTATGTGGAGCCCTTGCTGCCAGAATATCTGGAAGAAATCATTGCCAAAGAAAGGCCGGATGGACTTCTCGCCACGCTGGGCGGCCAAGTCGGCTTGAACCTGGCAGTCAAGCTGTCTGAACGGGGGACCCTGGAAAAATATAACGTAGAATTGCTGGGCACTTCGCTGGAAGCGATTAAGAAAGCCGAAGACCGTGAACTGTTCAAACAAACGATGCAAGAAATCAACCAGCCGATTCCGGTCAGCGACATTGTAGAAAGTGTGGAAGCGGCCCGGGTATTTGCCCGTAAGGTCGGCTATCCGCTGATCATCCGCCCGGCCTATACTTTGGGCGGGACCGGCGGCGGTATCGTCAACAACGAAGACGAACTGGACGATGTGGTCAACCGCGGCCTGACCCACAGTATGATCTCGCAGGTCTTGATTGAACGCAGCGTGGCCGGTTGGAAAGAAGTAGAATACGAAGTTATCCGCGATGCTGCAAATAACTGCATCGTGGTCTGTAACATGGAAAATATCGATCCGGTCGGGGTTCATACCGGCGATAGCATCGTCGTTGCGCCCTCGCAGACGCTGACCGATCATGAATACCAGATGCTGCGTTCGGCATCGCTGGCGATCATCCGAAAACTCGGCGTGGAAGGCGGCTGCAATGTGCAGTATGCCTTGGATACCAAGAGTACCGATTACATCGTCATCGAGGTCAACCCGCGGGTCAGCCGTTCCAGCGCCCTGGCTTCCAAAGCGACCGGGTACCCTATCGCCAAGGTCGCGACCAAGATTGCCATTGGCTATCGTCTGGATGAGATTCAGAATACAGTGACAGGCAAGACCAAGGCCTGCTTTGAGCCGGCTATCGACTATGTTGTGCTGAAATATCCACGCTGGCCCTTCGACAAGTTCGTTGGCGCCGATCGGGAACTGAGCACTCAAATGAAAGCGACCGGCGAAGTCATGGCGATCGACCGGACCTTTGAAGCCGCATTGCTGAAAGCGGTCCGTTCACTGGAAATCAAGGCGCATCGTCTGCAACTGCCGGCGATTGCCGCACTGACCGATGAACTAGTGTTGGAACGTTTGTCGCGTACTGACGATGAGCGGTTGTTCGTGGTGGCCGAAGCGCTGCGTCGCGGCATCGATCCGGCTGAAATTTCGCGGATCACGACCATTGACCCCTTCTTTATCGACAAAATCCGTCGCATCGTGGCGATGGAACAGCGGGTCGTCAACGAACCGATGACGCCGCAACTGATGCGTGCCGCCAAGCGCTGTGGTCTGGCTGACCGGACGATTGCTGAACTGACCCTGACGCCGGAGAACGAGGTTCGCAGTCGCCGTAAGCGCTGGAACATTATACCCTGCTACAAGATGGTGGATACCTGCGCCGCCGAATTTGAAGCGGTGACGCCATATTACTACTCTACCTACGCACAGGAAGACGAAGTGCAGGTCACCAATCGGCGCAAAGTGTTGGTGCTTGGTTCCGGCCCGATCCGGATCGGCCAGGGGATCGAGTTCGATTATTGCTCGGTTCATTCGGTGTGGGCGCTGCGCGAAATGGGCATCGAATCGATTATCATCAATAACAACCCGGAAACGGTATCGACCGACTTTGATACGTCAGATCGACTGTATTTCGAGCCGTTGACGATCGAAGACGTGATGAATGTCATCGAAAAAGAAATGCCGGAGGGCGTCATCGTTCAGTTCGGCGGGCAGACTGCGATCAATCTGGCCGGGCCGTTGTCGCGGGCCGGTGTGCAGATTATGGGAACGTCGTTGGAAGCGATCGATACTGCCGAAGATCGTGAAAAGTTTGATGCATTCCTGGAAAACCTCTACATTCCCCGACCCAAAGGAGCCAGTGTGACCGATGCCGGTGCAGCTATTGCTGCTGCCAACCGCATAGGCTACCCCGTCGTTGTCCGTCCGTCGTATGTATTGGGGGGGAGGGCGATGGAGATTGTCTATAACGAAGGCGACCTGCGTTACTACCTGACGCATGCCGTTCAAGCCTCGCCGGACCGTCCGGTTTTGGTAGACCGTTACATGCAGGGAACCGAGGTTGAGGTGGATGCAGTCAGCGACGGTAACGACGTGCTGATTCCCGGCATCATGGAACATATTGAACGGGCTGGCGTCCACTCGGGCGACAGCATAGCGGTTTACCCGCCGATTACCCTGTCAGAGGAGATACGTAACACCGTTGTCGATTATACGGTCAGAATGGCCCGGGCGCTGAAAGTGAAAGGGATCATTAACGTACAATATGTTGTGCACGAAGGGAAACTCTATGTCATCGAAGTGAACCCGCGCTCCAGCCGGACGGTGCCGTTCCTCAGCAAGGTCACCAAGGTGCCGATGATCAATTTGGCTACCCGGGCAGCAATGGGGCAATCGCTGTCCTCACTCGGTTATTCGACCGGATTGCTTGATCCGGTCGATTATACGGCAGTCAAAGCGCCGGTGTTTTCCTTCGCCAAGATCACCCAGGTCGATATCGCCCTGGGGCCGGAAATGAAATCGACCGGCGAAGTGATCGGCATTGATTATCATTTTGAACGGGCATTGTATAAAGCAATCATTGCCTCGGGCATTCAGATTCCCGACGAAGGGGCTATTTTGCTGACTATCGCCGACAAAGACAAGCAGGAGGCGCTGGAGATTGCCCGTGGCTATGCCGAGCTGGGCTATCCACTTGTGGCTACCGAAGGGACGGCGAAAATGTTTGCTGATGCCGGTCTGCAGGTGGAGTCGGTGCGCAAAGTCTCCGACGGTTCGCCGCACATTCTGGATTTGATCCGCAGCGGCGTGATCCGGATGGTCATCAGTACATTAACAACAGGCAAGTTGCCGGAGGCAGATGGGTTTAAAATTCGCCGCGCCACGGTCGAGCATGCAATCCCCTGCCTGACTTCGCTGGATACCGCCAAGGCGGTGCTGGACGTACTGACGGTCACCCGCCGTCGCCGGTTGATTTATTCGATGGCTATGCAGGATTATGCGGGAACCAACCGACCGACCAAAGGGCAGAACTAGATGGCGGCACTGCAAGATCCGACGGAGGGATGGCAGGAATACCTACTAGCCCTGCCGCCGCTTTATAGTGGGTTTACACTGGACAGCGAAACGAAAGAGGAAGGCCTGCTGCACCGGATTTTCGCCTATCGCAACGATGCCAGCAGCCGCAGCGCCACAATAGTCTATGACAAAGTGACATTTGAATTTATGCTGCGGGTTCGAGTCGGTTTGGTGGAGTTCTGTGATGTTCGGTTCATTCATCCAGACCGTGAGCGCTTTGAAGCAGTTTTGAAGAACTCGCTGTTTTCATTGTTGGACTTGCTGCAATGTTGTATTCCTGAAAGGATGGAAACGCTGTTTCGCAACAAAAAGTTGCATGAATGGGACTATGAGAGTTTTTTGCCGCAGCAGTTGCATGGGTTTACACGCGTGCTGTGTCCGCAAAACTGTGTGCAGGTGACCAACGGTTCCTATCTGATCCTTGATTATTCCGATTATGCCTGTGTCAGTTCCCTGCGTTTCTTTTATAATGTTTTTCGCGACGATTTTTTTGCGGAGAGCCTGTTCCAGGGGGTACCGGAGGCAACTGCGGTGTTTGATGTAAAAAACCTGGCCGACCTGGAAGCTCGGTTGAGGAAATCCTTGGCTGACAGTCTGCTGAATTTGCGGGGCAGAATAGATGTCGAGTCGAAATAAAGCCGGCGATATTCGATGAGTTTAGCATTTGACGATTGACAGAACCCCAGATATCTATTAGAATATATTTTGCAGTCTGGTTTTGGCCCGGTGGTGTAGTGGTTAACATGCCGCCCTGTCACGGCGGAGATCGAGGGTTCAAGTCCCTTCCGGGTCGCCAATTAAAAATCCCATGCCGCGGTAGCTCAGTCGGTAGAGCAGTGGACTGAAAATCCACGTGTCGGCAGTTCAATTCTGCCCTGCGGCACCATTTCATAAGCGGAAGTAGCTCAGCGGTAGAGCATCGCCTTGCCAAGGCGAGGGTCGCGAGTTCGAATCTCGTTTTCCGCTCCATTTTTGGCGGCATAGCCAAGTGGTAAGGCAGAGGTCTGCAAAACCTCTATCCCCAGTTCAAATCTGGGTGCCGCCTCCAAATTTCACACGGCCCGGTGGTGTAGTGGTTAACATGCCGCCCTGTCACGGCGGAGATCGAGGGTTCAAGTCCCTTCCGGGTCGCCAATTAAAAATCCCATGCCGCGGTAGCTCAGTCGGTAGAGCAGTGGACTGAAAATCCACGTGTCGGCAGTTCAATTCTGCCCTGCGGCACCATTTCATAAGCGGAAGTAGCTCAGCGGTAGAGCATCGCCTTGCCAAGGCGAGGGTCGCGAGTTCGAATCTCGTTTTCCGCTCCATTTTAAAATCTTGCGTCAGGTTTTTGCCTGACGCATTTTTTTATCGTTGACGTTTTCAGTGTACGGTTTGAATAAATATAAAGGGAGGATGTATACAAATTTTTATTGTAAATTCGATATATTTTTAACGAAATTTTTGCTAATATATAGAAATAAGTTACATACTGGTCTTTGTGTACAATATATTTTGTGGAGAAGATGGAGAGGAGGAAGCAAATTGCGCAGTGATATCGTAAAAAAAGGGTCCACCCGAGCTGCACACCGTTCTTTGTTTAATGCGCTGGGGTTGACCAAAACGGAACTGAAAAAACCGTTGATTGGGGTAGTTAATTCCTTTAATGAATTGATTCCCGGACACATGCATTTGCGAGAAATTGCCGAAGCAGCCAAGAACGGAGTGTGGCAGGCCGGCGGCGTGCCGGTCGAATTCCCGGCGATTGGGATTTGCGACGGGATTGCCATGGGGCATGATGGAATGAAGTATCCATTGCCGAGCCGCGAGCTGATTGCCGACTCGGTTGAAGCGATGACTATCGGTCATGGGCTGGATGGCCTGGTGATGGTTACAAACTGCGACAAAATAACCCCAGGGATGCTAATGGCAGCAGCCAGGCTAAATATCCCCACAGTGGTTGTCAGTGGCGGACCGATGCTGGCCGGACGCTATCAAGGACGCAGCGTAAGCGTCAGTACGTCGTTTGAAGCGGCTGGATTATTTGAAGCCGGCAAAATTAATGGTGAAGAACTGGAAAATATGGAAAAGGCAAACTGCCCAGGTTGTGGTTCCTGCGCCGGGTTGTTTACGGCCAACAGCATGAACTGTATGACCGAAGCTCTCGGCATGGGTCTGGTCGGTAACGGCACGATTCCTGCCGCCTTTACCGGCGCCCGCCGTGCATTGGCTCGCGAAGCCGGTGTTGCCGTTGTCGACTTGATTGCCCGTGATGTCAAACCAAGGGATATCATGACGATGAAAGCATTTGAAAACGCCATCGCCGTGGATATGGGCATTGGCGGATCATCCAACACGGTTCTGCACCTGACGGCGATCGCTTATGAAGCCGGGTTGGAGCTGCCGCTGGAACTGTTTGAAAGCATGAGCGCACAAACGCCTTATTTGACAAAACTAAGCCCGGGCGGGTCCCATCATATGGAAGATCTAAATGAAGCCGGCGGGATTTCGGCTGTCATGAAGGAATTATCCAAACTGGGCCTGATTCATGAAGAGCTGATTACCGTGAACGGTACAATTGCTGACCGCCTGCAACATGCGCCAATCATGCGTCCAGATGTGATCCGCAGCATCGAGGATCCATACCGTAAAAAAGGCGGCTTGGCAATTCTCAAAGGCAATTTGGCGCCAGATGGCGCGGTGGTCAAAGAAAGCGCTGTAGCAGAAAGCATGCTCGTATTTGATGGGATTGCCCGGGTATTTGACTCGGAAGATGATGCCATTGCGGCTATCACCGGCAAACAAATCAAGGACGGCGATGTGGTTGTCATTCGTTATGAAGGACCCAAAGGCGGTCCCGGCATGAAGGAAATGCTCAATCCCACGGCGGTCATTACCGGGATGGGTCTGAAAGTTGCACTTTTGACGGACGGTCGTTTTAGTGGCGCCACGCAGGGCGCCTGCGTTGGTCACATTTCACCGGAGGCAATGGACGGCGGACCGATTGCATTCGTACACGATGGCGATCAAATTTCGCTGGATATTCCAGGCCGCTCGCTTACACTCAAGGTGTCCGATGAAGAAATGGCCAAACGGAAGGCTGCATGGACCTGCCCGGAACCAAAAGTGAAGACCGGTTATCTGGCGCGCTATGCCCGGATGGTCACTTCAGCGAACACCGGCGCAGTACTGAAGTAACAATAGAAATCAGGCAGCTGTCGAAAAAGACTGCCAAGTAAATAGATATGGAAAAGAAAGAGGGAATTGGCAATGAGCAAGAAATTTTGGTTATTGTGTGTTACGCTGGTTTTGGTCGGGGCGTTTGCTCTGGTCGGTTGTGGCGGCGACAAGAAACCGGCCCAATCGGCGGGGCCTCAAACCATAAAACTGGCTCATGTGGTCAATGAGAAAGACGGTTTCCATATTGCGGCCATGAAGTTTAAAGAACTGGTTGAGCAGCGCACCCAAGGTAAAGTCAAAGTTGAACTGTTCCCCAATGCACAGTTGGGTGATGAGCGCACCCTAATCGAGGGAATGCAGATCGGCACCGTGCACATGGGTGTGATCACCAATGGCCCAGTGGCCAATTTCCTGCCGGAAATCGCCGCGTTTGAAATGCCCTTTATGTTTTCCTCACCAGCCCAAGCCTATAAAGTGCTTGATGGCGAAGTTGGCAAGAAAGTGCTGGACAAACTGGATGCGATCAACCTGAAGGGTCTGGCGTATGCCGAGCGCGGTTTCCGCAACCTGACCAACTCAAAGCGTCCAGTCAAGGTTCCTGCCGATATGGCCGGGCTAAAAATCCGCGTTATGGAGAATCCGGTATATATCGATACGTTCAAGACACTGGGGACCAATGCGGTACCAATGGCCTGGACCGAAGCTCTAACAGCGTTGCAACAAGGTACGATTGATGGGCAGGAAAACCCAATCAATGTTATCTATTCGTTCAAGTTAAGCGAAACACAGAAATACTTGTCGATGACTCAGCATTCCTATGCCCCGGCCTTGTTCCTGATGAGCAAAAAGGTCTTCGGCGGCTTTGACAAAGCAACGCAGGATATCCTGGTAGTGGCAGCACAAGAGGCTGCTGTATATGAACGTAAATGGAATGCCGACCAAATGGCTGATATGATTAAACAATTGAAAGAAAAAGGCATGCAGATCACCGAACCAGACATCGCTGCATTCCAACAGGCGGTAAAGCCGGTTTATGACAAATATGGACCTAAGTTTGGCACCTTGTTGCAGGATATTGAAAAAGCCAAGAAATAATCTTATGGAGGCTCTATGAAACAAATAGGCTTAATAATCGGTAAACTGAGCGAGGGCCTTGACCGGGCCATGGTAGGGCTGGTGTTTCTGCTGGTGGCGTCTATGGTTATTGTCACGACACTTCAGGTTGTCTTCCGTGTGTTTTTTAACGCACTGACCTGGAGCGAGGAACTATCTCGCTATTTGTTGGTATGGGGGACTTTTTTCGGCGCCACGCTCGCATATAAGCGCGGCAACCATATCGCGGTCACTTTCATTATTGATTTTTTTCCCACTCGCTTGCGGGTCTGGTTCAACATCTTTTCCTATATCCTGTCACTGGTTTTCTTTGTCATTGTGGCGGAGAAAGGGATTAGCATGATCCAGATGCAGGTGTTCCAGATTTCTCCTGCCTTGAGTCTGCCAATGGCCTATATTTACTGGAGTATTCCGCTGAGTCTGGGCATTATGATCGTTCATGCCTTAGCAGGAATCGTGGATGAATGGCATAAAGCGTTTGGTAAGGAGGCAGCAGAATGATCTCATTACTTTTTGGTTCATTTTTCGTATTGCTTGCCTTCGGCGTTCCTATCGCGATCGCCATTGGGCTGACCGTTATCGTGGTTTTGGCCAGCAATGATATTTCGCTGTTGGTAGTCCCGCAGCGAATGTTTGCTGGGGCAGATTCATTCCCGCTGGTAGCAATTCCGTTCTTCATTTTGGCCGGCGATATCATGGCCAAAGGGAAAGTTTCGGAAAAAATGGTCCAGTTTGCCGATTCTTTATTGGGTTTTGTCAAAGGTGGCCTTTGGGTTGTCGCAGTATTGGCATCCATGTTTTTTGCGGCGATTTCTGGTTCTGGAGCCGCCACAACGGCGGCGGTCGGAACTCCACTGTTGCCGGAACTGAAGAAAAAAGGTTATGATCCGGCTTTTTCCGCCGCGCTTGTCGCATCTGGCGGTTGTATCGGCGTTATCATTCCTCCTTCGGTGCCGATGGTATTATATTGCGTAATTGCCGACCAATCGGTGGCCCGGCTGTTTTTGAACGGATTTATCCCTGGTTTTATGATGGGTGGCATTCTGATTGCGATTGGCTTGTATGTAGCTTACAAGAACAACTACGCGCACGGCGCGCCGTTTTCCCTGCGGAATATCGGCAAGACATTCCTTGATGCCATCTGGGGTCTGGCAACACCGCTGATTATTCTTGGCGGTATTTTCTCCGGTTACTTTACCCCGTCGGAAGCTGCCGTAATTTCAGTTGACTATGCATTGCTTGTTTCCATACTGGTCTATCGGGATCTGGGTTGGCGGCAGCTGGTGCAAATTTTCATGCGCTCGGCCATTACCATGTCCATTATTATGTTTATCATCACGACCTCCACGGCAATGGGCTGGGTGATGGCAAACTGGCAGATTCCCAAACTGATTGCCGAGAACGTATTGGCCTTGTCCAGCAACAAATACGTGCTGATATTACTAATCAATATTGTAGTTTTTATTGCCGGTTTCTTTATGGAAACTGCATCGGCCCTGATTTTGCTGACGCCGGTGTTTTTACCGCTAATTCAGCAACTGGGCATTGACCTGATCCATTTCGGTGTCATCATGGTTCTTGGCCTGTCCATTGGCATGGTTACGCCGCCGGTTGCGATCAACCTGTACGTGGCCAGCACCATCTCCGGCCTGTCGATCGAAAAGATCAGCAGAGCAGTGGTTCCGATGGTTATCGGCTTGCTCATTGTTCTAATGTTGGTGACTTACCTGCCGATGTTCTTCACAGGGATGATTTTATAGGACATTTCCTTTTGAAGCCTTGAAACATCACGCCATGTCCGGTATAATAAATTCGTTGCGGGTGTGGTGGAATGGCAGACACAACAGACTTAAAATCTGTCGGTCTCACGGCCGTGCCGGTTCGAGTCCGGCCACCCGCACCAATAAATAAGTAATTTAAGGCTCCGGGATGTTTTCCCGGAGCTTTGAATGTAATGAAGTGTAACGGGTTTTTTTCGGATTGTTTCAAGCATTCTTTCAGTATTTTAACTTACCATAGTAGTATAATAATATCTTAAGTAAACATTCTGGACGATGATGAGTGCTGATCAAGTGCAGTAATGCATTTGGGTTATTCTACTGTGTCGCCGTTAATATAGGTAGATGCGGTTTCAATAGAAAAAACATGATTGGATGGGAGTCGATATTCTTTGGCAAAGCCCAATGTAAAAAAACATTTTGCGGTAATCGGGTTGGGACGTTTTGGCACAAGTGTAGCATTGACACTGCAGTCGCTCGGACATGAAGTGTTGGCTATTGATTCGGACGAGGCGCAAGTTCAGAAACTGAGTGACCAGGTGACGCATGTGGTACAGGCCAATACAACGGAAGAAGCTTCACTGCATGCGCTGGGACTGCGAAATTTTGACGCGGTTGTCGTAGCCATCGGTGCAGATATTCAGGCTAATGTTGCGACAACGTTGCTGCTCAAGGAAATCGGCGTGCCTCACATTATTGCCAAAGCCAGCAATACACTGCACGGAAAGATGTTGGAAAAAATCGGTGCGGACCGGGTGGTATATCCAGAGCGAGACATGGGGCAACGTGTTGCCCACAGCCTGGTATCGGCAAATGTCCTTGATTATATTGAGCTTTCGCCAAGTTTGAGTCTGGTCGAGGTCACATCACCGAAGGATTTCGTAGGACAGACCTTGGCACAGACGGATCTTCGTTCACGTTACGGGGTCAATGTAGTGGCGATTAAACGCTATGACGATTTGATTGTTCCCCCCCAGCCGGACGAATTGATTCACGAATGTGACGTTCTCATTGTAATTGGTGCTTCCGAAGGAATCCAACAGTTGGAAAATTTACGGTAATCTTGTTCTGTGATTTTTGAGATATTAGCGTAAAAACGGAGGGAAAGCGGCTTGTTCAGCTTTTTCCACAGGCTATTGATTGGCAGACCACTTCACAATATCGAGTTGAGTCATGAAAAATTACCCAAATGGAAGGCGTTGTCCATCTTTTCATCGGATGCCATTTCATCTGTCGGGTACGGGCCGGAACAAATCGCACTTGCGTTGGCGGTGCCTGGGTTGTTGGCCTATGGATATTTCAGTTATATTGTATTGGGTATTATCTTGCTGTTAATTCTCGTGACGCTATCTTATGCTCAGGTTGCAAGGGCAAATCCCGGCGGTGGGGGATCCTATTCAGTTGCCATTCATAACTTGGGAGAATTGCCAGCGTTGGTGGCAGCAGCATCGTTATTGGCTGATTATGTGCTGACGGTCGCTGTCAGTATTTCTTCAGGAACCGATGCCCTGGTTTCTGCCTTTCCTGCATTGCTGGGGAAAGAAGTCGCAATTGATCTGATGGTCCTGTTTTTTGCACTGATGATCATTAATCTGCGCGGAGTACGTGAATCCTCCAATGTCTTTGTTTTACCGACATACTTGTTTGTGTTTGGCATGTTTGCGATGATTTTGGCCGGGGTGTATAGAGCTCTGACGGGCGATACGGCATTGATTCCTTCGGAATCGATGATGAAACAACAGTTTGATATGGCGATGCTTGTTTTGGTTTTACGTGCTTTTTCCAATGGTTGCAGTTCGATGACCGGCGTCGAAGCGATCTCAAACGGTGTACCCATGTTTAATCCGCCAGAAGTATCGAACGCAATCAAAACAACGTATTTAATGTCAGGCATATTGGCATTTATCCTTGCCGGAGTTGGGTTTTTAGTCATGCACTATCACCTTACCCCGGTGGAAAATATTACGATGCTGTCTCAACTGGCGGAAAACATATTTGGTCGCAGTTGGTTCTATTATTATATTCAAATCACAACGATGCTTATTTTGTATCTGGCTGCAAACACTTCTTATAATGGGTTGCCCCCACTGTTGTCCATCCTGGCGCAGGACAAATATGTGCCAAGATATTTGGGTTATAGAGGAGAGCGGTTAAGTTACTCGAACGGGATTATTATTTTGACGATAGCCGCAGGGGCGCTCATTTGGATTTTTGCCGGCAATGTGGAGCATTTAATTTCTTTGTATGCTATTGGTGTGTTTCTCTCTTTCACCATTGCCCAAACCGGCTTGGTCGTATATTGGCGCAAAAAGCAGGAGCCAGGCTGGAAGGCGCGGGTGGCAATTAATGGACTGGGTGCTGTGACAACCGGTACAGTGGTATTGGTTATTGCAGAATCAAAGTTTTTTATGGGCGCCTGGGTAGTTCTTGTTTTCATTCCAATCATGGTCTATATTTTTAAAATAATCCGCCGTCACTATGATGACATGGCCGAACAACTTCACCTGGAAACCCAGAAGGAAAACCCGTTTTCGCAAACTGTCCAAGGGAGAAACCTGGTGATTGTGCCTATTGCAAGCCCGACAAATCTTGTGGCCGATACGATTCGTTATGCAAAAACGATCAGCGAAAATATTATTGCACTATATGTAGCGATAGACATGGACGAAAAGGATCGAATCCGAGCGAAATGGAATAAACTTAATACAGGAGTTCCCTTGGTGACAATATCTTCAGACTATCGTCTGGTGATTCAGCCTATTATGGATTTTATTAAAAAAATGGAAGATGAAAAAAAACCAGAAGACTATATTACTGTATTGATTCCAGAATTTGAAACAAAAAAATGGTGGCACCGTTTTTTGCATAACCAGACGGGTTTGATTTTGCGGACGTTATTGATTTTGAAGGACAAAGTAATTGTGGCAACCATTCCGTATCACCTAAAAAAATAGGTGTGATTGTCATTGAAATGGAGGCAAATAGCAAATATATGAGTAAAATAATGATTGCCCCAGGCCGCTATGTCCAAGGAACCGGGTCAATTCATGAAATTGGCGCTCATATTAAAAGCTGGGGAAGCAAGGCATTGGTGCTGGGCGGAAAAAACGGAGTAGGAAGCGTTCGCAAGGCAATTGAGACCAGTTTGATAAAAGCGGGGCTGGCGGTTTGTTTTGAAGCATTTGGCGGTGAATGCTCCAGGAGCGAAATCGACCGAATCGGCGCTTTAGTCAAAGATAAAGGCATAGATATTGTTATTGGTGTTGGCGGCGGTAAAGCGCTGGATACCGCAAAAGCCATCGCATACTACGCCAGGTTGCCCGTGGCTGTCGTACCGACGATTGCGGCCACTGATGCTCCCTGTAGCGCGTTGGCGGTTATATATACAGTGGAAGGCGTGTTCGAATCCTACTTGCTGTTTCCCAAGAATCCAGACTTGGTATTGGTCGATACGGAAATTATCGCAAAAGCGCCAGTCCGCCTGTTGGTTTCCGGCATGGGGGACGCCCTGGCAACTTGGTTTGAAGCAGATGCTTGCTCTAAGTCTTTCGCGAGTAACTTGCCTGGCGGTTCATCCACCATGGCTGCGCTCAATTTAGCCCGTTTATGTTATGATACTCTGATTCAATATGGCTACCTGGCAAAACTGGCTGTGGATCAAGGTGTTGCCACTGAGGCCGTCGATAAGATTGTCGAGGCGAATACATTGCTTAGCGGGTTGGGATTTGAAAGTTCCGGACTGGCTGCGGCCCATGCTATTCATAACGGACTAACGGTGCTTGCTGAAACCCATCAGGCCTATCACGGCGAAAAAGTTGCTTTCGGCACGTTGGTACAGATGGTTTTGGAAAATCGTTCACGCAAAGAGCTGGAAGAAGTTTTACATTTCTGTAATGAAGTTGGTCTGCCGACTACGTTGGCAGAAATCGGCATGGTACAGATAACAGAAGAAAAAATCATGAAAGTTGCCGAGGCGTCCTGTGCTGTTGGCGAAACAATCCATAATGAACCGTTTGCAGTCCAAGCGCAGTTGCTTTATTCGGCAATCCTGGCGGCTGATGCCATCGGTAGGGACTTTAAAAAAAGCAAAGTTTGAAAACAGAGTATAAAACAAGGCCGTCCCAAACGGGACGGCCTTGTTTTATACAGTTTATGTATTAGCGGAGCCTGCGTCCGCAGTATACTATACTGGATTAAGCCTTATTGACCGAAGCCACGGCTCTTTTGGAAACAATCGCGGCAATAAACCGGACGATCGCTACGCGGGGCAAAAGGAACTTCGGTGGAGCAACCGCACTCGGCGCAAGTGGCCGGATGCATTTGGCGCTCGCCGCCTTGTCCTTGGTTACGTCCGCCACCAAAGTTACCGCTTTGCTTGCGCGCGGAGCGGCAAGTCGGGCAGCGACCTGGTTCGTTTTGGAAACCTTTTTCTGCATAAAACTCTTGCTCACGTGCGGTGAACTCGAAGTCTACGCCGCAATCTCTACATTTTAGGGATTTGTCTTCAAACATGGATTTTCCTCCTCTGTCTTCCTGCTTAGCGGACTCGAGACAGCGTGGCTTTCGACCTCTCCGCAGGCAAAACGGGAAGAGGAGAAGGGGCACGGGTCGCGGGAACGGGTTTTTGGCAGGGGCGCATAAATAGTATAGTAATGCGCAAATCTAACTTTAACAGAATGAACGGACGCCGTCAATGAATTTCGCAGAATTATATTTTTTTACCCTCCAGGCGAACAGAAAATTAGTTCTGCAAAGCCGGAAGCAGGAAAAAAATAACTCGGCCCCGAATGAAATCGACAATGACCGAGTCGTTGAAAGAGGTTGTGCAAATGACCGAAACTGGCAATATAGAAAAACAACTGCGGGAGAGCGAAGAACGCTTCGCATTGGCTGTCGAAGGCGCTCAGGACGGGATTTGGGATTGGAACCTGCTCGACAACAGTCAGTTTATGTCGCCGCGTTGGAAGGGAATTATCGGTTACTCGGACCAGGAACTGCCGAGCAGCTTTACTGCGTTTACCGACAACCTGCACCCTGAAGACAAGCCGCGAGTCATGGAACACTTGCAAAAATACCTGAATGGCGAACTGGATCGCTATAGCATCGAATTTAGGATGCGACATCGTGATGACAGTTATCGTTGGATTCTCTCCCGCGGCGCCGCAATTCGTGATGAATCAGGAAAAATCTATCGTATGGCCGGTTCGCACACCGACATTACTGACAGAGTATTGCAGGACGAAAAAATCCATTTGTTTTCTCAAGTGGTAGAACAAAGTCCGGTCACCGTTGTTATAACCGACCTTGCAGGCGACATACAATATGCCAATCCGAAATTCGCCGAAACGACCGGCTATACTCCAACGGAGGCTGCCGGACTAAATCCGCGTATATTTAAGTCCGGACTGTTTGATAATAATGATTACCAAATCATGTGGAATACTTTGCAAGCCGGGCGGGAGTGGCGCGGCGAGTTCTATAACCGGCGTAAGGACGGCAGTTATTATTGGGAGTCGGCGCTGATCGCTCCAGTGCGAAATCAACAAGGCGTGATCACTAATTATTTAGCGATCAAGGAAGACATTACCGAGCGAAAAGCAACTGAGCAGGCGTTGCTGGAGACAAACCGGAAACTCGTCGCGGCTACGCAAGAAGCCAGTGCTCTGGCGGATATGCTGAAACGGCTTGATCCACTGACAGGGCTGGGAAATCGCGCCGCACTGCACGAACGGCTTAGCCGCATGATGGAAGAAGAACGATCGGGACTGCTGCTGTTGGCAAATATTGACCGATTTAGAATGATCAATAATGCGCTGGGGATGGAACGTGGCGATGAAATCTTGCAACAGGTCGGCGAGCGCCTGCACAGGTTTGCCGGAGCCGCAGATATGGTTATTCGCCTCGGCGCTGACGAATTCGCCTATATAATGCTGTTTGATGAATTGGAAATTGAGGCAAATAAAAGACCGTCCCGGCTGTTGATGCGCGATGTGCATCGTGAGATTAGCAAAGCGTATTTGCTGCACCAAGAAGAAATCCTACTTAGCTTCAGTATGGGGGGAGCTCTTTTTTCGCCGACGGATCATTCCTCTTCACAGGATCTGTTGCGGCGTGCTGACACAGCCTTGCGTAAGGCAAAAGCCGATGGCGGCAACAAGAAGGTTTTGTTTGAGCACGCAATGGATGAAGCAGTGCGGGAGCGCTATCTCATTGAAGCAGATCTGCGTCGGGGGATTGCAGACAACGAGCTTCGTCTGTTTGTACAACCTCAGTTTGATGCTGCCCAAAGTTTGCATGGATTTGAAGCGCTGGTCCGTTGGCAACACCCCGAACGCGGCATAGTGCCCCCCATCGTCTTTATTGGCGTAGCTGAGGAAAGCGGCCTGATCGTCGACATTGGGCGATGGGTGTTGACAGAAGCATGCCGCTTGATCGTTCGGCTTGCGGGTTCAGGGCGAAAACTGCCTGTCTCGGTCAATGTCAGTCCACGTGAATTCCATCAGCGCGATTTTGTTGAACGGGTGAAAAAAATAATCACAGACAGCGGCGCCGACCCACAGCAACTAGTGCTGGAAGTAACGGAAGGCCTGGTTATTTCGGAAATCGAGACAGTCATTCGCAAGATGGATGCGCTGGCTGCCCTCGGGGTTCATTTCTCCATCGATGATTTCGGTACCGGTTATTCGTCGTTGGCCTATCTGAAACGACTTCCCATATCCGAACTGAAGATTGACAAGACTTTTGTTCAGGATGCCCCGCAGGATGCAAACGACGCGGTGATTGTGGAGACGATCCTGGCAATTGCCCGCCACATGAAACTGCGGGTTGTCGCCGAAGGAGTGGAAACACAGGAACAAGCTGACTTTTTAAATGCCTGCGGCAATGTCATCCATCAGGGCTACCTGTTTGGTCGACCGACTGAGCCGGAAACCTATCTGGACGAAAAACGCGATTGATGCCTGATTGAATAGAACCATCAACTCATATGTGGGGAGGGTCTCTGATGACTTACCGCATGAAACGATGGATTATGGCCCACTGGCGTATTATGCTAATTCTTAGTACTGTGTGGGTCTGTTTATTTCAGTTGGAACGCTGGGATCGTGACCGGGATATGGCTGATGCGATTAACACAAATGAGAATCTATTGCGGTCATTTGCTGAACATGCGAAAAACTCAATTCAACAGGCTGACGGTGTGGTAAGTTTTGTCAAGGGAGAAGTGGAAAGAGAGCAGAAAATACCATCGTCGGTACGTTTTTTATTTCAACAGCTGCGAACAAACTCGGCTTTTTTGCAGTGCAATGTTGTCGATCAAGATGGGATTGTAGTGGCCAGCGCTATTGCTTTACCGGCAACGATCAGTGTCAAAGATGCGAAGTATTTTCAGATTCACCAGCAAAATGATTCAGACACTTATGCCCTAACACCGCCAATTTATGGTAAGGTGAGCGGGCTACTTTCATTTCATCTTAGCCGAAGAATTAATCGATCCGATGGTAGTTTTGGCGGAATCGTTTCGGTGGCTATAGACCCTTATTATTATTCGCGGTTTTATCAACAGACAATTGCTGAAGGGGCGCTACATACAGTTTCTCTGGTCGGCGTTGAGGGGCTAATTTATGCCCGTTACGACGGGGCTGGCAACCTGGTTGGTCAAGATGTATCGCAGCGAGCTGTTTTTGCAGCAATGCGTCAACAACAACATGGCACATGGATTGGCGAGGGCTTGCTTCTGTCCCGGCGGTTGTTGTCTTATCAAAAGATTGGACAAACTCCGTTGTACATTACGGTTGCTGCAGATTCAAACGCAGTGTTGTCCAACCATCGAAATCATCAACTGATTCTACTGTTGACCGGAATCGCTTTATGTTGCCTGATTCTGTTTCTGTATCGAGGTTTGCAAAAAAAACTGGAGTATGAACGAAAACTAAAGTTCGCCCTTACACTCGAATTGGATCAACAAGAGCGTTGGAAGACGCAAGTAAAGGCGATTGGCCAGCGTGATTCGCTTACCGGCTTGTACAACAGGCTATACTGGGACGAGTATGTATGTAAAACAGACCAAGCGGTAGTGTGGCAAATCGGCATATTGGCAATAGATATTGATGGACTGAAACTGGTCAACGATACTTTGGGGCATAGCAAAGGCGACAAATTGTTGCAAAGGGCGGCTGACCTCTTATTGCAATGCAGCCTGCCGGGAGATATCGTGGCGAGAGTTGGCGGAGATGAGTTTGTGTTGGTTCGACCGGGTGCAGATGAAGCGACGGTGACTGCACTTGCTTCTGTAATGCGCGAATGTGCAGAGCAACATGCGATTGTCGAGACCGGTGAAGTACTCTACCTTTCGATTGGTTATGCCGCCCAAACGACGACGCTCTTGTCGATCGCAGAGCTATATCGACAGGCGGTTGACCGGAGGCGACGGGCCCGACTGCACAAAAAACAAGGCGGACATGGCGGGATTATTGATACGATGGTGGCAATGCTGGCGGCGCGGGACTATGTGACAGAAGGTCATGCGGGTCGGATGGAAATCTTGGTGGAGGCTGTTGCGTTGCGATTGGGGATGGATCGGTTCCAAATCGGAGATTTACGATTATTTGCTCACTTCCACGATATTGGCAAAGTGGGAATACCTGACTCGATTCTGAAAAAAGCGGCAGCCTTGACCGTTCAGGAACGCGAAGAAATGCAACGCCACTGCGAAATCGGCTATCGGATTGCCTGTGCATCGACCGAACTGGCCTGTATTGCCGACTGGATTTTGCATCATCATGAACGCTGGGATGGACAAGGATATCCGCTTCAATATGCTGGAGAACAAATACCGCTCGAATGCCGGATTTTGGCGGTGGTTGACGCGTACGATGCGATGGTTAGCGACCGGCCTTATCGCCGCGCATTGCCGCAGGAGGTTGCCGTGCGTGAATTGACCGATAAAGCAGGCAGTCAGTTTGATCCACAGGTGGTTGCAATATTTCTGCAGGTTTTGGCAGGACTGAACTCGAAAACAGAGCAGGACTTGACCGAACCGACAAAGTCAATATAATTAAAAGGAAAGAATCTCTACACTGGATGAATTGAACAGAAAAGGAGCAGCGATTTGAACACTACCCATATCCGCAACTTTTCGATTATTGCCCATATTGACCATGGCAAATCGACCCTGGCTGATCGCCTGATCGAGATCACCGGCACCGTTGCCGCCCGCCAGATGGAAAACCAACTGCTCGACCAGATGGATCTGGAACGCGAACGCGGCATCACGATCAAGGCCCAGGCAGTGCGCCTGGACTATGTGGCGCAAAATGGCGAAACTTATATGTTGAATCTGATTGACACCCCGGGGCACGTCGATTTTTCCTATGAGGTCTCGCGTAGTCTGGCTGCCTGTGAAGGGGCGCTATTGGTCATTGACGCTTCGCAGGGAATCGAGGCGCAGACGCTGGCTAACGTATATCTGGCCCTCGATCATGACCTGGAGATTATTCCGGTCATTAATAAGATTGATTTGCCCAGCGCCGACGTGGAAAAGGTCAAACGGGAAATCGAGGAAGTCATCGGCATCGATGCCAGTGATGCAGTATTGGTCAGCGCCAAATCGGGCGAAGGCGTGCCGGAAGTGCTGGAGGCGATCGTCAAGCGGATTCCTCCGCCCAGGAACGATACGACCGCTGTGACGCGCGCCCTGATCTTTGATTCACATTTTGATTCCTATCGCGGCGTGATTTCCTATGTCCGGGTGATGGACGGGACGATCGCCAGCGGGATGAAAGCCCAGATGATGCATAGCGGACGCAGCTTTGAAGTGTCGGAGGTCGGTGTGTTCCGACCGTCGTTGACACCGATGCCGGCGCTCGAACCAGGCCAGGTCGGCTACGTAATCGCCGGGATCAAGAACCTGAAGGAAGTACGGGTAGGCGATACGATCACCGACGCCGCCAGACCGGCCAAGGAGCCTCTGCCGGGTTATCGCAAGGTGACGCCGATGGTATATTGCGGCATGTATCCGGTGGAAACCAGTGAATTCGACAACCTGCGCGAAGCGCTGGAAAAACTGCAAATGAACGATGCGGCGCTGACTTTTGAGGCAGAGACCTCGGCTGCGCTCGGCTTTGGTTTCCGCTGCGGATTCCTCGGCCTGCTGCACATGGATGTCGTGCAGGAACGACTGGAACGCGAATACCAGATGTCACTGGTCATCACCGCGCCCAACGTAATTTATCAGGTGCGCAAAACCGACGGCGAGGTCCTGTTGATCGACAACCCGTCGCGGATGCCGGTGCCGCAGGTGATCGACGCGATCGCTGAACCGTATGTCAAGGCAACGATTATTGTGCCAAACGATTTTGTCGGCGCGATCATGGAACTGTCACAGGAAAAACGCGGCGAATTCAAAGATATGAAATATATGGACTCGACCCGGGTGATGCTGACCTACCATCTGCCGCTGTCGGAAATCATCTATGATTATTTCGACAAACTGAAGACAGTCAGCCGCGGTTATGCCTCGTTGGATTATGAACTGGAAGGCTACCAGGAATCCGACCTGGTCAAGATGGACATCTTGCTCAATGAGGAGCCGGTCGATGCACTGTCGATCATCGTGCACCGTGAAAAATCGGTGTTTCGCGGACGACTGCTGGTGGAGAAGCTACGCAAACTGATCCCGCGACACATGTTTGCGATTCCGATCCAGGCCGCCATCGGCAACAAAGTCATTGCCCGCGAGACGATCAGCGCTTTGCGCAAGGATGTGCTGGCAAAGTGCTACGGCGGCGACATCACTCGTAAACGCAAGCTGCTGGAAAAACAAAAAGAAGGCAAGAAACGGATGAAGCAAGTCGGTAGCGTCGAACTGCCGCAGGAAGCCTTCATGGCGGTTCTCAAACGCGATTGATGACCAATCTGTCGCCGACACTAGGAATTTACGTGCATATTCCGTTCTGCCGGGCCAAATGCAGCTATTGCGCTTTTGTGTCGCAGCCGGGAAATGAGGAATTACAGCAGGCCTATGTCGCCGCTCTCTGTCGGGAAATCACCGCAGCGGGCGGCGATTTCTCGGCGTTCGTCGTGGATTCGCTGTTCTTCGGCGGCGGCACGCCCACGGTATTGCCAGTGGATCAACTGGCGCTGTTTTTGCAGACAATCCAGGGCAACTTTGCGTTGTCTAGCGATGCCGAAATCAGTATTGAAGCCAATCCGGGAACCGTGTCAGCCGAGGCGTTGACATTCTTGCGTCAGCAGGGATTCAACCGGCTGAGTCTGGGCGTACAGAGCTTTGACGATGCAGTGCTGGCGGCGGTCGGCCGGCTGCATCGGGCTGGCGAGGCAGAGAGAGCATTTTATCAGGCGCGGCAGGCTGGGTTCGACAATATAGGCATAGACCTGATTTATGGGTTACCGCAGCAGACGGAAGTAAACTGGCAGGCTACGCTTGAACAGGCAGTGGCCCTCGCCCCCGATCATCTGTCGGCCTATGGGCTGAAACTGGAGGAGGGGACGCCGCTCGCCGCTGCGGTTGCTGCCGGCGAGACGGAGTTGCCGTCGGAAGAAGCCGAGGAAGAAATGTATGATTTGCTGAATGAGTTTTTGCCGCTGCACGGCTATCAGCGCTATGAAATTGCCAACTATGCCAAATCGGGGAGGCAATGTCGGCACAATATTAAGTATTGGCGGTCGCTGCCGTTTCGCGGCTTCGGTCTGGCGGCCCATTCGTTTGATGGGCGGCAGCGGTTTGCCAATACGGCAGACCTCGTTGAATATATCGGGCGGAGCCATGCCGGACTGAGTGTGGAATCAATGCGTGAATCGCTGGGCGAAGCCAGTGTGATCGGTGAATATGTGTTCACCGCGCTGCGAATGACCCAGGGAATGCGGTTTGATGAATTTCAAGAGCGGTTTGGTCAGGATTTTCGTCAATTATTTGCCAAGCCGCTTGGTCGCCTGGGCAAAATGGAGCTGATCGATCAAACCGAACAGGCAGTTTTTTTAACGCCACGCGGCATGAAATTCGGCAATCAGGTATTTGCCGAGTTTTTGCCGTAAGCGAGTCAGAATGCCGGTCGCGGGTAGCTTGTAGGCTTGACATAAACGCCTTCGCATGGTATCTTTGTGTATATGTTAGCACTCTGCTTCATAGAGTGCTAACAAGGAGCGATTGTTATGATGGATGAACGAAAACGACAAGTATTGCAGGCGATCATTGACGATTATATTTCAACGGCGGAGCCGATCGGTTCCCGAACGATCGCCCGTAAATGCGGGCTGGGCGTTAGCCCGGCCACGATTCGCAATGAGATGTCCGATCTGGAAGCATTGGGCTTTCTTGAGCAGCCGCATGCCTCGGCTGGACGGATTCCGTCAGCCAAAGGCTACCGTTTTTATGTGGACTGCCTGATGGGGCCGCAACAATTGACGGATCGCGACACGGTGCTGATCAACCAATGGTTTGACCAGAAAGTACGCCGACTGGACGAAGCGTTTCAGGAGACTGTCAAAGTGTTGTCCCGGATTACCCGCAATGTTTCATTGTTGGTTACGCCGCAGGCTCCGGCCTGTCGGTTCAAGTATCTGCAATTTTTGCCGTTCGATGAAAAACGGGTCGTTGTAATTGTGGTCACCGATACAGGGGTAATGGAAAACCGGCTGATGGAAATTCCCGAAGGCACTTCGGCGGAAGAACTGCAGCGAATCGCCGCCGTGATGAATCACCGCTTGGGCGGGCTCAACCTGCCGGATATCCAGGCCTCGCTGCTGGAACAAATCAAAGCGGAAGTGATGCCCCAACCGGAGCTGCTGGAAGGCGCAATGGCGCTAATCAAAGAAGCGGCTGGCTGTGCCAGTGCCAACGATAAAGTGTATCTGGGCGGCACGACCCAGTTGCTGAACCAACCGGAGTTTCGCGACGTGGATAAAGTGCGCAGCCTATTGTCGATGTTGGAAGAGGATCGGTTGCTACACGACATTCTGCATACCCAGGATGGCAATGGCGTAATCGTGACAATCGGCGCCGAAAACAAGTTTTCCGGCATCAAGGATTGTAGCGTGATTCAGGCGTCGTTTCGAATGGACGGGCAAATGGTCGGCACCCTTGCGGTGCTCGGCCCCACCCGGATGGAATATGCGCGGACGATGGCTGTAATCGAATTTATGCAGGCCCATATGGGCAATATCCTAAAAAAATATCAACGGTAAAGCGGAGGATGCAGGATGAATTTTAAACAGTCGGGCGGCAACGAAGCGGATGAAAGCCTGGCCGCGCTGATGACCAATGCAGCGGCCGTGCGGGCGATTGCCGCCGCCGTGCAGGGGACAATCGGTCCCAAAGGCCTGGATACAATGTTGGTGGATCGTTTCGGCGAAGTCATCATCACCAATGACGGGGTAACGATCCTCGACAAGATGGATGTCAACCATCCGGCAGCCAAGATGGTGATTAGTATCGCCAAAGCCCAGCAACATGAAGTGGGCGACGGGACCACGACCGCGACGATCATGGCGGGAGCCTTGGTAAATGAGGGTGTGGGGCAGGTGCTGCGCGGCGTGCCAGTGGCCCGGGTCATCGAAGGCATCCGGTTGGGGATTTCCTTGGCGCAGGGTGAACTGGCTAAGCGAACCAAACATTTCAAAGACATCAAGGATGCGAAACTGTCCAATATCGCGATGGTGGCTGGTCGTGACAATGCCGACATCGCCGAACTGGTAGTGCAGGCAGCCCAGCTGATCGGCACGGAAAAGTTGCTGGAACCGAACTATAAATTGTCAGAAATTATTGTGGCTGAGGAAAACGCCCAAAATGAAGTGTTCCTTGGCGTGATTGTGGATAAGGAACGGCTGTCCAAGGAAATGCCGGAGCAAGTGACGCAGGCATCCATTTTGGTCATCGACGACGCACTGGAACCGGAAGAACTGGACAACGAGGCGCTGGGGACCGAAGCCGGCTTCCGCCGGTTCCGCGAGCTGCAGGACGAATTCGAATTGAATGTTCGCAAAATCGTCGAACTCGGCGTCAAAGTCGTGATGACCGACCGCGGCGTGCATGCCCGGGCCGAAGAAATCCTCACCGATGGACAGGTGCTGGTCGTAGCGCGGGTGGCTGCCAATGAACTGCGGCGGGTCGCCGAACATACCGGCGCCCGGATGATCAAGCGCACCGGCCTGAAAAAAGAACTGGCCGAGCTGCAAAAGGCGCTGGGATACGCCGAAAAAGTATATGAAGACGAAAAGCTGGAGCATGTCCGGATTATGGGTGGCCGTGGCAAACCAGCCGCGACGATTCTAGTCGGGGCGGCTACGCAGGAAGTGGTAGGCGAGCGGCAGCGGATTGCCAAAGATGCGGCATCCAGCGTGCAGGCGGCCGTTCGCGGCGGTTATGTCGCCGGCGGCGGCGCGGTGGAAGTGGCCGTGGCCCGGGCGGTGGAAAAATCGCGCGGCAATCTCAAGGGAATGTCGGCCTACGGTCTGGATTGCGTCGTGAATGCATTGAAACGCCCACTGGCGCATATCGTGGAAAACGCCGGCTACAACCCGCTGGAAAAAGTGGAAAATGTCGTAGCGGCGCAGAACGAACGAAAGTCCGATTCGCTGGGGATCGATTGCGAAACCGGCGATGTCAGCGATATGATCAAAGTCGGCGTGATTGATCCGACGCTGGTGAAAGTGCATGC
>CAZFSM010000028.1:0-30236 GCA_964521625.1 uncultured Veillonellaceae bacterium | reverse complement strand
GGGGTATTAGCTCAGCGGGAGAGCGCTTGATTCACATTCAAGAGGTCGCTGGTTCGAAACCAGCATGCCCCACCACAGTAAAATCAGGCTTCGAGGCATTTCGCCTTGGAGTCTTTTTTCATGTTGTATGCTTAAAAATATGCTTACAGAAAAATAAACGTCCCCGCCCACCAAAGCGAACGGGGATGTATGCTTAATTAATTGAAGTACACTGGACCTGCTGCAGAATCCATTTTTCAAACATATCTGCAGGAATCCTCCAAGCCCTGCCAACCTTCAACGCCGGAAAACCTACGCTATTTATATATTCATACATGGTAGGCAGCGACACCCTAAGAATCTCAGCGGCCTCTTTAACGGTCAATAGTTTTGTCATTCTGTTTGACTACTTCTTTCTCACCAAAATAAAATAGGTCTTTGAGTGAAACGCCAAGAGGCCCGGAGGAAATAGACTCTCTCGCGGACCTCTTTTAGTTTGTATGCTTATGTATGCTTAACTCTCGACTAATCCCGCAGCCTCATTAGCGAGTCTTTCGGCAATCTTCAAGCCCTCATCGGGCTTCTCGGGTATCGGGGCGAACCTTGCCGACTCTCTAAAGGGAACCATAGCAGCGACAAAATCCCTTGTGATCTCTTTGCCGGGCTTATGGACCCCTGCAACAAGTTCAGCCGGTCCCGTGGTGTTCGTGTGGATTAACACGGAGTCGGCCCCGTTCTCTTTGGCCCATCGGGTACCGTGAAGAATCGCATGGAAAAGCCCCGCCCATTTGCCGGAGGTCTTAACGCTATTATGGGGATTCTGCAGCCGCCCCGAGTGAATCAGGGTCTCTCCTTCAAATACAGCAAACCCGCCACCATATTTCCCGGACTGATAGACCCCGCAGGCGTAGACATCAAAGACCCTGCCGGGGAGCGCCTCAGTGACATAAGGGGAAATCGGCGAGATAAGGGCAGCCCTCACAGTCTGAAGGTGTTCTTCAATCGCTGCTAAAGCTTCCTCGCGGGTAGCATAGCCTCCTTTGATGGTCGCCCCTTTGGTTTCGTTTCGGGTCTGCTCGGCATCTTTCCATGTTTCGCAGTAGGCGGCATCGTGTTTTGTGGTAATGACGTAGAATTTTGGGGTCTTCTTTTTACTCATGATCTTGCTCCTCTCATAATTGTTTTGGGGCATATAAAAAGACACCCTAGCGGAGTGTCTGAAAGCGGGAGGAAGGAGGGTCTTTAATCCCCTATACGTTACTAGGGGGGTAAATCCAGAGAACCATTAATTTTCCTGGGCTCACGAGGCTACCACTTTTGCATTTTCTACTAACAACTACCTATCAAAAATCCTCCTCCTCAGTATCCCCAAAAGATATTCTCGTGTTGTCCGTATCGTCAAACTCATCGCTCTGACTACTACAAACCCATTCAGCCCCCGTAACGGTCCCGGCCTTCGTCTCACACCGGCAGAGAGCGGCCCCCGACTGAGAGCTAAACCTCGGGTCCCCATTAAAGGCCACAGCGCCCGCCGCCCGCTTCTCCACGGGTTTCCTGCAGGTTTCCAGAAGGGCCTTCGCTTCGGGAGTGGTGCAGGTTCTAGTAGTTTTCGGCAGAGTGAGTGCAGCCCTGTAAACCTCAAACATTTCTGTCGCAAAGTAACCTAGGGTCTCCTCGGCATCATCGGAGCGGGTCAAGTAGTGGTCTTTCAACTTAACGGCCTCCGCCTCCATCGCCACGCTGCTATTAATCCAACCCCGCTTATTAGCAAGATAGAGCGGCAACGGCGCAGCCTCCGAAAAGACATCCTCGCCCGCCTTACCCACAACCACCCATCGGACCACCCAAGAGCCCCCGGCCCTTCGACCAATCGAAACCGCCCCCAAGAGTCCCGGCCTGTTCTTCAACCAACCCCGAATCCCTTTCCACTGCTTCACGGCCTCAGCTTCACCCAGCTTCCTCTTGGCAATCCCTAGCGCCACCGGCAACCCGTCCGCCTCCGCCCGACCAACCATATTCACGAACACCGCGATATGCTTCGTGCCCGCATTGTTACGCTTAACGATCTCCAGGACCCTTTCAGCATCCCCTGAGCGCTGGATGGTCTCTGCAGCCTTCTGGCGTTCCTTGCGGGCCATCGCGTCCCTTTGAGCCTCCATCCTCAGCCTGTCAAGGTCCCGCGAAGTCTCTGCAGCAGGTTCTCCGGGTTCGCTGGTCTGCTTTGGCTTCTTCATCCGGGGCCTCGGGATTCTTGAAAGCAAGTAGAGGGGCCCCCAGAGATGCAGAGCAGTCGCAAGGGTCTTTTCTTCACTGTGTTTCAAACTACTGACTACCTCCTTCCGATAACGAAGACTTTCGTCCTCCTATACATGCTACAATTGACCCTCTCCTATTACATGCTACAATAAGAAATTTCCATCTTCTACCTGCTGGCGGAGAACTATAAGATACTTTAGTTCCTATATGTGTCATAATAAGGATTTGATCAAGGTCCTAACGATGGCACAGCCCTTCATTTATAAGGCTTGTGGCGGTTCTTCCGTAGTGTCCTTGGAGATTCCGCTTGGGGTTCCTCGGGTTCCTATACGTGGGACAATGGACAACAACGACTTTCGTCTTCTCTTTATGTGCGACAATTAGAAACCTTTCGTCTCCTATATATGCCACAATAAGCCCCCTTAAAAGAACCAAGAGACCTCCCGGAGTTGTCTCGGAGGTCCCTTTGCATTTTCTCGACTATCTCTTGAAATACTGGCTCTTTTCCTTCCATTGGATTTCCCACCATTTGTCTAAGAGGTCCTGCCGAATAAGCCATTTGTTACCGATCCTAACTGCAGGGAAGTCGGGTAGGTGGCAGAGGGCGTAGAGGGTCTTAGGACACACTCGCATTCGTTCGGCTGCTTCATTGATCTTCAAGTACCTCAAGGGCTCCATGGATACAACTACTTTACTTTTCGTTACCAACTACAACTAACCTCCTCTCGCTTACGAAATCAATCTAAGTCAGATTATGATAGCTTGTCAAGGCCCGAAAACATTAGTGTTATTGGGCATAATTCGTTGAAAATAGTTGCTTCTATAGTCGAGAGTTGGCCCTTTGGTTTCCTGAAAGTCTAAGGTGCTTATGAAAGTGCTTATCTTTTCCCCGAGGTCCTTCACGAGGCGGCGTTCATTTTCGAGGTAACATCTTCCAGTAAACCGGCTCTAACCGCCTCCTTGCTGCTATTAGCTTTCATTTCCACCAAGGAGAGGGTCTCAAGGTCAGGAACGCCCTCCCCGAAGATGATCGAGAACAGGTGTTCAACCGGCGAACAACTTCCAGACTCCTCAGATGCTAGGCCCTCCTGCAGGCCCATGTAGTAGCCCCGGACGAACGCTGCAACCTCCGAGGCGTCCGCAGGGTCCCGCAAGGTCTCGACATATTTCCTGAGGGCTTCGAACGCAATTCCTCGAAGAGTGTCAGGGGGCTTCTAGGGTCGCTTGCTGTTTGCTCATGGTAACGATCAACCTCCAACTAACATTATTAACATGTTTAATACTTTGATTTAAGGTTTACAACATTATAAAACTGTTATTTCTAAATTGTCAACTCCTTTTTATTGTTATTGACTCCGAATAATGTTAGAATACAACCATCGAAAGGAGTGACTCCATGCAACCCGATGAGCTCACCAAGGCGCTGAGAAAGCTCTTTGTAGACTGTGATAATATCTCTGAGGCGGCAGCGGCCCGCTTAATTGGCATGTCGCAACAGAACTTTAACCAAAAGCTCCGGACGGGAACCCTGAGGTATACTGAGGTTACTGCGCTGCTGCAGGCTCTTGGCTATGAAATTAAGTGGGAACCTCAAAAGAAGCCAAACGAATAATTTCGTCTCCTATACGTGCCACAATTAATTTCGGTTCCTATATGTGTGACAATGGGCAAAAAGACTTTCGTGCTTCCTATACGTGTCACAATTAAAAAACCTTTTGTCTCCTATATATGCGACAATGGAAATTTCACCTAGGCAAACATGTAGGGACTAACGGAGAGCTCGAAGGAGCCTTTAGACGGGCAAAGACTTTCGTGTTCTCTATACGTGGCACAAGTAATAATACAGATGGGCTCGCGCGATAACGAACATTTGTTCTATAAACTATCGACAAACCCAGCAAACACGGGCCCTTAGCGTTCTCATCACCCCTCCTTAAAAGTTTCATAAGTCTACACTATTGACACCGAAAACACGATGCAGTAAAATCAAGGCATCGACCGGCGTCATAAGTCGGCGTCAAAAGTAGAGGAGGGTTTCTCAGTGATCTATGGTTATGCAAGGGTGAGCACTCGCAAGCAGTCTGAGAACGGAAACTCATTGGAAGAGCAAGTCAATCAGCTAAACAAAGAGGGCTGCGAAGAGGTCATTCAGGAGCAACACACAGGCTCCAGCATGTCCCGCCCAAAGTTCGAGGAGCTTCTCGGCAGGCTTACTGCAGGCGATACTCTCATGGTCACTAAGCTGGACCGATTCGCCCGCAACGTTACCGAAGGGATTGACGTTATCCGCAAGCTCTTTGCCAGAGACATCAGGGTTCATGTGCTGAATGTTGGTCTTCTTGAGAATACCGCCATGGGAAACTTCTTTCTAACTACCCTCCTCGCAGTCGCTGAACTTGAGCGCAGCATGATCATGGAGAGGACACAGGCAGGGAAGGAACTAGCTAAAACAAAAGAAGGCTACCGAGACGGTCGCCCTCCAAAGTATACAGACTATCAAATTCAAAGCGCCTTAGCTCTCTTAGCGGACCACTCATACACCCAGGTCGAGAAGCTAACAGGCATCAGCAAGGCAACCCTGATTCGGGCTAAGAGGCGGGCGGGTTCTATAGGTGTCCTAGAGGGATAAAAGAAACTCTTCCATGCGTCCGCTCTGCCGGCCCTCCGGTGTCGTAGAGTCACCCCCACGGGGGGGCGGCGCTGGTATGCGAATCTTAACATGGGGTCTCATAAATTTTTACCAAATTTCCATTATGCTCTTTTGGGTTTTAAAGGATTTCCTTGGAAAACAGTGAATATCCTCATTATCCCAATAGAATTCAAACAGCAATGAAAGAAAAGGGGGAATATTGAAATGCCGAGTGAGTATCCGTATATGATCTCCAATAATAAAATCGGGATAATTTTAGAGAAGATGAAAAGCGCCGCGAGACCCCCAAAATTTACGAATGAGTTTCTCAAGAATATCGGACTTACAAGCTCAAATGATAGGGCAGTGATACCGTTATTAAGAAAGCTCGGATTTATTACCGACGATGGAACCCCAACCCAGTATTATGATCGGCTTAAGGACCCTACTCAGCTAAACTATGTCCTTGGCGAAAGAGTTAAAGATCTTTATGCCGATTTATTCACTATAAACACGAGCATCAACACCGCCCCTGACGACGAGGTAAAAGGAGCCTTCGCGCGCATAACTGGAAAAGACGAGAAATCTGTATTGCGGTACTTCCTGACATTTAAAGCGCTTGTGCAGCTGTCCAAGTTTGATGGTCCGCCCACAGCAAAAAAGGAGCAAATTGAGACGGCACAAGAACCGCAAAAATCATCTTCAGAAACTGTTTCAGAACGGAGCGCCCCCAAAAGAGTCTCGGAATTTCATTACAACATTCAAATTCACCTGCCCGCAACGACGGATATTTCCGTATACAATGCAATCTTCAAAAGTCTCAAGGAACATTTAAACATATGAACGCCCAGACACACTCAAAGCTACTGCAAAATTTCATATTTAATGGACTGCTTTTAGAAGATACCTTTGAAAAACTCGAGCAGCGAGGAATTTCTGTAAGAAGCGGTAATAGAATTGACCCCGTCTGTCGAGTAGAAGAAACAGACTTTAGCCCCCGTATTTTGTACGAGGCGCACACAATGGCATCTGTTTATGTTGCTTTTTTCTGTATGGAAAATTCCGTCCGTGAATTAATAACAGACAGATTAGCCGAACGACACGGTATTGATTGGTGGACGAAATGTGTTCCTTTAAAGGTTCAAAAGGCCGTTCAGGAACTTAAGCGAAAAGAAGAAATTAATAAGTATCACACGGCGCGCTCAACAGCTCTTATTGGTTACACAATGTTTGGAAATCTGGCACAGATTATCTCTAATAATTGGGATGATTTTTCTGATTTGATACCCGATCAAGCATGGTTAACCTCTCGTTTTAACGACCTTGAAATGTCTCGAAATGTAATTATGCACACCGGAGCACTTCCGCAAATAGAAATTGAGCGAATAGAAAGCATAGTGCGCGATTGGAAAAGACAGGTCGGCT
The DNA here is from genome assembly GCA_964521625.1 of uncultured Veillonellaceae bacterium. GTDB lineage: Bacteria > Bacillota > Negativicutes > UBA1444 > UBA1444 > UBA1444. The sequence continues at coordinate 23,947 of CAZFSM010000028.1, read as the reverse complement.
AAAGCATCTCTTGTAAGATGCCACCCAAAAGTTGGCGATCCTAGATGTCCCGTTGGGAAGGCTGCAAAACCTACTGACCGATGCGCCCCTTCGCAAGCTTCGCCTGAATTCCTTTGAAACGTTACGAGGGATAAACGGGCGCAATTGGGAATATTTATCCGTTATACGTTCTCGCAAAAGAGGTGCAAAGTGGCAAAGATATTATTCGATTTCTTGTCTGAAAGTTTTTTGTTTAATGACAAACATATTATAGAGAAGTATTCTAGGATTTCTGAGAAAGAGCTAGAAAAAGAGCTAATAAAGTATCGAGAATACTCGCTAAGCAAGGCCAATACTTTACTTAATGATATTCGAAGTTCAGATAAATATTTATCTGTTACTATGCAGGGTTTCGATTCATTTCTTCCCACCGAAAACCTTGTGAAACAGTGCGCTTTATATATGGACGCAGTCGTGGTAAACGACCCTCTGTTTCGATTGACCAGTCCGTCTTCAAAGGTCAACAGTGTTATGCGGCAATACGAGGGGCTAAAAGCCGAAGACGGAATTAACAAGGAAGATTTACTCGAAGCTATAATTTATATGAAAAATCTGACCCCTGCTGTTGCCGCCGACTTTGCGTCATTTTTTCCTATGAGCTTTATTCACGAGCCATCCGAAGAACTCCCCGTGTATGCGTCCGAGAATTATTTTTCTGATATTTTACCGCCAGAGTTACTGAAGTGGTTTCAAAAGAGAGCAAAAGTTTTTTCGATGAAAAAAGAAGACGATGGCTGGGTGGTTCTTGATTCCCTTCAAGTTGGTAGAGCTATTTTTATTGAATTTGAAGGCCATAATGGAAGAAGCTCGTTTTATAAATTGTATGAGTCGGAAACTTTGTCAAGTAACGAAGAAACGCGCATGGCAACAATTAGAATGTCTCTACCTAAAGAGCCTCCTGAACTGGACTACTTCAACGCATGGGTTTTTCAATCAACCAATAGGTCCGCCCGTGCGCTTTATGATGAAGTTATGGCTGAAATATACTATTCGTCAGTTATGGGTAATAGCTATTTCACGCGCTCACCCATGGTTACAGAATTGCTAGACTATCAGTTTGGAGCAACAAAAGGAGTTCGAGAAACCTCTTCGATGTTGGGGCTAAATCTCGATCTACCATCAATAAAGAACGTGACATTGGAGAAACTTATGTCTGTTCGAACTAATGACGGTGAAGCATTCCATAATTTTCGGATGGCACTAAGCAAGCAGCTGCGCGAGCTTCGTTCCATTAGTGACCCAGAGCTTTTAGAGAATAAACTCAAAAACATTGCACACGAATTTGAGGACGTTCAAATTAACGAAATAGGAAAAAAAATACGTCAATTGAAAAGGTCTGTACTCGCTGAATCAATAGTTTTCATTGCCGCTCTTTGCGCTTCTTCATACTACGGACTATCAACTCTGCTTCCCGCACTGGGCGGTATAGGCTGGGGCGGGATTCGCTCCTCTAATGATAAATGGACAGCAATAAAAGATAACCCGGCATATTTTTTATGGAAAGTAAAGAAATGAGCATGACGACCTCTTGATTATTAAGCATATTTAATTTATTGTTGTCTCAGAAGATTCGCACGAAAGAAGGGATACCTTTGGCAAAAGCGAAGGCACCTGAGACACCCTCAGAATCCGCCAAGAAAACCCGCAGGAGCCACGGTGAAGGGACCGCCTACGAACAGAGGCCGGGCAAATGGGTCGCGCAAATTACCCTTGGCAAGCAGCCCAACGGCAAGCAACTGCGAAAGACCTTCTCCGGCCCTTCCGAAAAAGATGTCATAGCCAAAAAGACCAAATACCTATACTTGCAGAGTCGCGGGGAACTCCCAACGGTCAACAAGGAGTCCCTAGGCCCTTGGTTGTCTTCATGGCTGGAAAACTACAAAAAACACAGCCTCCGTCAAACCACCTACGAAAACTATAAGTCCCTGATCGACACCCATATTCTCCCCGACCCTATCGCCAAAATCCAGCTACAAAAGCTCAAGACCGACACCCTGCAAGACTTCCTCCGCCGCATGGCTGAAACCGGAAAGACCGTTATAATCCGCGAAAAGGTCAAAGAAGACGGGAAAGACAAGGAAGTCAAAAAAGCCGTCAAGGTCCCTCTAGCTCTCCGCTGCGTCAATCTCTTGTTATTCCTCATTAAGTCGGCCCTTGATCAAGCACAGGCAAATAGTATCCTCATTCGGAACCCTGCCTCCCATTGTCAACGCTACAAGGAATCTAAGCGGGAAATGCTGCCCCTAAACGCCGACCAACAAAAGGCTCTCCTTGAGACCCTTAAGGACCACCGTCTTTATGCCGCTTTCTACCTCGCTCTAGCAACCGGGGCGCGCAGGGGGGAAATACTGGCTTTGAAGTGGTCAAATGTTGATCTCACAGAAGGAACCGTCAAAATCACCGAGAGCCTTACCAGAATCAAGGGAGGCAGCAAGTTCAGCGAACCCAAGACAGAAAGCTCAAAACGAACAATCAGGCTCCCCAAGAAGGCTTTAGAGGTCTTAAAGGCTCATAAGGCCAGCCAAGACGAAGAAAAGAAAAAGTCCAAGGAGCAAGACGAAAAAGAAAACATCACTCCTCCGACCTATAAAGACGCGGGCCTCATTTTCTGCCAAACCAACGGCAACAAGATAGACCCCCGCAACTTTCAACGGACTTTTGAAATATGGAGAGACAAAGCAGGGCTGCCTAAGAAAACTCGCCTGCACGATCTAAGACACACCTTCGCGACAATGATGTTCGGCGCAGGAGTTGACATTAAGACAGTTCAGGGCTTCACGGGACACTCCAACCCTGCGACATTATTAGAAGTCTATGCCCATGCTACAAGCGATTCTCATAAAAGCGCCGCCAACAAGCTGGACGACCTGCTCCCGGATGTCTAACAGTTTCCCAATGTATGCTAAAGTGTATGCTTAATTTTATGCTTAGAGATTTTATTTCGGTTATTTTTTCTTGTTTTACCTTGTGTCAAATTGTCGATAAGGACGGGCTCACAACCATTGATTTATAAGGATTTATCCGCCGAACGCCTGATAAGAAGCACTGCCCCGAAAATGCCCCCAAAACGCCCTGAGCCTTATTCACATTCAAGAGGTCGCTGGTTCGAAACCAGCATGCCCCACCAAGTAAAACAAGGCTTCGAGGCACTTCGCTTCGGAGCTTTTTTCATTACATGAGTTTTGCAACTCTTCGTTACAGACAGATAAACCAACAGTTCAAACCCAATCATACGGGGGTTTTACTCATGACTGTTTAATCAGAGCTTACCACAACCGCACGATCTTTAAACCACCTTTCCCTATCGGATCGAGGCAGATTTTAGCCTTGATCCACGAAAACCCCAAGTACTGCGCTCTGCCGCCGCTTTTTGTATATATTCACGAACTAACTATTCACCATATCCGCTTTTATCGGCAGCAGGAAAGTAAACGTCGTTCCCTCTTCCACCGTACTCACTACCGATAGCTGCCCGTGATGAATATTGCTAATGATGTCGTAGGAAATGCTGAGACCAAGCCCCGTTCCCTGACCGACTTTTTTTGTTGTGAAAAACGGCTCAAATATCCGGTCGATAATCGCAGGTGGAATCGGTGGACCGTTGTTATATATGGAACAGCCTACTTGATTGCCTGTCGCAAATGGATTGTCGGTCACAAAGGTCTTAATGCGAATGACGCCGCGCTCACTCTCATCTGCCGATTTGATGGCCTGCGCAGCATTTACGACAATGTTCATCAGCACCTGATTGATTTGGCCGCCAGAGGCTGAAATTATCGGCAAATTGCCCAGCTCGGTTTCCACATCCGCATGGTACTTGATTTCATTACGAGCCAGTACCAGCGTGCTTTCAACGCCTTCATTCAAATCATATTCGGCAAATACATCCTGCCGATCTACACGCGAAAAAGAGCGCAGGCCTTTTACTATGCGAGCAACACGGTCGAGGCCGTCGTTGGATTCGACGAATAGGTTTTCCACATCCCGTGTCAAAAACTCGATTTTTTTCTTCTTTTCCAGCTGTTGTAACTCGATGATTCCCTGAGACAGTTCTCCGGTATTCATGCTTGGCGCCTGCTGCAGAAAACCCTTATACGCTGCAATCATTTCCAAAAAGCGATGGGTATAGGTCTGGAGACTATCGAAATTGCTGATGACAAATCCAAGCGGATTATTGATTTCATGAGCCACTCCGGCCGCCAATTGCCCAATGCCTGCCAGTTTTTCCTGCTGAATCATACGGGCCTGCGTATTTTTGATCTGTTCCAGCGCATCCGACAACAGCTTCATTTTCCGGTGCAACTCATCCTCCGCCTGTTTGCGGGCACTAATATCCCGGATAATGCTGACAAAACCAGGGCCATCTTCCAACTCAATCAATCCGGTGGCCACTTCGACGGGAAAGCAACTCCCATCTTTTCGTCTATTGATGGTTTCGATCTGCTTGTGACTAACAAGCGCGGCTTGAATGAACTGCGGAAGCTCCTCGTTGGATTCGGGAGCTCTTAGCAATCCGCCGCGTAGATTGCGCAGTTCCTCCAAAGTATACCCATAGTTGGACAGTGCCGCCCGGTTGGCATCGACGATATGCCCCTGTGAATTCACTATGATAATGATATCCTTGGTTCGCTCTATAATCTCTCGATATCTGCAGGATTGGGTTTCCGATCGTTTCACTTCTTCAAGCTCTTTTTGAAGCTTGCCATACAGACGTGCATTGTCAATCGCAATAGAGGCTAGCGAAGCAAATTCATTCAATAAAGCCTCCGCTCCAGACGAAAACTTGAAAGCTGAATCAGTGCTCCCAAAGAAAATGATTCCTACCACCTCTTTGCCTATGGTCAAGGGTACAGCTAATGCAGATTTCATCTGATCGAGGATGGGTTGAGGATTTCTTTTTGGCCAGTTAGCATAGTCCTCAACAATTGCAGGTTGTTTGGTTTCAATAACAGCAGCCATCAGGCCTGTAGGCACTGTGAGTTGATCCCCGATCTGCGGAGTCAAAATCCCTCTTGCAGCCCTCACTTCAAAAACTGCACGCTTGGGGTCGGTAATAAGAATCAGGCCATCATCAACCCCCAGAATGCGGGCTGCTCTTTCGAGAATCATTTGAAAAATCTCATTTAAATCCAGACGGGAAAGCAGATCCCTCGCCGTATCATTCACGAGTCGCAATCGTTCATTCTGCCTTTGGATATTGAGTTCAGCTGCTTTGCGAGTCACCCGGTTTTGTGCCTCAACCAACTCCCGCTGTACAGAGGAGCACAGGCGCGCCAAGTTGCTCTTGACGATATAATCCTGAGCGCCTGCCTTCATGGCTTCCACTGCGAATTCTTCGCCTCTTTGCCCGGAAACCATGATGAACGGGATTTCCAGACCTCTTTGTTTCACGATTTGAAGTGCAGTCAGCCCATCAAACCGGGGCATGGAATATTCAGAAATGATGACATCCCAAGACTCCTGATCCAGCATGTCTTCGAGTTCTTTGGCCGTGTCAATGATTTGCGCATTAATTGTGAAGCCGCCTGCATACAGCGCATGTAACAATAGCTCCGCATCATCAGGCGAGTCTTCTATTACGATGATGGCCAGTTCTTGTTCGAGCAATTGGACACTTCCTTTCCTGCGCCTCATTCATTTTTTCTTTCGCTTCTTCTCCTCATACATTCGTTGGTCCGCCATTGCAAGCAGTTTCTCCAACGAAGAAGGTTGTTGCGGATCGTATTCAACTACACCGATGCTGACCGATAACTTGTAGGGCTCCGCAGATGCCAAGTTCCAAGCCGCAAGGTTAGCTTGCAGTCTCTCCAGCATCTTGGGTGCGTCTTGCGCATCGGCCTTAATCGATACTCCTGCATATTCATCGCCGCCAAGCCGGGCGATGATGTCAGAGTCCCTGAGCGTAGATCGCAGAATGCCGGCAATGGCGATGATCGCTCGGTCTCCCGCCAAATGCCCCCATGTATCGTTTATCGTCTTTAGCCCATCCATATCGGCAGAAAAAAGTAAAAATTCCTGTTGCTGACGATTCGCCTCTTTTATTTGCTGTTCAGCCAACAAATAAAAACTCCGGCGATTGGACAGTCCGGTCAATTCGTCCTTTAAAGAAAGCTCTTGTAACTGCTCTTGAAGTTTTTTGCGCTCGGTGATATTCTCTTTTACCGCTACATAATGAGTGATATGGCCCTTATCGTCGAGTAGAGGCGAAATCGCCGCTGATTCCCAGTATAGTTCGCCGTTCTTTTTCTGATTGCAGAATTCCCCTCGCCATAAACGTCCTGCCGTCAACGTCGCCCACAAATCCGTATACACGTCGCGGGAAGTGGTCGGCGACTTTAGAATGCGCGGATTGGCTCCGATGCTATCTTCGTAGCTATAGCCGGTTAGCTCGGAAAACTTTGGATTCACATAGGTAATAAGTCCACCAATATCTGTAATTACGACCGATACCGGACTCTGCTCCACGGCGAGGGAAAGTTGGCGAATCTTCTCGGTTCTTTCGGCGACAACCCGTTCGAGGTTCTCCTGGTGGCGGAGGAGTTCTTCCTCCAGCTGCTTGCGGCGACTAATATCCTCTACGACGGAAATGAAATACCGAGGATGCCCCACGTTGTCGCGGACCAGGGAAACCGTCAGGTTTATCCATACGTAGCTTTGGTTTTTTCGTATATACCGCTTTTCTTTTGTATACATTTGAATTTTTCCGGACAACAATTGCCTGACTAAATCTAGATCACCATCCAAATCATCCGGATGGGTAATATCCTGAAATTTTAATTGTATCAATTCATTGTGACTAAAACCGACGATATCGCAGAATTTTTGATTCACTCTCACCCACTGGCCATCGGGTGAAACGTGAGCGATGCCGACTGCCGCCTGTTCAAAGGTGTTTCGGAATAGTTCCGCCGTTCCTTCGCGTTGATTTATTTTCATTCATTGAACGACCTCCCCCTCACAAATTATAGAAAAAGCCCCGAATCCAAAACACAAGCAATCAACCCGTATTTTGGTCCGCAGGCTATATCCGCAAGTAGCGGCAAAAAACAACTCCCTTCTCCGCAAGCCCCTTGTGTCTGGAGCGACGCTAGTCTTGGATGCTTATCTTGTTTCCTGCCTCGCGGGCAGTTTTTATTTCCTTTTCCAGGGCAGGCATGATCAATTCTAGGGTGGCGCCTATATTGGCGATAACTCCGCCCACGGATACCTCCATAAGTACGCCTTCATAGCCGGATATTCTCGACTGTTCAATCAGGTTTTTCACTTTACTCGCCCAATTGAGTAAAAGGCTTTTTTTGTCCTGAGTAGTGATAACGATAAATAACCCGGAGTCCCATCTGGCAGTCAATTCTCCCGGCTGGAGGTTTTCCCGCAGTGTTGCTGCTGCGACTTTGACTGCAGCGTCAGCAGCCGCCATCCCCTGCTCCTTGCCAAGTTCCCGGAGATTGTCGATTTCAATGAACAGAACGCCCCATTGGCTGACCTCGCCGGGAACTCCCGAATTCAGCATACTTCTTAGTTTGTTCTCCATATATTCTTTGTTCGGCAGTCCGGTTAAAGAGTCAATAAAAGCCTTTCGAGCCAAAACCTTAAGCTGTTCATTGTCAAAAGATTGCCCTTCACGCGTAAAAATTTCCACCGAAGAATTGATCAGTCCAGCGTCGTCCAGAAGCGGAACTGAACGGACATGGACCGGAACCCTATGCCCGTTCTTATGGCGCAAGAATACCGATACATCATGTACCTGGCCGTCCTGGAGTGTAGCTTGTAACGGACATCCTCCTCGGCAGAGGCTTTTCCCCTTGTCGTCCACGTGCATCAAAAGATTCGAATAACAATATTTTCCGACGACTTCCTTGGCTGCATATCCCGTCAACTCTTCTGCAGCCTTGTTCCAGGCGAGAATCATACGAGATTTATCGACTATGTAGACTCCTTCAAAAAGCTGTTCCAGCAAAAATGCGTTTTGCTCAACCTTCATGCCACACCGTCCTTTTCATTCCGTCAGCATTTTTTGATTAAATATCATCTACGCATATTTATTGTAATCTATCTATCGGAATATAAATACAGTCGCTCAAATCTCATCCATTTTTCGGGACTATTCCTGCGACTACTTTTGTTGCGACAGGGGGGCAAATGTATTCACGGTCATCCCATTTATTTTGTTTGCCTACATTCCCGAGCCAAGGTCCATAAGCAACCGCGACAAGAGGTACAGCCGCGGAGCAATGCTCTTGATTTCCATATACTCGTCAACTCCATGCCCGCCTCCACCGACAAAACCCAGCGAATCCAGCGTAGGCGTGCCGACTGCTGCCGTGTAATTTCCATCCGATCCGCCACCACTGCCGGCAACAGTTAATGTTTTGCCGATTTCCTGATACACGGACTGAGCCTTTTCAATCAGAGCGTCAGTGGCTGCATTTTTCGGAAATGGCGGCCGCCCGCGAACGATGGTCAGTTTGATCTGCGACTCAGGCAACAGTTTATGAGTGACTACTTCGGCCGCTTCTTTTTCCAGCCGATCCATCTCTTCCGGCAGCAAGACCCGAATATCAGCCTTGGCCATCGCCTTGTCCGGTATCACATTGGTCTTGTCACCGGACTGGAACACGGTAAAGCTAACGGTCGTTCCCTTTTCTGGATTAGCGAGCCGGGCTAACGCCGGTATTTGTTCGACCAGTTCCAATAGAGCATTGACGCCTTTTTCCGGTGCATTGCCAGCATGAGATGCGCGGCCTGCAGCCTCGATCTGCATATAAGAGATTCCCTTGCGAAACGAAACGACGCCGTCGTCGGATCGACCGCCTTCGAGGCAGATGGCGTAATCATGTTGTTGCGCCAATTCCTTGATCAGTTCCTTGGAACTCGGCGAACCGATCTCCTCGTCAACGTTGATCAGGTACGTGATCTTGGCATAGTCTTTGAACCCTCTGTCCTGTAAAAGTTTTATCGCGTAGAGTCCGGTGAGCACTGGCCCTTTGTCGTCAGACACGCCAGGTCCATAGGCCCGGTCGCCTTGTATGCGGAAAGGTCGCTCCGCCGCTGAGCCAACCTTAAACACGGTATCAACATGCGCCATCAAGAATAGCCTGCCTGTACCCGTCCCCGTAAATGTCGCGACAATGTTGTATGACCCGCGTGGAGATGGCACCGTTCTGATTTCGGCGCCCATCGTTTTCAGCTTGGCCGTCAGAATTCCTTGGATCTGGTTTAGGCCCGCCGCATGATCAGCCGGAGAATCAATGTTGACCAGTTGCGCCAGGTCTGCTAAAACCAGCGTTTCAACTCCTTTGGCCTTTTCGAGTAGTGCTGTATCGGTTGCGGCCAAGGCCGGAACCGATCCCATCAGTAAGACAATCACTGCGATCAAAACTGATAAATTCTGGCAGCGTTTTGACAGTATACGAAAAATCACAACAACACTCTCCTCTTTTTATTTGACTGATGACTGTCTCTATTCAGTTCGTTAGTCAATACTGCTTTATTTTCTGTTCCAGCGCCAATTCTCCTTCTGTTTATCGTGTGCGGTAATAAATAGTCATGGCAATTCATGCAAACGATGTGATGGCCCCATAACACAAAAACGCCCTCAACTCCAGCGCTTTCTTCCTGCCTGCCGGAAAAGCAAGGCAGGATTTTGTTCATTCGTTTCGAAATCATAAGTATGAGAATAGCAAGAATTCAACAGGAAAAACAAGACCTTGAAGCGATGATCAGCCTGTACTGCCAAGGAAACCATGGTCAGCGCGGACAGCTTTGCGAAAATTGCCGCGCTCTTTTGCTGTATGGGGTACAACGTCTGAATCATTGTGTTTTTGCCGATGCAAAACCGGTCTGTTCACAATGCCCGATTCATTGTTACAAACCGGACATGCGCAAACAGGTCATCGCCGTAATGCGCTACAGCGGTCCGCGCATGTTGCTAAAGCATCCGGCGGCTTCACTGCGTCATTTGGCAAGAAAATTGGGCGTACCGGTTTTATGGCGCCTCCTCCGCCCTCACACGCTGACTGCTTCCTTTGCGCCTGTCTTCATTGGCAGCGCTCTGGCCCGCGAAACAGGAATCTTTCGCATCGAGTTGGCTGTGGCGATGCTGTCGGCCAGCCTGTTGATTCAAAGCGCAGTCAACATGTTCAATGAATACTACGATTATAAACGGGGTCTGGATAATAAAGATTCGGTTGGCATCGGCGGCGCAATTGTACGTGACCGGATGCAACCGGCGACTGTGTTTGGCATTGCCATAAGCTTGATCGGCCTGGCCCTATTGCTCGGTGTTTACATCACGCTAAGCAGCAGTTGGCTTGTTCTCCCCTGGGGACTGGTCTGCATGCTGGTAGGCTATCTTTATTCCGGCGGTCCTTATCCCATTTCATCTACTCCATTTGGCGAGATAGCTGCTGGCGCCTGCATGGGATTCGGCATTATCGCCATTGCATTTTTCATTCATGTGCAGACATTGACGCCGCTCGTCTACCTGGTATCCGTGCCGCCGTCACTTTTGATCGGCGCCATACTGATGGCGAACAACATCCGTGACATCGATGAAGATCGCGATCATGGCCGCAAAACGCTGGCAATTCTGCTGGGAAAACCAGCGGCAGTAAAAACACTAGCCGCCATGTTCATTCTATCGGTGGTTTGGCTGGTTTCCCTTGTCGCCCTACAGCATTTGCAGAGCTGGGCCTTGCTGAGCTTATTCAGCATCCCAAAGATGATTCAGGCAGTCCGCGGGTTTCAATCCGGAACCACCCCGCTCGAAATGATGCCGGCAATGGTAGCGACGGCTCAGGCCAACAGCCTGTTCGGCGTTCTGCTCGCTTTGGGACTCTTGCTGGGGTAATGTTAAGTCCGTCGTTCACCGGCGCCCGTCAAAAACAGCACAGACACTAGCGGCCCGCCCGCCAGCATCAGATAAATCGAACTATAATCGCCAGTCCAGTCCAGAAGTTGTCCCGCCAGATATGGCGAAGCCAGTGAACCAAGTTGCCATACGGCATTGCAGAAACCGATTGCGGCGCCGACCTGGTCAGCTTCCACTAGTTCACTGATCAACGTATTCAGCACCGGGCCAAACACAAAGGCAGCCGCCCCCAGGAAGGGCGCCAATAGCGGCAACCAAACCGGATTGCGATTCACTCCATAACCCAACAGCAACAGGCCAAATCCAAGCAATATGGCTTGAGCCACTAGGTGACGACGACCGGGAAACCGGTCGGCAATTTTTCCGGCCAAGGGTTGGCCAATTAGGGCGCCAAGACCGAACAACGCCATCATGCGGCCAGACTCTTCAATATTCAGGCCCATGCCATAATGCAAGAAAGAGTTATTCCATGTCAATACGCCCCACGTCCCCCACATGGCCAGAAACCCAGCTGCCGCCGTTACCAGCAGGCGGCGGTTCCGGACCAGCTGGTGTATTGTCTCCCGCGGTTGCCTGTTTCGCTTCACAACGATGGAATCCGGTCGCGGCAACATCCACCAGGCCACCAGTAGCGCCATTAGTGTCAAAGAACCTGCCACCAGGAACGAAGCGCGCCAGCCGGCACGAATGGCAATCCAGGGAGAAATCAGGTTGGCCAGCATCAACCCTGCCGGCAAAGACGTCATGAAAAAACCCATGGCAGTCGCCCGATACTTGGGCAAAAAAGAATCATACACCCCTTTGACTGCCGCTGCCAAAATTGCTCCCGAGCCAAGTCCTGCCAAAAAACGCAGCAATAACCCAAGCTCATAGCTATCGACCCAAGCAAACAACAGCGTGAAACTCCCGGTCAGCAGCAGCGATACTGTTAGTACAGCGCGCACACCAAACCGATCAGCCAGCATGCCTCCAGGCAATTGGGTCAAAAGATAGCCTAGAAAAAAAATACTCATAAAGCCGCCAGCTTCGGCTTGACTCAATGCTAATTCCTGCTGAGCCAAGGGCAGAATCGGCGGCCATGACAAGCGATCAATAAAGGAACACAGAAAAGCCAGCCATGCGCAAAATACAACGATCAAACGATCCCCTCCATTTGTTTGTGCAAACTCCGCAAAGTTAGTCGATTCGGGCCTGCAAATGCATACAGCTGCTTCATTATACCTTGTCGTCAACCGTCCTTGAACCCCTGTCAGGCTACTCCTGTTCATATTTCGACTCGGCTTAGCGGAAAAACCGCTGAAAAGGAATGTGCTTTTTGAATAAATCAGACCATTGTTTGACGCATATTATCCTTCAGGAGCGACACCTGGAATTTAGCAGAAGCATTATCGCAGGCGTGGAAATCAAGCGGTGCCGAAACATCCCCCATGCCTATAAGTCCCATGTTCACAATGAACTTTTATTAGGATTCATTGAGGAAGGATCCACGGATCTGGCGTTTAATGACCGGACGATAATTTATCGATCAGGCGACGGGGTCATTATCCCGCCATTGATGACGCATCGCTGCGCCCCAAATGATATCAGTCGCTGGGCATATGTGATGCTATTTGTCGACCCCAGTTACTACAGTGATGTAGTCAGTTTTAGCCAGGCAAAAAAACTGACTGCCAAGCAAACCGGGAAATTGCTCTGTTTTATTGAACAACTGCTACTAGAAAAGGATCCAGACGCTTTGGAAAACATCCTGATTGATCTGTTGCTAGAGTTTGGCGAAAAAGACATTGCTGAACTTACAACAGATTCAACGGTTGGCACTAAACTGGTCCATGATTATATATTAGATCATGTGTATGACATGATTACCTTGGATAAACTGCAGCAAATCTCCGGCTTAAATAAGTTTTCGATCATCAAAAATTTTAAAAAGCTTTATATCACCACGCCGGCTGCATACCATTTGCAATCTCGTATCGCGGAGGCAAAGAAACTCTTAAGCAACGGCGCAGACGTGTTAGACATTTGCGCCGAGCTGGGTTTTTACGATCAATCGCATTTCATTAGAGAATTTAAGAAAATGTATGGCGTTACGCCCGGAACTTATCTGGAGCAATTAATCAACTAGCGACAATCTACCCCACACCAATTTTGTCCAATACAGCGCCTTATTTTTTCGCTAATTTATAGTTAGCAAAAATAAGGGGGCGCACGATGAATAGAGTTAAATTGGTCGTTGTCATGATTATTTGGGGTAGCCTGGGAGTCTTTACCCGCTCCATTCCTTTGTCCGCTTTGAGTTTAGCTTTTCTCAGAGCCTTAATTGCATTGCCTGTCCTGTTTGCGGCTTTGAAAATGAAAAAGGCAGCCAAGGTGAGGCCGCCACTGTTGATACCGTATCTTATTTCAGGAATCTTGCTGGGTTTTGGCTGGTTAACGTTATTTTACGGGTTTAAACATACCAGCATTTCATCTGCTGTGATCATTTACAATATGTGCCCTGTCTATGTCATGATTGCATCGCCATTACTTTTAAAAGAAACCATTTCAAAGATTCAGGTCGCTGTAATATTCGCCTCGTTTTTAGGGCTGCTTATGATTGTCGGACATGATTTGCTGGAAGGGTTCGGATACATGGGCATGGCGCTAAGTGCCGTTTCCGGCATGCTTTATGCAACGATTGTGCTGATCAACCGGGGCATTAAAGTCCGCCTGGATAATCAAATAGCCACTTTTGTGCAAATATTTACCGCGATGATCGTCCTACTGCCCTTTGTATTGATTGATGGAAATGTATTCACGGTTGTCAGCTTAGATGATATGGCGATTATTTTCACTATTCTTTTGGGGATATTACATACAGGTGTGGCCTATACCCTATTCTTTTCCCTCTCCGCGGAGATGAAATCAGTCGACATCGTGTCTTATAGTTACCTGGAGCCTTTATTCGGCATTTTGTTCAGTGTAATCGTCGTCGGCGAAGTGTTAACCCCCCTGCAAATCCTCGGCGGGGTTTTTATATTGGGTTCAACATTTATCGGGGAACGAATCAAAGGATAGACTGACTTCGATGTTGCTGTTTGAATATTTATTGTATTCGTTCAACCGTTACTTTTTTAAACCAAAAATAAAAACATCCGTAGTAATGTCCCCATTGGGTTCATGATAATCTTGCCGGATTGACCGCAGAATTGTGATGCCCTGACTACTCAAGTATCGCTCAATTTCTGCGCTATTAAAGTAGTTGAAATAAATTGGTTCTTGCGAAAAACTAGTCTGCTCAAAACCCGCTTGCTTGCCTTCCATGAAGCTCAGGTATAAAAGCCCCTTGCGCTTCAGCCATGATACAGAATTGGCAATTAGTTTATAAGCTTCCTCATCATTCAAATGAACAATAGAAAACGAAAGCACCACTGCATCGAAATGAGCTTCCGGAAAATCGGCGCCGCGACTGTCTTGGACAAAGAAAGTACCTGATGGGGCATTTTTTCTTGCCAGTGCAACCATTTCATCAGACAGGTCAATGCCGATCACCGTAATTGCTTTGGTTGACAGTAAGTGTTTTGCAACATTACCGGGTCCACAGCCCACATCAAGCAATGTATCGCCGTCAGACAAATACCTGGCAAATTCCCGGACTTGCTCCACATAAGGTTTGTGTTCCATAAACTTGTCTGCATATGCCTGAGCATTGGCATTATAGGCGACGGTTGTGATCTGTGTCTTGTCCATGGATTAGCCTTCCTCTCTTGCGATACGCCTGGTATAAAAAAGGATACTATGTTACAAAAAAGTGCATACTTGTAGGTATCGGTATTAGTAGATACTATTATAGCATCGATTGTTCGTCCCAAAAAAATCACGAAGGAGGAATCCATCCATGTCCAAAAACATACTTGTATTAACAGGCAGTCCCAGAAAAGGCGGAAATACCGATAAGTTGGCGGATGCATTTACTTCCGGCGCCCAGCTGGCCGGCCATACCGTCGTGAGATTTTCAACCGCAGATAAAAACATTAAGGGTTGTATCGACTGCCAAACTTGTTTCAGCCGAGGGAGCGCCTGTTCTATTCCGGATGACTTTGCAAAACTTGCGCCGCTTGTGGAGCAAGCCGATATGATTGTGTTTGCATCTCCCTTGTATTGGTCCTCCTTTTCAGCGCAAATAAAAGCCGCGATCGACAAAATCTATTCATTTTTTATCGGAAAAAGGCCTCTGAAGATAAAAGAATGTGCGTTGTTAGTCTGCGGCGGCGGACCGGATTTAAGAACCTACGACGGCATTGTGACATCCTACAAGTTAATTGCTGAATTCCTGGAATGGCAAGATAGCGGAATCGTCATTGTTCCCGGGCTACATGACAAAGATGAAATTCTCAAGACTGACGGGTTGCAGCGAGCCGAAGCTCTCGGAAAAAGCATAAAGTAAATTGCAGGTGTTATTACTCCGGATATAAGGTATAATGAACCCACAAGGTGAGGCGACTCGCCACAGATACAAAGAAGTATCAATTAACCGCGCAGTTGCGGCTAGTTGATACTTCTTTGCATATTAAAAGGAGTAAGCTATGATGATGGATCCCACGATCAACGAGACCTATTTGGCGCTATTTCAGACCGATTACCAGTCCGCATTGGGATACCATCGTCGGGCGGAAAGATTTTCTCAAACAAAGCGCCCTGCCAATTTGGTGTTCAACATCGCCTCGATGGCTCTGGAACGTTATTTGGTGGCGCTATGCGATCTGCATTGTGTAACACCGGAAAATCATGACTACGGCTGCCTGATGAGTGCAGTGGAAACCGTAATGGACTTCTCTGCCTTGTTGAACCAGGATATCCGCGCCTTGGACGATGTCTTTGGGCTCTGTTCGCTTGAGGTCAATCCTCACGGCGATCCGAAAGCCGCCGATGCGAGCCGGATACTAGTCCTGTGCGGGGCAGTAAGGGAAATATTGGATGGGGAAATACAAGCGGGAGTAGAAATCAAAACGCCCGCGTAAAGGATACTAAGTTTGCAGGTTTTCTAAAATCACAGCGCTACCCTGACCGCCTGCAATACATAATGTTGCCAGCCCATACCTGGATTTTCTTCGCAACATCTCATACATCAGACTAACGATAATTCTCGCGCCGGTACACCCAATTGGATGCCCCAAAGCAATCGCTCCGCCATTCACATTAAGTTTGCTCTGGTCAATTCCCAATTCCTTTATCACAGCCAGACTTTGGGCCGCAAAAGCTTCATTCAATTCGATGATATCAATGTCGTCCAATGTTAAGCCTGCTTTGTCCAATGCAATTCGTGTAGCAGGAACCGGCCCGATGCCCATAATCTCAGGCGCTACCCCTGTGCTGGCATAAGATTTTATTCCTACCAAAGACTTGATCCCAAGCCGAGCGGCTTTTTCTCTTTCCATCAGTACCATTGCTGCCGCACCGTCATTGCGCCCGGACGAATTCCCTGCAGTAACGGTTCCTTCTTTCTTAAATACGGGCTTCAGCCCTGCAAGCGCTTCTCTACTTGATTCTTTCGGAAATTCATCGACGGCAAACTCGATCATTTTCTTTCCCATCTTGACCACTAGCGGCATAATTTCCGGCGCAAACCGCCCTGCTGCGATTGCAGCCAGCGCCTTGGTTTGGCTATCATAAGCAAACCGGTCCTGTACTTCGCGGCTAATTCCATATTGATCCGCTAAATTTTCCGCAGTCATGCCCATCGCCAAACGTCCATATTTCTCCGCAGGCTGCGATTTCGGCTGGCTCTCCGTGTTGGGATCGATAATTTCTCCATTTCCCGAACCATAGCCAAAGCGCGCCCTACGCAAATAATAAGGAGCCGTGCTCATGCTTTCCGCTCCACCTGCCACAACGACAGAGGCATCGCCAAGCCGAATGGACTGAGCCGCACAAATTACAGCCTGCATACCCGATCCACATTGCCGATGAACAGTAAATGCGGAAATCTCTATCGGCAGTTCCGCATAAAGCGCAGCCACTCTTGCCAAATTGGGCGTATCCGAACTCTGTTTTGCATGCCCGATGATCACTTCATCGATATCTTCAGCGCTCATAGACGCTCGGCGAATTGCTTCTCGCAGCACTTGGCTGGTCAAGTGTTCAACAGGCACATCCTTAAGCGATCCGCCCAGTTTTCCTATAGCCGTTCTGACACCAGCGACAATCACTGCTTCCCTCATCGTGTACCCTCCAGCTTCTTGAACCAAAATATCATTAAATTTTTTCAGTAATCATGTCTTTCGTGGCTTTAAATACCTTGAACAACATTTGATCGCGTTTCTTGCTTATTTCTGCCGGACTACGTCCGCCGTAATCATAGAACCCTTTACCGGTCTTGACGCCTAACTCTCCTCTGTCCACATGATCAAAGAGCGCTTTGGGTCGTTTGCTGGTCTCCGGCATCACGTAACTGGCGTTAATTATGTTATTGGCACTGATATCAAGACCAGTGAAATCATACCGTTGCACCAACCCCAGCACCATGCCTCTTGGCATCAGGCTCGCCTTGACCGCAAGGTCAAGCTGTTCGGGCGTACAAATGCCATTATCCAGCAAATAAAACACTTCAGTGTTTAGCAATATCTGGATTCTATTGATGATATAGCCGGGCACAAACTTTTCCATCCGCACCGGCACTTTACCGCATTTTTGCAGCAATTCAATCGTGGTTTGCATGGTTTCTTCCTCAGTACACTCCCCTTTTGCAACTTCAACGAGGGGCAGTATCTGCGGCGGGGCATACCAATGCGCGGTTGTGAACTTCGGCAACCGGCGACTTGGCACGCATTCAAATGGATTTAAGGCAGAAGCATTGGAGACGATAATCACATCCACCGGCAATAACCGGTCCAATTCTTCAAACAACGCCTTCTTTATCTCCGGCTTTTCAGCAACAGTCTCTTGCACATACTGCACTCCGTCCACTGCGTCGGATACTGTACCGAAGTATGAAATGCGATCAATAACGGCCTTGGCTTCCGCTTCCGTCAACAGGTCTTCTTCCACAAAGGTATCCAGGTTGGTGCGAAGCATAATCTTTGCCTTTTTCAAACTAGCTTCGTTGATGTCGCAAAGATTTACTTCAAAACCACCCATCGCATAGATTTGTGCTATGCCGGGCCCCATTGTTCCCGCACCGAGTACCGCAATCTTTTTTATATCTGCTAGCTTCATCATCTTCTCCCCAATACTTGCTAACGGTGTTTGACAAGACCAAGAATTTGTCGCGTTTCTTCTGCCGTCGCAATTTTTCTGCCGACCATTTTTCCGTATTCAACAGCCCGTGCAACCAATTGGGCATTCGTAGCTAATACGCCTTTGTCCAGGAAAATGTTGTCTTCCAGTCCCACGCGCAGGCCATCGCAGCCCGCAGCAAGTCCTGCAAGCATCATTGGCACATGGCTCTTGCCGATACCGGTCAGTGACCATGTCGATCCTTGGGGCAGTTTGGGTAAAAGATAGGCCAAGCTCTCGATATTTCCCGGCATACCACCCGATACACCAAGAACAAATTGGTAATGGCAAGGCGGCTTCAGAATCCCTTTGTTTAGATAGTGCTCGACGTTACCGATCATGCCGGCATCAAAGATCTCCAGTTCCGGCTTAATCTTAAGTTCCTGGCATTTGGCTCCCAGTTTCTCCAGAAAAGCAGGACTGTTTAGGAATACATAGCTATTGGCCCAGTTCATTGAACCGGGATCATATGAGCACATTTCCGGCATCAGGATGGGAAGATGGGCCATACGCATATCCTCAGGAAAAGCACTTCCCGAAGTGGTGAGGTTCAGCACGGCATCAATTTTTTCAGCAGCTAACGCTTGTCGGACCTTGCCGACCACATCAACGAAAACATCTGTAATCATGGTGTTTTTTTCATTTTCGTCCCGTACATGAATGTGAATAATCGCTGCACCGGCTTTTGCGCAAACGACAGCGTCCTGCGCAATCTCCGCTGGAGTGACCGGGACATGAGGGTTCTGTTCTTTTGTCGTTCCGGCGCCACAAAGCGCAGCCGAAATAATCAGCTTTTTCATTTCTGGATGATCCCTTCCTTTTTCATCGCTTTCATCTTGATTTCTCGATCTCTGTTAATCTTCAAGATGATCTGCAAGTTTCTCACGGTATAGATCAAACGCTCTTTTTCTGTTCCCCTCTAAATATGTCTCTGCTTCGCCAGCATTGTGGGCCGCGATTGCTTCAAACAATTTTTCGTGTTGGCTCAAATCCGGTTTTTGTTTCCATAGTGTCAATTTGAAGTGCCTAATTCCCCGTTCGTGATGATCCCACGCATCAATCAAGGCTCTTACCAAAAATGAAACATTACAAAAACTAAAACAATCGTTGTGAAAATCGCGATGATACGCATAGTATGCGTCCCAATCACTTTGTTCCATCGCGCTTCTCATTTTTTCGAGATCGATGCTAAGCCGTTTCAAATCAGCTTCCGAAATGCATTCAGCGACACGCCGGATACATATTTTCTCCAACTCAAGACGCACATCCAGCATGCTCAAAAACTCACTTGCCGACAAAGACGCCACATAAAGCCCATTTCCCTTTTCAACAACAAAATTCTCAGATATTAGTCTCTTGAGAGCCTCCCTTACCGGGCTTGCGCTTACTTCCATCCGTTTTGCCAAATCAGATATCAGCAATCGATCGCCAGGCGCAAAGCTACAATTGATAATCGATCGACGAATTTCATCATAAATGAGATCTTGTTTGGTTCGGAATAATAGCTTAATAATAGCCTTCGCTGCCTCCCTTTATTCTGATTAGACCGAGCATGTTTTGTTGTTTTTCTTGCCAAACAATTGAGAAACGATCAACACTCCTGACACAACAAGGAAGCCCAAAGATATGGGCCGCGTAACAAAAATCGACACATCTCCATTTGAAATGACGAGCGACTGGCGAAATGCAGTCTCAAGGATTGGGCCGAGAACAAATGCCAGAACTAATGGGCCTGGCTCGTATTCGAATTTACGCATGAAATAGCCCACCAACCCAAAGATCAGCAACATCCACATATCAAAAACATTGTTGTTGACACTATAAACGCCAATCAGGGTGATGACCAATACGCATGCCGACAATATGCTCAACCTGACTTTTAGCAATTTTACAAAGATCCCGATCATCGGCAAATTCAAAATCAACAGCAGAACATTCCCAATATACATAGAGACAACTACTCCCCAAAACAGTTGGGGTTGTTCCCTGATAAGAAAAGGGCCCGGTGTGATCCCGTGAATCATCAATGCGCCAAAAATCAAAGCCATGACTGCATTTGATGGCAACCCTAGTGTCAGCAATGGAATAAAGGCTGCGCCCGCTGCGGCATTGTTGGCCGACTCCGGGCCTGCGACTCCCTCAATCGCGCCATGACCAAACCTTTCCGGATGCTTCGAGATTCGCTTTTCCACTGCATAAGAAAGCAATGATGCAATTACGGCTCCGCCGCCAGGCAGAAGCCCCACCAAAAAACCCAGAACTGAACCGCGGGCCATCGGCAGCGCGGAATCGCTAAGATCCTTTTTTGATGGCCATATTTGCGAAATTTTATCCGTGATTAGCGTTGTCTCTTCGTTACTCTCCATGCTATAAAGAACCTCGCCAACCCCAAACAGCCCCATTGCGATAACGGCAAAGTCAAAGCCACTTAGCAGTGAAACCGAGCCAAACGTCAACCGCTCGACACCAAACTCCGGATCTGAGCCAATACAAGCTAATAACAATCCTACAATAGCAGAAATTACACATTTCAATGGCGATTTTGTCGATAAATAGGTTACAAAAGTTAACCCCATAATCATTAAAGCCGCATATTCCGGTGGACCAAATTTCACAGCTAATCGTGAAACTATTGGCGCGAAAAGGTTCAGCCCAATGATGGATACCGTTCCCGCGATAAATGACCCAATGGCAGCTACACCCAACGCAGCTCCCGCCCGCCCCTTTTTCGCCATTTGATAGCCATCCAAACAGGTTACCACCGAAGCAGCTTCCCCCGGCAAATTGACAAGGATTGAAGTAGTGGACCCGCCATACATCGCCCCATAGTAAATGCCAGAAAGTAAAATAATTGAAGATTCTATGGGAATATTATATGTAATAGGCAGAAGCAATGAAATAGTCGCCACTGGCCCTAAACCGGGCAATACACCAATAGCCGTCCCGAGTGTCACTCCCATGGCACAAAAGATGATATTGCTCCAGGAAAGTGCAACCTGAAAACCTAACAGCATCGAATCAAACATTATTTATATCCCCTCTCTAAGAAAAAAAGCCCGGAAAAGGAATCTTCAGCCACAACGAAAATACAACATAGACAAAAACGGTCATCGCAGCAGTGACTAAAACCGTCGACTTCCATGTTTCTGCACCAACGATGCGAAGTTGAAACAACAGCAATACAATAACCGCAGGCACTACGCCCAACAAATTCATAATGACGATAAACCCGGCAATCGCCGCAAGGCTATATAGAACCAGTTTGGATTTCGGGGTAAACTTCTCATAATTATCCGGACGCACACTTTTAATAATATTGATGATAGAACAGCTCAATAGAGCAATGCTCAAAATAAAAGGCCATAGCCCTGGACCGGGCTTACTAATTTGTCCAATATTTAGTTGGTATGCGCCAATACACGCAACTACAGCAACAAGAACCGGTACAATGCCTCCCAATAATCCCATCGTCACGCCTCCTAGTTCTGGCCCGAGAATCATTATTCTTTCCCCGCTGGGTGTTGCAGCCGTCGAGTCTATAACTGGTCAATGAAAACATTACTTAAAAGCGGTGCAACATTCCGCTTTCAATCAGGAAAGCGGAATGTTGCACCAGTACACTTTATTTTTTTACCCCATCGTTACCGATTTGTTTGAAATAGACTCCAATTTCTTTATAGCCGTCAGAAAGTATTTTTTTAAATTCATCTCCAGGCTTTTTCATACTGGGCAAGCTGAGAGTTTTCATTGTATTGAGGAATTCGGGATCATCTGCTGCTTTCATGAAGGCTGCCCGCAGAACGTCCAAATGTTCTTTGGATATTCCGGTAGGCGCGCCGACCCCAAACCAAGAAACAAGGGCGATATCATACCCGGACTCTTTAAGAGTAGGTGCATCTGGGGCTTGTGACATACGAGTATTTCCTGCCGAAGCAATAATTCTAACTTCACCTGACTTAATAAAGGGCAATACATCCGATACAATAGCAACGCTTGCATCAACATGGCCCCCCACCAATGCAGTTACCGCCTCCATGCCCGATTTAAAATTGACATATCGGAATTTACTTCCATCTTTTTCGCCAATTTTTATCAAAGCAAACGGTTGTGGATATCCAGAAGCACTAAAGGAAAATCCCTCGGGTTTTGCCTTTGCAGCTTTGGATAGATCGGCAATGGACTTGTAAGGAGAATCACCTTTTACAGCTATGCAGTATTGATATTCTCCGAAAGCGAGAATCCCTTCAAAATCGTCCGGCGTATAAGGAACTTTTATCTGATTGGGAATAATGGCTACGGATGCAAACGTAAGAATACCAACACTTTGTCCGTCTTTGCTCGCATTCTTCAGTTCGGTTACACCAGTTACACCATTTCCACCAGGCTTATTTACAACAACAACGGGAACTCCCAGGTGTTTTTCTGCCGCTTTGGCTAATGAGCGTGAACTTAAATCCGTTGGTCCGCCGCTGCCAAAATTCACGTACAGGGTGATTGGTTTCGAAGGATACTTAGTGGCCTTTTCGCCACCGCATCCTGCAAAGAAAGACATTGAAAGAATTAAGCAGAAAATAACTGTTACCCATTTTTTACTCATCATAGTGCTCCTTCCCAATTGGTTGACTCATTTTTACTCGTGCAGGCACATTGTTGAATCATTTCATTAAACACCTCTTTTTTATTTATAATTAGCAGATTTTTCTCAAAATATATTGTCGATCATATTTTGTCTTTAATATATATATTTAGTTTATTCCTGTCAAGCGTGAATTGCGAAAAAATTTTATAAACACCGAACCGCATATTTTTCGACAAGGTCAGTAAGAATTGCCGTAACACCCCATGAACCTAAACTCACTTTCAAATCGGGAGAAAAATTGATAAATCAATTTGTTTATCTTAATACCGAATACCGAGGTTTTTTCCTGAAAAAAGCAAAACTTCCGACAGTATTGTCGGAAGTTTTATTGTGTTTAATTACAAATTCCCGCGCCAAGCTAAGACCATCTTATTTTTTGCTTAGTCTTTCTGCTATACAATCCAGTTTGACTGCCAGCGCGCCAATGGCTTGCATCGTTTCGGCAACGTGGTTGACCGCTTCCGCAACTTGAGCCGTCATTTCGCCGACCCGGCCCAGTTCTTTCCGGTTATGCTCGCTATCGGCCTGGACCCGTTGGATAATATCCGCGATTTTCTTTACCGATACAGCCGAACTGTCAGAGAGCTTTCTGATTTCTTGCGACACTACTGCAAACCCTCTGCCGTATTCTCCCGCCCGCGCAGCTTCAATGGCAGCATTGAGTCCCAGCAGATTGGTCTGCCCTGCCACACTCCTTATGATTTCCAAAACTTGACCCGTTTCACGAACCCTGGCCTGTGAACCCTCCGATAATTTACCCAACTCCTTGCAAGTCAAGGCGACTTCTTGGGTCTGGGCCGACACTTCCTCTGTCGTGGATGCTATGGAATTAATTGCTTCTGATAACTCCAAAACCATTTCGCAGACAGAATCCTGTATATCGACCGACTCAACGAACGCCACCGCGCCAATTACATTCTGTTCATCATCAAATATTGGCGCGGCAGCGCCAATATAGGGCACGCCGAATTTCTCCTTACTTCCCCTGATTTGGATGACCTTTTTTTCTTCCATGGCCTGCACAATAGCCGTCCCCGGTTTCAATGGCATTCCAGCCTTGACTCCCGTATCGATTGCAGGATTTATTAGGCTAAATATATACTTTTCCCGATCACAGACTGCCATTGTGGTATCTGTCCGAATTA
>CAZFSM010000027.1:0-31861 GCA_964521625.1 uncultured Veillonellaceae bacterium | reverse complement strand
GCATGGCCTTGCCTACCTTGGTGTGGTTGACCACATAAGTCAAAATAAACATCAGCGCCAACGAAATAACCAAAATCACGATTTGTTGGCTATTCACAATCAACCCCAGAAAGTTGTAGGTCGCTGTAGGAAACAGTTCAGGGAACGTCCGCGGTTGCGGTGTCACCAGAATCATCCCGCCATATTCCAGCAACAATGACACGCCGATGGCGGTAATCAGTATGGCGATTTTCGGTGCGCCGCGCAGCGGCCGGTAAGCCAGCCTTTCAATCAGCATGCCGACAACCGAAGCAACCACCATCGAAAATATCAACGCTGGAAAAAAAGACATTTTAAAGTATGTCGTCGCAAAATAGCCAGCATAGGCCCCAAGCATATAGATATCGCCATGAGCGAAGTTTATCAGGCGAATAATGCCGTATACCATTGTATAACCCAAGGCAATCAGCGCATAAATACTTCCCAGTGAAATCCCATTGATCAACTGTTGAAAGAACTGTTGTGTTAGCGATGAGCCCTCCATGGATTTTCCCCCTTACGATGATTTCTTCCGGCTTAGCAGCGGTTTTCACCACTGTTTCAGCCTTACCGCCAGCAAGTAGACAGAAAAAGACTGCCCGGATCGTCTCCGGTTTCAGTCTCGCGATCATTCGCCGCGGCGAATCCTACCTCCCGAGTCATCCCGTCTTGCGGTCTCTGATTTGTCTGCTGATATTATATGAACAGGCAGGACACGTGTCAACTTAAAACGGACAAAACGTCCTGCATTCTGTATTTTTCTGCGGCATTCCACCCTTTCTTGTTAAAAAACGGGGCAAGACCATCGTCTTACCCCGCCATTGGGATTATTCCGGCCTCATTATCGTTTGTCGGTTGTAAGGCTGCCGGAGTACTTTTGTAATTATGATTGGACCAGACAGAACACTTCATTCTTACTTGCATAATTATAGAACTAGTCATTTCTACTGTCAATCATTTATCGATTTTCGTAATTTTTTGTTTTTCACTATCGAACAAATGTCACATCCTACACAACTTTATACATATTGACCGGTTCAGCATTGTTGTACATCGCCCAAATTCCTGAGGGACAAATCCCTGTACAAATTCCGCAGCCAATACACTTATTCGGATCAACTGCATACTCGAACCCGCCTGGCTCATTGCTCGGATAGCGCGAAATTGCATTCTCCGGGCAAGATTTCATACACATGTGGCAATCGCGGCATGTCCCGCAACTGATGCAACGGCTGTACTCATCCTTGGCGCTGGGTAAATCGCAGCTATGACACTTTTTAAAATAGGCGGTTTTAAGTCGTGTCGCCGGAATCTTGTTTTTTTGTTCACCGGCATATTGCGTTCCCGTTAAGTAGGCAGTTACTGACAATGCCGCTTGACGGCCCATGCCAATCGCATCGACCAGTCGGCCGGGTTTGGTCGTATCGCCGGCAGTAAAAATTCCTGTGGCGATACTCCAGTCACTGGCCGGTTTCAGACAGCCCCGGTCTAACTCGATTCCTTCCGGCAAGTAACTCAGGTCCGGGCTTTCGCCAATTGTGATGATGACCATGTCGCCTTTGATTAGCTCGCCAGTTTGAGTAATAATCCCCGCATCTGTTATCTCTTTGGTAAATACGGGCCAGATCAATTCGCCGCCAAGTTCCTGCACGTGATCGATCTCTTTCTGAAAGGCGGCAGGCCGTTGTACATCGATACATACCACTTGTTCGGCGCCCATCTGATAAGCGCCGATTGCGGCATCCATGCCGGAGTTTCCGCAGCCAATGACAATGACGCGTTTTCCGACTTTCACCGTTTCACCGCGATTCACGGATTTGAGGAAATCCAGCCCTTTGACAATTCGCTCATTCCCTGGCCAAGGAATGATTTTTGTTACATGACCGCCGCTAGCAACAACCACAGCATCATTTTCGTTACGGATCGCGGCAAATTTTGTTTTGTCTACAGTGTAGTTGGCAATAAATTTAACGCCGATTTTTTCAATCCGTGCCAGTTCTCTTTCCAGCGTCTCATGCGGCAAACGGGATCGCGGAATCACTTGTTCCATCTTGCCGCCCATTGCCTCGTGTGCTTCATAAACGACGACTTGATGTCCGTCACGCGCCATTTGCCAAGCCGCCGATAAACCAGCCGGACCGCCACCGATTACGGCAACTTTTTTGCCAGTTTTAGTCGCGACAGCAGGGACGTCAACATCAGCCGAATAAGTCCCCAGTCTGCCAATTTGGGCCGAAATATCGACTTGGCTGCGAGTGCATTCATCCATACATAGATTCATACAGACCGCGCCGCAAATCGAACCAGGGAACGGAGTGTACTCAAGCACCAAACGGTAGGCTTCGTCAACCTTGCCTTCCCGTAGCAGGTTGAACCGCTGTTGGGACGGAATCGACGCCGTACAGTTGAATTCACAAGGCGCCATATATTTCATGTTTTCCCAAAACGGTACTCGTTGCCGGTATTTCCCAGTTGCAACCAACCCATAAACCTGCCAGTCATCTTCGCAGACATCGCCAAAAATTCCGCCCTGAACCCATTCCGTCTTGCGATAGGACAGAATATCCGGTGAAGCTTTTTTCGGACGCTCCTCATAACTCAGCGGCAAGACTTTTTTCCACTGGTCCCATTGAGTTAATTCATTACGCAGTTCTGGTTGGCCGATGTCACTGAGGAACTCTTGCATTCCCGCCGTGAGATAGTCGATGTCTTCCTGGGCTAAGTCGCTAATTTTTACATCTTTCTTCGAAAGCCCTTTGCCAGTTCCTCTAAAGTAAAGCTTGCCGCCAACCATACCAACGCAGGAGCGATCACCGACAACCGATTCAAAAGCTTCGCTGTCATAACCACAAATTACGGCCGTACCGCCTGACATAAATTCAAACGAGAAGCTGCCGCAGTTTTTCAACACCCAAAATTCCGGTGCAGAATAAAGCGGATCATATTTCATCATTGACCCGGACCGAGTGCCGACCCTGCCACCGACAAATATTTTTCCTGATGCGGCGCAATGCGCAGAAGTATCGCCGCCATCACCTTTAACCACGATTTTTCCGCCGGCGTTCAACCAGCCGACATCAGCCGACGCGGAACCCTCGACGATGATTTCTGTGTTTTCCAGACACATGCAACCCACCCGCTGACCTGGATTAGTAACAGAAAACCGCAGTTTTTTACCTTCAGGATGCCATAGCGGGCCGCCAATATCGTGTTGTCCGGAAGCTTCAATAATGAAGTTCGTCTCGCCGGTTTCGATAGCCGCATTGACTGCCTGCAGCAAATCTTGGGTCGACATCCGTTCGTTATTCTGCAAAGTATTGATTTTGAACATTGCCGCTACCTCCTAACACGCGTAGGTGATCGACAATTTGTCAGCCACCGCGCGGTCATTTGTTACCAAAGCATCTGAACGTCCCACCGGCAGTGAACTGTTGCCGACCGGCGCCATCAGTTTTTTGAACTCCGCGTCAAATGCGAGCATGTATTCAACAATGTTTTGCGCGGCTTTATCAATATCCAGCCGTTTTACCAACCGAGGATCCTGTGTACAGATTCCTGTCGGGCAAAAGCCGGTATTGCAGGCATTGCAACGCCCTTTTTCATTGCCGACGCAGCCCATCAACTGAATCAGCAGTTTACCCATAAATACGCCATTTGCGCCCAAACAGATCATTTTAAAAGCGTCTGCCGCAGCATTGCCGGTCAGGCCGACGCCGCTACCGGCCCATAGGGGAATCCTACCTGGACTACCTTGCTTAATTGCCGATTGATAGCAGTCGCGCAGTTTGGAAACCACCGGGTGCCCGGTATGGTCAAGCGAAACTTCATTCGCTGCGCCAGTGCCTCCCTGTATTCCGTCAATGAAAAATCCGCCGCAAATTTTATAGGGGTCGCGCAGCAGGTTGTTATAGACTGAAACGGAAGTCGCTGATGCAGCACATTTAATAGCAACCGGTACCCTGAATTTAAACGCAGCATTCATTGACATGAACATTTTTTGCACGGATTCTTCGATAGAGTAGAGGCCCTGGTGATTTGGCGGGGACAATAGGTCAGCTTTGGGCACACCACGGATTGCCTGGATATGTTCGGCTACCTTTGCAGCTGGCAGCAGTCCCCCATCACCCGGCTTTGCGCCTTGACCAATTTTGATTAGAATACCGGCCGGATCCACTTTCATTTTTGGCAAAGCCCGGATAATCCGGTTCCAACCAAAATGGCCGGAGGCAATCTGAATGATGCTGTATTTCAGATATTCGGATTCCATCAGTTTTACCGGCATTCCACCTTCACCGGAAGACATACGGACCGGCATGTTATGTTTTTCGTTCAGGTAGGCCGTCGCCAGCGACAGCGCCTCCCATGCACGCGTTGATAGCGCGCCGATCGACATGTCGCTGAATATCAACGGATAAATCCAATGAACCGGCGGTACCCATCCATGCATCTTGATTTCGCCATTTTCTACGGTAAACGGCAGTTCATTCGGTTGCAGAACCCGGCCAAACGGCGCCAAAACGTCAAATGTGTGCCGCTCTGAGTCAAGCGAGGGATCCGTCATTTGCGATATTCGGCCAACAACGATCTTATCCAGCACGCGATCAGCATTGAGATTAGTCCGGCCGCCCCGTTTCAACGGGCTGCCGCCAGCTCTGCCGATCACATTCAAACGAGAATCTTCATTGCGAATCGGACGAATTGCATTATTGGGACAAATTTTTTCGCACATGCCGCAACCAACGCAGGCATTGGCCAGTGCGTTTTTTTGCCGTATGACCGGCACGGCAATATGCCGCTGGTTCGGTTCCGGTTGGTGTCCGGTGGAAACAGTGATTGAGCGGCGTTCAATCCGAGCTTCAATAGCATTGAATGTGCAGGCGGCAACGCAACTGCCGCACATCGTACAGCGCTCCGGTGTGTAACTTATTTTCCATGCTAGGTCATTAAATGTAATGTCCTGCGTTTTTACTGTTTCCATCGCTGCACCTCCATCCCCGGCGTAATCATCACGATTTCCCGCTCATTGGGATAAATGTCTTTGCTTTCGTCGCGGTCAGGCAGGATTACATTTAAGCCGCAGACTTCTGAAGAAATCGCCATCAGCTCTTTAGTCCCGCCGACAACAACTGGTCGCAACTTCTTCGAATCGCAACAGGTCAGGATACTACCGTCCGGCAGCATAGCAATTACCGTGTTGGGACCATTGATTTCCAGGTGCCCCAATGTCTGACGAATAGCGGTCAGCTCTTTTTTGTCGGGCCGCAGCTCGACCTCCTCAAAGGGCAACGGAGTAATCACATGTTTGTAATACTTAAGCGGCCATTTCAGTTCATGCAGCACGTAATGCAATGTATATAGGAAATTCTGTGAATCCGACTCAAAGCCAATGTAGCCGCGATGCAAAGATTTTTGATATTCTTTGTTTTTTGTATAGAAGGTGTTCTCGCCGTTGGCGCAGAGTGTATATCCCTGTAAGAAAAAGGGGTGCGCCGCATACCGAACGATTTCATAGTTGGTATTTTGCCTACATTGCACAACCACGTTGCGGGCCATGAGGTCTCCCCTGTCTTCCCACAAACCAAAATAGGTCGCGATGTCGCGCGGATCGCCAATCTCCTTTAATGTAAGCACATCAGGCCAGAAGGAAAACACATAGCCATTGTCTTCTTTTTCCAAATGTGCGCGCAAGGTTAACCTTGTATTGAGCAACAGATCATCCTTGTGTTCTTGACTTGAGTTGTTCAGATAATCCGGGTAGTCATATGCGGTAAAGATGTAATAAGGCATGGCTTTAATGTCCAAGCCGGGCTGGTTGTTCACTTTGGGAATCCACTCATGCAAGGACCGAAACCCGCTCTTGTCCATAAAATCTTGCACAATTTTAGCGCCCTTTTGAGTACATGCTAACGATAATAATGGTTTATCCTTATACGGTCCAAATTCTCCTTCTAAATCTTGCATCACCATGGCGAAACCCGAATTGTCGTGACCTTCCTGTTGAGGCAACATCAAAGACAACGCTTTGGAAGCATGAACGGGATCAGCACTCTTGATTGCACCGATTCTGCACATCCAAAATCACACCCTTCTACTTTACTTATGGCTTAGAATTACACTTGCAAAAACAAAAAGACTCTGCAAGAGGCCCGTTTTGCCGGGACCTTCCGCAGAGTCTTTTATACTCACGGTGTACGCTTGCGCGCTGTGCCGCTCGGTCCGGACCGCAACGTTGCGCGGAACCCTAGGCACACTCCCTTGACACGTTTGTGTTTTCGACACACACGAATCGTGTCAAGCTAAATTATATGGACGGTTTCTTATACTGTCAACATGTATATTTAAATGCAGTTTATTCTGAAAAGTTCTTCAGGGCCGGGCCGGGCCGTCGAACATCACCGTCGCGTTTCGTATAATTATTCGAATCGTAATATTCCATGACCGGGATAATCAAACGTCGAGATGTGTTTAACAAATCCCGTATTTCGCCAACACTAAGCGTTTCATGTGTCCGAAAATGTTGCTGAATGATTGAACCAATGTATTGCATTGTATTTCTGTATACGTATACTCCCGTGAGCCTTACAAGCACTTTTTCACGCACCATCCTGTCAAAAAACGGCTTAATTTGGTCGAGCGGTCGCCTCATTTTCTCGGCCAGCCATTGCGGCGTAATGTCAACCACCTCCTTAACCGGTAAAATAGTTGCCAACTCCGTCCTCAATTCATCAACGGTTCCGCCATGTTGTATGGCATGTGAGGGCGCAGCAATAAATTCTCCCTGGGATACGATACTGCCGTTTTCAGCAGAGTGTTGGAGGAACCAGTCGGCAATATTGGCCGGCAATCTGATTTTTTGCCGCAAAATTTCACGAGACAGTCCTGGTTCTGACGGCTTCATTCGATGATATTCCGCTAGCGCCTGTTTCATCGCCGTTTGCAAATCATTTAATGCTTCGGTTGCAATATAGTAATTTCCCGCCTTTTTCGCAGCACCCTGGTCAAGCAGCAGGGTTATCGCTGATTGTACAATATCCTTGTTGAGGTAGCCGGCAGACTGTTGCCACTCTTTTTGTGTTGGCGGATTTTTGAATAACAACAATAATAATATCAAAATTGCTTGATAGTCGAGCGCTTGGGCGGCTACAGCCAACCGGTCCAATAACGCTTGCCGCCGGCTACTGCCATCTGCCAACGTCAACAAGGTCACACCGCCAATCAAGTCTTGCGGTGAAAAACGTCGCAGAAGACCTTGGTCGCCAAAAGCACCCGCTATATTTTGTTCAAGGTGCAACCTCACCAATGTAGGCGCCTCCGATTGTTCTTGCCTCTTTTGAAAAGACAGACGACCGATGAATTCGCCTGTCCCGATATGCAGGCGGATTCTTGTCCCTGAAGGATATTCTTGCTTCCATTGCATCGCAGCTTCCCAAACAGCACCAGTCTGGCAATATCCCTCTTCGCTCAGGAACATTCCCCGACCAACTTCTGCCAACCCTGCTCCCGCCAGGTTTAAAGATGCTCTTTGCCCCGCGCCAATTTCAACGACTTCTTGGTGGTGAGATTCAATTTCGCGCACTTTGACCACAGTGCGATCTGGACAGACAACCAAGCTGGCGCCGGCTTGCAAGAACCCGCTCATCACCGACCCTGTAACAATTAGCCCTTGCCCCTTTAGGTTAAATGCCCGATCAATCCAAAGTCGAAAGGGTGCTAGTTTATCCCTTGCGTTAATTTTTTTGGCTTCCACATACAGCGTTTGTTTGAGCGCGTCAACCCCTTCGCCGCTTGCGGCGGATACACGACAAATCGGCGCCTGCGACAGAAAGGAGTTTTTCAGATATGTTCTGATTTCTTCTTCAATCAATTCCAACCACTCGGCGTCCACTTTGTCTATTTTATTTAGTACTACCAAGCCATGCTTAATACCGAAGCATTGTAACATTTCAAAATGTTCTCGAGTTTGCGGCATTATTCCTTCATCTGCGGCAATTACCATCATAGCAAGGTCAATCCCGCCCGTGCCCGCCAACATGTTCTTAAGAAAGCGTTCATGGCCGGGAACGTCAACGATACCCAGAGTCAACTCTGCAGGGAAATGGAGTGCGGCAAATCCAATATCGATTGATATCCCGCGCGCCTTTTCTTCTTTCAGCCGGTCGGTGTCCGTTCCGGTCAACCGTCTGATCAACGCAGTCTTGCCATGATCAACATGTCCAGCTGTCCCGACAATTAGATGTTTCATTCCTTTTCCTCATTAGCAATTTTCAACAAAGCTTCGCACAATAAGGCCTCGTCGCCCGCTAATAGGCAACGCACATCAAAGACCAGCGCATCTTCCCGGACCAGGCAAATAATTGGAGGCACACTTGCCCTTAATCCTTCCACCACAACTCCCGTCGATTTTCCGCCAGGCACAACTTCTACGCCAAACCCGGAAATTTCAACCCCTGGCAAAGACCCTCCGCCTGCGAGCGAATGGGTTTTTATTACACTAATTTTCCAGCCCTGA
This sequence comes from uncultured Veillonellaceae bacterium, assembly GCA_964521625.1. GTDB lineage: Bacteria > Bacillota > Negativicutes > UBA1444 > UBA1444 > UBA1444. Next base: position 23,334 of record CAZFSM010000027.1, on the reverse strand, counting down.
ACGGTTAGAGGTTTTAGTGTAGCAGCCAACTCTACCGCTTTGTTTAACAAAAGATCCCCGGACATGTGTAGCATTTTTCTAGCAGGAATTAGCAGGTCTGCCTTGCCTGTTGAATAATCGATTAATGTGCCTTCCAGTGCCGCCAGTGAAAGTTTGTCAATACGCAACGCCCGCAGCAAAGGTTCTTTTTTTAACAACTCGATAATAGTTTTTTCACCGACGATCAAGCCTGCTTGTCCAGCGCCAAGCAATTTATCCCCGCTAAAGGTCACTAAATCAAAACCCGATTCGAGACATTCCTGAACCGTTGGCTCCGTTGTTCCCTGGATGGTTATTGGCAACAAAGTTCCGCTTCCGACATCATTAATCGACACTAGCTGGTGTTGTTTCGCCAGGCGACAGAGTTCTTGCGGGCTAGGTTGACTGGTAAATCCCACCATCGCGAAATTGCTTGTATGTACTTTTAGTATCGCAGCTGTTGCTGGCGTGATTGCCGCTGCATAGTCCTGCAAATGAGTCTTGTTGGTTGTTCCTACTTCAACGAGAATTGCTCCGCTTTGCCGGATTACATCTGGAATCCGGAACGAACCGCCAATTTCGACCAGTTCGCCGCGACTCACAATTACTTCCCTGCCGTGGGCAACCCCAGCTAATACCAACATCACCGCAGCTGCATTATTGTTTACAATCAACGCTGCGGCGGCCCCGGTTAACTCGGTTAGTCGCTTTTCGACATGACTATACCGCTCGCCCCTTCGGCCGGATTGCAAATCATACTCCAATGTGCTATATCCGTCCATCACCGCCGCCACCTGCGCCCTGGCCCGATCGCTGAGCGGTGCGCGACCCAAATTAGTGTGCAACACCACGCCGGTTGCATTAATGGTTTTTTTCAAGCTTTGCCCCAGCAACACCTGTTTTTTCAAGGCAAACCGATTCAGTATCCATTTCTGCACCTCGGCTTCCGAGGTAATGGGCGACGCTAATTCTCCACTTGCGACTGCCTGCCGAAATTCTTTTACAGCGGTGCGCAAAAGGGCAATGACCGCGTCGTGTGCCATAGTCTCGTTGTTTGAGTTAGTTTTCACTAAGACAGCCAGTTGTTCGATTGAGGGAATCCTTCGCTGAATTTTATTTGTCATTATTGCGACCAACTTTCTTAATTAATAATTTGCCGACTGTTATTTGTCACTTATTTTTAATTAGTCAAGCAAGTCGATTTTCCTTTATCTTTGGCAAAAAAAAACAGCGCAGCCTCTTTCCCTAGAGACTGCGCTATCGCATTTTCTATTCAACGGATTGCCGCATTTCACAATTCCCTTTAAACACGGCACCTTCCCCAATAATCAGCGTTCCCACCTTGAGATCTCCAGTCACTTTCGCCGACGGTAACAGCTCCAGTTTATCATTTACATCCATATTGCCGATAACAGCGCCCGCAATCATAGCATTTTTCGCACTAATTGTCGCTTTAACCTGCCCCGCTTCACCAACAATTAGGTCAGCGGTTGTTGCGATATCCCCTTCAAATTTTCCATCGATGCGTAATGCACCACTTGAAGTGAGACTCCCTTTTAAAGTTGTTGTATGTCCAATAAGCGTTTCAACTTGCTCAGAAAAAGCTTCGCTCTTTTTACGACCAAACATATTTCAACTCCTATCCTTATTCTTCTGCTTAAGCAAAATGCAAACCCAATTACAGAAACCCGGCAGGATTCACCGCGGTGCCATTGACCTTGACTTCATAATGAACATGCGGCCCGGTGCTAAATCCAGAACTGCCCATATAAGCAACAACTTGACCTTTTTTCACTTTTTGTCCGACCGACACGGCGTTCTCAGAGTTATGCGCATATGAAGTGGTAATACCATACCCATGATCCACAATAACCTGCCGGCCATACCCGCCATTCCATCCGCTGGCAACAACGACCCCTGCAGCTGTCGCAACAATTGGAGTGCCGGAATCCGCCGCGACGTCAATTCCGGGGTGCCAGTCTGAACCGCCCCAGCGCCAGCCAAATCGCGATGTAACAACGCCTTCGGATGGCCATATCGACGGAGTCGCAGCCAAGCGAGCGTTCCGCTCAACCAAGCTCTCTCGAAGTTTTGCCAAACTTTCGCCGCGGGCCTTTGCACTAACTTGCAATTCATTAACCAAGTTGTTCAGTTCTGCCGCCTGGGGACGAACGCCAGGACCGCCTTCGCCTGCATGTCCCGCCGTCGGTCGCACTATGCCGGAACGCGATGTCCCAGCCGTTTCATCCTTGTTCAAGAGTCGACGAACTTCACTGTCCAGTTGATTCAGCTTTGACATTTCTTCCTGTAGTATCGCAGTGTTTTTGGCAAGTTGGTTCAGTTGACCGGCTTGCGCCATATTAACCGAACGCAGTTGTTGCAGTTCATCCAACTCAGCCTTGGCCTGATTAACAGTGTATTGATAATGAAACAAACCCAGTGCAACAGCAACAGTCAAAACTCCAGCTGCAGCTACACAGGTTTTTACAAAACGAATCGGCATTTGAAACCGATACACTTTGTTACCTCGGTGCGGAACTATCATTAATGTGTATTTTCTTCTATCTGGCGGGGTTTCTTTTTTTCGCAATTGCAAACCTCCTTCGGAAAACTCCACGGCATCAGTGGCACGATCAAGCAATCTCAATTATTCGCCATCCTTCAAAAAACTCCTGCAAATATTTTCATTTGTTTTCTTTTTTTGCTGCCGTCTGCAACGCCTGCTTTTCTTCCTTCGTCAGCATGTAAGTAGATTCCCCGTCGACAATCGGTTTTGCATAAACGCGGGATTCTTCTCGCCCGTAAATGCCCGACAAGACAAACCCGTTGCGAGCTGCATCCGTCATCGCCAACGCGAAACTGAGGTCACTGCCGGTATTGTCAAACGCGTTAAAGCGAACCAATCCCATACGCTGGATGTGCTTCAAGCTATCCATGCTTAGATTTTGATGTTTTGCTTGTAAATCGGCCACGGCTTGCTTAAGTTCTTCAATTTCGCGAATTCGCCCCATCATCATTTGTTCGATTGACTGGCCCTCAGCGCCCATCATCATTTTACGATAGAGCCCGCTTAAGCGATGGAGTTTTATTGCCAAATACAATGATGATAAACCGAAGAACGAAGCAACAATAACCAAGGAGTAGGTTAAGTTAGTAAGTTCAACCCCCGATAATGGTTTGACGAGCGCAGATGCTTCCATGGTATCCCCTTCCATTCACTGACCGCTCAAACTTTAGCTTTATAATTTTACACCATTTTATATTTACAATTATGTCCATAAAATGCGCAATCTACCGATTTTATTGGTTTACTCTTGTTTTATCACTCGTTTTCCACCTGATTTCCAGCCCGTACAAACAGGATTTCTGCTTGCTGTTCCGTCATCAATTTCATTCTGACAACAACCGTACGAACCGGTTTTTCCGTAAGCGCAGCAATCCTTGCTACTTGCACTGCGCGGTCGTAGCCAAACAATGGAATCAACTTCTCGGCCTGCAGGGGCGTTGCATCCGTCAATTGGTCAACAACAGCTTCGTTTACATTCAACTCTCCCAAAAAATTCTGCCCTAGCAAGTTTAGCGCCGTCGTCAACAACTGTGCGCCGTCAATCAAATGGGTGGCAACTAGCGGCAAATACGCCGCAACGCCATTGGGGCCTGCATTTATTGCTGCCACGAGACTTGCATCATTCCCAATGATCTGAAACGCAATTTGACTAACAGTATCCGGTATCAGCATTTCTCTAACCGCCGGATTAAACACCGGTCCGGTACAGCGTTTCGGCGCGTCCAATTCTTTTGACATTCCCACTAGTAACCGCAAATCGTTACACAGTTGCAGCAAGCTCATGGCCATCGTCTTGAATAGAGAGGAGACGCCACAAAACAAGTCTGCGCTTACAGGAAACTCGCTTCTCCCTTCAGCTTGCACAACGTCAACGCCAACCAACACGCGCAACCTTGCAGCTAAGGCAGAAGAGTCACACCAAATTTGCAAAAACTCTGCCCGGTACCAATTTAACATTCGAACAGATCGCGCGAGACTTTCTGCACAGCAGGCGAGTTCAGCGCCTACCGCACTGATTTTGACAGCCTGAAAGTGAATCATTGCCAGTTTTTTTTGCTCTTGAAACCGTTCTGCCTGTTGTCTCAAGACATTAGAACATTGTACCACCGCCGAAAACAGAGCATCTATTTCCTGAACCAAGCTTATATGAAGCGCAACAAGAAAAACATTTTGATGAGAAAATCCGCTGTCAAGTTGGAACAGCGGAGCCAGTAGGTGATATTCACCCTTGGGCCGTTGTTGCAGCTCAAGTGCAACATTAGCCAAAACCTCATCAACGTTGACTACCAGACTTCGCGCCCCACCGCCGTGTAACATTCGAACAACCACTTGATCAATCAAATCAATCTCATCTGTCGCAACTTTTTCACCTGCAGTCACAATTGCTTCCGCCAAGCGTTCGCTCCACACACCACTGCTTCCGAACAGTTGCGCCTGCGCTTGCCTTACCCGGGCAACATTGATTATCAGCGTTTTAGGCAGAGAAGGACCGCCCGCCCCAACAACAGACAAGAGTCGCGCCGTTCCAATCCCAAAATATTCATTCTCATTCAGCTGAAACTCACCCAAGGAATCTTGTTCGCGCCGCATCAGACACCTCGCGCTGTCTATACCGAAAACTGGTCGGCTTTGTGTTTTTTTCGACCCTCATTTCCAGCCTCACCAACACCGGCGAAAAAATCAAACAATCGCTGCAACTCCTCCATTGAGTAAAACTCTATCTTTATCGTTCCTCCGCCGTCTTCTCGCGCTTCAATATCCACCTTAGTCCCCAAAAGGCAACTTAGTTCTTTTCTCACGCCGTCGCAATCGTTATTGCCCGCCTTTTTTTTCAATTTACTACCGGTTTTTTTATTACTCCACGTTTTGGCCAATTCTTCGGCGCCTCTCGCCGTTAATGCCCGCGACACAATTTCAGCCGCAGCCTCAATCTGCAGAGCCGTCGTCGGCAGAACCAGCAAAGGGCGCGCTTGTCCCGGGCTCATTGTTCCACGTGAAACATATTCTTGTACCGGCGCAGGTAAGTTAAGCAAACGAACCGTATTTGCTATAAAGGGTCGACTCCTGCCAACTTTCTCTGAAACCTCTTCTTGTGTAAAGCCGAACTCATCAATCAATCGACGATAGGCTATCGCTTCTTCAATCGGATTAAGATTCTCGCGTTGCAGGTTTTCAACCAAAGCCACCGCAGTCATTTCCGTGTCAGAGTATTCTCGAACAACCGCAGGCAATTCACGCAAACCAGCAATTTGAGAAGCCCTCCAACGCCGTTCACCAGTCACCAATTGATAGCCTTCTCCATTTATGCGCACCACCACCGGTTGTAGTACGCCGTACAACTTAATGGAGTCAGCTAAGTCTTGAAGCCGCTCCTGATCAAATTCACGCCTGGGTTGAAACGGGTTCGGCGAGATGGAGCCAACAGGAACTTGCAACAAATGCTCTCCTCGCTCGAAGTCGCGCCCCCCCGAGAGAAGAGCATCAAGGCCGCGTCCCAAACCCCTTTTACTATTCATCCCCCATGACCTCCTTGGCCAGTTCAATATAAACTTCCGCTCCACGTGATTTAGGATCATATTGCACAATCGGCTTGCCGTGACTGGGAGCTTCGCTCAAGCGAATATTGCGCGGGATAATCGTGTGATAAACCTTATTGCGGAAATGGTTTTTAACTTCATCTACAACTTGGATCGACAAGTTAGTGCGAGCATCAAACATCGTTAAGACAACTCCTTCAAGTTGCAACGAAGGATTTAAATTTTTCTGCACCAACCCAACAGTACGCATCAATTGAGACAAGCCCTCCAGTGCGTAAAACTCACATTGGATTGGCACCAAAACAGAGGATGCTGCCGTTAAGGCGTTAATGGTTAACAAACCCAGCGACGGCGGGCAATCCATAATGACAAAGTCAAAACGGTACTTCACTTTTTCCAAGGCCCGTTTCAGCATATTCTCTCTTGCAAGCACCGATACCAATTCGACTTCAGCACCAGCCAACTGTATTGTCGCAGGCAGCAGCCCCAGATTCTCAACTTTTGTGCCGATAATCACTTCATCCATCGGTACGTCATTGACCAGACAATCGTATATGCATCGTTTAACTGTAGATTTATCAATGCCTAGTCCGCTGGTCGAGTTCCCCTGCGGGTCAACATCGATCAACAGTACCTTCGACCCCAAAAGCGCCAAGCAAGAGCTTAGGTTCACAGCCGTTGTAGTTTTTCCCACGCCACCTTTTTGATTTGCAACCGCAATCACTCTAACCAAAATGCCACCCCATCCTTAAAACATTACCATTATATTATCACGAAATATGCCGGCGTAACATTAATTTTCAAAAATCAAGCAAGCTACCCCGGTAGAACCTCAATTACATAGGCACTCTTGCGCTAAAACAACTTTATTTTAACCGCAGCGATACCATTGTTTCACGTGAAACACAGGTACCGGTTCTTTCGACACAAAAGATCGGACTGCTATCCCTCGAGATAGCAGTCCGAAAATGCTCAGTACTAATCGTTGGTTCCGCTTTAGCGACGTTTGGGAACCACCATGGTAATCGTAACGGTGTCTTCATCCTGTTCTTGTGTTACCCTAACCGCCACGCCTGTTTTCTTCATTTGCGCAACAAGTTCGTGCACGGTGTTGATGAAAATACGAACATCTTTGACAATTCGCAGCATAGGCGGTCGTCTTATCGGCGCAGCGTTTACATCAACTGCCTTTTCGCGTTCTTTGATTAAGATCTCTGTTTCTTTGACGGTAAGGTTATTTTCGATTGCAGAATTAACAACACACAGTTGATCTGACTCTTGCTCTATTTTCAACAATGCCCGAGCGTGACGTTCAGTCAATCCTGTGCTAAAAATCAACGTTCGCACTTGCGCAGGCAATTTTAACAAGCGCAACTTATTGGCAATGGTCGATTGGCTTTTTCCAACACGCGATGCTAACTCATCTTGTGTTAAGGAAAAATGAGATAATAATTTTTCATACCCAGCAGCTTCCTCAAAATAATGCAAATCTTCCCGTTGAAGGTTCTCAATTAAGGCGATCTCTGCCATCTCTTTGTCGTGGGATTCGCGAACAATACAAGGAACACTGGTGCGTCCAGCTAAAACAGACGCACGCAAGCGTCGTTCGCCCGCAATCAATTCATAGCCGTTAACTGTTTGGCGAATGATCAACGGTTGAATAACGCCAAACTCACGGATGGATGCCGCCAGCTCCGCTAACCCTTCATCTGAAAAACTCTTTCGGGGCTGGAACGGATTGGGAACAATGCAATGCGTCTCGATTTCGACGACTTCCAACAATTTTTCTTCCGCCGACGGGAACATTGCATTCGGATCTGCGATAGACCGTCCAAAAATTTTACCAAACATAAGATTCACCATCCATATTCATAAAGGTTGCCGTTCCGGCGTGCCCGCTCTGCGAGGATAGATCTGCGGCGTTTGAGCAATCTTTGCAATATGCACCAGCGTTCGCATTTCATTCAATAACGGCAGCTTAATCATCGTTGTTGTTTTGAGCATCCCGCCAATCGCTTTTATCGCGTTTGTTGCGCCAATAATTTCCGCTTCAGCTTTGGGCCCCTTCATTGCGAGAAAGCAACCGCCCTTGTTTGCCAAGGGAAGGCACAACTCCACCAAAACGTTTAACGGAGCTAGCGCCCGGGCAATCACTACGTCGAACCGGCCTCGATATTGATGGTTTTGTCCGACCTCTTCCGCCCGACCCCAAACCACAGTAACGTTTGAAAGATCAAGCAGCTGCGCCAGATCATTCAAAAAATCGGTTCGTTTGCGCAAAGAGTCCACCAAGGTGATTTGTAAATCGGGTCGGGTAATCGCAAGCGGAATTCCCGGAAACCCTCCACCGGTCCCAACATCAACGACCGTTGCGCCGATAGGCAGGAATTCCCAAGAAAACAACGTCAAAGAATCGCCGAAGTGCTTAACCGCCACTTCACGAGGATCAGTGATTCCCGTTAAGTTAACCCGCGTATTATAATCAATTAAAAAATCATCATAGCGCGCGAACAGTTCCATCTGCGCAGCAGTAATTGTTATCCCCATCTCTGCTGTCACCATTTCGAGGTAAGGTATCATTAATTGACTATGTTTCTCCATTTTGCCTCCGCCGCAATTGTTCAATAAAAATCAATAACAGAGAGATGTCCGCAGGAGAAACGCCAGAAATTCTGGCTGCTTGTCCAATAGTTTCCGGGGAAATCGCTGCCAGCTTCTGCCTCGCTTCTGTAGACAGCCCGTAAATTTCTGAATAATTCAAGCCAACCGGGATATTTTTGAACTCGTAATTTGCGGCCCTTTGCACTTGTTCAATCTGCTTCTTAATATATCCTTCATATTTTATCATAACCTCAAGTTGCATTTGTTCATCCGCCATCAATACCGGTAATTCAAATACAGTCTGGAGCGCGGCGTAAGTGACAGAGGGACGTCTTAACAAATCAAAAAGGCTAACGCCCGTTTTTAGTTCAGTTGTTCCTATTGCCTGCAAAAGCTTTTGTACTTCCTGCGTCGGTGCAATAAACCATTTCTTAAGTTGTTCAAGCATATTTTCAATAACCTGACGCTTATTCTCGGTCCGGATAAAGCGCGCCTCAGTTACAAGCCCAATCTCATGACCCCGTTTGGTCAAGCGAAGATCAGCATTATCGTGCCGCAGCAGCAGGCGATATTCGGCCCGAGATGTCATGATGCGATAAGGCTCGTTAGTCCCTTTTGTCACCAAGTCATCAATCAGAACTCCGATATATGCTTCAGATCTATCTAGAACAAAGGGTGGCTTTTGCTGAACATATAACGCCGCATTAATCCCGGCGATAAGTCCCTGCGCTGCGGCCTCTTCATAACCGGAGGAACCATTCACTTGTCCAGCTGCATATAGCCCCGACAGCCTTTTAAAAGCTAACGAACGGGTCAACTGGGTCGGGTCAATGCAGTCGTATTCAATTGCATAACCGTAACGCATAATCCTAACATTCTGCAGTCCCGGTATCGAACGCAACATTGACAGTTGAACATCTGTTGGCAAGCTGGTAGACATCCCCTGAACATACATTTCATTTGTGGAAACGCCTTCCGGTTCAATAAAAACCTGATGCGCTTCTTTGTCTGGGAAATTCACAATTTTCACTTCAATCGAAGGGCAGTAGCGCGGGCCGGTTCCATCGATATTCCCGGTATATAAAGGCGCCCGGTGCAAGTTTTCACGAATCAATCGATGGGTTTTCGCTGAAGTATAAGTCAACCAACAGGGTATTTGCTGGCGATCCTTGATCTGATCAAGAAATGAAAAATTATGAACAGGCTCATCGCCCGGCTGTATCTTCATCTGCGAAAAGTCAACAGTACGGGAATCAATGCGAGCCGGGGTCCCGGTTTTAAAACGACGCAGCCGAATACCCGCTCCAATCAGCGCCTGCGACAGTTCCATTGCCGGACGATGCCCATTTGGCCCCCCCGCATAACTTGTATCCCCAAGGATAATTCTGCCGCGCAGATAAGTGCCAGTTGCAAGTACCAACGCAGTACAACCAATTCTTTCACCATTCTCGGTAATAATCCCTTTAATGCAAGCATCTTCAAAAAGCAGATCCGTAACCAGAATTTGCCGGATATCCAATTGTTCTTCCTGATATAAAGCTTGCTGCATTAGTCTCTGGTATTCCCTTTTGTCAGCCTGTGCCCGCAGTGCATGAACCGCAGGCCCTTTGGCAGTATTCAGCATGCGCATCTGAATGCTAGCTCGGTCGGTCGCCAAACCCATCTCGCCGCCCAAGGCGTCGATCTCCCTGACCAAGTGTCCTTTCGCGGGTCCGCCTACAGACGGATTGCAGGGCATCATCGCTATATTATCGAGATTCAGTGTCACAAGTAACGTTAAACAACCCATGCGAGCAGCAGCCAAAGCGGCTTCACAGCCGGCATGGCCCGCACCCAGAATAATGACCTGATAAAAAGCCGAGAAGCTCATGATATTTATGCCTACTTTCCTAAACAAAACTTAGCAAATATTTCCCGAACCACTTCATCAGAAACCGTTTCACCCGTTATCTTGCCTAATGCCACTATTGCGCCCCGCAGGTCAATGGAAACGCAATCCAGCGGCAGGCAGCTCTGCAAGGCTTCCACCGCTGCAACCATGTGTACACGGGCAGAGGCAAGACTTTCAATCTGGCGATCATTGTCAAGACAAAGTTCCTCGGACAGATGCGTAGTTTCGTTAAATACAAGTTTTTCGATCATTTGCTCCAGGTCATCAAGTCCCGTGCGTTCTTTGGCTGACAAGGATACCACCGGATATGCCTGTGATAGTTCCTGCCACCCTGCCACATCGGCCATCTGCGGCAAATCAGCCTTATTGACCACAATGATGACTGGAGTCGAAGGTAGGTTCCGTAAAATCTGTGCATCAGCCGCCTGAATTGGCTCCGACGCATCAAGTAAAAACAAGATCAACCCCGCCGTAGTAATGAAATCGCGTGTTCGTTGCATCCCCATCAATTCGATCCGGTCAGCGCTGTCTCGCAAGCCCGCAGTATCAATGATATGCAGCGGAATACCACGGATATTGATATATTCCTCAATTGAGTCGCGCGTAGTCCCTGGAAGGTCTGTGACCAAAGCTCGTTCCTCGCCCAGTAGCGCATTCAGCAACGTCGATTTACCAACATTGGGCCTGCCGATAATTACCGTACGAAGTCCCTCGCGCAAAATTTTGCCGCTTTGAGTCGAGGCAAGCAAGCGCTCAATTTCCGACAGAACACTGGTCATAAGCCGAAACAATCGTTCGCTACCAACTATCTCAAAGTCTTCTTCAGGATAATCAAGCCCCGCTTCGATCTCAGCCAGTTGATCAAGCAGTGCCGTACGAATCTCAGCAATTTTTTTCGACAAGTTTCCAGTAAGCTGTTGCGTGGCATTTTTCAACGCCGCTGCCGATTTTGCCTCAATGATCCCCATAACTGCCTCGGCTTGCACTAAATCAAGCCGTCCATTTAAAAATGCCCGTTGGGTAAACTCCCCTGGCAATGCCAGTCTCGCACCCTGTTGCAGCACGAGTGACAGGACGCGGCGCAGCACAAACGCCCCACCGTGCGTTTGCAATTCGACAACATCTTCACAAGTGTAGGATTTAGGCGCCGGCATATATACACATAACGCTTCATCAATTCTCTCTTCATTCAAAGGGTCGACAATTAAACCGAATATCAACTGCCTCGGTTTTAGCTCGTTAAATACTTTTCGTTGGCAATTACGAAAAACGGCCCGGGCAATCTTCATAGATGCCGGACCGCTGACTCTGACAATCCCGATGCCGGCCTGTCCCACAGAGGTGCCAATCGCCGCTATGGTATCTGCATCAACCATCTTCTGCCTCCACCTTGCATAAAGGCCCAGTATGGTTTCACCTTACTGGGCCAAAAGATCAAACTAGCCGCGTTTGTTGGTAATTACGACACGGCGGAAAGGCTCTTCCCCTTCACTATAAGTTTCAATCCGCAAATCTTCCTGCAAGCTCATGTGTATGATCTTGCGTTCGTGCGGCGTCATCGGTTCAAGCACTACTCGGTCGCCACTCCGTTTTACGCGATCAGCCAACCGCAACGCCAATTGTTGTAGCGTATCAGCTCTGCGTTTGCGATAATCTTCAACATCAACGATAAATCGAATCCTATCCCGCCCCTCGCGGTTAGCAGCCAGGTTTGTAAGATACTGTAAGGCGTCCAGCGTCTGTCCGTGTTTGCCGATCAAAATCCCCAAGTCTTCGCCCTGCAGGTTTAGGGTGACTGCATCTTCAGCAGAAATGACAGCAATGCTTACTATCAAGTTCATCGCTTTAGTAACATTTTCGATAAAGAGTTTGGCCCGCTCAACCGGCTCCACTTTCTTAACCGTTACTTCCACTTTCGCTTCACGTCCGCCCAATAATCCAAATAACGGTTTGGACGGGGCTTCCAAGACGCGATAATCCACTTGGTCGCGTTCAAGTCCAAGTTCTGCAAGGGCTGCTACAATCGCGTCTTCTACGGTCTTGCCGGTTTTTTCGATCATATCCATCATTCCCCCATCAAGCCGTGGTAGTTTTGCGATACATAAACCACTGCTGAACAATTTGCACAAGATTGCTGACAACCCAATAAATTCCGAGTCCAGCCGGGAACGTGATCGTGATATAGCCGATGAACACCGGCATGAAAATCAACATCATTTTGTTTTGCTGCGTCATTTCCGTCGTCGTCTGTTTTTGCTGCACATAAGTAGTTAGCGCACACAACAAAGGAATGATGAAATAAGGATCGCTAGGGTCCGAAAGCGAAGTTCCTTGTTGCAAATTAGCCAACCAAAGAAAACTGGTTGGTCCTTCATAAGTATATTCTTTGATTGCAAAAAAGATACCCATCAGAATTGGCATCTGAACAACGAGAGGCAGACAACCAGACAATGGATTTACTTTATTTTCCTTATAAAGAGCAGCGATCTCTGTCTGCAGACGTTCCTTGTTATCCTTAAACTTTTCCTGCAACGCTTTTACTTTGGGTTGCATCTCCTGTACAGCTTTCATCGACTTGACCTGCTTCACCGTCAAAGGGTACATCAATGCCTTAATCGCAACAGTCAACAAAATGATTGCCACCCCATAACTGGGGTAACCGGCCTTCTGCGTCAACACGTAAAAAAACGTCAAAGCTTGCTGCATTGGGAGAGTTACGAAAGTATCAAACAAGTATTTTCACTCCTTACTAAAGATCCACTTGCATTAAACTGGGTCATAACCGCCGGAATGAAAAGGATGACATTTCAAAAGTCGTTTCACGCTCAACAAGACACCTTTAATCAGACCATATTTATCGATCGCAAGCACAGCGTATTCCGAGCACGAAGGTATAAACCGACAACATGGCGTTTTCCAGGGAGAGATTGCTTGTTGATAAAACTTAATGATCCCTATGAAAAAAATTTTCAGAAAGTTAGCCATTTTTCGCTAACACTTTCTTGGTTCGCCGTAAGAGGTCACGAAAGGAAGCGACCACCATCTCCCACTCTGAACCAACCATTTTTTTTCTGGCAACCACAATCATGTCTATGCCGCCGGGCGCTTCTTCACGAAACAAACGATAACACTCTTTCAGTCGGCGTTTGCAACGATTGCGTACTACAGCGTTGCCCAAGCGTTTTCCTGCCGTAAAGCCTACGCGATGAGCCTGTTCTGGATGCGGAAAAAAATGCACTGCGATCAGCTGATTTGAAAGAAAACGTCCCTGCTCATATACCTGTTTGAAAGTAGTTCGATTGCGTAATCGCAATCGTTGTGGAAAGCGTAAACTCATTTGCACATCCTCACAAAAGGAAAAAAGGCCACTAACTGTAGCGGCCAATTATGCGGACAACACTTTTCTTCCTTTTGCCCGTCGTCTTTTAAGGACCATGCGTCCACCTATCGTTTTCATCCGCTCGCGAAAACCATGCGTTCTTTTCTTCCACAATACATTCGGTTGATAAGTACGTTTCATTCTTTCCACACCTCCTCGATGCCAGAACATGTCCCTGTGGATATACTGACTATTAAAGATTATAGTGCACGCTTCGTCGAGTGTCAACAAAAACTGCAAAGGATCACCTGTTGATAACTTCGGGTTCATTTGCTATGATTATAAACGTCATAACAAACAACATACTGTTAGCGCAAAAGCCTCCGATTTTTATACACATCTGTTGATAACCCTGTGGATAATTATATTAAAGAAAGGGTTGACGTTTTTGTCTTTACCTGAAATGGATGCGATTTGGCAAAAAACCCTTTCTTTGTTAGAACAAGAAATGATTCGTCCAAGTTTTGAAACTTGGATTAAAGTTCTCCGGCCAGTGTCTTATACAAATGGCTCTTTTGTCTTGGGAACTTCACGTCAAATTGTTAAAGAATGGGTGGAAACACGCTATTTGTCACTTATTCGTAAATCAATGGAAGCGCTGCTAGATCATTCAATTATTGTCTCTCTCTCTTTAATTGCGTCAGATCAAACACCAACAAACGCAACAAGCGAAACCCTCTTGTCAAAAGCGATGAGCGCATCCCAGGTCTCCGATTCTAAACCTTGTTATCAAGCGAAAAATCATTACCGTAGTCTAGAGGAGAACATTTCCCCGCTAAATCCAAAATATACTTTTGATTCCTTTGTTATCGGAAATTCTAATCGCTTTGCTCATGCCGCCGCCCTAGCTGTTGCGGAAGTTCCCGCCAAAGTATATAATCCTTTTTTCATTTATGGCGGTGTCGGTTTAGGAAAAACTCATTTAATGCACGCTATTGGACATCGGATTATGCAAATTCATCCAGATAATAAAGTATTATATATTTCCAGTGAAAAATTTACCAACGATTTTATCAATGCAATCATGAGCGGACATCCTGACAGTTTCCGAAACCGATACCGAAATATAGACGTATTATTGATTGATGACATCCAGTTTTTAGCGAAAAAAGAGCAAACACAGGAAGAGTTCTTCCATACATTCAATGCCCTGCATGAAGCAAATAAACAAATAATAATTTCCAGTGATCGCCCGCCCAAAGATATTCCAACTTTAGAAGACCGATTACGGTCCCGTTTTGAGTGGGGATTAACAACAGATATCCAATCCCCTGATTTGGAAACACGAATTGCAATTCTACGAAAAAAAGCATTGCTCGAAAATATTATCATGCCAAATGACGTTATCGTATATATTTCTTCACGAATTGACAACAATATCAGAGAATTAGAAGGAGCCTTTAATCGAGTAAACGCTTATGCATTCCTAAATCGCAGGCCGATATCAATAGAGCTAGCCATGGAAGCTTTAAAAGATCTTTTTCCAAAAGATAAGTCGACTCAAGTTACCCCTCTAAAAATTCAAGAAGCTGTCGCAATTCATTTTAAAATAAAAATCGATGACCTCAACTCAAAACGCCGAACTCGTAATGTAACAGTTCCACGACAATTAGCAATGTATCTTTGTCGAGAACTAACCGACTTATCACTACCGAAAATTGGTGAATTATTTGGCGGACGCGATCACACTACCGTAATTCATGCCTATGAAAAAGTAAATCGAGAAAGACAAGAGGATAGCCGTTTAGCTGGATTAATCGCAGAAATTAGTGCAAAAATTAACAATGGATAACCTGTACCTATCCTGTATATAAAACTTTTTTAAGTTGCGCCATACGGGGAAATTTTTCGAACTAGCAAAAAACACCTACTTTATCCCCAGCCCCTCCACAGCAGATAACGACTTGTTAATAAAGGGTTTCCCTACTTATCCACAGTATACACAAGCCTTACTATGATTATTAACTCTTAAAAGGAGGACAAAATGAGGATACGTTGCGAAAAAGACCAACTACTTATGGCCGTCCAAATTGTCCAGAAAGCTACTGCAACCAAAACAACACTACCCATTTTGACAGGAATATATTTATCCGCAAATGAAGGACACTTGGAATTGCAGGCGACCGATTATGAAATGGGAATTAGTATTGTAATTCCTGTTGAAGTTATAGAACAAGGGAAAGCCGTGCTATCTGGTAAGATATTTCCCGATATTATTCGAAAAATCCCTGGTAAAAAAATTGAAATTTCATCATCGCTAAATAACAGTATGATTAATATTGCAGCAGAAAAAGCAGAGTTTAAAGTCTTGTCCTTTCCTGCTGAAGAGTTTCCGACGATCAAAAAATTTGATAGCAATAACTCGATGATTCTTAAAGACGACGTATTGAAAGAAATGATCAGGAAAACAGTTTTTGCCTGTTCTACCGACGAAAGTCGCCCGTTGTTTACTGGCGCACTCGTAGAAATAAATGAACAAGAGATGGCGATGGTTGCGACAAATACTCATCGTCTGGCCGTTAAAAAAATGTCTGTTTCTCAGGGAAATAGCCAGTTGAAAATGATCATTCCGGGCAAGTTGTTATCAGAGGTTGCCAAAGTGTTAAATTTTGATCATCCTGTTGATGTTTCTGTTAATTGGTTAAAAAATCAAGTCTCCTTTGCGTTCGAAAATATTTATATTATGTCGCGCGTTATTGAAGGTCAATTTCCCGATTATAAAAAAGTTATTCCATCTGATTTTCTTTCACAATGTTCCATAGCAGCGGAAAATTTATATGAGGCCGTGGAACGCGTTTCTTTGCTAGCTAAAGACGGAGAATATAGTATAATAAAAATTAAGTTTTCAACTGAAACTGTTGAATTGTCAGGCAATAATCCTGATGCGGGCAGCGCAACAGAAAATCTTGATGTGATTTATAATGGCGATCCTTTGGAAATTGCATTCAACGCAAAATATCTGCTGGATATTTTAAGAGTTGCTGGTAATTCCATCGTAAAATTCCATTTAAAATCATCCCTGAGCCCAGTGATGGTTGAAGTAGATGATGATAAAACATACACATATATTCTTACGCCAATTAGAACCAATTGATTGATTAAGTAGGGTTGAATAAAGAAGTGAAACAAATTGTGAAGATTTCTTCGGATATGATTCAATTAAACCAATTATTAAAGTGGATCGGTATTTTAGATACCGGCGGACAAATCGGCTTTTTACTTGATGAAAAAGCTATTTTATTGAATGGTCTTGTTGTTCATGAAAAAAGAAAAAAAATATATCCAGGCGATACTGTGAAAGTAAATAACGAAGAATATTTTGTGACGCTCAATGAAGAAACAAGAAATGATTGTTGAGCAAATTAAGTTAACCAACTTTCGAAATTATAAAGTCTTTGATTTTTGTTTTAATACCGGGGTGCATATTTTTACCGGGCAAAATGCGCAAGGAAAAACAAATATATTAGAGGCGATATTTTTAGCTGTATTAGGAAAATCATTTCGTGCTGGCCACGACGAAGAAATGATTCGATGGACTTCGCAACAAGCGATAATTGAAATTTCGTTTGTTAATGCGGTAGCCAGGCATGATTTGAAATTATCATTATCACGAGATGGAATAAGAGAAAATCTGCTTGATGGCCAAGGTATTAAGAAAAGAGAAATCGTCGGGTATCTAAATGCGGTTTTATTTTGCCCAGAAGATCTTGGTTTAATAAAAGGAAGTCCTGCAATTAGGCGACGGTTTCTTGATTTTACAATTTCTCAGGTAGATCGGAAATATTATCATGAATTAATTAAATTTAATCGAGTTTTATTACAAAGAAACAATTTATTAAAGAAAATCAGTTATGGTAGCGCGAAAGAAACATTTTTAGAGATATGGGACGAACAACTTATAGATTTGGCTGCTGCCCTTTATTACCGTAGAGTTGCAGCGATAAAGTTAATATCAGAATTGGCAGAACGACGATATGATAAAATAACTAACGGGGCTGAACGGTTTTCGGCCCATTATTTCGTTTTTGGCAGAATAGCAGAAGACCAAATATTTGAGTATCGGGAGTGGTATCGCCGTAAAATATATGATTTTAGGGGAAAAGACATTCGGCGTGGGGCTACTGAAATTGGGCCGCATAGAGATGATATAATTTTTATGATTGATGAGTATCCGGGGAAGTTTTTTGCTTCACAAGGGCAACAGCGTACAGCTGTTTTAGCATTAAAACTTGCTGAAATAGAAATAATGAAACAGACGACCGGTGAATATCCAATATTATTATTAGATGACGTGATGAGTGAACTGGATGGAGAGAGACGGCAAAAACTGATTACGGAGATTGATGGGAGGATACAAACATTTTTGACAGGAACGGAGTATTTAACGGGATTAAACGAGATGAATGCAACCTATTATTCCGTAACCGGAGGAAATGTTGTTAAAGTATAGGAGATAATTATGACAACAATATTTGAAATCATTCAAAGGATGCATGAAAGATTTTTATCTTATGAAGGGTATCAAAGAGCGTTAGTTGAAAAGTATTGGGAAGAAATTGTCGGAAGTGTTGCAAAACGACATTCACGACCGCAAAAAATTCGAGACAATATTTTATATATAAGTGTGGATAGTTCAGTATGGAATCAATCATTATTTATGGAAAAAAGAAGAGTTATTGAAAATATAAATCGTCATTTTCCACGAAAAATTGTCGCAGATTTAAAATTTCAAATGGGCAATGAGGTGGATTTTAGTCTTAGACAGAGTAGTGATATCAATAGAGTGCAAGGAGACATTGTCGCTTTAGCGAAGAGGAAAAATGAAACGGATTTATTGATTTTAAAAGCTTTGCAACAAAAAGAGGAAATATATCAGAAAAATAAACGTCAAGAAAAGAAGGAGTAAATATGTATTTGCATATTGGTACGAATGTATTATTGAGAGGAAAAGATATGATCGCTATTATTGGTCGAAAAGGAGAAGCCGATAAAAGCAAAATTAATAAAAATTTTTTGAAAAAAAAATCAGAAAAGGGACAAGTAATCAATATTTCGTTTGATAACGAAAAAAGCTTTATCTTGACAAATGAAGAAGTGGTCTATGTTTCACCTATCTCACCACAAACACTAAAAAGCAGAAGCACAAATATCGGGTTTTCAGGAGGGTCAAAATAAATTGAGTGATGAAAAAGAACTGACTGAAATGGTGGTCAATGGCAATTATAGCGCCGAACAGATCCAGGTTCTTGAGGGATTAGAAGCAGTTCGCAAACGACCGGGGATGTATATCGGCAGTACTTCGGCCAGAGGCCTGCATCATTTGGTTTATGAAGTTGTTGATAACAGCATTGACGAAGCATTGGCCGGCTATTGTACGAAAGTTGCTGTTATAATCCATCAGGACAACTCCATCTCCGTAATGGATAATGGCCGCGGTATTCCTGTAGATATGCATGAGACCGGAAAGCCAGCCGTTGAAGTCGTTTTGACGGTACTGCATGCCGGAGGCAAATTTGGCGGATCCGGATATAAAGTTTCAGGCGGCTTGCATGGCGTCGGCGTTTCGGTAGTTAACGCATTGAGCGAACGAATGCAAGTTCAGGTCCAGCGGGACGGAAGAATATATGAGATCGTTTTTGAGCGGGGGAAGACTTTTGCACCGTTAAATATTATTGGCGAAACCAATACTACCGGGACAAACGTCTGGTTTAAGCCTGATGCGGAGATTTTTGAAGAGCTGGAGTATAGTTTTGATACTCTTAAACAACGTTTGCGAGAATTAGCCTACTTGAATAAAGGCCTGATGATCACTATTAGTGATGAGCGGACCGGAGATAACAAGGAATATCATTTTGAAGGCGGCATTATTTCTTTTGTAGAACACTTAAATCGTAATAAAGATGTTTTGCATCCCAAACCGATTTTTATTGCAGGAACAAAAGACACAACAATGGTAGAAGTTTCCATTCAATATAATGATAGTTATATTGAAAATATGCTGACGTTCGTTAACAATATCAATACGCAAGAAGGCGGCACCCATCTCAGCGGTTTTAAATCAGCACTGACCCGCACCATAAATGATTACGCCCGAAAAATGAATATATTGAAAGAAGCCGATGACAATCTCAGTGGAGAGGACACTCGCGAAGGACTCACCGCAGTTATTAGCCTCAAAGTACAAGAACCGCAGTTTGAAGGACAGACAAAATCTAAACTCGGCAACAGCGAAATTCGCGGTATCGTTGATACAATGGTTTTTGACAAATTAAGTGAATTCTTTGAAGAAAACCCTTCAGTTGCCCGAAAAGTTATAGAAAAAACGATATTGGCTGCCCGGGCGCGTGACGCTGCCCGTAAAGCCCGCGAACTGACCCGCCGTAAAAGTGCGCTTGAAATCAGTTCCTTGCCAGGGAAACTTGCGGATTGTTCGATTCGCGATCCAATGCAAACAGAGATATATCTGGTTGAGGGCGATTCGGCCGGCGGTTCGGCCAAACAAGGCCGCGATAGAAGGTTCCAGGCGATTTTGCCGCTCAGGGGAAAAATTCTCAATGTGGAAAAAGCCCGCTTGGATAAAATTTTGAATAACGAAGAGATTCGGTCAATGGTCACTGCTTTTGGCAGCGGGATTGGCGCTGATTTTGATCTCGAAAAATCGCGGTACGGCAAAATAATCATCATGACTGACGCCGACGTTGATGGCGCACATATCAGAACGTTGCTATTAACGTTTTTTTATCGCTATATGAAACCATTAGTGGAAAACGGCCGCGTTTATATTGCGCAGCCACCGCTATATCTTGCCAAAAAAGGAAAGGAACACTGGTATTTATATAATGATGCGGCACTGGAGCAGCTAGCGCAACGGATCGGGCGTCAGGATTTTACTTTGCAGCGCTATAAAGGCCTGGGCGAAATGAATCCCGAACAGTTGTGGCAGACAACGATGAACCCCGCAGAACGGACCTTGCTACGGGTTGCGTTGGAAGATGCAATGGCTGCCGATGATATGTTCTCGGTTCTCATGGGTGATAAAGTCGAACCGCGGCGTAAATTTATTGAAGACAATGCCCACTTGGTAAGAAATCTTGACATTTAATCAGAGTGTCTTCGAGGAGATGAATCATGGATATTAGTCACGGTAAAATGCTGCCGATCCGCATTGAAGATGAAATGCAGAAGTCATATATCGATTATGCGATGAGTGTTATTGTCAGCCGAGCGCTGCCGGATGTGCGCGATGGATTAAAGCCTGTGCACCGAAGAATTCTTTACGCGATGCACGAAGCAGGAATGGCGTCAAATAAGCCGCATAAGAAATCCGCCCGTATCGTCGGTGAAGTGCTCGGTAAATACCATCCGCACGGAGATTCATCAGTTTACGACGCAACAGTCCGTATGGCGCAGAACTTTTCTATTCGTTATATGATGGTAGACGGACACGGCAACTTTGGTTCGGTTGACGGCGACTCTGCTGCGGCAATGCGTTATACAGAAGTCCGAATGTCAAAAATCGCTGAAGAAATGCTCGATGATATTGAAAAGGAAACAGTGGACTTCGTTCCCAACTATGACGAATCGTTAAAAGAACCTTCCGTTTTGCCATCCAAAGTTCCCAACCTGCTGATTAATGGTGCGACTGGGATAGCCGTTGGCATGGCGACAAATATTCCGCCGCATAATTTGGGCGAAGTGGTCGATGGTTTGGTCAAAATGATCGACTGCCCGGAGGTTACCCTGGAAGAGTTGATTCAAGTCATTCCCGGACCAGACTTTCCCACGGGTGCGATGATTATGGGCAGCGAAGGAATTCGTTCGGCTTATGCAACCGGCCGCGGGTCCGTAAGAATGCGCGCCTGTACGCGAATTGAGCGAATGAGCAACGGAAAACAGCGTATTTTGGTGAATGAAATTCCCTATCAGGTTAATAAAGCCCGACTGATTGAAACAATTGCCGAACTGGTTCGTGATAAAGTGATTGAAGGAATCACCGATTTGCGTGACGAGAGCGATCGCAACGGGATGCGGATCGTGATGGAACTACGTAAAGACACTAATCCAGAAGTGCTGTTGAATCAGCTTTATAAGCACACACAGATGCAAGATACTTTTGGCGTCAATATGCTGGCGCTTGTTGACGGTCGGCCACGCACCCTTGGGTTGCGCGATATTTTGACTTACTACCTGGCTCATCAAAAAGAAATCATCGTCCGGCGGACGCAGTTCGATCTAAAAAAAGCGCGTGATAAGGCGCACATATTAGAAGGCCTGCGGATTGCTCTGGACCATATCGACTCGGTGATCAACACGATTCGCGAAGCGCCAACCGTAGATACAGCGCGAACGGCGCTAATGGAGACGTTCTCTTTGTCGGAACGACAAGCACAGGCGATTCTTGAACTCCGCCTGCAACGGCTGACTGGCTTAGAGCGCGATAAAATCGATCAAGATTATCGCGAAACGATTGATTTGATTCAATATTTGGAATCGGTGCTCTCCGATGATCAAATGGTTTTTGGCATCATTCGCGAGAATCTATTGGAAATGAAGCGCAAATTTGGCGATAAACGCCGCACGGATATTATTCAACAAATGCAGGATTTCACCAATGAAGATCTGATCGCCGAAGAAGACATCGTAATTACGATCACCCACTCCGGCTATGTCAAACGGCAACCAATCGACACCTACCGAAGCCAAAAACGCGGCGGGCGTGGAATTCAAGGCGCCGGAACCAAGGAAGAAGACTTTGTCGAGCATCTCTTTTCTTCGACAACCCACCACCACCTGCTGTTCTTTACAAGCCGCGGACGCGTGTTTGTGCTAAAAGGGTATGAGTTGCCGGAAGCCAGTCGGACTGCTCGAGGAACAGCGATTATCAATCTGCTGTCATTACAGCCGGACGAAAAGGTCACAACAGTGATTCCGGTCAAGGAATTCGTCGAAGGGTCCTTCTTATTTATGGGAACACGGAACGGCATTGTTAAGAAGACAAACTTGATGGATTTTGATTCCGTGCGCAAAAATGGCCTGATAGCCATCGGACTTGATGATGACGACGATTTGATCGGCGTCAAGTTGACCGATGGTTGCCAGACGATCATCCTGGGAACCCGCGACGGCATGGCCATCACCTTCTCCGAAGAAGATGTGCGGCCAGTAGGGCGTTCTGCCCGCGGAGTCAAAGGGATCAATCTGCAGGAAATGGACTCGATTGTCGGTATGGAAATCATGACGCCGAATTGCCAGGTGCTCGTCGTTTCGGAGCTGGGCTTTGGCAAACGGACGGCTGTCGATCAGTACAGAGAACAAACTCGCGGCGGCAAAGGCTTGATCAACCTCAAGGTAACTGAAAAAACCGGCGCGGTTGTCGGCCTGCGCGTGGTTAAGCCGGAACAAGATCTGCTGCTGATTAACAATGATGGTATCATCATTCGGATGGATGTCGGTCAGATTAGGGTCATCGGGCGCAATACGCAGGGTGTAGCGCTGATGCGGATGGTCGATAATCAAAGAATTGTTGCCTTGGCAATGGTGGATAAAGCCAGTGAAGACGCTGACAAGCCTACCGTAATCACCGCCCCGCTAAACGACGAAATTCCCGAAGAATAATTGCGCAAAAATTAAGACGATTCGTTGACAAGCCTGGAAAACAGTGCTAACATTAAAGACCCAGAAGTGTTTCAATGATGGGGAAAACGAAGTTCGTTTTCCCCATCATTATCCAACAGACCAAATCTGATAAAAAACTTTCAGGATGGGTGTTGACAGCCTCTGGAGCCTGTGCTAATATATAAAAGCGTCGTGAGACGGGGTTCCTTGAAAACTGAACAAAGAG
>CAZFSM010000026.1:0-34740 GCA_964521625.1 uncultured Veillonellaceae bacterium | reverse complement strand
GCTATACAGCTGGCGTTCCTGCAGTGGCAGCCGCGATTCTGGTAGCCCGCGGCGATTGGAATGTCAAGCGGATGGTCAATGTGGAAGAGCTTGACCCGACTCCATTTATCGAATTACTTAACAAGATGGGCCTGCCAACCGAAGTGTTGGATAAACCGAAACCATTTTTGCCGCCAGTCATCGAGTCGCTTCAATCCGTTTAATATCAGTAAGAGCAACAGTGGCAATCGGAGCATTCCGATTGCCACTGTTTTCGTTTCCTTAAGCTGATACAATACTATCGCTTTGTTTTGGGTTGATAGCTAGTGGGGCCGTCTTCAAACCCGACCTGCTTCAACCACCAGACCGGATAAAATACAGGCTGGGCGATTTCTTTATCAGTATTGACATAGCCATCGTTGTACTTGACATAGAGCATTTCCGACAGTTTCCACCAATCCTTTAAAACTGCCGCCGCATTTTGATCGCTGTACTGAGTCAGGAACTTGCGGGCGCCGTGTTTATCACCGCTGTTCCAGAGCGCTAACGCCTTAGCTTCCAGTTCCTTTTGTTTGGCTAACGCCACATCTTCATAACGGCCTTGCACAGTGTGAATATCTTGAATCATATAAGAGTATTTTAGCATTGAGTAGTTTGCTACGTAATTGAATGCCGTCCACATGCTTTGCTGGTCAAGTTTCAGGATATCGGCCCGTTGCACCGATTCCGGCAAATCAAGCGCGCCGGCGTAAAACGGCATCAATACGCTGGTGGCCGGACGATCCGGCCCGAACCAGACCACGCCGCCGATGGCGTCAGGCAACCATTTGCGCGACTGATTCACATAGGAGTAGACGCAGCGATAAATATTCAGCGGCCGCTCGAATTCGCCGGCAAGCGGTGTCAACTTGCCTTCTTTGTCTGCAACAGATTCGGCATTGCCTTCAAATCGGTTGGGGTTGCCAAATGGCCCGGCCGCCAACCCTTTGGTCAAATCAAACTCCGTGCCTTCATAATTGTCGCGGTGAATCGCAAACAATTCTTGGACTTTCACTTTTTGGTCCGGTTTGATGGCAAACGGATAATCTCGGGTAAAAGCACCCTCAGCCCATGGCGAGAGATTCAGCGAAGGAGCCAGTAATGACTGTGCGCGCCAGACGCGGCGCAAAGAATAGTACGGATGATGAAACTCGCCATCGCCGTAGACACTGGTAAAATCGAGCGGACCTGTGGCCGGATCCCACCAGCCTTTTTGCTGCGCGACGGCGAAAATATTGGATGAAAACATCATATCATCGCTGTTGGGACGGATCTCACGGATGCGGAATTGGTTGGCAGCAACGAAAACCTTGTCGTCCGGCACGCGTTGGGCGACCCAGACGCCACCGGTTCCATTCACATCATAGCCGGCCATTTCCATGACCCAACCTTCGTTCGGGTCAGCTACCAATAAAGTTTCACCTGTACCATAGTACCCGTAGTTTTCGATAAGTTCACCCATCAGTTTGATCGCCTCACGGGCGGTTTTAGTCCGTTCCAAGGCGACGCGGGAAAGTTCGGCCGAATAAAATATACGCTTGCCGGGCGCCGGTTCAGGATGAACCTTCGCCTTATCGGTACACTCGCCGATTGAAACTTGGTGTTCATTCATAATGCCGTAGTTGGCGTCAAAATAGGCGTAGGTATGAGCTACCTGCGGAATGAATCCCAGGGGGATACTGGGCGCAACGCCTGTTTTATTATAGGCTTTGCCACGGTCTTTCGTCACGATACGGTGACTGATCGTGGCGCCCCACTGGGGTTTGAAATCCAGCGCCGCATGCGAATAGTATACCGCCCGCAGCGAACCCGGTTTGTGATCCATCGCCGGCACATAAATCATACTGCCGTCATTCAACCCGTCGTCAGAGTGCGAAACCATCACCGATCCATCAAAAGATGCATCTTTGCCTACAAGCATCGTCGTACAAGCCAGCACCGGCTGCACTACACCCAGGCATAAAACCAACAGAACTACAATTGCAACACGTTTCATTTCTCTACCCCTTCACATTAAAAATCGGCGGGCCTTTTATTAATGCTTTCTGTAAAAAAAACTAAATTCCTCTTATAATTGCTTAATGTGCCAGGATCTCTCGGATGAGCTTCGTCGGATCAGGGCAGGTCATGGCTTCCGACATGATACAGCATCCTTTTACCCCGCACCCCAATGTTACTCTCAAATTGCTTTGGTTAATCCCGCCAATGGCAAAAACCGGTATCTCAACCGCCTGACAAATCTGCTGCAAAAAGAGCAATCCTCGCGGGCGCAGTCCTTGTTTGCAGTCCGTAGCGTAAACATGACCGGCAACGACATAAGCCGCACCCAACAATTGCGCCTCTATCGCTTCGGATACCGAGTGGACAGAAGCGCCGATCGTCATGTACTGCGCTGCGTTTCGATAGGCTTGAAGCTCAGGCATTGACAGCTGCAGATAGGCATGCTTCATTTTTGCCGCAACCGCAGCATGGTGATGAAGAATCAGCAATACCCCGTTCCGCTGACAGATCGCCCTTACTTCCCTGGCTAGCCGCTCATACGACAGGGCGTCCAGATCCTTTTCCCGCAGCATCAATGCATATGGTCTCGCTTGCACCAATTGCTGAACCCGCACCAAAAAATTCTCTTTGCACAATTTGCGATGAGTAACGCAAATCAGCATACGCCTATACTCTCACATGGTCTGTATAGATCGGTTGGAGGCCTCGTTCCATAATGCTTTGGCGAACCTGCCCGACACTGCGCGAATCAGCAATCGTAAATTGTTCATCGCCTTTTTCTGCTGCATTGTGCCCGCCGACGCCAACCCTAACCCCGGCGGAAATTTTGGTTGCCACCATCCCGATGACATGATCGCGAAATCCCGCCCTCTCCCTGGTGGAAATCGCAATGCCCGCAAACGGCATGAACAGGCGGTACGCCAACATGACCTGCAACAGCTCCCGTTCATGAACGTCGTTGGAGTTATTCGCATCATTATTGATATAAGGCCGCAAACGAGGAGTCGAGAAAGAAATCTCTGCGTGTGGGTACCGTTGCTGCAATAAACAGGCATGTACTCCAGCTGCAAAAGCGTCCTTGCGAAAATCGCCCAGACCCAGCAAAGCGCCCAAAGCGACACCCCGCATGCCGCCCTGCAAGGCTCGTTCTTGAGCGTGAAAACGATATGGGTAACATCGTTTCGGTCCGCTCAAATGAACCTGTGCATATATTTCCGTATTGTACGTCTCCTGATACACACTCACAAAGTCGGCGCCGCATTTTTGCAAATATGCATATTCCTCAACGTTCAACGGATAAATTTCGATCCCGACAGTTGAAAAGTACTGGGCCGCACGTTCGACAGCAGCCCCGATATAAGCCAGACCAGACTGATACCGCGATTCACCGGTAAGCAATAAAATTTCCCGTAGTCCTGTTGCTGCGATCGCTTTCAGTTCCGCTTCAATCTCAGTCAATGACAGTTTGCCCCGGTTGATAGCGTTGTGGCAGTTGAATCCACAGTAGATGCAATGATTTTCGCAGTAGTTGGAAATGTATAGCGGGGTAAACAGTTGAATTGAATTGCCAAAATATCTGCGGGTTTCCCTGGCAGCTTTTGCAGCCATGTCCTCAAGATAGTCTGACGCCACGGGTGATAGGATTGCACCGTAATCCTCGATGGTAAGCCGTTCTTTCCGCAGTGCCTGTTCCACGTCATTGGCCGTAACCCTTTGATAGTCATACGCGGCCACCCTATCCATGACTTTTTCCATCAAATCTGAGTCTAGGACATCCATATTCTCCATATATACCAAGTGTTCTGTTGTTTTTTTCATCAAGCTTTCTCCGCTAAAAAGCCGGTCATTGGGCTGGACGCTTCTGCATGCCCATCCAGTATTCGCCCCAATCCGGCCAAATAGGCCAACCTGCCGGCTTCAACCGCCAGTTTAAAACTTTTTGCCATTTGGGCAATGTTTCCGGCTGTAGCAATCGCTGTATTGCACATAACTGCATCGACTCCCATTTCCATTGCCTCGCAGGCTTGTGAAGGCCGGCCGATTCCCGCATCGACAATGATCGGCAGATTGATTTCTTCCACCAGAATGCGAATAAACTCTTTGGTGCAAAGCCCTTTGTTACTGCCAATCGGCGCCCCCAGGGGCATGACCGAAGCCGCCCCGGCACTGACCAACGCACGGGCTGCGTTTAGGTCCGGATACATGTAGGGCATGACGATGAATCCTTCTTTAGAGAGAATTTCTGTAGCCTTAACTGTTTCGTAATTATCCGGCAATAAATATTTGGAGTCGTGAATGACTTCCAGTTTGATAAAATCCCCGCAGCCCATTTCCCTTGCCAACCGAGCAATGCGTACGGCTTCTCCTGCGTTTCTGGCTCCGGACGTATTCGGTAACAGCGTGATCCCCGCTGGTATATAATCCAGAATATTTTCCGCACCACCGACGTTAGCACGCCGCAAGGCCAATGTCACAATTTCCACTTCCCCATGCTTTATCACGGCTTGGACCATTTCGAGCGAAAATTTTCCTGACCCCAAAATTAAACGGGATTGAAAGCTATGTCCGCCAATCATCAGTAAATCTTTAATGATAAACTCCTCCTTTAACATTCTGCCTGCCCTACTAGTAAACGTAAAATCATATTGGCCTGGTGGCCGGCGCAAATCTGTACTCGCGGCGCCATCAAACCCATGCCAGGTTCAGCTGCGGTTCCAAAATCTCCGCACATATACAAGCGTTTCATGGGCCTGGTCGTTGTTATTCGGTTTGAGCTGGAAAACCCCGCCATTCCGGACGCTGCAACAATTGTGATGTGCGGCAGCTTTGTCAAGGCTGTGTTCACCAACATCGCCTTGGCTTCGGGTTTGTCGAACGCCTCGCAAAGAATACTATACCCATCAAACAGACTGGCAACATTTTCTGCTACCACACGTAGTGTATGTGTTTCAACTTGAATGAACGGATTGATTTCTTTAAATTGGGTTTTCAACGCCAGAGTCTTTGGCATTCCCAGATGACTAATATAGTAGTTTTGCCGATTTAAGTTGCTTGGCTCGACGACATCGAAATCGACCAAAAGCATTTGTCCCACGCCGATTCTTGCCAGCATGACCGCAATATTTGACCCCAATCCGCCAAGCCCGGCAATAGCTACGCGCCCTTGTTTCAGTTTTTTGTGAACTGTCGGCGTATGCCGCGCCATCATCATATTTTCCAGTTCTTCTGCTGCCGGCATGACCCCTTTCCTGATGATTGTCAGTGAGTCATTTTCCGACAGGCAATGATCACTGTCAATCTGAAAGCCATTTAAAATAACAATATCGGTTTCATCCCCTAACTGCGCCCTTACTTCAAAAGCGCTGCGGCAGTCAAGGTCTCGTATTTTCCCGTTCACCTCTACCTGCATCTGTCAGCCCCCACCCACAAACCGAACAATCTCCAGACAATCTGCGTCCGTTAATTGTGTGCTGTCATATTCAGTTCTTGCTATGATCTCGCCGTTACGTTCCACCGCAACAGCCTTGCAATCATACTGCTGTTCCAGCAAGAATTCTCGCAGAGTCCGGGGCGCCGACAGAAACACCATTTTACCGTTGCATTGCATTGCTTATCCTCCTTTGATGCAGAATCCAGCGCGAAAACGATTTTTCATTTCCTGCCAGCCAAAATAAAAAAAACGCAAAACGAGAATCACACCCTTTTGGTGGTGCTCCCCATTTTGCGTTTTTCATTTATCAATACTTTATCACGTCTAGTACCATCGGTGCAAGACATCGCATTATTGCAACGGTAGGTTTAGTCCATCTTCATGATTTTTGCTTTTCCGTCGATAACCATTACCCCATCCTGATTGGTCACGGTTGTACGAAAAACCAACCTGTGCTTTTCTTCAATTTTCTCAATTAATTCGCAGGTAGCTGTCACTGTATCACCGATCTTTACCGGCGCTTTAAAAACCAGTTCCTGCGACAGATATACATTGGTCGGGCCAGGCATAATTGTCCCAAGTACAGCGGAAATAAAGCCAGCTGACAACATGCCGTGGGCAATCCGTTCTTTGAACATGGTTCCCTTGGCGAATTCCGCATTCACGTGAATCGGGTTGAAGTCACCGGTAAGTCCGGCATAGGTGTAGATATCATGCTCACTTACAGTTTTTGACAAACTGCCTTGATCGCCAACCTTTAGCTCAGCAAAAGGAATCCCGCGCATACTCATTCATCCTCCTTTTAATTTGAAACTTTCTCGGGTCTTGGTTACTATCGTAAAATCGAACCGGAAATAACCATACGCTGCACTTGATTGGTGCCTTCATAAATTTGGGTGATTTTCGCATTCCGCATCAGGCGCTCCACCGGATATTCGCGGCTGAAGCCATAGCCCCCGAAGATTTGTACGGCATCGACGGTTATTTTCATGGCCGCATCGGAAGCATACATTTTTGCCATGGCAGCTTCCTTGGAGCAGGGCTTGCCTGCCTGTTTCAAAAAAGCTGCACGGTAGGTGAGCAAACGGGCCGCATCCAATTCTGTCGCCATATCCGCCAGCATAAAGGCGATGGCCTGGTTACTGCAAATCGGCTGACCGAACTGCACCCGTTCCTTGGAGTATTTGATGGCGTGATTCAAGGCTGACTGGGCAATCCCCAGCGCCTGGGTCGCAACACCGATCCGGCCGCCATCCAGGGAGTGCATGGCAATTTTAAATCCTTCGCCTTCTTTACCCAAGCGGTTCTCTACCGGAACCTTGACGTCCTGGAATATGAGTTCTCGCGTCAGCGAGGAACGAATCCCCATTTTATGTTCGGTTTTGCCAAAACTGAAACCGGGCATGCCTTTTTCCAGAATGAAGGCAGAAATCCCTTTTACCCCTTTGGACTTGTCTGTCATGGCAAATACAACTAGATTTCAGCCGAACCTGCATTGGTAATAAAGATTTTGCTACCGTTGAGAACATAATGGTCGCCATCCAGGACCGCCACCGTCTGCTGCGCCGAAGCATCGGTCCCGGCATTCGGCTCAGTCAGGCCGAATGCCCCAAGTTTGCTGCCTTCAGCCAGAGGAACCAGGTATTTGCGTTTTTGTTCTTCAGTTCCAAAGTTAAAAATCGGCATAGCGCACAGAGATACGGATGCTGCATAACCAGTCTGCATACAGTCGTCAACAATCGCGATTTCTTCGCTGGCCAGGATATAGCTGATATAGTCGCCCCCGGCGCCGCCATATTCTTCGGGAAAACAAATACCCGTCAGGCCTAGTTCTCCTGCCTTGTCAAAGAGTTCCTGGGAAAACTCTTCTTTTTCGTCACGCTCTGCTACACCAGGGGCAAGCTCTTTTTCGGCAAACTCTCGTACCATCTTTTTCATCATCAACTGATCTTCTGTGAAGTTAAACATCGTATTCATATCTCCTTCACACTTTTTTCATTTGGTCTAAAACCAAATTGCGTCCGCATTCAAAGGCGCGGGCATCATCGTCATGAAACTTTTCATCAACCATACTGAGCAATTTACCCAGCACTGCCTCCGCCGGCAAAATATCACTGATTACGGTGAAAGCTCCCAACATCACAACGTTGGTCAGCAAAACGTTGCCCAGTCCTTTGGCAGCTTGCGTCGCATTGATATAATAGCCTTCCACGCCTTTTGCTTTTATGGCAGAAATCATTTGATCACGCGATGGGTATTCATCCACTTTCAGATTGGATAGGATCGTGGGCACCGGAGCCGTATTGATAACGAACTTCCCATGCTTGCCCAACATATTGATATAACGCATTGCTTCAAGCGGTTCAAAACCTAACAGCACTTCTGCCTGTTCCTGGGGAACCAGCGGCGAAAAAATCTCGCCGTCGGCAATACGCACATGGGACAGAACTGAACCGCCACGTTGGGCAGCGCCTTTGGTTTCAGTGTTTACCACATTGTAGCCGGCATCCATGGCAGATTTCGCCACTGCTTGGGACGCTAAAATATTGCCTTGTCCGCCAACACCGGCAATGACTAAATCAAATTTCATTTCATGGCCCCCCTTTTGCATACCGACACGCAAACACCGCATCCGTTGCAGGCGCTTGTGTCAATCATTGCCTTACCATCTTCCCCCAGGAGAATTGCCGGACAACCGAAGGTTTTCACACACAGGCTGCAGCCATTACAGATCGCCGGATCAACGGCAACGGTTCGCTTCGTATACGAAACTCTGCCATCACGGCCAAACTTGAGATAGCACAACGCTTCGGCAATAACTACTTTGACACCGGGCTGCGTCGCTGCTTCAGCGAGGACCTGTTCGGTTTCTTCTACATGATAAGGGTTGCAGCGGAACACTTTCGCGCCCATGGCCGCACAGATTGCGCCGGGTTCCATTGGGTTAATTTTATTGTTCAGGTTGTTTCCACTGCCCGGATGCGGCTGAAAACCAGTCATCGCCGTGGTTTCGTTATACGCAATGACGACAGTAATATCGGCGTTGTTGTAAATGGCGCTGGCCATTCCGGTTAAGCCGTTGTGAAAGAATGTTGAGTCGCCGATCAGCGCGTATACAGGTTTTGCGAAACCGGCTTTTTTTATGCCATAAGCCATCGGGATCGATGATCCCATACAAAAGATGGTGGACTGCAGTTTCATCGGTTCAAAGGTCCCTGCATCATGACAGCCGATATCGCCTGTAACCACACCGCCGTTCTTTCGCGTTACGTTTTTCATCGCATACACCAGGCCGCGATGGCTGCAACCCGAACACTGCGTCCGTGTGCGGGCAGGCACATAGGTTTTTTTCGCTTCCTGTGGAAAAGCTTCGCCCGAGATCGCCGCTTTGACCGCTGTCAAAACGAGATTGGTGACGAGTTCCCCTTCCTTCGGCAGATAGTCCTCACGCCCCAGCACTTCAACACAGACCTGGTTCACAAAGCACAACTGCTTAATCAGTCGCTCCACCACCGGTTCGACTTCTTCAAAAATAACGATTTTTTTCAAGCCTTTGACAAAGTTGAGTACCTTCTGTTCCGGCAACGGCAGGGTACAAAGTTTCAATATCGGCAGTTTCTTGCCATAGATCTGTTCTGCTTCTTTGAGGAATGCGTAGCCAATTCCACAACCGACGAACCCGACTTCGCCTTCACCAGCTTCTACTGCGTTGAATTCCGACGCTTCCATGATCGCCTTGAGTTCTGTTTGCTTGTTGTTCAACCAGCGATGCCGCATTTTGGGGCGCAGTTCCCCGCCCAGCTCCTTCTCCACCACTGCGGACATTACAAAACGGCTGCGGTCAATCCGATACTCCGCCGGCCTTTTGACAGCGTTGAGCTCGCCATAAGTAACCATTCCGCCAGCATGATTGACGCGCATCACCGGCCGCAGTGCAAACAGCATTTCGGTCTTTTCCGAGAGGTCGAAGGCCTCCTTCGTCATGGCGTAAGCCTCTTGAACACTAGATGGATCGAACATCGGCACATGGGCGTAATTGTGCACCAGTATCCGTGTATCCTCTTCGCATTGTGAAGAAAGCGCACCGGGATCATCAGAAGAAATCAATACTAAGCCGGCATGTACGCCGGTAAAATTTACATGCATCAAAAAATCTGTTGCCGCATTTGTGCCGTTATGTTTCATCACTGCCAGGGCGCGTTGATTTGTTAAGGAGGCGCCCATAGCCACTTCGAAGCCATGTTTTTCATTTGTCGCCCACTCAGCATAAATACCCGGGTATTCCGCACAATTGTCAACAATTTCCGTAGCCGGTGTGCCGGGATAGCCAGATACGACTGTAACCCCTGCTTCTGCGGCGCCACGGGCGATTGCTTCGTTGCCCAGCATAAATTTTGCTCCCATTGTCATCCCTCCTGTTTTTGATGCAAATTTTCCGATTCATGTTATTGGATCCTGCCATGTTGAAATCATTAATGTATTACATTCTAAAAATCTTGCCAGGATTCAAGATTCCTTTGGGATCCAACGCTTGCTTGATCGATCTCATAATTTTAAGTTCGATAGGGTCTGTAAACATTTCCATTTCTTTTATTTTCTTTAGCCCTATACCATGTTCTCCCGATAGCCGTCCCCCCAGTTGATATACAAACCCAAACAGATCTTCATGATATTCATCCAGTTTGCTATTCCAGATTTCCACAGGCAGATCGCCTTTCAATACATTCACGTGTATATTTCCGTCCCCAATGTGGGCGCAGGTACGGGCCGCAAGGCCATATTGCGCTTCCAGCTCCGGGAGTTTTTTCATCACCTGCACGATTGCATCCAGCGGCACCACAACATCTTCCGGCGAAAAAATCAGACTTTCTGCCCGGGCAGCTTCGGCAACATTGCGCCTGGCCTTCCATATCCGCTCCTCATCAGCAACCAGAACTTCTACCGCTCCACACTCGGTGCACAAAGCATCCAGCAATTCTGCCTTCTGCTCTATCTCATCCTCTCTAAAACCGTCAATCGTGATGATGACATAAATGCCGCCTTTATTTGCGTAAGGTAGATCCACCTTGATATATCGACTACAACTGATCACACAGGGATTATCCATAAACTCCATACAGGTGGGATTCAAACCCGCTTTCGCAATTTTATTGGGCAATGTCAAAGCTTTATCCATATCGGTGAAAACTGCCAAAAAATCCATATTATAGGGTGGCAGCGGCTTAAGCTTGAGTGTGACCTGCGTAACAATCGCCAAAGTTCCTTCCGAGCCGACCAATAAATGTTCGAGGGCATAGCCGGTGCTCTTTTTGGCTAGTCTACTACCGACATTCACGATATCCCCTTCGCCAGTCACCACTTCTATCGCATAAACCTGATCGCGCGTTGTCCCGTACTTAACTGCCTTGTTGCCACCGGCATTGGTGGCAATGTTGCCGCCTATCTGGCAACTGTCACTGCTGCAGGGATCCCCCGCATACAACAAACCGTGCCGCTTCGCTTCTTTTTGCAGTTCATCGGTCCGGACTCCGGCCTGCACAACGACATACAAAGAATCCTCATTAAATTCAACAATTTTATTCATCCGCTCCATGACCATTACAATACCGCCGTAAACTGGGATAGCTCCACCCGCCAATCCCGAGCCGGCGCCCCGGGGCGTAACTGGAACGACATATTTATTGGCCAAACGCACAACCGCTGCAACTTGCTCCGTGTTTTCAGGAAATACCACGACTTCAGGATAGTGATGATATTTGGGGTTGGCTTCCTCATCCGTTTTATATGTTTCCAACTTATCTGCATCGGTGGAAACAAAACGCTCTCCCAAAACTGCTCGCAATTCTTCCAGCATTTCTGCCGAAACTTTGTTGTAGGCGTACACAACATCAACTCCTTATTTTATTCAATATTATCTTATGCCCAAATTACCGATGTGATTGACAAAAATCGACCATTTTCAATGGTTCTCTTGTAGTCTTGCAAAATCATTTTGTTCTTATATGCGAACTCCGTTCTGTAATTTGAGTATAGTATATAATAGTTAATCAGATTATTCTAGAGTTTTTGGAAAATGTACTTGTCAATGATTACCCAAGCGCATGGATATACTGGCAGCCTGGTTCTTAACCTTCAAAATCAGGCTTTCACATAGGTCGTCGCCGCGGGAAGCAATGGGAACGGTGGCGCTGATGGCAGCAACAATTCTGCCCGTCCTGTCAAAAATGGGCGCCGCCACACAAACTCCACCCGGTATAATCTCTTGGTTGTCGATGCTGTACCCTTTGGTCGCAGTTATTTTCAACTCCTCAAGTAATTTTTCATACGATGTTATGGTATTCTCCGTATACCGCTCCAGTTGAACATTATTCAATCTGGCCCGCCATTCTTTTTGTCCCAGAGCCGCCAGCAAGACTTTGCCTAAAGCCGTTGCGTGCGCCGGTATTCTGAAGCCAATATTGGTTACTACGCTTAAATCCGTTGTGCTTTGACATTTAGCAATGTAAACAATAAACCGCCCATCCAAAATTGCCGCATGGGCTGTCCAGCCAAGCTCATCACTGAGTTTTCTTACCCCCAGTGCAATTTCCCGAGATATATCTGTGTTGTTGATACACACGGCGCCCAGCTGGATTAATTTAATCCCTGGATAATACACCTTCATGTCCGGGTCCGTATAAATATAATCTCGATCAATCAAATCCTGCAACAGATAGGACAATGAACTTTTGGGAATATCCAATTCTTCGCGTATTCGACCAAAAGTAGGCGCTTTGACACTATTTACAATGAACTCAATTACATCCAGCGTCCGTGCTGCGGATTTAATATTGGGTTTTCTGACCATTGTCATTATATTTTCAACGTCACCTTTCGCGCCTTTATTGGAATATTGTCTTATTAATTATGGTCAGTGTTCAATATTCTGTCAACAGATACTTCATCATCATATGCAGTCAAACCCTTA
Source organism: uncultured Veillonellaceae bacterium (assembly GCA_964521625.1). Taxonomy (GTDB): domain Bacteria; phylum Bacillota; class Negativicutes; order UBA1444; family UBA1444; genus UBA1444. The sequence continues at coordinate 22,324 of CAZFSM010000026.1, read as the reverse complement.
TAAAAAAGCCCGGCCCAGAAAAACTCATTACCTCGTTTTCTGCCACCGGACCTTTTCGTCGGGAATATGTTGCTCTTACTATGGATCAACTCTTACGAGCAAACTTCATTTGCGTTTATCGCGTTTGGCCATTGCCAGTTTGGCTGCTTCGCATCAACATAACTCAGCAAAGCGCAGATGCCAAATAGCACCTGCGCCCCAAAATACGATTGCCTCCGGCCAACTCTTGCTATTAAGCTAATTCCTTCTTGCATGCACTATCCAAAAACTGTTTGCCGGCGATTCCTGGTTGCGTCATCTCACCCGGCGACAAAATCACATCCAGTTGTTCAGCCGTCAGCAAGCCTTTCTGCACCACGATTTCCTTAACTGTTCTGCCGCTGCCTAGGGCCTCCTTAGCAATCAGCGAGGATTGTTCGTATCCGATATGCGGCAGCAGGGCAGTTACCACACCCACACTGGCGTCAATCATCGAATGACAATGCTCCACATTGGCTTTAATTCCTTGCACGCACTTATGATTCAGCGTATTGACCGCATTGGTCAAAATGGTGAGCGAATGAAACAGATTATAGGCAATGACCGGGTCCATCACATTCAGTTCAAATTGTCCGGCCTCAACCGCTAGGCTAATTACCATATCATTGCCGCAAACTTGGAAAGCAACCTGATTCATCGTCTCGGGAATCACGGGGTTGACCTTGCCGGGCATGATCGAAGAACCTGGTTGCATCGCCGGCAATAGCAATTCATTCAGGCCGCATCTCGGCCCGGACGCCATCAGCCGTAAATCGTTGGCAATCTTGGACAATGCCAGCGCACTCACTTTCAACGTGCCGGAAAACTCCGCCAGTTCATCGGTATTCTGTGTCGCATCCACCATGTTTAGGGCGGAATAGATTGTCTCGCCAGTCAATTTACTCAGTTCTTCTGTCACGAAAGCAATGTATTCCGGCTCGGCGTTGAGACCGGTTCCAACGGCGGTAGCACCAATGTTTACAGCTTGCAACGCTTTGCTCATCGCCTGGATTCGCCGCATCGAACGCTTGATGGCTTCTGCGTACGCCTGAAATTCTTGCCCCAGTGTAATCGGCACCGCGTCTTGCAAATGTGTTCGCCCCATTTTGAGAACCAAGGAAAATTCTTCGCCTTTGCTTTGGAACGCTGCGGCTAACGCTTCCATCGCCGCCAGCAGTTTCTTGGTTTTACGAATAGTACAGATGCGGATGGCCGTCGGAATCACATCATTCGATGACTGAGCCATATCCACATGATTGTTGGGCGACACCAGATCATAGTTACCCTTCTTGGCTCCCAAAATTTCCAGGGCCCGATTGGCGATCACTTCGTTGGCATTCATGTTCATTGAGGTGCCGGCGCCGCCCTGAATGCAATCGATAACGAACTGTTCCTGCCACTGACCGGAGCTGATTTCTTCAGCGGCTTTTACGATCGCTGCGCCGATGAGTTCGGGCATCCGGCTGGTTCTAATGTTTGCCCGTGCAGCTGCCGCCTTGACCATCCCCAGCGCGACAATAAAATCACGATCCAATTCATAGCCCGTAATATTAAAGTTATGCATCGCACGCGTTGTCTGTATCCCGTAATATAAGCGATTAGGAATCTGAATTTCACCCAGAAAATCCTTCTCGATACGCATATTGCAATCCCCTCTGCCTCGTCAAATTTATTGCTGGTTAGGTCCTCTGGCACCATTGGTATGAAGTTCCGTTAAACAGGCGGCAAAAATTGTTTGCCGGCGATTCCCGGTTGCGTCATCTCACCCGGTGACAAAATCACGTCCAATTGTTCGGCCGTCAACAGTCCTTTACGCACAACGATTTCCTTGATCGACTGTCCGCTGCCGAGTGCTTCCTTAGCGACCAGTGACGCCTGTTCATAGCCGATATGCGGCAACAGCGCGGTTACCACACCCACGCTGGCGTCAATCATCGAACTGCAATGTTCCACATTGGCCTTGATCCCCTGCACGCACTTGCTGTTCAACGCATTAACCGCATTCGTCAAAATGGTCAGCGAATTGAAAAGGTTATAAGCCATGACCGGTTCCATGACGTTCAGCTCGAACTGTCCCGCCTCTACCGCCATGCCCACTGCCAGATCATTGCCGATGACTTGGAAAGCAACCTGGTTCACCATTTCAGGAATGACCGGATTTACTTTGCCGGGCATAATCGAGGAGCCAGACTGAATCGCCGGCAGCAGCAATTCATTCAACCCGCATTTCGGTCCTGATGCCATCAGGCGCAAATCATTGGCGATCTTGGACAATGCCAGTGCACTCACTTTCAGCGTACCGGAAAACTCGGCCAACTCATCCGTATTCTGCGTCGCGTCCACCATATTGGGGGCGGAAAAAATCGTTTCACCGGTCAGTTTGCTAAGCTCTTCCGTTACAAAGGTAATATATTCGGGTTCAGCGTTGAGACCGGTTCCGACTGCAGTTGCCCCCATATTGACCGCATGCAGCGACTGCACTGTGACTTCAATCCGTCGCATCGATCGCCTGATCGCAGCCGCATATGCCAGGAACTCTTGCCCCAACGTAATGGGCACCGCATCCTGCAAATGCGTTCGCCCCATTTTTAGAACCTGGGAAAACTCTTCGCCCTTCGCTTCAAACGCCGCAGCCAATGCGTCAATCGCTTCGATCAATTTGTGGGCTTTGCGAATCGTGCAGATGCGAATAGCCGTCGGAATCACATCATTGGTTGACTGGGCCATATTCACATGATTATTGGGTGAAATAAGATTGTAGTTTCCTTTGGCGTCGCCTAGTATTTCCAGGGCGCGATTGGCAATCACTTCGTTGGCGTTCATGTTCATTGAAGTTCCGGCGCCGCCCTGAATACAATCCACGACAAACTGGTTTTGCCATTGCCCAGCGATGATCTCTTCCGCAGCTTTGACAATGGCCGCCCCAATCGCTGCCGACATCCGCCCCGTGCGCATATTCGCCCGCGCAGCCGCTGCTTTGACGATAGCCAACGCTACAACAAAATCTTCATTTAAGACATGGCCGGTGATAGAAAAATTGTGCAGCGCCCTAGTAGTCTGCACTCCGTAATAGAGTTCGTCCGGAATTTCAATCTCACCGAGAAAATCTTTCTCAATCCGCATTTTTGCCTCTCCCCTACTGTCTGCTATTTTCTGACAAAAAACTGTGCCATTCGTTTTGGATTTTATCCGCTCCCTCAGACAGCGTCAATGTGTTCATTTTTTTACTTTTCAGCTAAACAGCAATGTTTTATTCGCAATTAACCAATTTAAGTGTAACGCATTCTGAATTCTCATGCAAGTTTTCTCTGTCGTAAGATCATATGAGCAACACCACTTCGCAAACGGCGAGCACCGAATCCCGCACCGTGAATCGGATGTCGAATTCCAGAAACTCAAAGCCATAAATCCGCTCTGGATCAATTTGATAGGATGGTCTCGGGTCATTCGCCAGCACACCCAAGAGAGCTTCGCGCTTCTCCTCGGGAATGAGCTGGAGCCATTTTTCAGGAAATTCCACTGTCAGCACGTAATCCTTGAATGAATCGGCAAATCCGCCGACTGCCTCCGGGTGGCTGTCAACAAACGGCAGGTACGGCTTGATGTCGTAGATTGGGGTGTTGTCCATCAGATCGGCGCCTAAAACATGCAGTACTGGGCCGTGATAAGTATCCAGGTCGATGCAGTCAAGCTTGACTGAGGATAACCCGAGTGGATTCGGGCGAAAGGGCGACCGCGTAGCAAAAACGCCAGTCCGCGTGTTCCCGCCGAGCCGCGGCGGCCTAACTGTAGCTGACCAGTTGTCTCGCAAGCTTTCCGAAAACTGCCAAATGAGCCAAATGTGCGAAAAACCTTCCAATCCCCTTAAAACGTCAGGGTTACGGTATTCCGGCTCGAACACGACCACACCTTTTAACGACTCGACGAGACCGCTTTGACGCGGAATACCGAATTTAGTCGGGAAATCTGTTCGAATGCGGGCAATTATTTTTAAAGACAGTGCCATTTCCATTCTCCTTATTCAATTTCGCGGCAGGGGAAAACTTTGCTATGGAAGAATACTACTCTTTAAGGCGAACAATAATAGTTGAACAAGGAGCTAGTTGGAAAGGAGCAACACTCATGGAGTTATTGCGGTCAAAAAAAGGCTTTTTATGCGATATGGACGGTGTAATCTATAAAGGCAACAACTTGATTCCAGGCGTCAAAGAGTTCGTTGATTGGTTATATCGCGAAAAGAAAGAGTTTTTATTTTTGACAAACAGCAGCAGTAAAACCCCCAGAGAATTGCAGCAAAAATTAGCCCGCATGGGGCTCGAAGTCGCTGAAAACCATTTTTATACAAGTGCATTGGCCACTGCAAAATTCCTAAGCCACCAAAGTCCTGGTTGCAGTGCCTATGTAATCGGCGAACCAGGCCTTTTTAACGCCCTGCATGATGTAAACATCACTTTCAACGATGTAGACCCCGACTATGTGGTCATCGGCGAAACCGCGAACTACAATTACGGCCTCATCTGCAAGGCCATGAATCACGTTCTGAACGGGGCTAAACTCATCGGCACAAACACAGATCTGACCGGACCTTCCGAAAATGGAATCGTGCCGGCTTGTCGCGCTCTCGTCGCACCGATTGAAATTACAACCGGTAAAAGCGCCTATTATATCGGCAAACCAAACCCGTTGATGATGCGCACCGGATTGCAAATATTGGGCATTCATTCTGGCGAAACAGCAATGATCGGCGATCGCATGGACACGGATATTCTCGCGGGTATTGAAAGTGGCCTCGACCCAATTTTCGTCCTCTCGGGCGTAACCACCCGCGATGAAATCGAACAATATCCTTATCGCCCAAGGTTAGTTCTGGAAGATGTCGGTGAGATTCCGCCTGCTTAGTTCGTCAATCTATTATGCTTTTAAGATCCAGCCACCGGGCGCATCCAGATCGCCAAACTGAATCCCGCAGAGGGTATTGTATAGTTTTTTTGTGATCGGTCCGACTTCTGTTTCGCTGTGGAAGACGTGCAGCCGGCCTTTGTATTGAATTCCACCGATCGGCGTTATGACAGCCGCTGTGCCACAGGCGCCCGCTTCCTTGAATTCCCCGAGGTTGTCGATTAGAACATCCCGTTCTACCGCCTTTAGATGTAAGTACTCTTTGGACAGATACAGCAACGAGTATTTGGTGATGCTAGGCAAAATGGACGGAGAAGCTGGCGTGACAAACTCATCATCCCGAGTGATCCCAAAGAAGTTGGCAGCGCCAACTTCTTCTATTTTTGTATGAGTCAACGGGTCCAGATATATACAGTCGGCAAAACCGCTTTCTTTTGCCAGTTTGTTGGGGTAGAAACTTGCCGCGTAATTACCGCCGACTTTTGCTGCTCCTGTACCGTAAGGAGCTGCCCGGTCAAACTCGCTGACCATGAAGTTTACTGGCGTCAATCCTCCCTTAAAGTAAGGACCGACCGGAAAGCAGAAAACGGAGAACAGGTATTCCGGCGCTGGCCCAGCTGCAATGTAATTGCCAACGCCCAGCATAAACGGCCTGATGTAAAGAGTCGCACCACTGCCATAGGGCGGAACATAGGATGCGTTTGCGCGCACCACTTGCAGCACGGCAGACAAAAACATTTCTTCCGGAACTTCCGGCATCAGTACCCGGCTGGCGCTGCGATTGAATCGTTTGGCGTTCTCATCGGGGCGAAAAAGTTGAATATCACCGGATTTTGTCCGGTAAGCCTTCAGTCCTTCAAAACACTGTTGTCCGTAGTGAAGCGCCGGTGCACATTCACCGATACTCAACTTATTGTCCTTAACCAGCCGGCCTTCTTCCCACTGGCCATCTTTCCAGTTGGCCAGAAAACGCAATTCGGTTTGCATATACTTAAACCCAATATTGTCCCAATCAATGTTCGCCAGTTTGCTCATCTTCAATCTCTCCCTCAAAACATTTTTTGTTTCAGCATATTTTACCATTATGTTAACATCATTTTCATCAAAATTAATATAGTCATGCAATAACACAAATAAATTGATACATGAAAAATGCCCCCTGAAAGCCAGGGGGCAATAAACAATTCCGGCGCGTCCTGAATACTGAGATTTTCGGTTATCTCACAATACGCCTTTAGCTTTAGCAGCTGCCTCTAGGTCGGCGCGAAAATCCGGATGAGCAATGGATATCAACGCACACGCCCGTTCACGCAGACTTTTGCCCCGTAGATTGGCCACTCCATATTCTGTAACGATACAATGCACATCGTTCCTTGATGTGGAAACAGCCGCCCCGTGATCCAAATCAACGGCGATCCGGGAAATGGTCCCGCCTGAAGCCGTAGACGGCAATGCGATAATCGATTTGCCGCCGAGTGAACGACTAGCGCCCCGCACGAAATCTACCTGCCCGCCAATACCGCTGAATTGCCTGCTGCCAATCATTTCGGCATTTACCTGCCCCATGAGATCGACCTGCAAAGCGGAGTTGATGGAGATCATATTCTGATTCTGGCCGATAATGTAGGGGTCGTTCACCTGATCCACCGGCAGCATGATCACATCCGGGTTATTGTTGACAAAATCATAGAGTTTCTGTGTGCCCATCAGGAACGCGGCGATAAATTTGCCGTGATTAATTGTCTTTTTACTATTGGTGACGACGCCTGATTCAGCCAAAAAAACAACACCATCGCTGAACATCTCTGAATGAATCCCCAAATCTTTCTTGTTGCCCAAAAAGAGCAGAACTGCATCCGGTATCGCGCCAATTCCCAGTTGAAGCGTGGCTCCATCCGGAATCAGTGCAGCAACATTTTCACCTATCTTTTTTTCCAAATCGCCAATTTTAGCCGGTTTGAGTTCGATCAACGGTTCATTTTTTTCAACGATATAGGTCATCTGATCCAGATGAATCTTTGCGCCGCTCGTTTTCGGCATCTGTTCATTCACTTGACAAATAACGAATTTGGCGCATTCAGTCGCTGTTTGCGTATAATCAACCGATACCCCGAAACTGCAGAACCCCTGTTCATCTGGCGGCGTTACCTGAATCAATGCAACATCTACTGGCAAAAAACCATCCCTGAACAGGCGCGGTATCTCCGAGAAGAAGCAGGGAGTGTAGTCCGCACGTTTTTCTTCCACACCCTTACGAGTTGAGCCGCCGACAAATAGCGCATTATGGCGGAAACTCGATTCCATACCGGGTTGCGCATACTTTGCCGGTCCCATGGCAACCATGTGCACTATTTCCACATTGCGAAGTTCGGAAGCCCGATCCACCAACGCCGCAACCAGTGCGGGCGGCTCGCCGCAAGCATGGCCAATCACGACACGGTCGCCAGATTTTACTATTTTTAATGCTTCAGCCGCTGACACGAGCTTATTCTTATAGCGGTCTTTCCATTTTTCCAAGGTAATCCCTCACTTTTTCAACTGCTAATTGGCACAAATCTGCTTCAGCAACATCCAAGGCGTTCAGATTACAACCCGCGATGATCACACATCCCCGGTTTGCTGCAATCTGGCGGGAAGCGCAGGACACCTTACATCCATTGATATACACAACAAAGTCAGCATTGGGGTTTTTGTAGCTTACGGCTATTCCCCATACTTCGAGCTGCTGTTTAATTTTTTCAGCCGTAGCTGTCCGATCAATTCGGGGATTACAACCGCCGCAGAAATTAATGCTGACCTGCATTACCCCGCTGCCCCTTGCGCAGGATAGAAAGCGCTTCATCAATCAAACTCTGGCTAACCTGCGTTACCGCTACCACGCCTTTAATTTCCGGGCACACTTCCTTTAGTGCGGTTTCCACCAGTTCGCTGAGAGTTTGTTGGGCGCCGGGGCATGCAGAACACGCCCCGGTCAGTCTCACTTTAACAAACCCGTCCGCAGTTACTTCCATCAATTCAAGGTCGCCGCCGTGCGCTTGCAGCAGCGGCCTTCCCTTATCTTCGATCACTTTTTGCAGTTTATCCATGCTGCGTTATTTTCCGGCAGGGATTCCGGCAATCGCTTTGGCCAGTTCTTTTTTCTGTTCAATATTCCCCTGCCGGGCAATCATAATCCGTTGCGCCTGCGGCGATCCTGCGCCATGCATCGACTCCGTCAGATAGCCGACTGCCGCCGTACCAAGCGTCAGATTTTCAATCAGACGCAGTATCCGCATACGATGCTCGGTCGGCACCGAAGAAATTCCCTTGAAATACTTTTCCACAACCTTGCCAATCTCGGGGTGCCGGAAATCTTTTTCCGACGGCATGGTGACCATTAGTCCACCGGCGATATCTTGGGCCAGTCGGGCAATTTCATAAGGGAACCGGGTCACATTCTGTTTACAGACATTGGCAAGCAACAGATCAATGATATAGTTGCCGGAAGCCGTTTTTGAACCTTCGGCCGAACAGGCGATACCGCAGGCGTATAAAGTTTCATTTAAATGAACCATTTCAATCAATTTGTCTTTGAGATGCGAAGCCTTGTGCGCGCCGTTATAGTCGGCAGCCAATGCCGCAGCGCCAATTAGCACATCGCCCACGCCAACCTTGCAACCGCCGTAGCTTTGGCGATGGTAGCCGGCGAAGCGTTCGACCAGTGCGCCACTAAACTCATATTCTCCACACATGAGTACGTTTTCCCATGGAATGAACAAGTGGTCAAACACCATCAGGGCTTCGTGTCCGCCAAATTGCTGGTTACCGACATCGAAAGTCCCGCCTTCAAGCTTGCGGGTATCACAGGATTGCCGCCCATAGATGTAAAAAATCCCTTCGGCATCCGCCGGTGCTACAAAGCTCACCGCATAATCGGCATCTTCCTGCGTCATCGCAATTGTCGGCATGACTAAAATCCAATGAGAGTTCAGCGCACCAGTTTGATGCGTTTTGGCGCCACAGATCACAATGCCGTCTTCACGTTTTTCCACAACGTGAACAAACAGATCCGGATCGGCCTGCTTGCTGGGAGAGAGCCCCCTGTCACCTTTGGGATCGGTCATCGCGCCATCAACAGTCCAGTCTTCTTCCTGCATCTTGAGCAAAAACTTTTCAAAACGTTCATGGTACTTTGTACCCAATTTCGCGTCCATTTCAAAAGTAACGCTGTCCACCGCGTTGATCGCATCCATCCCGACGCAGCGTTGAAAACAGGCCGAGGTCTTTTGTCCGAGCAGACGTTGCATCTTCACTTTTTTGACGAGGTCGTCCGTGCTTTGATGCAAGTGGCAAAACCGGTTAATTTTCTTTCCTGTCAAATGGGATTTCGCGGTCATCAGTTCTTCATACTCCGGTTTTTCAGCCAGTTCATACGTTGCTTTGACAGAATTCATCGAAGGTCGGATAATCGGATGGTCAACCGGATTTTTAACCAGTTCCCCCTGCAAATACACCTTGAATTTCAGATCACGCAGGCTGTCTTCGTATTGCTTCGCTGTTTTCATTGCCATTATTCTTCCTCCCCGTTACATCAAGCTATTCGTAAAACTCGGGCGCCGTTTTCATCGACAGGAAATATTCCATATCATGCGAAAACATGACTTTGGCATTATATTTTTTTGCATATTCGCGCACTTTTTCCACCGACTCAAAAAATGCCAGCGTATCGTACATAATCCCCGAAGCTTTGGCCGGCGGTCCATAGTTCTCACGTGTATACAATGCATCCTGCGGGAAGATGAAAGTTCCCTCTTTTTCAAGATGAACGATCATGCCCAACAGACCGGGCGTGTGTCCAGGCAAAGTAATCAGTTCAACACCGGGAACCAGTTCAAAACCCTTGTCGACCAGATGAAATTGTTTTACTGGCACTTCCAGGTCAGCTTTCACATAAGCGCCATGTTTGGCCGGGTCGGGCGATAGATGAACCAACGTCTGTCCGTATTCAAAATCCTTGCGATGCACGTAGATGTCAGCATGTTTAAACAGATGCATATTGCCAGCATGGTCCAGATGCATATGCGACAAAACAACCGTCTTAATATCTTCCGGTTTGGTCCCGGTAAGGGCCAGTTGTTCTTCCAGCGTCTGGCCTGGATTATAGTAATATGGAAATGCGCTGAGCAACCCATCAGGCCAGTATCCTTTCATCGCATCAGGATGACAGCCGAGATCATACAGAATTTTCCCTGATGGATGATCGACAAGTACCGCATACACCGGGATCTTAATCCATTTGTGATTTATCTCCTTGTTCTGCAATGTTGCCAAGGTCGAAAAAGAAACCATCCAATTGGGGTCGCACTCCAGCCAGCCATTGTTCAGGACGTACGCTTTCATTCCCATAAATACTCCTCCTCACAATTCCAGTTCTTTCCCCTGCGCAGGGTTTGTGTATTTAGAATTGCAAGAATTATGCCAACCTGATCATTTTCAAAATGTATTTTTTATCACTCTTGCCTATGTCCGGTAATATGGCATTTACGCTACGTTGCTACGCAAAAAAACGGGGCTGACTTTCGTCGCTATTGAGAAACCCGGCCTTTAATTTTATCGCAATAATGCGATTATATTTGGATAAATAATCGATTCAAGCATTAAAATAGGGCCAAGTCGCAAAAATGAACTTATCTCACATTTGCGACATCAGTCCATAGCGGGCCGCTTTCCGGTAGATAGTTGCCCGATCCGTCCCGAGCACTTCAGCAACTATTGGCCACGATTTATGCTCTCGATAAGCTTCGGATAACAAATATGCTTCTGTATACTCTACAGCTTCTTTTAGCTTTGCATTGCGTTTGGGTAGAAAATGCTTATTTTTCAACGGGTCCGGCAAACAATCGATGTCAATATGTTCACCAATTGACGTCACCATCATCCGCTCAATAACATTCTCGAGTTCCCGCACATTTCCCGGCCAGTTATAATCAATCATCTTATCAATGACTGCCGGAGAAATCGTTTTTCCAAAACCAAAATGTTGGTTATATTTATCTAAAAAATGCATTACCAGCAACGGGATATCTTCTTTTCGTTCGGCTAGCGGCAACAAATGGATCGGCACTACCATCAGACGGTAATATAAATCCTGGCGAAAGCTTCCTTCAACTATCATCTTTGCCAAGTCGCGGTGCGTGGCAGCAATGATACGAACATTGACAGCGATCGGCTTGACATCGCCAATCCGAATGATTTCTCGGCTTTGAATGGCTCGCAACAGTTTAACCTGCAGAACAAGCGGCATCTCGCCAATCTCATCCAAAAACAAAGTTCCGTTATGCGCTAACTCGAATAATCCCGGCTTCCCTTCCTTTTTGGCGCCAGTAAAAGCACCGCCGGCATAACCAAACAATTCCGACTCCAGCAGAGATTCGGGCAACGCGGCGCAATTGATCTTAATAAAAGGTTTGTCCGCACCTTTACCCTTTTTGTGAATCATTTTGGCGATCAATTCTTTACCTGTACCAGAATCACCGGTAATGATCACCGTAGAATTCACTTCAGCGACTTTTGCCGCGGTCATGATTGCCTGCTTCATAGCCTGACTGCGAAAAACAATCTCATCCGCTTCTAAATGCAGTGAACGCAAATGCGAAAGTTCCAGCTCGTAACGTAGTGTTTGTTCCTTACTCTCCGTCAATTGGTCGCGCAGGCTGACCAATTCGGCAATATCACGCACATTGGTTACAACGCGGAATAAATTTCCTGATGAATCAAAGATTGGATTGCCTGTGATTAAGAACTTCCCTTGCCCTTTTATGTTTTGATTGATCGTGATCCGTTTGCGTTTCTCCATGACCATAAGCGTAACGGATTGGTCGTAATATTTTTCTTCCACTAGCTGTTGCATTGTTTTGCCGCATACCTCGTTGAAGGAAATACCGGTCATTCTTTCGTAAGCTTCGTTGCAACGCAATACAACGCCTTGACCATCAGTTATAAAGATCCCATCGTAGGATGAATTAATAATCGCTTCAAATTCTTTCATTAGTGCTTTCACGTTATTTAATTCGGTCGAAGTGTTTTCCAGGATGGAAATATCCTGAAACACGCTAACGGCGCCAATGATTTCGTCATTGTCGAGAACTGGCGCGCAATTCGCAATTACCACCGTCTCGCCCACATTGATCCGTTGCCCCAGCAAAGGTTGTTGTTCGGCAATGATCTTGTGCATCAACGTATGGGGAATGACATCAGCAATCGGTCGGCCAACCAGTTCTAGTTCGCTCATACCCAGCATATCCTGGGCAATTCTGTTCGCAATCAAAATAACGCCTGATTTATCAACAGCAAAAATACCGTTTGATGCGGCGTTAATAATGGCAGAAAACTGTTGTTTGACATCGTGAAGTTCTTTTTCCAGCTTATTGTCGTTCACGCTGATGCAACCTTTCCGCGTGCTACGCGTCACTACTTCAAGCCACTGTCAATCAATCGGATGAACTCCTGCCAAGGAAAATGGGCGCCGGGCAATCGGTATCTGCTTGAAAATATTATCACATGTTCTGCAGCAGAACGCAAAGATGCTTTCGAGAGGCAACGTTATTTGTCACCCTCAGAAAAAGCAGGAATAATAGGAAAAATCTTGAATAATTTATGTTTAGGATAATAGAAATAGAGGTACCCTATGCCCTACTTGCGGACTCTCGACTCGAGTATACTTTCATTCATAGTTTTGCTTTGTATATATATCAATGCTTACAATCGGTCAGAAAAGATGTTTCTACATTACCGATTGTTCATGTTGTTGATCCTTACCAATATGGCAATGATCGTCATTGATCTCCTGGGATGGGCTTTTAATGGCTTGCCAGGACAACACAACTTTCTATTGAACCAATACACCAATTTGGCGCTTTACATATTTGAACCAGTGGCGCCAATGCTCTGGATTTTATACACCAATTACCAAGTCTACAAGAATCCCGCTAAAGTGCAGTCAACAACCTATACACTTCTTGCTTTGTGGCTTATCAACGCGGCGTTTTCAGTCCTCAGCCTCTACTTTGGCTGGTTCTTTTTAGTTGACAGCCAAAACATCTATCACCGCGGTCCCTATTTTTTACTGCATACCGCATTTTGCTATTGCCTTGTCATCTATGCCTTTATATTTGTGCTTGGCAATCGCAGCGTTTTAGAAAAACGCTACTTCTTTTCCTTGCTACTATTTTTTGTTCCTGTATCCATCGGCACCTCCATACAAGTGGTTCAATATGGAGTATCCTATAACTGGTCCGGAATGATGCTTTCGTTATTAATAGTTTATTTTAACATTCAGAGTCGAAGTCTAAACACCGATTACCTCACCGGCGCCTACAACCGACGTCAATTGGACGAGTATATCAAAGCGAAAATTCGCAGCAGCTCAAAAGATTTTTCGTTTTCAGCTATTTTGATCGACTTAAATGATTTCAAAATTATCAACGACCGCTTGGGGCATGATACAGGCGATGCAGCGCTAAAATCTGCTGCTAGGATAATCTCCGGCAGCTTACGGCAGGACGATTTTCTCGCTCGATACGGCGGTGATGAGTTTATGGTAATAATAGACTTGAAAAGTCGCAATCTTTTGGAACAGACCGTGCAACAAATCAAACTTAACGTAGAGCGATATAATCAAGAAACTGCCAACCCATATGCTATTGATTTTGCCATGGGCTATGCTGTATACGATCACAAAAGCAAAATGACCGCGAATGATTTTTTCCAGCACATTGACCAATTGATGTATGAATCAAAAAGGAAACAGCAACAACTGCGCAATGATAGCAGCAATTCAAGCATAAAAGAGCGGCAATCCTGAAAAGGACGCCGCTCTTTTGATTCTGCCATACTGGATCACAAAATCCTGCCTTTTGTGGCAATTGGCGAAAATTACCGCAAATATTTTTGCAACCAACTCCTATAAACTGCCAATTGCGCTGGAGTATGAAAATAATGTTCACCGTCCTCCATTACATCTAGCGTGCAACCAAATTTGTCTGCGAAGGACGATACCACCGCAAATTCGCACAGATTGTCCGCACTGCCATAAAGAATGGCGGTGAGACTCCGCCAAACTGCAATCGGGTTATCTTTGACATAACAATAATAGTCCCAGTACAAGGTTTGCCCGACGGGAGTATCAATTTCTTTCTCCGCTTGCAACCTCTCCCTGCTAATGCCAAACCAGGTCATCATATTTTCAATGATCCGACCCATATCAACAACCGGAGACAAAAACAAGCTTTGCCGCAAGGAAACCTCCTGATAGGCAAGCAAGCTAAAATAAGCTCCCATACTGCAAGCGAACAAACTCAGATCATTGCAATAGTCCGATGCAAAACGCATGATCCGGGTAAGATCGTGAACACACTCTTGAACCTTGCATAGCGTCGGTTCTTCTTTTCTGTCCCCATGTTGCGGCAAATCAAAACTCAGCACCTGATATCCCAGCACAACTGCCTCTTCAGCCAGAATAGCGATCGGTACGTCCATCTTGTTCGACTGGTTTCCGTGAACAGCCACGATTAGCTTACTGCTTTTTTCTCCCCATAGAACGGCGGGGATGTTTCCGATGAAAACTCTTGTCACTGGCATAGCATCAGCGGACAAACTATTTTGCATCTTACTGGGCGCCCGTTTCAGCATAACTGTCGGCAACCCGGCAGGGTTTAATCCAGCTTGTCCGATTTCTTGAAAACCACATTGCAAATACAAATTGCGCGCTGCTAGCCCTGCCGTTACTGTTTTATCAAAAGTTTGAACCGTCACCGGCTTTGAATTGTTTAACTTGTCAATCGCATGTTTGAGAAGTTTTCCTCCATATCCATTTTTCCTCTCGTTGCGCGTTACGGCTAACCACTCAATTTCATTTCTTTCATAGGACACTACAACAACGCCGCATAATTTATCGCAGTCATTCCGAACGCCAAATGCGCTCTCTTCGTCTATCGCATCTGCAAGGCCCGCTTGAAAACCTGCCGCGTCAATCATCGGACCGAATAGCGGTTCTACTTCTCGGACTAATTCAAGCCAATTCGTAATATCGCTTTTTTTTACAACGTCAATTCTCATACCGATCTCCTTGTCAAGAGTTTTAGCTTATCAAGTTCTATTACACATCTTTTGATAATTCCCCTTCAGTGCATCTGACATTGCAATTATCTCCCAGTGCACAAATCCGCAGCTTCCCGACTACTTCCGTTCAATCAACGCGCGCTCTCACAGCAACCCATATTTCACTTTCATAATCCGGTGAAGACATGTCGCCGTCAGGATAAGCCTCGAAGTCTAGCTCGTTTATCCAAAGCCGTCGGGCACGGGTGCTTTCCCATTGTATCCTGAAGCTATCGAGTATAAATAGTTCGCAGAACATCCATCCCCATAGCATATTCCCAAAATCTGCCCGTCAAACGCCGAACCACCGCAGTAAGCGCATAGCGTTCCGATCGTTCCATCAGCTTTCGACTGGGCCCAAAACACTGGCATCTCTTTCAGGTTCGAGTCATTTGTTGTCGAAAACGCTTTGACTTTTTCAATGACCGCGAACGCTTCTTTCGCTTTGTTATGCACTCCTGACTTTTTGTGCGGGTAGGTGCGAGGTTATAGATTTGTGTCCACAGTTATATCCTAACACCAGTCTCCACATACTACAAAGCCTCTTGGAATTAACCAAGAGGCTTTGTTTATTTTTTGCGATTCACTAAGTTATTGTTTGCTAATAATCGAAAATTTTTCGCTGATGCTTGAAATGCCTGGCATTGCAAGACTGGAAACCTGGATTTGATAGGGGGATGTTGCAATCCACTCGGTAGCCATACTCACTGATTGAAACCCTTTGCCATCGTGACCGATAAGCGTTCCGCCGGAAGGTGACAATGTCTTGAAAACCTTGCCGTCTTTCATCAGATCGACTTGCACACGACCGTCAACTCCGACAAAATCCCACACCACTTCGTAGCTCCTACCCGTTTGCCAAACCGTCATCGGCTCGGCAGGCACCATTGTTCCAGAACTGGCTTGCCAAATCTTGCTCGGATTAGGATTGGTCAAGGCAATCCAGGGATCAGCCGCGAAGGCGGGGACGGACAGAGCAAACACCAGAAGCACTGATAAAATCAAGATTTTTGTTGTAGACATGATAAATCCTCCTTTGTTTTTTGCATTTTTTTGGGGGGTCGATATGATTTGCCATAATTAAAGGGACTAGTCACCTGATAATTGTTACCGTTCCTTCTTTGCGTGAGGCGGCATCCGGAGCTTGGCCCGAATTGTAGCCGAAGGCGCCGGAGCCATAAATGTCGTGTCCTGCCGGAATCTGCAAATCAGTGTTTAGCGTCTTGCCCTCTTCTATACTAAACAAAGAACGCAGGGAATGAATCCACACAGAACCAATTCCCAAACCATGCGCGGCCAAGAACATATTACCCAACGCCAGACTGGAGTCCGCTTCAGGGGCAACCACATTTTTGTCTGCGGATACGATGATCAATGTGGGAGAATGGTAAAATGGGCTAAAGTTGTCAACTTTGGCCCGTTCAACTAAAGCCTGATCGCCGGAATTCAAAAAGATCTTTTGAATAACTTGGTTGAGTTTACCCTGCAGTTCTTTGTTCTGCACAACTGTGAAATGACACGGCTGTTCATTTCGCGCACTAGGAGCAAACTGACCTGCTTCGATGATTTTCTGCAAATCGTTGTCACTGATCTGCTGCGGCTTGAAAGTGCGAATACTTCGGCGCTGCCGAATCGATTGCAATACGTCGTTCATAATATTGGCCTCCATTGATAAATTATTGCTAAACTGGCGCCAGGAATTGAAAAAGAATAGTCTTACTCATAGTATATATTTGTCTGACAAAGGAAGAACCATACAGAGCAATAGCCGATTATCATTTTTACGCTCCTTTTTTATTCATTTGTAATGTTTCTTGCGATTAACAGCGTCTCTCGCACATCCAAAATTTTTATGAATCCCCAACTTTTTTCTGCCTCAAAGCAAAGAGGCACTTCTAATGGAACAAAAAGCATGCAAGAATTTTAAAGTTCCTTATAATTACGTATGTTTGTACATTGACAAGCGAAAGATACAATTTAAGTATAAAGTTGTAACGGGAGGTAATTATGAAACGTTTCACCATTATTATTTTTTTCACTGTCATCATGGGAGTTATTGCTGTGGGTTGCGGAAATATCACCAGCAATCAGTTCGTTGGCAATTGGGTAAATAGCGAACGTGCTGCAGAAACACTCGAAATCACTCGAATCGGCGATACTTTTACCATAACGCAGAGCACCCCAACGATTGTCGCCAAACTCATCAACAATGGAGAAAAGATCATTAAAAAATATCCCGCCACGGTCAAAGATGACCTGCTGGTCCTAAACACCGGGTCTGAAACAAGTAGAATATCGCATGTAAAAGGCGGCGATTATCTGCTGTTTGAAGGGCATAAATTTGTAAGACAAAAGTGATTTAAGAAAATTCGTATAGTCTTCGACCGTCAAGAGAAAAGCATCGATTCCTTACAACAAGGAATCGATGCTTTTCTCTTGACGGGTTGATAAGGCAAGGTCCTTTCCTCAGGCAGTCACCTTTTCATACATTTTCACCATAAATTCCGCTGCATTATTCATTACATTTTCGTCTACATCAAAAGCCGCATTATGATGTCCGCCAGCAGTCGGTGTGCCAAAAAGCGCGAACATCGCTTTTCCGCCCCGTGCCTGCACACGTTCGATCATCAGTGTCACATCTTCTGACGCCCCAAAATCAGCTTCTGGCACTACTTCAGTCACACCCGGCAACGTCCGGGCGAGATTTGTTGCCTGCTCCACCAGCTCGCTTGAATTCGTGGCACTCAGCGCAATAGCCGCCGGTTTAATGTCCACGCCCAAATCGTACATGGCAGCAGCTCCGCGTATCACTTCCATTGCTTTATCGCTCATATAGCGGTTGATCTCATTGGTTACTCCCCTTGTTTCCATTTTGAAACAAGCCCGGTCCGGAATCACATTCCAGGTTGTTCCGGCAGACAATGTTCCGACATTGATCCGGGAAGCTCCCAAGCCGTGTCTGGCTATGGCGTATAGATTGGTTACTGCTGCACATGCCCCCAGCATGGCATTTTTTCCCTCGTCCGGGCGCAGGGCGGCATGGGTAGGCCGTCCGGTAAAGATCACTTCATAGCGGGAGAGTGCCATGAAACCGCGAACGTTAAAACAAATTTGACCCAATTTTTTCAAGGCCAGACCAACATGGCCGCCCAGCAGTACATCGACATCGTCGACCACTCCGGCCGCCACCATTGCAGCGGCGCCAGAAAGATTCTCCTCATTGGGCTGGAAAATAAACTTCACCGTTCCCTTGATCTTCTCCCGGTTCGCCGCAAAATATTGGGCGAGCAGCAACCCTGTCGCTGTATGAACGTCATGGCCACACATGTGGGCGAAGCCTGGATTGGCTGAGCGAAATCCAGCCGATGCCGGACGGTGAGAGGGATCGTCGCTTTCCGTCACTTCATTGGAGTCGATGTCAAAACGAAATGCCACCGTAGGACCGGGCAAAGCGCCCTGAAGCGTTGCCACCACTCCGGTAAATCCTCCCCTGGCAGGCTCCAGGAATTCCAACTTTGCACCAGCCGCCGCCGCTCGATCAAATTCAGCCTGCAGAACAACTGGTGCTGGCAGCAGCAGTTGTTCCCCTTCTTTTATTATGTCTCGGCCCATAGACAGTTTATAGCCCCAGCTCGCCAGTTTTTCCGCCACAAAAGCAGTAGCATAAAATTCCAGCCAGGCAGGTTGCGGACATCGATGGAGATTTTGCCGCCAAGTAATAGCATCCTTCAAGTGTTCAAAAAGCATAAAAACCGCTCCCTTCTATTATTCATTATTTAGCATTCTACTTTGGATAGACCGTATCTGTTGGTCACGATTAAGCAGGTCAGGTGTTTTCAACAAGAAAGTTCGCTTTATTATCTTCCATACCGTTTGGCAAAACCCTTCCCATTCATACCTATTTAATCATTTCCGCGAAAAACCACGACCCTCGGGGCCGGGAGACGCAAAAAAACGCCTGAACCTAAGTCCAGGCGAACATAAATCGAACCTATGCAAAATACCCCAAGGCCACGAACTCTTATTATCCGCGCCTATAGAAAGGTGATACAAGTTCGCGAAGGTGGAGTTTAGCGAGAAAGTTTTACCCACTACCCTATTGGGGATAATTTCAGCTCAACAGCATGCGGTCACTGACATCTTCGCCGCCGGATTTTTCGAACGCTTCCAGCAAGTCATGGACTGTCATTTTCGCTTTTTCTTCTCCATGAATGTCCAGCAAAATTTCCCCGTCATTGAGCATCAGCAGTCTATTGCCAAAGCGCAATGCATCCCGCATATTATGGGTTACCATAAGTGTCGTCAGCGCATTTTCCTCCACGATCTTCTTCGTCAGTTCCAATACCTTTTCCGCAGTTTTTGGGTCCAGGGCTGCGGTGTGCTCATCCAACAAAAGCAGCTTAGGCCTTCGCAAGGTTGCCATAAGCAAAGTGATAGCCTGCCGCTGTCCGCCTGACAGTGTCACCATTCGGCTTTTCATACGGTCTTCTAAACCCAGATTCAAATTTGCAAGTTTTTCTTTGAATTCGTCAAATTCATCATCGCGAAAACCCCAGCGCAAACTAAGCGTTTGACCCCGTCTTGCGGCAATCGCCAAATTTTCTTCCACCATCATCCCCGAAGCTGTCCCCATCATCGGATCCTGAAACACTCTGCCGATATAAGCTGCCCGCCTATGCTCCGCCATCTGGGTCACATCAATATCATCAATCTGAATTTTCCCGCTGTCGACTTTAAATACACCGGCAATGGAGTTTAGGAGAGTACTCTTCCCTGCCCCGTTACCGCCGATCACCGTGATAAAATCACCTGTTTGCATTTCCAGACTCACATTTTTCAATGCCAGCTTTTCATTCACCGTACCGGCGAAGAATGTCTTACTGATCCCCTCTACTTTCAACATCTATATTCCCACCATTCTGCTATCCCACTTGGCTTTGACCAGCGGCAGAGATAAAGCGATCGCCACCAAAATGGCTGTGAACAGTTTCAGATCGTTGGGCGGCATGCCCAGATACAATACGACAGCGATTACTATACGGTAAAGAATGGATCCCAACACAACAGAAATCAGAGAATTCTTAAAGTTTCTCGTGCCAAATACCACTTCCCCGATAATCACGGAAGCAAGACCGATCACGATCGTCCCTGCGCCCATGCCGACATCGGCAAAACCGTTGTCCTGTGCAACAAACGCTCCCGAGACAGCTACCAGCCCGTTACTGATCACCAACCCCAGTAAAAACATATCATCGGTATTAACCCCCATCGCCCGTATCATTTGGGGATTATTGCCGGTCGCCCGCACAGCCATCCCGATCTCCGTACCAAAAAACCAATACATCCAGAGCGGGATGACTATAGCAATGAACAGCCCCAACACAAACGTCGTCATATTGGGTGACAGATTTAGGAATTCTAAAGAAGTATAGACCGTATCCGTATTTAACAAAGATAAGTTAGCTTTCCCCATCACCCGTAAAATTACAGAGTACAGCGCAATCATCGTCAAAATACCTGCCATCAATGCAGGTATTTTCAGTTTTGTGTGCAATAGGCCGCTGACAGCGCCTGCCAGCATTCCAGCTATGCCAGCCACGACAATCGCCGTGGCGGGATTGTATTTTTCAGCCAGTAATACCGCCGCTACGGCGCCACCCAACGGAAAGCTGCCTTCCACGCTCAGATCCGCAATATTCAATATACGGAAAGTGATGAACACACCCATAGCCAAAACAGACCAAAGCAGCCCCTGGGCTACGGTAGAAATTATTAATTCGCTCATTTATTCTTCCTCAGTTGTTTTTCGCATCTCTCTATTCAGCCGCTTTTTGCAGGTCTTCGGGGATCTTTAACCCAATCGCTTCCGCTGATTTTTTGTTGATCATAACCTTTACATCTTGTTGAAAACCGATCGGCATATCTGCCGGTTTTGACTTGCCGGACAAAATGTCGGCAGCCATTTCACCTGCCTGGAACCCAAGTTTATAGAAGTTCACCGACGCGCCCGCCGTGGCGCCCCCAGTCTTGACCGGAGCTTCATCTCCCATGAATACCGGCAGCTTGGCAGGCACTGTTACTTTGACAATATTCGACATGGCGGAAGCGATATTATTGTCGGTCGGACAATAGATGAAGTCCACCTTCCCCAGTAAACTCTGCACTGCCTGCTGGATATCGTTCACGTTCGTAACGGTCGCTTCAATAACCGTCAGCCCCTTTTCGGCAGCATAGGCTTTCATTGCAGCGACTTGTATCTGAGAGTTCATTTCACTGGACGTGTATAACGCACCCACTTTTTTTGCATTCGGAACCAGTTTCAGCGCCAAATCGATCTGCCTTCCGGGGGGATTGTGATTCGAGGTCCCGGTAATATTTCCACCCGGCTTTTCAATGGACTGAACCAGTTTTGCCGTCTTATAGTCCACAATCGCCGAGCCCACGATAGGAATCGTTTTAGTTGTATTCGCAACAATCTGAGCGGCTGGTGTCGCAATGGCGTGGATCAGATCTACTTTGTTATTTACAAACCGTTGGCTGATGGTCTTCAAATTGGATTGATCCCCCTGCGCATTCTGCTGGTCGATTTTAATGTTTACGCCGTCCTTAAAACCTTTGGAAGCAAGTCCGTCTACAAAACCCTTGTTAGAGGCGTCTAACGCACCATGTTGCACCAGTTGGAGTACGCCGATCTGGTAAATTTTCTCTGCTGTTTTTGCCGGTTCTTTTTTTTCACCGCCGCATCCTGCTAGGATACCTACCGCCAACACCGCTCCTATTGCCAGGGCCACCATTTTCTTCTGACTCATTTTTTTCAACATGCTTTTCTCCCATCCTTCCATCCTTCACGAAATACAAAATCGTCCCTTATACAAGGGACGACGGACGTGCATCGCGGTACCACCCAAATTATCTGATGAAATAAAAAAAAGAGCAGCACCCAGGGACGGAAAACTCCGCGGTACCACCCTAATAATCTTTTATCAGATCACCTTTTCGCCCAATAACGACAGCAACGCCGGCTCAGCCTACTACCACTTCAGCTTCGCAGTTCAGGAAGGTACTTCAGATTATGTCACCAACCGGTTCGCACCAACCACCGACTCTCTGTATAGTCTCCATAAACCTACTTATTCCGTCATAACTATTTGCGATATGATGTTGACATGATTTTACTTGCGCTACAATATTTTGTCAATACTTCAACCTTGGATTGTGTGGTTAACTTGAGATAATGTCACCTTGTAGATTATCGTGAGAAAATGTCACC
>CAZFSM010000025.1:0-37236 GCA_964521625.1 uncultured Veillonellaceae bacterium | reverse complement strand
CGGTAATGATCCGCGACCCGGTCATATAGTCGCCGAACTCGGCCGTGTCACTGATCGAATAACGCATACCGGCCATGCCGCCTTCATACATCAGATCGACAATCAGTTTCATCTCATGCATGCACTCGAAATAGGCCGACTCCGGCTGGTAACCGGCCTCAACCAATGTTTCGAACCCGGCGGTGATTAGTGCGGTAATGCCGCCGCAGAGGATGGCTTGTTCACCAAACAGATCGGTTTCGGTTTCTTCCTTGAACGTTGTGTTCAGCACGCCGGCCCGGGTTCCGCCGATGCCACGCGCATAAGCCAGGCCGATTTCATGGGCCATGCCGCTGCTGTTCTGATGGACGGCCAGCAGGCAGGGGACGCCGGCCCCTTCGGTATACTGACGCCGGACCAGATGGCCGGGTCCTTTGGGTGCGACCATGAACACGTCAATGTCGGCGGCTGGCTGAATCTGGCCGAAATGAATGTTGAAACCGTGGGCAAAGGCCAGTGCAGCGCCGGATTTGAGGTTGGGGGCGATATGCTCGCGGAAGATGGCCGCTTGTTTTTCATCAGGGATCAAAATCATCACAACATCCGCCTGGGCAGTTGCTTCGGCGACGGTAGCGACTTTCAAGCCGGCGGCTTCGGCTTTGGTCCAGGATTTACTGCCCTTGTAAAGGCCGACGGTCACATCGACGCCGCTTTCCTTCAGGTTTAGGGAGTGGGCATGTCCCTGACTGCCGTACCCGATGACAGCGACCTTGCGGTCGAGCATGAGATCCCAGTTGGCGTCTTGATCATAGTAGAGTTTTTTCATTAAGCTATTCCCCTTTCATAATTAGGCGTGATTTCAGCGCTGACTACATCGACCAATTTGGCGACATGGCGCTGCAGCTGAGTGGCGGCGGCTTTTTCGCAGCACAGGACAGCCCGGACACAAACTTTATCGGTTTGATCGCTGGGCAAAAACGCAAGCTGTTCGATGGGAACTCCCCGTCGGTAGCATAATCCGGCCAGACGCAATAAAGTATCCTCTTGGCGGTTCAAAACGACAGACAATACGTGACTCATGCTAAATCCCCCTTCGCAATTGTTTGGCCGGAAAAACAAAACGCCCCTGACGTAACGTAGTTAAACGTAACGTCAGGGGCGAGAGTTCCCGCGGTACCACCCTGAATTTTATCTCATTTCACCGGCTATCACCGGCTGCCCCATAACGTAGGACCTGCGTCTTGACCTACAACACCGCAGCATTTTTTTGTTGCGGGTTCGGCAAGCTGTTCATGGGTGATTTAGAATAATCGCGCCGCACCGATTCGCACCAACCACCGGCTCTCTGAAACGGACTTGCTATTATCCCGCTCCCAATCATCACATTTAGAAAACAATGATGAAATTGTGTCGGATTTTGTATACATTATCGCAAGCTGCCGTCGGTGTGTCAATAGGAAATGAAAGAATATTTTTTAATGATATAAATGTTCTTTAGCAGAGGACGAACCTGGATTGATGGGCGAAGAGGATAAAGATTTTCTGTCACAATTCAACTACTAGTAGCAGAGTCTGCGTTTTGTCATTATAATGGAGAGAGTACTATGTTTGCAAAGTGCATTGAAGTGCACTTGGAAACTTGCCATATTGAACGCGGGAGGTTTGGCATGCGTTACGAAGGAACCATTTATCGACCGCCAAGTGAAGCCCACAGCTTGTTGATTCAGTGTACTATCGGTTGTCCGCATAACCGCTGCACATTTTGTGCCATGTATAAGGACAAGAAATTTCGTATCCGCTCGTTGGTCGAGATTAAACAGGACTTGGTCGCAGCCAGGGAATGCTATGAGGATGCCGTGCAGAGCCTGTTTTTGCCTGATGGCAATACGATCTTGATGAAAACGGCTGAACTGGAAGAAATACTAAAATTCGCCCGGGACTTATTCCCCAGACTGTCGCGAATTACCATGTATGGGTCGGCGCAATTTATCAACCTAAAAACACCGCTTGAATTGGCTGCCTTGCGTGCAGCGGGACTTGACCGGATTCACTCCGGCATGGAAAGCGGCGATGACGTGACACTGGAAAAAATCTGCAAAGGATCAACTGCAAAAGAAATAATTGCCGCGGGACAAAAAGTCATTCAGGCGGGCATGGAACTGAGTGAGTATGTGCTGATTGGCATCGGCGGGGTGGCGCGAACGGTTGAACATGCCGTGGAAAGCGCAAGGGTGTTAAATGCAATCAATCCAAGATTTATCCGACTGCGAACGCTCATCCCAATGCTGGGTACGCCGCTGTATGACGATTATCTGCGCGGTGATTTTCAATTGCTCAACCCACATCAGGCACTACAGGAAACCCGCCTGTTTATCGATACTCTAACTGTAGAGAAAACTGAGCTTTTCAGCGACCATCACTCCAATTACGCTTGGGTTCATGGTCGATTGTCAAGCGAGAAAACAGAAATGATAACCAAAATCGAGAAACTGCTGTCATTGCCTGAGTCGCATTTCCGCCAGCCAGCAGAAGGTTCATTATAATTTGTTGCGTTTTTCAATGTTTTTCTGCTCAGGAAAAAGGAAATTTGGAAACTGTGTCGAAGCTGAAACAAGGATGTAGTTATAAGTAAAACAATATGCAGGAGGAGCCGGGTGGAGTTTTTTTTGGTTCCATTGATTGCCATCGGTTTGGTAACGTTCGGAATCTACAAGCTTACTGCGATGATTTTTCATATTTACCTGTCAGGCAAATTGTTGCTTTTGTTGGTGGTGTTTGCCTGGATGGTTTCTTTAGTTTTGCCGGGTTTGTTTTATCAAACTGCCGGTTTTTTCGGATCGGTTGGAATTTCGCTGGTTAGCGCGGTTGGATTCGCTTGGCTGGCGACGACTGTTGATTCTAAAAGACATTCGGCGCAGATGGCGTCGGTCTCTGCCAACGGAAAACAAATGCCGGAAATGTCTGTCTGGACCCCGCCGGCCGAGAACGCGGCGCCGGTGCTGCCTCGGGAGGAGTGGGGTACTGTGGCCGTTACTGAAAATCAAGAGGCCGTCCCCGCAACGGACCAAATTCAAATGATAGAAAAAATTATACACTCTGACTTAACAAAAAGGGCAACTGTCACTTCTGTTGCCGTAGAACTGGAGCCGGCCATGAGTCTTGTTGAAGATGAATCGATTGTACGATCAACCGAGACTGAGGATGTAGCATCTCCGCTGACTATGGAGTCTGCAGATGCGTCCGAGACAGTTGCCAGCGCTGCTGAAACTTCGTTGCCGCCCGCGCCTGCTAAGGTTTTGGTGCAAGATGTGTCGGTTATTTCTGATGCGTTTTTGTTCGAAGATGATGAGCTGGATCCGCAGAACCTGCAGGACGCAGCCGATGTTCTTGCCGAGTCGGATATAATAGAAACTGCTGTTGTGGCAGCAATGCCAGAGGGTACTGAGGAACAGACTGAAAGTTCAAGTGAACAGGAAAATTTGGAGATTCCAATGGCCGAACCGGAAGAGCTACAGCCGTTATCCGATTCATTGGAGGATTTGCTTGAATTTGCTTTTTTACAACGGACACAAAATAATGCAAACGGCGCCTTGGTCACCTTCCGCCTGATTCGAAGTTTATATGAAGATAGCCAAGCGTTACCAATGGTTGTCGCAGAAGTTGTCAGCACACTGCAGAGTCAAGGCAACTATAATGAGGCAATCGCTGAATTGGCTGCGGCCGTCAGGCTGCCATCAATCCAGCAGGATGTTCGTCTGGTTAGAACTTTTAAACAGAAACTGACCTACCTGCAAGTCTTGAACGCTATTTTGAACGAACGAGGATCCCCGTTTTTGCCGTTTGAACAGATTCCGGCGGAATGGCAAGATGATATAGAGCAGGGATTATTAGCGGGAAACCGTGTGCAATCTTAATATGTAGTGTGGAGGGTTATTGATGAAAAAGAGTGCGGACATTCTCAGGCTGCCAGTGATTAGTATCAGCGAAGGTAAACAGGTCGGAACCGTAAAGGACCTGGTGATTGATGCTTCTCAAGGCGCAGTGGTGGCATTGGTGGTTGATGATGGGTCTTGGTACCTCGGCGCAAAAGTCCTGCCTTTCAATGCGATTACCGGACTGGGTGAGTCGGCGGTAACCGTGGAAGGCACCAGTAACCTCATTCCCGTTTCCACACTACCCCGGATTGAACAACTGATGGCAGCAGGAGTCAAGGTGGTTGGAACCCGGACGTTGACTCGGGCCGGTCAAATGGGTGGTAAAGTGGTTGAAATTTCGATCGATGAAACCGGTCGGATAAATACCTGTGAAGTCGAAGAAAGTATTGGCGAAAGGATTCTGATTTCGGTCCAACAGATTGTGACTTTCGGCAAAGATGTTCTGATTATTAGCGAGTCGGTAGAACCATCTGGCCGCGGGTCAATGGGTATGCGACCAGCGCCGGTTAATGCGTATGGCGTGAATGAAGCTGCCCCGGTGCAACCCGCAACGCCTGCGGCAATTGCCACAGATGACGCAGCACAACTGTTTGAAGAGAAACAACGCCGTTATCTGCTTGGCAAGCGGGTTAATCGCCGGATCACTTCCGCCGATGGCAGTGTAATTATTGAACAAGGTAGTGAAATCACGGAAGAAATACTGCAACGCATCCGTGAAGAAGATAAAATGATTGAATTGACCATGAACCTGCGGTTGTAATCCCTGAATTCTGTGATAGATATATGACAAGAATCCCCGCATTAGCGGGGATTCTCACTCTGTCAAAGCAACATCAGTGATGATGGGAGTGTATTTCCACGCGATTTATCAGTTTTTTCCTTGTAATCCTATTTATGGGCGGCGTGCTGTTGGTAGCCAATGATACTGCATTGGTTTTTTCCGATACGCTTTGTCGCGGCCTGAGTCTTGCCGATATTTCGGTCGGCGGAATGTCTGTGGGCGAAGCGGAAAAAACTGTGGCGCAGGCATTGGCGAAGCGCCAGTCGGAACCCTTGCTAACGCTGCAATATGGTGAGGAAAAATGGGATGTGCCTTGGGATATCGTGCGCAATCGGCCGGAAGCCGCCAACTTGGTTCGTCGGGCTTATGGAGTGGGCCGAACCGGGAATCTATTGGAACGGATGGAAAGCCAGTTCATATCAACCAATGGCGGTAAATCAATTCCACTTGGATTGGAACCCGATATGGAAAAGCTGCGTCTGTTTATCAAAAAGATAGCGTCTTCACTGGACCGAAATCCAATTGACGCCGTATTGACTGACAACCATTCGGCCCTTCATATTGAAGTTGATGTTACCGGCATACGGGTTGATATTGAAGCAACACTGCTGAAGACTGCCCAGGCCATAACAACTGGGCGAGCGGTACCTGTCTCAGTAGTTGCTAACGAGAAGCCAGCTGTTGTGCGAGCTGCAGATTTAAAGGAAATCAATGGATTATTGGCTGCCTTTGCCACAACTTATGATGTGAATGATGAAGACCGGTCTTATAATATTAAGATTGCCGCCGAAAAGTTGAATGGTGCGTTGGTTAAGAGCGGCGCCGTATTGTCATTCAATGGCAGAATTGGTACCCGTGTGCCGGAAGCTGGATACCGCATGGCGCCGACGATGGCCAGCACAGGAATGGTGATGGACTGGGGCGGCGGAGTCTGCCAGGTTTCCACTACATTGTATAATGCGGCATTGTTGAGTGATTTTCAGGTGATAGAACGCAGCGCTCATTATGAACCGCCGGCTTATGTGCCGCTCGGGCTGGATGCAACGGTTGCCGATGGACAGATTGACCTCAAGTTGAAAAGCAGTTCGGCTTATCCGATTTATATAAAGAGCACGGTCGAAGCAGGAAAACTGGATGTCCGTATTTATGGCAAGCGGGATGCTCAAGCTGCAGCAGTGAAAATCGAGACAGCGGAAAGATCGCTTCGTGTGCCACAGACATTGATAGTGCAGGATCATTCATTGGCGTTTGGCGACGAGGTCGTCGATTCGGAAGGCAAACCTGCGTTTCAAGTCACGGTGCATCGTATCAAACAGCGGGGCCATGCCGAGATCAGCCGTGAAACGATTTCTACGGATGAATTCGAAGGTGTTGACCGAGTCGTGCGAGTTGGAACACTAAAGGATTCCGGCCCAAGCGGCAAATAAACGAAGTGAAATTATGGTTGCAGTTTTTCGGTGATATGGTACAATCAAAGCGGGTTTTTTCCCGTTGAATTAAAGGGTAAAAGGGGAGTGGATATGCAAAAGGAATTTCATCTATCCCAGGCCGATGTAAAACGGCTGGCGGAGCAGTTCGGCACGCCGCTGTTGGTCATGTCGGTCGAACAGGTTAAAAACAATTACCGCTACTTGAAGGAGTTTATGCCCCGGGTCAACATTCATTATGCGGTCAAGGCAAATCCAGACGAACGGATTGTCCGCACACTGAAGGATCTGGGGTCTTGTTTCGATGTTGCTTCGGACGGAGAAATCTTCCAACTGCAAGAGATGGGGATTGGTGGCGATCGGATGGTTTTTGCCAACCCGATTAAACCGGTGCACAGTATCGAGACAGCTAGGCAGGCGGGAATATCATATTATATGGTGGATAGTGAACCGGAAATAGAAAAGATGGCGCGGGTTGCTCCTGGCGCAGGGATATTGGTGCGGGTTCGCATGCAAAACCCGGAAGCCTTGATTGATTTGAACAAAAAATTTGGCGCTGAGCCGGGCAATGTCATGCAATTGTTGCTCAAAGCCCGTGACTGTGGTCTGGATGTTGCCGGTCTGGCATTTCATGTCGGTAGCCAGGCGACTCAACATCATGCATATCTGAATGCGATCAAGCTGTGCAGGGATTTATTTGATGAGGCGCAGAGCCACGGTTTGAACCTGCGGATTCTTGATATCGGCGGCGGGTTCCCTATCCGGGTGCCTGGCAGCGAAAAAATCAATATCCAGGCTATTTTTAGCTCAATTAATAATGCCTTGGATGAATACTTTCCGACTACCGAGATTTGGGCGGAACCCGGTCGATTTATCTGCGGAACAGCGGTAAAATTAATTACCCGGGTCATTGGCAAACAACATCGGGACAATCAGGACTGGTATTTCCTGGACGAGGGAATCTACGGGACTTTTTCCGGTGTCATTTTTGATCACTGGGACTATGAATTGCTGCCGTTCAAAGACGAACCGCTGATTTCGGCGACATTCGCCGGGCCCAGTTGCGACTCGTTTGATGTGATTTTTCGCGAAAAAGAAACGGTTCGTCTCGATGTGGACGACTTGTTGTTAGTGCCGGATATCGGTTCTTATAGCTCGGCTTCAGCGACGACATTCAATGGGTTTTCTAAAGCTAAAGTAGTGGTGTGGGAGCAAGTGGGAGGAAGAATCCGGCTTGACACTGCGGTGTGATTTATCTGAACCCTCTGCAAGTGTTCAAGCAGGCGCGGTCCTGCCGAATGATAAAAATAACAGAGGAGGGAAATCATGAGTACAATCGGACTTACTATTCGCCCCGAGGGAGAGCTGGACTTTTTGTCCATCGGCGCACTGGTGCACCGTCTGGATACAGGGGTGGTTCCGTTCCGCAAAGCGACAGGATGTCAGATTCATGTCAGTGGCGGCGAGTACAACTGCGCTGCTAATCTGGCGGATTGTTTCGGCCTGAAAACCGGTATTGCCACTGCAATGGTGGATTATCCCGTCGGCGATATGATTGCTGACCGCGTAAAAGCAATGGGCGTAAAACCTTTCTACAAGTATTTCAAACATAATGGCGTCAACGGACCCAACATGGCTACAGTCTATAGCGACCGAGGGCAAGGTGTACGACCGCCAGTCGTGTTCTATAACCGTTCGAATGAAGCCGGTGGCTTGCTTAAACCTGGCGATTTTGACTGGCAACAGATTTTTGCCGGCGGCGTCCGTTGGTTCCATAGTGGCGGTATTTTTGCCGCCTTGTCGGAAACAACGCCGGAAATCATCATTGAAGGAATGAAGGCGGCTAAAGCAGCTGGCGCAATTGTGTCGTTCGACCTCAATTATCGGGCCAAACTCTGGAACATCGTTGGCGGACCCAAACGCGCCGTCGAAGTGCTGGGCAGAATTTTGCAGTATGTGGACGTTCTGGTCGGCAACGAGGAAGACCTGCAGATGGGGTTGGGCATTCCCGGACCGGAAGTGGCTGCAAAATCGAAACTGGACCCAAGCGCTTTCTTTGGCATGATCGGTCAGGTTATGGAGAAATTACCACAGATCAAGATCGTGGCCACTACGCTGAGAGAAGTTCATTCCACCAATCGTCACAGCTGGAGCGCTGTGGCCTGGATTAATGGCAAGACCTACATTGCACCGACAACGGAACTGGATGTCTATGACAGGGTTGGCGGCGGTGACGGATTTGCTTCCGGTCTGTTCTATGGACTTTTGACAGGGCTTGAACCGGATGAGGCATTGCGGCTCGGCTGGGCGCACGGCGCATTGCTAACCACATTCCCCGGCGACACAACCATGGCTAATCTGGAGCAGGTACGTTCTCTGGCCGCTGGTGGTTCGGCCCGTATTCAGCGCTGATGGCTGTTAGTGCAGGGGGCTGTTTTAAACAATAATAGGTGATATTTGCGGCGAAACGGATTGATCATATCCGTTTCGCCGTATCCATGAGGAGTGGAAAGATGAGCAAATATAATCCTTTGGATCAGGCTGCCATTGCGGAATTAAAACAAATTGTCGGCGAAAAATACGTCTGGACCGATCATGACAAAATGGAACCATACTCCCATGATGAAGTGACCGGAGAAAAATATGTTCACTATCCGGAAGCCGTCGTTTTACCCGAGACGGCTTCACAGGTTGCGGAAATCTTAAAACTGGCAAACCGCCGACTGATCCCGGTGGTGCCGCGCGGCGCCGGATCGGGCTATGCCTGTGCTTCGGTTGCTTATGAAGGCGGCATTGTGCTTTCTACGGAACGGATGAATCAGGTGCTGGAGATTGATGAACTAAACATGGTCATGGTTGTCGAACCGGGTGTACGTACCGCTGATGTTCACAAGCTTGCCAGCGAAAAAGGCTACCTGTATCCCGGCGAACCCAGCAGTTCGGACAGCTCTTTCATCGGCGGCAATGTGGCAACCAACGCCGGCGGGTTAAAGGCGGTAAAATACGGCACCACCCGGCAGCATGTGTTGGGCCTGGAAATCGTGACCCCGGAAGGCGAAGTCGTAACTCTGGGCGGCAAACTGAAGAAGGATTCTACCGGCTATGGCCTGACACAACTGATGATCGGATCGGAAGGGACCCTCGGCGTCGTTACCAAGGTGTACCTGAAGATGGCGCCTCGTCTGCAGCATGTCGTGGATTTGCTGGCTATTTTCCCGACGCTGGAATCGGCCATCAACATTGTCGCCAAGGTCATGCAGTCGCCAATCAACCCGCTTTGCGTCGAATTCATGGACAACAAGGGCATCCGTTGCGCTGAAGAGTTTCTGCATGAAAAGCTGCCGCACAGTGACAAGGGATATTACATCATTCTGTCGATTGATGGCAATAACGAAGACGTATTGGATGAGCAGTGCGTGTTTATTGATGAACTTTGTACAGCGCACGGTGCGTTGGAAGTCCTGGTTGCCGACCCGGTGAAAATCTGGAAAGCACGCAAGTCGTTTGGTGAAGCGAATCGGGCTCGCAGCCTGATTTTCTCGGCTGAAGATACGGTGGTGCCGATGTCGCGCATTCCTGAGGTGGTGCAGACCTTATCTGAACTGAGCGCCAAATATAGCGTAAGCATTCACATCGCAGCGCACGCGGCTGACGGCAATGTGCATGCCGATATTCTCAAGGAAGAAATGTCGCTGGAAAAATGGCTGGAAGTCCTACCGCTGCTTCAGGATGAACTCTACGCTTTTATTTATTCTGTCGGCGGCAAACTGTCCGGCGAGCACGGCATCGGTTACAAACGACTGGCACTGATGAAGAAGTATTGCAATCCGGTGGAACTGAAAATGATGAAGGCGATCAAACTGGCGCTGGACCCAAACCAGATTATGAATCCGGGCAAGATTTTCAGCCTGGACTGAAGTGCGACAGGATATTGCGCTGCCGCGTAGAAAATATAACCATATTGTAACTGCAAAAGCAATCTATAGGGCAGAGGAGGAATCACAGTGAAACCACTATGTGACATCGGACTGGTCGGATTGGCTGTAATGGGCGAAAACCTGGTAATGAATATGGTGAGCAAAGGATTTCAGGTTGCTGTGTTCAACAGGACAACCGCAAGAGTGGATGAGTTTTTAGCCGGGCAGGCAGCCGGCAAAGCGGTCAAAGGCGCCTATTCATTGGCGGAACTGGCTGCATCACTGGAACGGCCGCGACGGGTCATGCTGATGGTCAAGGCCGGCAAACCGGTTGATGACATGATTGAACAGGTTTTGCCCTATCTGGAACCCGGCGATATTTTGATCGATGGCGGCAACTCGTTCTTCGAAGATACACGGCGGCGCTTCAAGTCGCTGGCAGCTAAAGGAATTCGTTTTGTTGGCATGGGCGTTTCCGGCGGAGAAGAAGGCGCATTGAAAGGGCCCAGCCTGATGCCGGGCGGCGACGTGGCGGCATTCAAAGAGATCGCACCGCTGTTCACCAAAATTGCGGCCCAGGTGGCCGATGGCCCCTGCTGTTCGTTTGTCGGGCCGGATGGCGCTGGCCATTATGTCAAAATGGTTCATAACGGCATCGAGTATTCTGATATGCAACTGATCGCTGAAGCCTACTACATTCTCAGCAAAGCTGGCGGTCTCACGGCGGCGGAATTGCACGAAGTGTTCTCCCGCTGGAATGAAGGTCCGCTGGATTCCTACCTGATTGAAATCACCCGCGACATCATGGCGGTGGTGGACCCGGAAACCGGACGTCCATTGGTAGAACTGATTCTCGACAAGGCCGGCCAAAAAGGCACTGGTAAATGGACTTCACAAAGCGCGCTTGATCTGGGCATTCCGACGCCAGCAATCACCGAAGCGGTTTTTGCCCGCTGCATGTCAGCAGTCAAAGAGGAGAGAGTCAAGGCGGCCACTGTGTTAAAAGGTCCGCAGGGAACCTGGACCGGTGATCGGCAGGAATTGATCCAAGCAGTGCATGACGCATTATACGCATCAAAAATCTGTTCCTACGCACAGGGATTTGCTTTGCTGGCAGCAGCGAGCAAAGAATATGGCTGGAATCTGCAGTTCGGCGAAATATCGCTGCTGTGGCGGGGCGGCTGCATCATCCGGGCCCGATTCCTCGACAAGATCCGCGATGCTTTTGTCAAGGACGCAGGACTGGCAAACTTGATGCTTGATTCGTTCTTTGCTTCGGTGCTGGCGGAGGCGCAGGCCCCCTGGCGGCTGGTACTCAAAACCTGCCGTGAGTTGGGAATTCCCACGCCGGCTTTCAATGCGTCGCTGGACTATTATGACAGCTATCGGCAGGCCGTGTTGCCGGCCAATCTGATCCAGGCCCAGCGCGACTATTTCGGCGCCCATACTTATGAACGGATTGACCGGCCCGGTGTATTCCATACCGAGTGGGGCAAGCAGTAGTCCTCTCTGGAAACTGACGGGATTAAATGGCAAGACCGTGGTGAAGCGAATTTGCTTCTGCCACGGTCTTTGTTGCTTTTTCTGCTGGACTGGTGTGGCGCAGAGAGCTACCGGTTATAGTTGAACTGTTGACGCCGGCTTGCTGACCAGAGTGACGTAAAAGTACCGGGCGCATAACAGGACCACCAAAGCGGCTGCGGCAAAAACCCAGCGGAACCCGAACAATTCAGCCACTATCCCCAAAATTGCCGCGCCCAAGGCATTGCCGACATCGCCAGCCGCAGTCAGAATTGACAGTGCAGTACCTTTGATGGTCGGCGGGATTCTTTGGATCACATACACGGTGAGTGCCGGAAAGATGATGCCAAACCCCAGTCCAATCAATATTCCTGATATGCCAAAGGTCCAGACTGATGGAGAAATCAGGATGACTAACGCGCTGAGTATATTCAATAGGCTGGCCACAGTGGCGACTGTTTCGGCGGAAAAAGCTTGGGTCAACGATTGGACGCCCAAGCGGGTGCATACTACCGCTATGGCAAAACAAACATAGAACGAGGAATATCCGGATACCGATTCAGCCATCGCATACAGCGGCACAAAAGTGAACAGGGTGCTGAACACAAAATTGGAAGCAAACAGACAAACTGCCGGCGCCCAGACCGATGGCAGACGGAGCACGGCGGCAAACGGCAGTCGCTGCGAATCTTGCACAGGGGCGATCGGTTTTGCCCGCCAGATGGCAAAAGCAAACGCAATGCCCAGTGAGGCGAGGCTTAAGCCAACCAGCGGAAAAAAACTGATTTCCAGATACAACAATGGTGCCAAACTTGTCGCCGTACCAAGTCCGACCATCGTAAACACGGTAAACAGGGAAATGGCGGCGGCAGTGTTTTGCGGAGTTTCAACACTGCTGGCAAACGTCACGCTGGCGGTGGAATAAAACGATTGAGCGGCGCCGTGCAAAAATCGGATAATTAATAATGGGATGAAACCGGTAAACCAGAAGTAGGCGGACAAACAAAGAGCTAGAACGATTTGTCCAAACAGGATGATGGGGAGGCTACCCCGTTGATCTACGGAACGACCGGCCGCCGGGCGCATGATCAGGGCTCCAATTGCAGTAATCCCCATGACCAGCCCAATACGAGAAGCGGATAAACCATGGCTGGCAAGGTACAGGGGCAGTACCGGAGCCAGCAGCTGTGCGCCAAACACATTAAAGACCTGAATTCCAGCGATAGCCTGAAACTGCCGGTTTTTTAGCAGCAGTGACAGCGGGTTCAACATCGCCGTGCTCCGATCAGATGATGCACAGTCACTGCACCGATGATGATGGCGCCGCCGACAAGTGAACTGAATGCGGGGGTTTCACCCATCAGCAAAAAGACCCAGGCCGGATTCAGCACTGGCTCAATCAATGTGATCAGGATCGCTTCCATCGCGGTAACATGCGCCAGCGCCCAGGTATAGAGAACATAAGCCAGACCCAGCTGGAAAATACCCAGGTAAAGCATGCCGAGCCAGCCCTGTAATCCAGGCGCGCCATCAAACATGAACGGCAGCCCAAGCAAAGCGGTCAGTAGATTACCCAAGAAAACAGAAGCTGCAGGCGAAGCTCCTTTTTGTTTGCGTAGCAGTACACTGAACAGAGCAAAAGTGAAGCCTGTGAATAAAGCCAACAAATTGCCGACTAAACTGCCAGGACTCATTTGTTCAAAGAAAAACATGACCATGCCGGTCAGAACTGCCGTGATGGTCAACCAGTCACGTAAAGTGATTCGTTCTTTCAGTATCCAGGCCGACAATAAAGCAACATGCACCGGCGCAGTGTATTGCAGCAGAATCGCGTTTGCTGCCGTAGTCAGTTTGTTGGCTACGACGAACAATGACACAGTGAGGGCATAGGTGACTGCACAAAGCAGTTGGGTGGCTGACCAGGTGATTTTGAGATCCTTGCGAAATGCCACTCCAATCACGAGCGCCGAAATCAGGCTGCGCACACCGGAAATGGCCATTCCATTCCATTCAACCCATTTGATGAACAAGCCGCCCGTGCTCCAAAGCAGGGCTGCCAATAAAAGAAATACAATGGCCCGGCTGTGCTCTGGCCGGGCATTGTTACTGTCAGCTGAAAGTTTTTTCATTATTTTTCTCCTGTTTGGCTGCGGGTATCGCTTATTTTCGGACGAGATCGCCCTGCTGGTCAAATTCCATTTCGAAAGGCTCTGAACATACGGTAACATTGGCAAGCGCCAGGGCTTCCGGCAGCATCGCTTCTGAAATCAGGATTTCACCGAGCTGTAGCGTATTCTTGATCCGCACCATTCTGACTTTTGTCAGGTCGAGCGCATTACAGGTTTTGACGGCAGCCAGAATGGCGTCCAAGTCACTGTCAAGGGTCGTTGGAATCGCATTGGGACGAACGACGGTCGACGTAATGCCATTTGCATACATCGCCTTGAAATCGGTTTTGCCCACCAACCGGCGGGTGGTGAAATCAGCGGTGCCGACGCCGTTGGCATTACCACCGGCATTGGTCAGGTCCAGCACAACCATTTTTGATACCTCGGGTCCGCCTGTAGGATAAGGCGTTGGGTAACGACCGGTAATGTTTGGATCCATCCCGTCGCCGGAGATATCCTTGCCGATTTCATCGATAATCAATACGTCAATCGGCGAAAATTCGATTCGCGGCATGGCGGCCTTGGCCTCGATCAAAAGTTGCCGGTCTGTCTCAATCAACGTATCTGCACTGGCGACAACGACTTTGGCGACATGATCATAAGCGTTTTCAACCGTGGCAATGCCAAATAAAATCGTTGCATGCGCCAGCGCTTCACGGGCCATGGCCGGAATCAGGCTGTGCATAAGTTTAAACCCATACGCATGGCAGGACTCAGCTCCTTTTTGTTTGCCGAGCCCGATGGTGATCATTTTCACCAGGCCGCTTTCATTGGGGCCGCGGAAGGCGGTATGCGGCTTGATGCGATTGATAACAATGATGCCGTCAGCTTCATAGGCGTGTTTATCCATATATACCGGCATGCCGTTCGGCAATCGCGAAAGTTCGACCACGTCCATCGACGAAACGACAGGGCAACCGACCGTGGCTTCACAGACACCGAGGTGAAACAGCACTTCAGCCTGTCCGGCGTCAGTGGCGCCGCCATGACTGCCCATGGCTGGAACAACAAAAGGCTTGCCACCCCTCTTTTTTACTTCGTCCGCCGCAGTACGGACCAGAGCGGCTAACTGGGCAACACCGCGACTCCCGGCGGCAATGGCGATGCGCATGCCCGGCTTGATTCGCTCTAGTTGTCCCGACTCAGCTAAAGCACTACTCAGTGCGCAACTGACATCGGTGATCTCATCAGCGTTAAAAGATTGGCGGATTTTAACCATCCGCGGCAAGGGAACGTCTTTCAATAATTCCTTAATGATATCCAACAGAGATCCCTCTTTTCGATTTTTGTTTTTGACTGTAGATTGCCTTACTTAAATGTTCCACCTGAGACGGATATTTCCTGCCGATATTTGCTGCGTTTTTCAGCTTTTGCCTGAATCAACGCAAACAGCAGGACTTTTGCCCGGTCATGTCAAACACACTAGCAAAAGGTAAAGTGAAACAGGAAAACGGTGGATGGAGTGAGTCCCCTGAAACAATCGACAGGTCATAATAGTAAAAAAATAGGCGTTCCACCAGGAACTTTGCATCATATTGGCGATGTATACCTGGAGAAAATCTCTTTGCGGCGAACGGTTTATACTGCGACCAGCGCTGAAATGCAAGAAATTGAGCAGTTGGAATCGTTGTTGGCGGAAACGACGCAAGCAGGGATTGCCTGGATTGAGATTAGTGGTCTTCATGATGTCGAAACCATTGAAAAGATCGGGCGTCACTTTGCGATTCATCCGCTGGTACTAGAAGATATTCTCGATACAACGCAACGGCCAAAATTTGAAGAGTTTGATGAGTATTTGTTTCTGGTATTACGAGTACCCAGAGTTATCAAACCGATCCCTGCAGGCAAGAAAAAGCAGATTGAAGATTTTCAGGGTGCGACAAGGGAAAATATCGTTTTTGAACAAGTTAGCTGGATTGTGGGAAAAGATTGGCTTATTTCCTTTTCCGAGACAGACGGAGATTTGTTTGAGCCAGTTCGTGCGCGGATTCTGAATGGCAAGGGGCGGATACGGAACCAGGGTACTGATTATCTGGCGTATGCGTTGCTGGACCTGAGTGTTGATCATTTCTTTTCGGTGCTCGATGAATTGGGTGATGTCCTGAATTATCTCGATGAAGCTTTGGTACTTCGCCCAGGGCCATTGCAGTTAAGACAGATTCATTTTTTCAAGCGGCAATTGCTTTATCTGCACAAAGCAGTATGGCCGGTCCGCGAAATAATCGGCACGTTTGAACGTTGTGAGTCAAGCTTATGCAGTGCGGAAACCCGGCCCTATCTGCGTGATATTTACGACCACATCATTCAGGTCATCGATATGGTGGAAACTTACCGCGATCTTGTCGCCGGCATGCTGGACATTTATCTGTCAAGCATCAGCTATCGACTGAACGAGGTTATGAAGGTGCTTACGATCATTTCTACATTGTTTATCCCACTGACTTTTATCGCTGGCGTATATGGGATGAATTTTGAATCAATGCCGGGGCTTCACTGGGAATATGGATTTTACGCGGTTGGAACGCTGATGTTGTCTGTATCAATGGTTATGCTAAAATTTTTTAGGAACAAAAAATGGCTGTAAGAAAATAGAAAAGGGACCGAGGTCCTAGTGATAAATGAGACTAGGGTAGTACTGTGGAGAGGCCTATTCTATTGAGCTTTATTGGCGACTCCTGTACAATTAAACCACTAAATAGCTGATTTAGAGGGGAGATGCAATGTGGCGAAACTATCAAGCAAGGGACTGACGGGAATTGCACTGGTTCTTAGTTTTGTCACGGCAGTCCTGGTATATAATTTCCTCAACCAGAGCGTGCAAAAGCCGGTTGCGGTCGAAGGCGAACCCGTGGTGACGGCCAGGGTCGATATTCCGGCTAAAACTCGAATTACCGCGGCAATGGTCCAAGAGTCGCGCATCCCTGCAGAGTATATTCAACCGGGTGCAGTGCGGGAATTGCCAACGGTAATCGGTATGGTTACCAGTGAAACAGTGGTTGGTGGTGAGCAAGTCCTGCAACGCCGGTTGTTCACTGACGGCAAGATGGTCGGGTTTACTGGCGTGATTCCCGCCGGTAAACGGGCAATGACGGTTGGCGTTTCGGACATTACCGGTGTGGCGGGGCTACTTAAGGCGGGCGATATGGTTGACGCGATCGTGACTTTTGATCAGCAGGTTGTGGGGGATAATGTCAGTCAGATTCTGCTGCAAAACATCCTGGTGTTGGCTGTGAATAAGGACAGTGAAGCGGTGCCGGAGCAACGCGATCTCAAAAAAGATGCGACGAAGGATGCTGGTGTAATCAAGGCAACGACAGTGACATTAGCCGTGGCGCCTGATGATGCAGCTAAAATAGCTTTGGCCGAAGAAAAAGGCAAACTGCGTTTTACCCTGCGGCCGTATCTTCCGGAAGGCAATGATCCGGTCAAACGTCCGGTTACGCCAACAGATATTGTCGGGGTGCATAAATCGCCGATACAACAGAACAAAGAGCAACCGCCCCCAGCACCGCCTGCGCCGCCTGCCGGTGCGGATACCTCACCAAAAACAGGACCGGGGATTCCGGTGATTCGGGGAACCAAAATTGAGTAGGGGAGGCGGTGTCGTCTTGAAAAAACGATTTGTACTCGGCACACTGCTTTGCTTGATGATGCTGCTGATTTCGCTGGTTCAGGCCGTAGCAGCTGCGCCGGAGAAAATGACGGTAGGCGCCGGGCAGTCGCGGACGATTAATATGAGCGGACTGCAACGGGCGGCGATTGCCAATCCTGAGGTGGCCGACGTGGTTGTAGTGTCCAGCGACGAACTGATTCTGGTTGGCAAACAGACCGGAACGACGACGCTGATTATCTGGTCCAACATGGGCCGGCAGACCTATCAGGTGGAAGTTGCGGCCAATGACCCGGCGATCGCCAACGAAATCAAACGGGTGCTCGGCTATCCGGACATCCGGGTGGTCAAGGTGAACAAAACGGTGATCCTGGAAGGTACGGTCAATGATCAGTATCAACGGTCGCGGGCTGAAAAAATCGCTGCCGCTTATGGTGACAAGGTGGTCAATCTGCTGGAAATTGCCAAGCCGATACAGATTAAGATTGAGGCGAAAATCGTCGAGATTAACCGTTTAAAGACTGAAGCGTTGGGAGTACAGTATTATAGCACAGACCTGACTTCACCGGGAAAATTTTACGTTGGTCAAAGCCAGACTAATCTTCGTTCGCCAAATACTTTCGGGACTTTGGGAACATTTGCTCCTGTCAACGCTCAATTGAATCTGTTGATCCAGAATGGTTTTGCCCGACTATTATCGCAACCGAATATGGTGACGCTCAGCGGCGACAAAGCGAGCATATTGGTCGGTGGGCAGATTCCAATCCCGATTAGCAACTTGAATGGTTCCGTTAGCATCGAATGGAAAGATTACGGTGTCAAATTGGAAATAACACCAGAAGCTAGTCTCGACGGAACGATCACCAGCAAGATTAAGGCGGAAGTCAGCTCGATTGAATGGGATTCCAATCACCGCATTCCGATTTCGCCCAGCCTGACCATTCCGCCGATTAGGATGCGAAAAGCAGAAACCGCGATTGCCCTGGCTTCGGGGCAGACGATGGCGATCGGTGGTCTTATTTCTAATGATATTACCCGTGACGTAACCAAGATTCCTTTTTTGGGGGATCTACCGGTTATCGGCCAGTTATTCAGAAGTACCAGTTTCACCAAAGGTGAAACGGAATTGATCATCCTAGTGACGCCGACGATTGTCGATCCGCAGGCGCTGGTTCCGCCGATATCGCAGGAATTGAAGGATCACCTGAATCAGAAACCGGCAGGAGGGCAGACTGATGTCCGACAAAATCCGAGTCCTAATCGTTGACGATGTTGCTACCACTCGCGAAAACATCGTTAAGTTGATACAGTTTCAACCGGAGATCGAGGCGGTCGGCCAGGCCGGTAACGGCGAAGAGGCTTTGTTTCAAGCCAAAGCGTTGCGACCGGATGTCGTATTGATGGATATCAACATGCCGGGCATGGACGGGATTACCGCGACCGAACGGTTGACAGTGGAAGTGCCGGAAACCACCATTATCATCATGAGTGTCCAAGGGGAACAGGAGTACCTGCGGCGAGCGATGATGGCCGGGGCCAAGAATTATCTGACAAAACCGTTCACTGGCGACGAATTGATCCAGGCTGTCCGGCAGTCAGTGAGCCGTGATCGTCAGGTTCGCGATGCATTGCGCGTGAAGTCAGGGGTGAAATCTCCCGGTAAAGTGATCAGTGTTTTTTCTGGCAAAGGCGGCGTGGGGAAAACTATGCTGGCGGTCAACCTGGCTGTTGCACTGGCAGCCCGTCCGGATACGAAGGTAGCGATCGTGGATGCCGATATTCAGTTTGGCGATGTGCCAATTTTTCTGAACTTGCTGCCGCGAAGCACCATTGCTGATGTTTTGCCGGATGCGGAACACCTGGATGATAAAACACTGGCGGCATATATGACGCCATACAATGATTCAATTCAGGTTTTGGCGGCGCCACTAAGGCCTGAACAGGCTGAACTGGTTTCCGGCTATCTCGTCGGAGCCGTTGTAAAGCAAATGAGGAGTGCATATGACTTTATCATCATCGATACGGCGGTGGCGTTTAACGAAGTAACCATTGCTGCGCTGGACGCAGCGGATACTGTCTTGGTGTTGGCGGCGCTTGATTTGCCGGCGGTGAAAAATGCCAAACTGGCGCTGGAAATTTTGCAGTCACTTGGCTATGCAGAGGGAAAAATACAACTGGTGGTAAATAGCGTTCATTCCGATGGCGGGATTGAGCCGCGTGAAGTCCAGGAGTCGTTAAAAAAAGAAATTGTCATGACACTGCCAACAGACGGGAAAACGGTTGTTAATTCGATCAATAAGGGGATACCTTTCAGTTTGGCTCAGCCAGAAACGTTGTTGGCACAAAAAGTTCTGGCGCTAGCCGCCCAATTGGCGCCTTGGAACCCGGACTCGACTCCTCCCGCAAACAAACCAGGTCTGCGTTTCAAATTATTTGGCCGATAGGAGACGCCGATGATTTTGCTCATTTCAATCAGTGTCTTTTTGACATTGAGCGTGATCGTCTTGTTGTTCCATCAACTGGCGACGGCGGAAAAACGCCGGATATCAGCTCGCCTGGAACAAATGGCGCGTGGTGTACAGTCCGCTGCAGAAGCATCTTCGTCAACCTATATGGACGAAGAGCCAACTGGATTTCGGCGATTGTTGCGCAATTTTGGCCGTTATCTAGAGTCGCCCCGCTGGAATCTCTCGCTTGAATTGCGGATGCTCCGCGCAGGCTTGCCGCTGCGAGGCGGTGAGTTTGTTGTCTTGTGCGTTGCATCGGCTGTGCTTTGGTCCATGGTGTTTTTACTGTTGGGCGGTGGGCAGCTGATTTTTGGTTTGGCCGGTGCTGTACTGGGGTTCTCCTTTCCTTTTATTTTAGTCAGTATGAAAACGACCAAAAGGCGAAAAGTGTTTAACAGTCAATTGGGCGATGCTTTGATCCTGATTGCCAATTCACTGCGAACCGGCTACAGCTTTATGCAGGCGTCCGACATGGTGGCGCAGGAGATGCGACCGCCAATTTCTTCGGAATTTGCCCGTGCGGTGAAAGAAATGAATCTTGGCGTTACGATCGAGGAGGCTTTAGCCAACCTGGGTAAACGCATCAACTCGGAAGATCTGGACTTGGTGCTTACCGCCGTTTTAATCCAGCGTCAAGTGGGAGGGAATCTGTCAGAAGTGTTAGACAATATTGCCCGGACTATTCGGGAAAGGGTTCGTATTCGCGGTGAAATCCGGACCCTGACAGCGCAGGGAAGGATTTCCGGACTGATTGTCAGTTTGCTGCCCATTGTGCTGGGGTTGGTTATATATTTACTGAACCCTGAATACGTTAAACTGTTGTTTACGCATCCGTTCGGCAAGATTATGTTGGGGGTGGCCGGGCTGGGACAGGTGATCGGCATCCTGGTGATTCGCCGAATTGTGGATATTGAAGTATGATTCAGAACATTGATGTCAAAACGCTGGACAAGATCATCAAGAAGACAATTTCCAGCATCTACGACAGCCGGGGTCAAATTTACGAAGTTTACGAGATGGCCCGGGATGAACTGGAGAATGTCAAACGTGATGTCGAGCGGGTAAAAAATGAAACCGCTGAAATCATCAGTAAAGTTGATGATTTGGAACGGAGCGAGCGGAAAGCCCGGATTCACCTGATGGAAGTCAGTCGTGATTTCAAGAGCCATCCTGAACAGGAAGTGCGTGAAGCTTACGAAGAGGCTCGCAAAATCCAGGTTGATTTGGCCGTAACGCGTGAACAGGAACAAAATCTGCGACGCCAACGTAATGAACAGGAAATTCGGTTGCGAAACCTGGGGGTCACGGTTGCTAAAGCGGAGCAGTTGGTTTCTCAAGTCGGCGTAGTGCTGGACTATTTGGGAAATCAGATGAGTGTGGCTTTTGCTCAGATTGAAACTCTGCAAAATGCTCAAATTTTGGGTGCACAGATTATCCGCAGCCAGGAAGAAGAGCGGCGGCGGGTGGCCCGGGATATCCATGACGGTCCGGCGCAGGCGATGGCCAATATCGTGTTTCGCGCCGAGGTCTGTGAACGACTTATTGATACCGATGTGGAACGGGCCAAGCTAGAACTGCGGCAACTTCGCGAACATATCAGGGGGACGCTCGGTGAGATTCGCAAGATCATCTTCGACCTGCGACCGATGGCGCTTGACGATTTGGGTTTGGTTCCTACTATCCGCGGTGTATTGGAGGCCTTTCGCAATCAGTACGGGATTTTTACCGAGATATCGGTGACGGGGAAGGAACGACGCCTGGAGAGCCACATTGAGATCGGCCTGTTTCGTGTGGCCCAGGAGGCACTGAATAATGTAGTGAAACACGCACAGGCGTCGACTGTAAGAGTGCGGATTGAATTTGCCCCAGCTGGCGTGACGCTAG
Organism: uncultured Veillonellaceae bacterium; assembly: GCA_964521625.1. Lineage (GTDB taxonomy): Bacteria > Bacillota > Negativicutes > UBA1444 > UBA1444 > UBA1444. The sequence continues at coordinate 15,507 of CAZFSM010000025.1, read as the reverse complement.
TGATAGAGGATGACGGAAAAGGCTTCGATGCATCAAACGAGGACTCCCCCGCCGGCCACTTTGGTCTGATGGGTATGCGTGAGCGATTGCAATTGTTGCAGGGAAAATTCGTGATCAAATCGAATCCCGGCAAGGGTACGAAAGTGATGATCACAGCGCCTTTGAAGAACGAAAAATGAAGGGTCCTAGTGCATTGTGCCTGGATGCCCAATAGGACGATTCGCCTAGAAAAGATAAGACCTGCGTATGATGAAACTCCCCCTGCGTCTTGCTACAATTAAGCCAGAAAACAAGCGCAACACTAAAATAAAATGGGGAGGTACATTAAAATGATGACAATGATTACTTCGGTTCTGCAGGATAAAAGAGGGCAAGGCATGGTTGAGTACGGTTTGATTCTCGCACTGGTAGCCGTCGTTGGGATGGCCGGATTGATTCTCCTTGGGCCGCAGGTTCTGGCGCAGTTCAATACCGTGGCCGGCGCGCTGTAAGACTAAACAGAGAAGAGCCTCCGGCCCGGCAACGGTCGGGGGCTCATTTTTTACCAGAGTTTTGTATCAGGGCACTTGAGTGTACGAGGAGTTGAACCGTGATGAACCAAGGCGACAAACAACAGACCATTCGTTATTTAGCCGGCGGGTCGGTGACTTTGTTTATGATGGCAATTATCGCCCTGACGGCAACAACGCTGAATCGTTCATTGTATCATCTTTTGTGGGGATTACCGGTAATCGCGGTCAGTTTGCTTGACATCTATTTTCTGAGTCGTAGTCTGCTGCAAAAACCTAAGACGATTGATACCCGTATTTCTTCGTTGTTAATTGGCCTGGGCACAACATTTGGCTTCAGTGTGGCAGTGATGGTGCTTTCTCCGCAACAGGCAGACGTTGCTTATGCAACGGAACTTCGCCAGATTGGAGTCGCCCTCTCGTTACTGCCTTATCCGCTGGTCATTTGGTCGCTATTCTGTCTGGGTGACTGCCTGACAGTCGTTCCCGAAGCGCATGCAGTGGTTGCGCATGGCCCGTATAAATTTTCGCGGCATCCTTTGTATGTCTGTTATATGTCTTGGGCATTGGCCAATGTCTTGCTGTTTCCGACGCTGTTGATGCTGGGGGCGGCCGCGTTGCAGATCGCTTTTTTGCAGATTCGCCTGCGCCGGGAAGAAACGTTGCTGCTGGAAACTTTCCCCGAGTACCAACAGTACTATGAACGGACGGGATTGATTGGCCCGCGGTTACGGCGATTGGTATCGACAGGAAACTAACTGAGATTTTTTGGGGTCGCGAAAGCGGCCTCTTTTTGTTTCTTTTTATCGCTTTTTCAGCAGGAGCGCCAGACACTGACGTCGAAACGGAATAAACGTTTATTTGTTGTGTTTGTTGTGCGGTGGTCATGGCGGGAAAGGAGTCACTTTTTTGCGAAAAGAAAAAAAAGCGGCAACAGGAGCGGGTCGTCTGTTGGTGATGGGCGATTTGCACGGGCAGTTTGAAAAAATGCAGCTGGTGCTGTCGCTTTGCGATTATTCACCAGAGCATGACCGCCTGGTATTCCTTGGCGATTATGTGGATCGTGGGCCGGATTCACGAAGGGTTGTGGCCGAAGTTTTGCGGTTAACGCAATTGGGTGCAATCGCTTTATATGGGAATCATGAAAATCTGATGTACCGGGCATTGCAGAATCGCAAACGGAGAAATCTGAATCCTGATGATTTGGAGCAGTGGTTCGCTAACGGAGGGGAAACAACACTGGACTCCTATCGTGCTCATACTGACACGCTGGATGAGCATCTGGCCTTTTTGACTGACTTGCCCCGCTGGGTTGAGCTGGATGGATACTTATTCGTTCATGCCGGGATTAGGCCGGGCAAGACGATTGAACAACAAGAGCCGCATGACCTGCTCTGGATCAGAGAGGACTATATCTTGAACTATCACGGGCCACAGGACGTGGTGACCGGGCACACGCCCGTCCAATATTTGAAGCGGTATGAACTGGTTGACAATATTGCAGATGCGACGAAACCATTGATTCGCAACCATAAAATCTTTCTGGATACCGGCGCCGCCTGGAACGGACCGCTCACATTGATGGATTTATTGTCTGGGGAGTATTGGCAGAGCTAAAAATAGGACTTTAGTATGTGAAAAATGGGACTAAGGTCCCGAGGGAAATCGATAATTTTGTCAAATATTTAAAAAGCTATAAGAAGCCGTTTGAAGGAGTTGAAACCGCTTTGTCCAAAAAACATGTCGGTGAGTTGATCTGTCAATATTATTCCCTGACGACAGAGCTGGAGCGGCTCTTCCCCAAACGCAGTTTTATGCCGGATGCACATGTTATTGACAGTTTTTGCGAAGTTTTGGCTGCAGCTGACTTCGATCTGGAGTTGTTGCCGGCATCCAGTAAAATTCACAATGCACGCACCCGCGATAAAACGACGATGGTGCAAATCAAGTCGACGCAGTCGGAGTCAGTGGTGTTTCGCACTGATCAGGTGCCGGAGCATCTTTTGGTCATGCGACTGTCGGATGCTGGTGTGCCGGAATTGATCTATAATGGCCCGGGGATTTTGGCCTATGAAAAATCAGGTAAGCAACCGACGAATGGGCAACGAAACGTCAGACTCAATACTTTGCGCAAAATTCAGGTGCCGGAACAGGAACGACTTATTGCAGCCGTGCAATAGTTTTGACACGAAGATTGTTTTCCGGGGGCAGCGCAGGCTGCCCTTTTTATTATTAATAACCCTAAGTGTTTGGTTGTGAATTGTTAATTAAGACTTGCATCGGTGGAATTTTGAATATAATATGAATAAGCATGAATAACCAGAGTATTTTTTGCGTAATTGTGTTAATATCGCAGGGGAAATCGGTCTTGCGGCGAAAACACTTATGGAGGCTTGCATGATTCGGGCCAATGTTCGTGATTGGATTGAACGTCACAATCTCTTGCCCTGGGGCGGGAATGTTCTGGCAGCGTGTTCGGGAGGCGCCGATTCACTGGCGCTGGTTGACCTGTTGGCAGAATTTCATTGCGAAGGCGCGATCAGACTATTTGTCGCACATTTTGACCACGGGCTGCGCGGTGAAGCTTCTACGAGGGATGCGGAATTTGTCCGGCAGTTCTGCGCGGAGCGTAACCTGCCTTTTTTTGGTGGTTTTGCTGATGTGCGGGAAACGATGCGCCTTGTTGGCGGTTCGCTGGAAGAGGTGGCCCGCCATATGCGTTATGACTATTTGTACAGGGTGTTGACTCAGATCGGCGGCGGACTTATTGCAACAGGTCATCATAAGGATGATCAGGCAGAGACCGTATTGTTAAATTTGATCCGCGGTAGTGGCGGTCGTGGCTTGGCAGCAATGTCGAGGCGGCGGGGCTATATCGTCAGACCCCTGTTATGCCTGACGCGAAGCGAGATTGATCGGTATTGCCATGAGCGAAATTTACAGCCGAGAACTGATGAGTCAAATTGCAATGTGGAGTATTATCGTAACCGAGTGCGCCATGAACTGATTCCGCTGGTGCAACAGAGGTTCAACCCATCATTGACTGAAACATTGTGTCGGACAGCGGAAATTTTGGCAGACGGACAAGAATTTATACATCAATATGTGATAGAGCGATTGTCAGGTTGGGCGCTGCGCCAGAAAACTGGTTATCGGCTTGATACAGCAACTTTTTCGGACTTGCCGGCTGCTGTACAACGTGAGCTGCTGCTGGTTTTGCTGGAGCAATTGCGCGGGGATACACGGGGAATCAGTTTTACCCATATTGAACAAATTCGGCAGCTATTTTTGCAGGACCATGGTGCGCGGCGCATTGATTTACCCGGTGCCTGGCAGGCGCGAAAAAGTTATCAGGACCTGTATGTTGAGGCAGTGCCGGACGCCATTGCCATTAGCAGAAAGCCCTTCGCGAATGATCCCGGCCGAACGCTTATCGCTTGCCCTGGTGAGACATTCCTGCCAGAATTTGGTGTAACGGTGCGGTGCTCTTTGCACACGAATGAGTTGTCGCCGCCGGCTGATTTAGGTCCTGATAAAGTTGCTTTTGACTATACAGCTTTGCAGTTGCCCCTGTATGCCAGACGGCGTATGCCTGGCGACGTTTTCCAGCCATTGGGCGCTGCAGGCGCTCGCAAGCTGAAAAAACTGTTGATCGATTTGAAAGTCCCGCTCGAACAGCGCGATACCTTGCCGATAATCCTTGATTCACAGGGCATCCTTTCGGTAATGGGGTTGCGCCGGTCAGAACGTGGGCGGTTACAACAGTCCACCCCCAAATTTATTGTCATAGAACAGATAAAAACAGCCAATATTGACTGACAGGAGGAAATTTATCATGTTAAAAGATGTAGAACGAATTCTGATCACTTCGGAAGAAATCGGGGTTCGCGTGCGGGAACTCGGACAACAAATCACCAACGACTATGCCGGACAGGAAATCCTGATGATCGGTGTATTGCGCGGAGCGGTAATTTTCATGGCGGACCTGGCCCGCTCGATCAAACGGCCGATGGATATCGATTTTATGGCAATCAGCAGCTATGGAATGTCGACCAATTCCAGCGGCGTCGTGCGAATTATCAAAGATTTGGACGAAGTGGTCGAAGGACGCCATATTCTGATTATCGAAGATATCATCGACTCCGGTTTGACACTGAACTATCTGGTCGACAACATCAAATCGCGTAAACCGGCCAGTGTGCGGATATGTACTCTGCTTAGCAAACCGGATCGACGCAAGGTCAATGTTACGGTCGATTACAACGGGTTTATCATTCCGGACCATTTTGTTGTTGGCTATGGCCTGGATTATGCCGGCAAGTATCGTAACTTACCTTTCATTGGAGTGCTAAAACCGGAAATTTACGAAAAGACTTGAGTTGCGGGGCTGTCAAGCCTCGACTATTTTACACCCCGGGTTTTTGTGATATAATTATCCCCTACGAATAATATCAATAAGACAGCCATCCGTGCTGGCAATAGGAGGCCCGTTTGAACAAGTTTTTTCGCAACGTCGGCTTTTACTTACTGATCATCATTATCGCGATATCCATTATCGACTATTATTCGGCCAAAACGACGACAAAGACTGAAGTGTCCTATTCCGCGTTTTTGAAGCAGGTCGAAGATCAAAAGGTCGATAGAGTTACTATTGTAGACAACACGATTCGCGGTAAACTTAAAGATGGTCAGGAATTTACGCTGGTCACGCCCAGTGATCCCACGTTAATTAATACTTTGCGTGAAAAGAAAATTGATATCAAGGCTGAACTGCCACCGCAACCTCCTTGGTGGACAACGTTGCTTTCTTCGTTGTTGCCGATGCTGTTGCTAATAGGAGTTTGGTTTTTTATCATGCAACAGACCCAGGGTGGCGGCAGCAAAGTTATGTCTTTTGGTAAAAGTCGCGCCAAGTTGCATAATGAAGAAAAAATTAAAGTAACCTTTGATGACGTGGCTGGTGCTGAAGAAGCCAAGGAAGAACTTGAAGAAGTCGTCGAGTTTTTGAAGCATCCCAAAAAGTTTAATGATCTTGGGGCGCGAATACCCAAAGGAGTTTTGCTGTTTGGACCTCCCGGCACCGGCAAGACCTTGCTGGCAAGAGCGGTTGCCGGTGAAGCTGGAGTGCCGTTCTATTCAATCAGCGGTTCTGATTTTGTCGAGATGTTTGTGGGTGTTGGCGCATCCCGCGTGCGCGATCTATTTGAACAAGCGAAAAAAAGCGCTCCATGTATCGTATTCATTGACGAGATCGACGCGGTTGGACGTCAACGCGGCGCTGGTCTGGGCGGCGGACATGATGAGCGTGAGCAAACCTTAAATCAGTTGTTGGTTGAGATGGATGGTTTTGGTGTGAATGAAGGCATCATCATCATTGCGGCAACCAATCGCCCTGATATTCTGGACCCGGCGTTATTGCGACCGGGCCGGTTCGACCGACATATCGTCGTTGACAAACCGGATGTGAAAGGCCGTCAGGCAATCCTGAAAGTTCACACCAAGGGGAAACCGGTCGAGAAAGATGCAGATCTTGATGTGTTGGCGCGGCGTACCCCCGGATTTACCGGCGCAGACTTGAGCAACCTAGTCAATGAAGCGGCATTGTTGTCTGCCCGCCGCAATAAAAAGCGGATTGGCATGGAAGAACTGGAAGAATCGGTTGAGCGCGTCGTTGCTGGACCGGAACGCAAAAGCAAAGTAATCAGCGATAAGGATAAAAAACTCACTGCTTATCATGAGGCAGGTCATGCGCTGATTGGCATGTTGATGCCAAATGCTGATTCGGTGCACAAAGTGTCGATCATCCCGCGCGGTCGTGCCGGCGGGTATACGCTGATGCTGCCGAAGGAAGACCGCAACTATGCCACCCGGTCGGAACTGAAGGATCAGCTCAAAACACTTTTGGGGGGCCGTGTGGCTGAATCCCTGGTGCTTGAAGAGATTTCAACAGGTGCCCAGAATGATTTGGAGCGGGCAACCGAGCTGTCCCGCAAGATGATTTGTGAGTTCGGCATGAGCGAAGTGCTCGGCCCGATTACGTTTGGCCGACGGCAGGATACTCAGGTCTTCCTGGGTCGGGATATTTCCCGTGACCGCAATTATAGCGAAGAAGTTGCCTATTCGATCGACAAAGAAGTCCGGCGCATGATTGAGGAAGCTTATGAAAAAACCGAAGCTATGTTGCGGGAACATATGGATAAACTCCACCTGATCGCAGCGGCCCTGATTGAGAAGGAAACACTGGAAGCCTTTGAACTGGAACAGCTGATGAAGGACGGACAAATTACGGAACGGCCAGTCGAAGCAGATAATGATGAACCTAAACCGCCGTCCGTGTCAGCGATTCCGGTTGCTGATGCCGAACCGGGACCCAAAGTCGTCTATAATGTGCCGGAAGCGAGTGGTGGCAATGCCTGAAGGACTTAAGCTCGGACTTGTGGGCTATGCGGAAGTAATGGTTTCCGATAGCAACACTGCAGAAATTTTTGGCAATGCTGGAGCGAAAGTCTTTGCGACACCGCTACTGGTTGCTTTGATGGAGCAGGCGGCAATCGATGCGATCCGTTCTTGCTTGTTGCCCGGCGAGGGCAGTGTTGGCACAAAGATTGAAATGAGCCATACTGCAGCTACGCCGGTGGGTATGCTGGTTACGGCAAAAGCCGAACTGGTGGAAATTGCCGGCAAAAAGCTGGTCTTTGCCGTGACAGCGGCTGACAGCCAGGAAACAGTGGGGACTTGTCGGCACGAGCGCTTTATTGTTGCCAACATGGAAGCTTTTTTAGCTAAAGTGGCAGCAAAGAGAGAAACTTCTTGCTGAAAAACTATTGACTCTATTTCGCCAAAGTGCTACCATTAACTCGAAATAAGGCGGCATCCTTTGTGAGCTGCACGAAATGACCCGAAAACAATATAGTATTCCCGACACCGCTTGGATCCATGGTGACCGAGACGGGGGACGCAACAACTGATTGACGAAATGCGCCTTCCTGCTTGCGGGAAGGCGTTGTTTATTTCGGGATTGATGAAGAGGTGTTGTTGGATGCAAGTTATCACGCAAATAATCAAGTTGAAACAAGCCGTTCATACGGCCAAGGCGAGCGGGAAAACAGTGGGGTTGGTGCCGACCATGGGCTATCTCCATGAAGGACATCTCACGTTGATGCGACGGGCTCGCGCCGAGCAGGGTCTGGTGATTGCCACTCTGTTTGTGAATCCGCTGCAATTTGGTCCGCAGGAAGACTATGCTGATTACCCGCGTGATCTGGAACGTGACTGCAAACTGGCGGAAAGTACCGGCATCGATATTCTGTTCGCACCGGCCGTGGATGAAATGTATCCGGCTGGTGGCGGTAAAATGCTGACGTTTGTTGATGTGGAAAAAATTACAGCAACGCTATGCGGTGCATCAAGACCGGGCCATTTTCGTGGCGTAGCGACTGTGGTGAGTAAACTGTTCAACATTTCCGAAGTCGATGTCGCTTATTTTGGGCAAAAGGATGCGCAACAGGTGGCTGTGATTCGCCGCATGGCGGAAGACCTCAACATGAATGTGAAAATTATTGCGGTGCCGATTGTGCGGGAAGCTGATGGACTGGCCATGTCTTCGCGCAACAAATATCTTGACCCCGGGCAGCGACAGGCGGCGTTGGTATTGTCCCGGTCACTGAACAAAGCGGCTGGAATACTGACTGCTGGCGTGCGCGACAGTGCGGACATTCTCGCCGCAATGCGTGATCTGATTGGCGGTGAACCATTGGCGGAGATCGATTACATTGAAATTGTCGATCCTTTGACGTTGGAATCAGTCGAAAAAATTGAATCCCGGGCCTTGCTGGCAATGGCAGTACGATTCGGCAAAACCCGTTTGATCGACAATATGCTCTGGGAGGGAAAATAACATGTTTCGCACACTGTTTAAATCAAAACTGCACCGAGCCACGGTAACTGAAGCCTGTCTGAATTATGTCGGCAGTATCACAATTGATGAAGACTTGTTGGACGCGGCCGATATTATGATCAATGAAAAGGTCCAGGTTGTCGATATCAATAATGGCGCAAGACTTGAGACGTATGCAATCCCCGGTCCGCGCGGTTCGGGCGTAATCTGTCTGAATGGCGCGGCTGCCCGCCTGGTACAGCCAGGTGATAAAGTCATCATCATTACTTATGTGATGCTGGATGACAAGGAAGCCAAAGAATGGAAACCCAAGGTTGCTTTTCTCGATGATGCAAACCGGATCATGGAAATAAAAAATGAAGAAAAACATGGTGAAATTAAATAACTGATTACGATTGCAATAATCGGAAAAGAGGCGCCAATGATTCGCAGTACGATTCTGGAAATGCTTCGCCGCCAGCCTGGGCAATTTGTTTCTGGCGAGGAACTCGGCAGACAGCTGAATGTGTCAAGGACTGCCATCAGCAAGCAGATTCAAAAATTGCGTCAGGAAGGCTACGGGATCGAATCGACGGTGAGCCAGGGACATCGCCTGATTTCATTGCCTGACCTGCTACGGCCGGATGAAGTGCTTTCGCAGCTGACAACTAAAATTCTGGGCAAGGATTTGGTTTATTTTTCCCAGATTGGCTCAACCAATGACGAAGCGAAAAAGCGAGCAGTTGATGGCTATCCTGAGGGGACGTTGATTATTACCGAAACCCAACTTGGCGGACGGGGAAGGCTTTCACGCGGCTGGTTTTCGCCATTTGCCAAAGGGATTTGGTTTTCGGTTATTCTACGGCCGCCATTTCCACCCCAGGAAGCGCCGAAATGCACCTTGATGGCAGCGGTGGCATTGAACAGGGCGATTCGTGATTGCACCGGAATTTCCTGTGGTATTAAATGGCCTAATGATATTCTTTGTAACGGCAAAAAGCTGGTCGGCATTCTTACTGAGATGAGTGCGGAAATGGATGCAATCAACCATATTGTGATTGGCATAGGGATTAACGTAAATATTTCGGCTGAAGAAATACCGCCGGAATTGCAAGGCGTGGCTACCTCCCTACTGATTGAAACCGGCGCCGCTGTGCCGCGGCTGGCATTGTTTAATCAAATTCTCAATCGGTTGGAAGAATTATATCTGTCGGTGAAAACAGCGGGGTTTGCTCCGGTATTGGAAGCTTGGCGACAAGAATCGATCACGCTGGGGAAAATGGTTACCGTGATTAGTCACGACACAAGCTATGTTGGCAAGGCGATTGACATTGACACGGAGGGCGCCTTGCTGGTGGAAACCGTCGCTGGGACTGAGCGTGTTTTGGCTGGCGATGTATCGATCCGGCCTGCGACAGAATAAAAGCCCGATAAAAGGGAAATCAGTCCGGCAATAAAAAATGAAGGAGAGATTGCAGTGCTGCTAGTTGTAGACATTGGCAATACAAATATCGTTCTGGGAATATACCGTGACAAGGAATTGCTCTGCCACTGGCGCATTTCGACGGATCGTCAGCGAACTTCCGACGAGTATGGCATGTTGATTTATAATCTGTTTCAACATGGCAAGATGGATATGAAACAGATTAATTCTGTAATTATCTCTTCAGTTGTGCCACCATTGATTGTGCCGTTTCAGCGAATGTGCGTGCGCTATTTTGGCGGGGATCCGTTGGTTGTCGGGCCTGGCATCAAGACCGGAATCCGAATCCATTATGAGAACCCGCGTGAAGTAGGGGCTGACCGAATTGTGAATGCAATCGGCGCTTATGAAAAATATGGTGGGCCGTTGATTATTGTCGATTTTGGTACGGCGACCACTTTTTGCGCGATCGCCGATAATGGCGATTATTTGGGCGGTGCCATTGCTCCAGGCATTGGAATCTCCACGGAAGCATTGTTTCAGCGGGCTGCAAAACTGCCGCGTATTGAACTGGTCATGCCCAAATCTGTGATTTGCCGTAATACAGTTGCCAGCATGCAGGCGGGGATTATTTTGGGGTTTGCCGGGCAGGTCGATCAGGTTGTTCGACGGATGAAAATGGAACTGGGGTCAGAGGCCAAAGTTATTGCAACCGGCGGTCTGGCCAATCTGATTTCACAGGAATCCAGTACAATCGATGTGGTGGAGCCGTTCATAACGCTGGAGGGGTTGCGGATTATCTATGAACGCAATCGGTAAGGTAACACTGGATAGTCCAACGGTTCTCGCGCCAATGGCCGGAGTAACAGACCTAGCCTTTCGGTTGCTTGCCAAAGAAATGGGTTGCGGCCTGGTCGTGTCGGAAATGGTCAGCGCCAAAGGACTAATGTACGAGAATTGTCGGACCCGTGATTTGATGCAGATTGATCCTCGCGAGCGACCAACGGCAATTCAGTTGTTCGGCTCAGTCCCGGTCGAGTTGGCGGAAGCGGCGCGTCGGGTCGCAGTTGCAGGCGCCGATATTATTGACTTTAACATGGGCTGTCCTACCCCAAAGATTGTAAAGAATGGGGAAGGGTCAGCCTTGTTGCGTTTTCCTGATAAAGCCGCTGCGATATTAAAGGCGATGGTGGAAGCTGTCGATATACCGGTAACGGTGAAAATTCGTTCCGGCTGGGATGCACAGAGCGTCAATGCTGTTGAAGTAGCAAAACGGCTTGAACAAACAGGTATTTCAGCGATTGCTGTGCATGCCCGGACCAGGGAACAGTTTTACAGTGGAACTGCCGACTGGTCGATCATTCAGAAAGTAAAACAAGCGGTGAAAATTCCGGTGATCGGTAACGGTGATATTCGCACGGTGGAAGATGCCCGGCGCATGTTGGCCGAAACCGGTTGCGATGCTGTGATGGTCGGCCGGGCAGCCTGCGGCAATATTTGGATTTTCAAGCAGATTGCTGCCTATCTGGAGCGCGGTGAAATCCCGGCTGGCCCAACGCTGGCCGAAAAGTGTGCGACGCTGTTGCGTCACCTTGATATGCTAATCGAGCTGAAAGGCAATCATATTGCGATCCGTGAAATGCGCCGACATGCTGCAAGTTATGTGAAAGGCTATCCCAAATCTGCCGAACTCAGGACCCGTTTTAACCAAGCCATGTCGAAAGTTGATTTTGAAAAAATATTGTCAGACTATCTGAAAGGGGAGCTAGCGTGTCAACCCTACTGATTCCGGTAGTTAATGGAGTATTGCCACGACCGGGCGGCGGGCGTTGCCTCGGCGGATTTTTGGAACGCGAAGGCGGGCCGCGCCTGGATTCGGGAATGAATGTCTTTGTCTGTCCACTGGCGCCGGCTGACAGTTCACTTTATCGTGTAGGTGTGCTGGCTAAAGTTATTGATGTCCGGCGTCAGATGTTGGAACTGCCCGGAGCTGATGCAACCCCGTTCATCGCCGTTTTGCTGGAAGGCGTTAACCATGCGCGCTGGGACCTCGTGCAGTTTTCACAGGGAGCTCTTCAGGTCGACGGACTACAAACCCTGGACTTCAAACTGATGCGGGCAGAGTACCCGGTTGTGTCGGGAGCAGGTTGGATCCCGCAGGGCGGGTTTACTGAGTTCCGGAGTTTGGCAGATATTCCGGTGACCTTGTATGGGACGGATATCGAGTGCAATGCACCAGTGCAATTAACCGGAAATCTTAAAGGCCTGGTTAGTTTTGAAACGGCCCATACGGTTGAACATGCCATGATCAGATCATTGCGGACCTACGGTTTGTGTACTGCGCGCACATTGCAGACGTCGATGCGCCAGGAAACGGCGGAACTGACCTGGTCGGTCGAAAAAAGCATGCGGCTTTCACTGCCGGAAGTATTGGGTCAAACGCAGGCGGGTGCCTGCGGTAATCCGATGACCAATCTGGCCCAGTTTTATATGTTTCAGGAACTGTCCGACCAACTGAAGAGTGGCGACGAAAATTCATTTTCACTGGACAAGGCCCGTCGCAGTGTGATGTCGCGATTGACTGGCGAATTGGGCTTGACGACCGCACCGGGAGTTAGAGCGCTTCAGGGGCTCAAGAAAGGGATGCGACATGATAATTCGATAATTGGACTTGATTTGTGCAAGAAAATCCTGCATCGCTTTCCATTGGAACCCTGGCAATGAAACCGGTAAGTTTCATTTTTGCAACTGGCCCAAGCTGGCTTGACCGATTGGTTACGACAGTGACTCGGTCACAATGGTCACATGTGGCACTTCGGTTTGATGCAGAGAATTTGTTGGTGGAAGCGCTGGCGGGACGAGGTTTTTTAACTGAATCCGGCGATAAGTATGCGGGCTGGGTATCCAGCCAAGTCGTACCTCTGTTGGTGCCGGATGAGATATATGCCGAAATGTTGGCAATATCGCGTCGGTGGGGCGAAGAAAAACCGCCGTATGGCTACGTAACTTGCCTTGCCATCGGTATCAAGGAACTGTTCGGCGAACGGGCGGGGCAAACTGCATTGGCTTTTTTGCCGGTCGGGTCATCTGACACTCTGGTATGTAGTGAAATGTTGGTGAAACTGTGGCGGCTGGTCGAACCGGATTTTTTATACGGGCAGGATGCACGACTGGTAAGCCCGGAACAACTGTTTCAGGCGGTGTCGCAGAGTAGTGGCGCGGACTAAATTGACAAAAAGTTGGATTGTGCCTATAATTGTTGAAGAAAAGTAGCAGTTCTATTTTTTATTTCGCTAACATATAATAATGAAAATATACCGACTCATTTCAAGACAAGACCGAGACGTAAAGGAGACTGCGTGATGGCTGAAAAAGAAACTATCCTGACTACTGATGGGTTAAAAAAACTGGAACAAAAGTTGGAACACCTCAAATCGGTCCGACGTCAGGAAGTTGCTGAACGAATCAAGCAAGCGATTGAGTTCGGTGATATTAGTGAAAACGCTGAATACGAAGATGCCAAAAATGAGCAGGCATTCATCGAAGGTGAACTTCAGACGCTGGAAAAAATGCTGCGCAGCGCAAAACTGATTGAAAACTGCGACACTGATACGGGAACGGTCGGTTTAGGCTGTACCGTAACGCTGAAGGAAGTCAAAGAAGGCAAAGGGAAAGCTGCACACAACGGACGGGAAATGATGTATACCATCGTCGGTTCGGCGGAAGCGGATCCCAGTGAAGCCCGAATTTCCAATGAATCTCCAGTCGGTTGCGCCGTTCTTGGCCAAAAAATCGGCCAAACAGTCGAAGTGGTGGCGCCGGCAGGCCGGATGAAGTTTAAAATCGTAAATATTGAATTGAACTGATTGCGCGAGGAGTCTTTTTATATGACAGAAGAACTGAATGTTACAGCCGGTCAACCCGGCGAAGACCTGAATGAACTGATGCAAGCCCGCCGGGAAAAGTTGACGGCGATTATCGACAAAGGGATTGAACCTTTTGGCCGGCACTATGAGGCCACCCATCATGCACAGGAAGTTGTGGATCAATTTGTCGACCTGGAAGGTAAAACCGTCCGGGTCGCTGGTCGTATTATGGCTATTCGCGGTCATGGCAAGGCTGGCTTTGCCAATGTGCGTGACATGAGTGGCCAGGTTCAGCTATATTTGCGGCAGGATGTCCTGGGCGATGAAGCTTATGACGTAGTTCACCAATTCGATCTCGGTGATATCATCGGCGCAGAAGGAGAAGTGTTTCGCACCCGCACCGGTGAGGTCAGCATCAAGGTCGCTGCGGTCTCTTTTTTGACCAAAGCGCTGCGCCCCTTGCCTGAGAAATGGCATGGCTTGAAAGATGTTGAAATCCGCTATCGGCAACGGTATCTGGATTTGATTGTCAACCCCGACGTTCAACGAGCATTTTTAGTGCGAAGCAGGATGATTCAGGCGCTGCGTCGTTCTCTTGATGAACGGGGATTTCTTGAAGTAGAAACGCCGATGATGCATGCGATCGCTGGTGGAGCTGCTGCCAAGCCCTTCGTCACTCACCACAATGCATTGGATATGAAGCTTTATTTGCGAATTGCACCGGAATTGTATCTCAAACGACTGATTGTCGGCGGATTTGAAAAAATCTACGAATTGAATCGTGTATTTCGCAACGAAGGGATCTCGATCAAACATAATCCCGAGTTTACCCTGCTGGAACTCTATCAGGCGTATGGCGACTATGAAACGGTCATGAAATTGACCGAAGAAGTCATTGCTGCCGTTGCTCAGGAAGTACTGGGTACCACTCATATTACCTATCAAGGTCAGGCGATTGACTTGACGCCGCCATGGCGTCGCATTACCATGACGGACGCCGTCAAGCAGTTTGCAGGCGTTGATTTTTCAATGATCAAAACCTTGACTGAAGCCCGTAAAATTGCAGAAGCCCATGAAGTTCATTATGAGCTGGGCCATGGGATTGGCGGGATTTTGAATGCTTTCTTTGAAGCCAAGGCGGAAGAACATTTGGTACAGCCAACCTTTATAACTCATTATCCAACGGAGATTTCACCGTTGGCCAAACGTTGTCAGGGGGATCCTGATTTTACTGATCGCTTTGAAGGCTTTATCTTTAGCCGGGAAATCGCCAATGGCTTTTCCGAACTGAATGACCCGATCGATCAAAAAGAACGTTTTCTGGCACAGGTGGCGCAGCGCGAATCCGGTGATGCGGAAGCCCACATGATGGATGAAGATTTCGTCACGGCCTTGGAGTACGGAATGCCGCCGACCGGTGGCTTGGGGATCGGTATCGATCGCTTGGCGATGTTTCTCACCGACAGCTATTCCATTCGTGACGTAATTTTATTCCCTCATATGCGGCATCGGGATTCAAACGAAGGCTAAAACAGGAGTCGAAAACGGATAAAGTTAGACCGGGGCTGTCCTTAAGGGGGCAGCCTTTTTCTATATCGTGGCGCGTTAACTGGGTCAATGATGACGACAGAGAAATAAATACACTGCAATATCGGTAAAGTTTTTTAGCCAAACCTCTCTGTTTTGGCATGGAAAAAGCAATGAAATGTGGCGAATCTATTGGGATTAGCTGATGATTAAGTTTAACGGTGCAGGGCGCTTGACAAGGTATACCCCTCGTGCTAATATATAAAAGCGTCGTGAGACGGGGTTCCTTGAAAACTGAACAAAGAG
>CAZFSM010000024.1:0-48503 GCA_964521625.1 uncultured Veillonellaceae bacterium | reverse complement strand
AGAATCACCCGGACATCGACGCCGCGGGTCGCCGCATCAGCCAGGGCCTGAATCATATTGGGCTCGATCAGTTTGAACTGCTTCAGCCGGATCTTATGCTTAGCTTGCTGCACAAAGGCAAACACCGGCTCCGTTCCGTCATCCGGACCGACAATCAAGCTGTGCTGGGCAGTTTCCCTGTTCGTTCTCTTTTTCAACCCGCGCGGCCTCCCTTTTCTTCCCCTATCCTAGCCAGCCCATGCCGCCGGCAACAGCGCCGACGAGTAATAGTACCAGAGGATTCCAGCCGGTTTTCCAGTGAATCAGCGCGGCGCCGATGATGAATGCGAACAGAAGCGGCCCAGTCTGCATCGACTCCGCCACGATATAGGCGCTGGAAAAAATCAACCCGACCGCCAGCGGCGCCACGGCTTTTTCAAAAACACGCACCCAGAGGCTTTGCCGGAATCGTTCCAAAAACCGGACGGTAAAAAAAACAACCAGGCTGGACGGCAGATACATCGCTGTCGCGGCAGCGGCGGCGCCAGGCCAGCCGGCTGCTTTATAGCCAACCAATGCAACAATCATCGAACTGGGGCCCGGCGCGGCCTGGGCCAGGGCATAAATCGCCGTAAAATCAGCCGCCGTCAGCCACTGTTGCGTCAGGACGGAAAAACGCTGGATTTCGGGGATTACCGCATTGCCGCCGCCAACCGACACCAGTGACAGCAGACCGAAAAAGCCGAGCAGTTGCCAGATCGTTTCAGTCATGTCCGTCAGACCGCCTGAGGCTGAGATAACTCCACCCGAGCGCCGCCGGCAGCAATAGCAGCAGCACCCAGAACATCGACCAGCGCAGAATGGCCGTGCACAAAAAAACCAGGCCGATCAACAGCAGCGGCCAGATACCGGTGCGATACTCCTCAATGGTCTTAAGCCCCATCGACAAAGTCAGCCCGACTGCCACCGCCGCCATCCCGTGCAACACCGACTGAACGCCGGGCAGATATTGGTAATGGAAATAGAGCAGTCCGAGCAGCAACACCAGCAGCAACGGCGCCAGTAACAGGCCGGCAACTGCCGCCACTGCTCCGCCACCGCCGCCGCAGCGATTGCCGATACAAACGGCCAGATTCACCATGTTGGCGCCAGGCAGCAGCCGGCTGATCGCCAGGGATGACAGAAATTCCTCCCGGCTGAGCCAGCGCTTCCGTTCCACCAGGATGTAGAAGGCATGCGCCGACAGACCCCCGCCAAAACTAAGCATGGCGATGTGCAGGAAAGTCAGCGCCAGTTCCAGTGGCCTGCGGCCTGTCTGCAGCTGCGAATTCATTACGGCGTGACGCCTTTGAAGAAATTCCAGATCATGCTATTGGCATCAATATCTTTGGTGGTTTTGCCGATAAAACGTTCCGGCAGGTATTGGTAGCCGCCCGGCCAGGTATGCCCGCCATGCTCCACCGCCACCAAAGTCACCGCCGCCCGGGCCGGACAACCGCTGAACGATTCCAGGCGGACCCGCATTCCGTCTAGCGGGTCGCGGTCCGGTTCCGGCACGATTACGCCGCTCTCCTTGCATTGATTGGCTACGGCCCAAAATTTGGCCGTGTCGCGCGCCGACAGTACAGTGCCAAACTCTTCTAATCCGGCTATTGCGCCGCCGTTCCAGGGTACGATCGGGTCTTCAGTGCCGTGGATAACCATCACCGGTAACGGGCGGGCCGGCTTGCAAACCGCCGCCAAACCGGTCGGCAATCCGCCGGCCACCGTAGCAATCGCCGCCAGACGGTCCGCCTGCTCGCAAGCCAATCGCTGCGCCATCATGCCGCCATTGGATATGCCTGCTGCATAAACCCGGTTTTTGTCCACCAAGCCATCAGCCACCAGTTTATCGATCGTCGCCAGCAAAAAACCAACATCGTCCGCTGTGCCATTCAGATCGTTCCAGCGCCGCTCCAACGCGACGGGGTACACGACCAAAAACTTCTCTTTGTCAGCCAGCCGTTCAAAGCCCCGCTGGGTCACCGTGATCATATCATCGCCAGTACCGCCGCTGCCGTGAAGAACCAGTAACAACGGCGCCGGTTTGACCTTGTCCAGCCCATCCGGCCGGTACAACCAGTAACTGCGTTCTCCGCCGCTGATTTTCAGCGCTTCCGGCGCTGGCGCCGCCAGGGACACTGCCGCCTGCAGCCAGAACAACCCGCACAACAACAAAACCGCTAACCTTCTCACCCGGACTTCACTCCTTTTGCATCCCATAGCGAACCCATATCGCCGTCACCACCCGGACCGGCTTTTGTCCCTGCGGCTGCCAGGCCGGATCGAACCGCCAGCCGGCCACATATTGCCGCGCCGCATCATCAAGCGCCTTTACTCCACTGGAACGCGTCACACTGGTCCGTCCAACCCGGCCGTCTTCCATTACCTCCACCTGCAACAGCACTTCGCCAGTCACACCGGCCTGCGCCAGTTGTGGCGGCAAAACGGCCGGCGGCCGTTCGAGCAGCCGGGGCGGCACGATGGCGTAGCCAGTGCCGGACGGCAGTGAATCCGGCGACGGAGCGGCTGCCGGTGGCGCTATCGGCGCAGTCGGCGTAGCCGGAGCAGTAGCCGGTGGCGTTGCTGCCGGATTGGGCGGAGCGGCTGCCGGATTAGTCGCCGACGGTGTGGCCGTAGCTGGCGGCGCGGCGGCCGGACTGGCTGGCACTGTCGGCGCAGTAGGAGCTGTAGGAGCAGTAGCCGGCGTTGCCGGCGCCGTCCATACCCACTCGACTTTCGTTTCCGGTGGCGTGCTCAGCCAGAGCTCGCCAGCCCCCAGCAGCAAAAAAGCGCCAACCAGATGAATCGCCAGCGACACCGACACTGCGAACGCAAAACCCCGGCGCGGCGCAGCCAGCTTGTTCATGGCGACGGTTCCACTGCGACCGTCAGTCGCTGCACGTTCAGCTTGCGAAAAATATCCAATACTTCGACCACCCGGCCATAGGCAACCGCGCGATCCGCCCGCAGCACAAAACGGCTGTCTCGGTTTCCGGCCAGCGTCGCCTGGATTTTCACCTCCAGCACGGCCAGCGAAACCACTGCATCGTCAAAGCGCAGCGTGCCATCTGCCATCACGGTGACCGGCGTCGTCCGCGCCGTGTCCACTTGGGCGGCGGAAGCCGCCGGCAGCGTAACCGGCAACACTTTCTGCTCGACCATGAACATCGTGCTCATCATAAAAAACACCAGCAGAAAGAAAATCACATCAATCATTGGAATGATCATCAAGCGGGGATTCTCGCTGATCCGCCGTTCCCGCAGCTTCATTTGCCTTGCTCCAGCGCAGCGGACAAAACGAGAGCCGCCGTTTCTTCCAGGTCATTCAGCACGGCATCGAGCCGCATGCGGAAATAACTCAGCAACGACAGCGCCAGAATCGCCACGCAAAGACCGGCAGCCGTCGCTACCAGCGCTTCGCCGACGCCGCCGGTAATGGCAAACGGCTGGCCCGAGCTGACATTCAGCACGTTGAACGCCCGGATCATGCCGACCACGGTTCCCAGCAGACCAAGCAGCGGCGCCATTGTCACCATCAGGCTCAGCAGATCGAGCCGTTGCCGCAGCCGGGCCGCCCCCCGGTTCGCCATGTCTTCCATCGCCAGCTCCATCGCCCGGTTGCCCTGCTCCAGCCGGCAGAGGCCGGCCTCTGCCAACACCGCCGGCAGGTTCTGGTATTGGCGCGCCAACGCCAGCGCCGCTGGCAGATCGCCTTCGGTCAACAACGGAGCCAACTGCTCGCGAAAAACCGCCGACTGGGCGGTCGCCCGGGCAAAAATCCGCAACCGTTCAACCGCAACTGCTACTGACAAGATCGACGCCGCCAGCAACAGCGGCATGACCAGACCACCTTTTTCAAACAAAGTCACCAGTTCAGTCCATGAAGCCATCTAATTTCCTCCTATGCCGCACTTAACGGCTTGCGCCGACTTCGCTGAAAAACTGCCAGACGGCAAAATCCTGGCAACCATAGGTCGTCACCTGACCGCGGATGAGTGCCTGTCCATCGGCCACCAGCAACGTTCCGTCCAGATCGACCATCCGGTAACTGGGGTCCGACGGTTGGCTGAGCCAACGGTCCTGTTTCAAGAGCAGGCGACCGGACTGCGGGTCCAGCGAACCGGTTAGCCGGAACGACCCGGTCGCCACTGCCGGGTTGTCCGGGTCCGGGGCAAAGACAAATTCCGCTTCCATGCGGCCTCCGCCAGCCGGCAGCGGACGCAGCGTCAGTTGCAGACGGGTCAGGCCCTGGTTGCAGACATACGAACCATGCCAGGGCGCCGCCAACAGACGCGGCAGCAGCTCCGCCGCAGCGGCTGTCTGTAGATTCCCAGCCAGCCAAATCAGCGCCAGCAGCAGTAAACTCAGCCGGCGCAAACGAATTTTCATCACAACGCTCCCTAAGCCCATGCTTTCTTCTTATATTTATTCCCTATGACCGGGTAAACTCCTCCACTGTGTCTATGGGCGGTTCATGGTAGAATAAAATAAAGGAGGGATTGTATGACCCGAAATGAAAAGTTGATAAAATACATAAAAACCTATACGATCCTGCTGAGCCACATCAGCAGTTTCCCCTTCGCGCTATATATCATCCTGCTAAATATCCCGTTTCTGTATCTAGGCTCTCTGCAAATCGGTCGCAGTTTTGCCTTTGCCACTATTCATGAAGTGCATGACGTGATGAGCGGTCGGGTCAAGAAACGTTCGATTCACTAAGAAACTTTCCCGGGGAACCCCTGCGGGCAGGAGATTGGATCAGAAAAATCGAATGAAGATTTTATTATAGATATTGGGAGAACACCAATTTGGCTCTCGAACTGGAAAGTCTGCATTGTGCAATTTGTTCGCTGGAAAACGCCATTCGCGTATCCCTGCAAAAACAAGCCGACCCGACCACGCCGCTTGCCGAAATGGACGTCATCCGGGCCGGAGTAATTCAAAATTTCGAGGTCACCTATGAGTTGTGTTGGAAATTCATGAAGCGCTGGCTGGAAGAACAGATCGGATCAACGTATGTTGATGGAGTTCCCCGACGCGAACTGTTTCGCCTAGCTGCAGAAAATCGCCTGCTGACAGATGTGGATCGCTGGATGGATTTTCATCAGGCTCGTAATCGGACTTCGCACACATACGATACCGCCACCGCCCAAGCAGTATTCCAAGAATCGCTTGCCTTTTTTCCTGCCGCACAGGATTTTATGCACCAGCTGAGTCTGCGCAATGCTTGAACTTTCACCTAAGCAACTTTCAATGGTGCAGGACATTTTAGCCTCTTGCGTGCCGGACCGCGAAATCTGGGCATTCGGGTCCCGGGTCAAAGGTACCGCAAAGCCATACTCCGACCTGGATCTGGTAATTATGGGCGAAACCGAATTACCCACTCGCCAACGCAACCAACTGACTGAAGCCTTTCAAGAATCGGATCTATCCGTCCGCGTTGATTTTATTGAGTGGGCCACGATTTCTCTGTCCTTCCGCGAACTGATCCGGCAAAAATACGTGGTGCTCCAGAAAGTGTGAAACCAGCTACGAGTAAAAGAGAAACGGTCTGCGTCCCGTCTAACGGAATGCAAGCCGTTTCTTTTTCATGCGCAAAATCTGAGCCCTTACTTAAAGTAACCCACCGCTTACAATTTAATCTCGCCTAAAATTTTCACAGCCCCGTTGCAATTTCCTACTCAATCTGCAGATACTTCATCCGCGAATACAATGTTGTCAGGGATATTGCCAGGCTCTGCGCCGCGGCTTTTTTGCCGGCAACCGAGCGTCCATATTGCGCCAATGCAGCGATGATTGCTTCCCGTTCCTGCGCGTTCTGCCTGGCCTTCAGCGTTGCACCGGCAGTTGGCGGCGCCTTTGCCGCCAGCGGTTCGTTCGCCGCTTCCGTTAAAAAAAATTGCGGCAAATACTCCGGGGTGATCACCTGTCTGTCCGTAATATTGGCAATGAATCGAACGGTGTTTTCCAATTCACGCACATTGCCCGGCCAAAAGTGGTTCTCCAGAATCGCCAGTGTTTTTTCGTCCAGTTCGAGTTTCCCCCAGGTCGGATGGGTAATGTTAGCCAAAAAACGGTTGGCCAGCGGGATAATGTCCGCTTTGCGCTCCCGTAGCGGCGGAATATGGATTTGTGAAACATTCAGGCGATAAAACAGATCCTCGCGAAATTTCCCCTGGGAAATCATTGGTTCCAGTTTTGCGTTGGTCGCCGCGATCACCCGCACATCGACCGTTGTTTTGCGAACGTCGCCGAGGGGCTGCACCTCGCTTTTTTGCAAGACCCGCAACAGTTTCGCCTGAAGCTCGACGCCCAAGTCGCCAATTTCATCCAAAAACAGGGTGCCGGTATTCGCCAAACTAATCAAGCCCACCTTGCCGCCCTTTTTCGCACCGGAAAAAGCGCCTTCCACATAGCCAAACAACTCGCTCTCCAGCAGCGCATCGGGAATGGCGGCGCAGTTGACCACAACAAAAGGATTCTTGCTTCGTTCACTCGCCTGATGAATCGCATGGGCGAACAGCTCCTTGCCAGTGCCGCTTTCGCCGCGCAACAAGATCGGCAAGGAAGATTTGGCAAGTTTTTCCGCCAGATGCTTCGTCGCCCGGAAACTGGCGCTGTCGCCAAAAATGTCGGCAAACGTGTACAAGGCTACATTGGCGCTATTGACCTGGCGCAGCAGTTCATTGTATTGCGCATGATATTTACTTAATTTCGTCTGTAACTGTTGCACTTCCGTGATGTCGCGGGCAATCGTCACGCCGCCCATGCACACCCCGTTGATAATCAGCGGATGCATATCGGTGAGATACTCGATATTGCCCATTTTGCGACGAATCCCCAACATCGGCTTGCCGCTTTCGATCACTTCGCCCAGCCTGGCCCCTGGCCTTGCATCAAGCAAATAGCGCCCCACGACCTCGGAAAATACCGCGCCGCTGATCCGCTCAAACGATTTGTTGATATAGCGGATAATGGCATGCTGGTCGGCAATGAGCACGCCATCATGCAGGGAATCGAAAATACTGATCAGCCAATGGATATAGGGATTCAGCGCCGGATCACCCTCAACCAGGGTTTTGACCGGTGCATCCGCCGCAATGCCTGCCGCAAACAGCTCCAGAATATTGTCGCCGCTTAGCGGAATTTCCGTGAACTCCGCATCGTTTACCACACGGATGTCCCGATCACTTTTTTCCAGAATCGCGCGGACAACTGCATTAATCGAATCCTGTTCCGGAACAATCAGCATAATGAATACTCCTTTGCCATTGTCGAATGCCTTATCGGAGAATTCGCTAATTCGGGCGGGGAGTCCTGCCAAAACCCGCAAGCAATTTACGGGTTTTTAAAAATTTGTAAATTTTTAAAAACGTCCTGGCGCTTTCAGCAGCAAAAACAAACCCGCCAGACACTACCGCTGCGTGGCAAGAAAGCCAGGAACCCTAAAAACAAAGGGTTTCCGGCCTACTTTGTCTTGGCCAAAAATCTTTGGCACAGTTTGTGCATTTATAGGGAACGCAAACATATGTGGCCAGTTTCCACAGAAAAATTATGAGGTGATCGTATGAACAACAAAGTTATTTTAACCATCGCGCCAACAGGCAATGTACCGACGAAAGAAATGACACCGCACGTTCCGGTTACGCCGGCGGAAATCGCCAGCCAAATTTATCAGTGCTGGCAGCTCGGCGCAGCTGTGGCCCACATTCACACCCGCGACAAGGACGGCGTACCGACTTCGGACATTGACATCAATCGCGAAGTATTGGCTGAGCTCGACAAATACCCCGACTGCGACATCATCCGCCAGCTCTCCACCGGCGGCCGCGCCGGCAAAACCTATACCGACCGTGGACAGATGATCTGTCTGTCGCCGGATATGGCCAGCCTGGCAACCGGCTCGTCCAATTTCCCCGCCAAAGCCAACCTGAATGACCCCGAAACCATCAGCTATCTGGCCGGCGAAATGAAAAAATACGGCGTAAAGCCGGAAGTAGAAGTGTTTGATTCGGCCATGCTGTTCAACGCGATACAACTGGCTGACAAAGGCGTCATTGACTGGCCGCTGCAAATCAACCTGGTGCTCGGCGTGCCCGGTTCCTTGCCTGCCTCATTCAAAAATCTGTTCTTTCTCTATGAGCAATTGCCGGCAAACTGCACCTGGTCGATTACTGCCGTCGGCCGCGAGCATGTAGAACTGTCGACCATGGCGCTGGCGCTCGGCGGCAACGTGCGCGTCGGCCTGGAAGACAACGTATACTATACCAAGGGCGTTCTCGCCACCAACGCCTCCTTGCTGAGCCGAATGAAAGCGATCGCCCTGGCCATGGGCAAAGAAATCGCCACCCCCGCCGAAGCGCGGGAAATTCTAAAGTTGAAAAAATAACGATAAACGAACGGAGGAACAACAGTGAGTGAATTGACCAAAAAATGGTTGATTGTCATCGGCAGCGGATTGCTGGTTTTCTTGATTCCCGTACCGGCTGGCGTAAAACCGATCGCCTGGAATCTGCTTGCCGTGTTTGTCGGCACGATCGTCGGCTGCATCGTCCAGCCGATCCCGCTTGGCGCGATCTCGATGGCGAGTCTGTGTCTGATTGGTTTCCTTGGCCTGGCGAAAATGAACGAACTGCTGGCCGGATTTGCCAGTTCGACCATCTGGTTGATCGTTTCGGCGTTTTTACTATCGCGCGGCTTCAGCAAAACCGGCCTGGGACGCCGGATGTCCTATCAATTGATCAAACTGTTTGGTGACAAAACCATGAAACTGGGTTTTGCGATCATGTTCAGTGAATATGTGTTCAGCCCGGCAACGCCGTCCACTACCGCGCGTGGCGGCGCGATCGTATACCCGATCGCCCGCAGTCTGGCCAGCGCCTTTGATTCGGAACCGGGCCCGACCGCCAAGAAAATCGGCGCGTACCTGATGCAAGTCGGGTTCCAGTCCAACTGCGTCAGCGGCAGCTTATTCCTCACGGCGATGATCGCCAATCCGATGATGGTTTTATTTGCCCAACAGGCGTTCGGTATCCAGATCAGCTGGATGCAATGGGCGATTGCCGCCTTTGTCCCCGGCACGCTGGCGATGATTTTGATTCCGGTCGTTTTGTATTACATCCTTCCGCCGGAACAAAAAATAACGCCGGAAGCTCCCGCGTTCGCCAAAGCAGAATTGGCTAAAATGGGCCCGATGTCATTTGATGAAAAAGTCATGTTAAGCGTATTTTTGACCAGTATTTTTTTATGGGCGACCGCGCCGTATACGAATCTGGACGCAACCCTGATCGCGCTCGGCAGCGGCGCTGTCCTGCTCGTCACCAATGTGTTGACCTGGAAAGATGTACTGAACGAGAATGGGGCCTGGGATGCCATGGTCTGGGTCGGCGTGCTCAGCACCATCGCCGGGTTGCTTAGCAAGCACGGCCTGATCGCCTGGTTCAGCAAACTGACCGTCGCCTCCCTGGGCGGAATTCCCTGGATGTGGACACTGATCGCCCTTTTATTGATATACTTGTATACACACTATCTGTTTGCGTCGATCACCGGCCATGTCGCCGCCATGTATCCGGCCTTTATCGCCGTAGCTGGCGCCGCCGGCGCACCGCCGATGTTGGTCGCGTTATCTATGGGTTACTTCTCCAACTTTTTCGCCTGCCTCACCCACTATGGCAATGGGGCCGGACCGATTTACTACGGCGCCGGATTCATGAGCCAGGCCACCTGGTGGCGGGTCGGCTTTACGATGTCACTGGTCTATCTGGTGTGTTTCCTGGGTGTGGGACTGCCCTGGTGGAAAGTCATCGGCATCTGGTAATTTTAGGAGCGTGATTTGCATGAAACTCGG
Source organism: uncultured Veillonellaceae bacterium (assembly GCA_964521625.1). Classification (GTDB taxonomy): domain Bacteria; phylum Bacillota; class Negativicutes; order UBA1444; family UBA1444; genus UBA1444. The sequence continues at coordinate 38,635 of CAZFSM010000024.1, read as the reverse complement.
ATTTGTCGGCCTGGGCCAAATGGGAAAACCGATGGCGATGAATATGCACAAACCCGGTGGCGAATTGATGGTGTACGATGTCCACCAAGGAGCTTATCCGGAGTTTGCCGCCAAAGGCATTGCCACGGCAGCCTCGCTGGCCGCTCTTAGCGACTGCGAAGTCGTCTTTCTCAGCCTGCCGGACACGCAGATCGTGGAAAAAGTCCTGCTGGGTCCATCCGGGTTAGTGGCGCTGCTAAAACCCGGCGCCATCGTCTGCGACCTCAGCACGATCGATTATATGGCCTGCACCCGGATCGCCCAGCTATGTGAAGCCAAAGGCCTGGAGTTCATGGATGCGCCAGTGACCGGCATGGAAGCAAGGGCGATTGACGGAACCCTGACGGTGATTTGCGGCGGTAAACCGGAAGTCTATGAACGGCTGCTGCCGTATCTGAACCGGATCGGAACCAATGTTCTGCATATGGGCAAACACGGCTGCGGCCAGCTGACCAAGGCCATCAACAACATCCTGTTTGATATCAACATCGCCGCCGTGGCCGAGATTTTGCCGATGGCGGTAAAACTGGGGCTCGATCCGGAAAAGATCGGCGCTGTCATCAACAGCGGATCGGGGCGCAGTTATGCCTCGGAATTCTTTATTCCGCGCATGCTATGCAATCACTTTACTGACGGCTATCCCATGCAGCACGCTTACAAAGATTTGGTCTGCGGCGCAGAACTGTCGGCGCAGCTGTGCACGCCGCTGCCGCTGATGCACGCGGCGACGACCACTTACCAGATGGCGCTGCTAAAAGGCTTTGGCCATGAGGATAAAGGCGCCATGGTGAAAGTGTTTGCCGAACTGCTGGGAGTTCAACTCAACAAAAAAGAATAAGCGACAGCGACTGCCAAAACGAATCAGAAAAAACGGCTTGCACCCTTGTCAAAGGATGCAGGCCATTTCGTTTTGCGGCAGAAATTCACCCTTTGCCTCTGGTGGCTGGAAAATGTCTTGACGTTATAGGGCGTCGCTCGTCCAGTTCCTATAGCTGGCTAATAACCCGGACCTCAGCGAGCGTATTCATTGTTTCGATTGGGCGAAATGCGTTTTTGCACAGCCGCCCTATCACGCTGCGTCACCTAGAACAGTCCCTCACGATGAAACCGCCACTCGCGCCCCCTCTGCTGATACTCTGGATCAAACGAGTCGCTTCCAAACTAAAGGTAATCTCACCGCAAGCTTCGCATTGCTCCGCCGGTATGCAGCTGATCGTCAGCGGATGCTCGCCGCCCCAGTTTGTCTTGGCGCTGGTAGTAATCTCTTTTACTGCGCCACCGCACAACAGGCATTCATCTTATTCATCCCCTCTAGCGATTTCGCCGCCGCAAAACTCCCTGCACAACCCCCAGGACTCCTCCTGCGTAAGGCAACCAGATAAGACCGCGCAAGTCATGTTGCGGCAAATCGTGACCACATAAAAACTGACTCCGCCAGCTTCTTGAAACAGCACCCGAATATCCGGGTCCACGTCCGACGCCGGGCGGATGTATAGCCGCAGACAAGGCAGACCGACACCTTTTATTACAAAAAGACACCAGACCGCATCTCTCTAAACCATTTTCGATCAGCCAACTTTCGGCAATGGTTAATCTTAAAATGCAAGCGACATTGTCCTAACCGGAAGCCACAGCCACACGGGCACGGAAGCTTGTTTGCATTTCGTTTTTTAATCCCTAGCAGTTCAAAAATCAACCGAACTTTCGCACGCTCTTTTACGCCGAAATATGAGCCTTCCTCCTCAACAATGCCATTTTCACCATGTTTCAACTCGCCAAAAACAAAATCGCTGCCCGTTCTTATTTTCCGGGTTACTGCAAAAAAATAAGGAACAAGGCACCGTTCTGCAAACCCAGATAGAGATCGATTCTCCGCGATTTCTCGAAGCAATCGCAAAGGTGATCCTAGGCAAATCGTGTCAGAGCCTGGATTAATATGAAAATTACCATTTCGCGGGATCTTTTCGCCAAGCTCCTTAACCTCTGGAATAGCTCGTGGAAATTCACTCGGAATGTGAATTCGAATATAATATGATTCTTCAACTTCAAATCCATCAAATCCACGGGCGCCAAACTTGAAATCACCTTGCAACACAATTCCCGGTTCTTTCCCTGGTACTATAGCCAGTCCGGAATACTCATGCAAAAAAGCTTCAAGCCCAATAGCAAGGAAATTATGCATCTGTTTCATTGGCGCCAAGGCTTTGGCGGCTGATGTGCAATAACATGAAACGGGGGAGCGATCTCCTGCTTTTTCTCATCAGTAATGCCAATCTTTTTCGACAATTCTGCAGCATTCACTGTGAGCATAAATCTTCTTTCAATATGATCTTTTAGAAAATCTGTATTGGGGGTATTGAGCAAATCAACGTCCGTCCTGGCCTGCGCAAGCCATTTCATGAAATTTCCTGCTAAATCCGCCTTCTTTCCTTCAGGCATATTCCAGCGATCAGCAAAATCTTCCGCTGGATTCACCGGATTAGGAACCCTTGGCGTTTGTGAAGCGATATATCGCTCCATGTTATTAAGTACGTTGTGCAATGCTAGACCAATGTCCGCCTCGCCTTTATAAGCTCTTGCAGCCAAAGTTGTAATAATTATCGAGATTGGCTTAATCTCTTCATGTCCCTTAAACATTTGGTCGCGGTGGCGTTTCAGCAATTGAACCACACGTTGCAATGGCGATTTCAATTTATATGATGGTACTGGGTCAATCTGTGCTCTTGCTTCGAATACTGACCGTAGTTGACTCATCCGATCTTCAAACCAAAGAGCATATCCTTGCGGATTGCTTCCCTGCCAATCGTCACAGATACTCGCATACCTTGCGTGCCTGTCGTCGGTTATGGCTACAGCCAACTGAGATACGTTCGTTGCCAGGGTATCAGTTTCACCAGCCTTGCGCATTGACTCGAATAAAACCCGTTGTCTTGTTTCTGCCGCCGGAATGCAAGGAACAATATCAATATGAAAGCTCAACTCATCAGCGTATTCCAACCGCCAACAGCGATGTTTTTCTTCTACCGGCGCTTTAATTCCATTTACACTACGGTAAGCGCTAATCTCACGACCGATGATTTCTTTCAATTCTTTTTGCGTATGCGTTTCTTTTGACACCCCGACTCTGAGCTTGCATGAAAGATCCAAGTCATATTCTGCTTTGTCATCCAACGGTCGTATGGCTGTTCCCAAACGAAATGATCCTTGGGGGAAAATATGCGGTTTATACTTCTTGCAATCGGATTTATCAAACCATAATCCCAAAGAGTCATATCGTTCTTTTGCCTTAATATATGCAGATTCCGGCAATTCCAGTTTTTCCAGAAGTTCATTTAAAACAATTGATCCCTGTTTATCTGTTAACATTATTTTTTCCCTCCCAAAATCATTTGAAAAAGTTTATGATTGAGGCGCTGCGATAAGTAAATTCCTTATCCGCTCGTGCAATTAAATCGTCATTTGCAGAACAATCATCCAATGGTAACGGAATATCCGATTCAAAGTCCAAGCGCAGCAACCTGTCTTGAAGCATTAGCTGTGCGTAATTGTTTGTGGATAAGGCTTGAAGCGACAGCAAGAAATCGATAAACTTGCGACCAGCCCAGCCAAACATAAATCCCCACCATTTATTATCGTTGGTCCCATAATATTTTTTGGCATGACCTGTTCCTACCGAAAGCACATGGATGTTTTCAAACTTAATCTTCAACCTATACTGGGCATCAATTATTGCTGCCAATGTCGGATTATTTGCCCAGAGCCCTCCATCTGCCAAAAGATAAGGCCCCACTTTGGTCGGATTAAAAAAAGTTGGCGCCGCACATGATGCAAGCACGGCATCGCGCACCAATATATCTTTATCACGGGTAAAGTCCGGAGAGTAACTTGACTTTAAAACATGAACGCCACCCAACCCTATGTCAGAAGCCGGTAACAATAATGGGATTTTCACCTCCCCTAACCGAATGTCGCCAAACACCTCTTCTAAAATTCGTTTTAGGTTGCTTGAATTATATAAGCCATGGGTTAACGTTTGCAGGAATTTCGAAGGAATCAGCGACCATTTTGATTCAAAAATTCCGGCGCCTTTTTCGCAGTATAGCCGTCTAATTCTTTCCGGTGCTATTTCACATGCAATGGCCGCTGCAACAATAGATCCTGTGCTTGTTCCGGCAATCATATCAACTTTGTCATGAAGCGAAATCCCCAGTTTTTCTGAAATACAGTAAAGAATATGCGCGGGGAAAACTCCACGGATACCTCCACCGTCGATACTTAAAATCCGAAAGGTTTCCTGTTTCAAATTCTTATCCTCCGATCTATTGTTTTTCGATGCTGCTCAGGAGGATTTTGCGTGGAGATCGTCGAATGAAACATAAACTCCACGTGAAGCTAAAGCACCTCTCGCAAAGGCACTTTGGCAAAATCCTCGTTGGGGTTACACGCAAGAAAATAGTGGTTTCCCGAACACCATCGTTGACAGACGATGGTGTTCAACTTTTCGGTTCATGGTCTGCTATAGCAATCCCCCCCTTCAACTCATCAGCACACGCTGACTCAATAGCGAACCTGACCCGCACCCCGAATCCGCTGCACCACCGATTGCGCCATCAAGTGGATCGTTTTCGCGTCGTTGCTGACCTGGGCGAAAAATTGAGCACGATCGTCCTCCGATGAAAGCATTCCGTCGACAAATATTTTGCCGATCCGGTCCATCGCTTCGGCCTCATAAGCGCTGGGGGAGCTGTCCCGTACGTTGCCGATCATTTCCTCGTCGGCGCTAAGCGTATCGATAATGGAATTCAATTCCTCTTGAGCAGCGGCAAATCCGCCATATTTGGCATTGATCCGTTCAATGATTTCATCCAAAAAAGCGCAGTTTTTTTCGCGAACTCCCGCTGTAGTGCTAACCTTGTCCAATTTGTACACCGTCGAATCAGTCAGCAGCTTCTCGTCTTCCGTCGCCATTTCCGCCGAATACAGGACAAGTTCCACCAAATCCGCTGCGTTGATCGAGCCATCAGCATCCTTTTGATGCAAAACCTTGTACAACACATCCAAAAATACGGCCCAGCGCTTCATCGCTTCATCCCAGACGTTGTAAACGATGGAAATATAATAAAACAGCTTGGTAAACTTGCCCACTTCAGCCACAAACAATTTCTGGTTCTTGACCGGCAACTGGCTAAACTTTTGCTTGATCTTTGCCAGCAGCGCCGTCAATTCGCCGGCATGCCTTTCGCTGTCCTGAATCAGCGCATAGGCCATATCCGCCTGTGATGCGTCAAAAAGTTGATACGCCAGCAATTGGTCCCGCTTGGCAAACAAGATATTGGGGTCCGTTTCGCTTTCCGTCGGCAAATACAGTTCTCCGCCGTAGTACTGTTCAAACGCCGCCTTAATGTCGGCGGTCCGATTGACAAAATCAAGTACAAAAGTGCGTTTCCCGCTACTGGGCCTGTTGATGCGGGACAGGGTCTGCACGGCCTTCACCGCGCTGGTCAATTGCTTGTCCACATAGAGAACGCTCAACTTGGCTTCATCAAAACCCGTTTGCAATTTATCCGCCACAATGATGATCCGAACCTCGTCATGGTTGCGAATCAAAGCACGGATATTATTTTTTTCGGCAAACTGTGCATTCATCGTTTCTTCGGTGAACTTGACTCCGTCCAGCTCAATCGTTCCGGTAAACGCCACCACTGATTTAAACGGATAGCCGTGGCGTTCGATATAGCGGTCCACAGCCAACTTGCAGCACACCGCGTGTTTGCGCGACGGCGTGATGATCATCGCTTTGGCCTTGCTACCCAGCCATCGCAGCCGCTTCGTGACAAAATCGTCCATCACAATTTCCATTTTGGTTCGCACCACTGCTTCCGAGCTGGTAATGTGGTGCAGGATCGCCGCAGCAGCACGGCCAGAGTCGTACTCCGACCCGTCATCCTGTTTTTTGCGCAGTTCAAACTTTTGATTATAAGTGGTATAGCAATCCAGCGGATTCAGGATAAACCCTTCTTCTATAGCCTGTTTCATCGAGTACTTATGATAATAGGTTTTCCCCGTCTGGTTGCGGGTGCCGAACAGCTCGACCGTTTCGGTTTTGGGAGTCGCCGTAAAGGCGAAATAGCTGACATTGGTTGTCGAGCGGATACGCCCGCCCTGCTGCAGCAAAATTTCCTGTCCGTCCTCCAGCGCCTCGTAAGCCTCATCAATCATTATCGAATCCTGGAGTGATTTGCCGGATAATGTTTCGGCCACCTTGGAGATGGTCTTGCCGGTCGTGGAGGAGTGTGCTTCATCAATGATAATCGCAAACTTTTTGTTCTGCTGACTTTTCAGCTGGTCGATGATATAGGGGAATTTTTGCAGCGTCGTCACGATGATATAGCGACCAGCCCTAAGCGCCGCAAGCAGTTCATCCGAACTGTTTTCGATCCATTTCACCACGCCTTTGCCGCCGTCGAGCGTAGTAATCTCATTTCCGAGCTGACTGTCAATCACGTTGCGGTCGCTGATGACAATGACTGTATTGATTTCCGGGATATTCACCAGCCGCTTGGCAATCCAGGCGATGGTTTTGGTTTTGCCGCTGCCGGCGCTGTGCCACACCAGGTAACGGCCGCCAACGCCCTTGCCGCGGACATCCGCTTCAATTTTCAGCACGGCGTCCAGTTGGTGATAACGGGGAAAAATCATCATACCGCTGTCATCGATGAACATGAATTCACGGATGATCTTCAGCAGCATCTCCCGTTGCAATATTTCTTCCCACACATAATGTGTAGAGTGTTTACCTGCCACGATTGGATTGCCGGCGCCTTCGTCAACCGAACCTTTGTTGAAAGGCAAAAAGCAGGTGTTCTGTTGATCCAGTCGCGTGGACACATATGCTTCAAACTCGTCCAAGGCAAAATACACCAACGTGCGCTGGTTGAACGAGAACACCAACTCATCGGGGCTACGCGTGGTCTTAAATTGATTCGCACCCTCAAACCCGGCTTTTTGTCCGGCTGTTTGCTTCTTCAGTTCCAGCATGGCAATCGGAAGACCGTTGAGGAACAGCGCCAGGTCGACACGCAAGCTGTCAGGCTTGTTTTGGTAGGCGAATTCGCGTCGCACCGAAAAGACGTTCTTCGCGTAAAGCGCCGCCGCCTCTGTCATATCGCCGAGATTGGGTTTGAAATATACCAGGGCAAAACGCGCGCCGCTCGCGTAGTCCTCCAGCGGTGCGTTCAGCATCGCCAACAGTCCTGTTGCCTTGATCTTGTCATGCAGCAGCTTGAGCAATCGCTCGCGAAAGCCTGCCCCATAGGTTGCCTGAAACCGGGCCAATCCCTCGGGCTGGGTGGCGGCCAGAAAGTCCAGCAGCTTGGCTGGGTCAAGTGCATGGGCATAATCGTAGTCCGAGCCGTGGCTCGGCACGTATCCGGCCGTCAACAGATATTCATAGATTTCGTCACGGAACGGGTTTTCCCGCAGGTCTTTCCCAGCCATCACTTCACCCCACGCTATTTAAACTGCTATTTTGCCGGTAACTGCCTCGAAAATGAGGCTTTGGCGATATTCTTTCAGTTTGTCAATCACCGCATTGTTGGCGGCTACGACACGGTCTAGTTCGGCGCACTTGGATTTGAGAAATACAACGATAGCTTCTTGCTCGTGTTTTGATGGAACGGGAACAAATAAGTTCAACACCCTGTCCACTGATATTCCTGGTTGCGCCGCCGATTCAGAGTATTGATTTAGATTCATCGTTTGCAGAACATCGCTAAACCAGTCCACGAGGTAATCTCCAATAACATTGACCACTATCGCATGTTCTGACGCCCAAAACTTCCCTTCGACCAAATGGACATTCCCACATAAAGCGCCTTGTCGGCCAATAAGAATAAATTTCCCTTCATGGGTAACACTCTCGGTAAACCCTCTCAAACCATTACCACCATAAACCGGATATTCACCCTGTTCGTCTATGAGCGTAGCCGTTATACTCTCGCCACTTTTCATCCGCGCAACATATTTTATTTTCCTTACTTCCCAGCCCTCCGGCATCTCGCCGATCCACTCCACTCCACTGTCTTTATACGTCACCGTCGGGTCCAATCCCTTTGTGACGGCTTCAAAAATTATCGACTGGCGTTGCTCTTGCAACAACTCGTTTTGGCGTTGTTTGGCGGCGATAACGGCATCGATCTCGGCGCAGCGGGAGTCGAGAAGAAGCGCAATTTTCTCTTGTAATGCAATAGGAGGAATAAGGATTAATGCGTCAGCAAAATCTATGTAATTAATACCATATCTCGTTATTCCATTTGCTCTAAGTCCAAACCATTCTTTCAAATATCGGTTCCCAAACATATATTTTTCATACTCGAGTACGACCTTTTCAGTGGGACGCAATCTCATCAAATGATAGCCAAACAATGTATCACTCAAATCTTCTTTAATAACAACTGAATGACCAATATCTTTCGCTGTTTCCGACGAGTTAGTAAACAAAACATCTCCTCGTACCAATTTGCACTTCATTTTACTCTCATCAGCTGAAACAATTAAGTAATCGTCTCTATTTCCTAACTCTGAAAAACTATTGTTATAGACATTGATATAATGTATTGATTTAAACAACGGCTCCCCATCACGAATTTTTTTATCAACTCCAGAACTGTCAAGATGCCCAAAATATCTTAGTTTCCTTACTTCCCAATCCGCCGGAATCTCGCCGATCCACTCAATCCGGCTGTCCTTCATCCGCATCGCCATCACGCCTTCCCATTTCGACCGAGCAGCGCAGTGAGCGTGTCGCGGATTTCGTCTTCGATCCCGACGATCTCGGCCAGAATGTCTCGCGACTTGCGCGGCGGCGTATATTGGTAGAAATAGCGGGTAAAGGGGATTTCGTAGCCCAGCTTGGTTTTTTCCCGGTCAATCCAGGAATCGGCGGCATACGGCAGCACTTCCTGCCGGAAATACTCGTCGATATCCCGTTTCAGCGGAATATTTTCCGTGTCGCGAAGGGCCGGGTCCGCCTGCTTGGCGCCTTTTTTTAGCACCGGCTTGCCCTGCTCGTCCTTCAGCGGTCGCTCCACCGTCACCTTGTAATAGCCAAAGTCTGTCGTATCAAAAATCTTGCAGTGTTCGCCCTTGGCAAAGTTCTGGTAAATCGCCACGATCTTTTCCCTGTGCTCCGCTGAAATCAACTTGCGTTTGTTGCCCAGCGATTTGGGTTTTTGCGGCTCCCAAAAATCGACCGCATTAATGAGCTGAATTTTTGCATCACGGCGTTTCGCTTTGTTTTTGGACAGAATCCAGATGTAGGAGTAAATCCCCGTATTATAAAACATCTGGTCCGGCAGGGCCACGATGGCTTCCAGCAGGTTGTTTTCCATCACATAGCGACGGACCTCGCTTTCCCCACTGCCTGCATCGCCGGAAAACAGCGGTGATCCATTGAGAATGATCGCGATACGGGCATCTTCCTCGGCCTTCGCCAGTAAATTTTGTAGAAACAGCAACTGCCCGTCGCTCACGCGGGGCAATCCCGTTACGAAACGATTGTTCGTGCTCTCGCGTTCCTTCTCGACTGCAGCTTTATCGGTCCGCCACTCTACCCCGAACGGCGGATTGGTGATCAGCAGGTCAAATTTTTCGCCGGACAAATGATCTTGTGTCAGCGTGTTCCCTTCGTAGATATTTTTCGCATCCTCGCCCAGCATCAGCATTTCGGCGCAACAAACGGCGTAGGACTCCGGGTTGCTATCCTGCCCGAACAGGCGAACCCGTTCGCTGGTTCCCAGTAGCTCTTCCAGTTTGCGTTTTGCTACTGTCAACATGCCACCCGTACCGCAGCAACCATCATAGATGCGGATAATCTTGCCGGATTTTTTCAGCTCGTCCACGTTTTCGGCCATCATCAGGTCTACGCAGAGTTCGATGACTTCGCGGGGCGTATAGTGGTCGCCGGCCTCGGCGTTTGCTTTGTAAGTCCGGATAATTTCTTCAAAAACATACCCCATGGTCAGCTGATCGGTGGAATCCGGGTGAAAGTCGACTTCGGAGAAAGCTTTGACGACTTCGAACAACAGTCCTTTTTTGATCATGAATTCGACTTCTTCTTTGAATTTCAGCCCCTTCAAGATGGCTTCAATGCTTGGGGAGTAAGCGGTGATGAACTCCAGGAAATTGGTGTTGATATTGTCGCTGTCCCCCACCAACGCCTCGAACGTGACACATTTTTTATTGTAAAAGGGGACGCCGCATTCTTTTTGAATCGCCTGCTCCACCAGCTTTTCATCCACGTTCAGCTTGCTGAACTTGTCCAGAATCAGGCGGATTTTTTCATTTTTATCTGCCAATACGCAGTCAAACCGGCGCAAAATCGCCATGGGAATAATCACATTGCCGTACTTTTCGGAGGTATAGGGCCCGCGGAGTTTATTGGCAATTTTGGTAACCAGGTTTACTTTGGCGTTGATATCGACTTGATTCATCATTTTCTATTCCCCTTCAAACAACTTTAGCAGTTCGACGTTTTTAAACACTTTGTCCCGGTGCAGCCGTTCCTCTTGCAACAAGCCTTTGTCAACCAATTGGTTCAAATAGGAGGCCGCAGTCTGGCGGTGGACTCCCGCTTCCACCAAGTCGTCGATACGGACGTAGACTTTGCGGAAGATGACTTCGACGACCAATTTCAAGACCTTTTCATGACCCTTCAACTGGCTCAGAAACTCTTCGTCGGTATACTGGCCAATCAGTCGTTTGATCTCATTCACCACCATCAGCGTTTTGCGGGCTGTCTGTTGAAATGAATGCAGCATGTATTCGATAATCGGCGTGTACGAATCATTTTGACCGCACTCCCGCAGCAGCCGGTAGTAATCGTTCTTGCTGCGGATGATATAGGAGCTGGCGTACAGCACTGGGTATGAAAGATAGCCTTTTTTGCAGAGAAACAAGATGTTTAGAATGCGGCCGGTGCGGCCGTTCCCATCATAAAACGGGTGAATCATTTCGAACTGATAATGCGCCAGAGCGATTTTCACCAGCGGATGGATCGGGTATAAGTCGTCATCATAGATAAATTCCAACATCCCCAACAGGTGGCGATTTAATAGGTCCTTGCCATGAGGGGGAGTATATAGTACTTCTGTTTGACCACCAGTGATATTGGCAATCCGGGTATAGCTTTTTTCAAAACCCGGCAGGTTCGCACGAATACCGGGCTGCTTTGTGTTGACGCGCTGGTTGATCCGTTCGATATCGCCAACCGACAGAATCCCACGCTCCTCCAAGCTTTCGAACCCAGCAAACAACGCTTCTTTATAATTGGCGACTTCTTTGGCTTCTGCTGTAAAGTTATCAAATACGATGCCACGGTACAGATCGTCATTGGTCGTCACAATATTTTCGATGTGGCTGCTGGCTTTCGCTTCTTGAAGCGCCAGTGTGTCAACCAAGATACTGGGAGAGGGTAAGGATTTCATCTCATAGTTCAACAATTCAATCGCGACGCGGGTTTCTTCTACCAATTGAAACAAGGTCCGGTTTTCTTCAATATGAAGCCCGCTGATCGATTTCAATTCGTTATATGGTTGCAACGGGTCCATGATGATTCCCCCTTTAAATCACAAGGTAATATGCGTTGTCGCAATATACCGCCTTTTGTCAATTTAAATATTAACAGTTGTTTTTATCGACGTCAATTATTTTGATGTCGATATTTTTCATTTATTTCGTAATGACGAGGTTTGCTCGCATTAATTCTCGACTAATTTCAAAAAGAAAAAGCCGCCCAGCTTGAGCGGCAGAAAAATTGGTCAATCATACAGGCGAATCTCTACTTTATTCCCCAAGGCAGTATCGTCATCAAGAAACACGTGTCCCATTCGCCGCTTATTATCAATTGTAAGCGCATTGTCGGTTAATCATCCGCCCATTGCAGGCGAACTTTTTTGCTATTCAAATGGGTGCGGTGCGAAAGATGGTGTTCATGTTGCAAGCGACCGACCACGATCCCTGCGGCAATTCCTTGCCGTTTGGCAAAACGGTCAATGGTCGTTTCCTCAAAAATGCCATCTGCGACAAATTCGGCCCAGTCCGCGGGAGGAATCAGAAAATCGCGGGCAAATTCGTCCGCCTCTGCTTCCCATGTTTCTTGACTGGCTGACTCATCGGCTGCCGGCAACCCTTCCAAAAAGAAGTCCCGCTTGCCATGTTTAAGAATATGGCCGCTTTCATGGAAAAAGCTGAACCATAAGTGATCATTCGACTTGTAGCGCAAGCTCAGCTGGATCACGGCCTTTTTGCTGTTCAGCCAATAGGCGGCTCCACTCACCGGCGCTTTGGGCAGTTCGTGAACAAACAGCACCGCCACACCGGCATTGGCGCACAGTTTTTTCGTCGCCGGCGCAAAGCTGGCAACCGGGTCTTTTGTCATGCCGCGAATCGTCTGCAATGCTTGGCGAAACTTTTTCTCATCATAGGGGGGGCACTCCGCGCGAATCGCTTCAATCTCGCCCCGACGAAGCCAGGCAGCCGCCGCGCTGGCGCTCATTGCAAAAGTCGCCGCTTTGCGATAGGCCACCGATGACTCCAGACGCCTACACCAAACAGATTGCCAGGCCTCCACCGAGGCCACGCCAAAGAACGCCAAAATTGCGGCAACTTGCTCGGATAGGGTCGTCTTTTTTTCAACCCAGCTTTGCTTGATCATTTCCGCCAGGGGAAATGATCTTAGCCATTCTGTCTGCTGTTCATGCACTCGCGCTTCTTTTTCCCGCGCCAAAGCTTCCTGATAATTGGCCTCCAATTGCAGCCAAAACTTCGCCGGCACCGCCAGGACTCGTTCCAACTGCACTGCGGTATCGGCAGTAATCGCCGACTTGCCTTTGACAATCTCATTGATTGTCTTTAATGGACGGCCAGTCCGTTCGGCCAGTTCCGCCTGGGTCATGGGTAGCGCCTCCAGCGTTTCCGCCAAGGTTGCGCCGGGCGGCGAAGCATAATCCGGCACAATAGGGTATGCAGTTTTACGTGCCATGATAATTCACCACCTCAATCAATATTACGCCTTGTACTGCGTATAGGTCGATCCCGCCATCGGCAGTCGTCGGCACCGGGTCGACCGGTGTCAGGACAAGCCGGTAGGGATAGATCGCATTTACGGCAAATTGCCCGCTACGATCTTCCCGTAGTTCATGAAAGGCTGCGCCGGGTAGCAGTTTCATATCAGCCAAGCAGGATGCCGCTCGCAATTCAGAGATCCGACGCATGATCGTATCGCCGCGCTTCTGACCAAACTGACGTACCAAATCACTACGTGAAGAGAACAGCTTCTCAAGCCTTGAATTCTTGGCACAAACCAACATATATCCGCACCATTTATTAACCCTTCGTGTTAATTATAACACATCCATTTTCAGTTGCAAGACCGCATTATTCGCAAGAGCTTTTTGCCAGAAATCTCATTGGAAAATCCTTTTTACTTATTTCGCTACGCTGCTTTTCATTCCTGCTTTTTCAGAACGTATGTTTGATTATTTTTGCACTCAGTACTTTCACCGAGACGTAAAAAAAGCCGGGGCTAATTGGATTTTAGCCTCGGCACAGTATGTTTCCGTTATTCTTTTCGTCCCCTATTCTTCGTCGTCTTCCTTCAGCTCGATCGTTTCCCCGTCGAGCTTGCCGTTCCAAGGTTCCTCACGCAGCGCGTCGTCTCCCCCGCCACCCTCGTCCCGGCCTTCCTCCATCGCCAGGATTGCGGCCACCCGGTGGATGATGTCGTGCGCTTCCTCCACCCGTTTTTCCGCCACCGTGGCGTCTTTGCTTTCTTCGGTCTCAGCCACATCCTCGACCGCGCCGATCACCTGGCCGATCTGGTCGATGCGCCGCTGGGTGAGATCGTCCTGCGAAGCCACTGTTTCAAAGGCACCGAGCAGCACCCGGATAATTTTTGTAATATCAGTCAATAACATAGTTGTTTCCTCCATTCTATTTTAAATATTAAGTAAGGACCGGGGTTTGAGATAAGCGGAGGTTAAGCGCCAGCGTCGAAGCGTTCTCATCCCCGGTCCTTACTTTGGGGCAAAAACTTGGGACAGACATTCTGTTTAGAAATGCTGTCCCTTGTCGGGGTGGTTTCGTTACGCCGTTATGTCGTTTTTTATCTTCGCACAGCCTGTAACCCTGCCCTTTTGGGTCAGGCTAAACAGGCTGTAGCTCGAAGTAAATTCGACTACACTTCAGGTGGCGTTAACACGCCATCTGAAGCAAGTCTTCATTTATCGTTTCGCGCCCGCCACTCCCTACATTCATTGCAACGGTTCGTCTGGTCCTCCAGCCGCTGGCAGATCGCCACGGCGGTCTTTTCAAACGCGCCGAGACGATCATCCAGGCGAACTAGCAGCCAGGCCGAAACGGCAATCGGAAATCCCACCTGGGAGATCAGCTGGCCCCAGTCCATGACTTAGGCCAGTACGCCGGTATCCTGAATCAGGATCGACGGTTCCATCGCGCTGACGAGATCGCCGCCGGTCGTGGCAAACAGATTCTTGGCGATGATGAGCGCCTGCGTAGCGACGACTTCGGCCTTGGTCAATCCTGCTTTCGGATTGCTCAGGGTGAAGTTCACTTCTTTGCCGGCCGCATTGCGAAACGGCATTTTCAAAGTTTTGGTCATCGGGTTGTCCTCCTTTCGCTAAATTTTAGGGGCAAGAGTGTTTCGCCCCGGATTTCTCCGGGAGGTTTTCTGCAAGTAACCAGTTGCCTTTGATTCGAGCCGATTGAATTCGTCGGCGAGGGGAGAAGCATTGCCGGTAAAATCAACCGGATGTTGATTTTAGGTCCGAGCTACAGGATGTAGCATTCGGATCGACCGGAAAATGCAAACCTGAGCCGCTAACGAATTCCGGCGAGAATGGCAGCAACTGCGTTTTGCAGAAAACGCCCACCCTTACGCGTTCGACAGATCGGCAGTGTCGGTCCGGATGATCGCGACGAGCGCTGCGCCCTGCAATGCGCCGATACTGGCGCCGACATCGAACAGGTCCTGGTCCACGGCGGCGGGTTTCACATTGGAAAACCGCAGCGTCTTGAACTGGGCCGCGCCGCTGGCACTGGTGCCGTTGGCGACTTTGATGCCGATTTGGGATTCCTGGGGCGTTTTCACAACAGCCATGAGGTTTCCTCCTTTCGAAGCGCGCACGGCGCTTCTGTTTATCTATCAAAAAGCATTACGCTTTTCGAGCAAAAGAAAGGGACACGTTATAACGTAACGTGTCCCCGTGCACTGGGGATGGTAGTGCGTATGGCGACCGCAAGGTAATTAGTCCTGCGGAAATGCCCGGTAGTTCGCGCCCCATCCCCATAGAGCCTATGCAGTTGTTGTCTACATCCTTATTATACCGCCGCTTGCTGCCGCGTGAACGCGCTGCATGCAGATTTTTTCAGCTTTTTTCACTGCGTGGCTCGCCTTGTTCCCAGTCCGCCACCGCTTCGGCAATCGCTGCGCCGATCCGCCACTGCTCCAGCGGATCAGCCAGCATCGCCCGGTCGATTGGGTTCGAGATAAAGCCGCACTCGATGAGCACCGCCGGGCAGTCGGTCTGTCGCAGCACCTGGAAATTCGCCGTTTTCACGCCGCGGTCCTCGGTGAGCAGCGCATCGCAGATGCGAAACTGCACCGCCCGGGCCAGCCGCTCGCCAGAAGTGCTGCCGGGGTAGTGGTAGGTTTCCGTGCCTTCGGCCTCGACTCTGGCGGCGCTGTTGCAGTGAATGCTGATATACAGATCGGCGCCCCAGTCGTTGGCCAAGGTTGCCCGCCAGTCCAGATCGTCATCCGCCACCGGTCCGTCCCGCGTCAATCGCACTGCGTGCCCCCGCAGCGCCAGCTCCTGCTCGAGAAACCGCGCGATGCGTAGATTGAGCGCCGCCTCGCTCTGCCCACCGGCGCAGGCGCCCGGTTCAAACGGGCCGCTATGGCCCGGATCAATACAGATTTTCATGCCCGCTGCTCCAGGTACTGCAGAAAGTAGTCGTTCAGCCGCTGCCGGATGTAGTCGATGCCCCTGGCGTAGACCCGGGTCACGGCCCGCACCCGCGGCGTACCGTCCGGCTCGTTGTACTCGTGCAGGACGACATGGAAATAGCCCCGGTCCACGTAGCGCTGCTTGGCAATGTTGCCTTCCATCAGGATGCCGACGGCCCGCAGGAACTTGATCAGGTTGTTGCGGCCAAACCCGGCGATTTCGAGCAGTTTCGCAGTTTCGCCAAAGGAAAACGAGTCGCGGGTATCGGCCACCCGGTCGAAGTATTCGGCTTTGGCGCGCAACCGTTCGCATTCGGCCTCGGCTTCCAGCGCCAGGTGGATCAGGTCGCGGCGGGAGAACTGCAGCAAGTCTCCCTGCTGCCCGGCCTCAGTTGCCAGCTGATAGTAGCCGGTCTGGCGCAGCGCCGGAATCACTTCGCCGGTAACCCAACGGCGAAACAGCTTCGCTTCCGGTTTGCAACTGGACAGGATCAGCTGGTACAGTCCGGCTTCGTTGACGACGTTGACGGTGAGGCTGCGGGCCGGGTTTTGTGGGTGGGTTACTTTAAGTAACCTCACTTCGTCTTCGTCCAGCCGGTCCACCGCCCGGCTCACCTGGGCCAGGCCCAGCATTTTGCACACGTCTGTGGCGACAAACCAGGCCTCACCGCCAGACTGCACCGTGCGGAACAGTTGGTTATTATAGTGAAAGATTCGTTCGAGTGATTTATTTGCATTCATGAGATTTGCCTCCTTTTGTTTTTTCGGCCAGTGCCTTTAGCAGTTCGCCGACGCCGGCCAGTTGCATGACGTGTTCCAGTTCGCGGGTTTCGGCCTGCCGACCGCGCATCGACTCGTACAGCCGCAGGAAATGAGCCCGGTCGGCTTCGACATTTTCGCCCATACATAGTTGCCGCCAGCCGATGGCCCGCGCGGCCCGCCGCACCGTGTCGCAGCTGTAGACCGGGCAGCGGTAGGGGCCGCAGTCCCGCACCAGACGGCTGACTTCTTCCCAGGCTTCAGCGGCGGTCGGCAGTTTTTCGGTTGCGGGGTCCAGCTCTCTCGCCGCCGCCACGATCCGGGCCACGCTGGGAAAAAAGTCTGATTCGCGGCAGACTTTGATGATGGCGGCTTTGGCCAGCTGCGGGTCCAGGTCGCCCAGCATCAGCGACCAGGCTTCGACGATCGGCCGGGGGTCCTTGGCCTGCATGGCCGGATTGGAACTGCCGGCCAGCGCCACCAGCGCGCAGATTTCGGCCCGGCTCATGGCGACGCCGCCTGCGCCAGGTCAGCCAGTTTGTCGATGAAGCTGTTTCCCCCGCCTGCTGCCACGCCGCCCCGCCCACGGCGACGCGGTTCCAGCTGCCAGGGTTTGTCGCCCGGCAGGTATTTGCTCAGCCAGGCCCGCAGGATCGTATCGACGTATTTGATTGAACCGGCTTTGTTCAGCGCCGCCTGCCGGATCGCCGCCGCAATCCACTCGCCGGATGTCGCACTCAGCCATTCGTCGATGAGCGATAGTTCGATCGGCGTCGTCACCGGACAGACATTCTTGCTCAGCATTTCAACGACTGCTGCTCGCTGCGCCGCGTCCGGTCCGGCCGGTTCGGTTGCAGCTAAGTTCGCTTCGTTTGACTTGGGTTTGGTTAGGTTGGGTTCGGTTGGGCCGGAACCGGCGGGAACTTCCGGGAAATTCCCGCCAGCCTGGGCTGCCGCCACTTGTTGGTACACCGGACTGCGCGGCGCGGTTCGTTTGTGCAGTCCCTCCTGATGCGCATCAAACCGTACCAGTTGGATATAGGGCTGACCGGCGTGCTGGTAACGGTAGATGAGGCCGACGCTGCGCATTTCTTCCAGCGCCGCGTCGATCTCCGTTTCGCTCTGTTTGCGCCGGGGAACGACCAGCGCCTTGATCCGGCCCGCTGAGCCGGGAATCACGCCGTAGTCGTCGGTATGCGGGATGAGCCAGGTGAACAGCAGCGCGGCGAAATCGCTGAGAGCATTGGTTTCATCGGAAACCGAAATGGATTTGGCGATCATGCGTCGATTGGCCATTGCTAAAACCCCGGTCCGGCGGCAGCAACCTGGGCGGGCCTCGCCGCCCCTGCGTCCGTTTTGACCAGATCGACTTGTAACGCCGGGTCCGCCGCGCTGACGATCAGCCGGATCAGCTGGGACGGGGTGTCGATCAGGTGGCTGACCGCTTCGGCGTTGTCGATGAACAGCGGCGCCGTCATGCCGTAATGCGCGCCGAGTGTATTGATGATGTCGATGCCGGTGTTGATCCGGGCCGCATTGTTCAGACCACCGTTATACGGCGCGCCGTCTGGTCCCAGCACTTCGCAGACTTCGTTTAGCGCCCCGTTGACCTGCTGCTCGAACAGGCGGAAGCGGGCCAGTTTGAACCGACTGTTGATCCGCTGTTCCAACAAACCGACTTTGACCCGGATAAATTCTTCGGTCAGGAAGGTTTGCCGCTCCAGCTCCGCGTATTCCTCGGCCAGCGCCTGTTCACGCTGCTGCAGCTGGGCAATCCGTCGCTGCCCCTGTGTTTGCTGCTCGAGCGCCGCCCGCTGGCAGGCCAGCTCGGCCAGGTTTTGCCGCTGGGTTTCCCGCTGCTCGCACAGTTCGCGCCGCGCCGGTTGCGTCGCGGCCTGCCCGTCGGCCAGTTGCTGCTTTAGCGCCTGCTGCTCCAGCCGCAGCGATTCGACTTGCTGCTGCGCCGCCTGGACGGCGTCGGCGGCGGGAAGCTGCTGTTCCAGTTCGGCCAGCGCGTCTTCCAGGGTTTGCTGCTGCGCAAGCAATTGCTGCTGTTTGGCAGCCAGTGCCGTGCCGGCGGCGGTGATCTGTTCCAGTTGCCGCTGGCGTTCGCTGTCAAAGTCCTGCTGCGCCTTGGCGCGGGCGGCTTGCAGCTGCTCTGCCGGCAGCGCCTGTCCGCAGCTGGGACAGCACTCGCCCGGCGGGGTCGTCAGCACGCTGCTGTCGATCTGGTTCCACTGGCGGCGTTTTTCCGCCAGCTCCGTTGCCAGCTGCGCCGCCTGAACCGCCAGTTCGCCTAGCCGAGACTGGGCATCGCCTCGCCGGCGCTCCTGCTGCCGCCTTATTTCTTGCTCATTTTGCGCTTGCAGCAGCGCGGCTTCCAACTCTTGCAAGCGCAGCCGGGGACCACTGGCCTGGCCGGCGCCATCTTGGGCCAGCAGTTCGGCTTCGACTCTATCCAGCGCCGCCCGCGCCTGTTGCTCTTGCGCCACCAGTTGCTCGGCCGTTAGCGTCATCGCCGCCGGCAAAGAGCGGGCCACTTCGTCCACTCGCACCGGAATCGCCTTCAATTCCTCGTTTAGCAGGGTCTTGCGGGCAGCAAGCAGCTTGCGCTGCTCTTCGATGCTGCGTCCGGAAAGCAGCGCCGGCAGTTCCTGGAGCTTGGCGTCGGCGGCGATCACGGCGGCATCGTCCAGTTCGCCGCACAGCGTGAGCAAAATGTTGCGCCGCTCTTGCCAGGGCAGTTTGGCGGCAAAATAACCGGGGTCGACCAACAGCCGCAGCAGCCCTTCTTCGCACAGACGGCTGATGGCGGCGTCAAACTCTTTCTTTTGCCGCGGTACGCCGTCGATTTCGTAAGCGATCCTATGCCCGCTGAACGTGGCGGTTGCCGCGCCCCGGGCCTTGACCCAGGATTCGCAGAGCGTCTTGCGCAGAGTGACGCGCTCGCCGTCTTTCTCCAGCACTAGTTCGACGCTGTGCTCTAGCATCGGGATCACCCGGCCTGCCTCATCCTGCGTCTTGATCGCAAATTCCTTGCGTCCGGCTGAGTCCTTGTCAAACAGCAGCCACAAAAAGCCGTCCAGCACTGTGGTCTTGCCGCTGGCGTTGGCGCCGCGGACTGCCGCATCGCAGCCGTCCGGCGTAAAACATAGGCTGCGCACCCCTTTGAAGTTGGTCATGGTTTGACGGATCAAACGTAGTTTTGACTGCATCGGACTTTTCACCTACCTAACTTTTTTGTGATCCCCATTCGTTTGTCTTAATTTTTATTACTCATGTATTTAGTTCGCGTTTTTATGACCAATTGGGCGAAAAAATAGCCGGCACGTCCTTGCGGCCGTTACCAACTTTACCAATCCTGCATGTTCCCACTTCCTCGGTTCGTCGTTTTATTACAATATTATTATAGTACGAAAACAGCTTACTTGTCAACGGGTTCGCGGCCTGCTTATAGTTTATTGCTTGTTCGGCAACTGCATACTATAATGGGGGTAACTTAGCGGATTGCATAGTTTTGAAGGAGCGGATTGCAGTGCCCCAAGAAAGCCCGTTCGGGCTAAAAGAACGCTTGAAACAGTTGCGCACCAGTCAGCAGCGAACGCTGGAAGAAGTCGGCCGGGCGGTTGGCGCCGAAAAACAGACCGTACACGGCTGGGAAAGCGGCAAAAGCAAACCAAGTCTGGAAGCCATCACCAAACTGGCGGCCTATTACGGCATCACCACCGACCTGTTGCTTGGCGTCAGCCCCGAACAAGCCGGCAAAATTAGCAACCTCGCCCAGCTGTTTGCTTCGCCCGCTTCGACCAAGGCAACCGAAATGTATGAAAAAATGCTTTCCGCCGGTTACAGCGAAAAGCAAATCCAACGCTTTATCGAAATCGCAGTTGAGTTGGCCGGGCTAAAGAGACTCTCCTGATCGGATGTTGCTGCGTCAACCAAACTGCTCGACCCAGTCCAAAAAATCCGACAATTCTTCGTCGTCCAAACCCACCCCTCCCGTCAGTACCTGTGTCAAGTTGATGTGTTTCCGAACAATTCCATTCATGCCCCATAATACGCTTCTGAATTTTTTTGTCAACCTCAAATCTTTGAAAACTCTTTGAAGGGGAGGTCTCACGCAAAAATGACGGGAATCGATCTCAAACAGGAAGTCATGCGCGTCAACAACAATGTCAACATCGCCATGTTTGGCACCGGTCTTCGCAAGCAACGCGTCTCGATCACGGAAGACAAGATCGTGATCTCCGCCGACCACAAACGGATTCCGGCCCTGGCCGCACTCGACGGCATCGACCGGACGACGACCCGTTTTGTCGATGTGGCGATTCTCGATGAATACAAAAGGCGCTTAAAAAAAGATCTGATCGAGCAGATCCAGCTGCCGGTCAAAAGTGTGCTGAAAGATTACGATCCGGAACACGAGCTGGCCATCACAGTCATTGTATTGACGGCGCCGATTTGAACCGCTGAGCAAGGCCAAAAAAAAATATTATTTTTTTTGTAAAACTAGCAGGAATTAAAAAACAGATGCAGAATTAGCATAATCAGACGGTAATCATCAGTGATGAGCTAGTGCCGTTCCGCAACATTTTCACCAACAGAATAGCATCGGTTTGGCTGTAAGAACTCGCAAGAGAGACGAAAGCTGCCGTTTTTCGTAACAATGGTTACGCATGCGTACAAAACGTTTGCGTGGACGTCGGGACGAAGCGGTAGCTTTTCTGTTTTTTCGGAAAGGAGGGCAAAATACCAAAAAATTTCAGCATGCGGTCCCCCGGCGGCAAACCCAAACTATAGGGAGGGAAACAAATGGCAACCGGTTATGACGTCCTGCAAGCCCTCGACAAAATCACCGGCGGAAGATGCGTCAAAGACATCGGCGATCTCTTCAGCGGTAAAAATCGTTTTGTAGTCATCAAGTCTTCCAACATCCCTGGCAAAAGCTGCATGGAAACCCCCGGCCTGGTCTGCGGCAAACTGGAGTCGCCTGTCAAAAAAATTGCGGTGACCATGACGCTGACCGAATGCAACATCGAACTCGCCGGCGCTACCTGCGTCGACGCCATCGTGGCCCATCATCCGATCGTAGAGGCAGCCAATTCGGGCGGCGTTACTTTGCGGACTTATCTCGATCTTTATGGATTATCGGTGTTTGAACTGCACGAAGCGTTTCACGGTCTCCATCCTGGCATTCCGCTGATTCACGGTCACAAGACGTTTCACGTGGACATCGCTTACGGCGGAATTCCCGGCAACATCCTGTTTGTCGGCCGCACCCTGGATGAAGTAAATACGCTTGGCGATATGCTGCAGCGGCTGCAAGACTTCATGGGTCTTGACGAAGAGCAAAAAATGCTGATTATGGAACGAACCTCCCGCTGCTGTAATGGGATCATGGAAACCAACGTCGCCACCGGCGGCAAAATCCTGGCCGGAACCCCCGACAGCAAAGCCGGCACGATCATTCACATCTTCCCGCATACCGGCTTTACGGCCCAGCATCTGGCCGCCGTCAAGCAGCAATTTCCCGAAGCGGATACCGTACTGGCTTCGATCAGCCGGGTGAATGATGACCACCCGCTCGTAGCCAAAGCGCGCGAACTCGGCCTAAACTTCATCGTCGGCAATTCGCACGCGATGGAAATTCTGGAAAACGGCATGCCCCTGGCCATCGCGCTGCAGACCCTGCTGCCAGATACGGAAGTAGTTTTGTTTCGCGAACGGATCACATCTACACCGCTAACGATGGCAGGCACGCCGGCAATTCGCAAGTATGCCGAGGAGATTGCCGAACGCTATCTGGTGCCCAAAACACAAAAGACCGGATCAAATAATAATTAGGAGGGTAAAAAAATGGCGAGCATTTCAGATCGTCTGGGAAATCTTCCTCTGGGCAAATTTCACTATCGGCTTCTGCTAATAATGGGATCAGGTATTGCATTCGAAGCGTTAGACACAGGGTTGATCGCCTTTGTCCTGGCAAAGATGATCGGGACCTGGAATCTATCTCCTGTGCAAATCGGCTATATCGGCAGTGCGGGATTGGTAGGAATGGCGGTAGGCGCGGTTGTTTCAGGCACTTTGGCTGACCGGATCGGGCGAAAGAACATCTTCGTCGCGACGCTGGTGATGTACACCATCGGAACCGGCCTTTGCGGCCTATCCTGGAATTTAGAGTCTTTACTGGTATTTCGCTTTTTGGTTGGCGCCGGAGTCGGTGGACAACCGCCGGTAGCGAACGCGTTGATGAGCGAATACGCGCCGATAAAGCATCGCGGCAAAATGCTTGTGCTTCAGAATAGCGGCTGGGCGCTGGGTTGGCTCTTGGCAGCATCGCTGGCATATCTGGTCATTCCCAAATACGGCTGGCAACTCGCCTTTTATCTTGGCGCGTTCCCGATCCTCATTGTTGTTTACATTTGGCGGATGTTGCCGGAGTCGGCCATGTATCTTGTAAGCAAAGGACGGCACGCCGAAGCTCACATTCTGGTATCTAACATTGAACGGGAATTGGGAGTTCCGGTCGGGGAAGAAATCAAGGCCGCCGACATGCCGAAACCCGATACGAAAAAATTTGGCTTCTTCGACCTGTGGTCACCCCAGTATATCCAACGCACGATTTGTCTATGGATCTTATGGTTTGGCATGGTGTATTGCTATTACGGAATTTTCACCTGGCTGCCTTCACTACTGGTGAAAAGCGGACATACACTGATCCGGTCTTTCGAATTCCTTTTGTACATGACGTTGGCCCAGCTGCCTGGCTATTTGACTGCCGCCTATCTCGTTGACAAAATCGGCCGCAAAGCCACAATGGGATCGCTGCTGGCCGTTTGCGCCCTGTCAGCCTACATGTTCGGCAACGCCCAGTCTGCGACAGAAATTGTGGCGTGGGGCTGTATCATGTCTTTCTGCAACTTGGGCGCCTGGGGAATCACCCATGCTTACTCGGCGGAACAATATCCGACGCATGCCCGGGCTACCGGTGTGGGCTGGGCAGCCGCCTGCGGACGGACTGGCGGCATTATCGCGCCGATCGTTGTGGGTTCCATGATGACAGGAACAGACAATTATAATGTCGTCTTCATCATGTTCACCGCAATCCTGGCAATTATTGCAGTAAATCTTATAGTTTTGGGCAAAGAAACCATGAACAAATCATTGGACGAGTTAACGGGAAAATAATCCCTCGATTGTCGCGGGGGAGGCCCTCCCCCGCCTGGTTTCTTTACCGTGCACGAATTCGCCTTGTTGGCAATCATCATCGATGAGCGATAACTTCCTGGAGGTGATTTCCCATGGTCCAGTCGCTGGAAAAAGTCATGGATGCCATAGATGTGGAAACATTGTTGGTTTGCGCCTCAGAAGCCGAAGGACGCAGCTTGATGCTCGACATCCTGAAAGGGTTCGGTTTTACCGATGTCGATGTGGTGTTCGCCCAGTTTGAAGGACCTGGCGTGCGTATCCGCGGCAGAGCGTATGTCCATCGTCCGGCAGACAAATACCAATGGCTCAATCAGGCCGGGAAAGCGGGGTGATTCCATGCGCAGAATATTGTTGGCGCCTCTGGATCCGGTCCATGACATCGGCCTGAAACTGATCGCGCGCGGCCTGGCCGATGCCGGGTATGAAACGCAGCTGTTGCCGCCGGATCTGACGACAGAGGAAATTATCGAGCACGCGCTGCAGGCTCAACCTGCAGTGTTACTGCTCAGCCGCACCCTGGGCTATGGGGTGGCGGAAAACCTGGCCCGCATGGTAGACCTGGCTGACGCCGCCGGTCTGCGGGACCGTATGAAAATCGGCGTCGGCGGCATGGCGATCCGGACCGAACTGGCGGCAGAGCTCGGCTTTGACGCTGGATTTGGCCAGGGAACCAGCGTCGAACAGGTTATCTGTTTTATCGAAGGAACCGAGTACAACCCGGAAGTGTTGCGCTGCGGCAAAACCAAACGCAACCTCACCGACGGCTATGATTATGCCTGGAGGCATTCCGGCATCGCCGCCAAAATTGACCGGATCACCGACCAAATCATCGACTGGGCAGGCTCGCGGACTTCACCAGGCGTCGAACGGGCCAAGCTGCGTGATGCGGCCTGGGATGTCGACCTCTGGCGGGCCCGCATGGGAGTCGGCGACTTTTACAAACACTACGCGCCGCTATGCGGCGAACTGCCGATGAACTTCTACTCTGGCGGACAGTTGCACCCGAAAACCCGCCGGTTCAGTCAACAGGAAGTCGACGGACTGGAACAGTATCTGGCCGAAACCAAGCTCCGCATGTCGGTCCAGTCCTTGCAACACAAGCGCCCGGGGCCCTTGGTCTTCAATCAGTACGGCACCGGTTGCCCGTTTATGGATATCGGTCATATCCTGGCCAGCGAGGCCTGGGGCGCAGACGGCGTCATCCACTTCGACCCTTCCTGGGGCGCCAGAACCGAAGGCTTACTCGACGGATTCCTCACCCATCAGGAAGACGGCACCGTTATCACCCCGGCCAACCTGAACCGAATTCAGCGGGCGCTCGAACCCTCCACGCTCTGGCAAGTCCGGGCGCATCGGGGACTCAACACGCCGGAAACCGTGGTTCTGGCCGGTAAAATCGGCGCCGATCTCACCAAAATCAACATCTGCTACGGCTCGCTAGCTGCCGGAACCGATCCGGCCCGCATGACGATCGACGGCTACCATTCCATCCTCTATGCAAAACAATACGGGATGCCGTTCGATGTCGTAACCAACGAAGAACTGTCCGGCGTCCCGGCGCACAAAGCCTTTGCCGGTATGCTGATTGTGGCCGGTCTGGCCCGGAAGCTGGGGGCCCGACCGATTTTACAGCCTTTGTTCGCCTGTTCGCCGGAAGTCATGATCAACGGCCTGATGGAAGATAACTACATCGACTTCAATGCCGCCAAAATCATGGCCCTGCGGACCATCTTGAACGCACCGCTCTGGCCGGGCGCGCCGGTCGGCTTTTTGACTCACACCGAAGACCGAGTGCAGTCGGCAATGACCACTTCGCTGCATGCCTGCCTGGCTGCTTCCCTCAACGTGGACGCCGTTTCCATCGCCTCTACCGACGAGGCCTATTCCGGCGGCCCCATCTCCGCCCCCGCCAAGATCGACACCCTGCGCGCCGTACAGGAAGGCTTCCGGTTCTTTGGCCGGGCTGGCATCGCCCCGACCGACCAGGCGCAGGTCTTTGCCGATCAATTGGTCGACGGCATCGAAAAAACCTTGACCCAGGTACTTGCCTGCGGCGATTTTGTCGCCGCCTTGCATGCGGGACATCTCGGGTCCCGCGAAGAAGGCGCTAATCCCGGCCGTGCCGGTAAAGATAGCGTAAAAGCAAAAAACACAATATAAAGGGAGGCTACACTAATGAAACCCAACTACAAATTTGAAATGTACCGTCAACTGCAACAGAACATCCCGGCCCTGTACGCCGAAGCCAAAGCGGCGGCAGAAGAGATCGTGCCGAAGGAACTCAAAGGCAAGTTCGGCCTGACCGGCGCCATCTCCGGCTGCCCGGCCCCGCTGCGCGACGACATCATGAAAGCCGGCGAGGACGGCGCCAAAGAAGTCATTCCCCTGGCCAAACTGGTCGATGAAATCCGCGAACTGGTCAAGAGCGTCTATGGCGACGAGTATGACGCCGCGCCGACTTCCACCTGCGAGGCAGGACTCTGGGTCACCTTTGACAGCCTGTTCAGCCCGCCGATGATGGGACGCGGCGACTGCTACCGCTCCCGCTACATCGCCCCCTACGAAAAACACATGCATCATCAGGCCAGCTATGGTCGGCCGGTGCCGCCGCGCTACAAGGACATCTACGCCGATCGCGGCTCAACTGCCGGCGAACTCGGCTTCTACGGCAAACGCCAGAACAATCTCGATACCGTCATTGTGCCGCTGGCCGGCGCCAAATATGATGTACACGGCATCAAATATCATCCGGTTCCGCTGCTGACCGGCGTCGACCCCGAACAATCCAAAGTGGTGCTGGAAAAACAGGCGGCGATTCATGCGTCGATGCTGTCCGGCTTTACCTCGCTCGGCTATGAAACTCCCGGCTACGGTTACGCCAAAAAAGATGCCGAAGGCACGCCGCTGTTGCAAAAATATATCGGCGAAATCGCCCGCAGTTACAACGTCCCTTATGTGATCGACAACGCCTGGGGCCTGCCGTTTGTCGGCTGCAACCCGATCAAGTCTGGCGCCGACGTGATCATTTACAGCATGGACAAAGCGACCGGTGCGGCGACCAGCGGCCTGATCATCGGCAAAGAAGAGTGCATGGTACCGATTCGGCGCGCACTCGGCATGCACGGCGATCGCTTTGGCACCACCGCCTCCTACGGCAAAGCGGCCTATGTTACGTTTGACGCCGGCAAAGAGGCGCTGTTGACCCAGATTCAGGCGCTGAAAGTCCTGCGCGACAACCCGGAAGTATTGACCGCTCCGGTCGATGCGCTGGAAAAAATCGTCCGCGAAGAATTTGCCAAGATCAACTTGCCGAAACGGCTCAAAGACGGCCTCTTGATCAGCAAGTCCTACAATTCGACCGCTGTGGAAGTCAACTACGAAGCAACCTGGGCCAATGGCGAAATGGGCCTGCCGATCTTCTCGATCGAAGACATGTACGCCGGCTCCAACATCCTGCAGACCGGCATGGCGCAGATGGGCGTCATTCCCACCGTCGCCTATGACGGCAACATCTACATCTCCCCCGGCCTGGGCACTTGCGACGGCAAAGGACAACTGATCGAAGCGGCCATGCGTCCGGCGATTCGCGCCCTGGTCAAATTGATCGAAATCACCGCCAAATATGCGGGCCTGGTCTAACTAGCAGCAAGAGGAGGTTCTGGGCATGTCGTCGAATGACCCCTATACAGAAGGCAAGTTTAGCAAAAATCCCTATGCCTTTAAGAGCGATGTCACCGGCCAACTGGTCGTCACGCTGGACGGACGCATGGAAAACCGCGGACTGTCACTAATCGCGCCGCCATCCCGCTGCGTCAGCCGTCACCAGGTTCATGAACTGATCCTGACCGATGAGCCTTCGGCAATGCCGGGCAGGCAAGTCGACCGGATCGCCTACCTCGGCTTCTTTAGCGTAAACGAGGGCGGCGTGATCCTGCGGGGCGACGCGGTCTGGCTGGACGGGCATTGCCTCGGCGCCGTAGCCGGCTTTGACGAAACACACATGCCCAACCACCTCAATATCGTGATCGCAACTTCGCAGCTAACAACCGGGGTGGAGATCGGAGCCCGGCCCGGCGGCCGACTGCGGTTCTCCATGCCGCAATCAAAGGAGGAACAACTGATGACGCCCGAAGAAAAACTCAAGGAACTGCAAATTGAACTGCCGGTGCCGGCCATTCCTCTCGCAGCCTATGTTCCGGTGGTCGTAACCGATGGTTGGGCCTACACCTCCGGCCAGATCCCCCTCGTCAACGGCAAACTGGCGTTTCAGGGAAAAGTGGGAGGCCCGATCGACGAGCAGGCCGGCTATGAAGCGGCCCGCCTCTGCGCGATCAATTGTCTGGCGGCGCTAAAGGCCACGCTCGGCAGTCTGGACCGAATCGAACAAGTGGTCAAGGTCGTCGGCTTCGTCAACAGCGCCAGCGGTTTCACCGCCCAACCCAAAGTGATCAACGGCGCTTCTGATCTGCTGCTGCAAGTGTTCGGCGATGCCGGCAAACATGCCCGGTCAGCGGTCGGCGTGGCCGAATTGCCGTTAGACGCGGCCTGCGAAGTGGAACTGGTCGTCAAATTGAAATAAAGGAGCAAACGAAAGATGAGCAAGGTTGTCGTCGTTGGCGGAGGCTGGTCCG
Organism: uncultured Veillonellaceae bacterium; assembly: GCA_964521625.1. Classification (GTDB taxonomy): domain Bacteria; phylum Bacillota; class Negativicutes; order UBA1444; family UBA1444; genus UBA1444. The sequence continues at coordinate 9,973 of CAZFSM010000024.1, read as the reverse complement.
GCTGCTCCGCTGCCCTGGAAGCGAAAAAAAACGGCTGCGATGTGGATCTGTTTGAACGGACCGATATGCTGCTGGGAACCGGCCTGGTCGGCGGCATCATGCGCAACAATGGCCGCTACACCGTCACCGAGGAAATGCTGGCGATGGGCGGCGGCGAGCTGTTTCGCGTCGCCGATGCACAGGCCCGTCATATCAACATCGAGTTTCCCGGCCACAAGCATGCCAATTTATATGATGTATCGCGAATCGAGCCCGCTGTGCGCAGCGTCCTGCAAGCGGCAGGCGTCAAACTGAATCTGTCCAGCCGGTTCAAAGACCTGACGCTCGAACAGGGCGCGGTAAAATCATTGGTTTTTGATGAGTATCATGGCGAAGCCGACAAACGGATCGAAGCGGACGTGTTTGTCGATACCACCGGCACGGCCGGCCCGATGGGCAACTGCAGCAAATACGGCAACGGCTGCGCGATGTGCGTGCTGCGCTGCCCTACGTTCGGCCCCCGGGTCAGCCTCTGCGGCAAAGCCGGCGCAGCCGAGATCATGGGGATGAAGGAAGACGGTTCGTTCGGCGCGATGAGCGGTTCCTGCAAACTGCACAAAGATTCCCTCAGCGAAGCGATCCAGCAGCAACTGAACCAAACCGGCGTGGTGATCATTCCGATCCCGCAGGCATTGCAGAAAAGCATGGAGTCGCTGGGGCAAAAAGCCTGCCAGCAGTATGCGCTGAAAGAGTTCGCCGAAAATATCATTTTGCTCGACACCGGGCACGCCAAACTAATGACCGCCTACTACCCGCTGCACATTTTGCGGCAGATCCCCGGCTGCGAAAACGCGCGTTTCGAAGACCCCTACTCCGGCGGCATCGGCAACTCGATGCGCTACCTGGCGCTCGCGCCGCGTGACAACTGCATGAAGGTGGAGGGTCTGGCCAATGTTTTCTGTGGTGGTGAAAAAGCCGGTCTATTGGTCGGCCACACCGAAGCGATGATTACCGGCAGTCTGGCCGGACGCAACGCCGCCCGCTTCGCGCAGGGCAAAACCGTCGACCCGATCCCGACTTCCCTTGCCTGCGGCTTTGGTATCGACTTCGTGCAGCAAAGCATGCAAACCGAAGCTGGCCTGAAAAAGAAATACACGTTCTCCGGCTCGGTGTTATTTGATAAAATGAAGGAAAACAATCTCTATTCAACCGATATCGCCGAAATTGGCCAACGCGTCACAACGGCCGGCATGAAAGGATTTTTTGCCGGCTAAGCTCATCAGCGCACAATGAATGAAAAAGGAGCCGCTATGCTAAACGAAAAAGAAGCTGTGGAAAAAGAATTGTTGCTGCTATTGCGCGACTCTACCCAGCCAGTCGGCTGCGGCTCCTTGTGCGCCGCGTTGCAGGCGCGCGGCTTTCGGATCAGCGAAGCCACAACCGGCAGGTTGCTGCGGGACTTCGACCTGCAATCCTATACGGAAAAATCCGGCTATCAGGGGCGCAGTTTGTCCAGGACCGGGGAAGCGAGATTGCAGGAACTGCTGCAGGTGGAGCGTCGCCAACAATGGCGGGAAGAACTGACGTCGGCAGTGCAGGGCCATACCAAGGAAGAGTTGCTGGAGGTCCTGGTCGCCCGCGATGCCATCGAAGGCGCCCTGGCAGCGCTCGCCGCACAGAACGCGACGCCGGCCGATGTGCTGGCCCTGACCCACGTCCTGAACCGCCAACAACTCAGGGCAGAAACCGAGCAGGTCGCGGCGGATGAAGACGTGACTTTCCATGAAGAATTGGCCCGGATCGCCGGCAACAAGATCCTGCGCGCCTCGATCGGCCTGATCCGGCAGGATCATCAGCTTTCGCCGGTGCTGGAGACCATTCGTCGCCGCGTCGGCAGCAAAATCCATATCGATCACCAACGGATCGTTGACGCGATACGCGCCCAGGACCCGGAGGCGGCAAAAGCAGCCATGCATCAGCATATCGCCGGCTTGATCCATGATGTCGAAAAATACTGGGATGAATCCTAGCGGTTCGAGGTAAGCCGTTGCTGGAGTATATTTTGGGCATCGCCGGCACTGCCAAAAACACCGGCAAAACAACCACGACGAATGCGATCCTCGCTTGCCTGCGCAAACGGGGAATCGCCGTCTTTTTGACCAGTATCGGTTATGACGGGGAAAACCTGGACAATGTCACCGGCCTGCCCAAACCGAAAATCCCGGTGGAACCAGGCGATATCGTCGCCACTGCCGCCCGCTGCCTGGATGCAGGCACAGCCGAATTTGAACGGATCTGCGAAACCGATATTGCCACACCACTTGGCCGGCTAAATCTGGTGCGGATTACGGCGCCGGGCCTGGTGGTGACCGCCGGCCCCAATAAAAGTTCCGAGGCCAAACGTCTGATTTCGTTATTTCGCGCGATTGGCCCCGGCTTCATTTTGCTGGACGGCGCGCTAAACCGCCTGGCGCCGATGGTGGAAACCGACGGATTGGTGCTGGCCACCGGAGCGGCTTTGACAACCGACATCCCCTTGCTTGCCAGAGAAACCGGCAAGATCGAACAGATCCTGCAATTGCCCTGCCTGCTGGGCAGCCCCGGCTTGCTTGCCGCGGCGCCTTCGCAGATCTGCCTGTTTCATCCGGACGGAGAACCAGGCCGGCAATGGCCTGCCACTTCCCTCTTTAGCCTGACCGATGCGGCGCAGATCGCCGACAGCCTGCCCCCCGGCGCAACGCTTTATATTCCCGGCATTATCGGCGAAGCGGCTTTTGAGCAGCTCACCGCGGCCTGGATCAGCCGGCGGCAACGCGGACAACTGATTTTCGCCGACCCGATTAAATTGTTGGTTGCCGGCAAAGCCGCTTATTTCTGCGAATTGATTGACCGTCTGGCCAGCGCCGGCGTGCAGACCGGCGTGCTAAAACGGCTGCCGCTGCTGGCGGTCACCATCAATCCGTTTTATCCTCAGTACCGGATGGAAAGCGACAGCTATCATCCGGCCTATGTCGACTTTCATCGCCTGCAGGTCTCGCTGCGCAATGAACTTTCCACGCCAGTCTACAATGTGGTCCGTCAGGGCGCGGAAAAACTGGTCGGAACAATCATTGCCCATGCCCAGTTGTGCAATCAACCCACGACAAAGGCTGTTTCCGAGTTCAAATGCGGGGCTCTGAACTGACCCCTTACTAAAAGTAACCCACCTGTATTACGCGAAACTGCTAAAAGTACGGCAATATCAGTGATGTGCGCCTGTCACTAGCCATACTTTTTAGCAGTCGGCTTCAATGAAAGAAATCGCTGCCTCCAACCAGGCGGTGGCGAAGTTCCGGATATGATTCGCGAAACCATCGCTGCGCAAAAGCTGCCCAGCAGCGCACTGTGGGGCTGTAATCAACTCGCAAAAAACGCAAACTATACAGCTGTACGCCGCTGGCGAGCCTATCGTCGTTTCTTTTGCAGATTTTCCTGGTTTCACCAGCGACTGGATCACCATCGTGCCGGTAGGAGCGCCGAACACGGCGTGGGGACACTGGCGCTACACGCAGGGCGGAAAAAGCGGCTCAATCAATTTTAACGGACAATCCTCTGGCGAATACGAGGCGCGCGGCTATTTCAACTATGCCGGTACAGGCTCCTACGTCATTCAGGCAAGTGCCCGGTTTAGTGTTCGTTAGCTGACTGCGCCGCACTCGAAGGCGCCAAAACATTAGGGGCTCTTTAGCAAGCAACCGACTTAAAAACAAGCAGCAGAAGCCGTGTGATATGCACAGGCCTGCTGCTCTTTTTTAACAGAAAGCATGCTGTGGATTCAGCTCAATCCTTCTGCCGCATCGCGCGTGACAGGCGGCCTGTTTTTTTCAGGACTCAAGTACGGTAAAATGAGTATCAGGTTAATAAATTGGTGCAGAAACATATCTGGGAGGCAATGCAATGAAGACAAGACTAACCAATCTATTGCAAATCGAGCATCCGATCCTGCAGGGAGGAATGGCCTGGGTCTCGGAGTCCCTGCTGGCGGCAGCCGTCTCCAACGCTGGCGGAGCAGGAATCATCGGCTCGGGTGGCCGGTCGGTCCAGTGGGTCCAGGATGAAATCCGAGCAGCCAAGACCCTGACCAGCAAACCTTTTGGCGTCAATATCGTGATGCTGGATCGCCTCAAAGATGAAATCGTCGACCTGGTGTGCGAGGAAAAAGTCGACTTTGTCACGATGGGCGCAGGCAATCCTTTGCCCTACATCGAAAAACTCCAGCAATCCGGCATCAAAGTGCTGCCTGTCGTGCCCAGCGTCAAGCTGGCCAAACGGGTCGAAAACGCCGGTGCGGACGCCGTGATCATCGAGGGGATGGAATGCGGCGGCCATATCGGTACCTTGACCACCATGGCACTGCTTAGCAATGTCATCCCGGAAGTAACGATTCCGGTGATCGCAGCCGGCGGAATTGTCGATGGTCGGGGAATGGCGGCGGCGCTTTTGATGGGCGCCGACGGCGTACAAATGGGCTCGCGATTTTTGCTGGCGACGGAATGCGCCCTGCATGCCAACGCCAAAGAACGCGTCATCCGCGCCGTGGATACTGACAGCGTGGTAACCGGCTATTCGCGAAATCACGGCGTGCGGGGACTGCGCAACCGGTTTGCCGACAAGTTTCTGGCGATGGAAAAAAGCGGCGTCCCGGATGAGGAGTTGAACAATTTCGCGACCGGGACCAACCGGATGGCGGCGATCGATGGCGATGTGGAGGATGGCTTCGTGCTGGTGGGACAAAGTCTTTCGCGGCTGAAAGAAATCAGGCCGACGGACGAAATCATCAAAAGCATCATGGCAGAAACAATTGACAGATTGAACGCGGCGCCAAACCTGACGAAATCCTAACCGCGCCCTGAATAAAGGTGTTTCCCAAAATTAGGCGAATTTCCATAGTAGAAAACAGCTCTATCCCAGACAGGAGGCGTGATTCGCATCAACCAACATGAAAGCTCCGACCCAGTATTTCGCCTTGTCCCGATAGACCGCGCCAACGCCGCTTTGGTCGGCGACGTGTTCCGCACCGCCTACGGCGATGCGTTCCCCGTAGCCTACGTGTATCAGGCGGACGCCCTGCTCGATGAGATTACCCATGGACGGCTGGCGGCTGCCCTGGCCTTGGATGAGGATAATCGCGCCGCCGGTTATGTATCGATGTTCAAAAACGCGCCCAACCATAATTTGTGGGAAGCCGGCAATCTGGTGGTCGTTCCAGACTACAAGCAGACCGACGTGTCCAGCTTGTTGTTCGCGGCCTATTTCAACGGCGTTCTGTCTGCCGGAGTGGCGAGCGACGGCCTGATGGGCGAGGCGGTATGCTGCCATTACTTTACCCAGGTCGGCAATATCAAGGCCGGCGCGGCCGATGTCGCGCTCGAACTCGATCAGCTGGACGGCCCCAGCTTTATCGGCAACCGCACCGGCAGCGCCAGGGTTTCCTGCGTGCTGGGTTTTCTGGAAAGTAACGCGCCGGACAGCCCGATATATCTGCCGGCGATCTACGCGCCGATTCTGGAAAAGCTGCTGCAACCGCTGCAGCCCAGAGTCGTGCTGCAAGACGCCCAGCAGCTACCGACGACCGGAACTACCCAGTTCGACGAGCGGTACTACCAATCGGTGCAAACCCGGAAGTTCTTCGTTCACTCCATCGGCGCCGACTGGCCCGACTTTGCTGCCGGCCTTGTGGCCGAAGCAAATCGTTGCGGTGTGATCAGCCTGCAAATCATCCTCAACATGGCCTGTCCACAACTGGACGCCGCAGTTCAGGTGCTGAAATCGCACGGCTTTTTCTTCGGCGGGCTGGCGCCCCGCTGGTTCGGGCCGGATGGGCTGTTGCTGCAGCTGGTTCTGGGGCAACAGACGGAATACGAACACATCAAACTGTATTCCGCCACCGCCAAACAGATTCTCGCCTGGATTCAGGCGGAACGGTCCGCGATGTCGACTGGAACAGGAACCTGAAGCGCCGTGCCTCAGCCTGTAGCCATATAAAACAGGGAGGGATAACTAAATGTCAACCATCGAAAAACTGCGCGAAGTAATCCTGAAAATGAAGAAAAAGAACATCACAGCTGCCAACCTGACCCCCGAGGCCCGTTTTTTGCAAGATCTCGCGTTTGATTCCCAGGACCAGACCGAAATGCTGGTCTTGGCCGAAGAAGCCTTCGGCATCTCCGTCGACTTCCAGGAAGTGAAGAACATGGCCACCATCGCAGCGGCGGTGGAATACATCGACAAAAAAACGGGCAAATAAGTAGCATGGGACCCATCGTTGCCGGCGATACAATCCACGCCCGGATTGCCGGTCTTGGCATCTGTGTGCCGGACACCGTCCTGACCAGCGCCGAACTGGCTGACCGGCTCGGCGTAAGCGAAGAATGGATCACCTCTCGCGTCAATATCCACCAGAGGCATATTGCCAGCGGACTGTCGACTTCCGACCTGGGAGCGGCAGCCGCGCAGCGTGCGATGGAGGATGCAGGCATCTCCCCCGGCGATGTCGACCTGATCATCGTCGCCACCGAAACTCCGGACCGGCTGGTCCCGTCCACCGCCTGTATCATCCAGGACCGTCTCGGCCTCGTCAATGCGGCGGCGTTTGACCTGAATGCCGCCTGTTCCGGTTTTGTCTACGCACTGACCGTCGGCAGCCAGTTCATCGTCAGCGGCGCCTGCAAAAACGTGCTGGTTCTGGGGGCGGAAGTTCTCTCGCCTTTTGCGGACTGGTCGGATGAACAGACCTGCATCCTGTTCGGCGATGGCGCCGGTGCGGCGGTGCTGCAACCGACCGGACCGGAAAACGGAATCCTGGCCTGGACGCTGGGCGCCGACGGCAGCGGCAGGGACATCCTGACCATCCTGGCCGGCGGCAGCGAAATGCCGATCACGCATCAGGCGATCGACGAAAAGCTGCATCTGGCAAAAATGAACGGGCAAGAAATTTTCATCTTTGCCATGCGCAAAGTGCCGGTCGTCACCAATCAGGTATTGGCGGCAGTCGGGCTTTCCATCGAAGACGTAGACCTATTCGTTCCCCATCAGGCGAACAGTCATATCATCGAAGTCGTAGCGCGCCGGCTGGAGCTGCCGCTGGAAAAAGTGATGATGAACCTGGGCCATTACGGCAATGTCGCCGCCGCATCGATTCCCCTGGCCCTCTATGAAGCGCGGCAAACCGGCCGGATCAAGCCGGGCGACCTCATCGTGCTGGCCGGCTTCGGCGCAGGCCTGACCTGGGGGGCCATCGTAATACGTTGGTAGGCAGAAAAATAGAAACGAGCGGAGATCCCTTACCGGACCTTCGCTCGTTTTATTTTTTTTGACTAAAATTCAGCGCACCGCTAAACCGCCTTAAAGTTGCCGCTGCGCCGCTGCCGGGCCACCTCCAGCACTTGGGCATCCATCTGGTCGCCGTATTCCGGCAGAAAGCCGTATTTCGCGCTACTACGGTCATACTCCATCAGAATGATGATCCGCTGGTTGGCGGCAACTCCCTGCAGGATACCCCGTGCCGCTTCCTCGGGCGTGATGGCGAAGTCCGGCGCTCCGCCAGCCTTGTCCCACATCGGCGTGGCGACGATACCGGGAATCACGGTCGAAAGACGGATGTTCTCGTCCCACAGCTCGCTGCGCAGCGCGCTGGTAAAGGCCAAGAGCGCCGCTTTTGCCGCGCTGTACATGGTTTGGAACGCCATCGGCGACAAGGCGACCCCCGAGGAAACGTTGACGATGTGACCGCCTCCCTGGGCACGCATGATCGGCAATACGGCGCGAACCCCGTTCAGCGGGCCGTAAAAATTGACGTCGAAGGCATATTTCCATTCCTCATCAGTGGTGAAGTCGAACGGCTTGGGAAAACCCCTGCCTGCGTTGTTAAACAGAAAGTCGACATGCCCGGCGCCAAATTCTGCCGATTGTTTTATCAGGTCGAATACGCTCGCCTGCTTGGCAATATCCGTGCAGACGCCGAGCACCTTCCCCGGATAGGCGGTTTCCAGCCGCTGGCATTCGGTTTTCAGCTTGTCTTCGTTCATGTCCGCCGCTACCACAGCCCTGGCGCCAAGGGCCAGCATCTCTTCGCAGAGACAGAGGCCGATGCCTGATGCGCCGCCTGTAACTACGGCGACTTTATTTTCAAAGGTCTGCTTCATGCCATTTTCCTCCTCGATTAACCGAACCCTTACTAAAAGTAACCCACCGTTCCCGTTCGATTAACGTACCGGGATGATCTCGACCCAATAGCCGTCCGGGTCAGCGATGAAGTAAATCCCCATGTCCTTGTTTTCATAGCAGATGCAGCCCATCTGCTTGTGCAGCTCATAGGCCTGGTCAAACTCGGCCACCCGAAACGCCAGGTGAAACTCGTTTTCGCCGAGATTATAAGGGGTCTTACGCTCTTTCAACCAGGTCAGTTCCAGTAGATGCTCGGTCTTGCCGTCGCCGAGGAACACCAGTGTAAAATCGGCTTTTTCCTTGCGGCGGACCTCGATGAGACCCAATGCCTGTTTATAAAACGCCAGACTTTTCTCCAGATCGAGGACATTGAAGTTGTTGTGGGCAAACGTAAATTGCATGCGAACTTCCTCCTTATAATACTATGGTGAGAAATGATGCTTCTATTATATCATCCGCCTGCCAGCCTCTGGCAACTGCTTGCCACGGCCGAGTGTCGTGCCTGAGTTAAACCCGCAATCCGAGCGACCCGAATAAAATATGCCAACGAACATAGACGTGTCGTTTTTTTAGAAAATTTAGAGTTTTATTGGACGCGAGGTGGACGCAATGGTAGAATATTGTTGCATACATCCAAACATTTCCTGAAATAATCAAGTTTTTCGCCAAAATTCTGTTCGCGTGGAATCCGGGATAATAAAAATGGAGGTGTGAGGTATGAAAAAAAGACTCCTGGTTGTCGCTTTCCTGTGCATTGTTCTGGTATCCTCCCAATTCGCCGCCGCAGGCGCAGCTAGCCTACCAAACGTTGTAATTCTTGCTACCGGTGGTACTATCGCGGGAAGCGCTCCAAGCGCCACACAGATGACGGGATATGATCCTGGGCAAATTGGGATTCAGGTCCTGATCAACGCTGTGCCGCAAATGAAACAGTATGCCAATGTGTCCGGCGAGCAAGTGGCCAACATCGGCAGTTTTGCAATGACGCATGAAGTATGGCTGAAACTGGCGAACCGAGTAAATGAACTGTTGGCAAATTCCATGGTTGATGGAATTGTGATTACGCATGGCACGGATACCCTTGAAGAAACAGCCTATTTTCTCAATCTCGTCGTAAAAAGCGATAAACCCGTTGTGCTCGTGGGAGCAATGCGCCCGGCTACGGCGATCAGCGCTGACGGTCCGGTAAATCTCCTGAATGCAGTTCGTCTTGCCGTTAGTCCCAAAGCGAGAGGCCGCGGAGTTCTAGTGGGAATGAACGACCAAATTAACAGCGCCCGGGATGTCACCAAAACCAATACGACCCATGTGGAAACATTCAAGAGCTGGGAACTCGGATACCTTGGCTATATTCAGAACGGTGAGCCGTATTTTTACAGAGATACAACGCGCAAGCACACCTATATGACCGAGTTTGACATCACAGGGCTGAAGGAGCTTCCCTACGTAGAAATTCTCTATAGCCATGTGCAGGGTGATGCGACGCTAGTGAATGCATTGGTTGCTGCGAATGTGAAAGGTATCGTCAACGCAGGAATGGGGCATGGCAGTATTTTCCCCGTAACTAGGGATGCCTTATCAGCAGTGGCAAAAAGCGGGATCCCGGTAGTGAAAAGCTCGCGGGTTGGCAATGGAATAGTTACTCGCGTGGCCGATGACGATAAATACGGTTTTATTGTCGGAGATACTCTGAATCCTCAGAAAGCCCGGATCTTGTTGATGTTGGCGCTGACCAAGACTAATGATGCAGCGGCTATTCAACGTATGTTCGACGAGTATTGATACTCAG
>CAZFSM010000023.1:0-51341 GCA_964521625.1 uncultured Veillonellaceae bacterium | reverse complement strand
GGTGACATTTTCTCACGATAATCTACAAGGTGACATTATCTCAAGTTAACCACATGTAGTTAGAAAATCATTTGCATTGTCAGAATATTTTGCTACAATAATAGCAAGGGATATATTGTCAGTTCCTGCGCGCTTCGCGCTCTTGGCTTCTCATTTACAGCTACACAGCAAGACGCTCCTGTCCCGTTTTAACCCGATTATTTTTGGTAATGGAAAGGGGAAAGAAACATGAACAGTATCCGCGCCCGGCTGCTTGTTGTAATGGTCTTGCTTGTTACGTTGGCCCTGGGGATTCTCGGCGTAATCAACTACTGGAAAAGCAAAGAAATTCTGATGCGTGAAATTGAAGCCACAATGGCCGAAAAATCAGGCGACAAGGCCAGTGAAATCTCGGCTTGGTTTGCCGAGCGGCAAGCTGAGCTAAAGGTCATCGCTCGCTCGCCTGTGGTCATTGCCGGCAATGAAGAGGCCATCATTGCCTATTTGAATGAAGAAATCAAAAAAAATCCGGTATATAACAATTTCCTGTACTTTGATGTTAATGGCAATGCCGTTGCAGCCAACCGGGCGCGCTCCGCCGTCGGAGACCGTGATTACGTCAAGCAGGTGGTGGCTGGCGGTAAAGCCAGCTTTGTCAACGATCCCTATGTTGCCCGCACCACCGGCAAGACCGTGACGACTGTTTCTGCGCCGATTCTCCGTGACGGAAAAATCGTTGGCGGCATTGGCGGAAGCGTTGAGTTGGACACAGTAATCAAGATGGTCAGTGATATAAAACTCGGTAAAACAGGCTACGGATTCATGTTACAGGGCGACGGTCTTACTATCGCTCACCCGGATGCCAAACACGTGATGAAAACCAATCTGCTTAAAGACGAAAAAGTTCAAGGCGGGCTTCGTCAAGGACTGGAATCAGGCGTAGTAAAAAAAATCGCTGGGTTCAACGAATATGAATTTGCCGGCGAGAAAAAATTCATGTCGTATGCACCGGTAAAAGGAACCAGTTGGGCCGTCTTCGCTTCGGCCCCTGTAAATGAGATGACGGGCGCGTTGACGGAGTTGCTGCGCAACTCCGCTATTATCATGGCAATCATGCTGCTGTTGTCTGGTCTGGCAGCCTGGTTTTTTGCCAACAGTATCGCCAAGAACGTCAAGGTGCTTAACGGCGTAGCCGGGAAAATAGCTGGCGGCGACTTGCGCGTCGGCAAGGTTGCCGTGTCTTCAAAGGATGAGCTTGGCCAACTGGCCCGGTCATTCGAAGCAATGGCTGCTAACCTCGTCGGGTTAGTTCGCAAAGTATCTGCGAACTCAGAGCAAGTTGCAGCCTCTTCGCAAGAATTAACGGCCAGCGCTCACCAATCAGCCGAGGCGGCGAACAACGTAGCCGAATCAATTACGCATGTGGCTGCAGGCGCCTCACAACAAGTCAATGCCGTAAACGAAGTATCGGCTGTGGTAGAGGAAATTTCCGCCACTATCGAAAATGTTTCGACAACTGCGCAAGAAATGTCAAAACTGGCGAACGAAACCGCCGAGGCATCCGACAGCGGACAACGATCAGTCGACACTGCAGTATCACAAATGGGCGAAGTAGGCACACAGGCCCGACAAGCTCAGGAAGCTGCCCGCGAATTGTCGGCCAGTTCCAAGCAAATCGGCGAGATTGTCGGTTTGATTTCCAATATCGCCGGTCAGACCAATCTCCTGGCTTTAAATGCGGCTATTGAAGCCGCCCGGGCTGGCGAACAGGGACGCGGATTCGCTGTCGTTGCCGAAGAAGTGCGAAAGCTGGCGGAACAATCGGAAGCGGCGGCTCATCAAATCACCAATTTAATCAGCCGTAACAATCAGAACATCGATCATGTTGTTGGCTCGGTCAATCAAGCCATCGACAGCATTGACAAGGGAATTGCTTTAGTCAACACGGCAGGTTCTGGCTTCAAATCAATCGGCAAACAAATCGACCAGGTAACAGGTCAGGTCCAGAATATCTCAGCTTCGCTCCGAGAAGTGGCTATCGGCAGTCAGCGTATCGTGTCTTCGGTACGCGAAGTGGAAAATGTAAGTAAATCACTGGCCGATGAGGCATCCTCTGTATCAGCTGCCACCGAAGAACAATCGGCTTCCATGGAGGAAATCGCTTCTTCCAGTCAAAGCCTGTCCACGGTAGCGCAGGAGTTGCAAGCAGCCGTAGCACTGTTCAAGCTCTAATCGTCAAAACCAGGCGCAAAAAACGGGCGTTAGGAGTTGTTCTCCTAACGCCCGTTTATTATTTCACCGATAGTTTAGTTTTCCAAAGACTCGCTCAGTACCCACAGGCGCCAAGCAGAGGTGAGCATAGCTCCATAAACAAACATAACAATGGGGGCCAGCACATTCACTTGATCCATTTTCATTCGCTCCTTGCAGGCTTCTTTATTTCTTTTGACAGGAAGCCTCTTGTCAATTACGATTATAGCAAGGAGTTATCCATATTAATAATATTTGTTTTGACTGCTAACCAGACGAATATCGAATCGATAGCAGAAGGAGCTGTGCGCCATGGAATTTCGACAACTGAAGTATTTTCTTGCAATCGCTGAAGAAGGACAAATCACCAAAGCCGCTGACCGGTTGAACATCACCCAGCCTCCCTTGAGCCAACAAATCATTTTGTTAGAAAAAGAACTGGGTGTACAGTTGCTACACCGAAGCAAGAAGCAAGTGCAGCTTACAGAAGCAGGCCGCATACTGCAAAAGCGAGCCGAGCAGGTCGTAGAAATTCTTAAAACTGCAGTGGATGAGGTTCATGAATCGGCCGAGGGATTGAACGGCAAATTATCAATTGGTAGCATCACCTCTTCTGGTCGATCCCTGGTCCCAGACTATACCATGCGATTTCATCTGAAATACCCCAAGGTGTCTTTTGACCTGCGCCAGGGAGATTCGCGACGAATTCTTGATTTGCTTGACGCCGGCCTGATTGAGATCGGGTTCGTTCGCTTGCCGATTGACGAATCAAAATACAACTTTATCGTTTTGCCCCAGGAACGCATGGTGGTGGTTTCCATGCCGCACGCATTCCCCATGGAAGAAACCGATGAGTTAAAACTGACCCAATTAGAAAACACACCCTTGCTGATTTTGCGGCGCTACGCACCTGTCATTGCCGAATACTGCCGAAATATCCTTTGTATCAGCGACGACGTCACGCCGCTATTGCTCTGGGTCAGGTTGGGTCTCGGCGTCGCCATCGTGCCGGAATCATCAGTCAACCTGCTGCAAGGCGCGCCGCTATTAATTCGCGCCATTGACACGCCAGCCTTTACAACCACCGGCGCGGTCATTTGGCAAAAGAAACATTCCCTTTCCGCCGCCGCCCAGCATTTCACCCAGATGTTTTCTCCGGAATAATACCTGATGACTTTAGTCACTCCTTCATGTCATCTCGGTCAATCGAATTGGAAAATTGATTAATTTGCAATTTATATAGATGAGTTGCTGCACAAAAAACATATCCATTCTTCTCAAGGACTCTAGTCGACTTGATGTTTTCTGGAACAGGGTCAGCAATCAACTGAATCGCCGATTCTGTCTTGATTACTTGTTTTCCGACAAGATTTACAACGCAGCTTCCCAATCCCTTTCCGAGATAGCTTTCTTCCCCGATAAAGTAGTCAATACCAAATGTCCCCTTCGGTTCATGGTCCCAAGAATATCCACTGCCGGTTTTACTACAATCATAATATTGGCAAAACCCAATTGGCTCAGCGTTATATTCAATAATGCAATGTGTTATCCAATCAAAACGACCACTAGGGTCATAAATTTCTTCAAGCCATTCACAGGGCTCTCCATACCATTTTTGAATATGCTCCTTATATAGCCAAGCCTTTACCAGATTTATGTCCGCATCTTCCATCACACGAATTGAGAGCTGTTCTGCATCTAAGCCACCCACGAGCTGCACCCCTCCTCAATTGAGCATTGAACTACTAACTCCAAATATAATTCATTCTCGGCAAAAAACAAGCACTACCCGTTTTTCAGGTAGTGCCTTTTGCTTTTAAACTGGCGGAGTGGGAGGGATTTGAACCCTCGCGGGAGTTTCCCCCCCTATCGGTTTAGCAAACCGACCTCTTCGGCCACTTGAGTACCACTCCGCGTTCCGATGGATAGTGAAAATGCAGTTTTGTTATGCCGCAAGGAAATGGCGGAGGGGGCGGGATTCGAACCCGCGGTCCCTTGCGGGATCACTGGTTTTCAAGACCAGCTCCATAAACCACTCGGACACCCCTCCGTGTCCGGCACGAAAGTATTATAACAGTCCTTTCGAGCCTTTGTCAAACATGGTTTTCTCATCCCCAGCCGCGTTTCAGCATTGTCTGCCTGATCTCACGATCAAAACTGAACACGGGGATCCGCCTCAATGCATAGGGATTGCTGGCCTGCGTACAAGTACCATACTCAACCGAAAACCCTCCATTATAGGCCGATTCATTGGCTAGTTTGGCCGTAAACTCATTGTAACTGCCTTTGGGATAAGCGACAAAATTCACCGGTCGCTGCAATAAGCCTTCCAGGTAAAGCCTTGACAAGGAAAGTTCTGCGGCAGCTTCTTCCGTTTCCAATTCGCCCAGCGCCCGGTGCGAAACGGTATGAGAGCCGATCGACATTCCGTTTGCTGCCATCTCCCGGATATGAGCCGATGTAAGCCGATCTTCTTCACCCACCATGCCGGTGATAATATAAAATGCAGCAGTCATGCCGTAGTCACGCAAAATCGGATACGCGTTCAGAAAATTATCTTGGTATCCATCGTCAAAAGAAATCATCAATGGGTTTTCTGGCAGCGGAGTCTCCGGGTCGGCCAGATATCGGCGAAACAACTCCAGGTTAATTGTCGAAAACCCCATGTTTTTAAGGTTATCCAAGTCTGTCGCAAATCGCTTTGGTGTAACAGTCATATGGCCTCGCGTATCCCCGACCCGATGATATAACAGCACCGGAATATCACTGTCGCCAGAGGCATGCGCCCGGCGACTGAAAGATAACGGGCCCGGCATTCCCATGGCAATGGTTGTCAATATGCATTTTTGCAGGAAATTGCGGCGACTAAGCATTCAACACCTCTTGTATATAAAAATTACACGGAATTTTCTTCGAAAAATCAGTGCCAATTCGCATTTTATCATTTTTCTTTTTCGACCTAATTAGCCAAAATCCTGCAACGTCAAAAAAGAGACGGCCTTACTGACCGTCTCCCAGCAATATAACTAATAATCATTTCTCTTGTTTCTTCAGCCAGCTTTCTTGGTTAGCTCAGTGCCCTGTGCGTTCACCCCCCACTTTTCAAAATAATACAGAATTTGCATGTGTAGCGGCATTTGCACAATTTCCTCCGGTTTCAGGTGATCCATCATCACAAGGGCCTCCTTTCATCTTATCCGATCTTTCAGGTAAAAAAACAGACTCCTCCGCTACCTTGGACGGAAGAGTCGCCTTTGACTCTCAGTCTGTTTACCCTTGTCAAAACTATACACCAATTTGCAAAAACAAGTCAATAATATTATCAATTGTATACATGATTCTTTTGTTTTAGTCTTTCACTGCGTTTTGTCAACGCTTCCATCTGATCCCCTGGTGTGTTCAGCAGCTCACCGGTTTGAATCCGCGACAGCAATGTACGCTGGAACTCTCCAACAATGCGCCCTTTGCCTAAACATGCAGCGATCTGCTCGCCCGTTACTGCCAACTGATCGGGATAAAACGGCACGGAGACCAAAATTTGCCTTAACATGGCAGCGATTCTTTCCCACCCAGGCATGCCGGGGTCGCGATGCCCGGCTAATCGGTCTGCCCGATGGATTTCCAGCAATGCCTCAATTGCTTCCTGTAGATCAACCGCCCGTTTGAACTCTCTGGCCCGTCGTCGCAACCAGCGAATGCAGGCTTCGCGTTCTGTTGGCGGCAAACGCAGATGATGACGCACCAACCAGGGTACGCTACGGCGCCAATACGCAGGGAAACGCAGTCGCTCGGCAATACGCACTGCAATGTGAGCCCCGGTTATTTCATGCCGGTGTTCGATGAGTTCACCGGCATTGTTATAGCAGCGAACCTCCGGCAACCCTTTGGCAACATCATGCAACAATGCTGCCCAGCGCAAAATGGGATGCGGTCGTATTTCAGCCACCATTGCCAACGTGTGCTCCCATACGTCAAATCGGTGAAACCGTTCATTTTGGCGCAGACCGCGCAAATGCGAGAGCTCCGGCAGGATCAAGATGCGCGCCTGCCGTGAGTCATCACGAACCCGGCACGTTTCATCCAACAGCCCCTGTTCCATCAAAACCCGCAACCCGCTTGGCGCAAAACGCCCTAACAGCGTTTTGTCTATTTCATTGCGGACCCGCTCAACAGATAGTCCGCGAACGCGATACAGGTTGGGGGGGATTGCTGCTAAGGTCGCCGGATCGATTGCAAAATCAAATACGGCAGCAAATCGCGCTGCGCGAAACATCCGCAGTGAGTCTTCCTGAAAACGCAGCAATGGGTCGCCTACCGTCCGAATCAGTCCTTTGCGCAAATCGGTCTGTCCGCCAAAATAATCAATGATCTGCCCCGTTCCATCCATTGCCATCGCATTGATACTAAAATCTCGCCGGGACAGGTCTTCTTTCAATGACACCGCAAACGATACTGTTTCCGGACGATGGCTATCAGCGCCATAGGTTTCCGTTCTGAAAGTTGCCACATCATACGGCGCTCCTTCGACAACCACCACGACCACACCGAAAAAAATACCGGTTTCCACAGTACGCCAACCTTGCTCTTGCGCCGTTGCAATAATTTCTTGCGTATGGGCCGAAGTTGCAATATCAATATCCTGCGGCACAACTCCAAGCAGGTGGTCGCGCACAGCACCGCCGACCACATAGGCTTCATAACCGGCTTGATGCAACGCAGTCAAAATTCGCCTTGCTTTTTCGATGTTGCCCAACCCCTGTCATGATTTATTAGCTCAATTTTTCGCCACCGCGCGAAGTTTCCCCTGCCCAGACAAAAAGGATTCTGTAGCCCCGTGATATCGGCAGGATTTTTTACATCAACGGCAAATATTTATTATACCAATATAGATTTAGTTCGCAGGATAAAAATCTATCGCTGAACAGTGATTCGTGAAGGGAGCCATCATATGATTTGTCCGGCATGTTTTCTAGAGACATTTGACAACGGGGTCTGTTCTTCCTGCGGATTTAACGAAGCTGAACCGCAAAGTCCCTTGTTGCTGCCGCCTGGCACGCCCCTGATGAATGGGCAGTATCTGGTAGGCAGAGTCCTTGGTAAACCTGGCGGTTTTGGCATCACCTACCTTGGCTGGGATAGCCAGTTGGCGACTTTCGTCGCAATCAAGGAATATCTGCCGCGCGAAGTGGCTGGGCGTCATCATGATCATTTGACGGTCAGTGCACACACTAATGCCGATGCTGAGCATTTTCGCTACGGATTGGAACAGTTTTTGCTGGAAGCCCGCACATTAGCCCAGTTTGACCACCCGAATGTTGTCCGTGTCCGCACTTTTTTTCAGGAAAACGGCACAGCCTATCTAGTGATGGATTATTTGCAAGGCAACAGCTTGCAAGATCACCTGACAACAGTGGGCGGACGAATGTCCGAAAAAATGGCGCTCGACACCATGATGCCGATCCTGGAAGGATTATGCGAAGTCCATGCCAAGGGCTTCCTGCATCGCGATATTAAACCGCAGAACATATATATTTCGACAAATGGGCGCCCCATTTTGCTGGATTTTGGCACTGCCAGGCAGGCAATGAGCGGCCTGAATCGGGGAATGACGACCATCATTACCCCTGGATACGCGCCTTGGGAACAATATCACCGACATGGCAAACAAGGAGCTTGGACTGACATTTATGCCTGCGCCGCGACTGTGTATCATCTGGTGACCGGAACAGTCCCCCCGGAAGCCGCTGAACGTGTAGCCGAGGATTCCCTGCTACCGCCAGCCCAGCTTGTCCCCGGCTTGTCACCGCACTTCAACTTTGCGATCATCCAAGCCTTGTCCATCGACCCGTCAAACCGGCCGCAGGACGTTGCATCTTTCCAAGCGGCCCTGTCGGGAAAGAACACTTCGTTTGCGCCAGTGAATTCCGGCGTTCCACCGATTCCGCCTTCAGTCTATGCACCACCGCCATCCTATCAGCCACCGCCGCCGCCAATCTATCCGCCAGCAGCGCCACCACCCGTTTGGTCTGTTCCACCACCTCCCAGTCAGCCGCAACCATACGCACCCTACCCGCCAGTTTATGCAGCTCCCGCTGCCCAATCCGGCGGAAAGAACCGCAAACTGTTGATTGGGGCAGGCGTTGTCATCACTCTGATTCTTGGCGGCGTCGCCGTCTCCTATAATAGTATGAATGGCTACCAGACCATCAGTCACAACAACGGCGCCTACGAAGGCAACGTCAGTTGGGGCCAGCCATCGGGTAAAGGAAAACTGACCTATGCCAACGGTTCGGTATATAGCGGCGATTTTTCCAGCGGTCTCCGCCAAGGTGTCGGTACTTTCCGTAACAGCAAAGGCGACACATATGAAGGGCAATGGAAAAACGATCAGTTTGACGGCAACGGCAAATTAACCTTACCGGATGGATCACGCTATGAAGGAACTTTCAAAGATGGCAATCGTCATGGTGCCGGAACGCAGATTTATGCGGATGGTCGTCAATATACCGGCGACTGGTCTGGTGACAAGAAAAATGGCAATGGGGTGCTGACGCAAAAGAACGGGACCAAATATACCGGCCCATTCAAGGATGACCTCGCTGAAGGGGAAGGCACGGTTGTGACGACTCGTGGAGACAAATATGTCGGCAGCTTCGCCGGCGGCGTCAAAAGCGGACAGGGAACCTTCACTTTTGCCAACGGCAATGTATATCAAGGCGCTTTTGCCAACGACCTTCGCAATGGGCAGGGCACAATGCGCTGGACCACCGGCAGTTATTACAATGGTGAATGGAAAAATGACAAACGGCACGGTAAAGGCATACAGGCATTGATGAACAGCGGCGCCGTCATTGCCGAATATATCGGCGAGTACCGAGAAGATACGCCCTATAGTCCCAACGGGCAATACCGGGTAATGCTAAAAAGAGATGGCCGCGAAGTTATCGCTTCCTACCGTGACGGCTCCTTCTACTGGTAAATATTCCCGATGGGTTTGTTAGTATTCATAAAGAGAACCGACCGTCAGAAGACGGCCGGTTCTCTTTATTTTGCAACACTCGGGAAAAACTGTCGACTCACCCCTAATCGTTAGGGCAGTTGAACAAACATCCCTTTGGTAATTTGATCGATATTGCCGTTGGTCAGCGTGGCAATGGCAATTTTTTCGCGTACGCTATCGACCCGGATATTGGCAAGCGTTGAGAAACTTACATCCAAGACTTCACCGGTACTGGGGTCACGCAAGGCTTCTGCTGTCCCGACGACAAATTCCATCCCTTCGCTAACGCCTTCACGGGTACCGCGATTGATGTAAATATTGCCGTCTTTGACCATCACCACATTGCCGCGCCAGGTGATCTTGGGCAGTTGCTCAATCATCCACTGCACACCTTGCTGTACGGCGTTTTCAACCGCCTTGCCGACGTTGTCGCTCTTAAATCCGCCGGCTCCGGCGCCCCAGCCGCTACCGGAATAGCCGATGAAGCCGCCTGATTTGTTTGACTTGCCGACTACACTCTTCGACGCCAAAATCTGACCGGTCGAAGTATGAACCATGTACATCGTCACGTTGACTTGAGAATTGGCGCTGGCGCCGCCTAGTGTCACACCACCGATCGAGACTCCGCCGCCACCGCCACTGGTGTTGTTCTGCACATGCGTAATCGCTCCTTTAACCAATATCTGGGCCGGAGTCATATTCCCCACACCAGGTGTGATTGCGCCCTGCGCAGTCCTACCGGATGCCGCCAGATCCTGTTCTGCCATGGCTTCTTTGCGCATATCGGTTTCTGCTAATACGATGAATTTCCCAGTCTGGTTGAGGATATCCGTCATAATAATCCCCCAACCGTCGCCCAAATCCCACTGCCCACTATAACCGGCCCGGTTCTCAAACTTGGACACGGACACCGTGTAGCGCAAACCGCCGGCAGCACCGCCAGCAGGCATCGTCGAGGTCGCCGGGGCCGCCATGACTGACAGCGGCGTCAGGCTCACCAGCGCTACGATTGCAAAAACTACCAATACTGCAATTTTGTTTTTCATAGTTAATACCTTCTTTCTTTATCTGGCTTCTATTACCAGAGTGATGTTGGTTTTCCCTGTTGATTTGGTACGACCGGAGCCGTTACGATTGGCGTTGCAGGCGGACAGGCAGCCATCGAGCTAGTTGCCAATGGTCGTTGTACGAGCACCATATAGCACTGCCCTGATTCCGGACAAAAACCGAATGCCGGCATTCCCATGTATGATGTCATTCCGGGGGTAACCCCAGATGCAGCCACCGGCAGCATAAGGGCATTCCAGTATGGATTACCATTGGACATCTGCAGTCGATAGTCCTGCTGTAATATGGTCTGCATAAACGAGGTCCACCCGTTACCGGAGGCGCCCAACCAAACAACACCGCCGACAGACGCCGACGCAACAGTGTTCAGACTGACCATGCCCATCAAAATAAAGCAAACCAGCAGTATGTGAATCATTGTGGACCGTTTGTGATTCATCGTTTGTCACTCCCTCCGATCATTCTGTATTCATATTGTTTCAAACTACCATAACGATCCCTGTTCACGTTTGGGCGGGGCGGGCGTCGTCGGTTTATTCGACGGCGATTGGGGCCGCACTGCCGGTTGTTGTCGCGGTTGCGCCGGCGGATCAGCCGGCGGCGAAACTTCGGCCGGCGGTTTAGTTTGCTCAGTCGGCGTAACTGGTGTTGTTGGCGTTGGCCCTGTAGTAGCCGGCGGTTTTGTCGTCTCAGTCGGTTTCTGCGCTGGCAATGGTTCAAAGGGCTGCTTATCTGTCGGCTTAATTGTCTGTGCATCTGCCGGCGCAGACTTAGCGGGCGGTGTAGCTACCGGCGCAGTTTTTTTAACGGTTTCATCATCGCCAGACAAAAAATACCAGCCGGCAACCGCAATAACCAGAATAATTCCCGCCACAGCCAGCCAGCTTGTCGATGATGTTTTCTTTGCCTGCGGCATTGGGGGCATTGGAGATGGATATCCAGGCGGCGGACCGGGCGGTGGTGTCCTTGCCGGCTGGAACGCCTGGTTTGGACTCGTATACTGGGCGGGGTTCTGCATTGGATCCGGGCGATTGACAAACCCGGGCGGGGCTGGCGGCAATGGCGGCGGAGCTGTCACAACCACCTGAGGCGTTTTGGCCGGGGCTGCGACTGCCGGTATGACGGGAGCACGTCCCAAGACCAGATCCCTGAAAATAAACACATCCTGGGGGCGTTCACCGGCCTCCAGCGACAGGGCCTGCATAATCGCCGCATTCAGTCCGGGAGAAACCTCTGGCGCCAAATTGTTCAACGGAATCAATTCATCAGTGGCAACCCGCTCCGGTGCATCCGGCGGTGCATGACCGGTCAGCAAATAATAGTATGTCGCGGCCAGTGCATAGAGATCTGTCCATGGCCCCTGTTCACCGCGCCGGTGATATTGTTCATAGGGGGAAAACCCTGGAGTAAGAACGACAGACAGGCTGCGGCTACGTTCGCCCATCGCTTGGCGAGCTGCGCCAAAATCAAGCAAAATCGGCCGCCCGGCAGACGTAACGTAAATATTTTGCGGCTTGATGTCCCTGTGCAGGAACCCTTTCGCATGAACCTCCTGCAAACCATTCAAAATCGGCAACATGATTTCGCCGGCCTGTTGTTCGCTGAGACGTCCGCCTCTGGCGATGAGATACTCCGACAGGTTGACTCCCTGTAAATAATCCATTACCAGATAGGCCGTACCATTCTGTTCAAAAAAACTGCGGGTGCGGACAACATTCGGATGGTCAAACCGGGCCAATGTTCGGGCCTCAAGCAAAAATTGCTCCAGTCCGAACCGGAACAGACTCGCGTCTTCACGCGAATGCGCCATAACCGAAGCATGGTCGGCATCACGTCCGGCATAGTCCCTCGGCAGATATTCCTTTACCGCGACCGGCGTCGCCAGATTGATATCCCAACCAAGATACGTAATACCAAAGCCACCCGGTTTACCTAGAACTTTGCCCACGACAAACTGACCGTTCAAAACGGTCCGATAGGGAAGTACCAAGGGAGTTCTGCGTTCGGCCTCATCATAACCGCAAAATGGACAAACCGCTACCGTGCCCTTTTCAGCGAAACAACCCGGGCAAAGCATATCCCATGTTTCCATCATCTACACTCCCTTTGCGGCAAACCGGCATTAGCCTTATTTATCCGTTGCTTCCTCTTTTGCCTGATCCCAGTTGAATTTTTCACCACACAGTGACACGAACATCAGTTGGGTTTCGCCCAATTCAACGATGTCATAGGCTTTGATATCTGATGCCTGAATCACTTCGTCGCCATTCAAGTAAACCAGACCGCGGCCATCACCGGGCCGGATGCTGAACGTCCGTTTGCGCGGTTCGTAGACGAGAAAAGCGTGGTTTTCCCGCGAAACCGTATCATCCCCGGTAATTTGCACATCCATTGCTTCCGAACGACCGATTCCGTTTCGACCGCTGCGAATCCGATAATCGCGCCCCCGGGAGGGGCCTTTTACGCAAACGAGCCAACCGACGACCGGATCAATTCCAACTTTTTTCATATCCACCGCAACGGTTTTACCTTCTTCCGACCCTTTTTTGGCGCCGACTAACGGCGATCCGGCCGGACGAAGTGGTACCGTCGGTCCTACGGCCGGTGGCGGATTATCGCGCATTGGTCGGGTTGCTCCTACAGGAGATGGGCCTCCGACCAGCGGCGGCGGTCCCATCGGAGGCTGCGCCTCCGTTGCTCCGACTGCTCCTGCCGGCATGCTGCCGCAATAAGGACAGACGTTATGTCGGGCAGGATCATAGAAATGGCCTTGTTGGCAACGAATCAATGCCATGGTTTCATTCCCCTTTCATCGTAAACATCTACGCTAGATTCAGCGCCAACTATGTATAGTCAGCGGGACCCGGAATCATTTTGTTTGACGCCGATCGGTGCCTCTTTAATAATATCCTGCGGCTTTTCGGCTGGTTTTTCAGGCGGTTTCTTCTCTGGTTTATCCACTTGTTTCTCCGAAAGCTTCTCTGTTGGTTTGCCATTATCAACCTTATCCGTCATGTTGGCAAAGTGCCGTCCACCCCAGAAAGCAGCCACTGCCAATACAACCAGCAACACTGTCACTTTGAAAATACTGCCGCCGGTCTTCTTGGAACGTGGTTTCTCGGCCACAGTCACAGCCGGTTCTGATTTGCGGAGCTGGGTATCGGCCAAAGGAATCGGCGGAGGCAATTCATAGCCAAGAATGGCTACCGTAACATTATCCTGGTATGGTTTCTGCTGATCTATCGTCGCGTGAACCAATGCCTCTGCCGCATGTTGCGGATCTTTCGCCAGATACCGAGCGATTTCTGCGTCCGTTATAAAGCCGAACAAACCATCACTGGCAAGCAAAACTTTGTCGCCGGGTTTTAACGTTAGCGGCGGATCGGATGGCAGGTCGTATTCATCGACTTCGGCTTTGCCAAGGTAACTTGTCAGCGCCGCCCGCGATGGATGAGAAGCTGCTTCGGCAATGCTTATTTCACCCTGTTCAACCATCCGGTCAAGCACTCGCCCGTAATTATAATCCGTAGTCAGCTGCCGCAGTTCCCCGTCACGATAAAGATAGATCCGACTGTCACCGGCGCTGATACGATAGAGCAGTCCATTATGTATGACTACAGCAACCAGCGTTGTTCCGGCCTCGCCTTCAACGCCAGCTTCAGCCGCCTTGCGATTGACGGCGCGATTTGCCGCGTGCAAACTGTGATCCAGGACCGACGCAATCTTCTCATCCGGGTCTTTATCTGCATAACTGGACAGAAAGGTTTGCACTGCCGTTACACTGGAATCTCTACCCATCGCCATGCCACCCATACCGTCAGCCACTATAGCCAATACTCCGGCGTGGGCGACAAACTCCAAATCATCAAAATCGGAGAATCCGAACGCATCCTGCTGCTCGCTGCGGGCGCCCACATGTTGGGCATTGCCGGGAATTACCGGCTGTAAATTCAAATTAGTTTTTGTCATGGTGATCTACTCCTTGAAACCGAACCGCGACCGCGGTGTAGTTGTCATGTTCGCCAGAAGCTCTTGCAAGCACACGGCGTTCCAACAAGTCCAGATATTCGGCGGTCGAATTCGCTACAGACCAATCGTCTTCCATTTCTGTCTCTAAAATATAGTTCCAAATCCCATCGCTGCAAAGAAGAGCTGCATCACCTGATTGCAACGGTACTGGCTCCGATAAAATCGTCGCCCGTAAAGCGCCCTCCTGACCAACTGCACGGGTCAAGCGGTTTTGCTCCTCATGCCCGCGAATTTCTGCTGGTGTTATTTTGCCGGCATCGACCAGCATTTGCGGTACGCTATGGTCTTTGGTCTGGTACAAAATCTTCCCATTTCGGAACCAATACAACCGCGAGTCGCCCACATGCCCCCATACTGCCTGCCGTTCATCGCAAATCAAAACAGTCAGCGTTGTTCGCATTGCCGATAGCGCAAAATCCTCCGTTGCTTTTTGTTGGATCGCCTGATGTGCCCGCAAAAAGCCATTATCAACAACCTCCGATGACACGGACTCCGTTTGTCGAAACACTGACAGGACGGAAGCTACGGCCATTCGGGAGGCAGTTTCGCCCCCCGCATGACCGCCTAATCCATCCGCGACCACCCAGCAACCAGTTCGCTGATAATATTCGCAACCAAAAGAATCCTGATTATTCCTGCGTCCGCCTGTTTTAGACAGAGTGGCAGTATCGATCGTCATCGTTAATCGGCACGCAGTTCAAACAGGTGCGTCGGATCACTTAGATAAAAACGCTCCCCTGAGCGCAAACGCGCCTGTCCGTTGATTTTTTGGCCATTGACAAAGAAAGTGCCGTTGGTCGAGCGGTCTTCCACTGTAAAGGTCTGACTGGTCGCATCAAAGGTAACGATACAATGGACACGACTTATTTCGCTCATTTCCGACGGAAATACCAACTGGGCCTGTTGCGGGTCCCGACCAATCAGCATTGGCCTGCCCGGCACAATTTCAATCGTTTTTCCGGCAAAGAAACCGCTGACGCCACTGACCGTCGTATGTTTAATCGCTGCTGCAACGGTAGGTTTCGGCGCTGCCGGCGGTGGTCCCTGCGGTATTTGTTGCGGCGGCATCTGGGGGTGCATCGGCATCTGCATTGGCATCGGTGGTTGTGATTTTTTTCTAGACATCATGAAGCCAACGATACCCAGCAGAATCAGCGCCACTACGCCACCGCCAATTATCATCGGATTTTGATAGAAAGGCTCGGGAGCCGGAGGCGGCGGCGGTGCAACTGGTTTTGTTTCCGCTGCCGGCGGCGGTGTTACCGGTTGCTCTTTGGTGCCGGAAATCGAGCCGGCGGCTGGTGCGCGTTCTGCCACAGCGTTAGTGCGTTTGATTACTTCCATAATTTCATCGGAGTCCACTGCATAATTCAGCGAAGAAGATCGCCCTTTCAATGTAGACATCCCGATAACATGGCCTCGGCTGTTGAATACTGGGCCGCCGGAATTACCCGGATTGATATCTGCAGTAATTTGGACCATATGCGCAGCACCGGCCAGGCGCAATTTTTGCACAACCTGTCCAGGCGTGGGGGTGGCGGGAGCATTCAGCCAATCTTCATCGACACGGTCGCTGGTTCCTGGAAAACCAACGGCGATAACTGGTTCCGCCGCCTTGATGTCTTCCCGCAAAACCAATTTAACACTGGGTTTGGCTAGTTTTTGATCTACAGATAACACCGCGATATCATTTGCCTGCGAAGTAGCGCGAATTTCCAAAGCCCGCAGCAGGTCGCGACCACGACCAAGCGCCACCCAGGCTTGGGCGCCTTGTTTTTCGACTGCTTCAATCACATGATAGTTGGTCACAATATGTTTGCCATCGTCAATGACAAAACCACTGCCTTTAGCCAGCAATCGACCGCCTTGCGTTATCAGAACGCGAACGGAGCTGTTTTTCATTGTCTCGATGTCCGCATCGGTTGCCGCTGAAACGATTGGCATGATCCCGGTTGCAGAGAGTAATACGAGTGCCAAAACGAGAGCCAGCATTTTTCGCAATGATCGTTGCAGTAACCCCATTCTTCGGTTCAACATTTTTTACCACCTTTCCCTTTTTAGTCGTTTTTCGCTTTCATTTGCCATGCTGGTCCGTACAGATACGGTTTTGTGGTTCAGTTAGGAAATGTAATTCTCAGGTCAGTACGCCCTATCCGCAGCACGTCCTGCTCTTCAATTCGCTGCCTGTCTATCAGAAGCACTCCATTCAGATAAGTCCCCGTTGCCGACGAAAGGTCACGCAAGAACAGGCAACCTTCTTCGAATACGATTTCGCAATGAGCAGCCGCAATTCCTTCATCTTGCTCAAATACCAGGTGGCTAACCAGCGGGTCACTACCGATAACTACCCGGTCGACAATCTCAAGTTCAAATTGATTCGGTGACGGGCCTTCGTGGATAAGAGTCAAGCGGATCAGGACTCCAGGAACAGACTCCGCCGGGAATGTTGCCGGAACCGTCACGTCACGTCCGGGATTTCCGGACTGATTTGGCGGCGTAGGAGCTACCGCGGTTGGCTCGCGCAAAGAACGACGCCGGCGGAGATAAAACCAAGCGACTGCCAGTAGCACAACCAGCCCGGCGCCAAACAAACTCCATAAACTCATTGGATCAGAAAAACTACCTTTTCGCTCATCAGTAGCCGAAGCGGAGGGCGACGAGGGAGCTTGCGCAGGTGTCAATGCTCCGCCAGCCGGAATTGTCAGATCCATTTTTTCCGTCCAGGTCCGATTTGCGGCCGCCAGACTTATCGATATCGGGAAAACCGCGCCTTCCGACCGGAAGTTGGGTACTTCGACCTCAAGCACGAAAGCACTGCGAATAGCCCGGGAAATGGCAAAATAGATCCCCCGCCATTCACCGCCGCGTCCATCATAGTGCCGACCGCCGGATAAACGGGAAAACGTCTTCATCACGCCGATGGCGCTCTCTTCTTCCGCGGATGGTTTTCCCTGCACGAACCCGATCAGGTACAGGGGAACGGGGTCCGATTTTAAGCGGTCCGCGATATCGCCTTTACCTACACCGCCAGTCAGGTCGTTGACTCCATCTGTCAGCGTAATCACCACACGGCGCGTAGGCACATCAGCGCCGCCAGCTCTGGCTAGGCCGACAGCTTTGTCTATGCCGCCATAAAAAGCGGTCTCCTCATCAGTTGATGTTAAACCGGCAATTTGATCCTTAATTTTGCTGCGGTTGGCAGTAAAGTCCTGAATTACTTTTACGCTCTGACCAAAACTTATCAAAGCGACGCGATCCGCCTCCGACATCGAGTCAACAAAAGCCGCCAAAGTGTTTTTCATCTGAGCAAACTGTTCGCGTGATAATGATTTTGATATATCAACAAGCAGAACAAAGCCGACACCTTCTTTAGCATCTTCAAACGGGATTAACCGGCTAACTTTTGCTTGTGCACTCCCCACTGTAGCTTTTATATCTTCTTTTTGCAGTCCTTTTGCCGGCACATCGCCAGCACCGATAATATCTACATACAATTTGATCGTCGGCAAAGCCGCCGTACCCTGTACAAGCCGAAAGTCGTAGACAGTCGGCGGAGCGGCGACCGCGACCGGCAGCCACTGCCCCCATAGCAAAAGACAAGACAGAACGACAATCCAACGGCTACTTCGGCGCCAATACTGCATCGTTACAACATCCTCCGCAATCTAATTACCACTTCCAGCAAATTCGCCTGCCAACACAGCAGAATACTAGCTGCTATTTTTGTAATAATTAGCCATCGGGCGACGAAATCCTGTTAAGGGGACCAGATTTTTTAAATGAATTAATCGTTTATTAATCCAGTCCTGCTTAAATGTATCTCTGTCTTAAACAAAATTATACACTTTTGCTTGACACGACACCATTTCATTGCGATAATGTATACAAAATCCCCGCATATTGTGGGGATAAATCATCTTTCCATAGCGATGATTGGGATTAAAGTTTCGGTATCAGGCACTGCAGAGAGCCGGTGTTCGCTGTGAACCGGTGTGCCCGCCGCAAATGATAACTCACCCATGAGCTCTTCATCTGACAAGGATGCAGCGTATCCGGGCGTTAACCGGTCAAAGTTAAAAATAGGGTGGTACCGCGATCAATCCGCCCCTATGGTCAGTTTTGACCACAGGGACGGATTTTTTATATTCCCGGTTCAGTCTGCAAAGCAAAAACAAATAAAAAGGAGGAAACTAGCATGGGAAACCGGCGCATCCAGTTTTTTGACACGACCCTTCGCGATGGCGAACAAAGTCCCGGCATCTGCCTGGGAATCGAAGAGAAGGTCGAGATCGGCCTAGCCCTGGCACGTCTGAAAGTTGACGTAATCGAAGCCGGATTCCCCGCAGCCTCCCCTGGTGACCTCGCGGCGGTCCAGGCAGTTGCCGCAAGAGTTAAGGGACCCGCCATCGCCGGACTGGCCCGGGCCAACCAAAAAGATATCGACCTGGCCTGGCAAGGAGTCCGCAAAGCTGAACGACCACGGATTCATACTTTTATTGCCACCAGTGACATTCACCTTGAGTACAAACTGAAAATGAGCCGGGCCGAAGTTCTGGAAGCAGCCGTCGCCGCTGTCCGCTACGCTCGCACGCTTACGCCTGATATCGAGTTTTCAGCGGAGGATGCCTCACGAAGCGATTGGAGCTTTTTAACGGAAATTTTCAGTGCAGTCATCCGTGCCGGCGCCACAGTCATCAATGTGCCTGACACCGTCGGCTATGCAATGCCGGATGAATTCGCCAGACTCATCACGCATCTGCGTCAAAACACACCGGATATCGAAAAGGCCATCATCAGCGTTCACTGCCACGATGATCTGGGTATGGCGGCGGCCAACTCTATCGCAGCGGTCATGGCTGGGGCCAGCCAAGTCGAGTGTACCATTAATGGTATCGGCGAACGGGCCGGCAATGCAGCATTGGAAGAAATCGTAATGGCACTGACAACCCGCCGCGAACATTTCGGTGTGGAAACCGGCCTCGATACTAAACAGATTTACCGCACCTCACGGTTGGTGCAAAACTTGACTGGGTTCAACCCGCCACCCAATAAAGCGATCATCGGCGACAATGCGTTCGCGCACGAATCCGGCATCCATCAGCATGGCGTACTAAGCAACTCTCTGACTTATGAAATCATGAATCCGGAAATCGTCGGGGTTCCCCGCAATGCATTGGTACTGGGTAAACATTCCGGTCGCCATGCGTTCGAAGACCGCCTGCGGGCACTCGGACATGAATTGCCAGCTGAAAAGATCAATGAATTATTCGTCCAATTTAAAGCGCTTGCTGATAAAAAGAAAACTGTATTTGACCGGGATATTGAAGCGCTGGTCGATCAGAAACCGGTTGCCGGCCCCGAGCATTATCAACTCATCGGACATCATGTTGTCAGTGGAACCCAGGGACCCGCCATGGCCTCGGTTCGCATTTCCAGCGCCGGTTTAAAAACTCCGCTATCACAGGCGGCAGTCGGCGATGGTCCCGTCGATGCAATCTTCAACGCAATCGAGAATGCCATCGGTTTTTCCGTCAATCTGAAAGATTATCAGTTAAAAGCGGTAACTTCGGGCCAGGATGCTCTCGGTGAAGCAACGGTCTGGGTTGAACGAGACAATCAGGTGTTCATCGGTCGCGGCTTGAGCACCGACGTGGTTGAGGCCAGCGCCCGCGCCTTCGTAAATGCGGTAAACAAAATGACGGCCGTCTGCGGACAGCCTGACGAAACCAAAATATCAGGAGGGATATAAACACAATGGGAATGACCATGACTGAAAAAATTCTCGCAGCCCACGCCGGATGTGCGAAAGTCGAGCCGGGTCAGTTGATTCGCGCCAAAACCGACTTTTTGCTGGCCAATGATATCACTGGGCCGCAAGCCATCCCTGAATTCGACAAAATCGGTCGACCGGTATTTGATCCGGACAAGATTGCCCTAATCCCCGACCACTTCATCCCCAACAAAGATATCAAATCGGCTGAACAGGCCAAAACCCTGCGCGAGTTTGCCCGCAAGCACAAAATCACTCATTATGTTGAGGTTGGACGAATGGGGATCGAGCATGTGTTGTTGCCGGAAATGGGCTGGGTCCGCCCTGGCGAGGTAATCATCGGCGCTGACTCACACACCTGTACTTATGGCGCCATCGGCGCTTTCGCCACTGGAGTAGGCGGCACCGATCTCGGTGCGGCGATGGCAACGGGCGATACCTGGTTCAAAGTTCCTTCCAGCATCAAAGTGGTCCTGACCGGTTCACTACCCGAATGGGTTTGCGGCAAAGATGTCATTTTAACCTTGATTGGACGGATTGGCGTTGACGGCGCCCGTTACCAGTCCCTCGAGTTTGCCGGACCGGGCGTGGCCAAGTTGTCGATGACTGACCGCTTCACTATCTCCAACATGGCAATCGAAGCCGGCGCCAAGAACGGCATCTTCCCGGTGGATGAAAAAACCACTGAATACCTGAAAGCGCGGACCAATCATCCCTACACGGTCTATACATCTGATGCAGATGCTGTTTATGAGCGGGAAGTTCATATCGACCTTGCTACACTGACACCCGTAGTCGCCCTGCCGCACCTGCCAGAAAATGTGAAGCCGGTTTCGGCATTGCCGGAAATCAAAATCGATCAGGTTGTCATCGGTTCCTGCACCAACGGACGCATCGATGATCTGGAACAGGCCGCCAAAATTATCGCCGGACGGAAAATTCACCCGGATGTCCGGGCCATCATCATCCCTGGTACGCAGGAAGTGTACATGGAAGCCATGAAACAAGGATATGTCGCTCAATTCATCGCAGCCGGCGCCGTGGTCAGCACACCGACCTGCGGCCCCTGTCTTGGCGGTTACATGGGCATCCTCGCCGCCGGTGAACGCTGCGTTTCCACAACCAACCGCAATTTCCGCGGCCGAATGGGCCATGTTGACAGCGAAGTATATCTGGCCAGCCCGGCTGTCGCGGCTGCCAGCGCAATTCTCGGCCGCATCGCCGAACCAAAGGAGGTCCTCGTATGAAATTCACCGGCAACGTTTGGCGTTACGGCGACAATATCGACACGGACGTCATCATTCCCGCCCGTTATCTGAACACATCCAATCCCCAGGAACTAGCGAAACATTGTATGGAAGACATCGACAAGACATTTGTTTCCGGTGTCAAATCCGGCGACATCATGGTTGCCGATAATAATTTCGGCTGCGGCTCGTCACGTGAGCACGCCCCTGTCGCGATTCAGGCCAGCGGCATCACTTGCGTCATTGCCGCCACTTTCGCCCGTATCTTCTACCGCAATGCAATCAACATCGGACTGCCGTTACTGGAAGTGGGCGATGACGTAAAAAAAATCAAAGCTGGCGATGTGCTGACGGTTGATCTGGAAAGCGGTGAAATCATCAATACAACCAGCGGCGAAACGATTAAAGCAACGCCTTTGCCTGGCTTCATCCAGGATATTGCCCGCGCTGGCGGCCTGATCAACTACGTGAAAGGATCGGCATGATGATTCAGGAAAAAAACATTGTTGTTATTCCCGGCGATGGGATTGGCCCGGAAGTCACCTCAGCAGCTCTTGGCATCCTGCATGCCGCCGCCGAACGCACTGGCATGAAATGCAATTGTTCGACATACCTCGCCGGTGGCGCAGCGATTGACGCGCATGGCATTCCTTTGCCGGCAGAAACTGTTACAGCTGCCCGTGCAGCCGATGCGGTTCTCCTCGGCGCTGTCGGCGGTCCCAAGTGGGACACCGTAGCACCGGAAATCCGACCGGAAAAAGCTATTCTCGGCCTACGCAAGCAGCTTGGTCTGTTTGCCAACTTACGCCCGGTCAAAGTAACGGCAGCAATGTCGGCCTATTCACCTTTAAAACCTGACCGAGTTTCCGGCGTCGATATCCTGATTCTACGCGAACTGACCGGCGGTATCTATTTTGGCAAGCGCTGTGAGTCCGAAATGATCGACGGCGTGGAACATGCCTGGGATACCGAACAGTACAGTGTGCCTGAAGTCGACCGCATCGTCCGGATGGCCTTCCAGGCTGCTTGCGGCAGGCGTGGCAAAGTGACTTCCGTCGATAAAGCCAATGTGCTTGCTTCTTCCCGCCTTTGGCGGCGCACGGCAACACAAATCGCGGCTGATTTCCCATCGATCCAGCTGGAAAACATGTATGTCGACAACTGCGCCATGCAACTGGTCATGGCGCCAAAAGCTCTCGACGTAGTCGTCACCGGCAACCTGTTCGGCGACATTCTGACCGATGAGGCAGCGGTCATCACCGGTTCCATCGGCATGCTGCCGTCAGCCAGCCTCGGCAGCGGAACTGGCCTGTACGAGCCGATTCACGGTTCGGCTCCCGACATCGCCGGCAAACAGCTCGCCAACCCGCTCGGCACCATTCTTTCTGTCGCCATGATGTTCCGGCACTCCCTGGCCAACGAGGCTGCGGCAACACTCATCGAGGCGGCGGTTGAAACAGCGCTGGCCGAAGGCTATCGTACCGGCGACATGATGCAAGACGGGCTGACCCGTAGTTCTACATCTGAAATGGCTGCCAAAGTGCTGTCTGCGTTATAAGTAAAGCATTCAGTTTCGTATACAAAGGAGGAATCTTTGCATTGTATAACCCTCAAGCTTCTGTACTACGCCGTTTGTTTGATAGCGGCGACTTTCTGGTATTGCCGGGCGTATATGACGCCTTGACGGCAAAAATTGCCGAAAAAGTCGGCTTTAACTGCCTAGTTATGGGAGGATATAGCATTGCTGCATCCAAACTCGGGCAACCGGATGTCGGCTATCTCACTATGACAGAAATGGCCCAGGCAGTGAAGACGATCTGCGATGCTGTGCAAATTCCGTTGATGGCTGATGGCGATACTGGTTACGGCAATGCGCTCAGTGTAAGGCGTACAGTATTGGAATATGAAAAAGCCGGCGCGGCCGCTATCCTGTTTGAAGATCAGGCCTGGCCCAAGCGATGCGGCCACATGCAGGGAAAAGAAGTAATCTCAGCCGAAGAACATGCCGATAAAATAAAAGCAGCCGTAGATGCACGGACAAATCCCGAGACAGTAATCATCGCCCGCACAGATTCCCGCGCCGTTTTAGGCCTGGAAGAAGCAATCCGGCGTGGTCGACAGTATTTTGCAGCCGGCGCGGACGCCCTGTTCATTGAAGCGCCGCAAGATGAAGCTGAACTGGCTGAAATCGGTCGGGCCTTTCCTGGCAAAGTCTTGCTCGCCAATATGATTGAAGGCGGCAAAACGCCCATCTTAACGCCGACGCAGTTGCAAAAGATCGGATTCCGCGTGGTTTTTTGGCCGTGTACGGCGCTATACACAGTATACAAAGCGCTGGAAGATGTCTTTGAAGAGCTTAAACAAACCGGGATCACCACCGGCGTCGCAGACAAAATGAAAAATTTCCAGGATTTTAACACGCTTGTTGGTTTACCTGAATATAATGCACTGGAGCTTAAGTACTGTAAAAAGGCATGACCCCAGTATACTCCAACAATAAAAAACAGGAGGGACTCATATGAAAAAGAACAATCCGTCACTCCATCTTATTGCGGCTCTTATTATTGTTATGTTTGTTGTCACTGCACTCGGTTGTGGCGGTGGAGCCAAGCCGGCTGCCAAAGCGCCAGAAACAATCACGATTAAGTTGGCCCACAACTTGCCGGTTACCAATCACATGGCGCGCGGCATGGAGTCTTTCGCCAAAAAAGTCGCTGAAAAATCCAATGGCAAAATAACCGTGCAAATTTTTCCCTCCGGCCAGCTTTTCAACGATAAAAGCATGAATGAGGCTGTGTTGCGCGGTGGCGTGGAAATGGGACTCAACTCAACCGCCATGTGGGCCTCGATGATTCCAGCCATGGAAATTTTCGATGTCCCTTTCCTGTTCCCGGATTATGAAAAAATCAAAAAAGCGCTGGACAGTGGCGTTGGCGAAAAACTAAATGCCGAGATGGAGAAAAAAGGCGCCAAGGTCTTATTCTGGGTTGATTATGGTTTCGTTCAGTTTGCCAACAACAAGCGTCCGATTACGAAACCGGAAGATTTTAAAGGCTTGAAAATCCGCAGCTATGGCGAACTGCCGTCGGAAACCATCAAGGCGTTGGGAGCTGCCCCCGCAACCATCGGCGCCGGTGAAGTGTATATGGCTCTGCAACAGGGCACGATTGACGGGCAAACATCGGGAACAACCGCGATGTATGATCGGAAAATGTATGATGTAACGAAGTACTTGACCGTGACCAACCATGCTTTCCCGGAATTTGTCACATCAATTAATCTGAAATTCTGGAATAGCTTATCGGCAGATCAAAAGAAAATTCTTGAGACAGCCGCTGCTGAAGTCAGAGATGCGATCCGGGCCGAAACTCGCAATGAAGATGCCAAGACATTAAAGGGATTGCAAGAAAAAGGCATGCAGGCCTATATCGTTCCTGCGGCTGAGCTTGCTGCCTGGCAAAAAGCTACTGAACCAGTTCTGGCAATATTTATCAAACGCGCCGGTCCGCTTGGCCAGGAATTAATCGATATCTGTAAAAATTTAAAATAGCAGGAGATGATGGCTTGTCTGGCTTTTTTGCTCTATTTGACAAAACTGTCCGCGCCCTGACCGCCTTGAGCGGTTTCGTCGCCGGAATTTTAATTCTACTGGTTTCGTTTATGATCGCTTACGAAGTTTTCATGCGGGGCTTTTTCAATGCCCCCACCGAATGGTCGATCGAAATCTCCGTTTATCTGGTCATGGCCTGCGGCTTCCTGGGACTAGCCCCCGCTTTGGCTGGTGGAAACCACATCTGTGTGGATCTTGTCACCAGCAAACTATCCTCTGGTCTCAACAAAAAACTCCGCATTGCAACTTCCGTGGTGGGCCTGCTGTTTTGTCTCATCCTGACAATCGCCGGCATCGACATGGTACTGGCCTCCTATGAAATGGACAGCCTGTCTACAAGCACTCTGCGGATTCCCCTGTATATCCCGCAGATGGCAATTCCCATTGGCTCTGCGCTAATCGTGCTGGAGTTTCTGCGCCAACTATTCGCGGATTTATTCGCCTTCTCGACAACGAAGGAGGGCAAATAAATGCTAGTTATACTTGTTGGCGCCATGATGGTTTTGCTCTTCGCTGGCCTTCCGGTGGCATTTAGCCTTGCCTCCATCGGCACCGTCGGCTTTTACGCCTTGCTGGGTGGTATCGATTCTTTTGCCCAAATTCCCCTGATTGCCTATAAGTCGCTCGATGACTTTGTCTTAGCATCGATTCCGCTCTACGTTCTGCTCAGTCATATCCTGCTGACGGGAAAAGTCGGCAGCGATCTGTTTGAAGTAGCCAATAAGTGGTTCCGCCACTTTCCCGGCGGCCTCGGTATTGCAACTGTCATGGCCTGCGCTATCTTTGCCGCCATCTCCGGCTCCAGCGTTGCCACAGCTGTAACGATCGGCACCGTGGCCATTCCCGAGATGTTGGCTCGTAACTACCCCCGGCCACTAGTGCTTGGGTTGGTTGCCGGTGGTGGTACACTCGGCATTCTAATCCCGCCGAGCATCCCGATGATCCTCTACGGTGCGATTACCGGCGAATCGGTCGGCGCATTGTTCATTGCCGGTATCATCCCCGGGATTATGCTGACTGGCATGTTCATCCTTTATGTGGTGCTGTTTGCAGCCAAAAACCTGCCGCCACAGGAACCAGCTCCCTGGTCCGAGCGGATTGATGGCTTGAAAAAGTCAAGCTGGGGACTGTTTCTGCCACTACTGATCATTGGCGGTATCTACTCCGGCGCGTTCACGCCAACGGAAGCGGCAGCGGTTGGCGTAGTTTACAGTCTGTTTATCACCTTTGTCGTATACCGTACCCTTACCTGGCGAGATATGCCGCACATCCTATTGGACACTGTCAGGACCAACGCCATGATCCTCGCGATCATCATCGGCGCCATGCTATTCGGTTTCGTCCTGACCATATTACGGTTACCGCAGGAACTCACGGAACTGGTCACGAGCTTTAACATGAACCGCTGGGTTGTATTCCTGGCCATCAACTTGCTGCTGGGCTTCCTCGGCTGCATTCTGGAAACTGTATCGATCATTCTGATCACAGTGCCGATCCTGTATCCCTTGATCATGGGTCTCGCCTTCGATCCGATCTGGTTTGCCATCATTATGGTCGTCAATATGGAGTTGGCCCTAATTACGCCTCCAGTCGGCATGAACCTGTTCGTTATTCAGGGAATCTGCCCAGACACCCGCATGTCGGAAATCATTAAAGGTGTTCTGCCCTTTGGGTTGATGATGATCGCGATGATCGCGATTTTGGCCATCTTCCCGCAGTTGGCAACCTGGTTACCGGAGTTGCTAAAGTAGCATCCTTCTTCACACTGTTTGACTACCAACAAAAAACTACCAGAACGCACATAAGCGCGTTCTGGTAGTTTTTTTGATATGTTTTCCCTAAGCTAGGTCGTTTTTACCATGGCATCTGCCTGTTGCAGCGCCTGCTGCAGCTGACCCAACCCGGCAAACACATATGCCGGCTTAATTTCAGCAGATTTTATATCCTCCACCGTTGCCTCGCCTGACAAAACAAGGATTGGCGTGACTCCGGCCTTGTGCCCCATCACGATATCGGTATACAGCCGGTCACCGACCATTGCCACCTGCGTGCGCGGCACCGGTTTCTTGCGGAACATCGCATCGATGATTTCCCGGTTCGGTTTACCGATCACTTTGGGAACCACGCCGGTTGAAGCGGTGATTAAGGCCGCCATCGCGCCGCAGTCGGGGATATAACCGGTTTCAGTCGGACAGTTGAAGTCCGGGTGAGTAGCAATAAATGGGATGCCAGCGCGAATCAGGTCGCAGGCCCGCACCAGTTTGTCGTAGGTCAGGGTCATGTCAAAGCCAAGCACTACATAATCCGGCTGCTCATCGGTAAGCACGAAACCATGGGAGACAAATTCCGTCTCCAGATCCGGTGTGCCCAGCAAAAATATCCGCGCCGCCGGTTTCAGTCCAGTCAGATACAATGCTGTAGCTTCACCGGAAGTCAGAACTTCTGCCGGCTTGGCCGGCCAACCGAACCGGGTCAGTTTTTCCGCGTAATAATTTGCATTGCGTGATGAGTTATTGGTCAGAAACAGATGATCCCGCCCCGTCTCTTGCAAATAGTGCAAAAAATCAAGGGAACCGGGCAACAGCCGGCTCCCCAGATAAACAGTGCCATCCATATCGAGCAAAAACAAACGAATATCAGCCAATGAACTCATTTCGGGAACGCCATCACATGCCCGAAACTGAGGAATACTTCCTCGCCGTCGCTGTATTCGGCAAACGCGGCGCCCCGGTCAATTACCCTCAGCTCGGTGTCGCCAACCAATACCCGGCAATCGGTAGAATCGCCCAGGTAAAACTTGTTGACCAGTTTACCGCGCAAATAGCCGTCTGTCTTGGAAATCCGGATGTGCTCCGGCCGAACGGCCACCCGGGCCGGCCCTTCAAAAGAAACCGCCGCAGGCAGGGAACAGCCCAGAGCCTTGAACGTAATCGTTCCGGCAAC
This sequence comes from uncultured Veillonellaceae bacterium, assembly GCA_964521625.1. Classification (GTDB taxonomy): domain Bacteria; phylum Bacillota; class Negativicutes; order UBA1444; family UBA1444; genus UBA1444. The sequence goes on along the minus strand of CAZFSM010000023.1, from coordinate 23,445 downwards.
AACCTCGCCTTCGAGGAAATTGACCAGACCGATAAAATCAGCCACCGTGGGATTGGCCGGATGTTCATAGACGCGAATCGGCTCATCCACCTGCTGGATGACGCCCTTATGCATGACAATAATCCGGTCGGACATCGCCATTGCTTCCGCCTGATCGTGGGTAACGTAAACAACGGTAATCCCCAGTTTTTTCTGCAAATCCTTAATCTCGAACCGCATGCTCTCACGCAGTTTGGCATCGAGGTTGGACAAAGGCTCGTCCAGTAGCAGCAAACTCGGTTCGGCGACAAGCGCCCGTGCCAACGCTACGCGTTGTTGTTGGCCGCCTGATAGCTGATTGGGGAACCTTGCCGCATATTCTTCCAAGTGAACCAGCTCAAGCGCCTGCTCGGTCCGTTCTTTCAGTTTGTCCGACGGCACTTTTTGAATTTTCAATGGGTAGGCCACATTGTCAAACACATTCATGTGCGGCCAAACGGCATAAGACTGGAATACCATGCCGATATGACGTTTTTCCGGCGGCACGAAAATTCCCTCGCTGATCTTGCTGACGACCTGGTCGCCGATCGCAATTTCGCCTTCAGTCGCCCGTTCAAATCCGGCAATCATCCGCAGCATGGTGGTTTTACCGCAACCGGATGGCCCCAAAATAGAAACAAACTCTCCGTCCTTGATCAATGCATTGAAATTGTTGACTGCGAAAACATCACCGAATTTTTTGGTCACCGAACTGATTTTTACATCTGCCACAATCCCGGCTCCTTTCAGGTCAAATGCCGATCTGGCCGCGTGAAACCTTGCGCAGGGCAAGGTTGCCGACCAGAACGATCAATAGGATGATTACGGCCAGTACCGATGCGTCCTGAGGATCGGCATAGGTCTGGAGTTCATACAATAACACGCCAATGGTTTTTGTCTGCGAACCATAAAGAATGATCGACATCGTCAATTCATAGAACGAGGGCATGAATACCAGGAACCATCCCGCCACTACCGACGGGCGGATCAGCGGCCACATAATGTCCCGCAGCGACTGCAGCCAGCTCGCACCGGAATTCAACGCGGCTTCTTCCAGTGAAGGATGTACCTGACTGAGCGAAGCGGAAATCGTCCGAACCGACATGGTCAGGTATTTGACTACATAGCCCACGATCAGGATCGTCATGGTTGAGTACAAATTCAGACCAAAATTGCCGGAGAAGGTGATGATCAGCGCTAGGGCAATAACGATGCCCGGAGTGGCGCCGCCGAGTGTCGCCAGCGCGTCAGGAATTTTTCGTCCTTTGGCTTTAGTTTTCATCAACAGGTAAGCGATGAAAATCCCAATTATCGTGGCGATAGTCGCGGCGCCAATCGCCAAGATGAAGCTGTTCATCAGCGGTTCAGTGTATTGGGTGTTCACCATCGCAGCTTTCCAGGTTTCTAACGTCAGGTTATCCCAGGTTATCGGGCGAGACATCGATTTGATCAATGACGTCACCAACACCGAGCCAATGGGTAAGAAAACCGAGATGGCCCCATAGCCGAGCACGATGGAAAATGCCGGCCATTTCCAGCTGCCGAGTTCCACCAGATTAGGGCGGGTGCTCTTGCCGCCGATGGTGACATATTCCTTCTTGCCCAAGCCAAACATCGATAGATAAAGCAGGCCGTTTGCCGCCAGCATCAGCGATACGGCCAGCGCGGTCGCCTCCTGAATCCCTTTGGTGTCACCCATGTAAATATAAGTCACAATACGGGTTGTCAACACTTCAATATTCGCCGGCATACCGATAATCGACGGCGTGCCGAAAGCGGAGGCGACACCGATGAAAACCAGAATGCCGCCAGCCAGAATACTTGGATACATAAGCGGAATCGTCACGTTCCACAGCGTTCGTAGCGGTGAGGCGCCGGAAACCCGGGAAGCCTCTTCCAGCGTTGGGTCCATCTTCTCCATGGCCCGCGAAATTGTGATAAAGGCGAACGGTGCATAAAAGAGCGTCAGGCACCAGACCATGCCCGCCATGGAGTAAATGTTGAACGGTGCTTCGAGCAGTTGAAAAGTCTCCACTAAAAACTTATTGACGTAACCTACCCGTGGATTCAGCAACTGAATCCAGGCGATTGCACCCACATAAGGCGGAATCATGTACGTCGCCACAAACAAGGTGCGAAAGAATCCTTTCCACGGCAAATCAGTCCGCCCGATCAACCAGGCCAGCGGAAAAGAAATCAACACCGCCAGCGCAGTGGAGTACAGCGAAACTTTGAGCGTGTTGCTCAGCGCGTTCCAGTTGACTGCTTTGCTGTATACCGTCTGGTAATGATGTATGTCCAGAGCTCCATTGATGATGAAACTCTTGTAGACCAGATAAAGCATCGGCAATACGACAAAAAACACCAAGGAAGCTACGGCGGATAGAATCATGATCCATTTGGTATCCAACTGGGGAAGCCATTTTTTTCCCACGAACAAACCCCCTGCATAGTGGCATTATATGGAGGTGGAGAGTTACCTCCACCTCCATCCGCTTTTAGGATATTAACCGTTTATTTCTTTTCCAGCACTCTGGAACGGAATTGTTCCTTGAATTTTTCATTTTCTTTGGCCAGTTGATTCCAGTCAATCTTGAGCGCCGTGGGCATCATTGTTTTTAATGCGGGAGCGCCTTTGGGCGCCGCTACATCGTCGCGCACCGAATGCATCCATCCCTTGACAACCATTTCCTGGCCTTCTTTAGACAGCCACCAGTCCGTCAGCGCCTTGGCAGCTTCCGGGTTCTGGGCGCTGGAGAAAATGGCAATCGGGCTCGGGTTGATGATAACACCATCCGTAGGATAAGCAACCTTGACAGGTTCGCCCTTATCCGCCATTTTGAGGATGTTCTCTTCCAGGATGATAACAACATCATATTCGCCTTGAACCAGTTTGTTCTGCAGTGCAGTATTGCCGGCCTCGACTTTGACGCCATTTGCTTTCAGTTTGTCGAAGTACTCCCAGCCATATTTCTGCACCAGAGCCCCAACCCCTACATAGGCGGTGCCGGACAGCAATGGATTGGCCATGGCGATTCGGTTCTTCCATTTTGGATCAGTCAGTTCCTGCCATGTTTTCGGCGCTTCCTCTGGCTTGACCTTTTTGGTGTTGTAGGCCATTACGATGGCGTTGATCCGGACGCCGGTCCAGAAGCCTTCGGCATCTTTATTACCGGTGATATCTTTGCGCATCGGCGAATCGTATTTCATTAGCAGGCCTTTGTCCTTCAGCGTTAGATAATATGCCGGATCAGCAACCAGCAATACATCTGCCTGGACTTTTTTTGCTTCAATCTCACCCGCCAACTTGGCCATGACCTGTTCCGAGCCAGCCTGGAACCAGTTCACTTTCAAATCAGGGAATTTTTGGGCAATCGCCGGTTTAACTAATTCAACGATATCCGGATAAATCGAGGTGTAAATCATCAATGTACCGGAAGGTCCCTTGGCTTTGGGCTGTTCGGCCGGTTTTTTGTCACCGCCGCCGCAACCGGTGACCATTGCCGCGATGGCAAACATCACTAGTACCAGGATTACTGTTGTTTTCCTCATTCCACTACCCCCACCCTTTCGACTTTTTATCCTCTCGGCCAGCCGCTGGCCTTAAAAACCAAAGCAAAGGTCCAAACTGTATCTTCGCGCTTTACCGCATAACTCCTGCTGAATTATTCGACCCAAACATCACCAACGCCCTCAATTTGCTTTAATCCTTCCAAAATATCCGGCACCATTCGTCGGTCTGTCATGTCTAAAATCACCGAAATATGAATTTCATTTTTGCCGACCTCGTCAATTTTGATATCGCAAATAGCGACATTTTTCGTACCCAAAAACGATCCTACCCGACCAATCTGACCAGGCTTGTCAACCGACTTGATGATCATCGCCACCTGAGAAGGACCGCAACCATAAAGCCTTTCAAATCGAGGTAAATATGTCAAAGCCAGCACCGATAAAACTGTCGTCGCCACGGCGCCGACGTAATAGCCGCCGCCCACAGCCAGTCCAACACCGGCAACCACCCACAGGCTTGCTGCCGTGGTCAGTCCTTTGATGGTCAAGCCTTCTTTCATAATGGTACCGGCGCCAAGGAAACCGATACCGCTGACCACCTGCGCCGCCAAACGGGCCGGATCGGCATTGGTCAATCCTTGTACTCCGGTATAAATCTTGATAGAAATTACCATCACCAGGCATGAGCCCAGACTCACCAGAATATGGGTCCGCAGTCCGGCCGATTTATGGCGCTGTTGACGTTCAAGCCCGACAACGCCGCCCAAAATTGCGGCAATCACCAGGCGCATGACATCAATCAGCTCGCCAAGGATCCAGTCCATAGGCAAGGCGCCAGCCTCCCCTCACTCCAAATATCCTGCAGTCTATTTCTTGTTGTCTGGAAAGCGGTAACCGGTTACAGCATAATATACATATTCTGCAATATTACCGGAACGGTCAGCTACCCTTTCGATATAACGCACTGCCGTGTGAAAATCCATCGCCAGCTCATTGGCATACTTCTTAACGGTCGCCATGGCCAGGATATTGCGAAACAAGTCCTTGTTCAGGCGATTGACCAAAGCGTCGCGTTTCGGTACCAGCGCCGCCAAGTCTGAATCATTCTTTTCATAAGCTTCCAACGCTTCCATCAGCATGCTTAGTGCTTCACGGGACATGATGTCCACAGATGGTTTCAACGATTCCGTCGGCGACATATCTTCATTGGAAAACTTACGTTGTACCATCTTGGCGATATTATTGGCATAATCGGCGATTCGTTCCACTTCGGTCGCAATTTTCAGTGTCGAGACGAGAAACCGCAAGTCCCCAGCCATCGGTTGTTGCGTGGCGATACTGACGATACAGCGGTCATCAATTTGGCGATAAAGCAGATCCACTTCTTTTTCCAGCTCACGTGCTTTAGCTGCCATATCAGGATCATTGCCAACAAGCGCCTGTGTGGCAAATCGAACTGCATCTACAGTCTTTTGTCCCATTGTAAGCGTCAGGCTTTTAATATTGGCCAATTCTTCAGAGTAAAGTTTTCTTTCCATTCCTGCCACCCTTTCAATAGTATTCCATGTTTCCAAAGAAAAGATAGAAACACAAAACCCCGGACGGGTGACAAAAAAATCACCAACATACCGGGAATTTCTCTTGCTCTCTCTCCCCATTGCTGCCGAGAATATGTTGCATATCTAAATATTAAAACTATTATAACTTGGATTCACCAAGGCGTCAAACAAGGGATTTGTGATTGACGCCTCTCGTTTTTAAGCGCTATACTAAAGGTGAATTTAGTGTACGCTGTCCGTGGCGGTCCGCAAAGAAGATGGAGGGGATTTTTAGTATGAAACGATGCACTCTTAAGTTCTCCAGTCTGCTGATCCTGTGTCTATTTGTTGCAACGTTGGTTCTGGCCGGTTGCGGTGGCAGTGCGCCAGCCAAAACCGAAACTAAACAATTAAAGCTGACATTATACTGCGGACTTATGGAAGATCACATGGCCAAGGCAATTCAGGAGTTTCAGAAAGATACCGGCATTAAAGTGGAAGCCGTCCGGATGAGTTCGGGCGAAGTCCTCGGTCGAATCCGGGCCGAAAAAAACAATCCCAAGGCCAGCGTCTGGTGGGGTGGACCGGCTGACGCCTTTATCGCCGCCAAATCTGATGGCCTGCTGGAAAAATACCAGTCGCCGGTAGCAGCCAAAATTCCCGCCAAATTTAAAGATGCCGAAGGGTATTGGACCGGAATCTATGTCGGTTACCTCGGTTTTTCTTCCAACGCGAAACTGCTGAAAGAAAAAGGCATCCCGGTTCCCCAAACCTGGCAAGACCTGCTGCATCCCGAATTGAAAGGCCAAGTATCGATGGCCAACCCCGGCGCTTCCGGTACCGCCTATACTATGCTGGCCACCATCGTCCAGCTGATGGGCGAGGAGAAAGGCCTGGAGTATATGAAGAAACTCAACGGACAGATCAAAGTGTACCAAAAAACTGGTACCGCTCCGGCGCGCATGGCCGGACAGGGAGAAGTGACTGTCGGCCTGACCTTCCTGCATGACGCAATCAAATATCAGGAAGAAGGCATGAAAGATTTGGTGCTGTCAGCTCCGGCCGAAGGCACCGGCTATGAAATCGGCGCGGTCGCAATCATTAAAGGTGGCCCCGATCAGGAAGCAGCCAAAAAGTGGGTTGACTGGGCCCTATCCAAGAAAGGCCAGGAATTTGGCCAACTGGTCGGCTCCTATCAGTTCCTGACCAATTCGGAAGCCAACCCGCCCAAACAGGCTGAGCCGATCAAAAATACTAAACTGATCGACTATAATCTTGACTGGGCCGGCAAGAACCGCAGCGCCCTCGTCGAAAAATGGAACAATGCGATTAAATAGAGTTCGATTGTGAATATAATCCAACGCAAACTTGACGAACTGCGTCTGATTACGCGTGACCCCATGCTTGCCGCCACGATTTTACTCGTGGCGGCTTCTCTGGTGTTGTTTATCCTCTGGCCGCTTTATGAAGTGCTATGGGAGGGCTTCTTCACTGAGGAAGGTGCGTTCACCCTCAAATACTACCGCGATTCGCTCGCCAAGACCGAAAACATTCGCACTCTGGGCAACACGGTCTGGTTGGGCGTTTTTGTCAGCGCCGTTTCGACGTTCGTCGGCTTTCTGTTCGCCTATGCCGATGCATTTCTCAAGATACGATTTAAAGGCATCTTCAATACTCTGGCGATCCTGCCGATCATTTCCCCGCCATTTGCCTTGTCGATGTCTTTTATCATGCTGTTCGGTCAGCAGGGGTTTGTCACCCGCACCGTCCTCGGTCTGAAAGAAACCAACATTTATGGCTTTGAAGGGCTGGCAACCGTTCAGGTGCTGACATTTTTTCCGGTTGCTTATCTGGTGTTGGCCGGCCTGCTACGCCAGATCGACCCGGCAATGGAAGAGGCCGCGCGCAATATGGGCGCCTCGCGGGGTCATATTTTCCGGACGATTATCTTACCACTTGTACGCCCTGGCATTGCCAATGCTTTTTTGTTGGTCTTCATCCAAAGCGTGGCCGACTTCGGCAATGCGATGGTCATTGGCGGAAATTATACAACCCTGGCGGCCCAGATCTACATGCAGGCGATGGGCAACTACGACATCAAGGGAGGCACTGCCTTGGCCACGGTGTTGCTCAGCGTGTCGGTCCTGATGTTTGTCGCACAAAAGTACTGGGTCGGCGATAAATCTTACGTCACCGTAACCGGCAAACCGTCCCGCGAAAGAGAATTGGTGGCAGATCCGTTGCCACTGTTTTTTGTCGGCATCCCCTGTCTTTTGATCAGCCTGTTTATTCTCGTCCTGTATGCACTGATCCCTTATGGTTCGTTGGTGAATCTCTGGGGCATCGACTACACGCCGACCCTCAAACATTACAAATATATCGTCGATCTCGGTCTGAAACCGATTCTCGACACCACCTGGTTGGCGCTGCTCTCAATGCCAATCACCGGCATTCTCGGCATGATTATCGCTTTCCTGATTGTGCGCAAAAAGTTCTTGGGTCGGGGCCTGATTGAGTTCTCATCTTTACTTTCGATGGCGATCCCAGGCACGGTCATCGGCGTCGGTTATGTGCTGGCTTATAACAAAGAACCGTTAATCCTGACCGGTACCGCCACAATCATCGTTCTGTCCTTTGTTTTCCGCAGCATGCCTGTCGGCATTCGGGCCGGCATTGCCTCGCTGCAGCAGGTCGATCCGGCGATCGAAGAAGCGGCGCAGGACCTGGGAGCCAGCTCGTTCAAAGTATTTACTTCTGTCACGATTCCTTTAATCAAATCCGCTTTCTTCAGTGGTCTCGTCTATAGTTTTGTCCGCAGCATGACTGCCGTCAGCGCGGTCATCTTCCTGGTATCGGCCAGTTACAGCCTGTTGACGGTATCAATCATGTCGCAGGTTGATGGTGGCAAACTTGGCGTTGCTGCCGCTTACTCCACTGTACTGATCCTGATCGTCCTTGTGGTCACAGGCATACTCAAACTGCTGCTCAACCGGATGGGTGTAAATATCTCGGACGTGCAGGGCGGCTAAGGAGGCAATTGGTTTGTCAGCATCCAAAAGCGTCAGCGTAAAAAATCTCAGCAAAACATTTGACGGCTCCGGCGGTAAAAAAGTGACCGCTGTAGACAATGTGTCCCTGACCATCAACCCGGGCGAGTTCGTCACGCTGCTTGGCCCTTCCGGCTGTGGCAAGACAACGATCCTACGGATGGTGGCAGGCTTTGAAACGCCTACCGCCGGCGATGTCCTGATCGGCGATGAACGGGTAAATACGCTCACGCCCGACCGTCGGGACACGGCAATGGTGTTTCAAAGTTATGCCCTGTTTCCGCACCTGAATGTTTTTGAAAACATTGCCTACGGACTCAAGATAAAAAAACTAAAGCCGGATGATATCCGGGCCAAAGTTAAAGAGATTCTTGGTCTCGTCGATCTGAATGATCTGGAAAACCGTTCGCCCAATCAACTCTCCGGCGGGCAACAGCAACGGGTCGCACTGGCCCGGGCGCTGGTCATGGAACCGTCGGTGTTGCTGTTTGACGAACCGCTATCCAATCTAGACGCCAAGCTACGCATCCACATGCGGCGGGAGATTCGCAAAATCCAGCGCCAGTTCGGCATCACCAGCATCTATGTCACGCATGACCAGGCCGAAGCTATGAGCATGTCCGACCGGATCATCGTAATGAATAAAGGCGTTGTAGAGCAGATCGGCACGCCGCGTGAGATTTACGCCACGCCGGCCAGCCAGTTTGTCGCCGATTTCATCGGCACCGCCAACATCATTCCCTGTCAGGTGGTTGCCGTAAACGGCGACCGTACCGCAGTATCGGCTCTAGGAACCAGTTTCCATGTAAAAACCGGCCTCGCGCTGCAGCCCGGCGACGCCGTCAAATTAATCGTCCGCCCGGAGGCAATTACGCTTTCCTGCGATGCGGGTATCCCTGCAACGATAACTTCATCGGTGTTTATGGGCTCTTACCAAGATTACGTCATCTCTTCGCATGGACAAAGTTTACTATTGGTTGATGCCGACCCGGCAAACCATCAGACATTCGAGGCTGGCGAGCAGGTGTTTCTGGTCATCGCACCGAACAAGCTCCATATCGTAAAGTGAGTAAACGGGGCACTGAACTGCATAATGTGGCATAAAAACATCAGCGGGACAGAGAATTGAGAGAAAATCCGGGATGTCTGTGTGGATTTGCGTCCATATGGATATCTCGGTTTTGTTTTTACAAGTAGAGGGAGGGGTTTTGAAATGAAAAAGGGGAACCTGTTTGCCATTCTCGTAATTCTGGTATTGTTGATCACACTGATCGCCGGCTGCGGCGGTGCGGACAAGAAACCCGCCGAAAAACCGGCTGCCCCAGCCAAACCCGCCGGCCCGTCAGGCAAACTGATGATTTACACATCGATGTTCCCGGATATCATCGAAGCGGTAAAACCGGAACTGAAGAAAGCATTCCCCAACCTTGACGTACAATGGTTCCAGGCCGGATCCGAACAAGTCATGACCAAGCTGGCCGGTGAGATTGAAGCGAAAAAAGTCCAGGCCGACGTGCTGATGGTTTCTGATCCCGGTTATTACATCACACTCAAAGAAAAAAATCTGTTGCTGAAGTTTGACGCGCCGAACCGCCAGTTCGTTGACGCCAAGTATAAAGACAGTGAAGGATACTGGACCGGTGTTCGCCTGAGCTACATGTTGATGGCTTACAATACGACGAAGGTAAAACCGGAAGAAGCGCCGAAGTCATTCAAAGATTTACTTGATCCCAAATGGAGCAACAAGCTCGCAATGGCCAACCCGTTGCTGTCCGGTTCGATTCTGACCGTCACCGCCGACTTGTCACAGCGCTATGGCTGGGACTATTTCAAAGCATTGAAAGCAAACGGGATGAAGATTGAGGGCGGCAATACCGCGGTGCAGAACAAGCTGGTCACCGGCGAATATTTTGTCGGCATCATTGGTGAGGAAAATATCCTGAAAGTATCGGCCAAAGGCGAACCGCTCAAGGTCGCCTATCCAACTGACGGCGCAGTCATTCTGCCTAGTCCGATCGCCATCTTTACCAGTAGCCAGAATCCGGAAGCCGCCAAAGCTGTGACCGACTGGTGGTTGTCAAAAGAAGGCCAGCAGGCGATCGTCACGAAAGGCTGGATGCACTCTGTCCGCAACGATGTGGCCCCACCCAAGGGAGCGCCTGATAAGGCTGTGATCACCAAAAATTCGCCGATGCTGGATTGGGCCAAGTTTGCCAAAGAAGCCGAAGTAATCAAGGAGACCTTCCGAAAAACAATGATGGAAAAATAACAACAGGGAGGTAACAATCATGCAATCAAAAAAAACCCTCGTGCTTTTTCTGCTAGTGTTTTCGCTGTCTTTGTTACTCGTGGGTTGCGGCGGTACTGACAAAAAAGCTGACACCCAGCCGGCCGCCCCGGCGAAAAACGAGACCCTCAATATTTACACCATCTGGCCGGAAAAATACTCCTCGGCAGTTTTCGCCGCCTTTACTAAAGAGACCGGTGTCAAAGTCAATTTCCTTCGCTTCTCTTCCGGTGAAGCTCTGGCACGGGTAGTGGCCGAGAAAGGCAACCCACAGGTAGATGTATTGTTTGGCGGACCGGCTGACACTTTTGCCGCCGGTGTTGAAAAAGGCGTGTTCGAGCCTTACGCTCCTAAAGGCGCCGACAAAATCCCGGCAAAATTTAAAGACCCTCAGAACAACTGGGTTGGCGTTGCCGTCAATCCAATCAGTTTCATGTTCAACAACAAGGTTCTCAAACAAAAGAACCTGCCCGCCCCCACTTCTTGGGATGAATTGCTGAATCCTGCCTTCAAGAACGGCCTGCAAACAGCGGACGCCCGCACATCAGGCACAGCCATATCGCGGATACTCAGTTTGACCTACACCATGGGCGAGGATAAGGCTTATGATTACCAGAAAAAACTGCACCAAAACATCCAGATGTATACCAAAAGCGGCGCTGGCGGCGCATTGCCGGTAGCCAACGGACAAGCAGCCGGCGGCATTTTCTTCTTGGTTGACACGCTGGAAATCAAAGCCCAGGGTCACGATGTTGTGATTAGTTACCCCAAAGAAGGCGTCGCCTATGCTGTCGAAGCGATGGCGCTGATTAAGGGCGCCAAACAACCGGCGCTGGCTAAAAAGTTCCTTGACTGGGCCTCTACCGCCGATATGCAGAAACTGTATGAAACCAACAAGATCTTCTTTATTCCGACCAATCCTGATGTAAAAGTGCAGGATCCGGCGCTGGATATGAGCAAAGTCAAGTTTGTCGAAGTCGATATCCTGAAAGCAGGCAAAGATCGCCAGCGGCTTGTCGACCGCTGGATCAATGAAGTAATCAAATGAAACGCGACCCTGCCCTAGTTTCTGCAATTGCAACCCTGTGGCTGGCGTTGGGGGTATTTGTGCTATACCCCTTCGCCCGCCTGTTACAGGTCACTTTTTTTGCCGATGGCTATTTCAGCCTGGCAAGTCTGGAACGCGTCTTTACCAACTGGTATGATCGGGCCGCTGTTTTCAACAGCCTGTATCTTGCCTTTGCCGTTGCGCTGGCCGGCGTATTACTGGGGTTTATCTTTGCCTTTGCCGTAACCCGGATGAATCTGCCGCGGCCGGTCAGATGGTTTTTGGGCGCCGTTCCGGTGTTGCCGCTGATTTCTCCGCCGTTTACCAGCAGTATTGCAATTACACTGGCTCTCGGTCCCAATGGCATGTTCTTCCGCTGGTTCGGCTTGCCGGAATTCACGATCTACGGCTTTTGGGGCACCTGGCTGTCAGAGACGCTGACAGTATTTCCGGTGGCCTTTCTCACGCTGTCTGCCGTACTCGCCGCAATCGACCCGAACCTGGAGGATGCTTCGCTCAGTCTGGGGCGTTCCCGCCTTGGCACTTTCGCATCCGTTACTCTGCCACTGACCACGCCGGGTCTGGCCAATGCCTTTTTATTGTTGTTTGCCAGCTCGCTGGCCGACTTTGCCACTCCATTGGTATTGGCGGGCCATTCGTTTCCGGTACTGCCAACCCAGGCCTATCTGCAGATCACCGGGTTGCACGACTTGCGCGGCGGCGCTTCGCTGTCCTTCATTCTGCTGATCCCGGCGCTGATCGTGTATTTCCTGCAGCGCTACTGGATCGGCGAAAAAAGTTATGTCACCATCAGCGGCAAATCCGGGCCACGCACCGGTATCCGCAGTCTGGGTCTGGCGCCGGAAGTCGGTGTGATTACGGTTTGTCTACTCGTTTCGGTTTTTATTCTGTTTTTGTATGCGATCATCTTCCTCGGTTCGTTGGTAAAGGTCTGGGGGGTCGACTACAGTCCCACCTTCGAGCATTATGATTACGTATTCAACCGGGGTATGAAAGCGATCAAGGACACTGTTCTAATTGCACTTGTCGTCACCCCGATTGGTGCGATTCTCGGTACCGCCTTCGGCTACATCACTTCGCGTATGCGGTTCCCCGGGCGACGGTTCATGGAGTTCGCCGCCCTGTTAAATTATGCCCTGCCAGGCACGGTTGTCGGCATTTCCTATGTTATCGCATTCAATACCGGTCCATTGGTGCTGACAGGCACGATGGCAATCATTGTGGCCGCTTATGTGTTCCGTTATGATGCCACCGGCATCCGCTCGACGATTGCTTCTTTGCAGCAGATTGACCTGTCGCTGGAGGAAGCGTCTCTCTCGCTCGGCGAATCAGCCTTCGGCACGTTTCGCAAAGTTACCCTGCCGCTGATCATCCCTGCTGTAACCGCCGGGATGAAATTTCTGTTCATCCGGGCGATGACGGCGATCAGCGCCACCATCTTCCTGATTTCAGTCCACTGGACCCTGCTCACCACCCGCATTCTGGAATGCATGACCGAACTCCAGTTTGCCCAGGCTTCGGCCTTTTCCGTAGTGCTCATCCTGATCGTATTTTCCGCCAGCGGCCTGATTTCACTGGCGTTCCGCCTGGCTTACCCCCGTTATTCGCGCTAAGGAGGCTTATTAATGTCGGTTGGTATTTCTATCGAACATCTGACGAAAGTCTTCGTCAAAGACAAGAATCAATTTCGCGCGGTCGACGATGTTCACCTTAGCGTCAATAAAGGAGAACTGGTGACGTTTCTCGGCCCTTCCGGCTGCGGCAAAACTACCCTGCTGCGGATGATCGCCGGTTTTGAGACGCCGACCGCCGGACGGATTCGGTTCGATGACCGCGATGTCACGGAAATTATGGTCAATAAGCGGGATATCGGCTTTGTATTTCAGAATTACGCCCTGTTTCCCCACATGACAATTTTCGACAATGTCGCTTATGGACCACGGGCCCGCAAACTGGCAGCAACAACAATCCAGCAAAAAGTCAGCGACAGCCTCGCTCTCGTCGGGCTGCCCAATGTTGCCGCCCGGTACCCCAACCAATTGTCCGGCGGCGAGCAACAGCGGATTGCGCTGGCCCGGGTACTGGCGATGGAGCCGCAGGTTCTGCTGATGGATGAACCGCTGTCTAATCTTGACGCCAAGCTGCGGATTCAGATGCGGATCGAGATCCGCCGGATTCAGAAGCAACTTGGCCTGACCTGCCTGTATGTGACTCATGATCAAAAGGAAGCCCTTACACTTGCTGACCGGATCGTCGTAATGAACAAGGGACGCGTCGAGCAGGTGGACAGTCCGTTTGGGCTATATGCCAACCCGACAACTTTATTTGTGGCTGATTTTATCGGTCAGGCCAACGTGCTGAAGGGAATCGTCCGCGACTCAGTGGAAAAATCTGTAACGGTTGACTTGTATGAAAAAACCTATACCGTCCGAGTTTTGCCGGATAGCCGCTACCTACCCGGCAACCTCGTTTCGCTGGTAGTACGGCCGGAAAGTCTGCGCCTGGGTCCAGCCGGCGGTAACACCATTGCCGGTTGCGTCCAGTTGCGCACTTTTGTCGGCGATCGCCTGGAATATGAAGTCACTTTGCCGGACGGCCGGATGATCCATGTGGAAGAACCGTATATGACCAATACACCGGTCTGGAACGAAGGCGACCAGGTCGGCGTCATTGTCTCGGCGCCGGACATCGTGGCCTTACCAGACTGAACAGGCGGCAACCGCCTAATTGAAGGAGGAATCTTACTAAATGAAGCGTAACGAATTTGTCCAGACTTTTGATTATTCAATTCTAAAGCCCACCGCCACCGCCAAAGATATTCTGGTTGGCTGCGAAGTTGCCAAAAAACACAATTTTAAACTGCTGATGGTCCAGCCCTGCCAACTGGAACTGGCGGTCACCAATCTAAAAGGCAGTGGTGTTTTGGCCGGCGCTGTTCTTGGTTTTCCTCACGGCACGGATTTGACCGAAGTAAAAGCGTTTTCAGCCGCCCGCCTACGGGCGCTCGGCGCTGACGAACTGGATATGGTTCTCAATCTCGGTTCGTTCAAGGCCGGCGACCATACAAAAGTGGTCGCCGATATCGCGGCCGTAGTGAAGGCAGCGGACGGTGCGCCGGTCAAGGTCATTCTGGAAACCTGCGAGTTATCCGCTGATGAAATTGCAACTGCCTGTCGTCTTGTCCAGCAGGCCGGCGCGCATTTTGTCAAAACCTCGACCGGCTTTGCCAGCAAAGGGGCTGATCCCGCCCATATCAAACTGATGCGTGATACAGTTGGACCCGCAATGGGTGTCAAAGCCTCCGGCGGCATCCGCAACCTCGACCAGGCTCTGGCAATGCTGGCAGCGGGCGCCAATCGCATCGGCGTCAGCGCCGGTGAAGAATTGCTGCGCGAATGGGATGCCCGGTTTGCCGCAGTATAGCAAGTCTGAAATATACGAGAGAATTGAGGTGTAACTGATGAAAGCATCCCCTCGTAAAGGCACCGGTTTCTGGCTGCTCCTGCTCGTGTGTTCCCTGCTTCTTGCAACGCTACACTGCCCGGTTGATGCAGCCCCAGCCAAAAATGTTATCCTGTTGATGACGGACGGCACTTCGTCAACCCATATCACTTTAACCCGATGGTATAAGGGTGCTCCGCTAGCGCTGGACAGCATCTTGGTCGGCGGCCTGCGCACGTATAGCGCCGAGTCTGTCATCACCGATTCTGCCCCCGCCGCTACCGCGTTTGCCACCGGTTACAAATCCAACAGCAACTTTATCGGCGTGTTGCCGGAAAAAACAACCGTACCTGGTGTTGCCGCCATTGCAGCCGGCGATGAATATAAGCCCGTCGCCACAGTTTTGGAAGGGGCCCGTTTGCTTGGCAAATCGGTTGGCCTGGTCGCCACTTCGCAGGTGCAACATGCCAGTCCGGCTGGTTTTTCAGCCCACACGCCGTTTCGTGACCGTTATGAACTGATTGCCAAGCAACAGGTTTATGGCAACATTGACGTCGTGTTTGGCGGCGGTCGGCAGTACCTGTTGCCGCAAGCGCAGGGCGGAACCCGGACCGATGCGCTCAATCTGATTGAAGTCTTAAAAGAACGCGGTGTTCCGGTGCTGGAAACCCGTGACGAACTGCTGCGGTACAAGGGAAAAAAAGCCTGGGGCTTGTTCGCGCCGGAAGCCATGATGTACGACCTCGACCGTCAGACGCTGGCGCCTCAGGAACCTTCGTTGGCCGAAATGACGGCCAAAGCCATCGAAACTTTGTCAAAAAATGAAAAAGGATTTTTCCTGTTTGTCGAAGCAAGCAAAGTAGATTGGGCCGCTCATGCGAACGACCCGATGGGCGTAGTCAGCGACTTGCTGGCTTATGATGAAGCAGTCCGGGTCGCACTGGAATTTGCCAAATCCGATGGCAACACCTTGGTCATGGCTTTTGCCGATCATGGCACCGGTGGCATGTCGATCGGCCGCAAAGAATTCTATAAGATTTACGATCAGCTCCCATATTCAATCGTGTTGAACCCGCTGAAACAAGCAGCCTTCACTGGTGAAGGCATGGATCGAATCATCGGCGCGGACCGTTCCGAGTTCAACATCCGCATTCAAATGATGCAAAACTTTGCTGTGGACGACCTGACCGCCGAAGAAGTTATCGCGATTCAAAAAGCGCCGCGCAAACGGGCATTCGCAACGGTCGTCGGCCCAATCATCAGCAAACGGACCGCGATTGGCTGGATTTATACCGGACATACCGGCGAAGATTTGTTCCTCTACGCATTTGGCCCCAACAAACCGACCGGCTTGATTGAAAACACCGATATCGCCAAAATTACTGCTCAGTCTCTCGGCTTCACGTTAAGTGAAACGTCACGGCAGTTGTTTGTCGATATCGCTCCAGCGCTCTCCGCACTTGGCGCGGTATCCCGGCTTGATCTCGAAGATCTGAACCATCCCGTATTGCTAATCGAAAAAGGCCTGCTGCGAGCACGTTTGCCAATCGACACAAATCAGCTGATCATTGGCGCCAAAACCTACCTACTCCCTGGTGTTGTGGTACAGGTTGCTAAAACCGGCAAAGTGTTTGCGCCGCAAACTGTGATTGACCTGCTGAAAACTGCCGGTTGGTAAACAGCCAACCCTTGCGGAATTCTGCCAACCAGCATACAATATAGCCATTATGCAAATTCGATCAAGTATTATCCTTCTCACTACAGCAGCCATTTGGGGACTCGCTTTCGTCGCCCAGCGAGTAGGGATGGACTATATCGGGCCGTTTGCCTTCAATGGCATCCGGTTCGCACTTGGCAGTATCTCGCTGTTACCGTTGATCTGGTTTTTTCATCGCTACCCCCAGGGGACAACAGAACAAAAAAACACCCTGTCAGCAACCCGGATGGGGATGCTGGCAGGGTTAATTCTGTTTCTAGCCGCATCGCTGCAACAAATCGGCATCGTATACACGACGGCAGGCAAAGCGGCCTTCATTACTTGTCTCTATATCGTATTGGTGCCGCTTGCCGGTCTATGGCTCAAGCACCGGATTTCTTTCAGCACCTGGTCCGGCTGTATTTTGGCGGTTATCGGGCTGTATTTTTTGTGTGTCAAGGAAGATTTTTCAATAGCGCTGGGTGACGTGCTGGAACTGATCGGCTCGCTGTTCTGGACGGCCCATATCCTGTTGATTGATCATGTCTCCCGCAAAGTTGACAGCTTGAAATTGGCGGCAATCCAGTTTGCCACCTGCGCTGCGCTGAGTCTAGCCGTGGCCCTGGCTACCGAATCGATTACAGCCGACTCAATTATTCAAGCCGGAATCCCGATCCTCTATGGCGGCCTCGCATCGGTCGGCATTGCTTATACATTGCAGATTATCGGTCAAAAAAACGCCTCACCTGCCCATGCCGCCCTGATACTAAGTATGGAAACTGTTTTTGCCGCGATCGGCGGCTTCCTTATTCTTGGTGAAATCCTCGGCGCCCGCGAACTGACTGGCGCCGGTTTGATGCTGGCTGGCATGATTCTATCCCAGAGCGGACAGCTGCGTTATTGACGGGCAACCCTCATTAGTTATCATAAACGATGCATTTATGATAACATCGCAGCAATGATTGCAGCATAATGGTAGCTGCAAAAGATAGCCCGGGTTCGCGCTTACCGCAAACCCGGGCTTAATCATTCTAGTAAAATTGATTACTTGGCGTCCATGACTTTCTGGAATTCGCCTTTAATCTTTTCCATATCTTTAGCCAATTTATCCCAATTCGGTTTCAGGTCACCCTTGGTCAGGAAGGTTTTCAGTTCAGGTGCACCTTTAGGCGGCGCTACGTCGCCACGTACCGAATGCATCCAGCCTTTCACAATCGCTTCCTGTCCTTCTTTGGACAGCCACCAGTCGGTCACGGCTTTGGCAGCTTCCGGGTTGGTGGTGGAACTGAAAATGGCGATCGGGCTGGGAATCACGATGGTTCCGTCTTCCGGATATACCACTTTGATTGGTTCGCCTTTGGCCATGATTTTGAGAATATTTTCTTCCAGAATCATCGCGGCATGATACTCGCCGGTCACCAGTTTGTTTTGAATAGCCGAGTTGCCTGGCTCCACTTTACCGCCATTGTCTTTAAACTTTTTGAAATAATCCCAACCGTATTTGTCAGCAATCACGCCAACTGCAACATAGGCGGAACCAGACAGCAACGGACTGGGAATGGAAACTTTGTCCTTCCATTTCGGTTCCGCTAGTTCTTTGAAGGTTTTCGGGGCGTCTTCCGGTTTCACTTTGGCGGTATTATAGGCAATAATCATGTTGGAAATGCGCACGCCGGTCCAGTAGCCGTCTGCATCCTTGGCAGCCGTCACATCTTTGCGGTTTGGTGCGTCAAATTTCATCAACAGGTTCTTTTCTTTGAGTGTCAGGTAATAGGAAGGGTCCGCTACCATCAACAGATCGGCCTGAACTTTTTTCGCTTCGATTTCGCCGGTCAGCTTGGTGATGACTTTTTCGGTTCCCGCCTGGAACCATTGTACTTCAAGGTCTGGAAACGCTTTTTTGATGGCCGGTTTTACGCCTTCGATGATGTCAGGATAAATGGAAGTGTAGATCATGAGTTTGCCGGAAATTTTCGGTGCATCCGGTTTGGCCGGTGCTGCCGGTTTTTTGTCCCCGCCGCCGCAACCTGCAACCACCATGGCCAACATCGCAACAACTACTGCCAGAACCAACCACTGGATTTTTCGGTTTTTCATCCTTGTGCTTCCCCCCCATTACTAAAATAACGTACACAGCTTCCTTGATTATTATAGCTTTTATCCATAAATTCCGTCAATTGGATTTAACGCTTTGTGGAGTTCAGCCACTGTATCACGACCAATATCCAGCAAGTGGGCGCAGCCTTCGGCCCCACCTGCACAAAGGTTTATATCCCGTCGCGTCAACTGCCTGATATTTTTCCCGGTCAAGTCCTGGACTAACAGCGCTGTGCCGAAACAAATCTGGTCCGGCGCCCGCATAAACGTAGCCGCAAAGGTTTTAATTTCTCCCGACAATTCACATTCGGCCACAATCCCCACTTCATGAAATGAGTCGAGAAACGATCCTGTCGCGTGCAACAGACCGGCTGCAGAACCCCAGACCGCCACGTTCTTATGCCTGTGGAACAGGTTCTGTGTTCTTGGTTGTGGTCCGATATGGTCAAACCAGCGACTTTGGACCGTATCAAGATGGGAATAGTAACGACAGGAATTGGGATGCGAAATATCCCAATTGTCCTGATAGGCCCGGCTATCGTCAAATCCTCGCTGGGAATACAAATATGTTTCTGACTGCAAAACTGCCTTAACGCACTCGGCGAACATTTCCCTGACAAACTCTTGGGCCGGATCGGGAAAGGCTCTGGTCAATGCAGCGGCTACCCCGAAGTAAGCCTCGACGCCAAGCAAAGAAGGAACAGTAGCGCCAACGGGAGCATACTCTGCTCCCTGGCGCAACTGTTCCCATTCGGCCTGTTCAATCAAAAAAGTGTCTGCTGCAGCCGTAAGGCGGGCTACTATCTCACAATCCGTGGATAGCAGCACCGCTTCGGCCATAATTTTTCCCTCCCCGATACTGCGGGTACAGGAGCGCAGGCTTCGTTGACTCAACAACTTCATCTTATGCTTTGGCAGCAGCTGCCTCAGCAAAGTTCTTCGCTAGTCGCTTGTAGTTTTCCAGCCGTTCTTTCGCATCCTGGGCTGTTTTCTCGAACAGTTCTTCCGCCTGTTCGGGGTATTGTTGCAGCAACGAGGAGTACCGAACTTCGCCCATCAAGAATTCCTTGAAATCGGTAGTCGGTTCCTTCGAATCCATACTGAACGGGCTCTTGCCTTGCGACAACAACGCGGGATTGTAGCGGTACATGCCCCAATAGCCCGATTCGACGGCTTTCTTTGCTTCCAGCTGGCTGGCGCCCATGCCGGCCTTCAGGCCATGATTGATACAGGGAGCATAGGCGATGATCAATGACGGGCCGGGATATGCCTCGGCTTCCGCAATCGCCTTGAGGGTCTGGTTCTTATCGGCGCCCATCGAAATCTGGGCTACATAAACATAGCCGTAACTCATGGCGATCATGCCGAGGTCTTTTTTCTTGGTCCGTTTGCCGCTGGCGGCAAACTTGGCAATCGCCGCGGTCGGCGTCGCTTTGGAGGATTGGCCGCCGGTATTGGAATAGACTTCGGTATCAAAAACCAACACATTGACATCTTCGTTCATCGCCAACACATGGTCCAGACCACCGAAACCGATGTCGTAGGCCCAGCCGTCGCCGCCGAAAATCCAGTGTGACCGCTTTACCAGGAAGTCCTTGTTGGTATAGATCGAGTTCAGCAGCGCATCGCCGCCTTTTTCAGTTTCCAGCAGGGCAATCAGTTTGCTGGCCCGTTCGCGGGTACCGTTGCCATTCTCGATGTTGGCCAGCCAATCTTCACAGGCCGCTTTCAGCTCACTACTCACCGGCAGTTGCATTGCCGCCGCGATGTCAGTGGCCAAGCGCAGGCGGGATTGTTTGACGCCGAGGAACATGCCGTAGCCGTACTCGGCATTATCCTCAAACAGCGAATTGGCCCAGGCCGGACCTTGGCCAAGATGGTTCTTTGTGTAGGGCATCGACGGAGCACTGGCGCCCCAGATTGAGGAACAACCGGTTGCGTTGGCAATCATCATCCGGTCGCCGAACAACTGGGTGATCAGTTTGGCATAAGGCGTTTCGCCGCAACCGCCGCAAGCCCCGGAGAACTCGAGCAGCGGAGTTTCAAACTGGCTGCCTTTGACCGTTTCTTTGTTCATCGGGTTGGCTTTGGGGGCGAGCGCCATTGCATAATCCCACAGCGGAGCCTGTACCAGCTGGGACTCGAACGGTTGCATAATCAGGGCTTTTTCCTTGGCCGGGCAAACCTGGGCGCAGTTGCCGCAACCGATGCAATCCAGCGGTGCAACCGCGATACGGAACTGCAGGTCTTTGGCGCCTACTGCCGGTTTGGCGGTAAATCCAGCCGGAGCAGCTTTCATTTCGGCTTCGGTGGCAAGTACCGGACGAATGGTGGCATGTGGGCAGACATAGGCGCACTGGTTGCACTGGATACAATGCTCGATCTGCCATTCCGGCACATTCATCGCAATCCCGCGTTTTTCATAAGCTGAAGTTCCCACCGGGAAGGTTCCGTCTTCGCGGCCCTTGAACGCGCTTACCGGCAAGCAGTCTCCTTCCTGACGGTTCATCGGTACCATCAGGTCCTTAACGAATGCAGGCAGGTCATCGGTCACATTGGTGCTGGAACAGGCGCAGGCAATTTTCTGGATGTCGGATTCCCGATCAGGAGCGGTCTGCCAGGCTGCCGGCACCGCTATTTTCACAGCCGACTCCATCCCCTTCTCGATAGCGGCATAGTTCATGTCGATAACTTTTTGTCCCTGTTTGCCGTAATCATCAACGACGGCTTCCTTCAGGTACATTTTTGCATCTTCCAATGGTACAATCGCAGCCAGTTTAAAGAAGGCAGATTGCATAACCATGTTGATCCGGCCGCCCAGACCCAGTTGCTGGGCAATTCCGGCGCCATCAATCGTATAGAACTGAATTTCATGCTTGGCGATGAACCGTTTCATGAAACCCGGCAACTTCGCGTCCAGTTCTTCCGGGGTCCAGGTACAGTTGAGCAGGAAGATTCCCTTCGGTTTCAGGCCGGCCAATACATCGTATTTGTCAACATAGGACTGGTTGTGACAGGCGACAAAGTCAGCCTTGTTGATCAGATAAGATGACTTGATCGGTTTTTTGCCGAACCGCAGATGCGAAACGGTGATACCGCCGGATTTTTTGGAGTCATAGGCAAAATATGCCTGTGCATACATGTTGGTATGGTCGCCGATAATTTTGATCGCCGCTTTATTCGCGCCAACCGTGCCATCGGAACCAAGACCCCAGAATTTACAGGCGGTCGTGCCAGCTGGCGTAGTGTCAATATCTGCGCCTGCAGGCAGGGAGGTAAACGTAACATCATCCACGATACTGACGGTGAAGCCGTTCTTGGGAACCGGCAGTTTCAGATTGTCGAACACCGGTACGATATGCGAGGGGATGACATCTTTGGAACCTAAACCATAACGACCGCCAACGATAAGCGGTTGCGATTCCTTGCCGTAGAACGCGCTCTGGACGTCCAGATACAGCGGTTCGCCAATCGAGCCGGGTTCTTTGGTCCGGTCAAGTACGGCTATCTTTTTGACGGTCTTGGGAATATAGCGGAAGAAATGTTCGAGCGAGAACGGGCGATACAGATGGACTGTCAACAGACCGACTTTTTCGCCTTTGGCATTCAGATAATCCACCGTCTCCTCGATGACATCGCAGACCGAACCCATGGCGATGATGATGCGGTCGGCATCTTCGGCGCCATAGTAGTTGAATAGATGGTATTCGCGACCAGTCAGCTTACTGATCTCGCCCATATAGTCTTCGACAATTCCGGGGATCGCCTCATAGTAGGAGTTGGACACTTCCCGCTCCTGGAAGTAAATATCCGGATTTTGCGCGGTACCGCGAACCACCGGGTGATCGGGATTCAAAGCCCGACGGCGGAATGCGTTGAGCGAATCTTGGTCAATCAGACCCGCCAGATCATCATAATCCATCACTTCAATTTTTTGGGCTTCGTGTGAAGTACGGAACCCGTCAAAGAAGTTGAGGAAAGGGACACGTCCTTTGATCGCGGCTAAATGGGCTACAGCGGCAAGATCCATGACCTGTTGCACGCTGCTCTCGGCAAGCAGGGCAAAACCGGTCTGCCGGGTTGCCATAACGTCCTGATGATCGCCGAAAATGCTCAGCGAGTTCGCTGCCACGGCACGTGCACTGACATGGAATACGCACGGCAGCAATTCGCCGGCCATCTTGTACATATTCGGAATCATCAATAGCAAGCCTTGTGAAGCAGTAAACGTAGTTGTCAATGCGCCGGATTGCAGCGATCCGTGCACAGCGCCCGCAGCGCCGGCTTCCGATTGCATTTCCGCCACCCGCACGGTTTGACCAAAAATATTTTTCAGTCCCTGGGCACTCCATTCATCCACATATTCGGCCATTGTCGATGACGGGGTGATTGGGAAAATCGCGGCTACATCAGTGAATGCATACGCGATGTGGGCGGCCGCATTATTGCCGTCCATGGTTTTCATTTTTTTCATTAGACAGTCCCTTCTTTCCTCGTTTTTTCTCTTCTGACATGTAGACCCTATGCCAGTAAACATGTAAATTATTATTTCGGCAAAAAAAATAAAAATCCTTTTTCTTGTGTTCGCACCCCAACTCATCTGATAAGAACGACAATTCATCCGGAAATTTTTCAGGCAGTCCGATAGCTTTAACCCAATTTTAACAGTGCAATGCAACAACGAATGTCAATAACTTGAGAAAATGTCACCGGTAAAACAGGTTAATTATCGCGTGAAA
>CAZFSM010000022.1:0-66075 GCA_964521625.1 uncultured Veillonellaceae bacterium | reverse complement strand
GCAGGCGTCCGGATTTTCCACGCTGCAAGCTTCCAGATTCTTGCCTTTGGTCTCGGTGCCCAGGAAGGCAACTGCCAGCGCCGCCAGCACAAAGCCCATACTGACCACCGTCAATGTCATGTACAGACCAACGATCGGGTACAGGTATCCGACAACCGTCGGCGCCAAGATCCCGCCGATTCGGCCCCACGACATCGCAGTTCCCGTTCCGGTGCCCCGCACTTCTGTCGGGTAGTTTTCCGGAGTGTATGCATAAACGACCGAGTAAGCACCCGCCAGGAAGAACACCGACAAAGAGCCGCAGGCCAGCATCGCTTCCACAGGCAGTTTATGCGTCAATGCATAACCGTACAGGATGCCGGTGATGCCTGCCAATATCAGATACACCGTGATCGGCAGCTTGCGTCCGATCTTATCCGCCAGATACGAGCCCAAGAGTCCGCTCGGGATCCAGACCAGGTTCATCACAAGCACGTAACCGATCGAGGCAAAGGTTGAGTACCCTGCGTTCTTCAGCAGCGTCGGCAGCCAGGAGTTGAGTCCCCAGTAGCCGAACATCAGGCAGAACCACAACATCCACAGCATCATCGTCCGGCGGATGTAGTTCGGTTTGAAGATAACCGCCATCTTGTTGCCGCTTTCGGTGTTGATTTTGGCGACTACTTGCGGCTCAGGCAGTTTCGTGCCCATGTCGCGCTCGATTTGTTCTTCCATCATGATCAGCTGCTCTTCCGCTGCTTTCGGGTCCCCTTTTACCATGTACCAACGCGGCGATTCCGGGATCCCTTTACGCAGGAACCAGATGAGCAGTGCCGGCACGACTCCCGCGAAGAAGGCTGCCCGCCAGCCATAAGTCGGGACCAGCCACAGTGCGACACCGGCAGCGGACAATACGCCGCCGCCCCACAGGGCTTCTACCAGTCCGTTCAGTCGGCCCCGATACACGCTGGGCATCATTTCGCTGTTATAAGTGAACACAACCGGTTGCTCCGCTCCCATGCCCAGGCCGGTGATCAGCCGCATGACAAGCAGCATTTCATAGCTGTTGACGAAGCCGGTGGCAAACGTGGCAATTGAGAAGGACAACAGGGTTACTTTGAACATCGTCAGCCGGCCGAATTTGTCGGCCAGGATGCCGCCGCCCAGAGCGCCGATGAACATCCCCAGAAACGAGATGCTGAAGGCAAAGCCGATTTGCACCGGTGACATGCCCAGGTCTTTGGCCATCGCCGGCATGACAAAGCTGAGCAGCATGATGTCGAATGCATCAAACAGGTAGCCTGCCGCCGTCAGGGTGAACACTTTTTTGTGAAGTTTGGAGAACGGCAACCGTTCCATCCGGCCTACCAGTTCTTCCGCGGTCATGACCTTTGTTGACATCGTTGAGAGCCCCCTTTTTATTTTAAATATGATTGCTGCCTGTGCTCCCGCTCTCGTCTTTTTCTCTACCTTGTCGCGCTCACTCCTTCAAGAAAACAGAAAAAGCCACCGCGAAAGCGATGACTTCATTGTCACATTTTTAATTTTGCTAAATGTACCATCCGCCAGAAATTTTGTCAACCGCCAGCACACGGCTATCCTGCAAAGTTCCAATTGTAACCCAATATTCTTCGTGTTAAAATGGCGCCAACAGCAATGATACTAGGAGGGGTCTTTATGAAATATTATGTAGTGGACGCGTTTGCCGAAAAAATCTTTGAGGGCAATCCTGCCGGTGTTTGCGTCATGGAAAAATGGCTGCCAGATGATTTGATGCGCAAAATCGCCATGGAAAATAACCTTTCCGAAACAGCCTTTGCGGTAAAGGAAGCGGACGGCTACCGGCTACGTTGGTTTACGCCCGGCGGAGAGGTCGACTTGTGTGGACATGCGACTTTGGCAACGGCCTATGTAATCGCCAATTTCGTGGAAACAAACACGACTACAATTCATTTCCAGACTTTGAGCGGACAGCTCACCGTAACGAAAAAAGACGAACTGTATGAGATGGATTTTCCCGGCTACGTTTTAAAACCCGTACCAGTCACCGACGCCATTGCCGAAGCGTTGCATGCCCGCCCGCTGGAAGCATTCATGGGCCGGGACTTGCTATGTGTAATGGCCGATGAAAGTCAGGTCTTCGACGCCAAACCGGATCAGAGCAAACTACTGAAGCTCGATGGCCTGTTGGTCCACATGACCGCAAAAGGAACAGAGTACGATTGCGTATCGCGGACTTTCGCACCAAAATGTGGCATAACGGAAGATCCTGTATGCGGATCCGGCCACTGTCACATCATCCCGTTCTGGGCCAACCGTCTCAGCAAGAGTTCCTTGGTTGCCCGCCAGGCATCGCTGCGCGGCGGCACGCTATATTGCGAGAACAAAGGAGACAGAGTCGTTCTCGGTGGTTACGCAGCGCTGTACTCCGTCGGCGACATCAGGATATAAAAGAAGGTCCGCGAAATTCGCGGACCTTCTTTATTGATTAAATTATTTGTGATTCTCCGCCAGAGAAAACACTTTCACGTGCTTGCGCAACTTGCCAACGACAGGCAGCACCAGTCCCGACGCCACGCCAATCTGGACCAGATTACCGGGAATCGAAGTCAGCGGGGCAATCCAGTTGCCGTAAATAAGTCCTTCGGCAGCATAATAGCCGACGACTTTGATCAGGCAAGCGACCGTCAAGGCCAGGGCATAAGCTGTCAGACTGCGGCGGTTCTCACAAATCGCGCCGACGCTATAGCCCATCAGGCCGACGATGACCAATGTAAACGGGGCCCACAACAGCCAGCCGCCCACCACATCAAACAAAGCCATGCCCAGGCCGCCTGCCAAGGCGCCCAGCCGCCGCCCGTAAAGAATCGCGATAATAAACAGCGGCACGTTGCCCAGATGAATCAACCCGCCATTGGCGGCAATCGGCAGTCGCACATTGACAAAGGACGTAAAGGCAAATACTAGCGCAATCCCCAAGGCTGCAGTAACAATTTGCCGGGTTGGACTAAAATTTTGCTGTTCCATAGCCGTCACGCTTTCGCCAAGCGGTGGGCCGCGTGGTACGTCGGACCCACGTAGGAGTTGATCGGGAATCCGTGCTGAATGGCCAGAGTCACAAAGTTTTTCGCTTTGGCGACAGCATCCGGCACCGTCAGTCCCTGGGCCAACCCGGCCGTAATCGCCGCGGCATAGGTGCAGCCCGCGCCATGCGTATACTCGGTATTGATTTTCGGCGATTCGAACATGGTAAACTCCTTGCCGTCATAGAGCAGGTCAATCGCATTATCAGTCCCCAGCTTGGCGCCGCCCTTGATTAGCACATACTTGGGTCCGAGCGCGAAAATCTTGATCGCCGCCTGTTTCATCGTTTCGACCGAATTAATACGAATCCCGCTCAATTGGCTGGCCTCAAACACATTTGGCGTAATCACGGTAGCCAGCGGAGCCAGTTGTTCACTGATCGCCACCGCCGATTCCGGATGCAGCACTTCATCGGTTCCCTTGCAGATCATGACCGGATCAATCACGATATTTTTCACTTGATACTGTTTCAGTTTTCTGGCAACCAGCGAGATAATCTCCACCGTACCCAGCATGCCGGTCTTCATCGCATCAACACCAATCCCGCCCAGCACGGTATCGATCTGGGCTTCCAGCGCATTCAGCGGCAAAGGATACACATCATGGGCCCAGTTGTTGGCCGGGTTTTGGGCAACCAGCACAGTGATGGCCGTCATGCCATATACGCCGTACTCCTGAAACGTTTTGAGGTCCGCCTGCAAGCCGGCGCCGCCGCTCGTATCCGATCCCGCTATTGTTAGAGCCTTTGGTACATTCATTTCAAAAAAGCCTCCTGTCAACCTGATAATTTTTTTGCCACTGCTTGGCAAGACATGGTTGTATTATAAAATAAATCTGGTACTATTGAAATGTACAGAACTTAATTTTTAAATAAGGACAGATGAAAAGATGGACAGATTTATATGAGCATGCCAAACCTGATTCTGCTTGACCCGGCCAGCAAACAGCCGTTATATTTGCAGCTGTACCAGCACTTTCGCCGCGAAATAGAACAAAACCAGCTGAAGGAAGGGCAAAAACTGCCCTCGATCCGCTGGCTTGCCCGTAGCTTATCCATTAGTAAGATCACGGTCGAAAAAGCCTACCAGCAACTGCTGTGCGAAGGCTATCTGAATAACGGCAACCGAACGCGATATGAGGTCAACCGCTTCAGCGAAAACTCCTGGCCCGCCCCAGCTTCGCCTGCCGCAGCATCGCCGCAACCCAGCCCGACGCCGCCGATTCGCTACGACCTGGCCAGCGGCGAAATGGACATGGACGGCTTTGATTTTCCCCTGTGGAAACGCTATATCAACAAGGCGTTTAGCGACCAGAACCGCCTGATGCGCTATGGCGACCTGCAAGGCGAGCTGGAACTGCGCCGCCAGATTGCCGGCTATGTCCGCTCGCGCGGCGTCAATTGCCGACACGAACAGGTCATCGTCGGCCCCGGTGTGCAAAGTTTGCTCAATATGCTGGCCAGCATTCTGAAACCCTACCATAATGGAATTGCCTTTGAAGAACCGGGCTTTAAAATCGGCCGGCGCATCTGGGAAGACCGCGATTTTCGAATCATTCCCGTCCGTCTCCGGCAAGGCGGCATCGATACCGACGAACTGGCCGCCAGCGGAGCGCGGTTGGTTTATGTCACCCCATCGCACCAGTTTCCCACCGGCTATATCATGCCGATCGGCGAGCGAATGCGTCTTTTGAAATGGGCCCGCGAAACCGGCGCCACGATCATCGAAGACGACTATGACAGCGAATTTCGCTACTTTGGCCGACCGCTGCCTGCATTGAAAGCGCTCGATACCGAAGGAACCGTCATTTACATGGGCTCTTTTTCCAAAGTGATTCCGCCTTCGATTCGGATCAGTTATATGGTATTGCCGGACCGGTTGCTGGAAAGTTACCAGAAACGAGTGTCGCTGTATAATCAGGCGGCCTCGACCATAGAACAGCTGGCGCTGGCCCGCTACATGGCCGACGGTCATCTGGAGCGGCAGATCCGTCGGCTACGAAAACTGTACAACGAGAAGCACGCGTTATTTTTGGACAGGATTCGCAGCATCTTGGGCAAGCAGGTTGAAATCAACGAAACGGAGTCGGGCCTGCATATGGTGCTGACCGTAAAATCAGACCTGACGCCAAAAGAACTGTACGACAGGGCGTTGGCCAAAGGCTGCCGGATTGCGTTGTTGCAGGACTATTACCTGGGCGAGGCCCCGGTGGCGCCGTCCCAGATCATCCTTTACTTTTCCCGGATTCCGGCAGATGAAATGACCACAGCAATCACGTTGCTGAAGGAATCCTGGTTTTAGCTATCGCCTGTTTTACATGAAAAAAACCGGTCAGTTCGATCAAATAAGGTCGGCTGGCCGGTTTTGCGTTTCATGAAGCTACAGTCCATATATCTTTCTGAGATCGGCGACGATATCGGGAATGCGGGTAGACAGCTGGGGAATCGCATAACCGACAAAGATCGGTGAGGTCACGAAGCGGGGCATGACTTTGGCGGTAATCTGACCATCGATATGGTAGAAAAAGATATTGTAGCTGTTGCAGTGACGATTGAAGTGGTTGAGCAAGTAGTGGGCGCAAATCTGCAGGTAGTCGGCCACGCGGTCGATCTGCCCGAGATCGGTCAGCCTGACGTTGAGTTCGACAAAACCGATCAGCGGTTTGTCGGCGATGGAGAGCGTGACGCCACCATTAGCGCTGATCACGCTGCCGGCCAGACTTTCCGGTGGTATGTTGGCCGTGTAGTCGATATGGCGCAGACCGACGATCTGCATGTGCGGATGGCAAATGGTGCCGCCCGAGTTGGGGCCGTGATTTTTGAAGAACAGCACCGAGGTAAATTCACCGCCGGCGATCATATCCAGCCAATTCCTAATACCAAAGCGGATCAGCCGGTACAGGTGGTCTTTCGGATATAGCGACAACTCGCCCGCGCAGTCCTCGGTTTCGATGAGGACGGTCTGGAAAGTTTCCTGCAACACCGGATATTTGTTGGCGATGAGCAAGAGCGGTCCGTCTGCGGCGATAACGCCGGTCAGTTCGTCGCGATTGCAAAAAGGGCATTTATGGCCTACATCTACCACGGTCACCGGTTTCGTGCCGCCGATTTGGCTGTCAAAAACGAGGTGGGTATGCCTTGCGGTCATGCAGCAGTCTCCTTACGAGCTAAGAGTATCTTGCTATCATTTTACCACACGCGCCCCATTCTTGCGCAACAATGCAACATCCATCGCATATTCTCCGGCCAGCTCACTGTCATTGGCATGAAACTTTTCGAGCAGCGCCGGGCTGAGACTTTGCGGCGCGATGCGCGAGTAGATCGTCGAATTCCAGGTGGTGTCGCAACTGGCGCATTTATAGATCAACTAAATATCCAGGCATTTTCTGTTCGCATTGACGCGAAACAGCCCTGTACTGAGAAACCGGCTCTTCCGTCCGCATTTTTTGCAGTATCTAACCGCAACGATCGGAGACCGATACTGCACCTCCCGGGTAATTTTTTTCATACACATTAATCCTTCCTATCTTGTCATAGCGGGATAGGAAGGTTTGGAACGGCGGAATGTGAAGAATTAGTTTTTTCAAAGTAACGCCTCCTTGATTTTTTGTAACCCCATTTGATTGTAACTGCAGACGAAGGCGAAGCCTACCTAAAATACGGCTACTAAAAGAAGATGATCCGGAACAGCTACGCACGCCATCCCGGATCAAGACTAACCCATATTCATTTTTTGCTGTCGGATAATTCGCTGGATACTTTTTAACGAAAGGTAGTATTTTTCGGCCAGGTGCGTTGCAGCGATCCCTGATTGGTAGTCCTGGAAAATCGTTTGATTTCGCTGGGCCAATTCGCTGCGAATAGCGGTCCGGCTACCCCATTCCCGCTTGTTGCTCGATTTTCGCGGGATGTAAATATATTCGCCGTCGATATAGTGCTGCACCCGTTCCAACAATTCTCTGGGCAGTACTTGCTGTGCCACAATATAGCTCATTTTGCTCTCCTAATAATAGAATTTCTTTCATTAGGAACAGCAAAGGCCAAGCAATGATTATTTTTTACGATTCGTTGCGATAGCCTTTGCTATGCAACAAACACAACTGGATTAAGCATACGCGTCAACCTCCTAAAAATTTCATGTTTACTTTAGCACTGATGCGAAAAATCGTCAAGGTGAGGGGGGCGAGGCGGCACAGAAATTCGACTAATTCTGATAGCTTAGCAATGAACAAAATACGAATTCGGGGGATTGGAATCATTCGTTGATATCAATGGTGGAGGCAATCCGCGACCTTACAAATCCACCCCTTTTACTTCAACATAAATCTTAATGAACTCTTGTTGCGGTTTGCTATCCTGCGCATTCGTTCAAATCTTTATAATTCAGACATTCTGTCAGAAAATATTCTCGGAAACCCAGTTAATATTTCCAGTAATTTATCTTTTCGTTCTTTTGCGATCCTTTGAAATTGCCTCTTGCTTTTTACAGAAAATCTCATCAATTCAGCCTCAAGTTTTAAAGATACAACCCTGTCGGCAAATCCTGCTTCATAAATAACGATGCTTTTTTTTGTCGGAAGACCATATCGCATCTGCTTACTCAACTCGGTCAATAACTTGCATGCACCTTCACTTTCCTCGTAATTGAAACGCAATAGTTCGGAAACAGCATTGATGATAAGTGTTGACGCATATCCAAACCCATCATCACAAATATCAATGATTTCGCTTAGCAGTATTTCTGCCTCTTTATTTCTACGGATAATCATAATATTGTTTTCAGTTACATATTCAAAAATCTGGCTATATGAAATCCCTTTTATCCACATGTTGGCAATACTGAGAATTGCATTCTCGGTTATGACTGCCTTTAAGCACTTGTTTTCGCTGTATTCGACTAATTTAGGAATAATCATTTGCAGAATTTCTGATGCTGCTTCACAGTTCATTAACCTGTCGGAATTATCAGCAACCCACCGCTCCAATTCAAGCAACTGTTTTATGCCAAGAAGTGTACGGCTAAAGACTGCTCTCTTGTTCGCCTGATTGATCGTACTGAGTATATGGTCTCTAACTGTCAAGAATATAGCATGCATTCGTTCCTTTTCTTCTTCATTGGCCAGAAAAAAACCAAATGTACTTGAAACAAGCAAATCCAGATCGTGTTCCTCAGTAAGGAATGATAAAAGATAGCTTTCTATTGCATCTAAACTACGATTAACTTGGTCAATGGCAGATATAAAGGCAAATAGCTTTGAGGGATACTTTTCCCCGAAAGCGCCCTCTAACTTCTCAACGGCCTCTTCAAAACCTTCTGCATGGTTATAGCGGGCTAACGCCATATTATAAAAGTCATATGTTACAGTATTGTTGTACGATACTTCAAATGGCTCAGGTCGTACGAGCAACAAAAATTGACTGAGGCAAGATTCGGAATTCTCCGGATCCAACATTTTTAAATAGCCGTTCCAGCGCCAACGATCGTTAAACACTTTTTTCCCGGAATATACAAATGTTTCTGATAATAAAACAGTTCCTTCCGTATATAGTCCAGCTCTTCCTGCCCGACCAATAAGATTATGAAAATCTCGGACTTTAATTCTTTCTTGAGCTTGATAAAGGCTGGAAATAATTAAGTAACGGATAGGAAGATTAACACCTTGTGCCAAAGTTGAAGTACACACGATACACCTAATTAAGTTTTCTTTCATTGCATATTCAGTGGCTATCCTAATTCCATTCGAAATACCTCTGTGATGAGCAAAAATCCCTTTCATTGCAGTCCTGTAATAAATGTTGTTTTGGCCATAGTTTTCTTTTATCAATCGTGCTATCTTTTCATGTTCGTTATCAGAGCTATGATCACCAAAAGACGAAATATCAATGCCTCTATTCCCAATTTCTATAATTCTCTTTAAAACACCATCCACCGTGTCTTTTCGCCCACAAAAAATCGCCACCCCGCCATTATGATTCAGCTTTAATGCAAGATAAATTGCTATATCATTATGCTCCACCTTTTTTGTCTGAAAATTCACTGATGGGAAGAAACGCTCCTTTTCATTTTCTTTCAATTTCTCTAGTTCTTGTATTTCAATAATACGCGGCACATAAAACTCAAGGCTATTTCGATTTTCTGGATCGAGAAAATACAGATAGCCATATTTCTCATTACGAAATGTCTCCCAATCAGCAATTGCAATTGATTTCTCGGTTGCACGAATTGAGTTGTCAGCAATCACGACACCCTTTCCACCAGTAAACCAATCGTTTATTTGTATCGCATTCGGAATTACTGCAGAGAGAAGCAGTTTTTGAGTGTTTTCACCCAAATACATCATAATCGTTGAAATCAAAAGTTCATATTGTGCCCCTCTCGAAGTATCGTCAAACATATGTGCTTCATCAAATATGATTAGTCCAATCTCTTTGATTATCTCAATATCTTGCCTCAGCAAATAAATCAGTTTTTCCGGAGTCAAAACCATGATGTTCTTAGTTTCCTGGCCGAAGGATTCTAATAATTCCAGCATATCCTCTATTTCGAGGACATCAGAAAATGCATTTACATGAACATTGGGATTATCTAAAAAGTCATTGGCAATATCATTACTTATCTCCCGACATAATGCCCTAAAGGGAGCAACAACAACAGCTAAATGAGTTCTTTCTCCAAGAAACGCAGCTCGGATAGTAATAGACATAGAGGTCGTTTTGCCGGAGCTAGTAGGCATTTGAATGATAGCCGATTTTCCAGAAAAAACACCGGCTTCGCCCAGACGAATTTGGACAGGCCAAAGCTCATGGATGTTCTTTTTGTTTTGTAACATTCCCTCCCAAGCGTGACGTGGCAACTCTGAATATGTCGGCAAAAGATTTTGTGCTGAACGTTCTATCTTCATAAGCAAAATTGCTAATAAGGCATCAGCCAACAATAACTCTCGGGGTGAGCCTTGAGCGTAAATGAGGGAACGAAATTCCCTTATAAAGGTTAGTTCAGAAGCTCCATGCTGTTGAAACCAACTGACATAAGTTGCGATTACCTGATGCAAATAACGACTGTATGAACTTTCCTGAATAACTTCCTCTAGGCTATTCATATCAGTTTTATCTTGAAGGATTAAAGCCAAAATTTTTTCGAGGCTGCTACACCCTAGGTCAAGTTCATTGATCGTAATCATATTTGCCATAACTTTTGCACTACCAGTGTAGTCGCAAAAATAATAAGCAATTGAACCCAAAAGCAGATAATATTGAGGGTAGCATGGGTCTAACTTTGATTGCAAAAAGGCATCAAAGTAACGTGATGCAAACTCTAGCTCTGCTTTTTTATTTATGGGGATAATCCTGTATGGATTGTTTTCATTTAGTACTTCAGCCGAGATATTTCCTATTGCTGCAATTGCAATCAGCAACAATTCATTCGCATCATCTTCCACTTCAATATGTAGCTCACTTGGGACACTGTACTCGTACATTTTTGCTTTTGAACGCGTTTGTTTTAGCAGATATTTTGATTTACTCCCTATTAGCATTCGCATGCCCTCGAATACATTTTATGGATAAAATCCATTAGTTTATCGCAGTGTATTACTATAAGGCTCAGATTAGGGTCAACGTGTTTTAGAGTAGAAACGGTTTTGAGCAAAGCTTCAGAATAGGAGATGTTGGAGTGTACAGCAGCAGCTGCATATGTTCTTTGATAAGGGTAATCAGAAGAATTCTGGAACCGTTGCACTTGTTTTGCTTCTTCGAAGTTTCTTCGGTCAATTAAACGCTGAGCAATCGCATTCAATGTTTCTCCAAGTCTAACAACATCTTTATTAGAATCGTCTACGGCCTTTTGCAGCTTGTTCTCTGAAGCGGGTGTATCACTGGCGCGAGCCTTTACTTCAAAAACGATTAGCTCATCATTGTTACTAATTTTTTTACCGCACTTATATCCTATGAGATCACTGCCCATGGTAGAAGAGTTCTTGTTTACCTTGCGGTCATATCGTGTTCTCGGAACAACATAATCCAGCACATATTGAACGTAATCAGCAACTAATATTTCAGTAAAATCTCCTGATCGCACTGCAGGCCCCAAACCAATTCGTTTATCTGGAAACTTTATTGTTTTCAAGTATTCGTTTTTTTCAAGACCAAACCCAGCTCGCAGGAGATCTATTTCGGAATCAGCACAGTAATGTTCGCGAAGATGCTTTGCCCATGAGTTAAGAATGGTTTCATCATTTTGAATTTCGAGTTCATATACATTAATTTTCTTTCCTTCGGAAGTAGTTATCTGTTGTTCGTGAATAAGCCAATTTAAATATGGAGGTTTCATAAATGATTCTCCCTGTTAAAACAAATTATAATTAGTAGTGCACAGCATAAGGCAGGTTGAAACCACTGAGAAAGACGAGTCATGGGACGGTTCACCAACTCATACTTTCAAAATTATAATATAATTCTAGAATTATCTGGCAAAACCCTTGTGAAAAAACCTTTTTTTTGCTACTTCAAGTAAAAAATAATTCATTGGTCGCGCCTACCTCCACCACGCAAAATGCCTATAGCAAAAGGCCCGCAAATTTCGTGGGCCTTTTGCATAGGCAGATTTATGATGGAGACGAAGGAAATTCGACAACTGCTTTATGTCATGACGCCTCCCCGCCGTCCCCTACTCCCCGAACAGCCCCCTGATCTCTGCTTCCGTCATCTTGCCGATGAAGCTTTCGCCCGGCTGGATCAGTGAGTCGACCAGTTCGCGTTTGCGTTCCTGCAGCGCCAGGATTTTTTCTTCGATCGTGCCTTTGGCTACCAGTTTAAACACCTGCACCACATTTTTCTGGCCGATGCGATACGCCCGGTCGGTCGCCTGATCCTCCACCGCCGGATTCCACCACGGATCGCAGTGGATCACCATGTCGGCGCCGGTCAGGTTCAGTCCCGCCCCGCCCGCTTTCAGCGAAATCAGGAATGCGTCCCGCTCGCCGCGGTTAAACGCGTTGACCCGTTGAATCCGGTCCTGGGCCGAGGTCCCGCCGTCCAGATAGTGCCAGGATACTTCCAGTTCATCCAGCACCGGCTTGATCAAATCCAGCATGCCGGTGAACTGCGAGAAAATCAGCAAACGATGGCCCGCCGCCACCGCATCGCGGACCACGTCGGCGATCAGTTCCATTTTGCCGCTGCCGCCGCTGTAGTTTTCCACAAACAGCGCCGGGTGACAGCACAGTTGCCGCAGGCGGGTCAAGATCGCCAAAATCTTGATCCGGCTCTGGTCAAACCCTTTGGTTTCGATTTCCTGTTCAAACTCCTGCCGTGCACTCATCAACCACGCCGTATAGAGTCGGGTCTGTTCCGCCGTCATTGGCGCGCTCAGCCGGCTCTCGATTTTTTCCGGCAGTTCCTGCAGCACGGTATGCTTCATGCGGCGCAGCAGGAATGGACGGATATGTCGCGACAGTTCGCGCAGCACCGGCGAGTTGGGGTCTTTGGCGACCGGCGCTTCAAACCGTTTGACAAACGAGGCGTGATGCCGCAGATAACCCGGCATGACATAATCAAAAATCGACCATAGTTCGGTCAGCGAGTTTTCGATCGGCGTGCCGGTCAGTGCAAAGCAGCAGCCGGCCCGAATCCGTTTCACGGCTTGGGCGTTCAGCGTCTGCGGGTTTTTGATATTTTGCGCTTCGTCGAGGAAGCAGGTTTTCCATTCCAGTTGCTCATACAGTTCGATATCGCGTTTTAGCAGCCCATAGGAAGTAATGACCAGGTCAACCGCCTGCAGATCGGCCAACGCGGCCTGCCGTTCCCCCTGTTGCCCGCTCACCACCAAAGTGCGCAGCGCCGGTGTAAATTTGGCGGCTTCTTCCTGCCAGTTGTAGACGAGCGAAGTCGGCGTCACCACGAGAGATGGCCGCCCCTCTTGCCGCACCGACATCAGGTAGGCCAACACCTGCAAAGTTTTGCCGAGGCCCATATCGTCAGCCAAGATCCCGCCCATCCCATGCCGGGCCAGGGCTTTCAGCCATTTGAAACCGGTCTTCTGATAGTCGCGCAGCGTGGCATGAATGTCAGCTGGCAGTTCATCTTCGGTATCCTGCGGTTCGCGCAGTTCCTGCAGCATGCGCCGGACGGCGCCGCTGCGCTCCACGACCAGTGTTTCATTCATCCGGGCCAGGTTGTCCAGCGTAAGCGCCCGGTATTTGGGCAGACGGATCACAGGTTGTTTCAAATCCGACGCTGCGAGCCCCAGCTGTTCGACCAGTTGGGCCGCCGCCGCGAACTCCGGTTGGTCCAGTCCCAAAAATCTGCCGTCACGCAGACGATGATAGCGTTTTTTCAGCCGATAGGCCGCCAGCAGTTCCTGTAGTTCTTCCGGTTGCAGGCCGCCGCAGTCGAGAGTCAGTTCCAGCCAGTCAAAGTTATCATTCAGCCGGACCGCCGCCCTCACCCGCAGTTTGCGGTTCGAGTGCAGCGCGGCAAAATCATCCGACAGGTACACTTCAAACTGGTCGAGCAGCTCCGGCAGGCCTTCCTGAATAAAATCATAGGTAGCTTCTTCGTCCGGTTGCAGCAGCGTTTCCCCCTGCGGCATAAACCGATGGTCGAGAAAGATTTGTAAAAGACGCACCTCGGCCTGCGAGTCGCGCACCAGATAGCGGCCCGACGCGTCTACGTTCTTGCTGCTGGCCGACATTGCCGGGTTGATCACGATGTCGCCATAGCGCAACTCTACCCGTGCACTGACGCCCAGTTCGTATCGGTCCAGAAATACCACAGCCGCCAGCGGTTCGCGATACAGTTTGTCGCGCACCGTTTCCGCCAACACGACTTCGCCGACCGCCTCCAGCGCCGGTAGTACATCCGAGGCAAAATCGGACACCGAGGCCGGCGGCAGCAAAATTTCGCCTTGCCTGCCGTCGCGGAAAACCAGGCTCATCGGCGCAACCGCCCGGGAAAACTCTGCGTCAACCTGATAGATCACGCCTTGATGATAAACATAACGCCAGTCCGTATCCAGACCGCACAGCTGCTCCGCCGGGTCGGCGTAACGCAGCCGAAACCCACCGCTATCGCCGTCAATCGCAAACCGCACCGGCGGACGCCCCAACCGCACCGGCGTCAGTTCGGTCGGCCGGTATTGGATTGACGCCAAAACAGACTGATCCTGATACAGCTGCAGAAACTCCGCCAGCGATGCCCGGGTCAGCCGAAACCGCCGGCCTGTCTCAAACACCGAAGCACCGGCGCCGGAGTAGGACCAGCCGGCCCGTTCCTGTTCTTCGTCATAGGCTAGTTGCAGCATGTGGAGCAGATGCAGCGAAACCGGGTCCAGCTCCGACTGCGAACGCCGCAGCGAACACTGCTTGCCCAGCACGATTTCCGTATCGGCCTGCCAGTCGCGCAAAAACTCGGGGATATTTTTCACCACATACAGCCGGTCGTTGCCCAGCGAAAACTCCAGCCAGTTCGCCGCCGCATCGCGATGGCTGTCCTGCACAAAGAACAGGGTCGGCTCCAGCCGCACCGCTTGTTTCTCTTTCAGTCGCAGACTGGGCGCCGGACGCACCCGAAAATGCGCCAAGAGCTGCTGCACCGAGGCGTTGGAACGATCCTCCGTCGGAGCGAGCGACGTTGTCGGGGCAAAACGGGTCAGTCCACTGTCGCGGCTTGCTTGCGGCAAGTAATAATTCCACCAGTCGCGCTGAATCGTCTTCAGCACAGCCACGATATGTTTGCAGGCCCCGTCAAATTTGGCAAAAGCCGGGCAATCGCAAAAGTTGTGCAGCACCTGTCCTGCTGCATCAAGCTTCAATTCCACATAATACAGCTCACCGCCGCGCACTTCCGCTTCAAAGGTGCCGGAGTCGCGCCGATGCAGCGTTTTTACGTTGCCAGCCAGATAATAGTCGCAGCCTTTACTATATGCCGGCCCAGCCGCCAATTGGCGAATCGTGTTTTCAGTCAACATTGAATTTAATCGAACCCCTCATATCCCCATTTGATGTTATACCCAGATTACCCGCAAGTTATCCACAGAATAATCCACAGATTTACCGAACAGTTTTCGCCTCGCCAGCCAAATCTGCTTAAGCAAGCAAATGGCGCAATTCCGCCGGCACTGACGCTTCGAGGTGATGCATAATTTCATCAGTCGTGGAAAACCGCATCGCTTTGGCAGCCACGTCCTGTGCATAACTTTTCGTTACCGATGTAATGATTTTTTTGATTTTCAGCAGCGCTGCCGGGTTTACGCTGAATTCGGTCAGACCCAGTCCGAGCAGCAATAGCGTCGCCCGGGGATCGGCCGCCAGTTCGCCGCAGAGTCCGGCAAATTTCCCACCGCCGCCCCGGCCAGCCGCCTCCGCCACCATACGGATCAGGCGCAGCACTCCCGGTTGAAACGGGTTGTACAGTTCGCTGACATTTTCGTTCAGACGATCGACCGCCAGCGTATACTGCGTCAAGTCATTGCTGCCGATGCTAAAGAAATCCACAGCGTCGATCAACACATCGGCCATGATTGCCGCTGACGGGACTTCGATCATGATCCCGACCGGCACGTTCGCATCAAAAGCGAGTCCGTCGGCCAAAAGCGAATCTTTGGCCTGTTGCAGGAACCGGTTCGCCGCCCGGATTTCATCCAGCGAAGCGATCATCGGGTACATGATGCGAGCCTGGCCGTAAACCGACGCCCGCAAAATTGCCCGCAGCTGGGTCATAAATAATTCTGGCTGCCGCAGGCAGATGCGAATCGCCCGGTAACCGAGAAACGGATTGGATTCAGCAGGGATGTTCATATAGTGAATAGCCTTGTCGCCGCCAATATCCAGCGTGCGGATGATGACCGGCTTGCCCTGC
Organism: uncultured Veillonellaceae bacterium; assembly: GCA_964521625.1. Lineage (GTDB taxonomy): Bacteria > Bacillota > Negativicutes > UBA1444 > UBA1444 > UBA1444. The sequence goes on along the minus strand of CAZFSM010000022.1, from coordinate 50,159 downwards.
ATCGTTTCCAGCACCTGACGATACGCCGCCAGTTGTTCCTCTTCGCTCGGCGCGCTCGGGCGGTCCATAAACAGAAACTCGGTTCGGTACAGGCCAATCCCGTCGGCGCCGACCCGGATCGCTTGCTCCGCCCCAGCCGGATTCATGATATTGGCTGAAAGCTCGATGGCAAAACCGTCTTGGGTGCGAGTCGGTTGGCCGATCAGTTCGCGCAAGCTGGCCTGAACCTCGGCCCGGCGTTCCAGTTCCCCGTTCGCCACCGTTTGACGCTCCACCGACAGGTTCGTTTCGACCGTGCCTGCGTCGCCATTTACCAGCAGCAGTTCGCCGCCCGTCACGGCGGTCAGAATCCCCCGGCAGCCCAGCACCGCCGGAATTCCCATGTTCTTGGCCAGAATCGCCGTGTGCGAAGTCTGCCCGCCGGTTTCAGCCACGATCGCCCTTACTTTAGCGGCATCCGCCGTCGCCAGTTGCGACGGACTGATGTCCTGCGCCACAAGCACCACTGCTTCGGTCAGCCCGGATAAATCGACCCTCGTCCTGCCCAGCAGGATATCCGTCAACCGCTGACCGATATCCATGACATCGGCTACCCGTTCGCGCAAGTACGCGTCTTCCAGCCCAGCAAAGATGGTCACCTGTTCGTCGACCGCCAGCCCAACCGCCTGCACCGCCGAAACCAACTGCATTTTTATTTTTAGTCGCACGCCTTCGTCCAGCGTCGGGTCGGTCACGATCAGCGATTGGGCTTCGATGATCTCGGCCCTGTCTGCCTGTCCACGCGCTCTTGCGTTGTCGGCGATTGCTGCCAGTTCGGCAGCTGCCTGTTGCACCGCCTGCGTAAAGCGGGCCAGTTCACCTTCTATCTGCTGCCGCGAAATGGCCTGATCCACAGCAATCTGCGGCGACGGCTCAATGCGCAGGCATTTGGCGATTGCCAGGCCGGGAGCGGCAGCGATTCCCTGAAATATCATCGTCTCATCTCCCCGCTGCGATCATTCCGGCAGCTGTTCAATCAGTTGCGCCAAGTCGACGAGCGTCTGCTGCTCATCTTCGCCTTCCACCACCAGCACGATCCGCGACCCCTGTCGGATTCCCGCCCCCAGTAGATTGAGCATGCTTTTCACATTCACTGTCTTATCATTAAACAAAATCGACACGTTCGATTTGCTTTTGCCGGCCCGGGCGACCAGCAGCGCTGCCGGTCGGGCATGGAGCCCGGTGGGATTAGTGACTTCAATTTCCTGCTGAACCAGAATAATCCGCCTCCCGTCAGTTGATTAGCCTAGGCTGAAAAAGCCTTTTTCACCGCGTCCTATTTCGCGTCCGGCAGCTACGGCCACTTGCAGCCCCGCCGGCAAATTGGTGAACACCACCGGCGTAATCAGCGACGGAACTTTATCTTTGATCTCGGCCAGGTCGACTTGCAGCAACAACTGCCCTGCTTTGACCCGATCCTCCTGCGCCACCAGGCTGACGAAGCCTGCCCCGCCGAGCGTGACCGTATCGATCCCGACATGGATCAGCACTTCTGTGCCGTCATCGGCGGTAATCCCCACCGCGTGGCGGGTATCGGCCATAAAGCTGGTTATCGTGCCATCAACCGGCGAAATTACGTCTCCATTAGTCGGGTTGATGGCAAATCCGTCGCCCATGATTTTATCGGCGAACACCGGGTCCGGCACTTGGTCTAGAGGGAGCAGTTTCCCCGCCATCGGGGCCAGAAAATGTTCCAACATGCTTATTTTTCATCCTTTCCTAGCTGACAGGTTTTGAACATAATTATAATTCGGCTTCAGGCAGCAAATTCCCTGTATAGCGTTCGCACGGAAGAATAAAGAAAAGACGCTGTACAGACCCATTCTCGTCCAGCGAAAAAAAAATTAAATTTATGCTGGCAGCTTGAATCAGATAGTGTTAAAATGAAGCTGAAAATCTCTAGGTTTTTTTAGACTATTCAATTTTATTCACTAATGTAAAGGCGGCGTTAATTCGATATTTACGATAACACTCTTATAATGCAAAATGAGGTGTGAGTATGTTTTTTAATTATTTAGCCACCGAATCGTTTTGGAACAGTGCTCTTTTCATGGGCGGCGTTTGGTTTGGCGTGCTGAGAGCCTATACGATTTTTCAGTTCAATCGTTGGTTGCTCTTATTAATTACTCTCACGACGCTAGGCCTCCCTTTTGTATTTTATTTGTTGGTCCATGTAGCCGGACTTTCAGCTTTCGCGAGTTTCCAGACGAAATATGCGGCGCTGCTTGGTTTTGCGATATCAACAATCTTTGCAGAATTCACGATGATGTTCTTCGTGCCGCGTGCCATCCGCTCTCGAGCGCAATCCCGCGCCCGACAGCCGCTTGCCGCACCGTCTGAACTGCCTGCCACACCATTCGAGACAGTAATTACTCCGCCGCCTGCTCCGCCGGTACGTTTGAAACCAATAGAGCCTCATCCCATACAACCGGTACAGCCAATCCAAATACAGCCATTATTAGAGATTAAACCGGCTGCCACTCCTCACGTCGTTCAGTCAAAGGTGCGTATCGATCCTCCGGCGCCAGCCCCTGTTTTGCATAGCAAGCCGGCGGCAATGCACAAACCGGAGACAGTACACAAACCCGAACCCCTACGCAAGCCTGTGGCGCCGCACAAGCCCGAGCCAATACGCAACCCAGAGCCAGTTACCCGCGTCGCGGCAACCACCGTGGAAGATACTTCAGATACGAGTTTTCACGTTGGCAACTGGCGGTTATTCGTGTATTTTATCATTTTCATGGTTATAGTTTTGTTCCCGCCTTACCATGAAACCGTGACTAACAATCGAACCTGGCTCTTTATCACGGCAACGAATGCACGACCATTTTTCAGTTTTGATTTAACGTTTCTGCTATATGAAGCTGTATTGCTAGCCGCAATCGTATCTGTATTCGAGTTCCTGCAAGCGCAAGACTAAACTCGCGACAATAACAACCAAATTGCAGAAGAAAAGCCCTCGAGAGTCCTGCCGGATTCTCGAGGGCTTATTTGTGTTGTTTTATAGGAACGATTTGAACGGCAGGTCGATTTCTCCTTCAAAGCAATCGTCAAAACCGCGTGGGTAATGATATTCCCGCTTGTCTTTGTCAGCAGGAAAGACGAACTTTCCACCGACTTGCCAGATAAATGGTTTGAACTGATACTGCAGTCGGTATTTTTTCATTTCGTAAAGCATGCTGATTTCAGCTGGGTCTGCCTGAAAGTTGGACCAGATGTCATGGTGGAACGGAATGATCACTTTGGTCTTAAGCGCTTCCGCCATCCGCAGGATATCCGACGCCGTCATTTTGTCGGTAATGCCGCGGGGATTCTCGCCGTAGGAGCCTAATGCGACATCAACCTGATAATCGTTGCCGTGCTTGGCATAGTAGTTGGAATAGTGCGAGTCGCCGCTGTGATATAGGTTGCCGCCCGGGGTTCGGATCAGGTAATTGACGGCACGGTCATCCATATTGCCAGGCATTTTGCCTGCCAGCGTTTCTCCTTTTCCAACAGTGATTAGCGCGGTCCGGTCAAACGACTCCAGCGCTATTAGTTCTGTGTCTTTGATTTTTACGACATCGCCCGGTTTGACAACGATGCAGCGCTCAGCCGGTACTCCCCAGCTTTGCCATAGCTCCACGCAGGTTTTCGGTCCGATGAACGGCACGGTGTCCGGGCAGTTCTTCATCACCGCCGCCGCGACATTGACATCGATATGGTCATTGTGGTCGTGCGTGGAAACCACGGCATCGATTTGGCGGATCGCGAACGGGTCGAGCACGAACGGCGTCATCCGCAGGTTGGGTTGCAGTTTTTTGCCGCCGGTCATTCGCGCCATCTGATGATGGGCATCCATGAACGGTTTTGTTTTGGTCCGTTTGCCGCTGCCACACCAAAAATCGATGCAGATATTGGCGGAACCCTCGGATTTAATCCAGATGCCGGTACATCCCAGCCACCACATGGCAAAGCTGCCTGGCGCGACGATTTCCGCCTCGATTTCTTCATTCAACCAGGTGCCCCACTCGGGAAATGTGCTCAGCACCCAGGATTCTTTTGTAATTTCATCTATTTTGCTCATATTGGCACCTCTCTTCAAGTATTTCCCTGACCGTAGTATGCGTCCTTACCGTGTTTACGCAAATAGTGTTTGTCGAGCAACGCCTGATCGATCGGCGGAATATCCGGCTTTAGCTGCAATGTCTGCAACGCCATCATCGCCACTTCCTCCAGCACTACCGAATTGTGCACCGCGTCATGTGCATCGCGCCCCCAGGCAAAAGGTCCATGTCCGCTGACCAGCACACCGGGAACGGCTAACGGATCAATCCCTTTTTCCTGAAAGGCCTGCACAATCACCCGACCTGTATTGATTTCATAATCGGTCTCGATTTCTTCGCGATTCAGCGAGCGGGCACAGGGGATTTCACCATAGAAGTAATCGGCATGTGTCGTTCCCAGCGCCGGAATCCCTTTTCCTGTCTGCGCCCAGGCTGTTGCCCATCGCGAGTGGGTATGCACTACCCCGCCTACGGACGGAAACGCCCGGTAGATTTCCAAGTGGGTTGCCGTGTCGCTGGAGGGACGACAAGTTCCCTGGACCACCTTTCCAGCCAGATCGACTACGACCATATGCTCCGGCAGCATGTTTTCATAGGGCACGCCGCTGGGCTTGATCGCCACCAAGCCCCGTTTGCGGTCTATCGCACTGACATTGCCCCAAGTGAAAGTCACCATTCCATACTTGGGCAAAGCCAAATTGGCTGCTAGTACATCCTGTATCCAGTCTTTCATTTGCTCTGCCTCCCTCTTCCCCGCAACAGCCGCCATAGCGTGCTAACGAAGATATTCGCGTACTTCTTCCGGTAAAACCGACCCAAGGTAAGCTTCAATTTGTTCAGCTGTCGACAATGTCATCGCTTTGGCCGCGACTTCTCTGGCATAACTCATGTCCACGGAAGTAATGATTTTTTTGATTTTCAGCAATGCGGAAGGGTTCACGCTGAATTCGGTCATGCCCAACCCCAATAGCAGCAAGGTCGCCTTAGGATCAGAAGCCATCTCGCCGCACATGCCGGCAAACTTTCCGCCGCCAGCCTGATTGGCGGTCTCGATTACGCCGCGAATCAACCGCAGAACTCCCGGTTGAAAATGATTGTAAAGTTTGCTGATCCGTTCGTTCATCCGGTCCACAGCTAGCGTATACTGGGTCAGGTCGTTGCTGCCGATACTGAAGAAGGCAGCTTCCTTGATCAACAGGTCGGCTGTGACCGCTGCCGAAGGAATCTCAACCATGATACCGGATGCAAGTTGTTCATCAAAGGCGATGCCCTCGGCCCGCAAAGAATCCTTGGCGGCCTGTAGCAGCAGATTGGCTTGCTGCAATTCCTCCAGCGATGCAATCATCGGATACATGATCAACGCCCGGCCATGAACGCCCGCCCGTAATATCGCCCGCAACTGGGTCATGAACAAAGCCTGGTCCGACAAACAGATCCGGATTGCCCGGTACCCCAAAAATGGGTTCTCCTCTTTGGGCAAGTTCAGATAGGCAATCTCCTTGTCGCCGCCGATGTCCATCGTACGAATGATGACCGGTTTGCCGTTCATTGCCCGCAGCACTTTTGCATACGCTTCGTATTGCTCCTGTTCGCCCGGCGCCGATGCCCGGTCCATGAACAGAAATTCGGTTCGGTACAGGCCGATCCCGTCAGCGCCAAGGCTCAAAGCCTTCGCAGCCCCAGCCGGATCCATGATGTTGGCCGCCAGTTCGATGCAAAAACCATCGCGCGTACAGGCCGGTTTGCCGACCAGATCCAGCAAAGAAGCCTGGACTTTGCGACGCCGACTAATTTCTTGCCGCAACTGTTCCCGGTTCTCCGCCGTGATTTCCGTTTCCACGGTCCCCTGCGTTCCATCAATCAGGATCGGCATGCCGTCCTGCACAGTAGCCAAAATCCCCTGGCAACCCAGCACGGCGGCAATTTCCATGTTATTGGCAAGAATCGCGGTGTGGGAAGTTTTGCCGCCAATTTCCGCGACAATCCCCTTCACTTTGGCTGCATCCAGCGATGCCATCTGCGACGGTGTAATTTCACGGCCAACCAGAATGGTATCGGCAGAAAGCACCGATAGGTCTTTTTGCTCGACCCCCATCAAAATCCCCAGAATACGCTGCCCGACATCCTTGACATCAGCAGAACGTTCACACAGATAGGGGTCTTCGAGCTCCGCCAGAATTGCCGCTTGTTCTTCCGTCGTTTCATAGACGGCGCGCACGGCGGAATAACAGCGAGTGTTTATTTTTTCCTGAACCTCTTCCGCGAGCAAAGGGTCTGTCAGCATCAGCACCTGGGCGCCGATGATCTCGGCCCTGGTTGTCTCGCCAGCCGCTTCCGCCCGGTCGGCAATCGCCTGTAGTTGGGCAGCTGCAGCCTCGACGGCTTGTTGGAACAACGCCAGTTCACTGTCGGTCCGATCGCCGGCGACGCTTTGCGCGACTGTGTTCGGGTCCGGCAAAGGCTGCACAATCAGGCATTCAGCCAGCGCCAGGCCGGGTGCGGCAGCAATTCCCCGCAGCAACATAACTTCACCCTCTATTCGTCAAATTGCTCAATCAATGCACAAACTGCGTCCAACGCTTCCTGTTCGTCGTCGCCCTCGGCCACGACTACAATCTGCGACCCTTTGCGGATACCGCCGCTCAACACGCTCAACATGCTTTTGGCATTGATGGTTTTGTTGTTGAACAGGATCGTCAGTTTTGATTTGCATTTGCTTGCCTGCGCAACCAGCAGCGAAGCTGGCCGGGCATGCAGCCCGGTGGGGTTTTTTATCAGGACTTCTCGCTGCAGCAAGGTTCATCCCTCCAGAATATATTTTTCGATCGCGTACGCCACCCCGGACTCATCATTGGATGGTGCGACAAACCGGGCCAATTTTTTGACGGCCGGTTCCGCGTTGGCGACAGTAATCGCCAGTCCAGCCAGTTCCAGCATGCTGATATCGTTATGGTTGTCGCCAAAAACCACGGTTTGCTCCAGCTCGATAACCTGCCTGTCGTCCAGAAAATGTAGGGCATTGCCTTTGGTGATGCCTGCCGCCATGATGTCCAACACATTTGGCATGGACTGCACCATCGACAGTGAATTGTCTCCCGGCAGTTCGCCTTGTATCCGTGCGGCAATCTGCGGATTGATGCCGGAAATCAGAAATTTGATTACATCCGGCAACGGTAAATCAGCCTGGCAATGAACCTCCCGTAGCGGAACCTGGAACGCGGCAGCAACTTCTGAATTGTAACGGTGGTACGCGCCGATTTTTTGGCTGCCGCTAAGAAAATACACATGCTCCGTCGTGTAGGCGAGGGTGTCATACTGGTTTTCCAGACAAAAATCGGTCAATAGGGCTGCCTGGACTGCGCCGATCACTTTGCGGAATAAGACTTCGCCGGTATCAAGGTCGCGAATCAGGCCGCCGTTGCAGGAAATGACCGGGGTAGTCAAGCCAAGCCGATTAACAAATTCTTTGACAAACAGGTCGCTGCGACCGGTAGCCAAGAACACCTGTGCGCCTCTTGCCATCAATTTTTTCAGAGCCAGAACATTTGCTTCGCTTAGCCGTCCGCGTGAGTCAAGCAAGGTTCCGTCCAGATCACAGACACAGTATCGGATATCCATCAAAAACCGCCCCGTTTCAGCTTATCGCAGACAAACTGGCGTGACCGGGCAATCTCAGCCAGTGGGTCGGGCAGCGAATCGCCCCACATCTCGATAACAAACGGGCCCTGATAATCGAGTTGTTTCAGCGTATGGAACGTCGACACGAAATCGACATCGCCCTCCCCGAAGGGAACATCGCGAAACTGGCCGGAACATGACTCACTGACTTGTTTCGTTTCTTTGACATGCACACCGACGATCCGCGATATCCCCTGGGTCAATTCTGCGCCGACATCATTTCGCCAGGCGCTGAGATTGCCGATATCGGGATAAACCGTCAGCCAGGGAGACGCCACCAACCGATCGAATTCCAGATATTTTTGAATCGAATTGATAAACGGCGTATCCATAATCTCGATCGCCAGCATGACCTGGCGTCGGGCCGCCATGCCTGCGGCGCTACGGAGCCCTTCAATAAACAGCTCACGGGTATCCGCCCCCGGCGATTCATAATAAACATCATAACCAGCCAGTTGAATCACACGGATTCCCATCCCGGCAGCAAAGTCAACCGCTTTCTCCATAAGTTCCAGCGATGTTTGCCTCACCAGCGGATCACGGCTGCCCAGCGGATATTTGCGATGCCCGCTGAAACACATCGACAAGATCGGCACCTGCGTACTTTCGATGGCCTTGCTGAGTTCTGCGCGTTGCTGCGTGCCCCAGTCCAGGCGAGACAGTCGCTCTTCGCTTTCATCGACTGAGATCTCAACAAAATCGAAGTCCAGTTGTTTAGCTGTCGCTAACTTTTCCACCCATGGCATGCTCTTGGGCAGGGCCTTTTCATAGAGACCGAGTAAGTTTAGCATCGCAACTTACCAGTACTTCGCAAATTCAGCCTTGAACTGCCGGGCTGCCGCCACCGGGTCCTGCGCGTCACGGATTGACCGTCCGGCAATGAATACAAACACGGGATAATCTTTGAAAAAGCGGATATCTTCTACGGCAATCCCGCCGGTAACAGTGACCTGGAAGCCCATGGCACAAAGTTTACCGACTTTCTCAAGATCTTCCGGTCCCCAGGCGACGCCGGCTGCCTGCGCATCGCGGGAACGGTGATAGACAACTTGCCGGACGCCGACTTTTTTCCACTCTGCCGCCTGTTCAAAACTCCAGTGTCCGGTCAGCTCAATCTGTACGTCTCTGCCGCGGGCGTTTGCTACTTCCAACGCACCGGCAATTGTCGGCAGTTCAGCGCAGCAGATGATCGTCGTCCAGTCGGCGCCAGCGTCAAACATCATCGGGGTGATAATTTTGCCGGCATCGGCGATTTTGGCATCCGCCAGCACGATTTTGTCCGGATACATGGTTTTTATGTATTCGACAGCGCGTTTGCCTTCGGCGCACAACAGAATCGTGCCGACTTCGATGACGTCCACTTCCTGGGCAACATCACGCAATGCCTTGACCGCATCCGTAAAGGACAAATTGTCCAAGGCTATCTGTAATTTGGGCAGCATATTGGTTCCTCCATTCTCCTATCTTGCAGCAAAAGCCTCAAGTTACCGGTGGTGAAATATACTCTTTGATCTTGGCTTCAATCTCCGGCTCGGACAACAGATTGACCAAGCCGATGACTTTCGTCTTGCCCCGCACTTTAAAGTTATCCACCAGTGAAGCAGAACAAAATACCACGTCATAGTTGGACGCCTGCGATTTTGCCTCGCCCACGCTCATGTGGTGAATTTCAGCCGGAATCGCCATTTTCTTGAAGATTTTTTCAATTTTCATTTTGATGATCTGGCTTGAACCCATGCCATTGCCACAGGCTGCCACAACTTTCAACATCATGCATCACTACTTTCGTCGCCGCACTTGAAGTACAGCTCTTTATTTTTGCAATACCGGTACTGGAGTTGCGGAATCATCAACATGGCTACAATGATCAGGACCAGTCCCGGCACGGCGAAGTTTTTCATGATTACGCCGAAGAACGGCCAGATTGTATCCCAGTCAATGTTGCCATGCCAACCGCCGTACTTGTACAGCTGGAAGTACCAGGCCGCAAAGGCTCCGCCAAGAACCTGAATGATGCCGGTACAATAGGTCATGATCGCTGCTGCCCGAGCGCCGCCGAACTTGTTGGCAAAGACGGCAACTGTAGCGTTGTCGAAAAACACCGGCACAAACCCGGTAATAATCATGATGGGAGATTTGAAGATTAGCAGGCCTGCAATCGCCGTAAACTGACCGATCGCGCCAAAAATGAAACCATACAGCACGGTGTTGGGCGAAGAAAATCCGAAAGTGGCGGCACAGTCCACCGCCGGCAACGAACCGGGCAGCACCCGCTCCGATATACCGCGGAACGATTCGGTCAGTTCCGCCACGAACATCCGCACGCCGCTGATCAAGATAAACAGATACACGGCAAACATCAAAGATTTTGACAGTATGTAGGTGGGGAAGGCAATCGTGGCCGGGAAGCCGCCTTTATCCAAATTCCGCATATAGGGTTCTCCCAGCAGCATCATGATCGATCCGAAAAAGATAATCATCAGCGTGCCGGATGCAATCACATTGTCATTGAACATACTCAGCCAACTAGGCAGCTTGAGATGTTCCACCGATTTTTCCGGGTCGCCAAGTTTGGGCGACAATTTACTGGTTAACCAGACCCAGCCCATTTGTTGATGCCCGATTGCAAAGCCGCCATTGTCGGTCAATTTTTGGGTTGGCTCAACTGTCAGATTGGAAAACACCGACCAGTAAGTCCCGACGAGGATGCCGATCCAGATGGCGCCGGAAATACTGCGTAATTCGGGGATGGCGAAAAACACCAGCCAGGTACAGGTAGTTGCCTGCTGGATCATGATATGTCCGGTCAGGAACAGGGTGCGCAGCTTTGTATAGCGTCGCAGCAGCACCAACAAAATGTTCCAGCCAAACCCGATCATGAGCGATATCATCGCCCAAGACAGAGACATGCCGATTGATTTGATGGCTTCGCCTGCCGCATTCAGGCCAAAGTAGGGATCGATAACCGCGGCGTTCAGGGCAAAGCGGTCATTCAATCCCGCCAAGATCGGTCGGAAAGTAACAACCAGTCCACCAGCGCCGATATTCCAGATCATCATGCCGACAGTCGCTTTGATAAAACCGCCAAAAGCCTCATGAATCGGTTTCCTCAATAATATATAGCCTATAAATACAAGTCCGCCAATGAAGAACTCAGGTTTTCCCAAGACGTTGTTAAAAAACACTTTTGATACCGAATCAAATACGGAGAAAAAATCTCCCACTGCAATTCCTCCTCATACTCTGCGTTGAGACTGAACCAAAATCAGCTTGAATCGAGGATCGCCTAAATGTTTCCTGCTTATACACTTCCTTTCGGTTTCGTTTTTCTGTTTCTCGTAACCATCAGCCTAGCAATTTTTTAAGTTCTTCCACGCTGGAAATATCCAGCAACTTGGCCAAAAAGTCCTCATCCGAAATTTCCTCCACCAGAGCCTGCAACATATCCAAATGGGAATCGCTATCTACAGAAGCCAGCACAAACAACAGGCGGGCGTCGTGTTCCGGGCTGTCACTGAAGTGAACCGGTTGTTCAAGTTTCATGAACGACATCGAGGTCTGGTTGACTCCGACTCCGCCGCCTTGCGCATGCGGCATCGCCACATCGGGAGCAATAACAATATAGGGCCCATACTTGCGGATTGAGTCAAGCATTGCCTGAACATATCTATCATCAATGGCGCCATCTCTGATCAATGGTTGGGCTGCCGCCGCAACCCCTTCTTCCCATGTTGCAAAATTCTTGGCAAATAGCACCCGGTTCTTTTCGATCAACTCTTTTATCATCGCCGCTACAACCTCCCTGTTTCGCAATACCCGTCGCAAATTATTCAACCTCGTACTTGACGTGAACCCTTCGGCATGTTTAAATATTTTCATGAACATATGTGCAACGCACTGTCATTTGTTCAGCATCATAGTATCAAACTTCAGAAAAAACAGTCAATAGCCTCGTCGCTGTTTGAAGCAAGTTGCACAAAAGTGCATGGCAAAACTAACTACTGAATCGGGGAGGACTCGCATCATGGAAGATCTGGACCTATTATCCGAGGTGGCCCGGTTGTACTATGAAAAGAACATGACCCAAAGTGATATCTCCCGACACATTCACACCTCGCGGTCTACTGTATCCAGGCTATTGCAGGAAGCCCGGGATCGAAAGATTGTGGAGATCATTATCCACTATCCCTGGGATCGTTCATCCGCCATGGAGCAGGAGTTGCAACAGCGATTCGGCCTGAACAATATCCGGATTCTTGACAGTCAGGGGCGCCGTGGCGCCGAAGCATTACGGGGAGTTGCCGTCTTGGCTGCTCGCTATATTGACAGCATCGTCAAGGAAGACTCGATTTTGGGTCTTTCCTGGGGTCGCATGGTTTATCAGACAGCGCAGGTTCTCCGCCCGGAGCGGGATCTGCCAATCAAGGCCGTACAACTTTTTGGCGCTGCCATCCCCAATAACAAAATCGATGGTTCAGAAGTTGTCCGCCTGTTTGCCGGCAAATACAAAGGTTCCTATTATTCGCTCCACGCCCCATTGTTTGTTGAGAATCCCCTACTTAAAGCAGCGTTGCTGCAGGACCCGCACATCAGCGAAACTCTGGACCTCGCCCAACAGGCAGACATTGTCATCACAGGCATAGGCTCTCTCGAATCACAGCTAGCGCCCAGTCAGACCTGGCTTGGTTATCTCAGCAAACAGGAGATCGAGCAACTGCGGCGGCGCGGGGCGGTTGGTCACATCTGCGCCCATCATTACGATAGCGAAGGAAAAATCCTGGAAAACGAACTGAATCAGGGAATTATTGGCGCAGGGCTTTCCTTGTTGCACAATGCGCCGCAGGTCATCGGCATTGCCAGCGGTCCGGAAAAAAGCCGCGCCATCCTCGGCGCCTTACGCGGCAAGCATATCAATACGTTGATCACGGACGACGTCACCGCACGAAAATTGTTGGACCTGGCGGATGCTGTAGAATAAGTTAAATGAATCGAGAAATCAACGCTTGTACATAAAAAAGCCATGGGAACTGAATTCCCATGGCTTTTTTATGTACAACCTAAGGGTTTTGATTGATCAAATCATTTCTGCAAAACTTTGTATTCGTGTCCTCGCCTGTTCGTCGTCCTGCATGCTTTGGTCGATATCAACGCACAACGTTGGCAATCCAGCAGCTTCAGCCTTTTGGACGATCATCGGATAGTCATATTCTTCCACATCGCAGAATTTCATCAGGCATACCACGATTCCATCCGCGTTGTTTGCTTTGGCCAGGTCCACTATCAAATCACCTCGCGTACTGCTGACCTCATGAATCACCGAGCATGCCTTTCGATCGAGCCACTGCTGCGCCAATCGCTCCAGAGCATTTTTGCCATTGGGAATATCGGTCCGAAATTGACGAGATTCTTGGGCAAGGTCATCGCCTACCACTGCTATGTTGTTTTCGGCAAAAATATCCAGCAACTGATCCGGTTCTCCGGTGATTCCGGTCAGAATCACTTTTCCACCTGTCCACCGATGCGCCGGCATTGCCTTTAATGCAGCAATCAATTGGGTCACCTTCATTGCATGTTCTGATTTATCCATGAAATGAGAGCTCTTATTCACAACATGTCGCACGCGCGGAGTAATGAGATCAAGATGATCGTTGGCGACTGTGGCAAACTCACGCATCACTGCATGATGGCTATTGTAGATTTTCAGACTCTCCTCAAGCGCCTGCTCAGTGATCACGCGCCCGCCGATCAACTCTAGTTTCTTTTTTATTTGCTCATATTCGCCAACCAAAAACTCCCTGCTGCCTATGTCTTCCCGGTTCTGTGGATGGATAAAAGCAAGCAGCGGTATGTTCGGTACGCCGATACGCCAGGCACTGCTTATGCCTCGGAACGTATCGCACAGCATCGGCATTATTGCTGCACTGATGCCCGTATAGTTTCCCTGCATACCGAATTCCAAACACGAGCGCATGATGGAGCAAGTAAATATCGGTGCATACTGACCCGCAACTGCAGGCGATACCTGTCCACCCCACAAACCCATCGGAATCATGCCGGCTGCATGAACCAACTCTTCAGGTGTGTAGATTGGAAAGCAGCCGATGACTTTCTTGCCCGCTGCCAAATATCTGTCAAGCATCTGCTTCGGTTGGGCAGCAATGCCATCCAGTTCTTGAATTATCTTGAATGTGTCAAGCATTTTTTGCCTCCTTGTTTTGCTGCATGATTTCTACCAGCCCCTGAACTCTGGTTTCAAACTGAGCTTCGCTGTAAACGCGGGTATCAGATTGATCTCCATCGAAATTTGCACAAGGAACGCCTGCTTGATCCTCAATAATCTGCCTGCCGACAAAAATGTGGAATGTCATTAGCTTGCAACTTCTGTTGACATGGCAAAGCATACCTTCACAATCATACTGCTTGATCGTATTTGCTCTCTTTTCCATGATTGCCGGTGTCGAAAAACTGTTGGTTGAAGACATGGCATAGGCATACGCCATGGAATTCAGATCACCAGGTTCATAAACTACGTTCCAGGCGCCGACATACCCATTGATTACAGCGTTCACTCCATAATTTTTGAGTGTTTTTAAATTATGTCCCAAGTTCGGCCAGCAGGCGATACCTTCCCAATGAACCCGGTACGCTTCTTCAGCAGGAAATGACGTTGTCCCGCTAGCAATATGTTCTTCCACTTCCGCTTTCAACTGCTTGAATATTTCTGTTGTGGACTCTTTGCCGCGGCACAATACCATGCAAGACATATAGTTGAAAAAATCGAATCCGTTTAATGGCGCCGGAGTCCGCGAATTCAGCTGGATTATTTCATCGAAAAGTTTGATATTGAGTTGCGAACGTCTTTGCACTTCAAGAAACTTTTCCCAGTCGAGCTTCCTGCCGCAGAATTCTTCCATTTTGGCAATATACCCTTCAATTTGGCTGCGGATATACTTTACCTTGTGGGGCGCAGGACTCTCTTCATAATAATTGAACAAGCAGTCAACAAAGAAAATCGGGATATTCAGGTTGCGGGACAGATTCTCATACCACTTCATCAACTGTGTGCAACTGTTGTTTGCCAACAGCAGAAAATCCGGGGAAGGCATCAACGGATCGGCAGTAGCATAGGCCGGATCCTGGATTTTATCGGCAAGACCCAGGTTGAGCCTCGCATAAGAACAGATATTCATCGGATAACGCATCGGCCCTTCAGCATGTTCAATCAACTCGTCGCCCAAATGTTTGGCGGCAATTGATGCGGCATTGTTTTCAGGGTATAAAACAGGAATCCCCAGAGCTTCGCAAACCTCTTGCGGAAAAAGCGCCGTTGACCAACCGACAATCTCGCCACGTGCCTTGGCGTCAAAAGCATCTTTATAAGCCTGGGCCGTCTGTACATTCACCATGATTCTGGATTTCGGCAATGGTTTCTTCGGTTTTTGAACCGTGTTATCGGCCATAGTCATTACCTCCAAAAAATAATCCGCATGGAAAGACGCTTACATCTTTTTGGTCAGTTCTTCCCACGCAAACAAAGCCGCCCCTAGCGCCCCTGCAAGCTGACAATCTGCATGAACCAATATTTCGGTTTTGAGTTCTTGTCCCAATGCGCTCACTACACCTTTATTCAGTGCCACCCCGCCACTCATTGCTACATCTTTAACGATACCGTTGCGATATGCGATAACCGCGACTCGTTTGGCAACAGAACGGTGAATCCCTGCAACCAAATTCTCTATCCGCACATTTGCAGACAACTTTGAGATAACCTCCGATTCGGCAAAAACAGTGCAAGTATTGCTGATGCTGACCTCTTCGGTTGCCTCGGCGCCAATATTGCCCAATTCCTCAGTTTTGACATTGATCACTCCGGCCATCACATCAAGGAATTTCCCCGTACCGGCTGCGCACTTGTCGTTCATGACGAAATTTTCCAGTATCCCTTTGGCTTTCACCCGCAACACCTTGATATCTTGACCGCCGATATCAATGATAGTCCGGGCTGAAGGCAGCAAGAACGCAACCCCTTTGGCATGACAACTCAGCTCGCTTTTTTGACTATCGGTATCATCAAAAGTAAACCGTCCATAGCCAGTAACCATTATCCGCTGTATATCCTCTCTCGTCAGGCAATTCACAGCCAGAGCATCTTCAAAGACCTTTTTCGGCCCCTTCGTACCAGTCCCCAAAGAAACAACCGCCCTGGCAACGATCTTGTTTCCATCTTCCAATATGATTCCTTTACAGGCCGTGGACCCGATATCAATCCCCATGGTCAACATAAAACATTTCCCCTATAACTATAACTTCTTGGATCAAGTAAAGTATCGGCATAATAAAATTCATTTATATGCCGATACCGCTTCGTCAGATTACTCCGTCCGCCTTCATTCTTTCCAGTTCTTCTTTAGAAACGTTCAGTTTGCCGCAATAGACTTCCTCGTTAAACTCTCCCATATCCGGACCAGCCCAGTTTACTTTTCCCGGAGTTCCCGACATTTTGGGGACAATCCCCTGCATACTGATTTCACCGAATTTTTGGGTCGGCACCTTGATAATGCTCTCTCTAAATGCAAGTTGTTCATCCTTCATGATATCTTCGACCGTGGACACTTTACAGTTGGGAATTTCATCACCCAGGGCCGCCATACAATCGTCGATGGTATGTTCTTTGGCCCAATCTTCAGCGATTTTATTTATCTCTTCCCGGTTTTTCATTCGACCTTTGGCGGTACGGTATTCGTCGCTTTCCAACAGATCCGGGCGTCCGATAGCTTGGGCGAACTGCGAAAACACTTTGTCCCCCGCTACAGATAGGACCAGATATTCTTCATCTTTGGTCAGAAAATGACCCGAAGGAATGGTAACCAGCGTCCCATTGCCGACCCTGTTCCGAACAAATCCGTCGTATGAGTATTCGGCAAGAATCGACTCGGTAATGCGAAGTGTCGATTCGTTCAAACAACAGTCAATCCTTTGACCCAGGCCGGTCCCCACAACGTCTCGGTTATAAATCGCAAACATGACGCCAATCACACCGAACATCGCCGTCATAAAATCGGCAACCGACAAACCCGGCTTGATCGGCGGTCCGTCCGGAAATCCCGTGACGTGGAGCAGTCCGCCCAGAGCAAGGCCAATCCGATCAAATCCCGGTTTATGGCTGAGCGGGCCGGTTTGGCCGTAACCTGAGGAACTGATAAAGACCAGCCGGGGGTTGAGTTCATGCAGCATTTCCCATGTAAATCCCAGCTTTTCAAAAACGCCAGGCCTAAAGTTTTCAATCAATACATCGGCGTCTCGGAGCAGCTCGGTGAGCAATTCTTTCCCACGCTGATGCTTGAGGTTAAGAGTAACTGTTTTCTTGTTTCGGCCCTCGACAGCGAACCACAAATTTTTTATCCGCCCCATGTTCCGAAGCAAATCGCCTTCTTGAGGCGGTTCTACCTTGATCACCTCGGCGCCAAAATCCGCCATAATCGTTCCGCAAAAAGGGCCCGCCAAAATATTTCCTACTTCAACAACTCTTAATCCTTCCAGTGCTTGTTTCAAAATTTTCACCCCAAAATAACATTTTGCATTTCAAAAACTGGCGATTACCCACGCTTTTTAATCAACAACACATACTCTCCTTCTTGCACGACTTCGTTGCTTTGATTCAGTATTGTTCGTTTCATGACAATTTTCCCGCTGTTGCTCTCCGGCTTGGCATCGATTTTTTCTATGACGACAACTTCGACATGAATCGTATCGCCAATCAGTACCGGTTTTTTGAACTTCCAGGATTTTATTTCCACAAAGGCCATCACATTCTCGGACATTGCCATATTATAGGCTGTTCTGGTATAGAGGCCGGATGCGATTACCTTGACCAGCAATCCATGCGCCAGACGCTGTCCCGCAATTGAATTCTTCGCAAACTCCATGTCGGTATGGATAAGATTGTAATCCCCCGAAATACCGGCAAAATTTACAATGTCGGTTTCGGTGATCGTTCTCCCCACTGACACGCAATGATCACTTGTCTGGATATCTTCAAAATATTTTTTTTCCAGCATTTCCGTATCAACCATCCTTTTGATCGCATCGTCCGAAAACCCTTTGGCTATCCTGAAGTCCCCGCCGATCCCGCACTCCCGGTTGCACCGCAGCTTCAAGAGTCGGGATCGGCGACGATCAGTCCATCATTAAACCGATTCTTTTACCGGATTTGAATCCTTCCCGGAAATCGAATCCTTCGCAACGCTTGATTCGTTGGCAGGTACATTATCCCAGACCGACCTGTCCTGCAGACCTTCGCTTTCCGCCACAGCGCTGACGCACACAAGGTCGCCGACAATGTTTAGCAGCGTGCTGCCCATGTCGACCAGGACATATACCGACAGGATCATCGCAAAGGCTTCACTCGGCAGGCCAAACTTGCTTAGGATCATCAGCGTGAATACCGATCCGGCGGCAGGAACACCCGCTGTTCCTGTGGACATGATGATTGCCAGGAATGCGATGGTGAATATTTCCCCCATGCTCAGGTCCAAGCCAAATGCCTGCGCCGAGAACATAACGCAGATCGTGATATTGATCGCCGCTCCATGCTGATTCATGGTCGCTCCCAGCGGCAAGGAGAATCCTGCCACATGCTTCGGCAGACCCAGTTTGGTTTCCGCGACTTGCATTTCCAAAGGCAGTGTTGCCGCGCTGCTGGTTGTGCTGACCGCCATAATCATGACATCTTTGATTCGCCGCAAATATTCAAAGAAATTTACTTTGGCGATGAACTGGCAGATCACACCGTATACCCCGAACATGACGATACCCATCGCCAGATACTCCGTGAAAAAGAACTTGGCCAGCGGCTTGACGATATCAAGGCCGTATTTTCCGGTTGTGTTCGCCATCAGCGCAAACACGCCGAAAGGAGCAAACTGGATGCAAATACCGGTCATCTTGATCATGGCGTCATTTAATATAACAAGTAAATCAACGAAGGGTTTTTTTGCATCGCCAAGCATAACCAGCGAAACTCCCAGCATAATGCAGAAGAAAATCATTGCATTCATATCCATTTTCAGCATGGTTTCGATGATATTACTGGGTACAAAATTCACAATGACGTCTGCAAGTGGTGGCGGCGCTGCTGCTTTTACCTGCTGCGCACCAGCCACAAAGCCTTTGCCTGGTTCAACAAGCAGACCGACTGCTACAGCGATGACGGTGGAGATAATGGTTACGATAAAGTAGAACCCGGCAACTTTGGTCCCCAAACGCCCGAATTGTTTCAAATCCGCTATTTGAGCCACACCAAGAGTAATAGCGGTAAATACCAGCGGTACTATGACCATTCGCAATAAATTGATGAATATTTTTCCAAGTGGCGTCAAAATCGCGGAGTATGTCGTGCCGGTAGTGAGACCAAGAATCGAGCCCAAAATAATAGCAATTACCATTTTTTGAGTCAGTGAAAGATTTTTCATGTTTATCCTCCTCGCACACTTATACGCTAGGCACTTTATCTGCAGGGTATCGAGGTCAGATGGAGGCACCACGGTCGTCGCCTGCCGCCTCCATCCCAAACATATTGTTAAACCCAGCCGCGATATTTCATCGCGCATACGACCTGGTCGACCGCTTTTACCCAACAAGCCATCCGCAAGGAAATCTGTTTCTCTTTATGAATCGCATAAATTTCCTTGAACACTCTCTGGAAAATCCCTTCCAGCTTCGCATTCACTTCTTCTTCGGTCCAGTGATTATCATGGAGGTTTTGCACGCGCTCAAAGTGTGCTACCTGCGTACCGCCGGAATTGGCAAAGACGTCGGGAGCAACAAAAACCCCTCTGTCCAGGAGAATTTTTTCCGCATCGGTCGAGGTCGGGCCGTTTGCTCCTTCGATGACCATCTTGGCTTTGATCCGCGGAGCATTTTCCGCAGTGATCACACTCTGAACTGCGCAAGGAGCAAGCACATCACACTCAAGCTCCAAAATTTCGGCATTTGTCAATTCTTTGACCGCTTTGGGATATCCCGCCAGCTTGCCTGTTTTCTGAACATGAGCAAATACATCCATAACGTCTAGGCCAGCGGGATCATATATTCCACCGTATACATCACTGACTGCCGTTACGAGAACCCCTTCACGCGCATATAGTTTGGCCAGATTCCAGCCCACTTTGCCAAAACCCTGTACAACGGCTTTCAATCCTTTTAACTCGAGTCCGAGAACCTGGGCAACTTCTTTGGTGGCAAACATCACGCCGCGGCTAGTTGCTTCCGCGCGTCCCGCTGACCCGCCCAATGGCATGGCTTTCCCGCTGATACCGGACGGTTCGTTGCGCAGGTTCATTGCTTCCCACTCATCCAGCATCCAGCTTTGGGTAACATTGTCTGTTCCAATGTCAGCGCCCGGGAAGTCATTCCAGGGCCCGACCAGCTGCGCAATAGCCCGGATGTAGGCGCGGCAAACCTTTTCCAGTTCATTTTTGGAAAGGGTGGCAGGGTCAACCACTACGCCACCTTTGGCACCGCCGTTCGGGATGTCGTTGCATGCATTTTTGATCGTCATCCACATGGAAAGCGCCTTAACATCGTCAACCGTCTCATCCTTATGAAAACGGGTGCCGCCCCGAGTCGGACCAATCGACCAATTGTGCTGGAAACGGTATCCCTCAAATACCCTGGTTGATCCGTCATCCATTCGCACCGGGAATCTAACGGTGAATTGACGCATCGGTTCTTCCAGCAGCGCATGCACATGCGGCTCCAAATTCATTATCCGCGCCACTTCTGCCAGCTGAGTCTTTGCATTCTCCAATGCAGTCCTGCCTGTTTTCAACATAAATCCCTCCTGAATACTGTTTGCTGCGCTGTAACGCCGATCGAAACGTCAAAGTTCAGCAGTTTACTGTGAACACCATGCGGAGACAAACAATCTGCAGATTGTGGAAACGCCTATTTATTTCCCAGTCTAGTCCACACTTCCGGATTGACGATTGACGCTGGAGTTTTTCCCACAAACAGATCTGCCACTGCCTGAGCGGAGCCGATAGCCAAACCCTCCACAGCTTCCTCGGTAACACCTGCCACATGCGGGGTCAATAAAAGATTGGGCGCCGCAAACAACGGATTATCGATACTGGGCGGCTCTTCCTTGAAAACATCCAAAACCGCTCCGGCAATGACTCCCTGTTTCAAGGCATGTATCAATGCCAATTCATCAACCAGTTCCCCTCTTCCCGCACTGATCAGATAGGCGGTCGGTTTCATCATGGCCAACTCGGCAGCACCGATCATGTTCTCCGTTTCTTTGGTCACCAGGGCATGCAGAGTGATAAAGTCAGCTTCCCGGTATACTTCATTGACATCTGCCACCAACTTCACTTCCGGTGGCGCAGAGTTTACGAACGGATCATAGGCAATCACCTTCATCCGGAGGAGGCCCGAAGCCAGTTCAGCCGTTTTGCGGCCTATTTTCCCAAACCCAATAATCCCCAGGCATTTTCCAGGCGCTTCGGTACCACCAAGACCATACTGGTTGACCAAGCCAGGCAAAGACCTGTCTGGTTGGGATAACTTTCCCGAGCGCAGCGCGGCGTCTCCCACCAGGAGCTTTCGAGTCATCACCAAAATTGCAGAGATCACATACTCCGCCACGGAATAGGTGTTCGCTGCCGGAACATTGGTCACCAGGATGTTCTGCGCCGAAGCGGCATCGACATCAATATTGTTGTAACCGGCGCCGTGCCGGGCTACGATTTTGAGATTCCTTGCCGCAGCCAATACTTTGCCTTCCAGTTTGCTAGCCCTGACGATCATACCGAAGACGTCATTATCCAGCTGTCTGATAAGTGTATCCGCGTCGGTTGACGGGGATATTACCGGCACTAATCCAGCCTCCCTCAGTATTTGCATTCCGGATTCCTTAATCGGCTCAACTAGCAGTACTTTTGCCATGAATATCCACCCTCTCTATCTGTTTCTTGGCAACATCAAACGCTGGCCTCAAATCTTTTCAAATGCCATCGCCATTCCCAGGCCCCCAGCAATACAAATCGAAGCCATTCCATATCGGACATCCCGTTTATGCATCTCGTGGATCAAGGTGGTAGAAATTCTTGCTCCCGTGCATCCCAGGGGATGGCCCAATGCTATCGCCCCACCGTTGACGTTGACGAGTTCAGGATTCAGTCCCAGTTCCTTGATGCACGCTACTGCTTGCGCAGCAAATGCTTCGTTAATTTCAAACAGTCCGAAGGAATCCAGTTTCAACCCTTGTGCTTCCAATACTTTTAGCAGTTTTCGTGTTGCCGCCACCGGACCGATACCCATTATGCGAGGATCGACTCCGGCCGCCGCGCCTGCCAGGATTCTGGCAATCGGCTTAATCCTCAGCTCGTCTGCTTTCTCTCGCGCCATCAAAACCAAAGCGGAAGACCCGTCGTTTCTGCCGGAAGCATTGCCCGCAGTGACAAACCCATCGGCAAAAATCGGGCGCAGCTTGGCCAGTTGCTGAATGTCCGTATCCTTTTTGGGATACTCATCCGCATCAAAAATAGCCGTCGCGTTTTTCCGTTGCGGCATAGGTACAGGAATGATTTCGTCCCTGAACTTGCCTGCCGCGATAGCCGCATTTGCTTTACTCTGACTTGACAGGGCAAACTCATCCTGTTCTTCCCGCGATATTTTGAAGGAACGAGCAACGTTATCGGCCGTCTGAATCATGTTAAAGATGCCATAAATATCGCTCGGCTGAGATTTTGGCTGACTTTCGATATTCGGGTCAATAAAACTGGTATTCCCATTGCCGACACCAAAGCGGGCGTTTCGCACATAGAAGGGTGCGGTGCTCATGCTTTCAACGCCGCCCGCCAGTACAATATCTGAATACTCACACTGGATCTGTTGCATCCCGTTCAAAATCGCCTGTAGTCCTGAAGCGCATTGTCGGTGCACGCTATATCCCGGGATCGCTTCTGGTATCCTGGCCATCAAAGAGGCTACCCGCGCAATATTGGGAGCATCGGTAGACTGCTTTGCCTGTCCGGCAATGACTTCATCAATCATTTCGTTGCCGATTCCGGCTTTTTCGATAGCTCCATGAAAAGCGATTCTTAACAGTTCTTCAGGCAAAATATTTTTCAGGGTCCCGCCAATCGTTCCAATCGGCGTTCTGACTGCAGATACAACGACTACCTCGCGCATAATTCCCTTCCTTTCCGCAACACAATCATTTATTAGTTATAGCCGCCATCGATGACGATGGTCTGTGCCGTAATATAGCTCGACTCATCTGAAGCTAGAAAGGCAATCAGTTGCCCTGCTTCTTCGGGTGTCCCGTATCTGCGCAACGGAATAGCTGCAAGTTTTTTCTGCTTTGCTTCTTCTGGTACAGCGCTGTACATGTCGGTCATAATCGACCCCGGGGCAATCGCGTTGACATTGATGCCGTATTTGCCAAGTTCTTTTCCCATCACCCTGGTCATTCCCATAATCGCAGCCTTGGTGGCAGCATAATTTGTTTGTCCAAAATTGCCGTTAAAGGCAGACACAGAAGACAAGTGAATAATTTTCCCATATTTTTTTTCCATCATGAAAGGAATAACTGATTTACTGAACAAATATGTTCCTTTGAGGTTAATATTGATCACGTTATCAAATTGTTCTTCAGTCATTTTGAAAAACTGGGCGTCTTGAGTAATGCCGGCATTATTCACCAGAATATCGATTCCGCCGAATTCGGCGATAACCGCATCCACCATAGTTTGTATCTGTTCTTTTTTTGATATGTCAACGGAAAAACCCCGGATGATTCCAAGCTGGGATAACTCTTCCACCGCATTGTTGGTCCGTTCCGCGTTAATATCGCAAATCGCGACGCTTGCCCCCTCCTGTAAAAAAACCCTGGCAGTTGCAAAGCCTATGCCGGCAGCTCCTCCAGTAATAATTGCGATTTTCCCTTTAAGCTTCATTCTGCATCCCCCTTAAAAAATTCCGTTCTTGCTGTGCCATTCGCTAAGCGCTCACTTTTATCTGTTCCAATTATGTTATTTGTGTACTATTTTGTAAATTATCAAATTATTTATCTACCGTTAGTTCAAAAGTTAATATTTTTGTGATATAGTTCAAAACAGATAACGAAAAGGGGAACGTTGCATGGGCTTATTACAGTTGAAATACTTTAAAGAACTTGCCGAGCGCGAACATCTGACGCAAACCGCAAAAGACCTATTGGTATCTGCCCCATCCCTGAGTGCAACCATTGCCCGGCTGGAAAAAGAAGTAGGCTGCAAATTGTTCGAGCGCGAGGGGCGCAACATTCGTCTTAATGAAAGCGGACGAATCTATTTAAAATACGTCAATGAAATATTTGTGTCCCTTGATAATGCCAAAATGGAAATGAATGATGCCGCGAGTAGAAAAAATCAGAATTTGTCCATTGCTATTACCAGTCCCATCGTCTGGCATGATGCGCTTCAGGCTTTTTTCAAAAAACATCCTGACATCAGAGTCTCTCACACCTTGCTAAAGCGTGATCAATTGGAGCATCAGTCTGAGTCGATGCAATTCGACTTTGTGATAACTGCAACAACCGATTTAGTTGGCGATAAGTGGGATATGTCTATTCTTATCCCTGATGACAAACCGATCTTCGTCGTATATCCCGGTCATCATTTTGCCCAGCAAGGTGAAGTTCATTTCATTGATGCAAAAAACGAAAACTTCATCGCCATATCAAAAGGGTTTTCCATGCGACAATATTTTGACGACCTTTGCGCCAAGGCAGGTTTTACGCCAAAAATCGTACTGGAGTGCGATTATATGCTTCGTTCAAAAATGCTTGCTGCAGAATATGGCATTGTTCTCACCACAGAATCCGGTTATCGGACCGGCGTGTTGGGAAACACAATAGTTGTCAAAATAAAAGATCCGGCTATTCTCCGGACACAGGCGATCATGTGGAACAAACGACGCTATCTATGCAATGCCGCGAAAACTTTCCGCTCTTTCATGGTAGAATATCACCAGTCTTTCATTTAAAAGCAAAGATATATGAACACCTTTTTCTTGCGAAACGTTGAAAAAGCATCTAATAATGTGATGTCCTCCGTTTCTGGTTGAATGAAAACAAAACGTTCGGTTTTTGATAAATAAAGAAACTGGCGGTCGCTCCTTTGCCGAGCGCCGCCAGTTTTTTTATTACTTGCTATTTTCCCCGTTGGGCCAAGATTTTTTCATTATAACCGTAGATCTTTGCGTACTCCGCTTCCCAGAACGCCTGGTCCTGCAGGCTGTCCAGATATTGCTGACTGTAACCGAACTTCAGCCAATCCGCCTCTTTTTGGCGGAACAGCCGTTGTTTTGCAGCTGGACGACGCACATCATAAATATGCTCCTCATCAGCCTGGATGAAAATATCCTGAGTCCAGCGACTGAGTACATTTTCGGTCAGTTCCAGGTACCGCGCGTTAAGTTCTTCCAGTACCGAGTCGTAACGGTCAAATCCGTCGGTCGCAACCGTCACCACATTGTCGCCTGGACCGAACCGCATGTGTTTGGCCAGTTTGATCGCGCCAATGATGTTGCAGATGCCCGAAGGGCCGATTGCATAAGTCAGAATCTTGGCCAGTTCGGGATCGACGCCCATTTTCAGCAGCAACTCGGTTCCGTCGTGGAACACTTTAACACCCTGGACAGTTTCTTCGTCTTTGATCAGGATAATGAAATCGGTGGTCAGCACATTGTGGATCAATGTGCACATCTTGTCGCCGATCCCTTCGATCCGGTGCTGGCCCAGCCCGCCGTTGGCGAGGGTGGAGCACTCGTATGGCTCCAGTGCGGCCACCTTTGCTTCGGGGAAGGCGACTTTGATCTGGTCGCCGGCTGCCAAAGTACCTGCCGAACCGGGAGCGGAGGTAAATCCGGCGATCCGGCCATTGCCAACGCCTTTGACGGCTTCGATTGCGCTGCCGCCGGTGACATGGCGATGAAAACGATAGTTGGCCATCAGTTCAAACTGGGCCAACGCTTTATTCTTCGGGTTTTTCATCATCTCATGGGTCCGTTCCAGCGTCAGGATGACATCGGACTCGGAGCCCGGCGTCAACTCCAGCTCGCCGCCGTATTTACGAATCCGTTCGTAGCGTTCCTTGCTCATGTTGTCCGGCATAATCACGACAGCCTTCAGCCCGAGCAGATTGGAGATATAGGCCGTACCAATGCCAAAGTTACCGGTCGAGGGGCCGAGGATTGTGTGTTCCGAGGTGATGTCGCCATCGACCAGGCCTTCGATCAACGTGCTGTAAGCCGGGCCCACTTTGTGCGAACCGGATGGGAAGCCGCAACCCAGCATGACCACAATATTGGCATCCACGCCGGTCAGCTCCGGCGGCAGCACAATCTTGCGCACTTTGTTGTCGGCGTCTTTCCAATTGATATTGAATAAATTGATCGGGTCCATTTCATTGTCGTGCAGCTGTTTCAGCGCCGTGGCGCGAACTTCCGGCGAGATTTTCTCCGGCTGCAGCATTTCATCGTAAGTCGGTCCGAACGGAACCTTGCTCATCAGATTTCCCTCCAAGTTTTATTTGGTCAAGAACTGGGCGGCAATTGCCTGATAGCCTAGCGCCGCCTGTTTGACCTGGTTGATTTCGATGCTTTCATTCACGACATGCGCCCCGTCTTCCGCGCCCGGACCGAAGCCGATCGTCGGAATGCCGGCGATGCCGGCGGAGTAACTGCCATTGGTGCAAAAACTGTATTTGGTGACTTCCGGCGCCAGACCAGCCCGCCGGGTGGCAGCCAAAGCTCCGGCGACGAGCGGATGGGACTCGGCCAGCACCCAGGCCGGGAAGAACCGTTTGCCGGCCATGATCGCCCCAGTATGACATATCTGGCTCGCCTCGGCAATTTCAATTTCTGCTTCGAACTGTGGATCGCGGCGTTTCAGGTCCTGAACGCACTGTTTCAATGGAGCCAGTACCGATTCTTCGGTCTCGCCGACCAACAACCGGCGGTCAAAAGTCACCCGGCATTTGTGTGGCACCACCGAAGCGCCGGGGTACGGCGCGGAAACAATGTCGGTCAGTTCCAGAATCCCCTCGCCCAAAAACGCTTCCTGCAGAACCGGCAGGCCGCGGATCGCGTTCACCAGTTCCAGCATCATATACACGGCATTTTTGCCGACTGCGGGATTGGAGGAATGCGCCGCCTTGCCGCTGGTGGTCACCACGATTTCGGCCCGGCCGCGTTGGCCGCGTTTCAGGTTCAGCGCTGATGCTTCGCCAATCACGACAAAATCGGGCTTGATCGCTGCCACGACCTTCGACAGACCCAGCCCTTCAAAAGTTTCTTCACACACGGTACCGGAAACAAACACCGAGCCGGCCAACTGATCGCGGCAGGCGGCCAGCGTGGCAACGCCGCAAATCATAGCCGCCAGGGCGCATTTCATGTCACTCGCGCCGCGGCCATAAATCCGACCATCTTTAATTATCCCTTCAAACGGCGGCACTGTCCAGTCCTCGGCATCACTGACTTCCACCGTGTCGATGTGACCATCGAACAGAATCGCCGGCCCGGCTGACCCGCCCTTGATTTCGCCGATTACATTGCCAAAATCATCGATCCAGGCCCGGTCATAACCGAGCGCCAGCATTGTTTTTTTCAGTTCTTGCGCCAGATCGCCTTCCGCTCCCGTATAGCTTTGCAGTTGGATCATCCGTTGGCACAACGCGACCAGTCCTGCGTCATCCGGCGTCGTTAGCGTCAATTTTCCTTCTGTCTGTCCCATACTATCCCTCCCCGGAAATCATCACTTGCTGTTATTTTTTCGCAACACCCGTCCGGCCAGCGCGCCGGTTTCCCTGCCCTGGCTGACTGCCGCCACTCCATTGACAAACACGTACTCAATACCTGAAGGATGCCGGCAGGGATCGACAAATGAATTGCCTTCCTGAATATTTGCGGCATCAAACAATACCAGGTCGGCTTTCGCGCCGAGTGCGATGCGGCCACGATCCCGCAGACCAAGCCGGCGGGCCGGGCGACCGGTCATCCGTTCGACGGCCTGCTCCATTGTCAGCAGTTTTTCCTGCCGCACATAGCGCGACAAAATTCGCGCCGTCGACGCATAGGCGCGCGGGTGGGGCTTGCCGATCAAGAGTCCGTCGGTGCCGAGCATGCCGCGTGGATGCTTGATAATTTGGGCTACATCCGTCTCCGACATACTGAAATTCACCATCGAAACCTGCAAATTCTGTTGCAGGAGCAACTCAAATACCACTTCCTGCGGCGAAATTTCCCACTCGTCGGCGATTGCGGTCAGCGATTTGCCTTCGTAAATTTTGTTCGGCCCGTCGGTGATGCCGGTCACGATCACGCCGTCCCAGCCGGCGGCGGTCGCGATGTTTTCCCAGTCAGGCAACCCCTGCCGCATTTCTGCCGCCAGACGCTCGCGCATCGCCGGATCGCGCAGACGTTCCAGTAATTTTTCCGAACCGCCGGCATGCGCATGCGGCGGCACCAGAATGCTCAACATCGTACTGCCGGCCGGATAAGGATATTGATCAAAGGAGGCGTCCAGTCCCTCTTCAATTGCCGCATCAAACAGCTTCAGCATCCGGCCCGCCGTACCCCAGTTCTCCTTGCCAATCACTTTCAGGTGGGAAATATGGGGGACCACGCCGGTTTTTCGCGCCAGATCAAAAATTTCACCGATCGATTCGACGACCAGACCGCGTTCGTTACGCACATGCACGACAAAAATTCCCTCGTTGCGGGCGCTAACCGAGGTCAATGCGACCAGTTCATCAGGTGCGGCAAAAATACAGGGCGGGTAAATCAATCCGGTCGACAAGCCGAACGCGCCCTCATCGTAACTCTGCTGCAACAACTCGCACATTCGGTCCAGCTCCAACGGCGTCAAGGCGCGTTCCTCCATGCCGGCTACGGCAATCCGCAGCGGCCCATGGCTGGCCAGCGCCGCCAGATTGGTCGCCGTACCGTCTCGCTGCAACCGTTCCAGGTACTCGCCAAAACTGCGCCAGGTCCAGGCCAGGTCTGGGTCGCCCAGCAATCCGGACACATGCCGCCGGTAGGAGTCGATATGTCCGTCCGTCAGCGGCGCCAGACCCAGACCGTCCTGCCCCAGCAGCTCGGTCGTGATGCCCTGGCAAATCTTCGCTGCAGCCTGCGGTTTGACCAGCTGCAACAAATCGGAATGACTGTGCATATCGATGAAACCTGGCGTCAGCATCAAACCCCGGGCATCGATCACACGGGAAAAATTGCCGGTTTCCGCCGGAATTCGGCCAATTTCGCTAATCAAACAATCATTAACCGCCACATCGGCGACAAACGCTTTTTTGCCGGTTCCGTCGACAATCGAAGCGCCCTGGATCAGCAGTCCGCTCATCGCAACCCTCCGATCGCTGCTTTCACCGCAGCCAGCGTCGGTTCGACGGTATTAGGCGTGCCAGCGGCTTTCACCGCTGACTGGATATCTTTCAGGCCATTGCCGGTAACTAGTAGCGCCACTGTTTCATCGGCGGCAATCAGCCCCTGCGCTACCGCTTTGCGGATGCCTGCCACGCCGGCCACGCCGGCCGGTTCGCCAAATACGGCCGCTTTGCGGGCCAGGGTCGTGATCGAAGCGAGAATGTCTGCATCCGGCACGCTGATGAAAGCCCCTCCGGATTCGACAATCGCTTTCATCCCTTTTTGGAAATTGCGCGGATGACCGACGGCGATCGAATCGGCGATCGTGTTGTCTTCGGTCGGTTGCAACGGCGCACCGGTTTGCCAGGCAGTCAAAAACGGTTGGCAGCCCTCGGCCTGCACGCCAAGAATCTTCGGCAGCCGCGGCAGGAAGCCAAGCTTGTGCATCTCGACCAGCCCTTTCCAGACACCGCCCACCGTGCAGCCGTCGCCGACCGACACTACGACCCAGTCGGGACAGGCGCCGTCGTACTGCTCGCGCAGTTGGTCGACCAACTCAAGCGAGACCGTTTTCTTGCCTTCGATCAGATAAGGATTGATCGCGCAGTTCCGGTTGTACCAGCCAAACTCCGCCGCCGCTTCCATGCACAGCTCCCAGGCCTGGTCGTAAGTCCCCTGCACGGCAAAAACCCGGGCGCCAAACACCAGTAGTTGGGCCACCTTGGCTTGCGGGGCGCGCTCCGGCACAAAAATCGTCGCCGGCAGTCCAGCCGCCGCCGAAAATCCAGCCAATGAAGAAGCGGCGTTGCCGGTGGACGCGCAGGTGATGCTGGTTGCGCCTTTTTCCAGCGCCTTGATCACGCCGATCGAACTGGCCCGGTCTTTAAAGGAAGCCGTAGGGTTACGGCCTTCATCTTTGACAAACAGTCGCGCCACGCCCAGCTCAGCCGCCAGATGCGTCGCATCGTACAACGGCGTCCAGCCGACTTGCAGATGCTGAATTTTTGTCGTGTCCTCGATCGGCAATAACGGTAGATAGCGCCACATCGAAAAGATGCGGCTGCCAGCCAGCGTGGCCGGATTGAACACTGCGGCCAGGGCAGCGTAATCGTATTCCACATCCAAAATCCCGTCTTCGTAGCCGCAGGAAGGACAATAATAATCCACTTCCGTCACTGCATACTGCCGGTCGCAATGAATGCAGCGCAAGCCTGTCACATAACTCAACCTGCCACCCCTCTTCTTTAATGCCGGATTCGTTTCAGAAATTGCTGGGTCCGCTCCTGCGCCGGAGTTTCAAAAATATCCGCCGGGGTACCTTCTTCGACAATTACGCCGCCATCCATGAAAACGACCCGGTCGGCCACATCTTTGGCAAACGCCATTTCATGGGTCACGACGATCATCGTTATGCCTTCGGTCGCCAGATCTTTCATCACGACCAATACTTCGCCCACCAGCTCCGGGTCCAGAGCCGAGGTCGGTTCGTCAAACAGCAGAATCTTCGGATTCATCGCCAATGCACGGGCGATCGCCACCCGTTGCTGTTGCCCGCCGGAAAGCTCGCGAGGATAACTGTCCCGTTTGTCCGCAAGCCCTACCCGGGCCAATAATTCTTCTGCTATTGTTTCGGCGTCGGCCCTTGACATTCCTTTTACCACCAGCGGCGCTTCGACAATGTTTTCCATCGCTGTTTTGTGCGGGAACAGGTTGAACCGCTGAAAAACCATGCCGATATGCGTCCGCAGATCGCACAGATTTGTCTGATCATCAATTTTTTCGCCTTCGAAAAAAACCTCGCCGGACTGGATCGGTTCAAGTTTGTTGATACAGCGCAGAACCGTGCTTTTGCCGGAGCCGCTCGGCCCGATAATGACGACTTTTTCGCCTTCGGCCAGCTGTAGGTTGAAATCTTTCAGCACTTCCAATGGACCGAATGATTTATAGACATTCTTCATTTCGACGATATAGCTCATTGTCGCGCCATCTTCCTTTCCAGTCTGTCAGCTAGGACCATAAACACTGAATTCATCATCAGGTACAGCACCGCTACCGCCATATAGACTTCAAAACTGCGGAACGTCGTATAGATGATCTGCTCGCCGGTCCGAAACAATTCGGTGATCGTCACCAACGAAGCAATCGAAGAATTTTTCAACGTCATGATAAATTGATTCACCAAGGGCGGAATACAGATTTTTGTCGCCTGCGGACCGATAATCCGCACCATTGCCTGCCGGAAACTCATGCCGACCGACAACGCCGCTTCCATCTGACCTTTATCCACCGCCTGAATCCCCGCCCGGATGATTTCAGTGACATAAGCGCCGGTATTGATCGCCAGACCCAACACACCGGCCACCATACTCGGCAGTTTGATCCCCAGCTGCGGCAGGCCAAAGTAGAGGATAAACAGTTGCACCATTACTGGTGTGCCCCGGATTACCCATACATACATGAAAGCAAGAGAATTCAGCGCCCGGTTGGCAGAAATTCGGCACAGCGCACCCGCTATGCCGAAGATCATTCCCAACAATAAGGCGAAGAAGGAGATTTGAAGGGTGACGACGCACCCTTCAAGCAATATGGGAATCTTCGTCAATACAACTGAAAAGTCGAGATTCATGAGCGTTCCCTCTTCCCCAAAACCTTATTTTACTTCGCGCCGATCAACCATTTCTTGTACATTTTTTCCGCTTCGCCGGATTGTTTCAGTTCTTTCAGCACCGCGTTGGTCAAGTCCAGCAATTCCTTGTCGCCTTTTTTCACGGCGATTCCCAACTGGGCTTTGGTAAACGGTTCGCCGACAATCTTCACATTGGGATTGGCTTTGTTGTATTCCAACTGGTTGAGCAGATCGTTGATCGCAGCATCCAGACGGCCGTTTTGCAAATCCAGCAGATAGTCAACTGTCTCTTTGTAGCTCTTGATTTCAATTTTAGCGCCCTTTTCCTTCATTTCCTGGGCGACCTTTTCACTGGTGGCGCCGGTTTTTACGCCGACAACTTTGCCGTCAAGGTCTTTAGTGCTTTTGATAGTTGTGTTGTCCTTGAGGACCGCCAGCACCATGCCGGTATCCATGTAGGGAGCGGCAAAATCGACCACTTCTTGGCGGGCCGGGGTGATATACATCGCGGCAATCACCAGGTCGACCTGGCCATTCTGCAGCGAAGGGATCAGGCCGGTAAATTGCATTTCTTTAATTTCCAGCGGCACACCGATCTTTTTGGCGATGGCTTCGGCGACATCAATATCGTAGCCGATGATTTTGTTGGTTTTTTCGTCGTGATATTCAAACGGTCGATAGTTGCCAGTGGCGAGGATCAGTTTGCCATTTTTCTTGATCTGGTCGATTCGGCTAACCGCCGCCGGCTTGGTTTCTGCTTTTGCTTCCGGTTTGGCCGGAGCGCCGCCGCAACCGGCGGCAACCAGCGCCATCATTACCAGAGCGAGCAGCAGGGTCAGGTGTTTTTTTAGCATCTTCATTCCAATCCCTCTTTCATCATTATTTTTTATATAACAAAAAAGAGCCCACGCATCGTGTTGATGCATAGGCCCCATTGCCATCCAAATCATATCGGGGGACGAAATCGCGAATTATTTCGGTGTTTTTAAGGAAAATATTCTTTGTATGAATGAAAATTTATCATATTTCTATTCAGAAAGCAAGCAAATTTAGCAAAATCCATTTAGGGAACGACTGGCGCTTTACTTTTCTCCAGCATGATTTTCAAAATCACTTTGTCGGTTTCCAGCATACCGGGGCTACTGACCATACCCAAATTGCGAATTGAGTCATCAGTCGATTGGAAGATGATCCCGTTACTGTCCGGCACCAGAACATTTTTCAGCGTCAACAGGGCTGTCTCTACTGCCACTCCGGCTGCCGTCGACAATTTCAGCGCACAGCCGACTTTGCCTCCGTCGCAGATCATGCCGGTCAGGTTGGCGATCATGTTTTTAATTGTGCCGTCGATCTGTGCCCGGCTGCCGCCCAGCATCCAGACAATGGCCGAGCTGGCGCCGGTCGCCGCCGCCACGGCGCAACCGCATAGCGCCGACAGGCTGCCGGTGTAGGTTTTGATATACAGCGTCGTCAACGCGCTGATTGCCAGCGCCCGATGCAGCTTTTCCTGCGGCACGTTCAGTCGTTCCGCCACCGCCACCACCGGCAGGATCGCCGTCAGGCCGTGGTTGCCGCTGCCGGCCACGCTCATCACCGGGATGTTTTCGCCTGACATCCGCGCATCAGCCGCTGCCGCGGTGAGAATTTTCGCGTACAGCACCAGATCATCGGCGAGGATTTTTTCGTTGATCATATCCTGAAAATTAGCGCCGATCGCCATGCCCAGGCGGCCCTGTAAACCTGCCTGTGCCGCCGCCTGGTTCATCCGGATACTCTCCGCAAAAAAAGCAAACGAGTCGTCCGGCATTTCTTCCACCGCTGATATAATTCCCGCCAGTGTGACTTCGGCGTTATTCATGATCGCCACACTTTTTGCCGCAGCAGCCGCCGCTTTACAGGAAAGTGTTTCACCATCATGTTCCAGCAGGATCAGATTGGTATGACTGCCGTCAATCACGGCGCGGGCCCAACCTTTGGCTCCGCGGACTTTCACTTCAATATGCAGGCCTTGATGATCATTCAAACTGATGCCGACATTATCCCCGGCCAGCAGCGCATCCGCCGCCGATAGCAGCTCCGGCGTAATCCGGCTGAGCACGGATAATTCCAGCGCCGGTTCCTTGATCAAGGCGCCCAGCGCAGCCGCAATCCCCAGCCCAACCTTGCCGGTGCCGGGAATACCGACGGCAACGCCATTTTTATAAACGTTGGAATCAACGCAGACCTCGACTTTTAGCGGAATCTCCTCGCCAAGCGCCTGTCCGGCGTAAGCCGCCGCCAACGCCACCGCGCCCGGTTCGGTGCAACCAAGCGCCGGTTTGACTCCGGCCTGAATCAATGCAATCACTTCATCCTGAAATTTCATTATTTTGCCTCCCGACATGCGTATTGACAACTATTCATTGCAAGATGCATGCCAGAAAAAACCGCCCGAATTGACCCAAATCAGCCTGTTATATTAGAGCAATTTCTCATTTTGATTCAAGTGGTTGCCCGCGTATTGATCAAACCGCAGGAAAATCAGCTATTCTCATTTTGATTCGTCGTTCTCAATTTGAGACAAGTCGGTTGCGATTTTGTACTGCTTCAATTTCCGATATAACGTCGCTTTGCTGAGTCCCAGCGCCTGCGTCAGCTGCGTTTTGCCGCGCATGGTCAGGCCAAATTGTTTGATCGCATTCATGATTGCATTCTTTTCCAGTTCGGCAATCGTCAGCATGGGTATTTGCTGTACGCCGGCCGCCGGCCTCGTCTGTGCGTTGCCGCTGGCGACTTTAATCCGCTGCGGAATGTGCCGTTCTTCAATATTTTTGCCGTCTGCAATACTGACCAGATATTCAATCGTATTCTCCAGTTCGCGAATATTGCCTGGCCAGGTGTAATCCACTAAACAAGCGTACGCGTTGGCATCGATGCAATCCACGTTCTTCGCCATCTTATCGCGATAGCGGGCTAGGAAACTATCAATCAGCAAAGGCAAATCCTGTCGGCGCTGACGCAAGGACGGTATTTGCAGCGGGAAAACATTTATCCGGTAGTACAAGTCCTGACGAAACTCGCCCCGACTTACCATCGCTTCAATATCTTTATGCGTGGCCGCGATAATCCGTACATCGATGGCGGTGGTTTCCGTACTGCCAACGCGTTCAATCCTGCGTTCTTGAAGCACTCGCAAAAGTTTAGCCTGCAAGGAGAGCGACATGTCGCCGATTTCATCGAGAAATACCGTGCCACCATCAGCCAGTTCAAATTTGCCGGGTTTGCCGCCGCGCCTGGCGCCGGTAAAAGCCCCCTCTTCGTAGCCAAACAGTTCGCTTTCCAGTAATGCTTCAGGAATCGCCGCGCAATTGATCGCGATGATCGGTTTGTCGCGCCTGACGCTGGCATTGTGAATCGCGCGGGCGAACAATTCCTTGCCTGTGCCGCTTTCTCCCTGGATCAGCACCGTCACGTTGCCGGCAGCCGCCTGCGCAGCTTCCTGTTTCGTCTTGGCAAGCGCCGGACTATCGCCGATAATCATATCGAAACTGAAGCAGTGTTCCTGCGTTGACAGGTTGGAGACAATTCTCTTCACTTCCGCCATTTCCCGCAAGGTTACTACAGCGCCCAAAACTTCCATCCCGCCCAGCCAGGTCTTAACTGTTGCAACATAATATATGCGCCGTCCCCTGATCATGCGAAACGCTTCCTGATTAAAAATATCATGGCCGGTTGCCAGGCTATCCGCCAAAGGCAAGCCTGAAATCTGCCCCGCCAGCTCCCTGCCCATTACTGCCTTTTGCTCAACATGGAGCATCTTCGCCGCTGCCGCATTGATATTGACAATTTTTCCGTTACGGTCTACTGCAATAATTCCTTCCTGAACCGTATCCAACAAAGTCGTCAATTGCTGCTGAATTGCATGCAGCTGTTTCAGTCGTTCCCGCCCGGCAATCTTGCTGGCCAGCAAATCCGCCATCCGCTGCAAAAAATCAAACAATCCATCCGGCTTTGCCAACAGAATCCGGTATTGCGTTTCATCACAAGCGATCAGGGCAATCACGCCAATCACCCGCCCGTCCAGTGTGATTGGGCAACAGACCTCCGCACGCTCCTCGCAGGTCTGTTTGCCTTCACATGTATTGCAGACATCATGTTCACGCGGATTTGCAATGAAAAAGCCCCGCTTTTCCCGCAATACCGCAGCAAAAGCCGAGTCTTTCACCAACCGGTCGCCAATTTTTCCTGCGTAACGCCCGGTTCCTGCAATGCGACGCAGGCGTTCATCAGCAATCGTTACTTCCACAGTCAAAACGCTGGCAATCGCCTCCGCCACTTGCTGCACATCGGCCTGATTCTTGCTCAAACTCGTTTCGCTTGCCATTTTGCCTGTACGCTCCCTCGCTCAGAAATTACGCTTCACGTGGGGGACATGAATATTGCCAGCCAGATGCAGGGCGGCTCCGCCGAAGTTAGCGCCACCCGATGCTTTTTGCCGGCCGGAATCAACAGATAATCGCCGGTCGCCAATTCCTGTACCGTACCGTCTGCCCACTCCAACGCCGCATTGCCTTGCAATACGGCAATCCACTCATCTTCGGCCTGGTCATACCAAAATCCGGGCGGTGAAGACTGTCCGGTTGAAATGATCCGCTCGATACGAATGTCACCGCGCTGTACCAGGGTGTCCAGCACTTCCTGTTGCGGCAGGCAGGCGGGCAGTTGAAACAGGTTCATTACTTCTCCACCGGGCCTTTCCAGCTCGACATGCCGCCGGTACTATTAAACACGTTGGTCATTCCTTTGCTACGCAACAACTTGGTCCCCTGCGCGCTGCGGTTGCCTGTCCGGCAGATCAGCACCACTTTCTTATCTTTGGGAATCTCGCCTATTCTTTTTTCCAGTTCATCCAACGGGATATTCGCCACGCCGGGAATATGACCGTCGCGGTATTCCGCCGGGGTCCTGACATCAATCAGGATCGCCTCTTTATTCTGCCAGAGGCGCAAAGCTTCATCGACCGATACATCGACCGCAGGATCGGCCGACCCTGCGCCGCAGCCCGTAAGCATCGATAGGATAAAAGATACTATGCCCAACAGCAACAAACTCCTAACTTTCAAATTCTTATTCCGCATTGCTTCATTCTCCCTATTTCATGATATCACAGCAGAAACCTCGACTACTTTGTTTTATCAGCAAAACCATCACACAAACAAGCTTTGCCGTCCACCTTGTCCCAGGTCCACATAGCCCTGATCTGTCAGTTTCAAGCTTGGAATAACCGACAAAGACAGGAAGGACAACGCCATACAGGGGTGATCACCAATCACTCCCAGTCCGCCAGCCGCCTGATCAACCATTTTCAGTGCGCTAGCCACCACCGCCAGCGGCGAATCGCTCATCAAGCCTGCGACCGGCAGCGGCAGACAGGCCAGTATTTTTTCGCCTTCACAGGCTACCAGACCGCCGCCCTGTTCACGCAACCAGGCCAACGCGGTCAGAATCGACAGATCATCAGCGCCGGCAACGACAAACGGATGCGCGTCATGGGCGACAGATGACCCCAGAGCGCCCCGGCGCAGGCCAAGCCCTTTGACAAAGCCGACGGCGATTTCACCGGAATTTCCGTTACGTTCCTGTACAACCAGTTTGACAATATCCTGCCCGGGGTCAGCCACGACTTTACCTGTTGCCAGTTTCGCCGTGGCAGTTAATGACTCGGTGAGCAACGAACCTTTTTGCCAACCAATCAGTCGAATTTGGGTTTTCCCCGGCGGCGCTGCCAGTTGGATCGCTGCTGGTGACAATGGCTGTGTGGACATTGCCGGTCCTGTGGCAAATGACCTGTCAAACTGTTGGCAAAGTTGCCCCGTCTGGGCCACCAGTTTACCACCTTTCCAGACCCGGGCAACCCGGCAGGACTCCAGACTGTCAACCAATACCAAATCCGCCAGCCAACCCGGCGCAATCCCGCCCCGGCGCGGCAAGCCAAAATATTCGGCTGGCGACAGCGTCACCATCCGTAACGCGACCAGCGGATTGATTCCAAAACTGCACATAGCACGCATTTTCGCGTCCATATAACCATCCTGCAGGATCGCTGTCGGCGTCAGATCATCGCTGACTACCATGCAACGCGCAGCCCGCAGCGGATTTTCGATTACGAGCGGCGCCAATGCCGGCAAATCGTTTGATGCCGCTCCCGCCCGCATCATCAGCCAGCCACCGCGTCGGAGTTTTTCCAACCCTTCGGCATACCCAATTGTTTCATGGTCTGCCCGACAACCACTTAAAAGATAGGCGCACAGCTCTTTACCGCCAACCCCAGGCGCGTGCCCGGTCAGCGGCCGACCGCCAGCAGCGGCAATCTTGCTCCAAACTTCGGCGTCGCCGGCGATTACAGCCGGAAAATTCATCATTTCGCCCAAATGCTGGCACAACCCTTGTTCGAACAGAGCGGTCAACTCCGCCGCCGCAAGCGGTTCGCGGCAGGTTTCGAAATCGGATGCCGGCACACAGGAAGGCGCCGCCCAAAAAAAATCCAGCGGCTGCCCCTGAGCATTTTGTTGCATCGCCGCGATGCCGGTTTTTCCCCATACATTGGCTATTTCATGCGGATCCGCCATCACTGCGGCTGTTCCTAGTGGAACCACCGCCTCGGCAAATCGTCGCGGCGTGAGCAGGGAACTTTCCACATGCACATGACCGTCAATCATCCCTGGCATCAGTACTTTGCCGGTGGCGTCAACTGTTTCCGCCCCGACGTAGCCTTTGCCCACGCCAACGATAATTCCCCGCGCCACAGCAACATCAGTCTGTTCATATTCAAGCGTGAAGACATTGGCCAGCCGGGCATTGCGAATCACCAGGTCCGCGGCAACTTCGCCCCGGGCAAACGGCAGGCATTGCCGATAAAATTCGCTGTCGATCATCGCTCGCCTCCTTCGTACCGCTCTAGGCAGAAGCTTGCGCCACGCTGGTAAACTCCGTTTTTACGCATTCCCGCAGCGCTACGTCAGTGAAAAGATCATACGCGGTTGACGCCAGTCCCTTGGCAGCCAGGATGACCACGTCATCGGCCCTCGGCGAGAGGGAGGCTTCCCTGAATTCGTCGCTGTGTCCGGTAACGCTTTTGGGCGCAATGGCCAGATACTCATGAATCGAAGGTACCACCATCGACACATTGCCAATATCCGACGACCCGATCGAGTCCTGTGGATCAGGATAGTTCATCACTTCTCCCAACATCTCCATGTTGGCCTTGAAGGCTTCACCCATCGCCAGATTGGAATACCGCTCGGCGTAGAGAATACCGACCTCCACTTTGCATTCAGCGCCAGTGAGCATCGCCGCCGCCTGCGCCGCTATTTTTACGTCTTCGATCATTTTCAGCAGATACCGGCGGGTATACGCCCGGGCGGTAAACTTGGCGGCGGCATACTCGGGAACAATATTCGAGGCCACTCCGCCGTCAGTAATAATGCCATTGATATTCGGACCTTCTTTGAGTTTCCAGTTCCCCCGTAGTACATTAATATTGTTGAACAGACCGATCAATGAGGCAAGGGCATTGATGCCTTTTTCCGGTCCGGAGGAATGGGTTCCCTTGCCAAAATATCCGGCGGTAAGGGACACCGCAGCAAGGCCGCCCCGACCGATCAGATTTTCAGTGCTCGGGTGCATCATCATGGCAAAGTCAATATCCTGAAAAGCCCCTTGTTCCACCATGAGGATCTTGCCGCCGCCGCCTTCTTCCGCCGGAGTTCCCACGACCACCACCTCTCCGTCCAACTCGGACATGACTGCGGAGAGACCGATCCCGGCGCCAACGGCGCAGGCAGCGATGATGTTGTGCCCGCAGGCATGGCCTATTCCCGCCAGCGCATCGTACTCCGACAAGATGGCAACTCTGGGTCCCGGTCCCTTCCCTTTAAACGTAGCGCGATAAGCCGTCGCCATTCCGCAGTAAGGTGTTTCCACAGCAAAACCGTATTGCTCCAGTAAGGCTTTCTGCCATTCCAGCGCGCGGTATTCCTCGAATCCCAGTTCCGGATTGGCGTGAATATCATGACTGAGTTTCAGGAGCGACTCTTTCGCCTGGTCGATTTTTTGTTTGATGACCTGTTTCAATTGTTTCGCCTCCGCAGTTTCGATAATAACTTCTTCCACAATATCCGCTTTACCCCTGTAAATGGCAAGCGCAAAGATGGTCGTCTCCATAGGATTTCATTTCCGGCGGTGTTTCGAGGCAAACCGACATGACCTTCGGGCAGCGGCCGGCAAAAAAGCAGCCTAGCGGCAACTCTGTCGGCGTCGCCGGAACATCCCCCGCCAACTGGGCATCGCGCAGGTTGTGACTGCCCAGCACCGGAGCCGCCGCAAACAAGGCCCGGGTATAAGGATGAAGCGGATTGCCATAGATAACCTTTTTGCTGCCGACTTCAACCAATTTTCCGAGATACATGACACCCACTCGGTCGCTGATATGCTTGACTACCGAGAGGTCATGGGCGATGAACAGATAAGAGAGGTTGAATTCTTCCCGCAGATCCATCATCAGGTTGAGAATCTGCGCCTGGATGGAAACATCCAATGCGGAGACCGGCTCGTCGGCGATGA
The DNA here is from genome assembly GCA_964521625.1 of uncultured Veillonellaceae bacterium. Classification (GTDB taxonomy): domain Bacteria; phylum Bacillota; class Negativicutes; order UBA1444; family UBA1444; genus UBA1444. The sequence goes on along the minus strand of CAZFSM010000022.1, from coordinate 9,740 downwards.
TGAATTCCGGCGTCAGGGCCAGCGCTCGGGCGATGCTGATGCGTTGCCGTTGCCCGCCGCTAAACTGATGGGGAAACCGGTCTGCCTGCTCCAACCGCAGCCCTACCTTATCCAGCAGGGACAGGGCTTTTTCATCCGCTTCCTTCCTGTCTGCCGCCAGACCATGAAACAGCATCGGTTCTGTCAGGATGGTCCGGATCGTATGCCTTGGGTTAAGTGAAGCATATGGATTTTGGAAAACCATCTGCATGCGTCGACGAAATGGCAGCATTTGCTGTTCGCTCAGGCGGGTGATATCCGTACCGTCAAACTTTATTTCTCCAGCGGTCGGTTCCAACAGCTTGATCACCGTCCGGGCCGCCGTGGATTTTCCACAGCCGCTTTCTCCTACAAGGCTGAAAACTTCGCCCTTGCGGATGGAAAAACTGACATCGTTGACTGCGTGAACCAACTTGGGCTGGCGCCGGAGTTTCCCGCCGGAAAAGCTGAGCTCCTTCCAGAAACCACCGCTGATGCTAAACTGTTGACGCAGGTTCTTTACTTCCAATATCGCGTCGCTCACTGCTGGCCGCCTCCTTCCAGCGGAAAATGGCACCAGACCTTGTGACCATCCCCGGCCTCAATTACGTCCGGTTCCTGCTCATCGCAAACCTGGCGGCAACGACTGCAGCGCGGTGCAAATTTGCACCCGTTCGGCAGCGCAAATGGACTGGGTACCATACCGGGGATCTGTTCCAAACGGGCGCCTTCAGTCGCCAAACTCGGAATCGAATGAAGCAGGCCCGCTGTATAGGGATGTAACGGCTGGTTGATAAGATCCTCCACCAGTCCGCTCTCGACGACCTTGCCGCAATACATAACCAATATTTCGTCGGCAACCTCGGAAACGAGTGCCAGGTCATGCGTGATCAGAATGAGCGAGGTGTTTTTCTCCCGGACCAGTTCGGTCAACCGCTGGATGATTTGCGCCTGCACCGTTACATCGAGAGCAGTGGTAGGCTCATCCGCGATGATCAAGGCGGGGCTTGTAGCCAGAGATATCGCAATAATCACCCGTTGGCGCATGCCGCCGCTGAACTGGTGCGGATAACAGTCAATCCGCGCTTCTGGCGACGGAATACCGACCATGCGCAAAAGTTCCACCGCCCGGGTTCGCCGCTCCTTTGCCGCCAAACCGGGCTGGTGCCTGCGCAGGGATTCCTCGATCTGCTCACCGATCGTATACAGTGGGTTCAAGGATGTCATCGGGTCCTGAAAGATCATGGAAATTTTGTTGCCTCGGATCTTCTGCATTTCCTGCTCAGTCTTCGTCAGCAGGTCTTCGCCTTCGAACAGCACCTGCCCGCCTTCAAATCGACCGGGAGGATCTATCAGTTTCAAAATTGAAAACCCTGTGATCGACTTTCCTCCACCGGATTCACCAACGATCCCCAGAATGGCGCCTTTTTTCAAACTGAAACTGACGCCGTCGACCGCCTTGACTACTCCTTTGAAGGTATGGAACCAGGTCTTCAGGTCACGGACATCTAGTAGCACTGCCGACATTTTTCCACCCCTTCCTCATTTCAGCCGCGGATTCAGTTCGTCACGGAGAAAATCTCCCAGCAAATTGGCCCCAACCACCATCAGCAGCAGCGTGATCCCTGGAAACACCGAAACCCACCACAGCCCGCTGAACAGGACCTGATAGCCGTTGGACAAAAGCAGTCCAAGCGAAGGCCGGGTAATTGGCACTCCCACACCGAGAAAACTGAGTGTCGCCTCGGTCAGGATAAAATTGCCGATTTGAATCGTGGCTATGACAATCAGCGGGGTCAGAACATTGGGCAGGATATGCCGGAACATGATTATCCAGCCGGGAAAACCGCAAACCCGTGCGGCTTCCACATACTCCTTGCCGCGTTCAGCCATCGCCGAACCGCGGACGGTTCGGGCATAGGTCACCCAGCCGACCAGCGTAAGAGCGATGATCAGTTTGTCGATCCCCCGACCAAAGGCCACCATGATAAATAGCGCAATCAGCATCCCTGGAAATGAAAGTTGCACATCCGCAATGCGCATAATGAGCGAATCGACCCAGCCACCCCGGTATCCGGCGACCAGTCCACAGACCGTTCCGATCACCAAAGAAAACAGTGTCGCCAGCACGCCCACCAGGATGGAAATTCTCACCCCGTAAACGATGCCGCTGAACAAATCACGCCCCTGTTGGTCCGTGCCGAGCAGGAACCGGCTGTCGCCGCTTTCCCAGGCCGGCGGCTTGAACGCGTCGTTCAAATCTAGTTCTTTCGGGTTGTAAGGATTCTGCGGCGTCAACCAGGGCCCAAATACCGCGATGAAGAAAAACAGGGCCAGGATGACAGCGCCGAATACGGCCAGTCGGTTGCGACGAAAATTGTGCAGCCCTTCAGATGCCAAAAAAATCTGCCATAACTGTTTCATTCTGTCATTTCACCTCGATTCGAGGGTCGATCAGTGTGTAAATAATGTCGACTAGGAAGTTGATGATCACGAACAGCACCGCGACCATCATCAGATAGGCTACGATCACCGGCCTGTCGACCCGGTAAATGGAATCGATGAGCAATTTCCCCATGCCAGGCCAGGCAAAAATAGTTTCTGTGATGGTCGCAAAGGCGATCAATTGGCCAAACTGCAAGCCAAATACCGTGATAACCGGGATCAGGGCGTTTTTCAACGCATGTCCGAACAACACACGATTCGCAGACATCCCTTTTGCTTTGGCAAACTTGATATAGTCCTGCCGCATCACTTCCATGATTCCCGCCCGCGTCAGTCGTATCAGCATGGCCATCTGAGCCACCGCTAACGTCACTGCCGGCATAATGAGATGCTGGAGTCCGTCGGCGGTGAAAATGCTGGTCCGCACGCCGAACAGAGTAACCACCTCTCCCCTCCCGGACGACGGCATGATATTCAGCTGAACCGCAAAGATCAGGATCAGCATGATTCCGAGCCAAAAGGAAGGCAGCGATATCCCTAGCAGCGAAGCTGACATGATCAGCTTGCTGAATATCCTGTCCGGATAGGCGCCGGCATACAGTCCCATAGGAATGGCCAGCCCACCGGCCACTACCATGGCAAACACCGTCATCTCCAGCGTGGCTGGCATCCTTTCCACTATCAGCTCTAAGGCTGGCCGGCGAAACATGTAGGACACGCCCATGTCCCCCTGCAATAGATTTTGCAGGAATATTCCGTACTGTTTCCAAAGCGGCAGATCCAGTCCCAGTTGCGCCCGGGCCTGGGCAATTTCTGCGTCGGTCGCCTCCGGCGGCGCCAGTAGCAGTACCGGGTCCCCGGTCAGATTCATGATGCCGAAAACAATAAGGGACACAGCCAACAGGACCACGACCATCTGTCCCAGTCGCATGATTGAATAGCGCAACAAGATATCTTCCCCTTTACCCAATATACATTGAATAACTCGATTTTAACGATCCCCGCAAAGGAAAAAAGAGGGGGGACCCGCCCCCCTCTTAGAACTATTTTTTGAAGTGGATATCCCGGGCATAGATGTAGTTGTCGAAGCGCGGTGTAAAATCGACGTTGGCAGCCGTCGCATACGTATCTTCCATGAAAAACAGCGGGATAAAAGGCATTTCCTTCTGGAGCAACAAGGTGGCCTGTTGCAGATATTTTGTCTTATCGGTCATGTTGGCCGCAGATTCCGCCTTGTCGATAATGGCATCGTACTCGGCATTGGAGAAGTGGCCCCGGTTCGAATTGCCAAACGCTGGCTTTTTGCCCCGCGAATAGAACATCAGATGGTACCACATGCCGGCGTCTCCAGTGTCGGAAGCCCAGCCGGTCAGCAGGAACGAACTCTTTTCACCGGAACGGATGTAATCAAAGAAAACGGATTTGGGCATCAGATTCAGTTTCGCGTTGATCCCCACTTTGGCCAATTGCCCGGAAATCGCTTCTGCAACTTTGAAATCATTGACGTAGCGGTTGTTGGGCGAGTCGAAAGTTACCGTGAAACCATTTGGATAACCTGCCTCCGCCAACAATTGTTTTGCTTTTTCCGGATCATATTTCGGCGCTGTCAGGCCTTCCACATGGCCCAGTATCGGTTTGGGGTTACCCTGGGCCGCCACGTAGGCACGGCCGTTCATAATATTCTTCACGATGGATTCGTAGTCAATCGCCATGCGGACCGCTTCGCGCACCTTGGGATTCGTAAACGGATTCTTCGGCAAATCGATCGCCGGTGTCTTTTCACGGGTTACGTCCACCGTCAGATAAAGCAGGCGAATACTGGGTACGCCGATCAGCTTGACCTTATTGTTCTTTTGGATCATGTCGGCATCCCGCACCGGTACGTCGGTAATCAGCTGCACTTCGCCGCTGAGCAGCGCCGCAGTGCGCGTGGCTTCATTGCTGATGGGACGGAAGATCACCGTCTTGATGTCGGGCACGCCGCCCCAGTACTTGTCATAGGCTTCCAGCGTAATATGGTCTTCCTTGATCCATTCCTTGAGTTTATATGGACCGGTGCCGACCGGCTTCATATTGAATTCCTTGTCGCCCACTTTGGTCACATAGTTTTTGCTGATAATATTCACTTTGGTCATATTAGCCAAAAACGCGGCAAACGGAACTTTTGTAGTGATTTCAACCGCATGGCTGTCGATTTTTTTCACCGACTCCACCATAGCGACGATACTGCCCGCCACTTTCTGTTGTTTGAACCGTTCGACGCTGAACACCACGTCATCGGCGGTGAACGGTTCACCGTTATGGAACGTCACATTCTTGCGCAGCTGAAACACCCATGTCAGATCGTTCTTCTGCACCCATTTTTCAGCCAACCCGGGAGCGATAGTCAGGTCGGCGTTACGCCGAACCAGTGGATCATATAGGTTCGAATTCACTGAGTTTGTCGGCCCTTCATCCTGTTGCTGAGGGTCCAAAAACAGCGCATCTGAACTCTGTGCTATGATTATTTTACTTTCTACCGGTTTTGCGGCAGCATCAGGTTTTGCTCCCGAGCCGCAGGCGGAAACCAACATCGCTACAACCAGCAATCCTATGACCAACACTAGAGACTGTCTGTTCTTCATTTCTGAACCGCTCCTCTCCGTTCTCGTACCTTGGACAAAAACACTTTACTGCTCTTGGTGATTTTTGTCAATCCGGCCCCTGCCGCCGCCAATAGGCGAAAACAACTGTCATTGGTTTATTTCAATTTGCGATGCAGCGATTCCTGCCGTTAGGGTGTCTATATACAGCCCAATATTATTCCCGGATTCTTTTTTAATAAACCAATCGCCAGCAGATGGCCCGGATAAAAAAGATAAAACCAATATTTCCACTGCCAACCTGCCTGGCGATTGTAGGCGGCAATGAAGAAACCGGCAAACCAGGCCAGAGCAGCGGTTACAAATGTCGGTAGTAGTGGAAGAAACAGTTCCGGGCTGCCCAGTCCCGTTACGCCGAGCACATGAATCAGGCGTCTGGTCTCCTGCCAGGCAATCGGCAGTAACAACAAACGCAACAATTCACTCCTGTTTGTGCCATCCCAACGATAAAGCACAAAAATCACCAAGATAGCAAAACTGCCGTAGTCAAGATTAGCCAGTTCGGCAAGCACTGCCGCCATAGCCACGACCCAGATGCTGCCTTTTTTTTCATAGCCGTACAGCATTAATAGTCCTAGCGCCAGCGTGAACAGTATATTCAGACCCAGGCCCGGATAGTCGGGAAAGGCATACATGTAGATGGGTTGCGACAGCAGGCCCAGCAGGATTAACCGTCCAAAATAATTCGCTAGATTATGACTGCGACGAAACCCTTCCACAAGCAAAAACGCGAAAACCGGCATCGACAGCCGGCCAATGGCGCGCATCACCAGGTTGTCGTCAAAAAATGCCACCCCTACGTGGTCGATCAGCATGAACAGGCAAGCCCAATTTTTCAATTGAAAAGCCGTCATGACAGGTCCAGTTCCACCTTGTCAAAACCACGTTGCCGGGTTAGATAATCATAAACATTGGTTAAAATGCGAACTTTTTCGGCCTGGCTAATGACCTCCTGGTCTGCAGGCTCTTCCCAGCCTGTCACCAGTGACCTGTCCAGATAAAGCACCGGATCGCGAAAATCGATCTCCAGTAGCATCACGCGGCCACGCTCTTCATATTCCAGACAATAAAAATGGGGAATCCTGATTTTATAGTCGGGAGACATTGTATAGGTTCCCGACCTTGCGATTTTTCTTCAATTCGGGCAGTTCAACCGTCGTAAACACACCTGTGGGGCGGGCCCCGGTTACAAAACAGAACACATCGCCCGCCGCCTGCTTGGCATAACGCTGCGACAGCCGCGACCACACCCGCGTCGCTTGATCCGGTTTCAGCGGGCTGCCCTGTTCGAACAGTTTCAGGTCATCGAGGTACTTGCCGCCGGGCGTCATTTCCAAGGTTGTTTTATCTTCGGCGATTGCATACACTTCAGCCAGTTTGCGATTGCCCGGCCCGGAATAAAACACCGATTTGCTGATCGCCGTCGTCACGTCCAGTTGTTCCACCAACGCCAGATAGTAGTCGACCGCCGCCGGTTGCTCCACTGCCGCTGAAGCGGGCGCCGGCAGTATGGTCAGGCAAACCAATGCCAGCATCACTACCCAGGATTGAAGCCGTTTTTTTCCACCAAACCCAAACATCGTTGCAACCTCCTTCACATTGTTCTCAAGTCAAATTTCATTTTAAGGGTTCAACCGCCAGATGGAAAAATTCAGCACCGCGGCAAACGATAGCCAGAGGAAATAAGGAATCAGGCAAACAGCGGCAAGTCTGGAAATCGGCCAAAACCGCCTGATCGTCGCCACAAGTGCTGTTGCGAGCAGCACGATCACAACCAGGCCGCCACCGATAGAATGGAGGCCAAAGAATACGATAGACCAGAACACATTCAGCGTAAGTTGCACCGCAAACAGTTGCAACGCCAGGTTATCTCGCACTCCACTTTCCCGTTTATGCCATACCAAATAAAGCGCCACTGCCATCAAAAAATACAGCAGTGTCCAAACCGGCGCAAACACTTCATTCGGTGGCGAAAACACAGGTTTCTGCACCGTCACGTACCAGCCGGTGACAGCTGGACGGGTAACCGTGCTGCCGATCACCGCCGCGCCAAAACATAAAACCAGACTCGCCAGCAACTTTTTTAGTCCCAAGCGCCGCAACAGAATCCCTCCTCGCCAATCCAGCGACAGCCAGTTGTGCTGCCATTAAATCTATTGTAATACCCGCCCCGCAATTAAACAAATATAGCATTCTGAAAAATTGACAACCCCGGAACCCAGACTTACAATAACGACGAAGTTATACTACGAGGATATTACAGGAATACTACAGAACCCATACTACAGACTGTAGATTCTTACAAGCAGGTGTATGATGAAATCACTGCCAACCCGCGGCCTCCTCTCCGCCTTGGGCGCCTATCTGCTCTGGGGCATGCTGCCAATTTACTGGAAACTACTGAAACAGGCGTCGGCGCTGGAAATTCTTTCTCATCGCGTTCTCTGGTCATTATTATTTCTGCTAATCCTGTTGGTCATCACCCGACGAATCGGCTTATTTCGCCAAGAAACGCAGGCCGTTCTGGCCCAGCCGCGCAAAATGCTCGGCATACTGGCCACCGCATCGCTAATCAGCATCAACTGGCTGGTCTACATCTGGGCCGTCAACGACAACCGGATTGTCGAAACCAGCCTGGGTTACTACATCAATCCGCTGGTCAACGTGTTGATCGGTGTACTGCTGCTGAAAGAAAAACTGTCGCTTCGCCAATACTTCGCCGTCTTTTTGGCGACCTGCGGCGTACTGAATCTTGTGCTGCGCTTCGGCAGCTTTCCCTGGGTCGCCTTGTCGCTGGCCATCAGTTTTTCACTTTACGGCTTGTGCAAAAAAACACTGGGCCTCGGCGCAACGACCGGCATCATTCTGGAAACTGGCCTGCTGGCGCCGTTGACGCTGGCCTATCTGGCCTGGCTGCATTTTGCCGGCAGCAGTGTGTTCGGCCCGGCCATGCCCTTTGAAACTACCATGCTGGTTGGCGCAGGCATCGTAACGGCGCTGCCGATGGTATTGTTCGCCAATGCCGCCAACCAACTGCCGCTGTCCATGCTCGGCTTCATTCAATATCTGTCGCCAACCATCGCCCTGCTAAGCGGCGTGTTCCTGTATCACGAACAGTTTACCTCGGCGCACGCCGTTTCGTTCGGGTTAATCTGGTTGGCTCTGCTGGTTTATTCGCGAAAATGAGGCCCATTTTTTTTGCGCCGACAAAGGGATTACCACCTTAAACCCAGAATACAAATGACAGATTATTCTTTAATAAATATGATGGGGGAGATCGACAATGAAAAATCTGCGTACCCGAATGCTGCTGGTTCTCTGTCTCTGCCTGACTCTTCTGGCTGTCACCGCTGTTGCTTCCGCCGCCGGCTACTCGGCCGATATCGTGACCACTGACAAAAAGGGTTCCACCCAGTCCAAAATATGGGTCTCGTATTCGCTCTGGGCACAGCGGATGGAATCACCGGCGCATCCTACCATGATTTTAATTGTCAGGATGGACAAGAAGCTCATCTGGAATATCGATACAAAAGAAAAAATGTATATGGAAATGTCGATGCGACCCGGTATGGGCACCAACACCATTGCTAGCGGCGAAAAATCGCCGACCGAGGTCGAGCGGGCCTATCTACTGACCGAGATGGTCGAAGGACACCAAGCCGATAAATACCGGATTACTCATGTGATGGGCAATGACCGAAGCACCCACTTCATCTGGTTACTAAAAGACAACAACCTGTTCCCGATCAAAACTGAATCCAAGGATTCGATCACGGTATTCAAAAATCTGGTCTTTGAAGAACCAGCTGCTACGATGTTTGAGGTGCCGACCGGTTATAAGAAAATGAATATGCCGTTTATGCCTTAGCCATGAATTTTTCGCGTCATTTCTGCAGTCTGGCATTGCTCGCTGTTTGCCTGAGTTTTTCAGCTATCGCCCAGGCCGACTCCTGGTTGCCACCCAAATCTTCCGTCACTTACGAATCTTTTGCCAAGGACGCACGTTTCACAGTGACCACCAAGATCAGTCCGACCAGTCTCGCGTCATGTAGCGGGGCATTATCCGTCAATAAGGGCAGCGCCGAACAGGCCACCTGGGTCGAAATCTGGCGCCAACCGCTGCAGAATCAGGTATCGCCGGTTACAGTGCTTGTTGCCAATGGCGGCTGGCGGGTCATAACATTTGACAACTATTATTCGGCCGGCTATGGCGAGGAAGTGGTCGTTTTTTATGATGAACAGGGCGAGTTATTGAAGAAATATTCGTTGGAGGCCTTGCTGTCGCCAACAGAACTGGGCCAGGTGTCGCGCAGCGTCAGTTCGCGCTGGTGGCGCCGGGCAGCGGTGATTGAAGAGGCCCTCGGCCTGTTAAAAATCCAGGTCGGTTTGAATCAGGGTGAACAAGGTCGTACTGTGGCGATAAAAAGTCTCTCGTTTAATCTGCAGGACGGAGAACTTCTGACGCCATGATACAGAAACCAGTGAACTCGTATGACGTGTGCATTATTGGCGGCGGTGTGGTCGGCCTGAATATTTCCCGGGAAATATCGCGCTACCAACTGCGTGTCTGCGTCATCGAAAAAGAAGCCGATGTCGGTCGCGGCTGCAGCAAAGCCAACAGCGGCATCGTCCACG
>CAZFSM010000021.1:0-67956 GCA_964521625.1 uncultured Veillonellaceae bacterium | reverse complement strand
CGAGACCAAAGGCAAGAATCTGGAAGCTTGCAGCGTGGAAAATCCGGACGCCTGCAAATAATTTAGTGATGTAGTAATGAGGGGTGTTCCGAATCGGAAAACCCCTCATTACAAAAATGATTTTGGCTAAATGTTTCGGAGAATAGGTGGGGGAGAAAGAAACCATGAGGAAAACAACGTTGCTCAGACAAATGATGAGTACAAAACGAATTGTAGTGGCGCCAGGCGCTCATGATGCACTGACGGCAAAAATCATTGAACAGGTTGGGTTTGAAGCCGTGTACATGACCGGTTACGGGCAGGCTGCCAGCCATCTTGGCAAACCCGATGTAGGGCTGTTGACACTTACCGAAATGGTTGCCAGGGCAGCCAATATCGTTGAGGCAGTCAATGTGCCGGTTATTGCCGATGCCGACACAGGGTTCGGCAATGCCGTCAATGTGATGCGTACGGTGCGTGAATATGAAAAAGCCGGCGTTGCGGCGATTCAGCTGGAAGATCAGGTGGCGCCGAAAAAATGCGGTCACATGACAGGCCGCCAGGTTGTATCCAAAGAAGAGATGGTCGGTAAAATCAAGGCGGCGGCAGATGTTCGCACCGATAGCGATTTTATGATTATCGCCAGAACCGATGCGCGGACAGTACACGGAATCGGTGAAGCGCTGGAACGGGCCAAAGCCTATGAAGAGGCTGGCGCCGATATTCTGTTTATCGAATCACCCGAGTCGATTGAAGAAATGAAGCAGATCACTTCCTCGTTCAAAGTTCCCGTTCTGGCCAATATGGTTGAGGGCGGTCGCACGCCGTTTTTGCCAGTGCAGGAACTCGAATCATTGGGCTACGACCTGGTGATTTTTCCCACGGCGTCAACGTACTTGGTGACAAAAGCTTTGACTCGGCTAATGACCGTGTTGAAACAGACGGGCACAACCGCCAGCCTGATTCCGGAAATGATTACTTTTGAAGAATTCAATGACTTAATCGGCTTGACAAAAATCAGAGAAATTGAGAGCATGTATGTAAAAGGGAATTAAACTCAGGTTTTTCGAATATCCCGGCAATGAAGCCGCTGGTCACTTTCTGCAGGGAAAGTGGTCTGGTTGAGTTGCCGGGTATTTTTGCTGATATGGCAGTTCGGATTACGCAGGGTTTTAATACAAAAAAATAGTAGGCAGGTGGACAGCATGGAGAAAAAACATACGGCTGAAGAAATTCTGGAATTGTTTTGTGAAGTGGCGCCCTATCTGAATTCTATCGTTCCACAGGATATGAGCGTTTCGGTGATTAAAGGCGATCGGTATGTTTCCTGCGTACAACCTGATCATTACAGCCTGCCGATTAAAGTTGGCGATCCGGTAACCGGTAAAACGGCAGAGCGTTGTCTCTCGAGTGGAATGAGGGTGATCAGGGCCGTCGGTAGCGAGATCGCACTAGGCGGAATTCCTTACCTTGTTTGCGGCATGCCGATTCTTGAGGACGGCAAGGTTCTCGGTTGTATATTAACCACGCAAATGATCAGCAATCAGGAAAAGGTGAACAAGATCGCCCATAGTTTGGCAGCGTCGTCGGAAGAAATGACAGCCGGAATGGAAGAGTTGAGTTCCAGCGCCTCTACGCTGGCCAGCGGCAGTCGTGATATCGATCGCCTGAGCAAGGAACTGGATCAGACTACTAAGCAAACCGATGAAATCGTTTCGTTTATCCGAAATGTCGCCAATCAGACGAACTTGTTGGGCCTGAATGCGGCGATTGAAGCGGCGAGGGTTGGTGAAATGGGGCGGGGGTTCGGCGTCGTGGCGGATGAGGTTCGAAAATTGGCGGTCGCCAGCGCTGATTCAGTCAACAGGATCACCAAGTTGCTGCAAAAAATTCAGGAATCGGTAGCGCTTGTTTCGAGCAAGATTCAATCGATCGACGTCAATGTGGAAAACCAGGCCAAGTCGATTCAGGAAATTGCCGAGGCCAGTCAGGAACTGGCAGAGATGGCAAGTACATTGTCGGCTGTGTCGGGGGATATGCTCAAAGCATCGGAAGAAAAAGTATAAAATCCATAAAAAGAGTCGTGTGAAACAACCGTTTCACGCGGCTCTTTTTATTTTTTACTGCAGGAGGTCAGCGCGCGATTGTCGAATCAGTAGCTTAATTGAAGCATTGGCTATGTGCACAGTGCCGATTCATCTTCACCGTCACGAGGAGGTGGTCCAGTGGATCAGTTATGGGAGTTGCGGAAATTTGTCGCACCAGAGTTTTTGTTCGGTATTGGCGCCATTGATATGAGTGGGCAATATGCGAAAAATCTTGGCGCTCAAAAAGTATTGCTGGTTACTGACCCCGGGGTTGAAGCTGCGGGCTGGACTGCACGGGTATCTGAAAGTTTGGCGCGCCTGTCGATTCCTTATGTAATATTTAAGGACGTTACAGAAAATCCCAAAATGTCTGAAGTCCGGGCGGGCAGGATCCGATACGAGGAATTCGGCTGCAATATGATTGTGGCTGTAGGCGGCGGCAGTCCGATGGATTGCGCTAAAGCAATCGGCATCGAGGTTAGCCACCAATGCGGGATTGAAGAGTATGAAGGGGTAGATCTGGTAGAATATCCAATTCCGCCGTTGGTATGCATACCGACGACCGCAGGCAGCTCCGCCGATGTTTCCCAGTTTGCGATTATTGCCGATATGCAGCGGAAAACTAAAATGGCGATTGTCAGCAAGGCTGTGGTCCCTGATGTTGCTTTGATCGACCCGGAAACGTTGACGACACTTTCATCGCATCAGGTGGCTTGTACGGGAATGGATGCACTTACGCACGCGATCGAAGCCTATGTTTCCTCAGCCAATTCGCCGATTACAGATTTGCACGCAATGGAAGCCATTCGCTTGATAGCCGAACATTTGCAAGGCGCCGTCGCCAATCCGTGTTCGCTTGCCCACCAAGGGCCAATGATGCTGGCTAGTCTTGAAGCTGGCTTAGCTTTTTCCAATGCAATTTTAGGCGCAGTTCATGCAATGGCTCATAGTCTGGGGGGCTATTACGATTTGCCGCATGGAGAATGTAATGCAATTTTGTTGCCGAGGGTCGTTGCGTTTAATTATTCGGCTTGTCCTGAGCGGTTTGACCGGATTGGGGAAATATTAGGAATTAACATGCCGAATGTTCCAGTAGGGGAACGGGCGGACAGGTTAGTAGAACGAATCGGTAGTTTGCGCGAATCGATTGGGATTGCTGCGACAGTCGGTCGGTTTGGCGTAAAAAAATCAGACGTGCCCCGCCTGACGGACTTTGCCCTGCAAGATGCCTGCATGGCAACGAATCCAAAACTGATGGCGCGTTCTGACGTTGAGGCGATATATGAAGCGATCCTCTGACCAACATAATGGGTTTGTCCGGGATAAATTGATTGGTCTCGGCGAACACTCAATCAGAAAAAATTACTACCCGGAGTTGCAGAAACGACTTGGCGAGCTGGAAACTTTCCGTAATCTTTTGGATAAAGTGTCGGATGGAATCTTGATGATTCATTTGCCGGCGGGACAGATTGTCGATGCAAATGAAGCGGCTTGCAAAATTATGGAGTTTACACGCCCGCTATTGTTGGCTGCGAGTTTGCCGCAATTTTTTCCGGCGATTGAGGCTGCTTTGCAGCAATTAGGCCGGACTGTTGAATTTGCCGGGCGACGACAGGATTTTTCGACTGAGTTCCATCGACTGGATGGATCGCGAGTGCCGCTGGATGTTGCGATCGACATTGTGGTATTGGGCGATCAGGTTTTTGCGGTGACAATCTTGCGTGATATTTCCGAACGCAAACGGACCAATGCGATGCTGCAACACGTGAGTACGCACGATTCATTGACCGGCCTGTACAACAGGGCTTATCTGGAATATGAATTTCAACGGCGGCTTGAATCCATGTCGCTTCCCTGTGTTTTAATCGCCTGTGATATTGATGGATTGCAGATGACCAATGAGACGCTGGGACACGCCGCTGGCGACCAACGGCTGATTATGGCGGCGGTTTTGTTAACTGAATTTGTTGAGACAGACGACATCTTATCACGGGTAGGCGGCGATGAGTTTGTATTAGTCCGCCCGGGGGCTTCGGCGGAACAGGCGGAACAGTTGTGCCGCGAGCTGCGGGCGAGTGTGGAACAGTATAACCAGGAAAACAGGGATTTGTTTCTTAGCTTGTCCATTGGGTATGCGATTGCGCAAGCAAAACCAGTAGAGCTAAGCTTGCTGATGCGGGATGCGGACAACATGGTTCGTCGCGAGAAACTGCTGAGGTCGCAAAGTACCCGTAGCGGTCTGGTCAATACGATGATGACACTGCTCGAGGCTAGGGATTTTATTACTGAAGGACATGCAGAGAGGCTGGAGCTGCTAGTTGGCAGCCTGGCGGAACGTATGGGGTTTGCATCCAACCAATTGGATGCAATGCGGTTGTTTGCGAAATTTCACGATATTGGCAAGGTTGGCATTAGTGACTCCATCCTGTTTAAACCAGGTGCTTTGACAGAAGAAGAACGAGCGGAGATGCGGCGACATAGTGAAATAGGCTATCGGATTGCGCTGGCATCTTCAGACTTAGTATATATTGCAGAATGGATTTTGCGACACCATGAATGGTGGGATGGCAGCGGCTACCCAATTGGCTTGTCCGGCTCAGCTATTCCGATTGAGTGCCGAATTCTTTCGATTGCCGATGCCTTTGATGCGATGACCAGTGACCGCCCATATCGGAAGGCAATGCCTGTGGAACAGGCTGTGGCGGAATTGCGAAAATTTGCCGGCATCCAGTTTGACCCCGAACTGTTGGCTGCTTTCTGTGAACTACTTCAGCAACAAGAGGTTATAAACAATATCGCACAATGATGATGCAAGGGAATGTGATAAGATGAATTTTATTGCTCAAGTATTATTGCTTCTGTTCTTGTGGACTGGATCGGTTTCAGCAGCGACTGGAACCCTGGCCGAATATATGGAAGCGCGAAAACTATATACGGCGGCAGGCGCCTGTATGGCTGCCTATAGCAGTAGAGGCGGCAGTCTGGCTGTGGCAGCGTTTGAACAGGAAGGCTGGAGTATAGAACCACATCGAATTTCCGGGGAAAAGGCAGATTCGCGATTCTTGCTGGCTTGGGATAGCAATTCGGCGCTTGATCGCGATGTGTATATCCTGGCCGTGGCTGGAACTGAAAACGCTCGTGATGCTAAGGTCGATCTTCGGGCTAGCAAGGTCTATTTTGCCGGCAAAACGTTGGATGAATTCGCAGCAAATGCTGCGCTTAAGGATGCGGGACCCGATGTGCCGCGGGTGCATGAGGGGTTCAATCAGGTTGCCCAGGTGCTACTGACGGCGCAAACTGCGCAGGCGAATGATTATCATCCGATTGCGTCTCGCTTGCTCAGCAGTATTTTGAAAGAAGATCATCAGGATAAGGTTTATCTGGTCGGGCACAGTCTGGGGGGAGCGGTGGTAACGCTGGTTGCCGCTCGCCTGCTGGACATGGGGATCAACGCTGAACAAATTGAAGTGATTACGTTTGGCGCTCCGTCGGTTGGCAATGAAGCGTTTCAAAAAAAGTATGACGGAAAAGTTCGCATAACCAGAGTAGTGGTGCCCGATGACCCTGTGCCGATTGCATTGCGCAAGGTTTTTGGCGGCTATCGGCATATTGGCGCGGAAGTGCGCTGGCCAACGCCAGACCCGTTGCAAAATTATTTTGGCCATGATGTTCCGGTATATGTTGACATGGCAATGCGTAATTACTACCCAAAACGGCGGCAGGCAATTAACGAGGGGGTATTGACGCCGCCCCAACCGATTCCGGGTAAACCTCGACTCTACGTTGCGGCGATCAAGAATAGCCTGCCAACGGCGCTAAAAGGCGAATTCCCAGTTATGCAAGAGGCTTTGTGGGATGAGTATGAAAGCCTGTTTCCCGGCATTATCAGCGATTCAGGTGAACCGTCTGGACAGTCGAACCTAGAAAAGGCGACCGCTGCCGGCTGTGATTTGCTGGTGATACCGGAAATTCAAGCGGTGCGCGTTCGTGGCGACAATACTTGGTACGTTTCTCTGAATCAGACGGTATATCAAGTTGTTGACGGCAAGGTCTTGAATGTGGGGATTTATGGCAGCAACACCAAAGAGTGGACTCCATTGGTGGCTTTGATTAACGATGCCCGGGCAATGCGACGTGAAAGCAGTTCATGGCTAAAAGGCGAGTAAAAACGACTAAGAGACGGCATTGAAAGGGGCGGCAAGTTGTTGACGACACTGGGTATTGGGAACGCAAACCAACGTGTGGGCTTTTTAGGGCCAGCGGGAACGTATAGCGAAGAAGTCGCCAAAAATTTGTTTGGCGATTCGGCGACGTTGCTGCCCTTTGCTTCCATCGATGCCGTAATTCGGGCGGTGGCCAGTGGCGAAATTCCGCAATGTGTGGTGCCGATCGAAAACTCGCTGGAAGGTTCGGTCAATGCTACTCTAGATACTCTGGCTCATGAAGTGGAGCTGTATATTTCCCGGGAAATAATTATGCCGGTGCGGCACAATTTGTTGGCCAGAGAAGCCGGTCGAGGCATCCGGCTAGTTTTATCGCATCCGCAAGCATTGGCGCAATGCCGGAGAACCTTGGCGCGCTTATATCCTGCAGCAACATATCGGGCGGTTGACAGTACGGCGGAAGCGGCCCGCCAAGTCGCCGCGGGCGAACCGGGTCTGGCGGCGATCGGCAGTCGTACCGCCGCGACTCTTTACGGATTGGAATTGGTGGCGGCGGATATTCAGGATACTGCCAGTAACTGCACCCGCTTCGTTAGCCTGAGCGTTTTGCCAATGGATTCAAGTATGCTGGGCCGTTGGAAAACATCGATTGTCTGCCAGATCGACGGTTCGCGCCCGGGCAGCCTGTATCATGTTTTGGCCGAATTTGCCGAGCGAGAAGTTAATTTGACTAAGATTGAGTCACGACCGGCCCGTACCGGGTTGGGGGCCTATCTGTTTTTTCTGGACATGGAAGGCGGAGCGGGTGACCCGCGAGTTCAGTCTGCGTTGCAGGCGGTAGAAAAACGGAGTATCTGGTTTAAGAACTTAGGGTCATATTTGATAGTGGACTGGCAGCGCTGAATCCGCTGCAAACAAGTGGAAAGAGTGGGTAATGTTGGCGAAAAAAAGCGTAGGAATCTATTTGTTGATGTTGTTGGTACCTTTATTCTGGGGAGGGGCATTTGGCTCGACCAAGCATGTTCTTGCCGAACTGCCGCCGCTGACTGTGGCGGCGTTTCGTTTTTTGTTGGCCGGGGTACTGACAACTGCCTGGGTTTGCTGGCGCGGTGAATGGAAATGGCAACCGATACGGCAGTCTTGGTTTGGCTTGCTGCTGCTCGGCATTTTTGGCATCTTTGGCTACAATGCCATATTTAATACTGGAATGCAATATACGTCGGCGATCAATGGCGCTTTGGTGATCGTCATCAATCCGGTTGCCATATCGCTGGTTGCGGTGCTGTTTTTTGGCGAACGCTGGACCCGTTGGCAGGGTTTTGGCGCTGCCTTGTCAATGCTGGGTGTGCTGATTGTCATCACTCGCGGCGATCTTTCCATCTTGCGGTCGCTGTCGTTAAACAAAGGGGACCTGATGCTGCTTGGGGCTGTCCTGTCATGGACAACTTATGCTATTTTGGCTAAGGTCGTGATGCGGCATGTTTCGCCGATGTTGGCAACGGCGGTATCGATGCTCGGCGGTTCACTGCTGCTGCTGATCGCTTCATTGCCGGAGCATGGTTGGGCTAAACTGCCGGGAGTTTCTACACAAGTGATGGTTGAATTGGTATATTTGGCTGTTTTTGCCTCGTTTATTGCATTTTTGATTTTTAATACCGGGGTTCGCGAGATTGGCGCCAGCAAGACCAGCGCTTATATCAACCTAATGCCGGTTTGTGCCGTACTCATTGCGGCGCTGCTTTATGGCGAACCGGTAACCCTGGCTCACGGTGCGGGAATGCTTTGCGTTATGTCCGGTGTTTTGCTGACCACCCGCAGCTCCGCTACAGGAGGAAAATAAGAGAATTATGCATAACCACGCAGACTTTTTGACTTATTTGCAGGCGCATTTTGCCCAAGTGCCATTTTTTCAATTTCTCGGCGCCCGCGTGATTCGCTTGGCCCGGGGCGAAGCTGACGTGCAGATTCAAATGCGACCGGAATTTGCCAACACCTATGGTATCGGCCATGGCGGCGTGGTGGCGGCACTGGTTGACATGGCAACCGGCGTGGCGCTGCGAACGATGCAGATTCGCCTGGTGACGATTGAGACTTCAACCAACTATTTCGAAAAAGTGGCGCTCGACACCGAACTGACTGCCTATGCCCGCGTGGTATATCAAGGCAAGCGGATCGCCAATGGTGCCGTGGAAGTCCGCAACGCGGATGGCATACTGGTCGCGGCCGGGAAAACCACATTCTATATTATCGGTGAAGACCGGATTGAAAGCGGGGCGGAGTAACATATGGCCGGATTGGATTCTTTTTCGCGGACGGAGATGCTGCTCGGTTCTGCAGCAATGACAAAACTGGCGGATAGCCGGGTGGCTATTTTTGGGATTGGCGGGGTTGGCAGTTTTACGGTCGAAGCGTTGGTCCGAGCCGGAGTGGGTAGCCTGACCCTGATTGATGATGATTTGGTCTGCCTGACCAATATCAACCGGCAATTGCATGCGACGACCCGGACGATTGGCCGGCCAAAGGTCGAAATCATGCGTGACCGGGTGCTGGAGATCAATCCACGGGCGAACGTGACTGTGGTGCAGAAATTTTATCTACCGGATAACGCCGAGGAGTTTTTCGGCGAAAAAATTGATTATGTGGTAGATGCGATTGATACGGTAACCGCAAAAATTGACTTGATTGTCAGGGCTCAGGCCAAAGGAATCCCCGTGATCAGCTGCATGGGGGCGGGCAACAAGCTGGATCCGACCCGGTTTGAAGTGGTGGATATTTTCAAGACGACAATGTGTCCACTGGCGAAAGTTATGCGGTATGAGCTGCGAGCCCGCGGGGTGAAAGCTCTGAAAGTAGTATATTCCAAAGAGAAGCCGCTGACGCCGCAGGATGAAACGGATACTGGCTGTCGCGCCCATTGCGTTTGCCCGGCTGGGTCGAAGCGAACTTGCACGATCCGTCGGCAGATTCCCGGCAGCATTTCTTTTGTACCTTCGGTAGCAGGATTGATTTTGGCCGGCGAAGTAGTGAAGGGTCTGATTGGTTGGCAGGACGATGAGCAAAGCTAGTTAAACGCTGAATAATCCGATTGCTGAGGATTTCAGCCTTGATTCGCATCGATTTGCTGCTGCAATTTGTCGGACGCGCTGAATGCTCCGTCCGATCGCTCAGCGCTAAAATCAACTTCCTGTTGATTTTCTGCGACAAAATTTGCAGCTTCATCGGCGAATGCTACGGCTTCAACCCATTGCAATCTTAATTAAATCAGCGTTTCCCTAGCTTGAGATGGGAATTATTGTGGGGTTATTAAAAGTAACCCACCCCCTCGGCGTGGTCCTTGCTGAGTGAGAAGTAAGTAAAGGAGTCGGTGAGCATGAAACAGTACCATTATAAATATGGCCATGGGGAAGCCGGATTTTCGTTGGACCCGGCACTGGTCAAAGCGGAACTGGCAATTAAGGATTACCCGATTTTGGCTGATCCGGTCGCCGCGATTGAAGCGGCAATCCGCGATCCAATCGGTGCGGCGCCGCTCTGGGAAATTGTCAGTCCGGGGCAAACCGTCGCCTTTATCGTTAACGATCCGACCCGGGTGGCCAATACCCATGTTTTTTTGCCGGTCCTGATTGACGAAATCCATGCGGTCGGTGTGCCGTATGACGATATGTGCATTGTGTTCGCGCTCGGCAGTCATCGTCTGATGACCGAGTCCGAGATGATTGAGGAAGTCGGCGCCGATGTCGCGGCAAAAATAAAAATGTACAACAGCGACTGCAAAGATCTATCGCAATTTCATTATTTTGGCGATACTTCGCGGGGCACGCCGGTTTATTTTCACAAGAAAGTAGCCGAAGCGGACCACATCATCCTGACCGGCAGCGTCGTCCATCATTTTTTTGCCGGATTCGGCGGCGGCCGCAAAGCGCTGTTCCCTGGTGTGGCAGCATATGAGACCATCCGGAAAAATCACAGCATGATGTTTGATCCGAATGCAGTGATTGGGCGATTGGAAGGAAATCCGATTTATCACGACCAGATTGAGGGCGCCGAAATGTGCCGGCCATCTTTCCTGCTTAATGTTGTGCTGAATGAGGAAAAACAATTTTTGAAAGTGTTTGCCGGGCACTACATCAACGCCCATCGCGAAGCCTGCGCTTTTGTTGACGAAGTCTACGGCGTGCCAATCCGGCAGGAAGCAGACCTGGTCATTGCTTCCTGCGGTGGCTATCCCAAAGATATCAATATATATCAATTGCAAAAAACAATGGACAACGCCTGGTGCGCTGTCCGTGATGGCGGCGTCGTGATAATCCTCGGCGAATGCGAGGAGGGATCGGGTTCGGCGCAATACGAGAAAATGATGCAGGAATGCCGGACGCCGGAAAAGGTGGAGGCCACGTTGCGGCAAAACTTTCAGATCGGCGCCCATAAGGCCTATGCCGTGACCCGCTTGATGAAAAAGGCCGAGTTTATTATGGTTTCCAGCATGGAGGCCGACTTTGTCCGGCTGCTGTTGTTTACGCCGGCAAAAGACATGACGGAGGCGCTCGCGCTGGCTTACGCCAAACTGGGTCCTGCGCCGTCGATTACGCTGATGCCGATGGGCAGTTTGACCGTGCCGCGCCTGGTCAGCGTGAATGAGGACTAAGGCCCAGGATTTTCATTTTTCGCCACAGGGTTGAGCGGCTGATACCAAGCAGTTCAGCGGTTGCTGCCAACTTGCCCCGAGTTTGCGCCAGTGCCTGTTGAATCGTTTCCCGTCCATTCGCCGGTGATCCGGCAATGGTTTCGGCAGGAGTTTCCGGCAGATCATCGTCATCGCGCATGACGCGACTGATCAGTTCGGCTGGGATAGTTTCCTGCTTGCACAGCGCGACAATTCGTTCCACAATATTTTGCAGCTCCCTCACATTGCCGGGCCATTCATGCTGGACGAGCCGTTCCAGCGCGTCAGAGTCCCAGTGCAGTTTGCGGGGGGCTTTTTTTTCATACCGTTGCAGCAGATACTGGGCAAACAGACGGATATCCGACTTGCGTTCCCGCAGGGACGGCAAGCGGAGCCGCAGCACATTCAACCGGTAGTACAGGTCGGCGCGAAACTGCTGCTGGGCAATCCTGGTTTTGAGGTTTTTATTGGTGGCGGCTATGATCCGGACATCCACCGGCACCACGCGGTCACTGCCGAGACGCATAACCCGCTTTTCCTGAATCACCCGCAATAATTTGCTCTGGATGCTGAAATCCATTTCGGCGATTTCATCCAAAAACAGCGTGCCGCCGTGGGCGATTTCCAGCAGGCCGGCTTTGCCCTTGGGGCTGGCGCCGGTAAAAGCGCCGCCCATGTAGCCGAACAACTCGCTTTCAAGAATCTGGGCCGGCAAGGCGGCGCAATTGATTGCGACAAATGGTTTTTGTGCGCGCGGGCTGGCGTTGTGAATGCTCTGGGCGAAGACCTCCTTGCCGACGCCGGTTTCGCCGGTAATCAGTACGGACGAGTCGGTGACGGCAAATTCGCGGGCCATGCTGATCGCATCGCGAATCGAAGGACTGGAGCCGATGATGTCGGCAAAGGTGAACGAGGCGATATGGCCGCCGGCATAGATTTTTTTGCGAATCGCAGCTTCCCATTGCTGAATTTTGCCTGTTTCCTGAAATGTGGCTACCGCACCGGCAATTTTGCCGTTGACCAGAATCGGGATTTTGTTGCAGAGAATCTGGCTGCTGGGCAACTCTATGATCTGACCCAGTTCTTCCCGGCCGGTCAGCAGCAGCCGTTCCAGCGCCAGACGGGGAAGGGCCTGGCTGACGGGTTTGCCGAGCGCTTCGGTTTGCAAAATGCCGCTGATGTTGCTGGCGGCCGGATTGCAGATGACGATCTGCTGTTCATGGTTGATCGATACCACTCCTTCGTATGAGTAGTCAAGCACCGTGCGAAACAAAGTGGCCTTTAATTTTTCGGCCAGCCGGGCCGCATAAATCCGTTTGGCTTCCAGCACCGACTGCAGGATGCCTTCGGCGCCGCTCTGGATCAGCACATGCGGCAAGTTGTGCTTGCGGGCTTCATGCCCGGTAATGACGCCGCCGACAATGACTTCGGCGCCATCGCGGAAGGCCTGCAGAACTTTTGCTTCGGCTTCAAATTCGTTTTCAATCAGATATTGACGCAGTTCCACGTCGAGAATCGGCGGCAGGCAGTCGATGCCGAGGATCATTGACGCAAAGGCGACAACGCCGACCCGGCGTCCCAGGTGGCGGGCCTGATGTACGGTGCGCAAGATGTCAAACCCGGTGATTGGTAGTTCGACTACGATGATGTCGGGAAAAGTTTCTTTGATCGCCTTGGCGGTGCCGCCGCGGCTAATAATGATTTCCGTTCCGTCGTTAATGAGTTCCCGGGCCTTTTCGACACCGGCGCTCAGCAGCCCCTGTTCGATGCGAATATCGGAATGGGATTGGGCTAAGGCCGCTCGGGCGGTAGCAAGAATTTTTTCATCCGGCGCGAGAAACGTGATCATGGCGAACCTCCTTGAAACAAAATGAAACGTTATGCGACAAATATAACGCAATTTTCGTTTCAATGCAACGTTAATATTTAGAATAATGGCGCTAATTGACGGTTTTTGCAATTGGCATCATTTATGCATAAGAATCTATCCAGTAAGGGCGACTAACGAAGCAAAAGGAGGAAATCGCGTGAAAGAGTACAGTTTCAAGTATGGAAAAGACTCTGTCAAGTTTTCCCTGGATCCGGCGCTGGTATTGGATGAGCTGGTGATTAATGAGTTTCCGGCGTTGCCCGATCCGGCCGCTGCGGTGCTGGCGGCCATTCGCAATCCGATGGGGACGCCACCGCTGCGGGAGATCGTAAAACCCGGCCAGACTGTGGCGTTCATTGTCAATGACCCGACACGCATCGCCCGCAGTTATATTTTTATGCCGATTTTGCTTGATGAACTGAATGCAGTTGGCGTGCCGGATTCCGACATGCGGATTGTATTTGCACTGGGGACCCACCGGGCCATGACCGAAGCGGAAATGGTGGAAGCGGTCGGCGAGGCGGTCGCCAAACGGGTAAAAATGTACAACCCCGACTGCCGTGACGAAAGCCAGATGCAGTATTTCGGCACCACATCCCGCGGTACCAAGGTCGGTTTCAGCAAACTGGTGACTGAAGTGGACCATATCATCTGTACCGGCGGCATTGTTCACCATTTCTTTTCCGGTTACGGCGGTGGCCGCAAGGCACTGATGCCTGGCGCGGCCGCTTATGAAACCATCCGGCACAATCACAGCATGATGTTTGATCCTAATGCCGTTATCGGTCGTCTCGAAGGCAACCCGGTGTATCATGACCAAGTCGAATGTACGGAAATGTGCCGGCCATCTTTCCTGATCAATGTGGTGCTGGATGAAGAAAAACGTTTCCTCGAGGTATTTGCCGGTGATTATATCGAGGCGCACAAAGAAGCCTGCAAGATGGTTGACAAGGTATACGGCGCGGCCGTGAAGCAGGAGGCGGATCTCGTGATTGCCACCTGCGGCGGTTATCCCAAAGATATCAACGTGTATCAGTTGCAAAAAACGATGGACAATGCCTGGTGCGCAGTGCGCGAAGGCGGCGTCGTCATTATTCTTGGCGAGTGTGAGGAAGGTTCCGGTTCAGCACAGTATGAAAAAATGATGAAGGATAATCCCTCACCGGAGCTGGTGGAGAAAGCGCTGCGGGCCAAGTTCGAAATTGGCTCTCACAAAGCGTATGCGGTCACCCGATTGATGAAAAAGGCCGAATTTATCCTGGTGTCCGGCATGGAGCCCGGTTTTGCCAAAATGCTGCTGTTCACGCCGGCCAAAGATATCGAAGCGGCGCTGCAACTGGCGTATGCAAAACTCGGCCCTAAACCGACAATCACCTTGATGCCCATGGGCTCGATCACCGTACCGCTCAATGCCACACCGACGAAATAATTGCGACAACAACTTCTCCTACGGGCCAGAACTAGAATCTCATAAGGTGGTGGGTAAATCATCGAGCCTATACTGTTCATAGCATTATCAGACAGGATGGCGGGAGCAGCAGGCAAAGTTGCGGCGGAAATGGGGATCACATTCCCGATTGAAGTCGGCAGTATGCAGACCGCGCTGGAAATTACGGGTAAATATCCGCAGGCGGCGGTGGTTGTCAGCCGAGGCGGTACTGCGGAAGTAGTCAGAAGAAACACCGACCGTTTGGTGGTTGAAGTGACTGCCTCGATTGAAGATGTGCTTCAATCGGCGCATAAGCTGGTACAGCAGGGACACAAAAAAATCGCCGTGGTCGCCAATGCTGCGATTATCGGCAATGTCACCCAGGCTCTTCAACTCGGGGAGATTGAAATCTGGTTGCGTCCCTGGACTGATAACACCAAGATTGCGGGAATCCTCGCACAGCTGATGCAGGATGGCGTGGAAGGGATTGTTGGCGACAAAACCGGCGGGGAACAGGCGGCAAAACTTGGCCTGCTGACAGAATCGCTGGACTCGGGGAAACTGGCCCTCAGCAAAGCAATCGGCGATGCGGTGCAGGCAGCGCGAATCCGGTCCAAAGAACAAACGACCAAGCAAAACCGAGCCGATGAAGTCAAGCAACTGACCAACAATCTTTATCTGGCGCTGGAGCAGGCGGTGGCTGCGACAGAAGAACTCAGCGCCTCTTCGCAACAATTGACCGATACGAGCGGAATCGCAGCCTCGATTGCCAGAACAAGCGTAAAGGAAGTTGCCGGAACCGCTGAGATTTTGGACATCATCCGTCGGGTTGCGCAGCAGAGCAATCTGCTGGGACTTAATGCCGCGATCGAAGCGGCCCGGGCCGGCGAAGTAGGCCGCGGGTTTTCCGTAGTGGCGGAAGAAATCCGTAAACTCGCCGATGAAAGCAACCGGTCGGCCAAAAATATCGGTGAGCAGTTAAAAACTTTTCGCGACTCGGTTGAACAGGTATTGGAAAATGTGAAGCAAAGTCATGCCATTACGCAGGAACAGGCAAAGGCAACACAGGAAATCGCCCGAATGCTTGAAGATTTGCGCGAGATTGGCAGAAACCTGATCGAATTGGCCGACAAGAAGTAGGCAGGGTTCGGTTGAATCAATGAGTCGAATATTATTTTAGGGGGTTATCACACAATGCATGCGATCGAAAAAATCCTGGCCCGGGCGGCGGGCAAACCGACAGTCACCACTGGTGAAATTGTCAATTGTAAAGTAGATATGGCCGGGATCAATGACTTGTACCTGCAAACGCTGCGTTCCTTTTTTGAAATGGGCGGCAAAAAAGTTCACGACCCGAATAAAATCGTGGTTTTTCTCGACCATTACGCGCCGGCATCGACGATCATGCAGGCCGACAATCAAAAGCAGTTCCGCGAGTTTTGCTGGGAACAGGGTATCGATTTGTTGATGGATGTCGATCAGGGCGTTTGCCATCAGGTCATGGCTGACAAAGGACTGGTCTATCCGGGCCAGGTGCTGGTCATCACCGATTCGCACACCACGATACACGGCGCCTTTGGCGCATTCGGCACCGGCGTTGGCGCCACCGACCTGGCGATCATCATGGCGACCGGGCAGTTGTGGTTCCGCATCCCGGAAATTATCCGGATTCATTTGGACGGCACGCTGCCGCACGGCGTGTTTGCCAAGGATGTCATTCTAAAAGTGATTGGCGCTTTGGGCGCAGATTACGGTGTGTATCGCGGCGTCGAATTCACCGGGCCCGTACTCAAACAACTCAGTATTTCCGAACGCATGGCGCTATGCAATATGACGACCGAACTGGGCGCCAAAACCGCCTATATCCAGCCGGATGAAATCACGCTGGAATTTTTGCGCGACAAAGTTCAGCACGAATATGAGATTTTCACAACCGATCCAGGATACCAATATGCAGCGGAACACACGTTTGACGTGACCGGGATGCCCCCGCAGATTGCGGCGCCGCACAGCGTGGATAATGTGGCGCCGATTGCAAAATATGTGGGAACGCCGATCAATCAGGCATTTCTTGGCACCTGTACAGGTGGACGGGCTGACGACCTGGCGATTGCCGCCGGTATCCTGCAAGGGAAAAAAATCAACCCGCGTACTCGATTTATAGTAGTGCCTGCGTCCAAGGCAGTATTGCTTGAAGCCATGGCCAATGGGACGATGAAAACATTGATTGAGGCGGGCGCAACCTTTGTTACCCCCGGCTGCGCAGCTTGTCTGGGAACCCACGAAGGGATGCTGGGATCGGGTGAAACCTGTATTACCGCATCCAGTCGGAACTTCCCCGGTCGGATGGGATCGGCCAAAGCCGAAATTTATCTGGGCTCACCGGCATCGGTTGCTGCAGCGGCGCTAGCCGGAAAAATCGTTGATCCGACCGAATACTTGAAATAGGGGTGATGAGCGTGCAAAAGATATTAACTGGCAAAGCGTTTGTTTATGGACCGAATATTGATACTGACCAGATTTATCCCGGACGTTTTCTCGATCTGACCGATCCTGACCAGGTTGGCAAACATGCGCTGGAAGGCGCCGACCCCAACTTTGTCAAAGAAGTGCAGCCGGGCGACCTGATTGTTGCTGCGACCAATTTTGGCTGCGGTTCGAGCCGTGAGCATGCAGCGGTAACACTGAAGGCCGCTGGCGTAGGGGCGATTCTCGCCGATTCTTTTGGCCGTATTTTTTATCGTAATGCAATCAATTTGGGGGTGCCGTTAATTGTCTGTCCCGGGATCAGCAAAATCGTGAACCGGGGAGACGTTTTAGAATTTGACATGGCTAGCGGCACTGTAGTCAATAAAACTTCCGGCCAAAAACTGCAGGCTCAACCGCTTTCCGACTATGTGATGAATATTTTGGCCAGTGGCGGAATCAAGCCGCTGATTAAAAAGCAGATGGAAGGCTAGCAAATTTTTGGAATCGCCAGAGCTTTTTCGGTTTCAGAGGTGACCAGATTGATGAAGGCGCGGGCCGACGGGGAAAGTTGTCGGCCTTTTTTCCAGGCTAAGCCGATTTTGACATGGATCGGCGGGTTGAGCGGAACTCCCACAATGCCCGGCAACCCCTGTACCGCCATCTGCATCAAAAAAGAGATGCCGATGCCATGGGATACCAGTGATTTGACTGTCTCAACCTGGCTGGAATTGAACACGATATTGGGTTCGATGTTTTCTTGCTGGCAGCGGTTCAAAATGGCATGTCGCTGAAAGAAGTTGCTTTTGAACAGGATGAATTTTTCCTGCCGCAAATCGGCAAAAGACACAGATTCGCGCTGGGCCAACGGATGCGTCGGCGCGACGACAAGCAGGATTTCCTGCTGGGTAAGTTGAACAGATTGGAGAGTCTCTAAATTCGGTTCGGGCAGAATAATGATTCCCAGATCCAGCTCTTCCTGTTCAATCATCCGGTGGGCGGAAAACGAACCTTCTTCACAGACATTTAACGTTAAATGGGGATATTTGGTCTGAAAACTAGTGAATAAATAAGGAAACAGGCAACTGCCGATCATCGGCGGGATGGCCAGATTGATCGTGCCTCTGGCCAGGTTGCGCAGTTCATTCATTTCCGTCATCGTGTCCCGCAGTTCGTTCAGCAGCTTGCAGGCGCGCAGATAAAACCGTTTGCCTTCATCAGTGAGCGGCGATTTTTTTTGACTGCGGTCAAACAACTCGATTCCCAGTTCTTCTTCCAGTTTGTGAATCGAATGCGTGATGCAGGGTTGACTGACATATTGTTTTTCCGCTGCTTTGGTAAAACTGTTTGTTTCAACGACAGAAACAAAGTACTCCAGCTGCCGGATTTCCAAGTCGCATCCCTCACTTCGTGCAAAGATCATTACAATTATTTATTATATCATTCTCGCCATCTATTGGATATTTAAAGAGACAGAATGTTATAGTAAATAAAAGGACTGTATTAAGGCTGAAAAAGGACGCAAAAGAACAAAAAAAGCTCCGTTGTAGTTTTGTCAAGCTAATAGCCGATGAAAAATATTTATGGATAGTGATACTGCATATATAAATAACCAAGAAAAAAATAAAGGGGGAGAATTCATGAACGCGAACCTGAGAAATGGACTCATCGCAGTGGTTGTCGGACTTATCATCTGGTTTATCCCCACTCCGGCCGGCCTTAAACCGCAGGCATGGCATTTATTCGCCGTGTTTACCGCCACGATTCTTGGCTTCATTCTGCAGCCACTGCCGATTGGCGCCGTCGCCTTTATCGCGCTTGGCGCTGCAGCCTTGCTCAACGTTATGTCGCCGGCTGAGATTTTGGTCGGTTTCGGCGATGTCACCATGTGGCTGATTGTTTCGGCATTTCTGTTTGCCAAGGGCTTTATCAAGACCGGATTGGGTAAACGGATCGCCTATAAAATCATGGGAGCGATTGGCGACAGTTCGCTGAAACTCGGCTATGCCATGGTGCTCAGCGATTTGATCATTGCTCCGGCCACGCCTTCCAACACCGCACGCGGCGGCGGTATCATGTATCCGATCGTTCGGAGTCTCGCAACTGCCTTCGGTTCGGAACCAGGTCCGAGCTCGCGTAAAATCGGCGCCTATCTGATGGCAACTGCATTTCAGGGCAATACGATTACCTCGGCTATGTTTTTAACCTCCGTCGCACCGAATACTTTGGTGGCGGCGATGGCGATGCAGACCGCCAAAGTCGACCTCAACTGGGGAACCTGGGCTTTGGCAGCGGTTGTTCCCGGCCTAATCGCGATTGCAGTGGTTCCTTATCTCATGTATAAACTGTATCCGCCGGAAATCGACAAAACGCCGGAGGCCAAAGAAATTGCCTCCGCAGAACTCGCTAAAATGGGCCCGATGTCTTTTGGCGAGAAGGTTGTGGCGTTTGTATTCGTACTGGCGCTGGTTCTCTGGGCTACCTCGGGTTACACCAAGTTGAATGCCACAGTTGTTGCTGTGGTTTGCGTCGGCCTGATGCTGCTCGGACAGGCCATTGAATGGAAAGATGTTCTGGAAGAAAAAGGCGCCTGGGATACCCTCATCTGGATGGGCGGTCTGATCAGTATGGCCGGAGCACTGAACAAGGTAGGCCTGATCGCCTGGTTTGCCAAACTGGTGGCCGGTTCGCTGGCGGGCATATCCTGGATGGTGGCGCTCGGCATCCTGTTGCTTGTTTACATGTACTCACACTATGCCTTTGCCAGCCTATCGGCGCATGTTACTGCCATGTACGCCGCATTTTTGGCAGTGGCGGTCGGTACTGGCGCGCCTCCTTTCCTGGCAGCTATGAGTCTGGGCGTTATTTCCGCCTTGTTCGGCGGTCTGACTCACTATTCCACTGGCCCGGCGCCGATTTATTATGGCGCAGGCTACACGCCGCAAGGCACCTGGTGGAAACTCGGTTTTATCGTTTCGCTGGTCAATATGGTTATTTTCATCGGTTTCGGCGCATTTTGGTGGAAAATCGTCGGACTCTGGTAAACCGCGAGTTGTGCCAGTACTTGTAGAAAGATAAGCCTGTACAGTGAAAACTGGCTATATCTTGGCAAAGGTATAGTCAGTTCAAATAATCAGGAAAGAAGCGAAGAATATGCGAGAACTGCAGGTTTCTGCTATCACGGAGGCTGTTGCCCAACTGGCCAAACAGGCTAACTGTTACTTACCCAAGGATGTTTATGAAGCTTTTCAAAAAGCTCGGATCGCTGAACCGTCCCCCAGCGGCCAGGAAATTCTGGGGCAGCTGCTGGAGAATGCGGACATCGCCCGCAACGAAGATAGGCCGATTTGCCAGGACACGGGACTGGCCATCGTGTTTGTCGATGTAGGGCAAGATGTGCATTTAGTCGGTGGCGACATGGAAGAGGCGATTCATGCAGGAGTGGCCAAGGGTTATGTGGAATACTATCTGCGTAAATCAGCAGTGGCAGAACCGCTGTTTGACCGGACCAATACCAAAAACAATACCCCGGCCATCATTCACACCCGGATCGTGTCCGGCGACAAAGTGAAAATCAAACTGGCGCCTAAAGGCGCCGGGTCGGAAAACAAGAGCGCCCTGAAAATGATGGTGCCGGCAGACGGTGTTGCCGGTGTGAAAAAATTCGTGGTCGACGTAGTCAAAGCAGCCGGTTCGAATTCCTGTCCGCCGATGGTGGTCGGCGTCGGACTTGGCGGGACGATGGAAATGGCGGCGATTTGTTCCAAGCGCGCCGCAGCCCGCGATATCGAGAGCCACAATGCTGACCCGCGTTATGCGGCGCTCGAAGAAGAACTGCTGACCCTGATCAACAAAACCGGCATCGGGCCGCAAGGACTCGGCGGTCGTACAACAGCGCTCAAAGTCAATATTGAATGGTATCCCACGCATATCGCCAGCTTGCCGGTTGCAGTCAATATCAATTGTCATGCAGCCCGGCACGCCGAAGTAGAGTTGTAGGAGGGTTGGCAGAGATGGCAAAACAACCGATTCGCATAACCGCGCCATTTGATGAATCCGTCGCCCGCTCGCTGAAAGCCGGCGATAGCGTATTGATTTCCGGCACAATCATCGCCGCCCGTGATGCGGCGCACAAACTGATGGTGGAAGCACTGGACGCTGGGCAACCGCTGCCAGTCGACCTGAAAGACCAAGTCGTTTATTATGTGGGACCATCGCCGGCTAAACCAGGCGAACCGATCGGCTCCGCCGGCCCGACGACTTCCGGCCGGATGGACAGCTACACACCGCGCCTGATTGAACAGGGACTTCGCGGCATGATCGGTAAAGGAAACCGCAGCCAGGCAGTCATCGACGCAATGAAAAAACATGGGGTTGTCTACTTTGCCGCAGTCGGTGGCGCTGGCGCCCTGATTGCCAAACGGGTCAAAGAGTATAAAGTGCTGGCCTACGGTGAGTTGGGACCGGAAGCGGTGGCAAGCATGACAGTGGAAGACTTTCCGATGATTGTCGTGATGGATGCCGAAGGCAAGGACTTCTACCAAGTAGGTCAGGCGCCATATGTTCAGGAATAGTCGATTCAAAAGCAAGGAGGGGATGAAGCGTTGAATACCAATGAGTTCTATCTGAAACGGATACACTCCTTGATGGGAGTAGTGCCACTGACCTTTTTCCTATTGGAACATGTCTTCACGATCAGCCGGGCAATTGTCGGTCCTAAGGCCTTTGATGCCGCCACTGCCTTTTTACAAAGTTTGCCGATGCTATATGCACTGGAGATCCTGTTTATCGCCGTACCGCTTTTGTTTCATGGCCTGTACGGGATTGTCATCGCATTTGAATCAAAGAATAATGTTCTGAAGTACTCTTATACCCGCAACTGGAATTTTTATCTGCAACGGATTACCGCCTATATTACGATTGCTTTTGTCGCCTGGCATGTCTGGCTGTTCCGCTTCGGCGGCGCCGGGCTTGGACAGGTGGTGACCTTCTCACAGGTGGCCAAGATTTTTGCTGATCCGGTCGTACTTGGTTTGCATGCGCTCGGCTTGGCCTGTGCGATCTTTCATCTGACCAACGGATTGTGGACCTTCCTGATTACCTGGGGGATCACCGCCGGGCCGCGGGCCCAACAGTTCAGTCAATATGTTGCGTGGGCCATGTTTGTTCTGCTTAATGCAGGCGGACTCGTAGCGCTCACATATTTCCGGGTATAGGGGGCGGTGAGGAAATGAAGTTTATTATAGTCGGTGGTGGTGCGGCTGGTCTGATGGCCACAGTTCGCATCGCGGAACTGAAACAGAATGTAGAACTGTTTTCGATGGTGCCGGTGAAACGTTCTCACACGGCCTGCGCCCAGGGCGGCATCAATGGCGCTCTGAACACGAAGGGACAGAATGACTCGACCCGGCAACATTTCGAAGACACCGTGCTTGGCGGCGATTTCCTGGCCAACCAACCGCCGGTAAAAGAAATGTGCGACGCGGCGCCCGGCCTGATTCACCTGCTTGACCGCATGGGGATGATGTTTACCCGTACCCCGGAAGGACTGCTCGACCTGCGGCCTTTCGGCGGCACAAAACACACCCGCACCGCATTTTCCGGCGCCAGTACCGGTCAACAGCTGCTGTATGTACTGGATGAGCAAGTGCGGCGCTACGAAGAACAGAAACTGGTCAAAAAATACGAACAGTGGGAATTTGTCCGGCTGATCCTCGACGATAATGGCGAGTGCCGTGGCATTGTGGCCCAGAATATGTACGACATGAGAATGGAAGCGTTTACCGCCGATGCGGTCATTTTGGCAACCGGCGGGCTCGGCATGGTATTCGGCCGCAGCACCAACGGGACCATCTCCACCGGATCAGCTGCGTCTATCGCGTATCAGCAGGGGTCCATTTTCGGCAACGGCGAGTTCATCCAGATTCACCCAACCGCGTTGCCGGGCGAAGACAAAAGACGCCTGATGTCCGAGTCAGCGCGCGGCGAAGGCGGCCGCATCTGGACTTACAAAGACGGCAAACCCTGGTATTTTCTTGAAGAGTGGTATCCTGCCTATGGCAACCTGGTGCCGCGCGACATCGCTGCCCGGGCGATATTCAAGGTCTGTACCGAAATGGGTCTGGGCTTGAACGGCCAAAACCTGGTCAATCTGGACCTGACGCATCTAGACCCGAAAGAGATTGACCGTAAACTGGGCGCAATCATCGAGATCTACGAAAATTTCGTCGGCGAAGACCCCCGCAAAGTGCCGATGAAGATTTTCCCGTCCATGCACTATTCGATGGGCGGCCTGTGGACCGACTACGGGCATATGACCAATATCCCCGGCCTGTTTGCGGCCGGCGAATGCGACTACATGTATCATGGCGCCAACCGGCTCGGCGGCAACTCACTGTTGTCTGCCACATACAGCGGCATGGTCGTCGGTCCGTCCGCCGTCAATTTCGCCAAGGAGCGCGGCGCCCGCAAAGCGATCGAATCCAGTGCGGTGCAGTCGGCCAAAGAACGTGAAGAAGTCGTGTATGAGAACATGTTGCGGATGGACGGCAAAGAGAATCCGTTCAAGCTTCATCGTGAAATGGGCGACTGGATGACCGAAAATGTCACGATTCAGCGCTACAACAACAAACTGCAGGAAACGGATGAAAAACTTTCGGAACTGCAGGAACGCTGGAAACACATCGGTATCAGCGACTCATCCAAACACGCCAATCAGGAAGTGATGTTCACCAGACAGCTTTGGAACATGCTGGAGCTTTCCAGGGTCATCACACAGGGTGCGTTGCGTCGCAACGAAAGCCGCGGCGGTCACTTCAAGCCGGACTTCCCCGAACGGGATGATGAAAACTGGTTGAAGACGACAAAGGCTGCCTGGACGCCGGACGGGCCTTCTTTCAGCTATGATGAAATCGATACTTCGCTGATTCAGCCCAGGGCCCGCCGCTATGACGTCGACAACACCAAAAAGCCCGCTGCCGGCCAGGCTGCAAAGGAGGCGAAATAAGATGAGCGAACAGCAAAAAACCGTTCATCTGATTGTTGAGCGGCAGGATGCGCCGGACTCTGCCCCCTATACTGAAGAGTTTATTGTTCCTTGGTCGCTGGGCATGAACGTGGTATCCGCGTTGATGGAAGTACAGAAAAACCCGGTCACCAAAGAAGGGAAAACCACCAAACCGGTGGCTTGGGACTGCAACTGCCTGGAGGAAGTCTGCGGCGCCTGCGCCATGGTGATCAACGGAAAACCACGCCAGTCCTGCTCCTGCCTGGTAGATAAAATTGAGCAGCCGATTACGTTAGCGCCGCTCAGCAAATTTCCGGTAGTCAGGGATTTGATTGTCGACCGTCAGAAGATGTTTGACAACCTGAAAAAAGTCCAGGCCTGGGTGGCGGTCGACACGACGGCTGACCTGGGACCGGGACCGCGTATGTCGCGAGTGCAGCAAGAGGAGGTCTATCCGCTGTCGCGCTGCATGACCTGCGGGTGCTGCATGGAAGCCTGCCCCAACTTTAATGACAAGTCGGAGTTTATCGGCCCGGCGCCGGTGGCGCAGGTTCACCTGATGAACACGCATCCGACCGGAGCGATGCAGAAGGATGGCCGTCTGGAGTCGTTGATGGGGCCGGGAGGCATTGCCGGCTGCGGTAACGCGCAGAACTGTGCCGAGGTTTGCCCGAAGAGCATTCCGCTGACAACCTCGATCGCCAAACTCAATCGTCAGGTGAACAAGTTTGCCCTGAGCAAGCTGTTCGACAAATAATTAAGTGCGAAAAGGCGGGACCGGCATTGCCGGTCCCGCCTTTTTCTGTCCTTTCAATTGGTGCGTTATACTGGCTTTAATAGTGCTGGCGCGGCTGCATCAGGTTATCGGCCGGATTCATGCGTGTCAGCTCGGTCTGAAGCCGGTTGAGAGTTTCGGCGGCGATTTCACTGGCTACAGGATTGGTGCGGTTTCGCCACCAATAATAGGCCGTAGCGTTTACTATGAGCAAATGCGAGCTTTCGATCAACTGGCGGGACCGTAGCTGCCAATCCGGCAAAAATTGACCGGTAGATTTTTCTGTTTCGTATTGTTTCAGTGGTGGTAAATCAGGCAAAACTTCCAAAAGCTTTCCCTGATGCGGGCGAAATCGGCGAATCAATTTTTTCATTCGTTTGATTTGCGCCGGAGTATGTTGGGACTGATACCCATACCAACGGGTTGAATCAAGCATCAAGTGAGAGGAGAGAGTCATGACCCGGTTAAAGTCTGAGCGATGCTCCGCATAATAGGGATTGTCGGAATACATAGCGGCAAACACCCCATGCAACATCTGCAGCGGCAATTTTGACTGACCCGCTGCATCAGCGCCGTCGCGCAAACGGAATCCGTTAAGTTGCAAGACGTGTTTCATTTCTAATGCTTCCAGGTAATCGTGCTGTTTCATCTCCGCTGAATCAAACAAGTCTGGATTGCTGACAAAGCCGCCATGACGGTTAATCAGGTCATGCATGAACGAGTCGACTGCATAATGCGATAACCAGCCGATCGCAAAGGCTTGTTCTTCTTCGGTCAACGCCGCCTGGATCAGTTGCAGGGTGAATTGGCGGGGCAATTTCTGGTGGATGTCATCAATATAAGTAGCATGCTCCGGCAGAAAGCTGGGAAATTCCACTTCATACCTTTGCATCAAGCGAGCTCGAACCTCCGGCTGGGTGAGCATATGCCCGATCCAAGTCGAATCAGGCGAGAGAGAGCCCAGTAGAAATGCAGCCCGGGTATTGTTTTGCCGGGCCAGATAACTGCCGGCTTCGGTTTGCAATAGTGCTTCGGCAAAATATAGATGTCCATAAACCTGACTGGCAGAGGCGCTGCCGGGCAACAACAGGCTGAGAAACATCAAATAGCTGGCTGTTATTAAGATGTATCTGTACAGGCGTGACATAGCAAATCATCTCCACAGCTATCTCTGTTCTTACCGGAAGTAATACTGGATTTGTATCAAAAATCCTGCCAGAAAACTTGAATTTGCAGGTAAATCGGCGAGTTTGGCGAAAATAACCCTAATAAGGAAGTGATTGGATTTTGTCGCAAGCGGTAGATATGGGACAGGGAAAAGTTTCGCATGTTTTGGGTCGGTTGGCGCTACCGCTGATGGTGTCTTTGTTTTTCCAGAACTTGTACTCCTATGCCGATACCGTCTTTGTATCATGGTTGGGCGAAACTCCGCTGGCAGCGATTTCACTGGCGTTGCCACTGACCTATCTGGCGCTGTCATTGGCAAAGGGAGTGGCGATGGGCAGCGTGATTTTGATGAGCTTTTCCCGCGGAGCCGGCGATGAAGCCGCTGCACAAAAGATTGCGGAAGCAGTGTTTCCCTTGATGCTGCTGTTCATGGCCCTGTTTTCACCATTGATGCTGGCGCCGGTCGGGCAGGCATTCTACCTGGCGATTGGCGCTGACCCGGACACGGCAGTTCACGGGACAGGCTTTATATTTTGGCTGGCGGCGAGTTTTTTCCCCATGGGTTATGTGATGACGGTGGAGGCTTTGTTTACAGCGCGGGGCGATACGGTGACCCCAATGAAGGCCATGCTGCTTGGCAACATTCTTAATATCATACTCGCTCCCGTTTTCATCTTTTTTCTGGGCTGGGGGCTGACTGGCGCTGCTGCCGCTACTTGTGCCTGCCAGTGCATTTCAGCGATTTATATCGGTTGCCGGCATAAGGCGATGCTTGGCGGAAAACTCCGTTGGCTGCCGCTGCCGGATAACCTGCGGATCTGGTGGCAAATCCTCAAGCAAGGGTTGTTTGTAACCGCAGCCTACCTGATTACCCCAATAGCGCTGATGTTGCTGAACGGGATTCTGGTCCGCTTCGGCGCGGTGGCGGTCGGCGCCTGGAATCTGATGTCGCGCACCGAAATGATGGTGATGTTGCCGATCATGGGGCTCAGCAATGCACTGGCGACGTTTGTCGGCTTCAATCTGGGCCGGCTCGACTATGACCGGGTGCGGCAGGGGCTGCATTTCTTTTTGAAAGTATCATGGGCCATTATCATCCCGGCATCTTTGTTGTTTTATTATCTGCCGCAACAAACGATCAGCCTGTTCCTGCCAACCCCGGAATTAAAGCTGCTGGGCGGGATCGCTATGCAGGCATCTGCGCTATCGATCCTGTTCATGCCGATGTTGTCAGCGGTGGCCGGGATGTCGCAGGGGATGAAGCGGCCGGTCTACATGGTGGGACAGATGATTGTATACCTGGTTTGCCTGCGGGTGCCGCTGGCCGACTGGTTTG
Source organism: uncultured Veillonellaceae bacterium (assembly GCA_964521625.1). GTDB lineage: Bacteria > Bacillota > Negativicutes > UBA1444 > UBA1444 > UBA1444. Next base: position 41,015 of record CAZFSM010000021.1, on the reverse strand, counting down.
CCGGGCACTGGGGTCAGGAAGGCGTTTACTGGAGCCACCCGGTTGCCAGTGCCTGTACAGCGGTTCTGTCATTGTTTTTGCTGCGACGGTTGCTGCAGGATTGCCGTAAACGGGTAGCGGCATTGAAGCCAGGAAACTGATAAACGATGCGGGAAAAAGGTGAGTTTGGTTTATGGAGCTGACCTGGGAACTGGACCTGTTTCAGGCTGTTGATGCCTCCGGAATAGTGGATCTATACCGGGAGGTATACGGTGACAATTACCCGGTAAAAGCGGTGTATGACCCGGCGGAAATCATCCGCCAGGATGCGTGTGGCGAGAGCTGGCGAGCCGTGGCTCGGGCTGCCGACGGCCAATTGGTCGGCCATGTGGCCTTTTATCGTTCTTCACCGCCGAATCCCCGGTTGTACGAACATGGGCAGCTGATGGTCCGCCATGACTACCGTCAGACTGATGTCGCTTTTGCCCTGATGAACTATGCGCTGGCGGAAATCCCCGGCCGGCATGGTTTGGAGCAGATTTGGGGCGAAGCCGTCTGCAACCACCTGTTTTCGCAAATGATGACCCGGGAGAACGGCTATGTGGAGACAGGGCTGGAAGTCGACCTGATGCCGGCCGAATCCTACACCCAGGCGCTTGGCCCCGGACCTGCTTCCAGGAACCGGGTTTCCACACTATTGGTATTCCGTGCGTTTGGCCCGAAACCGCAGACAATTTATCTGCCACCGGTTTATCAAGAACAGCTGCAGTTTATTTATGCGGCGATCGATGCGGGCCATCGCTTCGAGCCAGCGTCGGCGCCACTGCCGGCTGGCGTCAATACGCTGGCTGAGATTGCGACTTTTGGTGGCGCCGCAGTGAGCCGGATCACCGTGCAGGCAATCGGCGCTGATTTTGAAGCCAGACTGGCGCAGCTGGAAAGCGAGGCTTCAGCCGCTTGTGCTGTGGTGAAGCAGGTGTTTCTGCGCTTGACCGAACCGGCGATCGGCGCAGCGGTGGCGATTTTGCGCCAGCGGGGCTATTTCTTCGGCGGCGCGCTGCCGCGCTGGTTTGACGATGACGGTTTATTGATGCAAAAAACACTGGACGAGCCAGATTTTGACAACATCTGTCTATTGACCAAACGAGCCCGCCAGCTGAAAGAAATGGTCCGACTGGACCGATTATCGGTAACAGACCTGACGTTGGGCGATTTTTTGCAGCGACGGGCCTTGCTGTTCCCTGACAAGCCGGCGCTCATCTATCCGCTGCGCGGTCTTGCGATCAGCTTTGCCGAACTGCATGCGCAGGCCGGGCAAGTGGCGGCGGCACTGCTGGCGCTTGACCTGCAACCCGGCGAACATGCCGCCATCTGGGCCCCGAATCTGCCGGAATATCTGGCGGTCGAATTCGGCGCTGCCTGCGTCGGCGTTCCGCTGGTGATGATCAATACCAACTATAAGGCCTTTGAACTGGAATATGCGCTGGGCCAGTCGGACACAGTCCTGTTGTTTATGGCTGATGGGGCGGCCCGGCCCGGCGAGTACATCGAGACGTTGCAGGCCGTGCTCAGCCGGTTGCCCAAACTGCGGCAAGTTGTTTTGCTTGGTGAAGTGGCGCCGGTCGACATGCTGGCATGGCCGGAGTTTATTGCCGGAGCGGCGCAGGTAGCAACGGCGGATCTGGCGGCGCGGCAGGCGATGGTCCGTCCGACTGACATTTTTACGCTCCAGTATACCTCCGGCACCACTGGTGCGCCAAAAGGCGCGATGGTCAATCATTTCGCCTATCTGCGCAATCCGCTGGCGATGGCCGAGCGACAGGGGCTGCATTCAGATGATATCACCTGCGTACCATTGCCGTTTTTTCATGCCTACGGCTGCCTGGTCATTTTTTCGGCGCTGGTTTTTGGCGGCGCCGTGGCGGTGCTGGAACGTTTCGTGGCGCCGAACTTCCTGAAGGTGCTGGAACAGTCGCGGGCCAGCCAGGTGACTGGCACCCCGACCATGTTTGTGGCGGCAAGGGAAGAACTGAAAAGTCAGCCGTATGATTTGTCGTCACTGCGGGGCGGCAACGGGGCCGGTGCGGTTTGTGCGCCCGAATTGGTGCGGTTTGTCATCGAAGATATGGGTGCGCAGGAGTTCTGTATTCTGTACGGTTCCACCGAAGTGCTTGGCGCCACCTTCATCGCACCGGGCGATCGACTGGAGCAGCGCCTAGGCAGCGTAGGCCGGGTGTTGCCAGGGTACGAGGCGAAGATCAGTGACCCGAAAACCGGCGAGACCCTGCCGGCCAACACGCATGGCGAACTTTGCATCCGCGGTTCGTCGATCATGACCGGTTACTATAATATGCCGGAACAAACCCGCAAAGCGCTGGACTCGGAAGGTTGGCTGCATAGCGGCGACCTGGCCGGCATGGATGAGGAAGGGTTTGTCACGATTACCGGGCGGATCAAGGACCTGATTATTCGCGGCGGCGTAAATATTTACCCGGCGGAAATCGAAGCCTTTCTGCAGACGCACCCGCAGGTCGCCGACGCCCAGGTTGTCGGTGTTCCCTGCGAGTATTACGGCGAAGAGCCGGTGTGTTTTATCCGGCTAAATAGAGGAGAAACAGTCAGCAGTCTGGAACTGAAAAAATACTGCCGTGAACTGATTGCGATCCACAAGGTTCCTGTATGCTTCTTCTTTGTGGATGAGTATCCGCTGACCGCCAGCGGCAAGGTACAAAAGTTCAAACTGCGGGAATCGGCAGTGCAACAGCTGGCCGAGCAATAAGGGTCTAGGATGGCATAATAAAGGAGGCTGCAGACAGATGAACCGACAACAGATTGAAGCAAAGCTCCGGGAGATCATCGTCAAACGGGTACCCGGGGTCAAACCAGAGGCAATCACGTTAACTGGCGAACTGGCCACGCTGGGGATTGACTCGTTGGCATTCAGCTGGATTCTGGCCGACATGGAAGAGGCGTTTGAGTTTGAGATGCGCGGCGCCGATGTGATGAAGCTGAAAACACTGACTACCGCCGTCGAATTTGTCGAGCAGCATGTCAAAAAATAAGCAGCCTGAGGCCGGTTTTGTCCGTGAGATCGGCTGTAGCGCGACCCGACTGGACGCAACGGATAAAGTGACGGGGTCTGCGGTGTTTGCCGCAGACCTTTATCCGGCAGACCTGCTGTGGGCAGGCGTGAAACGGCCGGAGCACCCGCATGCGCGGATTCTGGCGATCGATACGGCGGCGGCGCTGGCAATTCCCGGCGTCGTTGCGGCGCTGACCTATAAAGATATCAAAGGCAGCAACCGGCTGGGGATTTTTGAAAAAGACCAGCCGATTCTCTCTGACGAACGGGTGCGTCATTATGGCGATGCGGTGGCGCTGTTGGTGGCGGAGAGTAAAGAAGCCCTGGCGGCGGCATTGGCGGCTGTCCGGGTCGAGTACGAGGTGTTGCCCGCTCTGTTTGATCCTGCATTAGCGCAGGCGGCTGATTCGCCGGTTTTACATCCGCAGCGGCCAGTCGGCAATCTGCTGATCGGCGGCGAAATCCGGCGCGGCGATGCGGCAGCGGCGCTGACGCAAACTGCGTATCAGGTTACGCTGACTGTGTCGACGACGTGGCAGGAACATGCTTTCCTGGAAACCCAGGCCGGCGTGGCGCAGCTGGAAACCGACGGAACACTGACAATGACCGTTTCAACCCAGACACCGTTCCGCGACCGACTGGAGCTGGCTGAGGCCATTGGGGTATCACCGGCGAAAATCCATGTGATTGCTCCCTGTCTGGGCGGCGGTTTTGGCGGCAAGGACGGAATTACTGTGCAGGGATTTTTGGCGCTGGCGGCGATGCACAGCGGCGGTCGCCCCGTAAAACTATGGTATTCACGCGAAGAAAGCATCCTGGCCGGAACCAAGCGTCACCCGCTACAGGCGGAATATACTCTCGGCTGCAATGCAGAGGGGGAACTGCAGGCATTGTCCGCCCGCTTGCTGTTCGATACCGGCGCGTATGCGTCACTCGGTTCGGAAGTGTTTGCGTTGGCGATGGAAAATGCCGGCGGGCCGTATCGGATTCCCCATGTGGCGATTGATGGCGCAGCGGTCTATACAAACAATCCGGTCGCCGGGGCATTTCGCGGTTTTGGTGTGCCCCAGGTGACAGCGGCTATGGAACAGGCGATCGATGAACTGGCCCAGGTAGGCGGCTTTGATCCGCTCGAACTGCGGCGAAAAAATGCCGTCGTGCGCGGCGACAGCTCGCCGACAGGCGTCAACCTGACCGGTACGGTGGGGATTTGCGAATGCCTCGATACACTGGCGCGTCATCCGCTCTGGCAACAGCGTCAGAGCTGGCTGGCGGCGGCGCCGCATTTCAAACGACGCGGCATCGGCATCGCGGCCGTAGCGCAAAGTATCGGCTATGGTCCGGCTATTGCCGACTGCGGCAATGCTAAACTGGAACTTCTCGCTGACGGACGACTACGGGTCTATGTCGGCGTATCGGATATGGGGCAGGGCAATGCCAGCACCTATGCGCAGATTGCCGGGCATATCCTCGGCCAACCTCTGGAGTCGATGGAACTGGTGTTCCCCGACACGGCCAGGACGCTGCCTTCGGGTTCGGCCTCGGCCAGCCGGACGACCTTTACCTACGGCAATGCGATGATCCGGGCGGCGGAGTTGCTCGGCGAACGGATCAAAGCCCGGGCGGCGCTGATGGTTTCGTTTCAGCTGCTGCACAGCGTGAAACTGGAAGATATGTCGCTACTGCCGGGGCGGCTTCAGCATGTTCCTTCCGGGCGCAGTCTGCCGCTGCCGCTCGTGGCGACGCTGATGGATGCGACAGAACGAATGGCTACCGCTTCCTATACCGCGCCGGTCAATGACCAGCCGCTCGACAGCGGCGTGAATCTGCGTATGCACGGTTTTCCCCACCGGCTTGCTTCCTATGGCGTGCAGATGGCGGCGCTGGAAGTGGATACTTTGACCGGCGAAACCGAAGTCTGCGAGTTGCTGAGCTGCATCGACGCCGGGCGGGTGCTCAATCCCCAGCTGTACGAACAACAGGTGCAGGGAGGCGCGGCCCAGGGGCTGGGTTACGCACTGTTCGAAGAATTTACCGTCGAGCAGGGCCGTATCAAGACCGGTGACCTCAGTACCTACATTTTGCCGACCTCGTTGGATGTTCCTGACATGTTGACAGTACCGGTGAGTTCGCATGAACCGGCCGGACCGTTTGGCATGAAAGGTGTTGGCGAAATCGGCATTGACGCCGTATTGCCGGCTGTCGCCAATGCACTGGCTGCGGCGACCGGTCGGCGGATTGCCGGCGGCACGCTAAATGCGGAAAAAGTACTGGCAGCGCTGCGGCAGACCGGACAGGAGGCCATGCGATGAATCTATCCTTTACATTGAACGGGCAACAGGTATCGCTGGAAGTCGCGGCTGATAGACGGGCCGTCGATCTGTTGCGCGAAGATCTCAAATTGGTAGGAACCAAAGAATGCTGTGGTTCTGGTGAGTGCGGCGCCTGTACGATTCTGGTCGATGGACAAAGTCAATTGTCGTGCCTGATGCTGGCGGCTCAGTTGCAAGGGCGCACAGTCCTGACGATCGAAGCTGCGGCGGCGCAGGCCGACGCGGCAGTCGTGCAGCAGGCTTTTATTGAACACGGCGCGGTGCAATGCGGTTTTTGCACGCCGGGGATGATTCTGGCGACGCTGGACTTGCTGCGGCGGATTCCCCAACCGAGCCGCGAACAGGTCCGCCATGAACTGAGCGGCAATCTATGCCGCTGCACCGGTTACCAGAAAATCATCGACGCGGTGATGGCAGCGGCTGCCAGCCTGAGAGGGGGGCAGCGCTGATGCAGGTTTTGTTTCCCCAGACCCTTAAAGAATTGCAGACGCAGCTGACAGAGATCCCCCAGGGCCGGATCATGGCCGGCGGCACTGATTTGCTGGTTAAGCTGCGACAATCTGGGCAACAGATCCCGGCCGTATTTTGCCTGGAGCAACTGTCCGAACTGCAACAGACCGGCTGGCAGCAAGACGAATTTTGCATCGGCGCGGCGGTGACGCAGCAGCAACTGCTGGACAACGCCGTGATTCAGACGGAATATCGCGGTCTATATCAGGCGTTGAACGAGCTGGCTTCACCGCCGATCCGCCATGCGGCGACACTGGTCGGCAATATCTGCTCGGCCTCGCCGGCGGCGGACAGTTTGCCGCCATTGATTGTCTTGGGCGCCAAAGTTGACATTGTCGGCCCGGCGGGATGCCGTATCCTGCCGGTAGCCGATTTTATCAGCGGGCCGGGACAAAACTGCCTGCAGCCCGGTGAGTTTGTCAGCGGCATCCGCTTGCCGCGATTGCCGCAAGGCACGGTTTCCGTTTATCACAAGGTCGGTAAACGCAAAGCGCTGGCGATTGCCGTGACCAGTCTGGCGGCGGTGTACCGGACAGCGGCGGATGGCACGTTACAAACGATCCGGCTGGCTTGGGGCAGTGTTGGACCGACGGTGGTCACGGCGCCGGAAGTGGAAGCCCATTTGCTTGGCAAACCATTGTCGGAGGCAGCTTTGCGGCAAGCCGGGGCGATGGTGAGGCAGGCGGTCAGCCCGATTGACGATGTCAGGGCTAGCGCCGACTACCGTCGCAGTTTGGCCGGCAACCTGCTGCTGAAGCTACTGGCGACACCGACCGGCATGGGGGAGGAATAAACGATGCCACACAAACAGACGATAGAACTGCAGATGCCGTTTCAGGCCCAGTTTTTGCCTCTGGCGACCGGCTGTGTCGAGCAGGCGGTGCAAGCTTTCGGCATGGGCCGGGGCGAGGCGATGCACTTGGCTTTGGCGGTAGAGGAAGTGTATTCTTTTCTGACCAACCGGAGCGGAGCGGGACACCGGTTGCGGCTGAGTTGCCGCTACGCCGGCTATTACGCCGAGGTGGTCTGCCGGTTCCAGCGCGGCGGTCTGCCGGTGGAAGCATTCAATATCACCGCGACGGTTTCCTCCGACGATGAAAAGTCGCTTGACGAGATGGGGTTGTTGCTGGCGGCGCGGACGGTCGATCAGCTCCGGATTTCGGCCGAAGACGCGGAAATGGGTGTGCATTTTATCAAAGAGAAGGTTTACCCGCCGGCCAAGGATGTGCTAACGGATTTCACCGCCAGCGGGAGCTTCCGCCTTGTCCCGCCGGAAGCGGAGCTGCTCAAGCAGTTTGCGACGCGGGTTTGGTCGAAATATGGTGTCAAGGCGCCGCCGCAGTTTCAGTTTCCCGGCAAACTGGCCGACATGGTTTTGCTCGGCGAATACGGCGCGGCCTTGCTGGTCGACGGCAAAGGCAACCTCGGCGCCGGTATGCTGTGGCATTGCCACAACAAGATGGCTGAGGCTTATGGACCTTTTGTTTTCTGCGACCAGCCCCGGTTGGCGACGCAGGCGGTGGAAGCCTGTCTGGCCAAACTGGCCCGTCAGGGATTGCTTTGCCTGGTGGTGCAACAACCGCCAAGCGGAATGCCGAGCGGATTTTTCGAGTCGCTGAATCCAGAGGGTTCGGTCCTGTATCGCCAACTGGAAGAGGATAATGGCACGGTGGCCTACCTTCATCCCGCCATCGTCGGGTTTTATCAGGCGGAAATCGAGCGGCTGTATCTGCCGCGCCAGCTGCATCTGGTGGAAAGTCAGGGCGAAGCTCATTCGGCCCGATCGGCGTTTTCGGCCCGGATGAACCGTGCCGCCGGCCAGGTAGTCCTGACGGCGCTCTGGGTGGGAGACGATGCGACCGCTGTATTGAAACAACACGTCGTGGCCTTGCGGCAGGCCGGGTTTAGCGAGATCGTTTTCCAGCTGGATGCCGGCGAGGCCGGTCAGGCAATCCTGAGTCCCGCCTTGCTGGATAGCGGCTTTGCGCCGCAGTACATTTTACCCTGGGGCGGCAAGGGTGACGTGTTGGTCTGGACACAGCGGGGGGAGGCGTAGGCAGTGCCCGGTTCGTTTCCACCGCTGGAATCGCTGGTTCCGCGCCATATTCAGACCATCGAGCCTTACATTCCCAGCAAACCCGACGACGTGTTGCGACAGATGTTCGGGTGTCCATTGATTTATCGCCTGAATAATAACGAAAACGCGCTGGGGCCGTCGCCAAAAGCGCTGGAAGCCTTGGCGGCGATGGATCTGTTTCAGGCATCGGTCTATCCGAGCGGGGACGCTTTCCATTTGCGGACGAAGCTGGCGGCGCGGTTCGGTCTTTCGCCGGATTCGTTTATCGTCGGCAATGGCGCGAACGAAGTGATTGCGTTCGTGATCAAGGCGTTTTGCCAGGAAGGCGATAATATCATCACTGCCGACAAGACCTTCGCGGTGTATGAGTGGGTGGCCGAGTTCTCCGGCTATGAAGCCCGCCTGGCGCCGCTGGGCGAGGATTACGGGTTTGATGCGGCAGCAATGTTGGCGGCGATTGACGCGCGGACCAAGGTGATCTTTCTCTGCAGTCCCAACAACCCGACCGGCAGTTACTGGAGCGAGGACAAACTGCGCCAGTTCCTCGACCGGATCGATGGCAGGCAGATCGTGGTGCTCGATGAGGCCTACTGCGAATTTGTCGAGGCGGCCGATTTTCCCAATGGGATGAAGTTGTTACACGAATATCCGAATTTGCTTGTGTTTCGCACGTTTTCCAAGATGTTTGCCCTGGCCGGGCTGCGAATCGGTTTCATGGCGGGAGCGGAAAAACTGATTGAGGTGGTCCGTCGCACTTGCGTCGTTTATTCCGTGAACACATTTGCCCAGCAAGCGGCGCTCGGTTCGCTGGAAGATGCTGAAGAGCATGTCGCCAGGACTCGGGCGATGGTTCGCGAGGCTAGAGCGTTCCTTGATGGCGAACTGGAAAAACTGGGCTTGTTCCATCTGGCCGGTGAGGCAAACTATATGATGATTCGGCTGCCAATGAGCGACACGTTGGCTTACCGCAAACTGATGACTCAGGGGCTGATGGTCCGCTCAATGACCGGATTCCGCTTTCCCAACCACATCCGGGTCACCTTGGGAACGTTACCGGTGATGGAGAAACTGGTGGACGGATTGAAAAAGATTTTACCGGTTTGATTGTTCAGTAGAATAAATAATGGAGAGTGACAAACATGAATGTAAAAACACAAGAAGAAAAGGGTTATTGGGTAGTGAAGTTGGAGGGCCGTCTGGATATCAGCAACTCGAGCCAGTTTGAACAAGAATGCATGCAATGGATTGAACAAGGGCAGCGCCGCTTCATCCTGGACCTGGGCGGGCTTGAATACATCAGCAGCGCCGGCTTGCGCAGCATTTTGGCTGCCACAAAAAAATTGAAGGCGCAAAACGGCAGCCTGTCACTGTGCTCCTTGTCCGGACTAGTAGAGGAAGTAGTCACCGTATCCGGTTTTGACAACATTCTGCGCGTGTTCCCCGATGTGACGCAAGCAATGGCGGAGGAGTGAGTCAGATGGAAACCGTTGAACAAACGTTTGTGGCAAAGCTGGAGGCCATTCCCGCGATGGTGGAATTTGTCTCGGCGACAGCGGAATCCTTTGGTGTTCACCCCAAACGGATCATGCACCTTGAATTGGCTGTGGAAGAGGCGACTGCCAATATTTGCAGCTACGCCTATGAAATTCCACCGGGTGAAGTCATCGTTCAGATTTCCCGTGAAGCCGAGATGTTTCGAATTAAACTGATTGATTCCGGCGTGCCATTTGACCCGATGGCGATGGAGACGCCGGATATCAAGGCAGAGCTGGAAAATCGTCAGGTAGGCGGGCTCGGTGTTTTTTTAATCCGCCGGATGCTCGACGACGTTCATTATAGCCGTAGCGGGACGCAAAATATTTTGTCACTGGCTGTCCGTTATGGCGAAAAGTAGTCTCAAGGCGGCAAAATTGTCGATTGGTTTTGCCATTGCCATACTGATTGCCGTTGGCGTAATCGATCCGGTGCGGATCTTAGCGGCGCAGCCGGTGCGAATCATGTTGCAATGGAGCCACCAGGCGCAGTTCGCCGGTTATTATGTCGCACTGGAAAAGGGTTTTTATAAAGACCGGGGTCTTGATGTCAGCATCGTTCCCGGTGGCCCGGGGCTGGACCCGGCTGATTCTTTGATTCGCGGTGAAGTCGATTTTGCCTCCCTTTGGCTCAGTACAGCTCTGTCCCGTAATGAACAGTCGGTCAGGTTGACGCAGGTGGCGCAGATTGTCAACACCTCAAATCTGGTGCTGATTACGCGCAAAGCTGACAATATAAACTGGCCAATTGAGTTGTCCGGCCGCAAAGTCAGCATCTGGGGCGGCGATTTTCGCGCGCCTTATTTGGCCTGGTTTCAGTCCATTGGCTCCAGTCCGCGGATATTTCCGCAGTACTACTCGGTAAATTTGTTTTTGCTAAGGGGCGTCGAGGCTTGTTCGGCCATGTACTATAACGAGGTGCATATGGTGTATCAGACGGGACTCGATATGGAAGAGATGAAACTGTTCTTTTTGCGAGAAGATGGATTTGGTTTTCCCGAAGATGGAATCTATACCACGCAGGAACGATTGCGGCAAAATCCGGAACTGGTGAAAGCGTTTCGCGAGGCATCTCTGGCTGGCTGGCGTTATGCGGCGACGCATCAGGACGAGACGCTTGATATCGTGATGGATTACGTCACCCGGGACAAAGTGCTGACCAATCGACCTCACATGAAGTGGATGCTGGAGAAAATTCTTGCCAGTGTCATTCCCGGCGAACGGGACAGGTGGACCTTTGGCAGTTTATCGCGGCAGGATTATGACCGCACGGTCGAGGTCATGGTCCAGCAGGGGATGATTCGCAGCGCGCCTGCGTATGAAGATTTTACCGCAGGGGGGCTGGGTTATGTTCCGTAAGTGGAGTATCGCCTGGCGGTTGTCAGTGTCGGTGCTGCTAGCTTCCGTGCTGATTCTTTCGGCAGTGATCGGTTATGGCTATGTCATCGCCCGCCAGATCCTTGAGCAGGAACTAGAAGACAAAGCGTGGCAGATGGCCCGGGCTACGACCGGGCGGATCGAGCTGGTCGAGATTGCGGCGCGAAAAATTGTCGAGGGCTTGGATGGCCGGATGGAACTCAATGCCCCGCCCAGTCAGGAAGTTCTGTTCACGCTATTGGAAAGACTGGTCCGTGATAACAGCGAGATTTACGGCGCTACGGTGGCCCTGGAGCCAGGCGCGTTCGGTTTTAGCCAGAACTACACCGCTCCCTATGTTTATCGTTCCTGGAACCAACTGGTCCGTGATGACCGGGGAAAGCAGGCCGCGCTTTATTTTGTCCAGGACTGGTACGCGATTCCCCAGCTGGTGCAACGACCGGTCTGGATTGAGCCTTACCGGGCGGAGGGGCGCGGCAATGCGCTGATGGTCACTTACTCCTCGCCGATTATTGATGAACAGGGCAAATTTCTCGGTGTGGTCAGTTGTGATATTTCGCTGGAATGGCTGGCTGACCTTTTGAATTCGTTGCCGCTCGGTAAAGAGGGTTTTGCCTTTCTAGTCTCACAAAATGGTACGTTGATCAGTCATCCTAATCGGGCGTTGATTCTGAATGACAATATGTTCAGCTTGGCTGAAGAGAAAAATAACGTCCCCCTGCGGGCCCTGGGCCGCGAAATGGTCAAGGGGAAAAGCGGATTTATCCCTTACGGAACGATGTTTTCTGGCCAACAGGGCTGGTTGTTGTATCAGCCGATTGTAGCCAATGGCTGGTCGATCGGCATCTTTTTCCCGGAAGCCGAACTTATGGGCAAAGTGGCGGAACTGAGCCGCAAAGAAGCGATGATTGCCATCGTCGGGTTCTTATTGCTGATCCCGGTTGTTTTGCTGATCGCCCGCTCGATTACCGGACCGCTGCGCAAATTGGCCGAATCAACCCGTATTTTGGCCGCAGGCAGTCTCGATGCGCCACTGCCCCAGATCGCCGGCGATGACGAGGTAGCCCGCCTGGCACAGTCTTTTGTTGTGATGCGGGATGACCTGAAAGCGCACATTACCATGCTGGAAGTGGCGGCGACGTCCAAAGAACGGATTGAGAGCGAACTAAGGATTGCGCAGAGCATCCAGATGGAATTGGTGCCCAAGACGTTCCCGCCGTTTCCCGACCGGGATGATTTTGAACTGTATGCGATGATGACGCCGGCCCGTGAAGTGGGCGGTGATTTCTACGATTTCATGATGCCTGACCCAGACCACTTATGGATCGTCATCGGCGATGTCTCCGGCAAAGGAATTGCGGCGGCGCTGTTCATGGCAGTGACACGCACGTTCCTGCGGGCATTTTTTCATGAAGAGAAGTCGCCGGGAAAAGTACTGCACCGGGTCAATAATGAATTGTCCCGCAACAACGAGGCCAGCATGTTTGTGACCTTGTTCTGCGGCGTGGTGCACTTGCCATCCGGCAATTTCCGCTGGGCCAATGCCGGGCATAACCTGCCGCTATTGCTGGCGGCTGGCGGAACGGCGACGTTCCTGCCGAAAACCAGAGGCGTGGTGGCCGGCGCGATGGAAGACATTCAGTTCACCGAAGCGGAGATGACGTTGGCGGCTGGCGACAGCCTGTACCTGTACACAGACGGCATCAATGAAGCAATGAATGCGGCAGACCAGTTGTTTGGCAATGACCGGATGCAGGAGGCGCTGGTCCGACATGGTCAGGCCGGCTGCGTGGCGATGGTGAACGGAATTTCAGACGAATTGACTACCTTTGTTGATGGCGCGGAGCAGTCCGATGACATCACGATGCTGGCATTGCGTTATTTTGGACCGAGTGGAGGTTGAGCAGGAGATGGAAAAAATTAATGCCGGTATCATTGGCGTAGGTGTATGCTTGCCGGAACGCGTGCTGACCAATGATGAACTGGCGCAAATCGTTGATACGAATGACGCCTGGATTCAGGAACGAACCGGCATCCGGCAGCGCCGCATCGCGGAGGCGGACCAGGCTGCCTCCGACCTGGGGCTTGTCGCGGCGCGCGAAGCATTGGCGAAAGCCGGCGTGACGCCGCAGGAAATCGATCTGATTATTGTGGCGACTGCAACTTCGGATATGCAGTTTCCCGCGACCGCCTGCGTGATTGCGGAAAAGTTGGGGCTAACCACTACGCCGGCCTTTGATGTGACGGCAGGTTGCACCGGGTTTATCTATGCCCTGACGATTGGCAGTCAGTTCATCGTCAACGGGTTTTACCGCACAGTGCTGGTGATCGGCGCCGAGGTGTTGTCGAAGGTGACCAACTGGACCGATCGCGAGACTTGTATTTTGCTGGCGGATGGCGCGGGTGCGGTAGTGCTGCGGCCGGTGGCGGCGGGCCAAGGAATTTTGGCGATGAAGCTGGGCGCCGATGGCGGTGGTGGCAAAGAGCTCTCGTTGCCAGCAGGCGGTTCACGGATGCCGTTGACGGCGGAGGGGCTGGCCGCAAATCTCAACAAGCTGCACATGCACGGATCAGAAGTATTCAAGTTCGCGATGCGAATGCTGCCGGAAGTGACCGTTCAGGCGCTGGCACTGGCCGGTTTAACACCGGAAGATGTCGCGCTGTTTGTGCCACATCAGGCCAATCTGCGAATCATCGAGGCGGCGGCTAGGCGGATGGAGTTGCCACTGGAAAAGTTCATGGTGAATATCGATCGTTATGGCAATACCTCGTCGGCTTCGATTCCAATTGCCTTGCATGAAGCGCTGGCAACCGGTCGGATAAAACCGGGGGATGTGTTAGTGCTGACAGGGTTTGGCGCAGGGTTGACCTGGGGCGCGGCAGTGATGCGCTGGACTGGCGAGGATTCTCTGGAAAGCAGTGAGGTTTAGACAATGGAGAAAATAGGGATTGGAATCGTTGGTGTTGGCATGTACGTGCCGGAAAAAATTCTCACGAACGCAGAATTGGCTGGCATCTTGAATGTCAGTGCAGAATGGATCGAGACGATGTCCGGTATCCGGCAGCGGCATATTGCAGAACCGGGACAGTCGGCTTCGGATCTGGGCGTCGTGGCCGCGCAGCGGGCTATGGACCAGGCGGGAGTCGCAGCGAGTGAACTGGACCTGATTATTGTAGCGACAGTGACGCCGGATATGCAGTTCCCCTCGACCGCCTGCGTGATTGCAGAAAAATTGGGGCTAAACACTACGCCGGCGTTTGACCTGACGGCGGTTTGTTCGGGCTTTGTCTATGCGCTGACAGTGGCCGAGCAGTTTATCCGTAGCGGGTTATACCGGACGGTGCTGGTGGTGGGAACCGAGGTAGTATCTTCGGTGACCAACTGGTCCGACCGCGACACCAGTCTGCTGATCGGCGACGGCGCAGGAGCGGTTGTGCTGCGCCAAGTACCGGCTGGTTATGGGATATTGTCGGCGACGCTGGGAGCGGATGGTTCGGGCGGAAAATACATGATGGTGCCCGCTGGCGGTTCGCGTGAACCGGCTACACCGGAGGTGCTGGCGCAAAAGCGCAACAAGATGCAGATGAACGGTAGCGAAGTGTTCCGTTTTGCGATGAAGAAGCTGCCGGAGGCGACAGAACGGGCGCTGGAACTGGCGGGTCTTGCAAAGAGCGATTTAAAGTTGATCATCCCGCACCAGGCCAACAGGCGAATTATTGAGTCGGCGGCACGCTGGATGGATTTGCCGATGGATAAATTTATGATTAATGTCGAGCGTTACGGCAACACATCTTCGGCCACGATTCCAATTGCGCTGCACGAGGCGCTGGAGACCGGCCGGATCGAATCGGGCGACCTAATTGCGCTGACCGGTTTTGGCGGCGGCCTGACTTGGGGTTCGCTGATCATCCGCTGGCTATAGCGGCGAGGGAGAGGTTGCTTCAACCGTTTCAACGGTTGTGGGAATAAAAAACAGAGAAGAAAGGAAGAATGCAAATGACTACACTGGAAAAAGTGCGCGGCGTCATCCTGAAAATGAAAAAGAAAAACATCACCGAGGCCGACCTGAAACCGGAGGCGCGGCTGGTGGAGGACCTGAAGCTGGACTCGATTGATATGGCGGAAATGCTGGTATTGGCCGAAGAAGCGTTTGAGCTGAAAATTTCCGATGGCGATGTGAAAAACCTGACCACGATTGCTTCGGCTGTCGAATATCTCGACAAACGACTGGCAAAATAGTTCCACAGCGGAACAAAGGGTGAAGGGGCTGACGGGTGATGGAAGAAACGGTTCAAATCGTGGTGGTCGACGCCGAAAATGCCAAGTTGGTGGCGACGATTTTTCGCGTCCTATACGGTGAGGATTTTCCTGTGCGCGATGTGTACCAACCGGAAGTTCTCTGGCGGGAGATTCAAGCCGGCAGACTGGCGGCGGCGCTGGCAATCGACGGTGCGGATCAGCCGGTAGGCTATATTTCTTTCTTCAAGTCCGCCCCCAATCCCCATCTGTGGGAAGCCGGCAATATGCTGGTAGTCCCGCAATACGCCCACTCCGGCGTTGCCGGATTGTTGGCGGCGTATTATTTTAACCCGGCAGTTTGTCGACTAACCGGCAGTGACGGGATTTTTAGCGAAGCGGTCTGTTGCCATTACTATACTCAAGTCGGGGCGATCAAGGCTGGACTGGTTGATTGTGCGTTGGTGCTTGATCAGCTGGATGGCGGGAGTTTTAAGGATGGAAAAAGCAACAAAGCGGGCCTGGCCCGCGTTTCTTGCGTATTGAATTTTATTGAACTATCCGATCCGGCGGCGCCGCAGTATCTGCCTACCCGCTATGAAGGGAAACTCCGACAACTATCTGCACAGCTGCGTCCCCGCACGTTGCTGCCGTCAACTGCGACGTTGCCGTTGACAGGGGATACAATCCGTGTGGAAAAATATTATGACTTTGCTAAGACTTGGAAGGTCCAGGTGTGCTGTATTGGCTGCGACTGGGCGGAAGTGGTTGCCGAGTTGATGGCGGAAGCGGCGCGGCGCGGCGTGGTCAGCCTGCAACTGGTGCTGAATACGGCCTGCCCGGCGATTGGCGCGGCAACTGAAGTGCTGCGAAAACAGGGTTTTTTCTTCGGTGGGCTGGCGCCGCGCTGGTTTGGCACGGATGGCGTGATAATGCAACAGTTGTTTGACAGCGAGCCGGATTATGAAGAAACGAAGCTGTATTCACCAGAGGCCAAAGACCTGCTGGCATTTATCCGGGCGGATAAGGACGAGGTTGTGGCGGAACTTGGCAAGCGGCAAGGCGCTTAACCAAGCAAGCATGGGGTTGTTGCGGCGAGTTCGCGTTGTAAGTGTTCATCTAGCTTTTCTGTTGCTAATGTTGGCCGGTTCATTAGTGACGGCGGAAACGCTGGCGGATATTGATGCGGAGATTCAGACAGACAAAACCATCCAGACGCATCGACCGGGTTTGGATGCCTATAACATTTATGACGGTGTGACCAATGCGCGACTGGACCGGAAGATTGTGATTTTGAAAACGACGAGCGTCAACAGCCGGTTTTACCAACGCTGGGACAATACTCTGGGCGTGTATGTTGCAGTATACGATAACTTTTTTTCTTTTACCGGCACTGCCGGGGTGACCGATACCAAACTGGACGTGGTGACTACCACTACAGTCCAACGATTATACCGCCGGGGGGCGGGAGCAACTTCGGAAATTAGCCGGGGCTATTTCGGCGCCTGGTGGGGCGATAAATATCGAGGAATTCAGGCAAGCCGTGACGAGCAGGCGATTTTGGCGGCCTGGGGTAGTGACTTAAACCGGATTTATGTGATAGATATACCGGCCGGCTATACCCTGGTCGGCGGGATTGCTTCACCGATGGAAAAGAGTGGCGAATATCGGGCTGGCGGCGCATATCAATACTATTACAGCGGTGTCTTAAGCACGATGTTGAACTGGCTGGTTTACGCCCTCTATGCACCAGACTACCTGAAAAGCTATTCGGGCGCGGTGACGAGTGCACAGCAGGCTGGACGTAGTATCGCCACCGATCTCGGGTTGCACTTGAACCAGACCCGCTATGCCGGGATTCGGGTTGCTGATGGCGGCGAATTTTGGCTGCGCGGCTTTGCCGGCAACAGCAATTTCAGCGAGAGTGACAACAGCGCCGTCAACGCACAAACCGGCGGCATGAGCCTGGGCTGGCAGCGACTGACCAGCGGCGCCGGGCCTGCCGATAAATCTCGCGCCTATTTTGGCCTGATGGCGGCGCAGGCCAGCAATCTGCAGAAATACGCCAGTAATGTGGAAAACAGGACGCAGGCCAGCGTCGGCGGCATCTATGGTCTGTATGTGAACCGGTCGGACAGTGCCCGGTCCTGGTACGGCCACTGGTCGCTGCTCTATGGCGGTCTGACATTTAACAATATGGTGCCGGGCGAGCTCGGCTATGGACTGAAACAGGAATATAACGGCGCCATTACCGTACTGACGCTGGAAAACGGCGTTTCGTTGCGGCAAAAATACGGCTGGGTATTGGAACCGCAGCTGCAGCTGTCCTATACCAAAGTAGGCCAGAATGACTTCAATGACAAACTGGGAGCGCCGGTTTCACTGAAACAGGGAGAGTCGTTCAGGGGTCGGCTGGGGCTGGAAGCGCGCCGGACTATCGAGCCTTCGTCGCAGCGCCGGTCGAGTTACTGGGCGAAACTAAGCTATAACCATCAATTTTCCGGTCGCAATGAAGTCGACATCGCCGGCGACCGGGCGATCAGCGAGGCAAACCGAAGTAGCTGGCAACTGGGGCTGGGCGCGGATTTGCAGCTAGGCCGCCAGTGGCGCCTGCAGGGGGAAGTCGCGCAGATTTTTGGCGGTGAAACCGGATTGCAGGGTAATCTGGCGCTGAAGCTGACCTGGTAGAATACGCGGTTCCGATATCAAGCAGGAGGGGACAAAAGTGGCAGAATGGAGCGAGCCGTGCGAGCGGACGGTCAATTTGAATGACCCGGCTGATGTAGCGCTGATCGGCGATTTTTTGGCCAGGTTTGATTTGACGTTCGAGGCTGATGTCGAATTTACCACGGCCTTGTTTCAAGGCGACCGGATCGTGGCGACCGGCTCGTTTGCCGGCGAAGTGTTGCGCAATATCGCCGTGGACGAATCGGTACAAGGCGCCGGGCTGACCGCGACGATCGTCAGCCGGTTGATGCAGGAACAGGCGCAGCGCGGCCGACTGCATTATTTTCTGTTTACCAAACCGGCCAAAGCGCATCTGTTTGCGGCGCTGGGGTTCAAGGAAATCGCCCGGGCCGAGCCGTATGTGGCGCTTTTGGAAACGGGCATCGGATCAGTGGAGGAATTCTGTCGGCGGATTCAACAGGAAACCCGGCACTTAAAACCGGAGCGGGCGGCGATCGTGGTCAACTGCAATCCATTCACCATGGGGCACCGGGCGCTGATCGAACATGCGGCAGCCGAAAATGACGCTGTAATTGTTTTTGTCGTCAGCGAGGACCGTTCATTGTTTCCGTTTGCCGACCGGTTAAAACTGGTGCGGCAAGGCGTGGCTGACCTCGCCAATGTGGCGGTGTTTCCCGCAGGCAACTATATCATTTCTGCAGCGACATTTCCCACTTATTTCACCCGGGATGAGGATAAAGTGGTGGCGCAGACCCGACTGGATATTCAGGTGTTTGCCACGAAAATCGCACCGGCGCTGGGGATAACAGCCCGCTATATCGGCGAGGAACCCTACTGCCCGGTCACCAATGCCTACAATGCGGCGATGCAGGAGATTTTGCCGCGCCACGGCATCGCGATCAAAATGATCCCCCGGGTCGGCGTGGCCGGGGAAATCGTCAGTGCCTCGAAAGTGCGCGAGATGATCCGGCAGGGAGACTGGTGGGGTATTAAAAGTATGGTACCACCGACAACGCTGGAATATCTGAAGTCTGCGGCGGCCGAGCCCATTCTGGACAAGATTCGCCAAAGCGATTCGCGGCACTAAATAATAAAGAGGCAGAGTTGATGAATAAGACAAAGGCGGAGCTCGATTGAGTGATGAAATGGAAAAGCATTGCTCACGTCAAGACAATATAGGAAAACTATTGAGTTTTTTACCTATATTGTCTTGATATAGGAAAGTATTGCCTATATAATGAGGGCGAAGAAGGAGGCGGTTGCCATGGAAAATATTAGCGTTGCTCCTTTGCCGCCCGACGTGGATTTAGAAACGAAGTTGGTGTTGAAAAAGCTTTCAAGTGCTCACCGGGCTCTTGCTGAATTAAAGGGTTTTGCTGAAACCATGCCCAACAAGAACATCCTCATCAATGCGATCACTATCAATGAGGCAAAGGACAGTTCGGAAATTGAAAATATCATCACCACGCATGATGAACTTTTCAAGGCCATGTCACAAGCAGGGTACAATAATCCTGCGGCCAAGGAGGTTGTAAATTACCGAACCGCGCTCTGGAGAGGATACGAAGCGGTAAAGGAAACCAAAATGCTAACAACCAATATGATTGTTGAAATACAGCAACTCATAGAAAGAAACCGTGCCGGAATTCGAAAATTACCAGGCACCGTATTGAAGAATGAAGCGACTGGTGAAGTGGTGTACACACCGCCAAGCGGTGAAAGCGAAATAATGTCGCTGCTGACCAATTTAGAAAAGTATATGAATCTCGAGGAAGACTCGATAGACCAGCTAGTTCGTCTAGCCGTTATACACCATCAATTTGAATCTATCCATCCATTTTATGATGGCAATGGTCGAACAGGTAGAATTATCAACGTGTTATATCTAGTACTTAAAGGCCTATTGGATAGCCCGATTTTATATTTGAGCCGCTACATTATACGCAACAAGGCAGCTTATTATCGATTGCTGCAAGAGGTTAGGACAAAGGGCGCGTGGGAAGAATGGAATGTTTTCATGATCGAGGGGGTAACGGAAACTGCTCAAGCGACATTGGACCTAATCAAAAAGATAAATACAGTTGTTGAAGAA
The DNA here is from genome assembly GCA_964521625.1 of uncultured Veillonellaceae bacterium. Classification (GTDB taxonomy): domain Bacteria; phylum Bacillota; class Negativicutes; order UBA1444; family UBA1444; genus UBA1444. The sequence continues at coordinate 21,108 of CAZFSM010000021.1, read as the reverse complement.
ACTGCAGAAGAAATTTTGATGAAGCTGCCCAAAATATATTCGCGGGAACTTGTGGATCTGCTGTTCTACGAGTTTTACACCAAAACGGCCTATTTGGAAAAAGGACTGCGTGTTTCGCGGAAAACGGCGGTAACCTATTTGTCGGAGCTTGAAGCGCAAGGGTTTCTTACTTCAGAGCGTATTGGCCGAGAACGTATATATCTCAATAAACGCCTGTTTGAAGTTGTGCGACAAGCTGGGCTCAATAGGTAGTGACGCGAAGGGAAAGAAAAGCTGGCTAAGGTGGTTTTGATGACCATCTATGCCGGCTTTTTTCATTTCCTCCCAAGCTTGAAAATAGTAAGTCCATGACATTTACACAGAACGTATGTTCTGGTATTATATCTATAGAGGTGGATAGTGATGAGCGAACCTACTATAGATTTACTGAGTATTCCTATTTACCAGCAGATGGCTCAAGTAATTTACGTCGACCGGTGTATGGTCAAGTGGGCGGGGATGCTTCTGTCTGAGCATAACGAGCAGATGAAAGACCAAGAAGGCCATAACGATGGAGCTTGTTGATTTTTCTCGCTTTCCTCGCAGAAGCATCCTGTGCATCGACGTAAAATCTTTTTTTGCATCCGTAGAGGCGGTTCGGCGGGGGCTTGACCCGCTAGAAGCCTATATTGCCGTAGTATCGGATTTAAGGCGAACCGGCGCTATCGTATTGGCCAGTAGCCCGAGGGTTAAATTGGAATATAATATCAAGACCGGAAACCGGCTCTTTGAAATTCCCAGGCATTCGCCGATTATGGTAGTGGAACCCAATATGGCGCTATATATCAATATGAACCAAGCGATACAAAATATATTCCGCCGATTTGTAACTGATGAAGATCTTCACGTTTATAGTATTGATGAGTCCATATTGGATGTTACCGCATCGCACAATTTGTTTGGACCCGCAGAGACGATAGCGAAATCCATTTTGAAGATGGTGAAGGAAGAATTGGGTCTTATTGTGACTGCAGGCATTGGAGATAATCCGCTGTTGGCAAAACTGGCACTGGATAATGAAGCCAAAAAGCGGCCGCCGTGGATTGCAAAATGGACGTATGCGATGGTGCCGCAAACGGTATGGAAGATACAACCGCTGACTGCGTTTTGGGGTATATCCAGAGGGTATGATAAGAAACTCAAACAAATGGGTATTTATACGATTGAGGCGCTAGCTCACGCCAACCCAATGCGGTTGCAGAAAACCCTGGGCGTAATGGGATTGCAGCTGTATTACCACGCATGGGGCCTGGATGCTAGCATCCTTAGCCAGAAGGTACGGCCGAAAAGCAAATCCTATAGTAAAAACCAGGTATTGATGAGGGATTACCATGAAAAAGCAGAAATTCTGATGGTCATCAAGGAAATGGTGGGAGATGTTTGCGCCAGGCTACGTAAACACCAGGAAAAATGCCAGGAGGTATATTTGGGGATCGGGTACACGGATAGAAATTTACAGGTGGGTTTTACTGCACGGATTAAGCTGGTTCGCCCAGAACACTCAACGGAACTCATTAGTGAAGCGACACGCCAGGAGTTTATTAAGCGGTGGCATGGTGAACCGGTGCGATCGGTAAATATTACTGCGGGGAAAATCGTGCCACAAGGACTCGAGCAGTTGGAACTGTTTTTTGACGGAGCAGAGAAGAAACATGCCATGGATCGAGTGGTCGATGATCTTCGGGGGCGATTTGGCAAAAAAACGATTTTTTATGCCGGGTCGATGGCTGGAGGAACCTTCCTTGAACGGGCGGATTATGTGGGTGGACATAAAGGGAAAAGTGAAGAGAAGTAGACTTAAAGAGTAGTTGTCGAGACATTTTTGATGCCTTTCTTATGATGGCCCCCAAAACGACCGTCATTCTAGAAAGTGCTTAACCAGCTTGACGGAACGGAAGTCGAGTGTGAAATATATATAGAGACGAGAAGAGACAAGCCGGCAGGGTGATTTTGATTCAAATAGACCAGTTATGATGATTTTTTTGAGTAATAGAAAATCATTGGGCGCGCGCTTCTTTTAGTGCACAATTGATGGTTAACTCGCAAGAGATGAGAGAAAACCGCTCGAGGGCAAATTTTTACATTTGCATTATTCTTCATTGACAAAACAGAAAATGCGTATTATTATATCCATTGACTGACTGTCAATCAATATACGGGGTGGGAAAATGGCAAGAGTATCCAAAGAACCTGAAGTCCGAAGAGCTGAATTCATAGATCACGCGGCTGAGCTTTTTAGCGAGTTTGGCTTTGAGCATACATCGGTTAGCGACATTGTTAAGAAAACGGGTGTAGCACAAGGAACATTTTACTATCATTTCAAGTCGAAAGAAGAAATCCTGGACGCGGTTATTGAACGCGAGGTGGCCACAATAGCTGCGCGAGCTGACGCTGCCTGTCGTAAGACCATAGGCAGCGCTGTACGAAAATTGCAAGTGGTATTGGAAATTGTTTTGTCGCATAGCTATGACGAAAGGGTTTTCATTGGACAACTCTACCAAAAGAAATATTGGAGTATTTTGGAGGTCTTGGATAAAAAATATAAGCAGGCATTTATCCCTTTGTTAAGCGAAATTATTGTTGAAGGCAATCACGAAGGCACAATGCATGTAGAGTATGTTGACGAAACGATATCGATCCTATTGTTTAGCTTGGATTCTCTGTTTGACTCGATTGTAATCTCCAGCAATATTGAAGAGATAAAGCATAAAGCGGTCATATTGGAGAAACTAATCATCAGAATACTGGGCATTGAAGACGAGACACTTACCCTGGTGAGTTTTATCAGTTAATCATGCGCTCCTTTGTTTTGACAAATAACGACTGACTGTCAGTCGATTGGTGAGGCGGAAAATGACATTATCTTTGGCAAGAGCAAATCTGAGATATGAGTGGCGAAGATATTTGGCGGCAGTTATGGCTGTAGCTTTTTCGGGATTATTGATCATCGTTCAGGCGGGGTTGCTTCTCGGGATGTTCGAAACTGTCAGTACTGCTGTTGATCGTTCGAAGGCAGATATTTGGATTACGTCGCCGGCCATACCTAGCGTTGACCTAGCCCGTGAACTGCATAAGCGATATTCTCCATTCCCATATCTTTGTCCGGAGGTAAAACGCGTGGAGGAAATGCAAATGACCATGGGTGATTGGAGTGCGCCGGATGGTTCAAAAGTCATGAGCTATATTTGGGGAATTGATACTTCCAGTCAGAGCTTGGGCTTTCCAAAGGATCTTCCCAAAGAAATGAGAATGGCGCTAGATGAACCAGGGGGCGTGTTGGTCGATGAAGGTGATCTGGAAAAGCTCAAAGTATCTCTTGGCGGTATTGCCGAAATAAATGGGAAAAGAGTTCGCGTGGTTGGATTATTGAAGAATTTTCGCAGTATCGGTGGCGCAAATATCTATACTTCATTAAAGACATTTCGAACCGTTAATCCCTCGCAAAGCTTTGACAAGACGCAATACTTGCTTGTGTCACTCCATAATCCCAGCCAAACCGAACTAGTTCGGAACAAAATACAAAACCTTGATTCGCCGCGAAAGCGAAATTATAAAGTCTGGTCACGTGAAGAGTTGTCATTGCAATCTCAGCATTATTGGCTTACGGAATCCGGGGCAGGCGCGGGCTTCGGTTTTTCAGCCCTGCTAGGGATTCTCGTTGGAACTGCCATCACAAGCCAGACGCTTCGAAGCGCTATTTTGGCTAATTTGCGTGAATATGCAACGCTGCGCGCGCTAGGGATATCTGTTTCAGATCTCAAAAATGTGGTATTGGAGCAATCCTTATGGGTTGGGGTGATTGGAGTGTCTTTGACAATGGGTATAACAGCAGTCGTATCGCAACTGGCCAAAGCGTATAACGTTGCCATGAGCTTCCCATGGTGGCTGATTCTCGGCACAATAGCATTCACGATTTTGGTCGCACTGGGCTCCGGGTTTATTGCCTTAAAACCCTTATATCAGTCGGAGCCGGCGGAGTTGCTGCGATGATTACGAGCACAATCAAAGCAGAGAAAATCGAACGATCGTACGTAGTAGGGAAAAATACAAATCACGTGTTAAAAGGGATCTCTCTGGAAGTCTATCCGGGTGAATTAACGTTGATTATTGGGCCATCAGGATCAGGGAAGAGCACCTTTTTAGCGGCGCTAAGCGGATTGGTTCGTCCGGATCTCGGCGAAGTATCGATTTTGAATACGAATCTTTGGAAACTGCCCGACAAAGCAATTGATGATTTTCGACTGAAGAATTGCGGTTTCATATTTCAGGGGTTTAACTTATTTTCCTCCTTGACTGCGACAGAACAGGTAATGCTGGTTTTGAAGTATCAGGGAATTGTTGGGACAGATGCTTTGAATAAGGCAATGGCTGCATTGACTGAGGTTGGACTGGAGGCAAAGGCACATCTTCGTCCATTAGAGATGTCTGGTGGGGAAAAGCAGAGAGTGGCTATCGCGCGAGCGCTAGTCAAGAACCCTAGATTGATCTTTGCAGACGAACCAACAAGCGCCCTCGATAAAGAAAACGGCCAGCTCGTTGTTCAACTCCTAAAACAAACTGCGCAACTTCATAATACGACAGTATTGGCGGTTACCCATGACCCAAGATTGATGAAGCATGCCGATCGCATTGTTGCAATCGAAGATGGGTTGATTACAAAAGACGAACGGAATATAAAGCCTGAGACGACTGGAGGATTGGCAAGTGAACTTTCTTAAAACATATCGCAAGGTGTTGGCGGGAATCGTTGTTTTAGCTTTGGTAAGCGGAGTTCTTTATTCAGTTTTCAGTAGCAAGAATGACAGCAAGACTGTTGTTCAGGAATCTCCTTTTGTTGCTGTGGCACGCGGGCGCGTTGATGTTGAAGGCGGAGTGATTCAATTGTCTGCCAGCAGGGACGGCGTTATCAGTGAAGTTTTTGTCGAAGAAGGAGATCGGGTAAGCAAAGGACAAAAGTTAGCCACGCTGGATAATCGACAGGCATTTTTGCAAATGCAGCAAGCGAAGACGCAGATTGCGAAAGCCCAAGCGCAGATCCCGGCGACATCCGTGAAACTTGAGGCGGCACGGAGAGAGCGAGAACGGTTGGTCGTACTTAACAAGCAGGGGGCAATTTCCAAGCAAAGATATGACCAGGCTTGCGATGAAGAGAAACAGTTGGAAGCAGAGCTTAAGCTGCACAAGTCGGCGATTGCTGAGGCAGAAGCATTGCATAATATTGCCGAACATGAAGTAGAGCAAAGAACCCTTAAGTCGCCAGTAGATGGAATTGTCGTTAGGCGTTTGGCTCGACCGGGTGTTGGTGCTAGCATAAACAGCGTGTCGGTTTTGTTTTGGCTCATTCCAGATACTAAGAAAATGGTTAGAGTTGAATTGGAAGAACGGTTTGTCGGGATTGTGAATCAAGGCATGAATGCCGAGGTTGTTCTTGATGCAAATCCTTCAGAAGCAATCAACGGGAAAGTTATCCGAGTCGGAAAGTTATTTGGACCCAAAAGGATGGCGACCGATGATCCGAGTGAACGTCAGGATGAAAGAGTCGTTGAGTGCGTGCTGGAAATTGATAAACAAGATTTGACGGTTGGGCAAAGAACTATCGTGAAATTTCGCCGGGATACGCAGTAGTCCGAACTGCGGGTTTTGACCGGCGGAGAATTACGGTAATTTTTGCAAACGAGGGGATATCCGAATTCACTTTGAAATTGCAATATTAAAGAATATGATAGGAGAATAAAGTTGCAACAAAAATTACGCATAATGTGGTCACGATTAGTCGCTGTCTTGTTCAGCGGGATTGTGCTATTAGTTTCGATGAGTCCAAGCGTTTTTGCGGCGGCCAAGGACTTGACACTGGACGAAGCCGTCCGGATGGCGCTCAGCAACAACCCAACCGGCAAGATTGCCGTCTATGAGTTCGAAGCCGCCAAAGGAGCGCTGACTTCGGCCCGCTCCTACCGCTGGTTCACCTTAAGCGTCAATCATAAGGATTCCTGGACCTGGAACGGCGAGTCCTACAACAAAAAATACGGCTACGATCCCAACTATGTCGTGGATAGCTTCACCAACAGCGCCACGCTGAACTGGACCCTCTGGTCCGGCAACAAGGTGGAAAGCCAGGTCAGCCAGGCCAAACTGGCGCTTGACTCCAGCCAGAGGGGAATCGCCAAGGCCCGCCAGCAACTAAAGTATGACGCCACCGACGCCTACTTCAAGTTCATGGCAGCGCGGGACAACGTCAAACTGAGCCAGGAATCGGTAGAGCGGTTGGAACGCTACCTGCAGGACGTAAAACTGCAGTTTGACGTCGGTGTCGTGGCCAAGGTCGATGTGCTGCGGTCTGAAGTCGAACTCGCCAAGGCGAAGCAAACCCTGATCGAAGCGCAGAACACCTACGATGTGACGATGGCATCCCTGAACAATGTTATCGGCTATCCGCTGACCACCGTGCTCGATGTCAAGGGAGACCTAAGTTACAGCCGCTATGAAAAGGAACTGGCCTTCTGCATCGATACGGCGCTGCGGCAGCGACCGGAGATCAGCCAATATACCGATGCCGCCAAGAGCGCGCAGGAAGGCGTGACCATTGCCAAAGCCGGCTACTTGCCGACCATATCGGCGGTCTATCAGGCCGGCTGGGGCGACAGCAGCTTTCCCGGCGGCAACAACTACAACTGGACCGCCTATCTGCTGACCAGCTGGAACGTATTTGACTCCGGGCTGACCGCCGGCAAAGTGAAACAAGCGGTGGAAGGCTACAAGAAGGCCCAGGAACAACTGAAGCAGACCGTCGACAGCGTGCAGCTGGACGTGCGTCAGACGTACCTGAGCCTGAAATCGGCGGAACAGAGCATCGCCACCAGCAGTTCGGCGGTGGGGCTGGCGGAGGAAGACTACAAGATCAAGGTCATCCGCTACCAGGCCGGCGTAGGGACGAACCTCGAGGTACTGGACGCGCAGGTGGCGCTGACCACGGCCAAGAACAACTACCTGCAGGCGATGTACAACTACAACAACTACCGGGCCAAGCTGGACAAAGCCATGGGAATTCAGGTCAAGTAACGATGTTCTTATGACCCACAACGCCATAATTGCCGGATTGACTTGATCGTCTGGCAATGTTGTGGTTGATATAGGGGCCTGATAAAAATGCAGCCCCCATATTCTGCGACTTGTAAGAGTATCGTTTAACGATATGATAGTGCTCCGGGTGACGTATGGAATCTTGCGGATGAAACTTCTATTTGTTCTTTCAAATACATTTTATCTAATGAATCTACAGCAACATAATTGCGATGCACCCAATGCATTTAGGGGGATCGAACTTTTACGCAAAACTCCAATTTCGCGTATTTGTATCACCTTTCTATCAAATGGCACGTGGGGGCGATATTTTCGGGAATGGAATGGAAACAATTGTAGAGATCTGGTCGAAATTAAGTACGGAAATAAAGGCAGTCTTGTTGCATTTCAGTTTGCGATAAACTAAAATAATAAATTGACTGAAAAGGAAAAAAACGCAACAAAAACAGGCAAAAATGTTCGAATACACTATTATTGATAAAGCCATCCGGAGGTGTGTGATGACTATAACTAAAAACACTGGCTTTTTAACAGAAAAGACACTTTGTGAATCCATAGTTGCTGCTTCGCCGGATGTCATCACATTTACTGATCTGGATGGAAAAATTCTTTTTGAGTCACCTAATGCACTGGCTTTGCATGGCTGCACTAAATCGGAAGATTACATCGGGAAAAATGTTTTGGATTTTTTGGTCGAAGAAGACCGTGAACGAGCTAAGTTCAATATTGAACTTATGTTTCAGGGCATTTTTACTGGACCTGGCCAATATCGTTTTATCAAAGCAGATGGAAGCATCATTGATATCGAAGTGAATGCTGAGTTTGTTCGAAATGCAGACGGGTCCCCTGCGAGCATAGTGATGATCAGCCGTGATATCACCGAGCGAAAGCGGATGACCGAGGAATTGGCTCGTGTCAATGAAAATATTACTACATTAAATAAGTCACTTGCGGAAATGAACGAAAAACTCGAGCAGCGTGTTGCCGAACGAACAAGTGATTTGGTAATTGCCCAGCAAGATTTGGTTGTGCAAGTTAAAGAATTAAAGCAAATGCATGAAGTGTTGCAGCAAAGCGAAAAAAGATTTCAATTTGCAGTGGATGCGTCAGAGAACACCTTGTTTGATGTTGATCTTGTTACCGGAAAATATATTTTTTTCCCTGAAATATGGGATGAGCGGAACTTCTTTAAAGTAACCAATATAGATGAATACGTAAGATTTGTTGTTCATCCGGACGATAGAGAGGGAAGGGCAGCAGCTTTGGCTGCCCATGTGGAAGGCCGAACGCATCGGTATCAGGCTGAATACAGGATAATCGACGGCAAGGGCGGATGGAAATGGACTCTTTCCCGCGGCAAGGCTATCCATAATTCCTGTGGCAAACCCATCCGGCTTGTTGGATCGTTAACGGACATCACAACGATTAAAGAGCGCGAAGAAGCTTTACGATTGAGCGATGAAAAGTTTCGCCTAGCAATGGAATCTTCAAATGATGCAATATATGAACTGGACTATGAAACAAAGATGATTCGTGTGACACAGAGTTGGGCAGAACGCTTCGGAGTTTTTCAGCCATTTTCATACAGTGTCTTTTTAGAGCATTTGCATCCCGAGGACAGAGTGATTGCCCAAGAGCTTTTGGATGGAAGTAATGAGACTATAAACGTTCTTGTTCGTCTTCGTCTTCCTAACAGTGATTGGTTGTGGGTGAGTATCTGCAAAAAGCGAATATTTGATAGTATTACTGGCAAGCCCGTTCGGGCGGTCGGGATTGTGAGAGATATTAACAAACTTAAGAAGGCCAATGAAGAACTGGAACGCCGAGTAGCTGAAAGGACCAAGGAGTTGGAGGATTTTACCTACACTGTGTCTCACGACATCAAAGCGCCGCTCCGGTCGATTGGCGGGTATTGTCAGATTTTGCAAGAAGAGTGCGCCGACAAATTGAACAACGAAGGGCTATTGATGGTCCGCAGTGTCGAAACCATTGCTCAAGAAGCGATTGAATTGGTCGATAAACTGCTCGAATATTCGACGACGTCAAAAATGCAAATTATCCATGAAACTGTTAATATGGCTGATCTAGTGGAAGACATTTGCTCAGATTTGCTGGTGGTCTATTCCGGAAGAAATATTATTTTCGAGATTCAGGAAGATCTGCCCCGCGTTCAAGCCGACAGGGTGCTGCTTCGAGAAGCAATCACCAATATGCTTTCAAATGCCTTGAAATACACGCAGAGAAAAGAGCGAGCCATAATCAAAATGAAATATCGGAAGACACCAGAGGTTATTATCTTTTCTATTCAGGATAATGGGGCAGGATTTGACATGCGGTTCGCGGGCAAACTTTTTGGCATATTCCAGCGGCTACATTCGTCCAGCGAATTCAAAGGATTCGGTATCGGTCTTGCAACTGTTCGTGCAATTATTGAAAAACATGGCGGAAAATGCTGGATGGAAGGCAAAGTGAATGAAGGGGCCACGGTAAATTTCACGCTGCCAACAAGTGCAATATCAAAAAATGGGGCAACTGAAAGCAGTGTTTAGAGTTTTAGCGGTTGACGATGACTGGGTGATTCGCAGACAATTGAAAAGGATGAAAATCTGGGGTGTGCCCAGCGGTTTTATCATTGCAGACGAAGCAAGTGACGGCTCGGATGCTATGCAAAAATTGGCAGCCGAACCTTTTGATCTGGTTCTCACCGACATTCGCATGCCTAAAATGGACGGTATCGAGCTGTTGATGGCGATCATTGAGCAAAAACTAGCGCCTTGTGTCGTTTTTCTCAGTGAACACACCGAATTCCGTTATGCCAAACAAGGACTTATACACGGTGCTTTTGATTATTTGGTTAAGCCGATTGTCGAGGAAGACTTGGTGCACTTACTGCACAGGACGGGTCAGTACTTGAAGTCGTTAAGGATTACAGAGGACCGCGCGCGAGTCAGTGAGGCAATGATTCTGCTTCCAGTTAATGAAATAGGTATATTGAAAGAATATATCCGCGCTGTCGACAGCAAAAGCATTGAGATGGCCGGAGTTGTGGCTGAAAAGCTGCTGACTGCTTTTTCGCAGGATGTAAATCGGGCGGAGACCGTATTGGAAAACATTCTGCAAGAAGCGCGGGACACATTGAGGGAACAAGCGATATGGATCGAGAAGTTTGTTGACTTACGTCAAATCACATTGCATGAAACTGGGCGATTACGAGAACCGAAACAACTCATCGCTGCTTTTACCAATGTTGTCAGAAAAATAATGGATTTGGCCAATAAATTTAAATGTATTGAAAGACACGGTCCATTGGTCAGACAAGTGTCACGGTATGTACTTGAAAACATTGGGAAAGAGTTTTCTGCCAGAGATATTTCTGTGAGCCTATTTATCAACCGTTGCTATATCAGCCAGGCATTCAAGGATAAAACGGGAATGACTCTCGGCAACTATATTACAGGCCTGAAAATGGAAAGGGCAAAGAAGCTGCTCAATCAAGGCGGAATAGAAGTGCGTGAAATTGCCTCCGAACTGGGGTATAAGGATGCCGAGTACTTTAGCAGACAGTTTAAAAAGCACACGACATATTCGCCGACTGCATATAGAGATTTAGCCGCGTGTATTGATCCGATAACATTATCTAAAGATTTTCAGGGGTAAAACTATATATGTTTCATTAACAGATATCGCATAATCTTGTACTATCAGCGTGCAGGATTATTTTTTTTTGTACTGCGGGCGATTTAATCACAAGGCCTGAGGAAGCGGAAATGGTAGAGAACTGCATATTCTGCGCTTAGCATCATTTAAGCCTAGCGGCTTATTTTTGTTTTCTTGTGCAGAGAATAATAAGCGCTTTTGTCTGTAGTATGGAAGTATGGAGTCGTGATGATTAATAGTATGCGAAATGAATATAAAAAATTCATTATTCTCGTTGTCGCGGTCATTATTGCAGTCGCGCTTGGTCTTTTTGCCCAACATAACCACTACAGGGCCTTGATTTATGAAAATGCGAAAAAAATGGTTGGCGTGTCACTTGACGTTCTTAATGAAGAAATTGAAGGATGGTTGTCCCAGCAGTCGCAAGTGATCCATAGCGCAGGGCAATTTATTGAGTTAAAGGATTGGGACCGCAAAGATGTTTTGGCGTACTTGAAAGCATTGCAAAACATCAATCCTGATTTCGCTTCTCTATATTTTGTCAGTGCCGGTAATGAGATGTTCAATTCGCGCGGTTGGCAACCACCAGCCGGCTTGGATCTGCGTAAAAGACCTTGGTACATCGCCGCCATCTCGAAAAACAGGCTGATTATCACGGAAGCTTTCTTGAACGCCAGCAAGGACGATGTTATTGTGACCATCGCCAAACCTTTGTATAATGCGCAAGGAACCTTGATTGGCGTTCTTGGAGGCGACGTGTCTGTTCGGACCGTCATGAAACTGGTGTCGAGGAAAAAAGTTGATGAGACAGGTTTTTCATTTTTGCTGGACGGCAACAACAGGATGTTGGCTTGGCCTGATTTGATCTGCGAATTCAGCAACGGCCCCATGCAGTTGGGGGAAGAATATGCCTTCATATCCCAACTGCAAGCGCAAGGACCGAACGCAGTGGTCAGGCAAAATCTGCAGGGCAGGGACGGCTTTGTCGCTTATCAGAGGATTAACAACACTTCCTGGATTTTGGGCAGCTTTGTTTCAATTGACGATTATTTCAAGACCAAAGAGCAGATGACTCGGGGATTTCTACTCGTATTGGCGACTTCGGTATTTATTTTGATGTGTTTGTTCGGTTTCTTCACCAGGTATGTCATTCGGCCGTTAGCTTGCATTCATGAAGGCATTGGGCGAATTGATGTAAAAGAGCGGTCTCGTTTTCGCCTTCCTGTTGCCGGACACGATAAGTTTTCCGGCGTGGCCCGGCTGATCAACAACCTGATCGACAAGGCGGAAGCCTATCATGAAACCTTGGAAAACACAGTGCAGGAAAGGACTCAAGAACTCCAGGCCCAGAACGAAGAAATAATTGCCATGATCGAAGAGATTTCTTCACTCAATCAAATGTTAACGGGCATGAATAACTCTTTGGAGCAAGCAAACCGAACTTTGGCAATAGAGGTCGATATCAGGAAACAAAAGGAACAGGAACTCATGAGAAGGGAAAAACAATATTGGGCCACAACCGGCTTGATAACGAACTCCGCCGAAGACGTCCATGAGCTTCTGGAGCTTATCCTGCATGAAGCTATTACGCTGGTCGGCGCTCCTGGAGGGTATATCGGGCTGATAGATGCGAGTGGCGGGGAAATCATTCTTCGTCACACTTCCGGCGCTAATCGTGTGTTTCAAATGCAGGCGAGGTCTACGAATGAGGGTCTGCTAAGCGAAGTCTGCCGGAGCGGCGAGATCAAATATGTAGAGAACTATTGCCAATACCCATACCCCGTCAGAGAGCATCTGATAGAAAGGCTGACAACTGTCCTCATGATGCCGCTTAAACAAGCTGGAGCGGTAAAAGGTGTGCTTGTCGCGAATTGGCAGGATGACGTTCACCCGATAACCTCTGATGAACTGGAAAGTTTTCAGCAATTTGGCAATTTGACTTCTATAGCGCTGGAGAGGGCCTATGCTGGTCAGAAAATTTCGTACCAGAACTTGCTCCTGCAGAAACTTGCCGAAACATCAGCTTCCTTGGTGAATGAGCTGGATATTGACAAAGTTTTGCAAAACATTTTGTATCAAGCAACATCTTTCATGGGAATTCCGGACGGATTCATCCAATTGTTTGAAAAAGACGGTAAAAGCACGCTTTTCAAATGCGTTTCAGGGCGCTATGAATCCATGAACGGCATGACGATAAACTTTGGCGGGAAGGGTATTATGGGTGAAATCCTACGAAACGGCAGACCAGTGGTTATCAATGACTATGCCAACTGGCCGCATCGTTTGGCGGGAGAATTTGTTGAAGAAGTGACTGCGATTATGCAGGCGCCGCTGAATATTGAAGGGGAAACAATCGGTAGTATCGGGATGGCACTTTTTGAGAAATCTTTAGTAATAGAAGCCGAAAAACTTGCCATATTTGAACAGTTTGCGACCATTGCGGCCATTGCCGTTAAGAATGCACTATCGCACCAAAAGACAAAGTATCAGGCTTTACACGACTCACTTACAGGGCTGCCCAATAGAGCATACCTGAACATTCGTCTAAAAGAAGAGACTGAAAAAGCACGTTCCGGAGAGTACAGCGGCGCAATCTTCTTTATCGACCTGGATGACCTAAAAACGGTCAACGACAGTTTGGGTCATTCTTGCGGTGATAGAGTCATCATGGCTGTCGCAGAAAAAATTGGGGGAATCTTCGGTCCGGAAACCTTTATGGCCCGAGTCGGAGGCGATGAATTTGTTGCCATTCTTTCAGGTGAAGCTGACCGGAACCACATTGCCAATATTGCCCGACAGCTTGTGAGTGATTCCCAAAGGGAGTATGAGGTGGCAGGGCGAAAAATCCATATGTCAGCCAGTGTGGGTGTCGCGCTCTATCCTGATGATGGAGAAAATGCAGAGGATATATTGAAAAATGCCGACAAAGCAATGTACGCTGCCAAGTCGGCCGGTAGAAACTGTTGGAGGTTCTATGAACCGGCAATGTTCAGAGATGCATATGCGAAACTTATTATGACCAATTCTTTACGCAATGCCCAGGAACGAGGCGAACTTTCTCTGCATTATCAGCCGATGGTATCGTTGAAGGAAGGCAACAAAGTAATCGGTTTTGAAGCTCTATTACGCTGGAACAGTCTTGAACACGGTTTAGTTTCGCCTACCCGATTCATTCCGCTCGCAGAGCAAAGCGGTCTGATTCATTCGATCGGTCAATGGGTGACCGAAGAGGCGTGCCGTTTTGCCAGAAAGCTGTCAGATATGGGCCACCAGAATGTTCATGTCGCGGTGAATGTTTCTCCGTGTCAACTTGTGGCAAAAGACTTTATCGATATGGTGCATCGATGTATTTACGACACAGGCATCAAACCGGAACAGCTGGAATTGGAGATGACAGAAAATATTTTTATTGAGTCACTTGAGGACGCCACTCGAATATTGGTCGAGCTGAGTGCTTTGGGGGTACGTCTCTCTCTTGATGATTTTGGAACAGGGTTTTCATCATTGACATACCTGCTTAACCTTCCGGTGGGAACTCTCAAAATCGACAAAAGATTTATCGACAAAATACTTGAAAATAAGATCCAGGAGGGACTAACCCGGTCAATTATAGACATGGCTCACGTGATGAAACTGAAAGTAGTGGCGGAAGGCGTGGAGACAGAGTCGCAACTGGAGAAGCTCAATCAGTCTGATTGCGACTACGTGCAGGGGTATTGGTTCAGCAGGCCGATGCCAGAGGAAGAAGCCATTAGGTTTTTAATACATTCATGACGAAAGTTTCTGAAGGTTGATTGATACGAAGGAGGCAAAAGGGAATGAACTTAAAGACTAAATTCGTCGGCGGACTTGTGCTGGTTCTTCTTGTCACAACATTATGCGTGGCTGGTGTCATCCTACGGGAAATGTATGTCGACACTGTTGAGCAGACAGAGATCAACCTTCGTAATCAAGTCGATATGCTGGCAGGAGAGTCGGCTGTCTGGTATAGCGGCGTGAAAAACGCAGGATCGACGTTAGCTGCAAATCCGGCGCTCGTAAGAGGAACATTTGATGAAGTACAGAGCCTCCTAAGCTATCTGCAACAAAAAACACCAGGCTTTGAGTCGGTCTTTCTGTTGAATGCGGCAGGGAAACTGACGCACATTTACCCTTTCAACCAGCAACTGATGGGCGTCGACTTCACTGACCGCGCCTATTTCAAAGAAATCGCAGCAGGAAAGGATTTTGTTTCGTCTTCTGTTATCAAGAGCCGAAACACAGGAGCGTCTATTTTTATCCTGGCCTATCCGATAAAAGGTGCGGATGGCCGAATGCAAGGTATGCTGGGACTCACCGTTGACATCAAGGCAGTGCAGGACCGGGTGAAGAATGTCAAAATCGGCGAGACCGGATATGCCGCATTGTTTGGGGCCGATATGAAACTTATTGCCCATAAGGATGCTAAATTGGTAGATGAGGGAAAAACAGTGCCGGAGGGGCCGCAAAACCTCGCCAGGCAAAACTCGAAGGCAGTGATCAAGTATCTGAGTATGACGGGGACTCAGACGATAGCCACAGTCTCTGCGATTCCCGGGGCCGGATGGTATCTGGGTCTTGTTGTGCCAGAGTCCGAAACCTTTGGCAGTTTTTACGACAGTTTGAAACAAGCCGGAGCGATCATGTTCATCGCGCTTGCTCTGTCGATTGGTTTGTCTTGGTGGTTATTTGGACGGATGTTCCGCCCGTTGGCAATCATGACTGAGAACGCGGTGCAATTTGGCAAAGGCGACTTCAGCTCAGCCATCCAGCATGAGTCTTCTGACGAAGTGGGTCGGGTGAGTGATGCCTTGAACCAAATGCGGGAAGGCTTGCGCGTCATGATCCGGCAAGTGTCGCATTCGGCCGAGCAACTGGCTGCGTCTTCCGAAGAACTGACCGCTGGCGCACAGCAGTCTGCAGATGCCTCCGGCAACATCGCTGCTTCCATCCAGCAGGTTGCGCGCGGCAGCGAAAAACAGGTCGGCGCTGTCAATGAAACTTCAGCCATCGTGCAAGAAATTTCTGCGACCATGGAAGAAGTTTCAGCCACAGCCAGCGAAATGGCAGTGATGTCCGGTCAGACCGCCAAAGCGGCGGTGGAAGGGAAACTGTCGGTTGACCGTGCCGTGGCCCAGATGGGCGAGGTTAGTGTGGGCGCAAAACAGGCACAGGTTGCGGCGGAAGAACTCAAGACAAGCTCCGCTCAAATCGGTGAAATTGTGGGCCTGATCTCGACCATTGCCGGACAGACGAATCTCTTGGCCCTAAATGCCGCTATCGAAGCAGCTCGAGCCGGCGAACAGGGACGGGGGTTCGCGGTCGTTGCTGAAGAGGTGCGAAAATTGGCAGAGCAGTCAGAACATGCTGCGCATCAAATCAAAACGCTGGTTGGCAGTAACCATAATAGTATCAACAATGTGGTCGGGGCTATTGACACATCCATCAGTAAAATTTACCAGGGCGTGGAACTGGTCAATGTAGCCGGCGCAAACTTTGGCGCAATCAGCGGACAGATTGGTCAGGTGACGGAGCAGGTCAATAATATCGCCAAAGCTATTAGCGAAGCTGCTGTCGGTAGCCAACGCATCGTCAATTTTATCAAGGAAGTTGAACAACTCAGTCGGAATGCTGCCGCTGAAACTCAGAACGTATCGGCTGCCACCGAAGAACAATCCGCCGCTATGGAAGAAATAGCCGCCTCCAGTCAGGCTTTGGCAAAACTGGCGCAGGAACTTCAAACGGCAGTCTCGAAGTTCCGTATATAGGGGCGTTGAGGTGACAGCAGACGTTCAGCTAGTTGCCCCATACTCCCGGCAGTCGTCCTCTTTGACTGCACAAATCTCTGAAGACGGCGAGGTGTTATGATGAAAATTGTTGTCTTGAACGGCAGCCCCAAAGGGGAACTCAGCGCGACCATGCAATATATCGCTTTCCTGCAAAAAGCAAACCCGGAGCATACGCTAAAAATCCTTCACATTGCCCAGCAGGTCAGGCAAATCGAGAAGGACGGACAAAAATTTGGCGAGGTCATGGAGGAAATAAAAAGCGCCGATGCGATAATTTGGGCTTTTCCGCTGTACGTCTTTCTGGTCCATTCGCAATATAAACGATTTGTGGAGCTTATTCACGAAAGGTCTGCGACCGATGCGTTCCGGCAGAAATATACCGCGGTCCTGACGACGTCCATCCACTTTTTTGATCATACTGCACATCACTATATGCGGGGGATTTGTGACGACCTGGATATGAACTTCTATGACTCCTTTTCCGCCGACATGCGTGATTTGTTAAAAGAACCGGAACGAAAGCGGTTGTTGAATTTTTTCAGGGGTTTTACCGAGGCGATTCAACGAAAAGCGCCGTGTGTGAAACAGTATACACCGCTGGTCCAGGCTAATGCGGAATATATTCCCGGAAGCATTGCCGCCGGTTCCATCGTCCATAAGCAAAAAATCGTGATTGTAACCGATGCCGAAGACAACGAGGTCAACCTGCAGAGAATGATCGGCTGCTTTGCCGCCCAGTTTGCAGAGCCACCGGAAATCGTGAATCTGCGCCGGATATATATTAAAGGAAGCTGTCTGGGCTGCATCCACTGTGGATATGACAACACCTGCGTTTATCAGGGCCAGGATGAGTTCATTGACATGTTCAACGGCAAGCTGAAAACAGCGGACATTCTGGTTTTTGCCGGAGCGATTCGGGACCGGTACTTGTCATCATTATGGAAGACGTTTTTTGACCGCGCTTTTTTTAACACCCACATGCCGTCCTTTGTCGGCAGGCAGATGGCTTTCCTGGTCAGCGGCCCCTTGCAGCAATTGCCCAATCTCAGGCAGATTTTGGAGGCTTATACCGAACACCAGCAAGCAAACCTCGCAGGTATTATCACTGATGAGCAGGCTGAATCCCGTGAGACGGATTCAGCGCTTCAGGACCTCGCGATCCGTTGTGTGAATTTTGCCGACTGGAATTATATTAAACCGCACACTTTTTTGGGAGTTGGCGGAATCAAAATTTTCCGGGATGAAATCTGGGGCCCGCTTCGCTTTCCCTTTGCTGCCGATCATCAATATTTCAAACAGCATGGGGTGTATGATTTCCCGCATCAGGATTACCGCTCCCGGGCGCAAAACTTCCTGCTGGGGCTCTTGTCGAAGGTTCCGGCGATCCGAAGGAAGATATACGGACCGAAGATGAAAGAACATATGATGAGTGCATATGAAAAAATCAAAGGCTAAGGGGAAGTAGCACGACGGATAAAGTTGCGCTGCCGGATCCCTGAGTGTGTTTTTGACGAGACCCGCCTGTGTGGATAATCCGTCAGGAAAACTGAGAAATGGGTAGTCGGGGGGACAACCTTTGTGGATACAGTGACTTATTCTTTGCGGGAATATAATGAGTTAGCATCTCATTCCAGCGCGTTTTATGAAAAGGCCGACGCTTTTGCCGACCAGGTTTTGCTGCAGGCTGAGGTAGCCGGAATTGAAGGCATTGCACGTCAAAGAAGTGATGAAGTACTGGAAGAACTCGTTTTCGATTTGTTGTTACTTGGAGTTCTTTGGAATTCATATCAAAAGAATGCCGTGGGTTTCCCCCGACAACTGTCAGGGATTTACCGCTCGTTGTTCCAGCTGCGAAAACGATATCCATTTGTTAAACCTCTTATTGATAAGTTGCGGGGCTGGCTGACCTTTGTATTAGTTCGGCAAGCTGATGCCGTGCCTCAGGGGTTAAGTTTGACGGCACTCGAAAAACTTTTGGTCTGGCTGGAAGCCACCTGTGAATACAGGCAAGAGACAAAACACTTGAGACGCTGGCAGCAATGCTTTTTACAACAGAGCAAGGCTGAGGAGAATCTGGAAAAAATTGTCGAATTTGCCACCTGGTTTGAGCGGGAGAGTGCTGAGAAATTGGGCAGTTTTACGCAACGGGTCGATTTGTTTCTGACCGGAGCGGCCAAGAACTATCACTGGCGTGAAGATGCAATTTTTTGCGGACGCAAGCGTGTAGAGTACCATTTGAACATGGTTGGGGCAACAATTATGAATCGAACGTTTCGCCACCGATTTCAGCAGGCTGCTCAAAAGGTTGTGCTTCTGCCTTTATGCATGAATACCCGGCAAAATGGCGGATGTCAGGCAAAACAAGAAACTCGGGGATGGGTGTGCGGCCGTTGCACCCCAAAGTGCCGTATCTGTCAGATCACTCAAATAGGGGAAAAAGAAGGTTTTGAAGTTCTGCTTGTGCCGCATTCATCCGGCTTCACCCGCTGGCTTGAACAATGGCGCGATCAGGACCAGTGCGGCGTTGTTGCCGTTGCCTGCGTCCTTAATTTGCTGGCTGGCGGTTACGAAATGAAAAGCCTTTGCATCCCAGCCCAATGCGTCTTTCTTGATTACTGCGGCTGTCAGAAACACTGGCGGCATGAAGGCATTGCGACTGATATCGACGAAGGTCGCCTGCTGCAGATTGTTCGCAGTCAATCTGATTGCATCGTTATGTATTGATCTTCTATTTCTTTGCTTTCGTATCCAGGGTCGGGTGACGAGGAAAGAAATTGCCCTGACCCCACGGATCCTGTCCAGATTTTAAGTTAGTAAAAAACCTGATACACTAACTTAAAAGGGGAGAGGAAAATGAGCAAAAAACAGTATTCTCCAGAGCAAATCATCGTTCATCTGAGACAGGTCGAAGTCCTTTGCAGCCAGGGAAAAACGGTCGCGGAGGCAGCCCGGCAGATCGGCGTCACGGAGCAGACCTATTACCGTTGGCGAAAGCAATATGGCGGGATGACTTCTACCGACGCCAAAAAGCTCAAAGACCTGGAAAAAGAGAATGCCCGTCTGAAGAAACTGGTTGCCGACCTCAGTCTTGACAACGCGATCCTCAAGGATGTGGCCGAGGGAAAATTCTAAGTCCGGCAAAACGAAAACAAGCCGTTGAAACGGTGCGCGCCGAATACGGCTTGTCCCAGCGGAGGGTTTGTCGGGCGCTTAATGTATGCCGCAACAGTGTCAGATACATTCCTGTGATAAGAAGCGACGAAGACGAGATTACGGCCAGGATTATCGAACTGGCCACAAATTACGGTAGGTATGGCTACCGCAGGATTGCTGCCATGCTCAAAGCCGACTACCGCATCAACCACAAACGAGTGGAGCGAATCTGGCGGGAGCAAGGACTCAAAGTGCCGAAAAAACAGCCGAAGAAAAGACGGCTGTGGCTAAACGACGGCAGCTGCATCAGACTGCGACCGGAGTACCGGAATCATGTCTGGCGAGTTTACCCCGAAGACACTGGAAGCATACCGACGTGATGGATGTTTTAGCCGATCTTTTCATTATGAAAGGAACTCCCGGCTATATCAGAAGCGACAACGGCACGGAGTTTACAGCGAACAAGCTGCGGGAATGGCTGAAGGACCTTGGGGTTTCCACCGCTTATATCGAACCGGGTAGTCCGTGGGAGAACGGCTACTGCGAAAGCTTTAACAGCAAGATGCGGGATGAATTTCTGAACCGGGAGCTGTTTGACACGATGGTTGAGGTAGAAGTATTGACCAAGCTATGGGTGCGGGAATACAACACGGTGCGGCCGCATAGTTCTCTAGGCTACAAACCGCCAGCGCCACAGGCGATCCTTACTGCAGCCTAACTTAAAATTCCGGACTAAAAATCCGGGGCAGGTCAATTGACATGGCTCATGTTTTGAATCTGAAGGTGATTGCAGAAGGGGTGGAGACAGAGTTTCAGCAATTAGATAGTAAATGAAACACAGTAACATTCTTTAGACTTTTTGATATTGAAAGACATAAAACAAAAAAATGCGCCGCTCCCTAAGGGGGAACCTTTTTCGCGAAATCTCCATTTCCTCGCATTAGCATCACGTTTCAGCCCTACCACACGTGGAGTGTATAGCCGTGATAGAGAAGAAGTATCTGATTTAACAAGGTTCGCGAGATTGAGAAGATTTGAATATGTTTGTTTTATGTTCGCCTTGACGTTGTTAGGGCGATCGGCATGTCAGGAGTATGGCAGATAGTTTCAAGTAGAAATGGATTGGGCAGCAAGGATGCGCCCCCTGCGAACTTTTGACTAAAGGGCAATTCCTGCCGAATTGGTGAATCTGGTTTTGCCTACATTCGCAATGCAGGATTTTGCGTAGCCGCAGGGAAGAATAAAGCTGAATGGTGTATTGAGGTGGAGATGCAGGCTATGACGACGCAGCCGGTGACTCTGGAACAAGTATTGCAAACAAAAGAAGAACGGGCCGCAGTTCAGGCAGAACTGCGGGCCCGTTATCAGGCTG
>CAZFSM010000020.1:0-72046 GCA_964521625.1 uncultured Veillonellaceae bacterium | reverse complement strand
GGAGAGTAGGTCGTCGCCGGTTAGAAAGAAACAGACCTTCCGTTTTTGCGGAAGGTCTGTTTCTTTCTATTTCCCGGAAATATTTTATCGATAGTGCGAGACAACAGGGAATCGTAAATTTTTGTCGAAGAAATAGAAAAAGAAACTGGTTGATTAATTGTAAAATGAAATGCAACACCACTGACTAAAAGAAAACGAACAGTCAAAAAGAGAAACCGTGTATGATAAAAGTGCTTCAAACCCTCGCCTTGCTGCACGAAATATTGACCTGTATCTGAAAGTGCGCCGCAGAAGCACTCGGTGCAGAGGACGAATCAACAAGCGGATTCTTGGGCAAAGTATCGAACAACGTCCGATTGAAATCCTTACCCGAGAAGAGTTTGGGCATTGGGAAATCGATTCGGCAGTGGGGCGCCGATCAAAGGATGAGTCCCTGCTCACCCTTACGGAACGTAAGACACGCCAAGAACTCATAATCCGATTGGCAAACAAAGACAGCGATTCTGTGCAGACTGCGATGAAATGCCGGCAAGAGCGCACTGGTTCATCTTTTGCAAAGATATTTCGCAGCATCACGGCAGATAACGGTTCCGAATTCGCCGACTTATCGGCACTGCTTACACCTTGGAACTGCCAGGTATATTTTTCTCATCCGTATTCTTCCAGGGAACGAGGCACGAATGAGAGGCATAACGGGCTGATCCGACGATTCATTCCCAAAACAAAGACCATTCGCTATGTATCCAATGCCTTGGTGCGAAAAACGAAAGACTGGTGCAATCTGTTGCCGCGAAAGATCCTGGGGTACAAAACGCCGCAAGAATGCTTCCTCGAAGAACGGTCACTGATCATCTAACTCAAACGGTTGTCGGTTTCTTATAAGTGTTGCATTTGAAATTGCATTTTACGATGGAAAATCGAAGGGCAAGTTTATGATGTTAGCAAGAAGCATGGCGTGGCAGTCGGCACGCACCCGGGCTACCCCGACCTGGTCGGCTTTGGTCGCCGTTCGATGGCGCTTACGCCGTAAGAGGTAAAAAATGCGGTGATTTACCAAATCGGCGCGCTGGATTTGTTTTGTAAAGCAGCTGGTATCCGACTACAACATGTAAAGGTGCATGGCCCTCTTTATAATAATGCCGAAAAAGACATAACTGTCGCAACCGCAATCGCCAAGGCCATCAAGGAGGTAGACCCGTCTCTGTATATGCTATGCCTGGCAAATTCGCAAATGGGTGTGGCCGCCAAACAGGAAGGCCTGCCGTTTGTGGAAGAGGCGTTTGCCGACCGGGCGTATACGGATGAAGGATCGCAAGTTTCGCGTAAACTAGCGGGATCGGTTATTCATGATATCAATGAAGTAGTGGCACGAGTAATGCGAATGGTGACCGACAAGACCGTCGTTTCGATCAGCGGCAATGTCGTACCGATTCAGGCGCAGACCATATGTGTTCACGGCGATACTCCCGGAGCGGTCGACATGGTCAAGGCAATCCGGGCAGCGCTGGAAAATGAAAAAATCGCACTCCGAGCATTTGGCATTTAGAAATCACTGCGGGCCCATTCCCCAACATTGGGATTTAGTGTATGATAAAGATACAAAGCATGGAGGTGTTAGCATGGCCATTTTGGAAGTATTTGAAAAAGTAAAGAAAAAACGCAAAGCTGCTGAGCAGAAAAAAACGTTGAAAAATGTAGCTGTGGGCGCTGCAATTGGCGCGACAGTCGGTGCGGTTGCAGGAGTTCTGCTGGCGCCGAAGGCAGGTAAAGAAACCCGGGAAGACTTGGCAGTCGCTGCAAAAGAAGCGGTGGAAAAAGCCAAAGAAAAAATTGACGAAGTCAAAGTAAAAGCAATTGAAGTTGTTGAGGAAGTAAAAGGGCAAGTAAAGCATAAAATCGAAAACTGCCATTGCGGTTGCGAAGACCCGGCAGTGGTCGAGCCGCCGGCGGAAGAAGCGAAGAAAAAGTAAGACACGCAAGATAGTTTAAGTACGGTTGGAAAGAAGGGATGTTTTTGTACATTTCCCTGTATGATGTCGGGTTGTTGATTCTGTTCATATTGGCACTGACCGTTGGTTTTTATCTGATTATCGTGTTGCGCAGGCTGGCGGAGGTTATGTCGCGAGTTGGTGGCATGTTGGATGAAAATCGTCAGTCGATTGAAGAAACGTTGGAAGTTTTGCCGGAGCTATTGAATAATAGCAACGAGGTCGTCCTCGGGGTCAGAAAGACGGTGGAAGCAACGAGTTCTGCTGTTACATGCCTAGAGGACAATCTGGTCGATACGGCCGACAGGGTGCAGGAAACACTGGATACCGCATTGTTGTATGCCCGCTGCGCCGGTGAAGTTGTCAAAGCCGTTGTTGGGGCTTTTGGCCGGTCAAGTGAAAAGTAAAACATAATTAATGGGGGAAGAGACTCCGCGCCTTCGACAAGAGAAGGATCGGGGTCTCTTTTTTATGCAATAAGAAAGAACGATTGACAACTAAATGAACAGTTCTGCTTCTTTAGCAGGGTTTGTTGAATAGATAGCGAATAGTTAAAATATTCAACCTGACAAGTGTTCTAAAATTGAACGCTGGTTTTTTATCGAAGCTGATAATAGAAAGGATATCGCATGGAAAAGAAGCAAAAACTACTTCAAGAATCGTGGCAGCGATGTCGCCAATATGGCATTGAGCGGGAGGGCTGGAATCCGGCCGAAGTACTGACAGGGAAAGAACTGGAGCTGGTCTTGGCGGATAGTCGGGAATTGATTGATTCGGCAAGACTACTAATGCAAAGTTTGTATGAATTGGTGGCCAGTTCGGGATTTGTCGTGGTACTGCTCAACGCGACCGGTTACATCGTCGAAGTCATTGGTCAGATGGATGATGCGCAGTCATCCTGGACCGCGTATTATGCCCGCGGGGTCAAGTGGACCGAAGAAATGGTCGGGACGTCGGCACTGAGCTTGGCGCTATTGGGATCAGGTCCGATCCAGGTTCTTGGTGAAGAACATTATTGTAAAGCGTATACAAACTGGACCTGTTCGGCGGCGCCCTTGACGGATGACTGCGGCAAAATCATGGGCGTGCTCAGCGTTACCGGCAGCAAGGAAAATGCCCACTCTCATACGCTGGGCATGGTTGTTTCGGCAGCGGCTGCGATCAATAATATGATAAAAGTTCGCCGGGCGCAAAAAAAACTCGAAGACACGGCCCGCCTGCATGCGACGATTATCAATTCCGTTTCGGACGGATTGTTGATGATCAATGGGCAAGGCATAGTGACCTTTATAAATCCAACCGGCGCCAAAATTCTCAATGTGAAAGCACAGGATGCTGTTGGTAAGCATATTCAGGAGCTGGTCGATTTTAAACCGGTCGTGCTTAAGGTTCTGGAAACAGGACAAGGCTACACCGACAAAGAGTTTTTTATTGAAACCAGGCGCGGCGTGCTGCACTTCATCAAGACGGCGATTCCGCTGCATGATGCGCAGGGCAAACTGGAAGGCGTTGTTGATATTTTCCGCGAGATCAAACAAGTTCGCAAGCTGGTCAACCGGATGGTCGGCGCAACAGCCATGTTTTCGTTTGAAGATATTGTCGGCGAGAGTCCTTGCATGCTGGAAATCAAGCGGCTGTCAAAAATCGCCGCCAATAGTTTGGCGACGGTGCTAATCCAAGGCGAAAGCGGAACTGGTAAAGAGATGGTTGCCCAGGCGATTCATAAAGCCAGCGGTCGTAGCGAAGGGCCGTTTGTGGCAATCAATTGCGGTGCGCTGCCGCGCGATCTGGTGGAGAGCGAGCTATTCGGTTATGAAGACGGCGCATTCACAGGCGCTCGCTTGGGCGGACGGCCCGGTAAGTTTGAGCTGGCGCATGGAGGCACCATTTTTCTTGATGAGATCGGTGAAATGTCGCTTGACGTACAGGTGAAAATATTGCGCGTGCTCCAGGAAAAACGCATTCTGCGTGTCGGCGGCGCCCGTTATATGGATGTCGATGTCCGGGTCATCGCCGCAACCAATCGTGATTTGTTGCACGCGGTTGGCGAAGGGAGCTTCCGGCAGGATCTGTACTATCGGTTGAATGTGTTGCCGATTAACGTGCCGCCGCTGCGGGATCGCCGCGAAGACATTGAACGATTGGCCAGGTATTTTATGGAAAAGACCTGCGAGCAACTCGGCGTTCCATTAAAGATCCTATCGCCTAGTGCTCTCGCCATTTTGCGCCGTTATGACTGGCCTGGCAATGCAAGGGAACTGGAAAATGTCATCGAACGGGCCGGCCATTTTTGCGAAGGGCAGGAAATTGAGGAGCATCACTTGCCGACCAACCTATTTGTCGCCAACGCGCCCGGGATAAAAGAAAGTCGTTCCCTGCGCGATCTCGAGCGAATCGCGATCGAAGAAACTCTGAGCAGGACCCAGGGCAATGTTTCACGTAGCGCCCGCTTGTTGGGGGTTGGTCGTAATACCCTGTATGGAAAAATTAAAGAGTATCAGATTGAGCTAAAAAAAGAAAATCGTTCGATTTACGAACAGTAGTGTTCAATCTGAGAGCAGATTTTTCTCAGGTTGCCTTGCAAGATATTAATGAAAAATTGCAAAACCCTTGCTGCGCAAGCATTTGTCAGAACAGTGAGTTTTTGGCACGTTTTATGCATAGAATATGCTATTGCGTGAAATGCTGAAAATTCTTAAGGGGGGGAAACTGTTGGCGTATAAAAAAGAGTTCTTGCAAAACCTTTATCGAACGATGGTGCGAATCCGACTATTTGAGGAAAAAGTGGGCGAGTGTTTCCTGGGCGGCGAATTGCCAGGCTTTGTGCATTTGTATATCGGTGAAGAAGCGATTGCCACAGGGCTATTGACCGAACTGAACCAGGACGACTATATCACCAGCACGCATCGCGGGCACGGCCACTGCATCGCCAAAGGCGCGCAGATCAAGCCGATGATGGCTGAAATTTTCGGCAAATCAACAGGCTATTGCAAAGGCAAAGGCGGCTCGATGCATATTGCTGATTTCTCAGTCGGTATGTTGGGCGCAAACGGCGTTGTCGGCGGTGGAATAAATCTGGCGGTTGGGGCAGCGCTGGCGGCGAAAATGAAAAAAACCGGTCAGGTTGCCGTGACATTTTTTGGTGATGGCGGCGCCAACCGTGGGACTGTGCACGAAGGAATGAACATGGCGGCGATTTGGAAACTGCCGGTGATTTTTGTCTGCGAGTTTAACGAATATGCATCGACGACACCCAGCAGCTATGGAACTTCGGTGCCGAATCTGGCCGTCCGCGCTCAGGGGTACAACATGCCGGGAGCAACGATAGACGGCAACGACGTGTTCGCAGTCAATGAAGCCGCAAAAAAAGCACTGGAGTATGTCAGGGCGGGCAATGGCCCCTATATGCTGGAGTTCAAAACCTACCGAATCAAAGGCCATTATGTTGGCGATCCGGAAATGTATCGCAGCAAACAGGAAGTGCAGGATCGTTTTGACAACAATGACCCGCTGAAGAATTTTGCCAAAGTGGTATTGGCAAAGAAATGGCTGTCGCAAAAAGAGCTGGATGCAATTCAGGCCGAAGTGGTTGCCGAGGTTAAAATCGCGATTGATGATGCGCGGAAAGATCCATACCCGGCCGACAGCGAGTTGTTTCATGATTACTATGTTGAAGGCGGGGTGAACTAAAGATGCGAGAGATCAGTTTTTCGGAAGCGACCCTGGAAGCGATGAGCGAGGAACTGGAGCGAGACTCCAGCGTCTTTGTTCTCGGCGAAGATATTGCCCGCCAAGGCGGCATTTTTGGTCAGTTTAAAGGATTACCGCAAAAGTTTGGCACGGAGCGAGTCCTCGACACGCCGATTTCGGAAACCGCGATTGTTGGCGCCGCGGTTGGCGCTGCGCTGGCCGGTATGCGTCCGGTGGCTGACATGCACTTTGCCGACTTCATTGGCGTCTGCATGGATGAAGTCTTTAACCAGATGGCCAAGGTTCGCTACATGTTCGGCGGCCAGTGCAAAGTCCCGATGGTTTTGCGGGCGCCGGACGGCATCATCCGCTCGGCGGCAGCACAGCATTCGCAAAGCGTCGAAGCCTGGTTCATGCATATTCCCGGACTTAAAGTCGTTATTCCTTCGAATCCTGCCGACGCCAAAGGTTTGTTGAAAGCGGCAATCCGTTCGGATGACCCGGTGCTATATTTTGAACACAAAGTCCTGTTTCCGATGAAAGGGCCGGTGCCTGATGGAGACCACATCGTGCCGATCGGTAAGGCGAATGTGTCCCGCAAAGGCAAAGATGTAACCATTGTTTCCTATTCCCTGATGATGCACCGGGCGCTGGAAGCGGCCGAAAAACTGGCTGCTGAAGGCATTGAGGCCGAAGTCATCGACTTGCGGACTATCAGCCCGATTGACAAAGAGACCATTTTCGAATCTGTGCGCAAAACCAAGCGGCTGGTCATTGTGCATGAAGCCGTAAAGCAAGGCGGGGTAGGTGCTGAAATTTCTGCATTGGTAGCGGAAGAGATGATCGATTGGCTCGATGCCCCGATTCGCCGCATCGGCGCTCCGTTTGTACCGGTGCCATTTAGCCCGCCGCTGGAGCAGTTGGTGAAAATTTCGGCCGACCATATTGCCAAAACGGTCAAGGAGATCTGTCGGTAATTTGCCGGCTTACGATTTCAAAAAGCAGGAGGAGGGGACAGGTCAGTGAAAGTGAAAAAAAGTCTGGTATTTATTCTGTGTCTCGTAGTTGCAATTTCCCTGGTATTAGTCGGTTGCGGCGGCAAAAAAGAAGAGCCCGCGAAAGCTGAACAGAAAAAAATCAGCATTAAAATGAGCGTTACCACTCCGTCGGAATCGTCACCATGGAACGTCGGCGCGAAAAAATGGGCCGAGCTGGTCAAAGAGCGTACCAATGGCCGCGTTGAGATTACTACCTTCCCGAACGAACAGCTTTCCAGCGGCAATCAACAAAAAGGCATCGAGCAAGTTGCCGCCGGCGTAACTGGCGCATCCCTGCATTCGACGATCATTTATTCGGTTATTGAACCCAAACTGGCTGTTGTCAGCATGCCCTGGATTATTCCGAACAATGCCGCCGTCGACAAAGCGATGAACGGCGCTCCCGGCGAGAAAGTCAAAGAACTGATACGCGCCAAGGGCATCGAGCCGCTGGCTTTCGGTGAAAATGGCTTCCGTCACTGGACCAACAGCAAGCGCCCGCTGGCAACGCCGGAAGACATGAAAGGTCTGAAAATTCGCGTGCCTGGCATGAAAATGTATATCGCCCTGTTTAAAGCTATGGGCGCTGACCCCACCAGCATGAGCTTTTCGGAAGTTTTCACCGCCCTGCAACAAGGAACCGTCGATGGACAGGAAAACCCGATCTCGGTTATTTACACAACCAAACTGAACGAAGTACAAAAATACATGACCATCTGCAACTATTCCTATGACCCGATCGTGCTTGGCATCAACAAGAAACTATGGGATTCAATTGACAAAGACACCCAGGCGATCATGAAAAAAGCGGCCGAAGAAGCGATGGCGCTCAATATCAAGCTGACCCGCGAAGAAGAAGCCAAACAGATGGATGAAATGAAGCAGAAAGGTCTGCAAGTCAACGTGTTGACACCGGAACAGATCAAAGCGTTCCAAGCGACAGTTACCTCCGTTTACAAAGAGCAGGAGCCGATTATCGGCAAAGACCTGCTTGACCTGTTCATTGCGGCAGGAAAGTAAGTCGTAGTCCAATTGTGGCAGCAACCCTGGGGCGGTCCGGCCCTCACCGGCCGGATCGCCTTTCTTTTGACAAACAAATCAATGATCCGATATTTGTCAGGATAGGCAACTGTGCTAGTCACTTGCAAGAATCTAACACCTGGACAATATTTTAGTTATAACAGTTATAACGGGAGGTGACACTTTGTTCTGGAAAATTTTTGACGCCCTGGAAGACTGGTTCATGATTATTTCACTGGGCCTTATGCTGATTCTCAATTTTGCCAACGTAGTTTCACGCTACATGCTTAGCACATCACTTTCGTTCACTGAAGAGATTACGACAAATCTATTCGTCTGGAGCTGCTTTATTGGTGCTGCTGCCGCGGCTAAACGGGGCGCACACCTCGGATTCGACTTGCTGCTAATGTATATGCCGGCTAAAGCTTCGCGCATCGTGTCAGCGCTGGTGACACTACTGACGTTGAGCATGTTTGCACTGCTATTTGTTTTGAGTTTTGATATGATTGAGACCCAAATCATGTTAAAACAGCAAACTCCAGCGCTCGGCTGGCCGGAATGGACCATCAGCCTGGCAATTACAGTAGGCGCATTCTTCTGCTTCATGCGGTTTGCGCAGGCAGGCTGGATTGCTTGGAAAAAAGGGGGAACTGAATAATGTTCATGGATCCCACGATTTTTCTGTTTATCGTGTTTGGGTTCCTTTTGCTCTGGAATACGCCGATTGCCGTCGGTCTCGGCATGGCAAGCCTGATCACGATATATCTATCGGGTGGACCGCTAGAAGTATTTCCGCTGACGATGTATGCTGCGACAGCGAAATTTGCCCTATTGGCGATTCCGTTTTTCATTTTAGCCGGCGTGGTGATGGAAGCGGCTGGCGTTTCCAGTCGTCTGATTAAATTTGCTGACGTTTGCGTCGGTCACATTACCGGTGGTCTGGCAATCGTCGGTGTTGTCACCTGCTGCTTTTTTGCGGCGATATCCGGCTCCGGGCCAGCAACAGTTGCTGCGCTCGGTACGATCATGATCCCTGCGATGGTAAAAGCCGGTTATGACAAGGGGTTTTCCTCTGCACTCATGGCCAATGCCGGTGCAATCGGCATTATCATTCCACCTAGCATTGCGTTCGTCGTATATGGTGTTATTGCCGAGGTGTCAATCGGCAAACTGTTTATGGCCGGAGTGGTTCCTGGGCTCGTTGTTGGCCTGGCGCTGGCCATTGTAAGCTATTATATTTCCAAAAAGCGCGGTTATGGCGGCAGTGGAAAACGCGCCAGCGGCGCAGAAATTTGGGCGGCCTTTAAAGATGCTCTGTGGGGCTTGATGACGCCGGTTATCATTCTCGGCGGCATCTATGGCGGTGTATTTACGCCCACGGAAGCGGCAGGAGTGGCTGCAATTTACGGCCTGTTTGTCGGATTTGTTGTTTACAAGGAACTCAACTGGGAAAAACTAAAGAAGCTGTTAATTGACTCCTCTGTTGGATCCGCCGTTGTCATGCTGATTGTCTCGGAGGCATCGTTGTTCGCCTGGCTATTGACAACAGAAGGTGCAGCCCAAGCCGCATCGGCGGCAATGCTAGATTTCTCTAAAAATCCATGGATGATCCTGTTGATCATAAATGTCATCGTACTGATTATGGGCTGCTTCATGGACGCGATATCGATTTTCTATATTTCGCTGCCGATCTTTCTGCCGATCATCAAAATTTACAACATTGATCCCATCTGGTTTGGCGTCATAATCACTGTGAATGTGGCAATAGGACAGATTACACCGCCCGTAGGCGTCAATCTCTACGTGGCCTGTAATATCGCAGATCTTAGTCTGACCGATATTTCCAAGGCGGTGCTTCCGTTCTTATATGCGTCGTGTGTCGCGTTGGCGCTGATAACCGCAATTCCGGCATTATCTTTGTGGTTGCCGGGGTTGCTGGGCATGTAAAAAAGGGGGACCCAAAGAATGGCTTCAGAAATAAAAATGCCGCAACTCGGTCTGACCATGACCGAGGGTACGGTCAGCCAATGGTTCAAAAAAGTCGGTGAGGCCGTCGCGCAAGGCGAACTGCTTTACGAAGTCGCCACCGACAAAATCACCAATCAAATCGAATCCACTGCCAGCGGCATTCTATTGGAAATCCTTGTAGCGGAAGGCAAAGTCGCGCCGGTCCAGTCCGTTGTTGGCCTTGTTGGCGTAGCCGGAGAAGCGGTCGGCGCAGCGCCGGTTGCCGCGGCAACGGCTATGGGCGCAAGTTCGATCGAAACAACGACTGCTGTGGCAGCCGCCGCGTCGGCAGCTTCTGTTCCCGTTGCCGCGCCGGGCCAAGCCGGCGACAGCCGGGTCAAGGCCTCGCCAGCTGCCCGTAAAATGGCGGCAGAACTCGGTATAGACCTGGCAAAAGTCACTGCCACGGGCCCTGACGGCATGGTCATCGAAAGAGACGTTCTCGGCTTCGGCTGGGTTAAAGCCTCGCCGGCTTCCCGCAAGGCTGCCCGCGAAAAAGGCGTCGACCTTAGCCTGGTAATTCCTACCGGCCCTGACGGCCGCGTCGTTGAACGCGATGTGCTCGCCCTTGCCGAAGGAAAAACCGCGGCCAAGAGCAGTCCGCTCGCAGCCAAACTGGCGGCGGACATCGGCGTAGAACTATCGTCGATTGACAAAGACGATCGGATCATGAAAGACGACATTCTGGCAGCAGTCAAGGGCGCTGCGCCCTTAGCGGCTGCCGCGCCGGCCAAAAACAAACCGCTCGTCGGCATGCGCAAAGTCATCGCCGAACGGATGAGCCAGTCCTGGACCACGGCGCCGCATGTCCATCTGACCGTCGAAGTCGACATGACAGCAACTATGGCACTGAAGGACCAGTTAGCCAAAGCATCGGCGCAGAAAGCCTCGGTTACTGAAATCATCATCAAATGCGCCGCGCAGGTTCTGGGCGAAATCCCGGTCGTTAACGCCAGCATTAGCGGTAACCAGATCGTCTATCACGACTCGGTTAATATGGGCGTCGCCGTATCGCTGGACGACGGCTTGATCGTGCCGGTCATCCGGGCAGCGGAAACGAAGAGTCTGCGTGAAATTCGCGCCGCCGTGGTCGACCTCGGCGCCAGGGCGAGAAGCAACAAACTGCAACCGGACGAAATCTCCGGCGGCACCTTTACCGTCACCAACCTCGGCATGTTCGGCACAGATCATTTCACGCCGATCATCAATCCGCCGGAAAGCGCCATTCTGGCTGTCTGCCGCACATTAGACAAACCGGTGGTCGTTAGTGGTCAGGTTGTCATCCGACCGATGTGCAACTTCGTGCTCGGCTTTGACCACCGCCTGATCGACGGCGCTGTTGGCGCCAAATTCATGGCCCGCCTGCGCGAACTGCTGGAAAACCCGCTGTTGCTACTGGTTGGTTAAGCGAATAAAAAACAAAGACACCGGGGCGTCGCTTGCGGCTGCCCCGGTTTTAACAGGAGGAATAACCATGGCGAAAAAAGTGGTAGTCATAGGCGGCGGCCCCGGCGGCTATGTCGCGGCAATCCGGGCGGCCCAGCTCGGCGCTGAAACCCATCTGGTGGAAAAAGCAAACCTCGGCGGCACTTGCCTCAATGTCGGTTGCATCCCGACCAAGGCGCTACTGCATACCGCCGAACTATATCACGCCGTAAAACACGGCGATCGCATCGGCCTGATCGGCGACTCGGTCCAAATCGACTGGAAGGCGCTGATGAATCGCAAGAACAGCGTCGTGCGCCGTCTGGTCGGCGGCGTGGCCGGATTGCTGAAAGCAAACGGCGTTACGGTGCATAAAGGGATGGCCGAACTCAGCGGACCCGGAGAAGTGCGGGTGCTTGGCGACAAGGCGGCAACCCTCAGCGCCGATGCCGTGATTCTGTCGACCGGCTCCGTACCGGTCAAACTGAACTTCCCCGGTGCCGATCTGCCAGGGGTGGTTGACAGCACCGGCGTGTTGTCGCTGGAAAAACTGCCAGACTCCATCGCCATCATCGGCGGCGGCGTGATCGGCGTTGAATTTGCCGCCCTGTATGCGGCGCTCGGATCTAAGGTCACCGTCATCGAACTGCTGCCGGAAATCTTGCCGGGCATCGACTCCGAACTGGCCGCAAACTTGAAACAAAGCCTGACCAAGACTGGCGTAACCTTCCTGAACGGCGCCAAACTGGAAGCGGTCAGTAAGACGTCAACCGGCCTGTCGGCCAAAGTGATGTTGGGAACTGAAGCCAAAGAAATCGCCGCCGAAATCGTGCTGGTCGCCGTCGGCCGCCGAGCCTATACCGACGGGGCGGGCCTGGAAGCAGCCGGCGTGAAACTGGAACGCGGCAAAGTCGTTGTGGATGACCACTACCGGACCAATCTGCCGGGGGTTTATGCCGTCGGCGACTGCAACGGCATCACCATGCTGGCCCATGCGGCCTCACATCAGGGAATTGCTGCGGTGGAGCATGCGCTGGGGCATGGCGCAGCCGGACATGGGCAGCCGATCGTACCGGCCTGCGTGTATACGCATCCGGAAGTGGCGGCAGTCGGCATCACCGAGGACAAAGCCAAGGAGCTGGGAATTGCTTATAAGAAAGGCGTGTTCCCGCTGGCCGGCAATGGCAAGTCGATGATTGACGAAGGCGAAGGCGGCTTCGTGAAGATATTGGCGGGAGTAAAATATGGAGAGATCCTCGGCGTGCATATGATCGGGCCGCGGGCGACCGAGATCATCGGCGAGGCGACTTTGGCGATGCGGCTGGAGGCGACGGTGGACGAATTGGTGTCGACGATTCATGCGCATCCAACAGTATCTGAGTCGCTGGGCGAAGCCGCCTTAGCGGTCGACAATCTGGCCATTCACTGGCCGCCGGGCATGAAGGCATAATGAACCGACAGGTTCAGGTGATCCGCCCGGGCCTGGTTTCTTATCAGGAAGGGATAGAACTCCAGCAACAGGCCAGGCAGCGGGTTGCCGCAGGACAATTCGCCGGCGTACTGATTTTACTCGAACATCAGCCAGTGATTACAGCCGGCCGGAGCGGCGGGAGGGAAAACCTGCGCGCATCACTGTCAGGATTGCAGGACGCGCAGATCCTGTTTGTCGAGACGGACCGCGGCGGCAACATCACCTGCCACAATCCGGGGCAGCTGGTGGGCTATCCAGTGATCAACCTGAGCCTTTGGCAGGAAGATGTGCACTGGTATGTCGAACAACTGGAAGAAGTGTTGATTCGGACCGCCAGCCGTTATGGAATCACTGCCGGGCGGAAAGCCCGCTATACCGGGGTCTGGGCCGGTAACCGCAAATTGGCGGCGATTGGGGTCAGTGTGCGTCGCTGGATTTCAGGTCACGGGTTTGCGCTGAATGTAAACAATGATTTGTCGCTGTTTCAACAAATTGTTCCTTGCGGTATCGAGGAGTTTGGTGTAACCAGCCTGCGGACTTCTGGCGTGACGGCAACAGTAACTGAAGTGGCTGAACAATTGCTGACAGAGTTTGCAAAGGTATTTGCAGCCGAGCTGCAGCAAACAGAGGGGGCTTGATGTTTTGTCCCAAGATAAACAATTCGTTTCCGTCGAAGCGCATAAAGGCCGCACCATTGCCGCCCGACTGATGCCTGGAACCGACCTGGTGTCAGGGATTGAAGCGGTCTGCCACAAGCATCACATCGAATACGGCTATTTCGGCAGTGTGATGGGAAGTCTGTCCCAAGCTACCTATATCATTCCATTAAAAGATCCAACGCAACCACTGGGTTTTCGTTTCTGCGAGCCGATAGAAATCGATGGACCGATCGATTTGCTGGGCGGACAAGGCGTCATCTGCCAGTCGGAAAAAGGTGAACGGATGATTCACCTTCACGCACAAGGAGTGACGCCGGATCGCGTTGTCTTTGGCGGCCATTTTTCTGCTGGCGGAAACCCTGTATTGGCAACAATCGATTTGGTGATCGTGGAATTTGACGGAGCAAAACTGATGCGACGCTATGATCCGGAGTCGGGCCTGATGGTGTTCAGCCCGGAACTATGAACAACGCACGAAGGGAAACAGGTGACTTTTGATGAAATCGGATATGGCAGAACGCGCGCCCTGGCTGATCCGGCGTATCCCAGCCGGCGGTATCGACCAAGTGCAAGGTTTGATTGATGATTTGAATTTGCACACGGTGTGTCGCAGCGCTTCTTGTCCCAATTTGGGCGAGTGTTTTCACGCCGGGACGGCGACATTTTTGATCCTGGGCGGCATCTGCACCCGCGGTTGCCGTTTCTGCGGCGTGCCTAAGGGCGACCCACCACCGGTTGACGAGACCGAAGCGGAAAACGTGGCGATAGCCGTGGACCGGATGGGAGTGAAGCATGCGGTGGTGACTTCGGTTACCCGCGATGATTTGCCAGATGGCGGCGCGGAACAATTCGCCGCCTGTATCCGTAATATTCGCGCCAAAGGCAAGGCGACTACGGTTGAAGTGCTGACGCCCGATTTTGCCGGCAATCGCCAGTCGCTGCAAATCGTATTGATCGAGCGACCGGATGTGTTCAACCATAACGTGGAGACGGTTCCCAGGTTGTATGAACAGGTGCGACCGCGGGCTGATTACAGGCAGTCGTTGACGGTGCTGCGGCAGGCGGCGGAGTTTGGCATACCCTGGGTGAAAAGTGGCCTGATGCTGGGCCTGGGCGAGACGGAAGCGGAAGTGCTGTCGGTGCTTGCCGATTTGCGACAGGTTGGTGTCAACTCGCTGACCGTCGGTCAATATTTGCGACCGACGAGGGACCACTTGCCGGTGGTAGATTATATCCACCCTGATAGGTTTGCGTTTTTGGCGGAACAGGCCAAGCGGATGGGCTTTGGCCATGTTGCCTCCGGACCGTTGGTGCGCAGCTCATACCATGCCGGCGAGGTTTTTCGCTGACAAGGGACAGAAAGTCCTTATCTACAAGGAAAAACCCCGTTGACAGTGCGGGAAGAGCCGGAGTAGAATAGACGTGAAGTTATAAAATCGCAAAAGTGCCAGAGAGTAGAGGAGCGAGCAACATCAGTACCGCCGGCGAGAAGGACATCGCAGACCCGGCGCGAAAGGGTGATCGCCGAAGCGGGGAGCTTGTCAGAAGCTCCGTGCTGGGTACGCATCGAACAGGTGTGTGTCTGTCACCAATGTTGGTGAAGAGCTATCTCGACGAGCGGCGAGAACACGATCGTGTTTGATCAGTTGCCGTACACCGGGAGAAAGCTCACCGGTGTTTTATTTTTCCCATTTCACAATATGACAGTATGAATGAAGGAGGAGTCGTTTTGTCAAAGAATCTGCGTGCGTTGTCCCTTGCCATGATCCTGTTGTTCCTTGTCGTGGTGGCCGGTTGCGGTGGTTCGCCAGCAGCCCCGGCAGCGCAAGCCCCGGCGAAAATCACGATTGCGATGGTCAATCCGCTCACCGGTGACGCCGCGACCTATGGTGTCAGTCACCGCAAAGGGCTGGAAATGGCTCTGGAAGAAATCAACAAGGCTGGCGGCATCAAAGGCCAGCAAATCGAACTGCTGACCCACGATGATGCCGGAGATCCCAAACAGGCGGCAGCCGGCGCCCAGAAATTCGCCGATATGAAGAGCGTAGTGGCGATCGTCGGGTCCTGTCTCAGCTCCAACACGCTGGCGATGGTGCCGATTACTGACAAAGCAAAAGTTCCTCATTCTGTCGTTTCTTCCAGCACTCACAAACTGTCCGGCATGAGCAAATATTTTTTCCGGATGGCCGTGCAGGACGACAAAGTCGGCGGCTTGATGGTCGATCTGTCGGCGCAAAAGTTCAAACCGAAAAAAATGGCGCTACTTTACCTGAACAATGATTACGGCAAAGGCCTGCTGACATCAACACAGGAACAGGCGAAAAAACTCGGTATCGAAATGACCTCCGCCCAAACCTATCTGGCCACAGACAAAGACTATTCGGCCCTGTTGACCAAAGTCAAAGCCGAAGCGCCGGAAGTCCTGCTGGTCGGCAGCACCTATACCGATGGCGGTCTGATTGTAAAACAGGCGCGGGAAATGGGCCTGAACATGCCGATCGTCGGCCCGACCGGACTCTATAGCCCCAAATATATTGAAATCGCCGGCAAAGCCGTCGAAAACACCTATTTCCTCGGCG
The DNA here is from genome assembly GCA_964521625.1 of uncultured Veillonellaceae bacterium. Classification (GTDB taxonomy): domain Bacteria; phylum Bacillota; class Negativicutes; order UBA1444; family UBA1444; genus UBA1444. Next base: position 56,170 of record CAZFSM010000020.1, on the reverse strand, counting down.
TATTCGTGCCGACCAATCCTGATCCGAAGGTGCAGGATTTCGTAAAAAAATATAAAGAAAAAAATGGCATGGACCCCGATACCTTTGCTGCGCTGGCGTATGACCAGGGTTATGTGCTGAAAGATGCGCTGGAAAAAGCCGCAGCCAAAGGAGCCGTTACCCGCGAGAGCATGCGTGAGGCAATGACTGCCAGCTCGTTCAAGGGAATTACCGGTACCGTCACGTTTGATGACAAGGGTGACTGGGTTCGTCCCTATCTGTTCGTAACTGTAAAAGACGGCAAGTTTGTCGTAGCCCAATAGCTGTCGCAAGACCCAGCCTTTCAATGCAGGCGCGGGAGCGGCCAGGCCGTTCCCGCGCGTTTTCTAAGCGGAGGTGTCGAGTTGGTTCTGATTCAACAAATTATCAACGGAATGGCGCTGGGCGGAATTTACTCGCTGATCGCCATAGGCTGGACGGTTGTGTTTGGTATCGTCGGCCTGATTAACTGGACACATGGCGAAGTGTTCATGATCGGCGCATTTGTCGGCTTTTTCATGGTTTCGGTTTTTAAAGTGAATTTAATCGCCGCGCTGATCATCGCGATGATGGCCAGCGGTTTGGTGGCGTTATTGATTGACCGGATGGCTTATCGACCCCTGCGCACTAGTCCGAAGCTGGCGTCGTTCATCACGGCGCTTGGCGCGTCGACGTTTCTGCGTTATCTGGCCGCACTGGTGTGGGAACCGCATGCCCGGGCCTACCCGGCGACCTTTGAATTTACGGTGATGCATATCCCGTTTGGCGCAAGCACATTGACAATCAACAGCCTGCAACTGTTCATCTTCGGGGTTACGCTGGTGATCATGGCGCTGTTGCAATGGTTCATTACCCGCACGATGATGGGCAAAGCGATGCTGGCGGCTTCACAGGATTTTGAGATGGTCGGCCTGATGGGTGTGGAAGTCGAAAAACTGGTGATGCTGACGTTTGGCGTCAGCGGCATGCTGGGCGGCGCCGCCGGAGTATTGGTCGGCGTGCTTTATGCGATTGATCCGATGATGGGATCGATGGCCGGTTTGAAAGGCTGGGCAGTCGCCGTGCTCGGCGGGGTCGGCAGTATCTCCGGCGCGATGGTGGCAGGCTTGCTGCTGGGTATTGCCGAAAATGTGTCTTCGGCCTATATCTCCTCCGGTTACCGTGACGCGATCGCATTTATTGCGATGATTCTGACGCTGATTGTCAAACCGACCGGCCTGATGGGCTATAAATTTGAAGAGAAAGTGTAAGGGGAGGCATCTGCATGGCTTGGAGACAATGGCTGCAAGGCTGGCGCGGCGCCTTTCTCTTGTCGGTCTTCGTATTGGGAGTCAGCTTCATTGACTCCGTGCTAAATCGTCCGGAATATCTGTTTCCGCCCTATTTCAAGCATATTTTGCTGATCTGCCTGATTTACAGCATTGCTGCGCTGAGCCTGAATTTTGTTTCCGGCTATATCGGCCAGACCTCGCTGGGCCATGCCGCGTTTTTCGGGCTGGGCGCCTTTACGTCGGCCCTGCTGACCCAGGTGCTGCATTGGCCGTTCTGGCCGGCGTTTTTGGCTGCCGGCGTAGTGTCGGCTATCGTCGGCTTGCCGCTTGGCGCACCGGCAGTGCGTGTGCGCGGACCGTTTCTGGTGGTCGTGACGTATGGCTGCGGCGAAGTCTTCAAGTACATCGCGCTCAACCTGGAAGTGACCGGTGGACCGGCCGGTTTGCCGGGGTTGGTTACTCCCTCATTGTTTGTCAGTTTCAATGACATCGGCGCAACCGGCAAAGAGGCCTTTATTGTGCTCGCGCTGGCACTCGCCCTGTTTTTGGCCTTTTTCTCGCGTCGGATCGAAAATTCACGGGTCGGCCAGGCCTTTGCCGCGATTCGCGAAGATGAAATCGCCGCAGCGGCAATGGGGGTCAATGTAACCTACTACAAATTGCTGGCATTTGTCCTGTCGGCCTTCTTTGCCGGTCTGGCCGGCAGTCTGCTGGCGCATTATCTGTCGTTTGTCAGCCCGGATATGCTCAGTTCGGCCGAGTCGATCATGATGCTGACGATGGTGGTGGTCGGCGGGGCACGCAGCATTCACGGCTGCTTTCTCGGCGCCTTCCTGCTGACGATTTTGCCGGAAGCGCTGCGAATGATCAAAGACACGATCGGCCTGCCATTTGATCCCTGGCTGGTGCTATTTGGACTGATTCTGATGATGATGATGCGGGTACGGCCCCAGGGGATTCTGGGCGCCGACACCGTATTTCGCCGATAAGGAGGCCTGGCTTTGCTACTGCGAACGGAAAAACTCAAGAAAACTTTTGGCGGCCTGATTGCGGTCAACGAAATCGATTTTAGCATCGAGGCAGGCAAGATTGCGGCGATTATCGGTCCCAACGGCTCGGGCAAGACAACCTTCTTCAATGTGATCAGCGGCATTTTGCCTGCCACAGCCGGCAAGATCTTCTTTAACGATCAGGAGGTCACCGCCCGCAAGGCGCACGAGATGACGGCGCTGGGAATGGCGCGGACCTTCCAGAATATCCGTCTGTTCGCCAACCTGACTGCCCGCGACAACATCATTCTCGGCCGTTACAGCCAGACCCAAACCGGCTTGCTGGACGGACTGTTCAACACGCAGCGACTGCAGCGCGAACGCAGCGAAAGCGAAGCGAAGGCAGCCGAACTGCTAGCGTTTGTCGGGTTGGAAAAAGTGGCCGATCACATGGCGAAAAACTTGCCCTATGGTGCGCAGCGCCGGTTGGAAATCGCCCGGGCCCTGGCCAGCGAGCCGAAACTGCTGCTACTGGACGAGCCAGCGGCCGGCATGAACCCCAAAGAAGTGGATGCGTTGCTGCAGCTGATTATGAAACTGAAGGATTTTGGCATCACGATTTTGCTGATCGAACACCAGATGCGGCTGGTGATGAATATCGCCGAACATGTCACCGTGTTTGATCATGGCGTCAAGCTGGCCGAAGGACTGCCGGCCGATGTCCGCTGCAATCCCGCCGTGGTGGAAGCTTATATCGGAAGCGAGGTGCAGCGCTTTGTTAAACGTAAAAGACATTAATGTGTATTACGGCGCGATTCATGCCGTGCGCAACGTCAGCCTGGAAGTGCATACCGGCGAGATCGTGTCGATCATCGGCGCCAATGGGGCCGGCAAATCAACGATCCTGAAAACACTGGTCGGCTTGCTGCGCAGCAAAACCGGCGACATCTGCCTGGATGGGCAAAGTATCACCAATTTGTCGCCGGCGGCGATCGTGAAGCAGGGAATTGCCCTGGTGCCGGAAGGTCGGCGGGTATTTCCGCGACTGTCGGTGGAGGACAATTTGCTGCTCGGCGCTTATGCCCGCAAAGACAATGAAGTGTCCCGCGACATTCAGCGGATTTATGAAATGTTTCCCCGCCTGTTTGAACGCAAGAAGCAAAATGCCGGGACCCTGTCCGGCGGCGAGCAGCAGATGCTGGCCACCGGCCGCGGCATGATGAGCCGACCGCGGTTGCTGTTGTTGGATGAGCCTTCGATGGGCCTGGCGCCGTTACTGGTAAACCAGATTTTCGAAACCATTCTTGATATCAACGAACAGGGGACCACAATCCTGCTGGTGGAACAGAATGCCCACATGGCGCTGTCGATTGCCGACCGGGGCTATGTGTTGGAAACAGGCGAAGTAGTGTTGGCCGGTCAGGCTGAAGAATTGATCGATAATGATGAGGTGCGCTGCGCCTATCTGGGGGAATAGAGAAATGAGAGTGGATAAACACCCGGTACTGGGCGACCGTGAGGTTGGCCGGCTGGTAACCATTTCGGTGGACGGGGCCGAAATTCAGGCGGTGGAAGGCGAACCGATCGCCGCCGCACTACTGGCCCAGGGGATGATCGTGATGCGTAGGACACCCCGGTTTGGCGAACCGCGCGGTGTCTTTTGCGGTATTGGCCGTTGCACCGACTGTGCGATGACGGTGGATGGAATCCCCAATGTGCGGACCTGCGTCACGCCGGTGAAAGCCGGCATGGTCATTACCTCCAACCTGAAGGGGGGCGAGGTGTGATGGCAACAGGGCAGCGTTTTGATATTGTCATCGTTGGCGCCGGGCCGGCCGGACTGGCGGCGGCGATTGAAGCCGCCAAGCGCGGTGCGCGCACTTTGGTTGTCGATGAGAATAACAAGCCGGGCGGCCAGCTGTTCAAGCAGATTCATAAATTTTTCGGCTCGCACGAACACCGCGCCGGCGTGCGCGGCTATGACATCGGCCGGCAACTGCTGAGGGAAGCGGCCGACAGCGGTGTTACCGTATGGCTGGACGCAGTTGTGCATGGTCTGTTTGACAACCGGGTGGCGATATTGCGCGAAGGCCGTCATGTTACGGTGGAAACTGGCCGGATTATTCTGGCGACCGGCGCCTCGGAAAACGCGGTGGCATTTCCCGGTTCGACCTTGCCTGGCGTGATGGGGGCCGGGGCGATCCAGACGATGATCAACGTGCACCGGGTGTTGCCAGGAAAACGTTTCATTATGCTTGGCTCCGGCAATGTCGGCCTGATTGTCTGTTATCAACTGATGCAGGCCGGCGCGGAAGTGTTGGCCGTAGTGGAAGCGATGCCGTCGATCGGCGGTTATGGCGTGCATGCGGCCAAGATTAGACGTGCCGGCGTGCCGATTTTGATCGGGACAACGATCAGTCGGGTGATCGGACAGGGCAAAGTCGAAGCGGTTGTGCTGGCGACGCTGGGGCCGGATGGCAAGATCGATCCGCAGTCCGAGCGGACGCTGGCCGCCGATACGGTCGGGTTGGCCGTCGGGTTGACGCCGCTGACCGAACTGGCCTGGATGGCGGGTTGCGAATTTTTCTTTTCACCAAAGCTCGGCGGCCATCTGCCGCTGCATGATGATAATATGCTGACCAGCTTGCCCTATTTGTATGTGGCCGGCGATATCACCGGCGTGGAAGAAGCTTCGACCGCGATGGAAGAGGGCCGGCTGGCAGGGATTGCTGCCGCCGAATCACTGGGACTGGTGGCGGCGGCCACCGCAGCTGCCGATAAGGCTGCCGTCAGGCAGCGAATTGCTGTGCTGCGGTCCGGCCCGTTCGGCGAGGGCCGGCGGCTGGCCAAGGCGGAAATTTTGCAACAGGCGCTGCAGTCAGTGCAAGGAGGTCCAGCATGGAAGGCGTAAAATTTACCGGCGCGCTGAGCGCCGCAGAAGCAGCGGGGGTATTCCCGCCAGCCGAAAGGGCCGAGCGGGGACCGGTCGCCGTGATCGAATGCGTGCAGGAAATTCCCTGTAATCCCTGCGAAAAGGCCTGTCCGTTCGGCGCGATCGAAGTCGGCGCCGATATTACGAAGTTGCCGCGGCTGGACCTCAACAAGTGCCGTGGCTGCGGCATCTGTCTCAGCAAATGCCCAGGATTGGCGATATTTCTGGTTGATGCCTCGAAATCGGCAACCGAAGCCCTGGTGATGTTTCCCTATGAATATCTGCCGCTGCCCAGCTCGGACGAGATTGTCGACGGAGTGGACCGCACCGGCCGGTTCGTTAGCAAAGCTCGGGTAGTCAAAGTCGACACCGGGGCGCAGCGAGAAGGCACGGCGATTGTGACGCTGGCCGTGCCCAAGCAGTACATACATGACGTGCGCAGTATGCGCCTGGTCGCGCCGGGCGAGGTACTCCTCTGCCGCTGCTGCGAAGTCTCGGAAACCGAAGTGCGGCAGGCCGTGCGTGAAGGTGCAAAAACGGTGGCCGCCGTGAAAATGCGGACCCGGGCCGGCATGGGACTATGCCAGGGACGGACCTGCCGCCGCCTGATCAGTCGGGTGATCGCCGAAGAGACCGGTCAGTCGCCAGCCGACATTTTGCCGCCGACCAGCCGCGTTCCGGTAAGGACGCTGTCACTGGAAGCACTGGCCGGAGGTGACGACGATGAATAAGCAGTCGGAAGTAATCGTCATCGGCGGCGGTGTCATCGGCACCTCGGTCGCTTACTACGCAGCCAAAGCCAGTAAGCGGGTCGTACTGCTGGACCGGGGCGATATCGCCGCCGGGACTTCCGGCGCCTGTGACGGCTTTATCATCCTGCAGTCAAAGAACCCGGGGCCACACCTGGACCTGGCGATGCAAAGCGCGGCGCTATACCGGACGTTGGCAGCGGAACTGGACTATGACATCGAATACATGCCCTGCGGCGGCATGATCGTAGCCGAATCGGAAAAACAGGCCCAGCTGCTGCAAGGCCTGATTGTCAAACAAAAACAGGCCGGGCTGCAGGTCGAACTGTTGCCGATCCAGCAGGCGCGGCAGTCGGAACCGCTACTGGCGGAAGACCTCTGGGGCGCGGCTTATTGCGCCGACGATGCCCAAGTCAATCCGATCCGGCTGGCGCAGGGCTTTGCCCAGGCGGCCCGGCGACTCGGCGCACAAATCAGACCAGGCATCGAAGTGCAGGCACTCCTGGTGGAAAACGGTCGCGTTTGCGGCGTCAAGACCGGGCAGGGAGAACTGCGGGCCGATTATGTGGTTAATGCGACCGGTGTCTGGGCGCCGGCGCTGCTGTCTCCCTTTGGCATCGATCTGCCGATCAAACCCAGGCGCGGCCAGATTCTGGTGACCGAACCCTTGCCGCCAATGTTGAACCATGTCCTGCTCTGCGCTTGCTACTTGATCGCCAAGTATCATCCGGAAGAACTGGACCCGACGGACCGGCAGCATCGGCTGGGCGTCGGCCTGGCCGTCGAGCAGACGGCGCATGGCAGCCTGCTGATCGGCAGTACCCGTGAATTTGCCGGATTTGACCGCAAAACGACGCTGGCGGGGATCGAGGCGGTTGCGCAGCATGCCCGGCGGATTTTGCCGGCACTGGCCAAAGTGAATATCATCCGGACTTTTGCCGGCCTGCGACCGCATACGCCGGATGGTCTGCCAATCCTGGGGCCGGTTGAAGGATTGCCGGGCTTGATCATGGCGGCGGGCCATGAAGGTGATGGGATTGCCCTGGCGCCGATTACCGGGCAGAAGGTGGCGGAGTATCTGAAATAGGGTTTTGCAACAAAAGCAAGCACTGAATAATTCCGCGCATTGTTGTTTTTCACCTAAATTCGTAGCGTCATGCAGCAACTACCAAACGGACTAAAAAGCTCCGTCCGTCGCATTAGTCCTAAAATCAACGTCCATGTTGATTTTTTCGTAATTCATCGCTGCATGACGACGAATTATACGGTTCAAATCAAAGATGAGCTTCATTCTTTCAGTGCTTCCGTTCGTTTTCGTGATTTATCCACAGTTTCTCCAAGAATAAACTAAAACGGGGTTGTGCGAGAACTCATAAAGAGTCTTGCACAGCCCCGTTGATTTTTGGAAACACAGCAATGCTAGGGAAACACTGAAATAATGGAGATTGCATTGGATTGAGGCCGTAGTATTCGCCGATGCAGGGACGCAGTTTTGTCTGGGCAAATCAACATGGATGTTGATTTGAAGCCAGAAGCGACGGACGAAGCGTTTCTGGCTGACCGGCGAAACCAGTCGCAAATCGATGCGAATCAAGGCTGAAATCCTCAGCAATCGGATTATTCAGTGGTTTTCTAGGAATTATTCACTTCTTCCCTTATTTGTTGAACACCAGGTTGGGTAGCCACAAGGTGACAGCGGGCACATAACTGACCAGCAGCAGGACCACGATGCTAACCCCGATGAATGGAAGTAGCGCCCAAGTCAGGCGACCGATCGAAACCTTGGCGATGGCGGATGCCACGAACAGGCAGACGCCTACCGGCGGGGTAGTCAGGCCGATGACCAGGTTTAGCACACACATCAAGGCAAACTGAATCGGATCGATGCCCAACTCAATGGCTGGCTTCAGCAGGATCGGCATCAGGATCATCAGTGCTGCGATGGTTTCCATGAACATGCCGACTAAAATCAGCAGGATATTGACCAACATGATATATACCATCGGGTCGCGCGACAAATCGAGCATCGCAGTGGTGATCATCACTGGGATCTCTTCGCTGGTGAGAATCCAGGCAAACACGTTGGCGAAGCCGACCAGGACCATCAACGAAGCGGTGGTTACCGCCGACTCAAAGAAAATCGCCGGCAACATGGATGGCTTCAATTCGCCATATACGAAAAAGCCAATAATGATTGCATAGAACACAGCGACCATGGCTGCTTCGGTTGGCGTAAAAAAGCCGCCCATGATGCCGCCGAGAATGATCAGCGTCATCAGGATCGCCCAGAACGCACCAAAGAAACTTTTGACGACTTCTTTAAACGGCAATCGTTCATCTTTGGGATAACCGCGTTTGACAGAAATAAAATAGGCGACAGTGCCGATGCCGAGCCCCAGTAACAGGCCGGGAATGATGCCGCCGACCAGTAACCGACTGACCGACAGGCCGGTAACGGTGCCGGCAATAACCATCGGCAGGCTGGGCGGGATGATCGGTCCCATCGTAGAAGCGGAAGCGGTCACGGCGCCGGAAAACGCTGCGCTATAGCCGCGTTTTACCATGGCGGGAATCATGATCGTACCGATACTGACCGCATCCGATACGGCAGTACCGCTGATGCCGGCAAAAACCATCGAGGCGCCGACATTGGACAGCGCCAGGCCGCCGCGAATGTGGCCGACCAAAGCCATGCAAAACTTGATGATGCGTTCGGTAATGCCGCCGACATTCATCAGGTTGCCGGCGAGGATAAAACCAGGAACGCAGAGAATGACGAACGAATCAATGCCGGAGAACATCCTCTCCGGGATAATGCTCAGCGGGATATCCGAGGCCGCAATATAAACAAAAGAGGAAAAGCCCAGACTGAAGGCAATCGGCATACGTAACATGACACAGCCGAGAAAGACGATAAATAAAACGGCGACCATTAGATTGCCTCGCCTCCTTTGACGGCCTGCGCTTCATTCTTTATGCTGCCGGTACGGATCATCCGCACAACGGAGCGGGCGAGATAGAGGGTCAGCATGGCGGTTTGCAGCCAGATTGATGCGTAGAAAATGTGCATTGGCCACATCAGGGCGGCGGAGGTCTGCCCTTCTAAAGACATGATCAATTTGGTTGATTCATGGACCATGATGCCGGAAAAGCCGACTAAAACGACGTCAAGCAGAATCGCCAGCCAAAGCTGCAGTTTTTGCGGCAAGTGAATTGTGAATGAGTCCACGTCGACATAGGCTTGCTCCCGCACGGCCGGACCTGCGGCAAAAGCAACCGCCCACATGAAAAACAGGCGGGAGGCTTCTTCGGTCCAGGCAGGGACCTGGGGCAGGGCAATGCGGGCGAAAACTTGCAGCAATACGACGCCCAGCAGCAGAAACATGCTGAGAATAGCGCCCATGCGCAGCCAATGATCTAGAAATCGAAATAAAATATTCACATGAGGCCTCCAGTTAAAGAGGGGAGAGCGCCCGGCTTTCCGGACGCTCTCTGCCCAAAATTATGAATGGGATTTTTACTTCATGTTGATGACTTTGGTGTACATAGCCTTTTGGTCGGCGTCAAACTTGGCCAAAACGGCTTCGGCGGCTTTCTTCTGGAAAGCGGCGATATCGACGTCTTCAACAAACGTCATCTTAGTTTTCAAGAAGGCTTCGAGCTCTTTCTCGCCTTTTAAGAAGATCTCATTTTCATATTTTTGCATTTCTTTGCCAGCATCCAAAACGACCTTTTGCAGATCAGGCGGCAACGACTGGAATTTCTTTTCGCCGATGCAAACATAGATCCAGGAGCGGACGTGGCCAGTTTTATTCAGGAACTTCTGGACTTCAAACAGGTTGGAGCTGCGAATCAGCGCATATGGATTCTCTTGTCCGTCAATGGCGCCTTGCTGCAGGCTGGTGAATACTTCGGAGAAGGCCATCGGGATCGGTTTGGCGCCGAGCGCCTGCCAGGTGTCAACAAACAAAGGAACGTTGGGAACGCGCAGTTTGAGACCTTTCAGGTCATCGGGAGTTTTGATCGGGCGATTGGAGGTCAGGTCGCGCGGGCCGCGCTCAAAGTAACCGATCGGGCGAATTTTGGCTTTTTCAACAACCTGGGCTTCGATTTCTTTACCGATTTCACCGCCAGCGACTTTGTGTAGTTGGGCGGCATCTTTTAACAGGTACGGTGTCGCCATCAGGATTGTTTTGCTGGCGCCGAAGGTGGTCAGGGTTTCACCGAAAATTCCCATGTCGGCAGTGCCATTCTGGATACTGGTGACAAGCGCTTTTTCGTTGCCGAGCTGCTCGTTCGGATAGACCTTAACTTCAAGGCGGCCATTCGAGTTTTTCTCGACGATCTCTTTGAATTTCAGTGCGCCGAGATGCCAGGTGTTTTTCTCATCTGCCAGATGACCGAACTTCAGGGTGATTTTTTCCGGCGCTTTCGGCGCCTCTGCCTTTTTCTCGCCGCCGCCGCAGCCTGCGGAGATCAGCAGTGCGAGGCCGAGGGTGGCGACGCCAACGAGTTTGAGAGCTTGTTTCATGCGTTCACGGTCCTTTCCTGTTTAGTATTTTCCCGCGCATATTGCCACACTGAAAGTTCAGCGGGACCGGGCTCTTTCGATTCTAAGAGATAATTCGATTTAGTTGGCGAAACTCCTGCAGGATTCTGAATATTTGGCTGCATTTTGCTTGAAAGTATCCCAAATTCCATGCAAATACATGATGCCGAGGCCGCGATCGTACAAACCGTAGCCCGGACGCCCCTTTTCGCCCCAAATCATCCGTCCGTGGTCGGGCCGGATTGGGCCGGTAAAGCCGATATCCCAGTACGCTTTCATGATTTCCACCATATCCAGCGAGCCGTCATCGGTTTTATGGGACGATTCGTCGAACACACCGGGTTCGTGAATCTTGATGTTGCGGACGTGACCGAAATGCAGGCGGCCTTGCTTGCCAAAATGCCGGATGATCGCCGGGATGTCATTTTCCGCATTGGCCCCCAGCGAGCCGCTGCAGAGGGTCAGCCCGTTGCAGGGGCTATCGACCAGATCGACGATTCGTTGCAGGTTTTGCTGGGAAGTCGCGATGCGCGGCAGACCGAAAACAGACCAGGGCGGATCGTCCGGGTGGATCGCCATTTTGATGCCGCACTGCTCGGCGACAGGAATGATCGCCCGCAAAAAGTAACCGAGATTGGCAAACAGGGTATCTTCGGTAAAGGATTTGTATTTGTCGAACAGTAGCTGCAATGACTGCAGGCGCGCTTTCTCCCAGCCGGTCAGCATAAAACCGTTCGACTCCCGTTCCATCCGATCCGCCATCATTTCCGGCGTCAGGTCGTGCAGAATCCGGGCATCATAAGAAAGTACCGACGAGCCATCCGGCAAGACCTTGGCCAGTTCGGTCCGGGTCCAGTCAAATACCGGCATGAAGTTGTAGCAAACGACATTGATGCCGATCTGGGCCAAGTTTCGCAGGGTCTGAATGTAATTTTCAATGAAGCGGTCGCGGGCCGGACCACCAAGCTTGATCTCTTCATGAATATTCACGCTCTCGATGGTTTCCAGCGCCAACCCGGCAGACTCCACTTCTTGTTTCAAGGCGAAGATTTTTTCCAGCGGCCACACTTCACCCACCGGCACATCGAAAACCGCGCCGACAATATGATGCACGCCGGGAATCTGGCGAACATATTGCAAGGGATAGGATTCATTCTGCTGGCCGTACCAACGAAATGACATTTTCATCCGATTACTCCTCCGAGAACTTGATTTCGAGTGGTTTACGGGCTGGCATCCGCGGGAACTGCAATGCCGGATAACCAACCATGATTGCGCCGGTAAATTGCCGATCTGCCGGCAGACCCAGCAGGCCCAATACCGAAGAGCCGGCAAAGGCAGCCGCCTCCATCAGGCCAGCCCAGCAGCTGCCCAGGCCGATGGCTGGTGCGTAGAGCTCAGCGTAGGCCAGGGTAAACAGGCTGTTTTCACGACCGCGCGGGAAACTGGCGGCGGCATGGGCGACAATCAGGCAGGGAGCGTCGCGCAGGATCGAGTCTCGGCCTTGCGCGCGGTGCATCACGACGTACTGGGCGTAGATTTTGGCGGCAGGGAGGCCTTGTTTGCTTTGTTCATCCATCCAGTCGATCGTTGCCGCAGTCAGCTGGTCCAGCACACTGCGGTTTTCTATCACCAAATAGGCTATGCCTTGCGAGTTGCCGCCGCTTGGCGCCAGTCGGGCCAGTTCCAGCAACTGGACCAGTTTTTCGCGTTCGACCTGCGTCTTTTTGAAACAACGGGTGGAGCGGCGCGAACGCAGGAAATGATACGCTGCCTCCGGCGTATAAGGTGAAGGGGGCAGCGGTGTTTGCCCTGCCAGCGGCGCCAGGCGGTTGTCGAGAGCGCTTGCCGGACAGATGGCGACGCATTGACCGCAGCCGACACAGAGCTTTTCGGCTGTGGATTCGGGCCACTCGCGATTCAAATGAATCAGGCCGCGCGGACAAACTGCCGCGCAGCGTCCGCAACGGACGCAAAGCGACTGGTCAACTGTAATCAGTTCCAGCATACATACTCCTTACTCGTTGCTATTTGTGGCGCATTCAGGCGGAGATGACGGTTACAGCTTTACTTCGTCGCCCTGATAAATCGTGATGGCGGTTTTGGCGGTGAGCAGATCGCGCGAATCTTTGCGCCACTGGGCGATATGCGGCGCGGCGGCGTGTGCTTGCAGCGCTGCCAGGTCGGCCCATTCTTCGACGAACATGCAACCGCCCGGATCGTACGTGTTATCGAGCAAAATGTAGCTGATGCAGCCGGCTTCGGCCTGGGTGGTTGCGATTACTGGTTTGGCGAGAGCCAATAACTCCTGTTTTTTCTCGGGGATAACCGACACCTTGGCAATGACAACAATCATGATAGAGCCTCCCTGAAGTTTTTATCCGTGCTGTTTTCTTCGCCGCTCCAATCTGCATATCCTGCCGGGACGCCGAGGCAAACCGCGGAAAATGAGCGTTATTTACTGAATGACTTCAATTTCGATACCACTTTAAAATTATTGGCGCCATAATACTCCTGCATGACCAGACCGGCGCCCGGCGCATAGTATTCCAGCGTATAGCCGTCATCAGCGGTTTCTTTGGCCGTGCTGACTATTTTCACGACCAGCACATTGTCAAAGACGCCAGCTGGCAGTTTGAGTTTGCGGCTGACAGACAAGATTTCCCGGCGGTCCAGTGCGTTTTGCCAAACTGCGCCGACGACCAGCGGTTCCTTGAGAATGATAGTGGCCTTATTGGCCGGTTTGTTGAACATTTGCGGATTGTCATAAACCTCTTCCTGGGAAAAAGTCTGGGTTACAGCGCTGGCGGAGACCTGAAAGATCATCATTAGCCGGGTGGCGCCGTTCCACTGGGACATCTGCACGCGATCACCCCGCAGGTGTTCGACGCGCCTGGAAAATGCGGCAAATTCGATTCCTTCGCCAGCAAACTCCCAGACAGAGTTTTGTGCAACCGGAAAATAACCTGACAGTGGCGGCCGGTCGGCAGCTTCACCGGGCGTAGTCAGAATGGGCAGAATGCACAGGCACAGTAATAGGAATAGGCAGCCGATTCGTTTCATTTCTTCAACTCCTGCAACCGTGATTTTGCCTCTGAAGGCCGGGTTGCTGTTCAAGGTTCATTTTATACTTCTTGGAATGGAAAATAAATAAATATCTTAAGCCAACCAGCACGAAAAGCGCAATTGTTGATATAATGCAAAAGTAGCAGCGCCGGAAAAAATGGGAGGGGCGAAATAATGGACTTGTTAAAACTGTTGGCGGTATTCTGTTTGATCATCGCAGTCATAAAGCTGAAAAAACCGCTGTATGTGTCGATTGCCGCGGGAATTGCCGGCACAAGCATCCTCTATGACATCGGAATTTTGCAGACCTTAAAAATCATCGGCGCCTCGAGCATTAGCCCAGTGACCATCAGCTTGGTTCTGGCGTTCTATTCGATTACGTTTTTGCAGCGAATGCTGGAAAAAAGAGAGCAATTGGTCCTGGCCGAGATGTCATTAAGCGGGATTTTTAACAGCCGCCGTGTGAACGCGATGATGGCGCCGTTCATTATCGGGTTGCTGCCGTCGGCGGGAGCGGTTCTGATCGCCTGCCCGATTGTCGATAATGCTGGCGGCGATTATATCAGCAAAGAAGATAAGACGTTTATCACCAGTTACTATCGCCATATCTCGGAAGCTTTTTTGCCGACGTATGCGTCGATCATTCTGGCGCTGCAGTTGTCGGGCGTCGATATGACAGCGTTTGTGCTGAGCATGCTGCCCATGGCGCTGGTCTTATTTTTATTGGGCTACTTTTTATATGTGCGGAAGATCCCGGTAGAAACAGGGCTGCCGAACTCGGAAAACAAAATTCGCGACCTGAATAATCTGGTCCGCAGTATCTGGACGATTTTGGTGACCATCGTAATTATCCTGGCGTTCAAGATCCAGGTGCATATTGCGGTGGCGATGATCATAGTGCTCAACTTTGTCGTGGACAAGTTCTCCTGGCAAGAAGTGCGGCCGATGTTTATCAGTGCGTTTGAATCAAAACTGATCCTGAGCACGGTTGTTGTCATGATGTTTAAAGATGTTCTGACCTATACCGGCGTAATCGACCGGTTGCCAGCAGTATTTGCCGTTTTGCCTGTGCCGACGGTTGTCGTGTTTTCGCTGGTTTTTTTGGTTGGAACGATCATTGCCGGTGCGACCGCGATCATCGCACTGGGGATTCCGTTGGCATTTGCCGCGATTCCCGGCGGCGGCGTCGCTTTGTTGGTCCTGCTAATGTGCATGATCTATATCGCGATGCAGGTTTCGCCGGCGCATATCTGCCTGGCAATCGTTACCGAACGATTTGAAACCTCGTTCCTGGACCTGGTCAAACGGACGATCCCGGTCATGGTCCTGTTTATGGTGATTATCTCAGGCTATAGCTTCGTGCTATTCTTGTTGCAATAATTCCCTGGGCGAATTGCTGTGAGGTCATCAAGCGACGGTGTCGATTAAAACGACATCGTCTTTTTTTGCGATATTTTCAAGTGTTATTTTTTCTTTGGAAAGATAAGGCAACAGGCGCAAACAAGGATTATTTTATGGTTTAATCGAAAAGACTAGGAGTATGTGATGACCGGCAGGCGATTTTGTGAAGCAAAGCGCAGCAGAAATACAAGCGAAAGAAGGGATAATAATGACATATAGTCCGAACCTGGCCTCTGCATTCAATGATACTCGGATGCGCAGCGACAAAAGCACTCCCTGCTCCGGGATGTGCTCATTATGTTCGGCTGACTGCCTGGGTACTTGTGAAATCGGCTTGTCTGCCGTGCTCGGCAAATCGATCGTCTATCCGACCAACACCGGCAACAATCAGGTGGCAGGGGAAAAAGACTATCCGATCGACTATTCCCATTTCAATATCAATGGCCGCGCCTTTGGCGCAGTCGGCTGCCCCGCCGACTGCGAGCAGGCCACGATTTATGGTGTCGGTCTTGCCACCAGCATTGGCCGCAGCAATCCCGTTAAGTTGAACATGCCGCTTATCCTGCCGGCAGTGATTAAACTGAACTGGAAGGACTATTTTTCCGCTGCCGCTATGGCCGGTGTCTGCTGCGTGATTGGCGAGAGCGCTCCTGGTAAAGACCCGGCCCTGCAACTGGACGCCCAGGGAAAAATCGTCCGGTTTGCGATGCTGAAAGAGATGAAAGCCGCGTTCAGCCGCTATGACCGAGGTTGTGGGCAGATCGTGCTCCAGTGCAATCTGGAAGACCTGGCGATGGGTCTGGCGGAATATGCCATTACGGAGTGCGGATTTACGGCGATTGAGTTTAAATTCGGCCAGTCGGCCAAGGGCACGCAGCCGGCCGTGCGGATCGGCTCTTTACAGGAAGCCTTGGCGAAAAAGCAGAAGGGCATGATCGTACAGCCGGACCCGGAAGATCCTGAAATCGTCAAGCTGTATGAAAAGCAGGCTTGCCCAGAGTTCTGGAGCTATTCCCGTCTGCCGATGTGGACGGAAGAATCGCTGCGACAGCGGATAACATCGCTGCGGGCGCTGGGGCTGAAGAATGTCTACTTCAAAATGGCCGGCTTTGACCGCCGTGACCTGGAAGAAGTTCTGCGTCTTGCCGCCGTGCTGGAGGTGGACCTGGTCACCTTTGACGGGGCGGGTGGCGGTTCCGGCTATAGCCCGAGCAAGATGATGAACGAATGGGGCCTGCCTGCGGTATGTATCGAGAGCGCTTTGGCCGAAATTTGCGGGCGACTGGAGCGCGCCGGCCTGGTCCTGCCGGACATTGCGATTACCGGCGGCATTAGCAGTGAAGACCAGGTGTTTAAAGCCCTGGCCATTGGGGCCCCCTACGTAAAATTGGTTGGCCTCTGCCGGGCTACGATGGCTGCGGCGATGGTCGGCGAAAAAGTGGGACAGTTGCTGGCAAGCGGCACGGTTCCTAAACATTTGGAACGGTTTGGCGCAACCCGGGAAGCCCTGTTCCGGCATCTGCCGGAATTGCGCAGTATTTACGGCGCGGAAGCGGCCAAAATGTCTGCCGGCGCGATTGGCGCTTACTCTTACTTGCAGAAGATCGCGTTTGGCGTGCGGCATTTTGCTGCCCTGAACCGCAAGTTTGACGTGAAGTACATCAACCGGGAAGATGTGATCCCGATGACCAGGGACGCAAAAGATATCCTGAACGGGACCTGGTTTTAGCAGTACAGCGCTGAGTACAAAAACCCCGCTATCGATTTTATCGATAGCGGGGTTTTTGTTTTTGTTTTGCGGATACTTGATGAAAGTTATCCACAGCCCCCTGTTGATATGTGTATAGTTGTGTCGTGTTCGCTATTTCAGCGGCGCAATCAGTTTTTCGATTTCGATGCTCTTTTTCAGCAACCCGTTTTGGATCAGGAAATCCTGGGTCCGCTTCAGTTCTTCGATGTCGGACGCTTTGATCGTGGGGTCAAAATCATACATCGGGTACATCTGCTTTACCGCCTCCAGCGGCAGACCGGTCTCAGTCGCAGTCAGGGCCAGCGCCTGTTCGGGATTGGCTTTGATCGAATCGACAGTAGCAAGGTGCGCTGTCAGGAACCGCTTGACCAGTTCGGGATATTTCTGCAAAAACTCGCCGCGCACAGCAGTGACGATGGTTGCTTCCACCAGGCCTTCGCCAGTGGTCAAAATCCGGGCGCCCGCCTTTTCGGCGCGAATCGCATCTGGACCGGCTGACAATGCTGCGGCGACGCTGCCGTTAATCAGGGCTGCGGTCGAACTGGGCAGGTCGAGCGAAACGAACTCAATGTCATCCGGCTTCAGCCCATTCTTGGCCAGGGCGGCCAAGATCAATTGATGCAGGATCGTGCCTTTCGGTCCGGCAACTTTTTTGCCTTTCAGGTCGGCGACACTTTTGATCGCATCGCCTTTGGTCAGGATGACAAATGCTTTGGGGGCCCGGCTGTAAATGCCGACGACCTTCAGGTCGACCCCGTTGGCTGCTGCCAAAATCGCCGAAGTGCCGCCCAGTGCGTGGGCGAAGTCGAGCGAACCGGCTGCCATCGCTTCGGTTTGCTTGGAGCCGACGGTTATTTCCGAATACTGGACAGCGATTTTGTCTTTCTCAAACTCTTTCTCAAACACCGTTTGCTTCTTTTCCAGGATCGAGGGGATATTTAGCGGCGCTTTCACGTATGTCAGGCTGATGGCTTTGGGCGGCGTTGCGGCAGGCGTGGTTGTCGCCGCCGGTTTTGCCGGGGCGCCGCAACCGGTAGCAAGCAGCATGACTCCCAGTACCAGAAGGCTGCTGATCCGTTTGGTTGAATTTTTCATCGTAAGACCTCCCGATGTTTTTTTAGTACTATACTCCGCCCAGCGAGTCAAGAATTTCCTGCTGATATTGCAGAAAGGCCGGATCGGCTACCTGGCGCGGATAGGGCAGGTCGACCGACAATTCGCGAATCAGCCGACCGGCTTCCATGACCAATATCTTCTGACCCAGGTACACTGCTTCACTGACATCATGGGTGACAAACACGATCGTTTTTTGCTCGGTCAGGAACAAGTCGACGATTTCCCGCTGCAGTTTTTTGCGGGTGAAATAATCCAGCGCGCCAAACGGTTCATCCATCAGAATCGGGTCCGGGTTGTAGCACAGCGTGCGACCAAGCGAAACTCGCTGGGCCATGCCGCCGGAAAGTTGGGACGGATAAGCGTCGCGGAAGGCCGACAAGCCCAGCTGATCCAAAGTAGCAGAGACCCGTTGTTCGGTCGCCGCCGGATTCGCAGCCTGGTCCAGGGCAAAGGCCATATTTTCAAAGACTGTGAGCCAGGGCATCAGGCGCGGCTCCTGAAACACGATGCCTACTTTGGGGTTATCGCTGCCGGTTTTGCTGTCAAGCCAGTGGATCTGGCCGGATGTTTTTTGTTCCAAGCCGCTCAGCAGGCGCAGCAAGGTCGTTTTGCCGCAGCCGCTGCGACCGACGATCACGGTGAAGCTGCCGGGGGCGATGGTGGTACTGACTTTGTTTACCGCCTCCAGCCGCTGGTCCGACACGATATAGTGGCGTGAAAGCTGTTCCAGTTTAACCCCGGCCATAATTCGCGTCTTCACCTACTTTCCAGGGAATCAGTTTTTGGGTCAGGGCGAAAAACACCAGATCAATCAGCGTACCCATGATGCCGATCGTAAGAATGCCGATGATGACAAGGTCCGGTCGGGACAGCTGCTCCGCGTCCAGAATCATATAGCCGATGCCGGACGAGGCGGCGATCAGTTCGGCGCCGACCAGCGCCCGCCAGCTGTAGCCGAGTCCGAGCCGCATGCCGACAAGAACGGCAGGCATGGCAGATGGCAGCACGACCCGGCGAAAAGTCTGACGCCGGTTCATGCCAAAAGAGCGGGCCACTTCGATCAATTTATTGTCGCAGCTGGCTACGCCGTGCAACGTATTGAAAAAAATCGGAAAAAACGTCGCCATCACCACAATCAACAGCTTGGGCAGTTCGCCGATGCCAAACCAGAGGATCAGGATCGGAATGGTTGCTAGCGGCGGAATATGACGCAGCGCTTCCAATGTGATATCAAAATAAGCGGACAGCGGTTTGAACATGCCAAGCAGGACCGCGAGAGGAAAGGCGAGGCAAAGCGCGGCCAGAAAGCCAATGAAAACGCGGTTGAAGCTGACAAACAGATGACGGGCCAAACTGCCGTCGCTGATGATTTGCCAGAATGCGGCGGCCACTTCGCCCGGCGGCGGGATAATATAGCTGTTCCAGAGTGAAAACTGCGAGCCGACTACCCAGAGGAGAAAGACCGCGGCGGGAATATAGAACCCTTTGAGCGCATCGGTTTTGAATCTCATGCTTGCAGTGCAGCTCCTCCCGGTCGTAATAAAAAAATAAGCTCCGCGCAGGCAGCGCAGAGCAGATGAACCTCATGACAGAACAAGGATCGTTCGCGTCATAATGCACATCCCTTGGCGTCAGGCCCAGGCCCTGTTCCTCAGGCGTCGATTATGTGAACATTATAACGCAGTGGAGAAAAATTTTCAACTATCGCGGGGCCAGCTCGACCTGGCCCCAGGCGCCCAGTTTGTCGTCGAAGATGATGACACAGCCGAGCAGGCCAGGCAGCGACGGTGCGACGGTGAGCGCAGCGGCGATGTCATCGGCGGTCTGGACCAGGTTGCCGAGCGTGCTGGCATAGGCGTCAGCCAGGGCGGCGGAGGCGGCCAGCGTGACGGTGGCATCGGTCTTGCCCAGACTGACCGACGGGCCAACCGTGCCAGCGGAGGTACAGACGCCGAGCGGCATCTGTCCGGGCGGGATGCGCAAGGACAGCTGCTGCGATAGCGGCGAGTCGCCGGCATAGATGCCGACCAGGGCTTCGGTCTGCGTGTGCAGATAAATGTCGCCACCGTTCTCCACGATGATTTCGCGGGCAGCGCTACGGCAGGCCAGCGACTTGCCGATCGTTTCGGCGAACGCGCCTGCTACCGCAGCCATCGGGCCGACCCCGGCCGGCGCTGCCGCAGCCGCCATCAGGCGGGCGATTTCCGGCGCGGAGGGCAGCAGCGGCACCGGGCTAAAGCTATGCAGAAATTCCGGTTGGTCAATAATGTAGCGGTTCAGCTGCTGCCGCAGCAAAATGATCTCTTGGCGGACCTGCTCCGGCAGTTCGGCAAAAAAAGCACCCGAATCGACGCCGATCCACAGGTCGGTTTCCAACCAGGAAGCCGAGAAGTAGGTCAGGCCGCTGCGGGCGGATTGCTTTCGGTAGGTTCGCGGTTCATACGGCATGGTCTATTTGAACTCGGCCCGGATCAACCGCAGCGGGCAGGCGGAGACGCAGAGGCCGCACATCACGCATTTTTCCGAGTCGAACACCAGCTGCCAATTGTCGCGGTCCAGCGACAGTGCGCCGGAAAGACAGACGGCGGTGCAGGCGCCGCAGTGGATGCAGCGGTCCTGTTCGACCGTAATTTGCTGGTTCAGCGGGATGATCGTCACATTGTGGGATTTTAAGAAAGCCAGCCCCTGCTCCAACTTGTCCGGCTCGGCCTCGACCTCCATCAGCAGTCGTCCTTCCTGCTCGCCGCTGATCGTGGCGCGCAGGATGTTGACCATGAAGTCGTAATCTTTGATCAGGTGATAGGTCAGCGGTATCTGGGAGCTCTCCGGCGGGAATTTGATTGTAAAGCGACAGCGCATCGTTAGCAGCCTCCCTTGGCGTTCAGTGAGGTCAGCGACTTGCCGAGCGGCAGTCTTTCCGCCGGTTCCTGCAACAGGAACTGGCCGGAGCGGACCCATTCGCCGAGTCGGGCGGCGATCTGGCGGGCCTTGCGCATGCTAGACAGCGGCGCGGTAGGGATGCGGCGGCCGTTTAGCTCGATCTGGCCGGATTTCAGCTCCGCATAGCTGACTTTGGCCAGCACTGGCCGGGAGCGGCGGGCTACGCCGTAATCGACCAAACCTGTGTAAATGTCGGAATCGCTGACAGCCAGGCAGCGGACCATGTCGGCGTCCAGTACCGGCATCGGCACGCCAATGCCGACAAATAGGCTGACGCCATATTTTTCATAGACAGCGGCCTGGATATAGTCCGGGCTCATTTCTTTGAGGTTGCCGGTCACACTGAGCGTGGCGGCGCCGCCGAGCGGCACGCCGTTGGGCAGGCGCTCGCGGGCTGAATTGTGCTGGGTGCCGTGGCCGGCGACATAGCCGACCGCGCCGCCGAGGAAAATCCGCGTACCCAGGCCGATCGTGCGGTACTCGGGATCGTTGAGCAGTGGGCTGAGCGCGCCGGAGGTGGAGTAGGTCACGTTGGCCAGGTTCGGCAGCAACACGCCCATGTAAGTGTACAGCGTTTCCGCCGAAGAATTGATGGCTGCCGCGTAATTTTGGTAAGCGTTGCGCGGGTTGAACAGAATCGCCTCGTTGATCTCGGCCAGCGTGATGTCGCTTTCCCATTCGCGCAGCGGATAGCAGTCGGTACCGGTGCCGACCGCTTCCAGATGGACGGAGCGGCCTTCCAGCAATTCCTGGATGACATGCGCGCCGCCGTAGGTTTGGCCCGGTTCGCGGTCTTCGGCTTCTTCGGTTGCGCCCAGATAGGCGTCGACGGCTGCCAGGCCCGCATAGGCCGACACGCCGTTCAGCCAGACCTTTTTCATCCGGATCGGCGGGTCGCTGTGGCCGAAATTCAAAAACACGCCGGAAGAGCACATCGGGCCGAAGGTTGCGGTCGTGACCACATCGACGGTCTGTGCGACTTTTTCCGCCCCTTGTTCGGCCACCATCGGGATGATTTCCTCTGCGGTGACGACTACGGCCTGACCGGCGCGGATCTTGGCGTTGATTTCTTCGTAGGATTTGTGAATCGCCATTACCAGTAAAAGCCGGGCACGTCGCCGGTTGCCGCTTCGGCGGCGGGGTTGGCTGCATCGCCATTGATGATGCGGGCGGCCCGCTCCAGGTTGTCGACCTTGATTACGACCCGTGCTTCATGCGATGAAGTCGCGGCAAACGCATAAACATATTCAACATTGATGCCGGCGGCGCTCAGGCTGTCCATTTTTTCCAGCAGACCGCCCGGCGTATCAGCAACCGTCATCGTCAACACCGGCGTCGATTTTACCGCGTAGCCGGCGCCGCGCAGGATGCGCTCCACTTTTTCCGGATCATTGACAATCATCCGCAAAATACCAAAATCGGCGGTATCTGCTACCGACAGGGCCCGCAAATTCAGGTCATGCTCCTTTAATACACTAAGTACTTCCGCCAGGGTTCCCGGGCGGTTTTCGACAAAAACGGAAATCTGCGAAATGATCATGCTATTTCCCTCCTACGTTAAATCATGCGTTTGTCGATGACCCGCTTGGCTTTGCCTTCGCTGCGTTCGATGGTCTTGGGGCTGACCAGGCGGACTTTGGCGCTGACGCTGAGCGCACTGGCCAGCTCGGCTTCAATTTTATGCTCCAGGACTTCCAGCCGGCGGATTTCGTCGGAGAACATGCTTTCCGTCATTTCCACCAGAACCGTCAGGTTGTCCAGATTATCGGCGCGATCGACGATCAGCTGGTAGTGTGGCGAAGTTTCGCCCAGCCCTAGCAGCACACTTTCGACCTGCGAGGGAAACACATTCACGCCGCGAATGATCAGCATATCGTCGCTGCGGCCCAGAACCTTGCTCATGCGGACCAGTGTCCTACCGCAGGGGCAGGCGTCGGGGTACAGCACCGCCAGATCGCGGGTGCGGTAACGCAGCATCGGCATGCCTTCCTTGGTCAGGGTGGTCAGGACCAGTTCGCCTTTTTCGCCGGGCGCTAACGGCTGTCCGCTGATCGGGTCGATGATTTCGGCGTAAAAATGATCTTCGTTGATGTGCAGGCCATTTTGGCAATCGCACTCGCTAGCCACGCCAGGGCCGATGATCTCGCTCAGGCCATAAATGTCAAACGCCTTGATGCCGAGGGCTTTTTCGATCTCGCCCCGCATCCGCTCCGACCAGGGTTCGGCGCCGAACACGCCGGCCCGCAGGGCCAGGTCTTTCGGTTCGATGCCCATTTCTTTCATCGTTTCGGCGATAAACAGCGCATAAGACGGTGTGCAGGCCAGCAGCGTGGTGCCGAAATCTTTCATTAACATGATCTGACGTTGTGTGTTGCCGCTGGAGACGGGAATAACCGAAGCGCCGACCGCCTCGGCGCCGTAATGGACGCCCAGTCCGCCGGTGAACAGGCCGTAGCCGTAGGCTACCTGAATGAACGATTGCTTGCTGGCGCCGGCCGCCGTCAGAGTACGGGCCATGACTTCCGACCAGATGCCGAGGTCGCGGCTGGTGTAGCCGACCACGGTATGTTTGCCGGTGGTGCCGCTGGAGGCGTGCAACCGGACAATTTCGGCCAGAGGGACCGCGAACAGGCCATACGGATAATTGTCCCGCATATCCTGTTTGGTGATGAACGGCAATTTAGCAATGTCTTCAATTGAACGGATCTCATCCGGCAACAGGCCGGATTTTTGCAGCGATTCCCGATAAAACGGGACTTCCCGGTACACCCGTCGAACCTGTTGAATCAAACGTGCGGACTGCAGTTCGGCCATTTGCTGCCGGTCCATGGTTTCCATTGGTTTGTTCCAGTACAAATTGATTGCCTCCTGTCATACCTTCTTACCTTGCTACAAGGGTAATCTTCTGGCGAGATAGTTTGTGTATACAGTATGTTATTTGCAGTAATTATAACAGTCAGCTGTTAACCGTGCAAGGCAGCCGGGAGCGTCAAGAAGAAGGGAAAAAGGCAATTGAGGCGAAAAACTAATACCATGAAATCATTCAGTAAAAGTTTGCGCATGCGTCTATTGGTGCTGACGATCGTATTGGGAGCGCTGCCGGTTCTGGCATCGAGCCTGTTTATTACCTATCGCACGGAAGACGCCTTGGTCTGGGAAAAACAACAAAAACTGTTTGGCGTCACGCGTATTCTGGACCGAAATCTCGAAGGCACGTTTGATGGTATATTGGCGTCAGCCGGTGTCAAGCCGCAGTCGCGCGAGGAGCGCATCGCCGTTTTGAACAATGCTCTGCGCGAATATACCGACCAAATCGCGTCAGCGTATCCAGGCATCGGTGTTGGCTATTATTCGAAAGAATTGGACGCAATCCTTACCTATGGCCCATCCAGTCTGTATGGAAACACGGTGGGCCAGCCGATTAACCCGGAACATCAAGGCCGGGTCGTTATGCTGTCGGGGCAGGAGTTGGTGCAGGAGGGCTCGCTGGTCCGTGGCAAGGTGATGAATGCAATGCATCCGATTGTGCGCGGCGGCGAAATCATCGGCTATATTTGGGCCAATGAATTTACCGAAGATATTCAGGCCCAGGTCGGCGAAATGAAACGCAGCATCTACTGGGCCAGCCTGACCGGCCTGCTGCTCGGGCTGTTCGGCGTAGGAATGGTTGTCGACAGTCTGACCAAAGGAATCAATCAGATTAAAACCGGCGTGCTGCATCTGCAGGAGGATCTCGATTACCGGCTGCCGCATATGGACGGCGAAATGGGCGAAGTTTCTGAAGTAATCAATACACTGGCCGGCGAACTGGCCGCAAGAAAAAAACTGGAAGAACAGGTGCAACGGGCGGAGCGGCTGGCTGCTGTCGGCGAAATTGCCGCCGGGCTGGCCCATGAAGTCCGCAATCCATTGATGTCGATCCGCGGCTTTGCCCAGTTGCTGCAGGAGGAAAATCCGCAGAGTGAGCAAAATGCCTATCTAGATATTATTGTGCGGGAAACCGAGCGGATGAACCGGTTGATTGAAAAACTGCTGTTTTATGCCAAACCGGCCGCCAACTGCATTGAATTGATCGACCTGAATGCAGTGATTACCAACTCGTTGCAACTGGTCGACTCACAACTGCGGCAACGCCAGGTCAAGACGCTGCTGCGGCTCAGCAGCGAGATTCCCCGGGTTATGGCCGACGAGGAACAATTGAAGCAGGTGCTTTTGAATATCTTCATCAATGCGCTGCAGGCGATTGGTGAAAAAGGCCAAATCCGGATATCGAGCCGTTACATGCGCAAGGAAAAACAGGTGCATGTCAGCGTGGTCGATTCGGGGGGTGGCATTCCCGCTGGCAACATGGAACGGATTTTCGACCCGTTCTTTACGACCAAGGAACAGGGAACCGGCCTCGGCCTGTCGGTGGCGTTCCGTCTGATGGAAACGTGGGGAGGCGTGGTTCGGGCCTACTCAAAACCCGGCCAGGGCAGTAAGTTTTTGCTGATTTTTCCGGTAAAAGATGAGGTGGGATAATTTTGACTGATGCGCGCAGAATTCTCGTAGTCGATGATGAAATGAATGTCAGGCATTTGTTGAGTGAAGTCATCCGCAAGGGTGGCTATGAAGCGTTTCAGGCCGAAAACGGGCTGGAGGCGATTGAGAAATCCCGGGGCATTTTGCCGGATGTAATCATTATGGATTTGCGGATGCCGGTAATGGACGGTATGGACGCTTTTGAGATCATTCATGCCGAAATGCCGGAAATTCCGGTGATTTTGCTGACCGCGTTCGGCAGCGTCGATACGGCGGTGGAGGCGATGAGCCGTGGCGCGTTTGACTATCTGATCAAACCGGCGGATGTCGCTGAAGTGCGGGTGGTGCTGGAACGGGCCTTATCCGTGAAGCAGCGCAAGGCAGAGGCTGAACTGCAGGAAAAAGAGGCGACCGTGCGTCGGCAAGGCGCGGCGATTATTGGCTGCAGCGCGGTCATGCAGAATGTGTTCAAGGATGTCGGACGCGTCGCGCAAACCAACGCTACGGTGTTGATCTCCGGCGAAAGCGGCAGCGGCAAGGAGCTGATCGCCAAAGCGATTCACAGCAACAGTCCCCGCAAGGCGCAGCCGTTTGTCAGGATCGATTGCGGCACGATCCCCGAAGGGTTGATTGAAAGTGAATTGTTTGGTCATGAAAAGGGCGCCTTTACCGGCGCCAGCACGAAAAAAACCGGCCGGATGGAGCTGGCGGCCAATGGCACCTTGTTTTTGGATGAAATTGGCGAATTGCCCCTGCTGCTGCAGGTAAAGCTGCTACGGGCGATTCAGGAAAAGGAATTTGAGCGTGTCGGCGGCACGGAGACCGTGCATGTCGATGTGCGGATCATTGCCGCCAGCAACCGTGATCTGGCCAAAATGGTGGAACAGGGACTATTTCGCGAAGACCTGTTCTATCGGCTCAATGTGGTTCCGCTGCGGGTGCCGGCCTTGCGCGAGCGGCCCGGCGACATTCCGCTCCTGATCGAATACTTCGTCAAACTGTTCGCCGATGCGGCAGGCTGCCCGGTGCCTCTGATCACCCAGGATGCCTGCGATGTCCTGCAGCGCTATCCCTGGCCGGGCAATGTGCGTGAGCTGGCCAACGTGCTGGAGCGGTCCACGATCATGTCTAACGGCGTTATTGACGTAGCCGACCTGGCCGGCTTGCACAGCTCGATCGCCACTGATCTGCTGCCGAAGGAAGCGATGGAAACCGTTACCGTGCCGGTTGAAGGGACGCTGAAGGATATGATGCACGTGCTGGAACGCGAGATCATCGTCCGGACGCTGAAGAAAAACGGCGGCAACCGCGTCCGCACGGCCCAGGCGCTCGACATCAGCCGACGCGCCTTACTGTACAAACTTGAAGAGTATGGGCTGGGCGAGCATGGCGAGAAAGGAAAATTGGCTGCCCGCAGCGTCTTTTCCCCACCACATGAATGATCTTTAACTCCAAGCTGTGAAAATAATTGCATGAGGGATGCAAAAAACTGCGCAGTTCGCCTGGCGAACCGCGCAGTTTATTTTTTTGCACTCGGTCAGAAATGGCGATAAGAGCTGAAATATAGCGGTTGTGAGGAGCCAGAGAAATAAGACTGAAAATTGGCATAGTAATTGCATAGGTAAGAAGTGGAAGCTGTTAAAAATTCCAAGACTAGACTCAAAAGGAGGTGGATGACTTCAGGAAACAGTAACGGGTGCTCGTTTGACTAGCTGGGTTTCATTATATTTATATTTTCTGATTAAGAAAGGAGTCGATTGTTGATGAGTCAAAACAAAGCGGCAGAAAATCAGCAGGGGAATTTTTTTGAACGGATGGGGGCTTCACTGGCCGACTGGAGCGAGCGCTGGTTTCCCGATGCCTATGTTTTCGCGGTTATTGCACTGATTGTAACTTGTGCGGGCGCGCTGCTGAACGGTCGCCCGGTCGAAAAAATCGCAATTGATTTTGGTACTTCATTCTGGGCGTTGATTCCGTTTACCATGCAAATGGCCTTCGTCGTGATCGGCGGCTACATCGTGGCGATTTCCCGTCCGGTGCACAAACTGATCGGCGCGCTGGCCGATTTCCCCAAAACGCCGAAAGTTGCCGTAGCCTACGTTGCATTCGTCGCAATGATTGCATCGCTGCTTAGCTGGGGCTTCAGCCTGATTTTTGCCGGCATGTTGGCCCGCGAAGTCAGCCATCGGGTCAAGGGCGTCGACTACCGCGCCATGGGTGCGGCGGCCTATCTGGGTCTGGGCAGCGTCTGGGCCCTCGGTCTGTCCTCGTCCGCGGCGCTGTTGCAAGCCAGCAAAGCGTCGATACCGCCTGCGCTGTATAAAATAACCGGTACGATTCCGCTCAGCCAGACCCTGTTTACCTGGCAAAACCTGGTCATGATCGTGGTACTGGTCGTACTGTCAGTCTGGATCTGCTACGTTTCCTGTCCGACGGCCGACAAAGCGAAAACACTGGAAATGATCGGTATCGAGTATAAAGAAGTCGAAGAAGAAGTCGGCAAACCGACCACACCGGGGGAATGGCTCGAATACAGCCCGATCCTGACCATCTTTATGGTCGTCATCGGTATCGGCTATCTGGTGAACCTGTTTGCGACCAAAGGCGGTCTGGCCGCCCTGGATCTGAACAACTACAACTTCATCTTCCTGATTGCCGGCATGCTGCTGCACTGGACGCCGAAAGCATTCCTCAAGGCGGCTGCCAAGTCGGTGCCTGCCACTGGCGGCGTGTTGCTGCAGTTCCCCCTCTACGCCGGCATCTTCGGCGTGCTGATGGGCTCCGGGCTTAACGACGTATTGGCCCATTTCTTTGTCAAAATATCCACACAAGACAGCCTGCCGGTCATCGTCGGCATTTACTCGGCGGTAATGGGCTTGTTCCTGCCTTCCGGCGGCGGCAAATGGATCGTGGAAGCGCCGTATGTCATGGAGGCGGCCAACCAGCTGAAAGTTAACCTGGCCTGGGTTGTACAGGTGTATAACGCGGCCGAAGCACTGCCCAACTTCGTCAATCCGTTCTGGATGCTGCCGCTGCTCGGCCTGTCCGGCGTCAAGGCCCGTGACCTGGCCGGCTATTCGATTCTCCAGCTCATCTTCCACACCCCGGTTGTATTGATCATGCTCTGGCTGTTGTCGAAAACGCTGCCCTACGTGCCGCCGATGCTCCAATAATATAGAATCGGCAGAAGAAACAAAATTTCTGATAACCGGGGACCGAGGATTAGTCCCAGTTCCCGGTTATTTTTGTTATACTATACACATTAAGTCATATTCAAAGGGGGATTCGTAGTGGCACACATCATCAGTCTGGCGGAGGCCATGGAAAAGGTGGAAGACGGCATGACCGTCATGATCGGCGGCTTTCTCGCCGTCGGCACCCCGGAAAAACTCGTGGATGCCGTACTGGCCAAAAACGTGAAAAACCTGACCGTCATCGCCAATGATACCGCACTGCCGGACAAAGGCATCGGCAAACTCGTCGTCAATAAACAACTGAAAAAAGTAATCGTTTCCCATATCGGCACCAACCCGGAAACCGGCCGTCAAATGCACGCCGGTGAAATCGAAGTTGTACTGGTGCCTCAGGGCACTTTAGCCGAACAAATCCGCGCCGGCGGTTTCGGCCTCGGCGGCATCCTCACCCCCACTGGCGTCGGTACCCCGGTGGAAAAAGGCAAACAGAAACTCACCATCGATGGACGCGACTATCTGCTGGAACTACCGCTGAAAGCCGACGTGGCCCTGATCCGGGCCGCCAAAGCCGATACGGCCGGCAATCTGGTGTTTCGCAAATCGGCCCGCAACTTTAACCCGCTGATGGCCTCCGCCGCCAAAGTCACCATTGTGGAGGCGCAGGAAATTGTCGAAGCTGGCATGATCGATCCGGATGAAGTGATGACGCCGGGCATCTTCGTCACCTATCTGGTTCAGGGTTAGGAGGGGATAACATGGAGGCAAAAGAAATCATCGCCACACGGGTCGCTCAGGAATTCAAAGACGGAGACTACGCCAACCTGGGAATCGGGATTCCGACTTTAGTTGTCAACTATCTGCCGCAGGGAGTGCGGGTGGTGCTGCACTCGGAAAACGGCTTTACTGGCCTGGCGCCGGCGCCGGAGAACCCGGCCGATTATGACCCGGACCTGACCAATGCCGGTGGCAAACCGGTATCGATCAATCCGGGCGGCGTGTTCTTTGACAGCGCCACTTCGTTCGGAATCATCCGGGGCGGCCATCTGGCGGCAACGGTTCTTGGCGCACTGCAGGTAGACCAGGAAGGCAATCTGGCCAACTGGATGGTGCCGGGAAAAATGGTGCCGGGCATGGGCGGCGCGATGGATCTGGTGGCGGGCGCCAAACGGGTAATCATCGCGATGGAGCATACAGCCAAGGGCGAGCCGAAGATTTTGAAGAAGTGCAACTTGCCGCTGACGGCGGTCAAGGAAGTGGATATGATCGTGACGGAACTGGCGGTCATGGTGTGTGACGCATCGGGACTGACGCTGACGGAGCTGGCGCCGGGAGTGACGCTGGAGCAGGTGCAGGCGGCGACCGAGGCGGAGTATAAAGTATCGCCGAATCTCAAGACGATGCCGATCTAAGGCAACAATGAAAACCGGCTGCTGCTGGCGAAACCCGGCGGCAGTCGGTTTTTTTTGTATTCCGGTTGAAATTCGGGATAACTACAAAAACTTCGGTCGCGGGTTTTGCTTGCAAAAATAGTCGATTCCGTGAGATTTGCAACGTGTAATGCGTCGATGCAGAGGGTCTTGATTTGCCGACAAAATCAGCAGGGATGCTGATTTTAGGCTTCGCAGCGATGGATGAAGCGTTTGAAGCCGTTCGGCAAAGTGAACCCTCAAGGCGCTACGCATTCCGGAGCAAATCGACGGGAGAGACTTTTTGCAAGCCAACCCAATTATGGTATGATTTTGCTATAGCAAACGGATAGCGGGGGTGTTTTGATGAGAGTAGGGATAATTGGCGCTGGCAGGATGGGCCGAATTCTGGCCGAGCGGATGGCGACGCAGCACGAAGTCTGCCTGTACGATGCGGACTCGGTGGCGGCGAACAACCTTGCAAAACAATTGCAGGTCTGTGCCGCCGAATCGCTGGCGGAGCTGGACGCAGCGACCGTAGTGCTGGCTGTGCCGGATGCTGCGGTGAAGGGCTGCATCGAGGAATTGCAGCGGCAAGGCGAACCCCGCAACGTATTTAGTGTGGCGACAAACATTTCCCGGGAAATATTAGCCGCCATGGCCGGACCGACGCTGCAATGCCTAAATGTGAAAATTATCGGGCATGCCGGCGAAATGAGCCGCGGCGCCCGACCGGTGATTGTCGCCGACAACATTGACCCTCAGCTGGCCGAACTGGCCTGCCAATTGTTTGCGCCGGTGGGGACGGTGCTGGTGGCGGAGGCGGATCTGGTAAAAACAATAAATAGTGTGGCTACCGAAGAAGCATTGAAAGCGGCGGTGGCGATTGAGCAGGCGCTCTGCGCGGCAGGGATCGTCGACCCGGCAATGATCGCGGGGGCGCTGTCCGTTGTGGCGCCCGGCGTATTGAAAGCCTATGCCGAAGATGACCTGGGGCCGTTTGCCAGAGGCATCGTCTGCGCTCTGCGGGACAAAGAAAAACCAGCAAAGCTATGATATTGACAATTGTGCGAATATACGCTAAAGTAACTGACAGAGAACGGTATACCGGAATTCCAATCTGTAGTATTAAATGTTAAGGTGGCATCTCTGCTTGGATATTCGGCCGATAGAGCGCGACGGAAAAATTGAAACCGATGCATTGTATCTGCAAATTGTCGAACGCATCCGTCAATGGATTCTCACAGGAGAATTGAAAGACGGCGATTTGTTGCCGTCGGAGCGCAATTTGGCGCAGATGTTTGATGTAAGCCGGGTTCCGATCAGAGAAGCATTGAAAGTGCTGGAATTTTTGGGCGCCGTAAAACATATCCGGGGCAAAGGCGTCTATGTAAAACGAGTTGGCATTAGCCATGTTTTGAATAATATTGATTTCTTGATGACGGATCCCACGCATTTGTTGGCCGATTTATACGAGGCGCGACAAGGGCTCGAGTGTCAGGCAGCGCTCTTGGCTGCCGAACGACGAACGGAAGCCGATTTGATGGCGATGGAAAGCGAAATAATGGACATGGAAAAAGTAATGCGGCTTGGCGGCGATGTTGGGGAAGCGTCAGTCAAGTTTCATACCGCTTTTATCGCTGCTTCCCACAACGCCATGCTGCTGCGGATCAATGAAATGTTAATGGAGCTATTGCGTTTTTCGCGCAGCCGCTCACTGCAAAAACCGGAACGTTATGAAAATGTGCTGCGGGATCACCGCTTAATCTTGGAGAAGATTCGGCAACAAGATGGTATTGGCGCTGCCCAGGCGCTGCGGGAGCATTTGGAATTTGCTAAACATGTCGTGTTGTCAACGGAGCCTCAACATGAGGTGTAATATTTTGCATCAGAAAAGAGCCTTCGCATTTTTGCGGGGGTTTTTGTGATTCTCTGAATCTTTGCCTTCGCGTATGTGGTATACCGGGATGCCATACTAAAAATATAAGGGGATGGTTTTAAGAAAAAACTGCCTGATTCAAGCGCAACGATCTATTAATGGAGTGTAAGGGAGTGTGATGATTCGTGGATAAGTATGGGATTACCTATGAGGAAGTTTTTTCTTTGGTGCATGGCGCCTGTACGACGATTTCCGCCGATGCGCTAGTCATCATGAAACAGCGGGCGGAGCAAGAGACAAAACCGGAAGCGCAAAGTATGCTTCAGGCCATGATCGACAATGTGGCGCAGGCGGGGAAACTGGATAAGCCTGTTTGTCAGTCGCCTGGGTTTCCGACGGTTTGGGTTCGTTTTGGTGACGCGGCTTCGCTGGCCGACATTTCTGCTTTTATTCCGCAGGCGGTGGTGGAATGTACGAAGCAGGGGTATATTCGTCCCAGCATCGTTCACCCGCTGACTCGGCATAATTCTGGCGATAGTTCGGGTGCGGGAGTTCCCAACTTTGAATATCAGTACCGTCCCGGCCAAGAGTATCTGGAAGTGATCATGAGCGCCAAAGGCTGCGGGGCGGAACTGGGCAATATCTCCACCATTTTGACGCCGGCGACGTTGGGCGAAAAAATGACAGGGTTGAAGAAATTGGTGCTAAAAACTGTGATTAATGCCGGCGGCTATCCCTGCCCCCCTTCGGCTATCGGCATAGGCATCGGCGGCCAAATGGATGTTTCCGCCAAATTGAGTCGTGAAGCCATCAGTACCCGCGACTGGCGAGATCGCAACCCCGACCCGATGATGGCGGAACTGGAGCAGGAACTGCTCGAAAACATTAATTCGCTTGGTATTGGGCCCGCAGGCATTGGCGGCGATACAACCTGTCTGGCGGTAAAAATCGGTTATGCTGCAACCCATACGGCGATTTGTCCGGTGACGATCAATTTCCATTGTTGGGTCGCCCGACGGTTTGGTGTGCGGTTTTACCCCGACGGGAAGCGGGGATATCTTTTTCAGGAGGTCATGTGAGATGGCTGTTTATGAGCTTGTATTGCCAATTGACAATGCACAGGTAGAAAAATTGCAGGTCGGCGACCAGGTTTATCTTAGCGGTGAGCTGTATACTGCCCGCGATATGGCGCACCTCGAAATAAAAAACCTGTTGGCGCAAAAGCAGCCATTGCCGCGAGAGCTAAAAGGAAAAGCAATTTTTCATGCCGGGCCGGTAGTGCGGAAAGTGGGCGAACTGTGGGAAATGGTGGTCATTGGACCGACGACCAGCATTCGGATGGAACCCTATGCGGAGATGGTTGGCGAACTCGGCGTCAAATTGATCATCGGCAAAGGCGGGATGTCCGGCAAGAGCATAGCTGCTTTCCAGAAATATAAGCAGGCATATCTGCAGGCCGCCCCCGGTTGCGCGGTACAGCTTGCAGCCGGCGTGAAAAACGTAATTGGCTGCACCTGGTTTGAAAAAGGGATGCCAGAGGCCATGTGGGCATTGCAGGTCGAGCGGATGGGGCCATTCGTCGTCACTATGGATTGTCAGGGAAATAGTCGATATGATGTGGTAAAAGAAACCGCCGAGGCCAAATTGCGCGATATTTACGGAGAATAGCCAATAAAAGCCAAAAAAAATAGTGGAGGGATTCAAAAGTGGGTATACTCATCACGGCCATAGTTATTGCGTGGGTTATATACATGATCGTCAAAAAACATTTCCCTCAGGCCATTCTTCTGATCGCAGGCATTGTTCTTCTTTTTGCGACTTACTTTTTGGGAACGAATCCGATATTGGCGGCCAAACAATCTTCCGGATCGGCCATTCTCGACATTTTTTACACGATTCAACAATTGCTTAGCTCTAGGGTTGCCGGCCTTGGTTTGACGATTATGTCGATCGCCGGTTTTGCCAAATATATGGAATACATCGGCGCAAGCAAATCACTGTTTGCTGTAGTCGCTGCCCCGCTCCGGTTTATTAAATCGCCCTATTTGCTACTGGTGTTTGGCTTTTTTGTCAGCCAGTTTTTGGTTTTGTTTATTCCCAGCCACGCGGGGTTGGGCTTGCTGCTGATGGTTACCATGTACCCGATCCTGATTCGGTCTGGCGTTAGCAAAATGTCTGCGCTCGGCGTAATCGGCTGCGCCCAATACATGGACGTAGGTCCGGGGTCCGGCAATGCAATTTTGGCTGCCAATCTGTGCAAAATGGATCCGGCTGTATATTTCGTCCAACATCAGTTGCCGATCTTTGCCACGACTACATTGATTTTGGGTGTGGTCCACTTCTTCGTGCAAAAGTGGTGGGACAAAAAAGAAGGCTTTACCGGCAACGAAGAGTCGATAGACCTGGCGAAAGAAGATGCCAGTCGTCCACCGCTCATTTATGCGGTGCTGCCGATCATTCCGATGCTGTTTATCCTTGGATTCAGCCCAATCTTTAAGAGCCCGATCAAAATGGAAGTGGTCACGGCGATGTTGCTCAGCACCTTTATCAGCATGGCATTCGAATATGTCAGGACCAAAGACGTGCGGGGAACCATGCAGAGCCTGAAACACTTGTTTGACGGGATGGGAACCAGTTTTGCGACGGTAGTCACGCTGATCGTGGCTGGTGAAGTATTTGCCACCGGTTTGATGAAAATCGGCGCTGTGGACGCGATGACTAGCGGAGCCCAAAGCCTCGGACTGGGGAGCAGTGCATTGATCATCCTGTTTTGTCTGGTCATCGCCGGCTGTGCATTCTTGATGGGATCAGGCAACGCAGCGTTCTTTTCCTTTGCCGCGCTGGCCCCCAAGATTGCTGCCACGATGAAAATCGACGTCATTACACTGCTCTTGCCGATGCAGATCATGACCAGCTTCGGCCGGGTGGTGTCGCCAATTACGGCGGCGATTGTGGCGATAGCCGGTGTCGCTGGCGTGTCGCCGGTCCAGGTTGTAAAACGAACAGCGATTCCGATGGGCGTAGCTGCCTTGATCAACATCGCGTTCATTTTCATCAATTCCTAACAGGGTGTTAGGAAAAATATATCAATAGAATTAAGGGGATGTAGTAGTAGTATGAAATGCGCCAAGTGTACAAGTAAAAAATGTCATTCTGAAGGACAAAACTGCACAAAAATTACGCCGGAAAACATAAAAGAGGCGTATCAAGGCGAACGCTTGACGATTATGAACGCGGCCGCCTGCACCGAAGGTCGCCATTATAACAGCTTCACCCGCCTGGAAGAAACCGCTGATTTTTGCAAACTGATGGGCTACAAAAAAATCGGCATGGCATTTTGCTTTGGTCTTAACCCCGAAGCTGCCTTGATTGAAAAATATTTTTCCCAATTCTTTGAAGTCTATTCGACGTGCTGCAAGGTTTGCGGCATGAGCAAAGAAGAGCTTAGTCTGGAGCAAATCCAGGATGATGCGCGTGAAACCATGTGCAACCCGGTCATGCAGGCAAAACTGCTTGCGGACAATGGAGTGGAGTTTTGCATCAACGTCGGCCTGTGTGTCGGGCATGACGCATTATTTACCGGCGCTTGTACTGTGCCGACAACCTGCCTGGTTGTGAAGGACCGAGTGCTGGCGCATAACCCGCTGGGCGCGGTGTATTCCCGTTACTGGCGCAAGAAATTGGGCATTGACTGAAACGATCGAGTGTAAGACAAAAAAGATTATGCGCGTAAAATTGTAAGGAGGGCTGAATGATGATGAAACACAATTTTGACGAACTGATTGACCGCAAAGGGACCGATTGTAAAAAATGGGACACCTATGCCGACGATGTAATCCCGATGTGGATTGCCGACACAGATTTCAAATGCCCAGAGCCGGTGGTCGAGGCCATGGTCAAGCGAGCGCAGCACGGTATTTTCGGCTATCCGGTAAATGTGAAAACCTTTGAGCAGTCCATCGCCAACTGGCAGAAAAAACGCTTTGGCTGGGATATTGATCTGGATTGGATCGAATACACGCCGGCGGTCATTCCGGCGATCGTTTACGCCATGCGCGCCTTTACCGAACCAGGCGACAATATTGTCATTCAAATGCCGGCGTATCACCCGTTTCATGAAATCATCCCCAACAATGGCCGGCATATCCTCGGCAACAACTTGATTTACCAAGAAGACGGCAGTTATGAAATCGATTTCGCCAATCTGGAAGAACTGCTCAGCAAAAAGCGCACCACCATGTTTCTGCTGTGCAGTCCGCACAACCCGGTCGGCAAGTGTTTCACCCGGGAAGAATTGACCCGCATGTCCGAGCTGTGTCTGAAGCATAATGTGTTTGTCGTATCGGATGAAATTCATTCGGATATTGTTTATGCCGGAAGCAAACACATTCCGTTTGGCAGCCTGTCGCAAGCGGCAGCAGACAACTGCGTGGTTTGCGTCAACCCAAGCAAAACGTTTAACATCGCCGGGGTGCGCACCGGGGCCGCCGTGATTCCCAGCCGGCGCAACCATGATCTTTTCTACAAACCGCTCGAAGACCTCAAAGCCTATGGCAGAACCATCTTCGGCACGCTACCGATCGAAGTGGCCTATAACGAATGCGAGTACTATGCGGATCAAGAGCTGGCGTATCTGACCGAAAACCTGGCCTATCTGCAGAAGTTCATGGCCGAGAAAATCCCCCAGATCAAACTGACCAAGACGCAAGCGACTTATCTGATCTGGCTTGACTGCAAAGCGCTGAATATGGCGCCGAAAGCGCTCACGCAATTCTTCCTGGAACAAGCCAAGGTGGCGATGAATGAAGGTTCGACGTTTGGACCGGGCGGCGCCGGGTTTATGCGGATGAACATTGCCTGCCCGCGTTCCCGCTTGGTCGAAGCGCTCAACCGCATCGAAGCCGCTGTAAAAAAACTCTAAGCAAAGAATCATTGATATTTCCGTCTGAAAAACCTTCCGGTGATTGCGCCGGAAGGTTTTTTTTGCAGGCAAACCGAAGGTTGATGGCGAAACAATCAAAAAGATAAGCGGAAGTATCGCTGACCAGTAAACGAGAGGGCGGATTGCCATGACGACAGAATGTAAAATGGCCGGGGCGCTGATGGAAGCGTGGGCTGCCTTTGCCATTTCCCCGGCGCAGTTCCAGCGGATCGCGGATGATCTTGCGGCGACCGTGGAAGACGGCCTGGCCGGACGACCTTCGC
Organism: uncultured Veillonellaceae bacterium; assembly: GCA_964521625.1. GTDB lineage: Bacteria > Bacillota > Negativicutes > UBA1444 > UBA1444 > UBA1444. The sequence goes on along the minus strand of CAZFSM010000020.1, from coordinate 19,184 downwards.
CGCTGCAAATGTTGCCCGCTTTTGTTGGCAGGCCGCGCGGCGATGAAACCGGCCAATACTTGGCGCTGGACTTCGGCGGCACCAATGTGCGGGTGGCTCTGGTCGAACTGCTGGGCGGCGGCGAAACGCAAATTCGTAAACTGCACAAGGTGTCGCTGCAGGACCGGACGGCGGGATATGACTATACCGCGGCCAGTGTCCAGGTGGACGAATTGTTTGACTTTATTGCCCGGCAGGTGGCGCTGGTCGCCGATGGCGGCGAACAATTTCTCGGCCATTCCTTTTCCTACGGCAGTCGGCAGACGGCGATCGGCCGGGCCGACTTTATCGGCTGGACCAAAGAAATCAAAGTGTCCGGCATTGCCGGGCAGGACATCAACGCGACACTGGCAGCGGCCCTGACGCGGCAAAACCTTGCCGCCGTCCGTCCGGTCGCGGTGCTCAACGATACGGTGGCTACTTTGCTGACTGCCGCCTATTCACTGCCGCTGGCCGACATGGGCTCGGTCTGCGGCACCGGCCAAAACACCTGTTACTATGAGAAGCAACCCCGGCACGGCGACCGCAGCCGGGATATGGCCTATAACGCCGAATCGGGCGGCTTTGACCGGCTGCCGTTCAGTCCGTTTGACAACGAACTCGACGCTGCCAGCGAATATCCGGACCGGCAACGCATGGAAAAAATGGTGGCAGGCCGTTACCTGGGCGAACTGACCCGACGCATCCTGTGGGCGGGGCGAGGCCAATGCGGCATGCAGTTTGTCGACAATTGCCCTGTGTTTGCCGAGATCGACGGGATATCCAGCCAGGACGTAGCGGTGTTCGTCGGCGACCATTCCGAAACGCTGGCGGCGATTAATGCCTGGCTGTCAGAGCACTGCCCCGGCCACGGCGCTAAGCTGGCAGAGCGGCACTTCATCAAAGCAGTGGCGGAACTGGTCGTCGAGCGCTCGGCGACGCTAGTTGCCGCCAGCTATGCGGGATTCCTGCAGCGGCTCGACCCGGCGAAAAATCGCCGACATCTGATCGGCGTCAACGGCTCGTTGTATGAAAAAATGCCCGGTTTTGCCGGGACGATTAGCCGGGCGCTGGCGCAGCACGGCGGCTGGACTGCCGAACAGGTCGAATTTATGGTGGTCGACGAAGCGCCGCTGCGCGGGGCGGCGATTGCGGCGGCGATGGCCCGAACAGAGGGAGGGATTGGATAAATGGAACGTTGCGGCTGGTGCAAAGGCGATGCGCTGTACGAAGCCTATCATGATCAGGAATGGGGTCTGCCCGAACATGACGACAAGCGGCTGTTCGAATTTTTGATCCTCGAAGGGGCGCAGGCGGGTCTCAGCTGGATCACGGTGCTGCGCAAGCGTGAGCATTACCGAAAGGTAATGGCCGACTTCGACCCGGATGTGCTGGCGACCTGGGGCGAGGCGGAGGTCGCGGCCTGGCTGCAGGACCCGGGGATCATCCGCAACCGGCTGAAGCTGCGCGGGACATTGCAAAATGCCCGGGCGTTCCTCCAGGTGCGTGAAGAATTCGGCAGCTTTGACGCCTATCTGTGGCGGTTTGTCGATGGCAAGCCGATCCAGAACGACTGGCGGACGCTGCAGGAAGTGCCGGCGCAATCGGCGGTGGCGCAGCAAATGAGCAAGGACCTGAAAAAACGCGGCTTTACCTTTGTCGGGCCGACGATCTGCTATGCGCTGATGCAGGCGGTCGGCCTGGTCAACGACCACCTGACCGGCTGCTTCCGCTACCAGGAAGTGCAGGCAGGCAACAGGTAACCGCGCAGGAAATTTGCGCCGGTCCGCGAATACTATCGGCAGAAACCAAATCGGTTTAGGGGAGGAATGAACAAATGATTGCCGGCTATCTGAAACAGTGGGACAAAGAAAAGCACCTGTATGCACCGACGATCCAAAAAGCGCTGGCCTGGCTGCAGACGACCGACCTGGCGAGCTTGCCGACCGGCCGCCTGCCAATCGACGGCGATAGCATGTATGCGATGGTCAGCGAATATATGACCGAGCCAAAAGAAAAAAGACGGGCCGAAGCCCATCATAAATATGTCGATGTGCAGTATATCGCCGCCGGTGAAGAAAAGATCGGCGTCGCGCCACTAGTGGCGGGCTATGAAGTGGTGGAAGACAAGCTGGCCGAAAAGGATGCGATCTTCTACGCCAATCTGCAGGACGAAGTGGAACTGGGGCTGAAGGCCGGCATGTTTGCCGTGCTGTTCCCCTGGGAAGTCCATCGGCCCAACTGCGCCGCCGGCGAGCCGGTCAAGGTCCGCAAAGTGGTGATGAAAATTAGCATGGAAAGTCTACAGGGCTAGGGGAACACTGAATTATCAAAGCAAAAGAGGCCGTGTTATTCACTGCCTCTTTTGCTTGATCGTTCTCCGGTTTAGATTTCGATGTCCACGTTGCCGCGGGTCAGTGGTTTGGCAGGAGCGGCGGCTCCGGCGGGGGCTCCGCCTGGCGCAGACAGGCCCTTTTCGCTCGGCGCTTGTTGCTGCGTGCTGGTTTTCTCCGCCTCAGTCTGCTTTTGATTGATTTGCAGAATCCGCGCATCAATCGTCTGGATCTGCGCTTTCTGTTTTTCCAGCGTCTTCAGCTCGCTCTGGCTGGTCGATTGGCTGGACTGGGTCACCTGGGTCGTTGTGGCTTGAGAAATCGATGTCACACTCATTTTCTTGCACCCCTTTCAAAATTGGATTGACAGGTATTTCCGGACATAACATTATCCATAAAAGATATCGAAAGCGATTCTTGGAAAAGTCTTTGGTTTCTAAACAGGCAGGAAAATCGTGGAGATTTCGCGAAACAACAAGCATATTCAAAGCAGAAGGAGTCTTCGCTGTGCTGTGTAATCAGGACCAGATGCAAAGGATTGCCGTTCGGCTGCTGGAGAAAATCCATTCGAAGCAGGCGTTGCCGGAGTTTCTTCGGCAAGCCGCAGACGCTTTTGGAGCACCGGATGGCGTTATCGTATTGCTGGACGAGGGCGATCCATCCCAGTGCTGTGTGCGCCACGGCGTTGGTCTGTTTGCGCAAAGCGAAGGATTGCGGATGAAATCCGACCTAGGCGCGATCGGCGAGGTGTGGCGAACCGGCAAAGTGTTTTTGGTCGAAGACTACCGGACTTGGCCCGGCAGGATAAATGAGCCGCGCTTGGCTCGGATGACCACGGCGATTTCGGCGCCGCTGCGAGTCGCCGAAGAAATCATCGGTGTCATCCAGCTCTCATGGAAGGATTCGGTTTACCCGCTGAGCCCGGCAGACATCGACGCTTTCGAACATTTTTCAATGCTGGCCTCGGTTGCCTTGTCCAATGCGACGCTGTTCGCCCAGTATCACCGGGAGAAATCGGTGACAGACGCTATGTTTGACAGTATCCCCAGCATTGTCTATTTGTTTGATGAACAAGGATGGGCCGTGCGCTGGAACCGGGCGCTATACGAAATAACTGGCTATTCGGACGAAGAAATCGGCCGGAGGAATTGTCTGGAGTATTTTCGCGGTGAAGAGGTAGAGCTGATTCGCCGACGGTTTGAACAAACGCTACAAGAAGGGATATCAAACAGCGAAGTAGAGTTTTATCGCAAAGACGGCTCGCATTTTACGGTCTATCTGACGTCCGTTAGGTTGATGATTGATGGCAAACCCCATGTCGCCGGGATTGGCACCGACGTGACCGAGCGCAAGCAGGCGGTCGAAGCCCTGGCCCGCTCCGAGGAAGAACTGCTGCAACACCAGAGCAAACTGGAATCGCTGGTCGAAGCACGGACCGCTGATGTGATTGCTGCCAATCAAGAATTGACGGCAATGAACGAAGAGATGGCGGCGATAAACCAAGAGCTGCAGCGGGCCAACCTGCAGTTGAACATTGAAGTAGCGCTGCGACTTAACAAAGAAAATGAAATCCGGCTGCGCGAGCGCCAGTACCGCTCGGCCACACGACTGTTGACCAGGCCGATTGAGGAAGCAGCGCCCAGTCTGGAAGCGATTCTGCGTGATGCGCTGCAACTGGTTCAGGCGCCTGCCGGCGCTATTGGCCTCTATAATCCGTCAAACAATACCGTCTGGCTCGATCCGGCGATCGGCCCGATCGATTATATGAGCGCAAATCCCCGCCCGGCCGACCAGGGGGCGATTGGTCATGTCGTGGAAACCGGCGAGGCGGTCGGGATTGAAGATTATCGCAAGTATTCCCGCAAAACCGACAACCCTGCTTTTGCGCGGCTGAGCAGCCTGATCACGATTCCGCTCAAGCATGGCGACCACTTCATCGGCATTCTGACCGCGCATTGGCTGGATGAAATCCATCCAATCCAGCAGGAAGATATCGACGTCCTCAAGCAATATGGCGACCTTGCTGCGGCGGTGCTGGAGCGGGCCGAAGTACAGGCCAAGGTTGTGCGAAAAAGCGAATTGCTGCAAGGCTTGTCTGACACGACAAAGGCATTGCTCGGCGAACTGGACCTGAATATCGTCTTGCAAGGGATTGTCGACAAGGCCGTTGCGTTGACCGGAATTCCGCATGGTTTTATTCATTTGTTTGAACGAAACCGGTTGATGGGATCGCTGCGTGCCGGTTACGGGTTTTACGCAAAGCAGGTCGGGCAAAAAATGAATATTGTCGGCGGCATATACGGAGAGGTTATTCGCACGGGAAACATGCATGTGGTGCGGGACTATGCCAACTGGCCCAAACGAATCAATACGCAGGAACAGGAGACCATTACGGTGGCGTTGCAGGCGCCGCTGAAAATCAATGACAAACTGATCGGCCTGATTGGCCTGACAGCTTTTGGCGAGCCGGTGTCGCTGGATGATGACAAGCTGGCGGCGGTGGAGCACTTGGCCGGAATTGCGTCGATCGCGGTGCAAAATGCGCTCAGCCACGAGGAAGTTCGGAATTTGGCCTACAAAGATATATTGACCGGGCTGGCGAACCGGGTCAGCCTGGGTCGCTGGCTGGACACGGAAATGCAGCAGGCCCGTACCAACAATGCCCATGGCGCGCTGTTCTTTATCGACATGGATGATTTGAAAACCGTCAATGACACGTTTGGGCATTCACTGGGCGACGAAGTCATCGTCACCGCGGCCCGGCACATTCGGGAAGCGGTGGGGGGAGCGGCTTTCATTGCCCGGATTGGCGGCGATGAATTTGTCATCGGCTTACCAGGGACATCTGATCAGATGACGATAAGTATCCTGGCGGAGCGGCTGTTGCAGTGCCTCTGTCATGACTATGACATATGCGGTCAGTGGATTCATATGTCGGCCAGCATCGGCATCACGCTGTATCCAAAAGACGGCGATACGCCGGATGATATCCTGAAAAACGCCGACAGTGCGATGTACGCCGCCAAACGCAATGGCAGGAACTGTTGGTCATTTTATGAACCGGTGCTGCAAACCGAAGCGTTTGCCAAAATAACCCTGACCAATAGCTTGCGCCGAGCCTTGGACCGCGAGGAGCTGCTCTTGCATTTTCAGCCGTTTGTCAGCTTGCCGGATAAACGTATCATCGGGTTTGAAGCGCTGATGCGCTGGAATAGCGCCGAACACGGACCTGTGCCGCCCAATCGGTTCATTCCGTTTGCCGAACAGAGCGGGCTGATCATTCCTCTCGGCTACTGGGTGATCATTGAAGCCTGCCGGTTTGCGCAAAAGTTCACGGAGCAAGGCCGCAGCGACCTGTACGTCGCGGTGAACATCTCGCCGCGCCAATTGGCAGACATCAACTTTATCGCCATGGTCCGCAGCGCCATCCATGAATCGGACATCCGGCCCGATCAGCTGGAGATTGAAATCACCGAGAACGTATTGATTGAATCGCTGGATGACAGCATAAAAAAACTGATCGCGATCAAAGAGCTCGGGGTCAGGATCGCTCTCGACGACTTTGGCACGGGCTATTCCTCGCTGACCTATCTGCGGCGGTTGCCGGTCGGGACCCTGAAAGTCGACAAATCTTTTATTGATGATATTTTGGCAGACCGCACCCAGGCCGACCTGGTCGGCTATATCATTGACATGGCGCATACGCTCAATCTGTCAGTCGTTGCCGAAGGCGTGGAAAGCGAGGCGCAGGTGGAAATGCTGCACCAATACGACTGCGACTGTATCCAGGGCTATGTGTTCAGCCGGCCGGTTCCGGCGGCGGAGGCATTGGCGCTGCTGGATCGGTCGTGATGAAGATTGTTACAAAAAAAAAGAGCAGGCTTCCGGCGCAATTGCCTGGAGCCTGCTTTGTTGTAGTGTCCGTGTTACTTACTGACCAGATAATCGACCAGGGCCGCTTTTTCCTCTGCGTTCAACATTGCCCCTTTACTGACCATCCGGTTCACTGTTGATTGCCAAGCCGCGCGGTCTTTCGTCTTGCTCGTGATTCGATCCAGGCCGTGGCAATCGCCGCAACGGGCTTCCATCACTGCTTTGCCATCCGGCGCACTGAAACCGGGTGTAGACAAACTGAACATCGCCAGAAAAACGACCAGGACAAGACCTGCTGCCAGTGGCGTCCATTTGTTCACTGCGGTCAGCTCCTTTTCTTTATTGATCCTATTGCGATGAATTCGCGGGGGACGGGGGAAATCCTGCAGGAATATTGGCAAATACTAAAGAAGGAGAGTCTTGAATAAAATCATGTAGGAGGGTAAAGCAATGAACAGAAAAACTGCTGGTCTTGTGTTAATCCTAATGATTTTCTTATCGAATAATGTTTTGGCGGCAAACTGGGTACATGTTACTACCAGTTGGTTTGGGCAAGACAAGATGTATGTTGATACTGAAAGTGTTTTTAAAACTAATGACACAATCATCTTCTGGGAGTTGCTTGTTGAAGATGATACCCCAGATAAAGCTAATAAAACTCTTTATAAGTTTGAAGCAACGATCACATCGCAACGACAGAAAAGAACCTTGGAATATTTACTCTACAACCCCCAAGGGAAAGAAACATTTCGCAATAAAAGAAGCGGTAGTTTTTCGCCAGTACAAAAAAACTCACCCGCTGACCTGTGCATTGATTTTGCTTTAAAACATGCAAAAGAGGGGAAAGACACTGGCGAAATACCTGTATTGCCATAAGTTTATTGTGTTGTCGTGATACTCTCAAAAAGATACCCCGCACTTTAGTGAGGGGAGAAGTCATTAAATAATCACATCACTCTCGAAATTCAGCTTATCGGTTATACTAAGTGTTTCACTTTTTCTCTTGGGCAACTTCTTCCGCAACGCGCCTTAAGTATTTATAACCAGTTTTTGTTGTTTTTATCGTCTGCCATTGCACTCCTGCGACCTTGCTGGCTGTAACCAAATCGTACTTCATCAAAGTAGGAGCAACGTTATAGAATAAGAAATTCTTTGTGTCTGACATTCCAGCTCTATTATCAATGCCTGTTGCAAAAGAGTTTTGACTTATTACAAAAAAGAAATGCGCACTTTCGATTTTACTCTCACCTTTTTTTCCTTTGTACTCGAGTTTGACAGCCTTTAATGCTTTCTCAACTTCTTCAAATGAGAGTTCGTCCGTGAGGTTTTTTTTATTAACCTGCACAGATTCCTTAATTTTACGTTTAAGTTCATCGTTCTCTTTTCGCATCTTAATATTTTCTTCAAGAGCCAATTTAATATCTGGAACTTCCTTTCCTGATATCCAACCCGAAAATTGAAAGCGTTTTAGGAAATCCGCCAAGGTTTCATGAATGGCAAGTTTAATATCTTTAGGCTCATCAAAAAACTTAGATATCTTGCTTAATGCTAACGATTTGAAATCCATATACTTTTCCCGATTAACCAACTCCAAAACACCTTGTCCATGAATCTTAACTTTTTGCTCAAGTGCATCATCATTTATCACAACAGCAAATACAGGCATACCTCGATGAAGAGCATACTCATATTCGACTTGAGTATAACTTTTTTGCGAAGAAGGTTCGATGGTTCCATATCTTCCTCCAAGAATTAGCAAATATATATCAGATTCATCAATCCATCTTTTTACAGTTTCGAGTTGGCTCTCATTACCTGCCGAGAACAACTCCATTCCAGCAGGAATGTGCCCAGCAATTAGTATTGCTTCTACCGCCGCTTGCCTTTCAGGTTTTAAATCAGTATAGGTTGAAGATATGAAAATCTGAAGCTTTTTTCTCATTCAGTACCTCCTAAACTGTTGTAAAAGGATTCAATTATGTAGATTCTTCCAACTTCCTTCTATTCCTGCAAATGCCAAATATTAAATCACTAACCCCAGGTAGATTAGAGGCGTTGATACTAGTAGGGTGGGGGTGCCAGGGTACAGCTTCAAATTATGCTACTCCAACATGACCCATAAACCCACAAAAAAAAACAAGGATGCATGATTTTCTTGATAAAAATTTTTCTTGCCGCCTGTCACTGTCAGCGGAAGTTCCTCAAACTCAACACACCCGATGCAAACAAACACCCCTTATCCCTCTGCGCCTTTCGGGGCCTTAAAACCAGGACTTGTATTTATTCAAATCCTCTTTTATTTCATCAATTTCTAAAAACAATCGGGTCTGTGAAACGTAAAGATTATTGTAGTATTCAAGAAAACCAAAGTGATTCAGTGATGATTGACCTGCGTTCATATGATGTTTGATTTCTTCTTCCCAAGTCCTCAATGAGTCAACGAACCCTTTAGCAAAAATATACAGTTTAATAATTTTCTTTGCATCTAGGTCTTTGAGTAATCCAATTTTGTCACTGTTATTGTTGAATACCGTGAAATAATCTTCAGCAACGTGAATATAAACCAAGGGTGGCGATTGTCCAGATTGAAGAGGCTGCAAACCACCTCCCGAGCTTGCAATCCATTGTTCTTTGATACCTTCTAACTCAGCAATTAATGACTTTGCTAAAGATTCCCTCTGCTTTATATTTTTTAATAGCGCAGTAACAACCGAACCGATAATTCCACCAATCGTTCCATAGAGACCATAGTCCTTAACGAACATCCAAAAATCCACTATTCTTCACCTCTTACCAACTTAATACGCGAAACTTTTTCTAAGTCCTGCCATAGAAGGACAACTCATCCTGCATCCTCTCTGAACCACAAGGCAGTTTTTTCAGGGAGAAAAGCAGTATGCAAATCAAAAAGACTCCTCGGACGAAAATCCGAAGAGCCTTGCACTGTTGTTCCACTTAGTAATAATAAGACTATCAGGTGAATATATTTTTAGAACAGACTGCATTTAATTCTATTTGTTATCAACCATCAGACGCCATCACTAATTTTGCTTTATTAAGAACTTTATTATTTTCGTCTAATGCTCTGATTTCGAATTCATACCTGTGAGTTCCATTTGGTGGGCATGGTCCGCCATATCCCACACTTCTAAAAGAATTGGTTCCCTGGCGAATTCCATCATTCCATACTTTTACGGCTGGCACGTTCTCTGGAAGCCCTGTGTAGGAGGCAGGAATATTTGAAATATCCCAGTGAATCCATGAAACATCAAGGTCTTGAAAAATAATGGTGAATGTTTTGGTTCCTGCTGGTGGATTTTCCCACTGAAGTGCAGGGGATTTACCCTGTCCACGGCATCCTAATCCAACACCCGACGATACATACGCATTATTTTTAAACAATGGACTTGTTAGCTTAAACGGTGTCGTATCAAGTGCAGGACTCACAAAGGCACTATTAATTGGTAAAATAGCAAAGGCTAATACTGTCAGCAAGACTACACACGAGTTCCGAAAATTGTTTCTGTTCAAAATGGTCATGCCTCCTCCCGAATATTTCCATTATTGTTTTCGATTAATTATTGGGAACTCCTTCTTAAATATGCAAATATGAAAACAAGGTTTCCTGTAGATTGCAAAGCATCGACCAGTTTTGTTATCCAGCAAAACCTCGCAGGATGCTCTGTAAGGTGCCTTGGTGCGAAAGACAAGGGGATAGCGATGGTCTGAAATGTTAATTCTGAATATGAGTAACCCTACCGAACCGAACTCATACCTGAAGCCTCTCGGATTGGCCTGAGGGTCGTTGATGTGCGAGGCGAGGGATAGTGACGACTTTTGAAAGATGTTGCTAAAGGGAAAGAATGTCTCCCAGTAACAAATAAGTGTAGATGGTATATCGCTCAGCTTCTTCAACAGAAACCCTTGCATGTGTGCCCTTATTTGTCGAATTATATATGCTGTCCAAACGTTCACCGATATATGCTAAATGAGAACCTACTATAGAATTGAAGCTATCACTAGTTGATTTGCTCGCAACATGCTGGATTAGGCGATTAATGTACTGTTCTTCGCCAACTTTTACACTTTTCCCATCAACAATTACTGGTTCAGTGCGGGGCGGGTATACAGCATCGGCAAACGCTTTGAGTATGCGCCTACAAGAATGAACAGCATTCGCCCAATCTTCTGCATTCTGAGATTGCAAGTTGTCCCAAACGGAAACAAACATTTTCACTGCGTCTGGACATGCTTTGGCAAGACGGTGGTCAACAAAATCTCGTTTCTTAGCAAATATGTCCTGAGTGATGCTCCCGAACTTAAGCTCATAGTTTTTGGCAAGAGCATACTTGTATAGCGTTCCCTTAACTGTGCTGATTCTTTCAGTATATTGTTGAATTTTATCCGCTATATTTTGTCGCTCAAAGGAATTTCCTAAAGCCATTCTTTCCCCAGTCAAAGAAAGATGGGGGTCTCGAGTTACTTCCATACGCTGTTTTGAAACGGCGACCACCGCTTCCATAGCGGATACAGTTTCCGTAAAAGCCTCTACCTTGAGCTCACCCTTTTCTTTATATAGGGAGGTTCTACCTGACCTTATCGCAGAGCTCCAATCGTCAGGAGGTAATCCATCTGGTGTTCTTACAAATCCATTGGCTTCGCATCCTAACCAATTGACAGCTTCCATATCGCCAAGAAGTCGAGCAAGGCGCAACATTTTAAAAATGATATTGTGGGTAGGAACATCACCCATTTCAAAATTCGCCAGAATTTCTTCAGAGAGTTCAAGTGCTTCTGCCCTTCGGTCCTTCATAATTTCCCCATCCTCAAACTGCAATTCTGCAGTATTTTGTACAAATATGTTCTTTCCGCATATTAAGCAATAACTCCTGCACCATCCCTGCACCACAAGGTCATCATCAATGAAATTTATCAGTCCAGACGCAAAAAGACTCCTCGGTCACAATGCCGAAGAGCCTTGATTTTACTATGGCGGGAGCGTGTAGGAATCGAACCCACCCAGGACGGGGTCACCGCCCCACACACGGTTTTGAAGACAGCTAAAAGCATTTTCAAGTTTCCATTAAGAAGTAAATGTTCTGTTTAATAAGACACTTTGTGTTTGCAAAAAATTCATCCATTCCGCGAATCTATCCAAGTACAACGGCTAATGAACACACCGATTGTATTTGGCCTTTCCACATACATAATTCAATTGATGAAGGATTAATTTTTAATATAGTCTTTAAAGTCACTTCTTTTAAGCTTAATAATTTTCTTAATTTCGTCGACTTTTTCTTGTGAAAAAGAAAGCACCGTTGGTTCTTTTGCATCATGTTTAAGAACAATGGCAATTTTTTCAGCGGAACTTAATAATGAAATATTTTCAGGGCTAAGATCAAACACCAAAGTATAGGCTGGATGGAATAACAGAAAGTTGGTTTCTAATTGACTTCCACGCTTGTGATAACCACATCGCAAATATTCCTTATTGGGATCTTCAATTGGGGAAAGACTGATGGTTTTATCATTAATAATTACGTCGATAAATTGTTTGCTTTTATAGGTATAATAAGAATCGACCCTAAACCAATATTTTTCTGCTTCAGAAGAATCCACATACTTTACAAGCGTTGCTAGATTTGTTCCCTCCCGACTCGTCCATCGGTCATCTACGGAAAAGGCAATACTATTGTTAAAGTCACTTGCTGCCCTTATTCTTGCACTCGCAGTTCCGCCAACAACAAGCGCCGTTAAGCACATTATGACAAGAATTCGGCTAAAAATACGACCATTATTTCTTCCAGTCAATTTAACACCTTCGTTCACTAGCAAAGCGCTCACTCCTCTTTTAAGTATGTTTTTTTGATGGTTAAGGTACGCCAATAATATCCAATGAATAATTTTTCTATGCTACCAGGACAACTAGGTTCGCGCGGTTGACCGTTGATTTAACTTGATATTAATATAATTATATTATGCGTTTCCACAAGCAAATAAGAAATCCTGCTGATCCTTAATGATATATGATATTTTTCGTTTTGAATCCACTCGCCAAACCAAACAAATTAGACTTCACAAAAGTTGAAAATCTTGCCATTTCGTCGCTTTTACCATCCGGGGCGACGCGATACGCCCGATTAGCGTCCGATACATGCACCCAAAGGAGGTTGCCCGTTATGAAAAAGAAGCTCCCCATTCTTAAAACCGATGCAGAAGCCGAAAAATTTGTCGATACAGCCGATTTGAGCGAGTACGACCTTTCCGGCTTTAAAAAAATTCATTTTGAAATTAAGCCGAAAAATGCGGACATCAGCTTGAAACTGCCCGCCGAACTGCTGGCGGCTGTGAAGATCAAGGCGAAATAAGAGAGGATTCCCTACAATCGGCTTATTCGGAAAGCACTGGAACGCGAAATTAAAGAAGTAAGATAAACGAACGCCCTTACTCTCTATAAATTCGCAGCTCCTGCTGGTACAGTCTTATGCTTGCCACTCACCTTCTGGTGGGCGGCTTTCTTATGTTTGCAGGGGAAATATAAAATCATGTAGAAAGTCAGATATGTTCAAAGTAAGCATTTTATGCTTGCAAAAAATAAACTAAAAACGAGGATTATACTTCGATGTTTTTTCGAACAAAATATCTAAAATATATATTCAGCTTTATAATTTGCACTTTTGCTGCGTTTATGATAATTAGATCAGAGTTCGCTCTTGCCCCAATCTCGGATAAAGCTGTGAGTGAGTTGCAACGGGAATATTCACAACTAACAATTATGCCAGGTTCAAATTTGTGGCAAACCGAAACTTTACATAAATCTACTGCAGTAACATTCCTTTATGTTTATTATACGAACCAAAGCAGTGATGAGATCAAAAAACACTACCAGGAAGAAGCAAAGAAAAACCAATGGATTCTTCAAAATGAACACGAAGGAGCTAGCTTATACAGTAAGGGAAGTTATCAACTCTATGTTGTACACAAAACTCCGAGCAATATAGGGCGGTATCATATCAGTTTGTGTTGGCCACCCAACATGCGATAAAGCAATAATTGCTAAGAAACCCATTTTATCGATATTGGCGCTACACAGATTTTAAGTTAAAAAATCCGGAGAAGGGCATATTTTTTTTAATCTGTTTGCTAATCCAATTTTGCTTACTTATCGGGAATATTGCGGTTTTCTTTCCTTTCCGTCACTCTCTGCAAGGGACGCGATCGGTCGGCTCCGATTCTTGCCTGCACCTCGTAGCGAGCCACTTCAGCCAGGTTTTTTCTTGCGCAAATAGGATGCACCGCCCTGGCTCTGTTTCTCCGATGCATCCGTGCGGGGGAACAAGCTGGCAGCAGCCTCGATTCGCGCCGAAATATCTGCGGCAAGCTCCGGCCTCATGGATTCTAGTGCCAGTAGTACCGACTCATATTTTTGAGCCAAAGCCACCACCTCTGCCTTGGGTGGGGGCTCTTTTGTTGCCAATAGGTCTGACGGTGTCACTGCGAAATACGCAACAAGCTTGTCAACCATTTTCATGCTGGGCTTCTTCACGCCGGTCAGCAGGTTGCTGATATATGTCTCTGAAACGCCAATTTGCGTCGCCAGTACGCGCGACGTGATTTTTTTTTGCTTCAGGAGTTGTCTCACGTTATTACCAAACATCGTCATTATCTCCTTTGTTATTGTGATAGTTCGCTCATATTATAAACTATCGGTTTAGTTAATTTCAAGAAAAATAAAGAAAATGTACTAAAAATCTATCTGACGTATTTTCATTCAATCAAGACCTTATTTCAAGCATTTTAAATGGGAGATTATCGGTTTTGCACAGGCAAAAAAGCCGTGCTAACATAAACCCATTGTTATATTTTCTGGAGGTGAATGTATGGAAAATCGAATCGATTACTGGCGTGTTCGGCAAGGGATGACCTATCGGTACATCGCCGAACAGGCCGGTATGTCTGCGCAATACGTGTCGATGCTGGCCAAGGGGCAGCGCGGCAATCCAGGTGCGGCGACCATGCGAAAAATAGCTTCGGCCTTGGGAAAGGATGTCGGGCAAGTATTTTTGCTGGGGTAAGAACACGCTGGAACAGGAGGTTTTTTTATGGCAAGACCGGCCAAAACAAAAGTGGATTATTTTCCCCACGTCACCCGCAGCGGCAAGACGATCGCGATATTGGAGGCCCGCTGGGGTAACGACGGGTATGCCTTCTGGTTCAAACTGCTGGAACTGCTGGGCGACAGCAATGATTTCTCGTTCAACTGCCATCACTCGGCAGATTGGGAATATTTATTGTCAAAAACGCGGGTAACGGAGCCGATGGCCCGCGATATCCTCGACAAGCTGGCCGAGATCGAGGCGATCGACGCCGCCTGCTGGGCCAAAAAAATCGTCTGGAGCGATAACTTTGTAAAGAATCTGGAGTCGGTGTTTGTGAAACGCAAACAGGCGCTGCCGCACAAGCCGGGTTTCCGCAGCGGAAACTCCAGCGAACCGGTGATAATTCCGACCGAAATCGACAAAGTAAATCAAAGCAAACTAGACCAAAGCACAGCAAAACAAACCGAAAGAAATCCAAGGGAAGTAGAGGAACCCGAACCAGAGAAAACGGCAGCCGCAGCGCAGCAGCCCTGCCCGTCGTCGTTGCGTGCCGGTGTGGTGCAGCAGGCGGACACAGTGTTCCTGACACCGGAAGAACTGGCGAAACTGCAGCGTGAATACGGCGACGAAGGCGCAGATCGCCTGGTCACCATCTTGGATGCCTACAAAACCAACAGTCCGGACAAAGGAGCCCAGTACCGCAACGACTACAAAAGTATCTTGTCCTGGGGGGTACGCGAACTGCGCAAAGAACTGCGCGAGCTGCAACCGGGCCGGCGGGCCAGTCCGGCGGCGCTGTCAAACAAGTTCAACGCTCAACTGGCCGACATAGCGAAAGGAGGGGTTCCCATTGACGAAACAGGAAATTTGCGCATTGGTGGCTCTCGCTGCCAGCAGTAATCCGACCATGCAGACCAAGGACCCGACGCCGATCGTGGCGGCCTGGTCGATCATGTTGGCCGAGCTCGATCCGGTGGTGGCGAAAGCGGCTGTAATCAAAGTCTGCCGCGAGTCGGACTTTTTCCCCAGCGTGGCCCGCATCGTCGCCGCAGCAGGCGAGCTGGACCCGCGAAATGAAAAACTGCCTACCGCCGCCGAAGCCTGGGAGGAAGTCGAGCAGCAGATTTGCGCCGCCGGAATCTACAAAGCGCCGGTGTTCAGCTATGACCTGGTGCGGCGGGCGGCCCGTTCAATCGGCTGGCGCCAGCTGTGCTGCAGCGAAAATCCGGCAGCCGACCGGGCGCATTTCCTCAAACTGTATGAGTCGATGAAAAACAAACGCAAACAAGCCAAAGAAATCGAACAGGTGATGAAAATCGCCGGCGTCGGCGACCTGATCCGGGCGCTGGTCGGCGGCCAAACGAAACAGGAGGCGAACCGATGAAACTACTGCGTGAAACACTGGTCAACTTCAAGGGAATCCGCTCCTACACTTTTTCGCCCGAGGGCGGCAGCGTGGCTGTCAGCGGCGACAATGGCAGCGGCAAGACCACCCTGCTGGACGGTTTTTTCTGGGTCCTGTTCGACCGGGACTCGTCCGGCCACTGCGACTTCGAGCTAAAAACGCTGGATGAGTCCGGCGCGCCGATCCCGATGCTGGAGCATAGCGTCGAGATCGAAATAGAGAACCAGGGCCGGCGGCGGCAGCTGAAAAAAACCCTGTCCGAATGCTGGGTCAAGTCGCGCGGCGCGTCTGCGGCCGAGTTCAGCGGACACCGCATCGCCTACGAGATCGACCAGATGCCGCTGCCGAAAAAAGACTACGACGCGGTGATTGCCACATTCGCCGAGGAAACGCTGCTGCGGCTGTTGACCGACCCGCTGTACTTCGCCGCCAAATTGCCCTGGCAGCAGCGCCGCCGGATACTGCTGGAACTGTGCGGCGACATCAGCGAGGCCGACCTGATTGCCGGCGACGCCCGGCTGGCCGAACTGCCGGCTCTGTTGGCCGGACGCAGCATCGAGGACTACCGGCGACATCTGGCGGCGCGCAAGCAGCTGCTCAATAGCGAACTGAAGGCGATTCCGGTGCGGGTGGACGAAGCGGCGCGGGCGATGCCGGCGGACGAAGCTGAAACCGTACCGGAAGCCGAACCAGAGAACGAGGCCGCGCAGGCCGGGCGACTGCAAACGTTGCAGACGGCAAACGCCAAACAGGCGGAAACGCTAAGGAAGCTGGAACAGCGCCGGCAGCAGGCAAGCGACGAACTGGCAGCCGCCCACCGCAGCAGCCGCGACCTTACGGAGGCGACCGCGCGGCTCGCCGCCCAGCTGGCGGAAAAACGAGCCGCCTGGAACCAGGTAAACAGCAAGACCTTTGTCTCGAACAGTCCTGACCACTGCCCCACCTGTGGACAGTCGATTCCGGCCGAGCTGGCCGCCCAGACGCGGCAAAAAGCACAGGCCCAGTTTGCAGCCGAGCAGACGCAGCAGCTGGAGCGACTGACTGCCGAAGGCCAGGCGCTGCTTGGCAAACAACAGCAGCAGCAACTGGCGCTGCAAGCGATCCTCGCCGCGATGCCGGCCCAGGAAGCGGCGCTGGCAGAAATTGACGCCGAGGTCGCCGCTTTGCAGGCGGCCGCAGTGACGGACCCTGCCGAATTGGCGGCAGCCAAGCTGGCGGCGGCGGAAGTGGCCCGGCGTCAGGCCTTGGCGGCGCAGCGAAAACAGGCCGAAGCGCGCATCGCCGCACTGCACCAGCGCGAGCAAACCCTGGCTGCCGAGTACACCGAGCTGGAGCGGCAGCAGTTTTTGTGCGAAGAGTTCCTGCGGGTCAAAGTCGGTCTGCTGGAAGAACGGATCAACGGCTATTTCCGGCTGGCCCGCTTCCGCCTGTTTGAACAGCAGGTCAACGGCGCACTCAATGAAGTCTGCGAAGTCCTCGGCCCCGAGCGGGTCCCGTTCAACAGCGGTCTCAACCATGCCGCCCAGATCAACACCGGGCTGGATATCATCAACTCGCTGTCCGCCCACTACGGCCTTAGCGCGCCGATCTTCATCGACAACGCCGAAGCGGTAACGACGCTGATCGATACGCCAGCCCAGCTGATCCGGCTGGTAGTCAGCGAAGGTGAATCGATGCTGGCGATGCAGCCGGCAGCGGAGGCGTTTGTGGCAGCTGCGGCAGCGGAACCGGCGGACGTGGCAGGAAAGATAGCGGCAGAGCCGTTTGGGAAAGCGGTGGCAGGGCGACAAGAACAAGTGGTGGTTGCGGCAGGACCGGGGTTTTAAGGAAATGCTTAAATAACGGAGATTTCCTTGGATTGGCGTCGTAGTATTCACCGACAAAACCAGTTGCAAGTCACTGCGAATCAAGACGAAAATCGACAGAAAGCGAGTTATTCAGCATTTCTTTAAGTTATCCGATAAACTACAAAAACCAAAAGGGATAGGAGGGATCATTTCATGAACAACATTACAGCGCTCGAACGGGTTTTCAACTACCAGAACCGGCGGCTGCGTACCGTGCTCAATGACGGTCAGTATTGGTTCGTCGTGCAGGACGTATGCAGCGCACTGGACGTCAACAACACGCGGGACGCCATTTCCCGGCTAGTCCCGGACGATGTCGATTTAATCGAACTCGTCGATTCGCTCGGTCGCCGTCAGGAAATGCGCATCATCAATGAAGCGGGTTTGTATACGCTGGTGCTGGGCAGCCGTAAACCGGAGGCCAAGGCGTTTGGCCACTGGATCACCCATGAAGTGCTGCCGGCGCTTCGGCGCAGCGGCGTGTACCGGATGGAGGGCGCAAAGGCAGGCGAAGAAAAAGGCGGAATGTTGGCGCTCAATCGCCGTCAGCTACTGAACCTGGCGCTGGAAGCCGAAACCGAATGTGAAGGGCTGCGGCAGGAAAACGCCGCAATGCGGCCCAAGGCCGAGTTTTATGACGCGGTGGCCGATAGCGAAAATTCCTTCTCGCTCGGCGAGACAGCCAAAATGATCGGTCTGTCTGGCTTCGGCCGCAACAACCTGATCCGGTTTCTGCGGGCGCAGGGTATCCTGATGGCGGATAACGTTGCCAAACAGCGCTATGTGGAGCGCGGCTATTTTCGAATCGTTCAGTCGGACTACTACGCGGCGGACGGCTCGATGCGGGTGAAGGCGGTAACGCGGGTCTACGAAAAAGGCGTCGAGTTCATCCGCCGCCACCTGATCGCGCTGCCGGCCGCCGTGCGAGAGCAGCGGTCATGAAAATTTGCGTCGATCCCGGCCACAGCGGTCCGGCCGAACCGGGGGCCTGCGCCGGTGGCCTGACCGAAGCGGCGCTGAACCTGGCGATCGCCCGGTTTCTCGAGCAGGAGTTGCAGCAGTGCGGGCACGCCGTGCTGCTGACGCGGGATGGGCCGGTGGCGGACGACGAACTGGACTGGCGGGCAGCGATGTCGAACGAATGGGGCGCCAACGTTTTCCTCAGCATTCACTGCAACAGTTTCCGAAAAATCGAGGCCGAGGGGACGGAAGTCTATCACTACCCCGGCAGCGCAGCTGGCGAACGGCTGGCTCGCGCCATCCAGTTTCGCATCTGCGACGCGCTGCTGACCGAGGATCGCGGCGTCAAGGCGGACAAATTCCAGCTGCTGCGCCAGACCTGCTGCCCGGCGGTGCTCATCGAGTGCGGCTTTATCTCGAACCCGATCGACCGGGCGATGCTGGCCGATCCGCTGGAACAGTGGCGGATCGCCGCGGCGATTGCCGAAGCGGTGGCGGACTGGGAAAAAGTGAGGAAAATCTGGGCTGAGCGCGTTCACGCTGGAAAGAACGGCAGTATAATATAGCTGTAGGCAACAACAGCATAGGCTCTAAGGGGATGGGGCGCGAACTACCGGGCATTTCCGCAGGACTAATTACCTTGCGGTCG
>CAZFSM010000019.1:0-75035 GCA_964521625.1 uncultured Veillonellaceae bacterium | reverse complement strand
CGCGACTGCTCACGCGGCGGGAACCACTGCCCGATGATGGAGTTGCCGCCGACCGAAATCGGCCCCTGCGTTACTCCTAGTCCCAAACGGTACCAGCCGGCCCAGGTCAGCGTCGCCATGGACCCGAATAACCATAAGAACAGCGACATCAAACACAAGGCCACTCCAACCAGAATCCGGCAACCAGAACGGGCAATCCATAAACCGGCCGGAACCTGAGTCATAAAGTAACCGAGAAAGAAAAAGCCCGACAACGCGCCAGCTTCGGTATTCGTCATACCGAACTCACTGACCAGTGCCGGAATCGTGACGCCGATGCTGATGCGAGAGCCAAAAACGAGGGTATACATGATAAAAACTACCAACAGAACAAACTTGCGATATCTTTTCATTTTAACCGACAACCACTCTGTTGCGTCCGGCATTTTTTGCTGCAGATAAAGCGCTGTCGGCCCGGCTGATCAACTGAACTAATGTGTCATCCGGCGAATTATATATGGCGACGCCGATGCTCACACTCAATGTAACATCCTGCTTGCCCTGGGAAAAAAACACGGTATTATCAATACTTTCACGCACTCGCTCGGCTACCTGGTTTGCCCGTTCACTATCTGCTTCCAGCAACAAAATGGCAAACTCTTCACCGCCGATCCGGCCAAACAAATCATTGCAACGCAAGGTTTGCAGGCAAATCTCCGTTACCGATTGCAACACGGTATCGCCGACAGGGTGTCCGAACACATCATTTATCCGTTTGAATCCATCCAAATCAAGCACCAGTAAAGAACCCATACCGCCATAGCGACGCATTCGTTGTATTTCCGCTTCGGCGCGAAACATGAAGTGACGTCGGTTGTAGATGCCCGTCAGTTCATCCGTAATTGCCAGGTGCTGCAATTTTTCTTGCAACTTTTTGTGTTCACTGATATCTCGGGCGATGCCCAAAATTCCGATTAGATTCCCCTGTGCATCGCGTAAAGGGGTTTTTATTGTTTCTAAAAAAGCAACATGCTGATCCGCGACAAAAGTCACGCACTCTTCATTAATACTCTGCTGCCCTGTCATCATTACTTTCCTGTCATAACTGCAAAATAAATCGGCCAAGTCAGGTGAGACAAAATCATAATCGGTCTTGCCGATAATGTCAGCCTCCGGCGCACCATACAAGCGCTCAAAAATTTCATTACAAAATAAATAGCGGCCATTAGCGTCTTTTAACCAGACTAAGTCGGGAATGGTTCCGACGATTGTCCGCAGTAGCATTTCTTTGTCGATCAGCTTCTGTTCGGCTTGTTTTCTCTCTGACATATCAATTACCATAACGCGGGCAACCAGATTTTCCACGAGGTCTTTTGCTTGGGCCGCTTCGATGCGCGCCCAAAAGTAGTCAGTTTCCCCCTTGCACAATCGTAAATGAACAGATTGCGGCTGGCCTGTATGAAATAATGCGGCGCTTTTTTGCTCAAATAATTCCCGGTCATCGCTATGGATAAACTTAACAAACGACTGATGGCTCAGCACATGTTCATCAAGCATCAGCATCCGGTTCAGCGAACTATTGGATTCAAAAATAATTGCCTGTTGGGAAATCGTCATAAACCCTACCGGTGCGGCATGGTAAAAATCATAATAGCGGGCGCGCGAATTTTCCAATTCCTCCTGGGTGCGGAGCAACTGTTCGTTTTTTAGTTCCAGTTTGGTTTGCTGAAGACGAAGTTCCTGCAATAATAACCGCGACGCTTCCGGCGAAAGCAAATCGCGATTATCGGGCGGATTCAATTCCTTTTCGACTTTTTTCCGGACACTGCTTCTTTTCTTTTCCGGTTCAACACGAGTACGGATAAGGATCACCGCCCAGTTTTAGATATCCGGCAACCTTCGATGTCGTCCATTGACGTTATTGTATTCGACGATATGCAAATGAAAACCTCTCAAATTTCAGCGGCGCATTATTTAAGTGGTGAAAGCAATCTCTCCCGCACCATATTTGATAACGCAGCCAACGGAGGCGCCAGCCACTTTTCGCGGTGAATCAACATAAAAGCCTCATAAGGAATCATTGGCATCTGGCAGTTTAGGCGTACCAATGTTCCATTGATCAAATCATCCTGCACAGCAAGATCCGGCATCAGCCCGATACCCAATCCATGCTTCACGCATTGACGGATTGCTTCCATGCTGTCAAATTCCATTAACGACAGCGGCTGTATATCTGCAGCTTTTAGCAAGTCATCCATTTTCTGCCGGTAGCTGCCGCCAGATCCTGCCGCTACACTCAGCTCAGGGGCAATAATCGTCTGCACGGCAAGTTCATCGTGAGTAATGCACGGCCTGCCGGCCAGTTCGTGTTCCGGCGCCGCTACAAAAAAGGCTTCCCCTTTGAACAGAGACTGCTGCAACATATTGGGCTGCCTTGATTCATCAGACATGCCAAAGGCAACATCAACCAAATTTTGACGAATCCATACTGCCATCTGCGCACATTCAATAATCCGGATCACAATACGCACGCGGGGATAACGCTGCTTATATTCTTTCAAGAGCTGCGGCAGCCAGAAAACGCAGAGCGATTCAACGGAGCCAATCGTCAGGACGCCGGAAAACGATTCATCTTGGCGAAACGCCCCTGTAATCATGCTCATATCCTGCTTCAGCTTCTCGGCCAGCGGGACCAGTTGTCGCCCCTGTTCGGTCAGGAAAACCTGCCGGCCAATCCGTTCGAACAATTGTACGCCCAGTTCCTCTTCCAGTAACCGGATGTGTTCAGAAACGGTAGATTGCGAATAGTTCAATGAACGTGCAGCCTCGCCAAACCCCAGCAAACGCGCCGCCACCAAAAATGTCTGCAATGGTTTAATATCCATTTTTACCCCCGTTGATCGATTATATCGATCGTTTCTATCTGGAACAATCGTTTTATTTATTACACAGCCCATGATAGGATAAATACAACGAAAACACAAGACAAGAAAGGAATATTGCGATGATGCAGACACAGCTCAAAAAAAGCATTACCTGGGTACAGGGTACCGCGCTTACGATAGGCGCCGTACTGGGCGCCGGGATTTTGGTGTTGCCGGCCATTGCCGCCCAGTTGGCGGGCCCTGCTTCCCTGGTCAGTTGGATCGCTATGGGTCTGATTTCTGTTCCTATGGTTGTCGCTATTGGCGCCATGTCATCGCGTTATCCTGATTCCGGCGGTCTGGCTGCCTATGTCCGACAGGCATTCGGTGACCGTGCGAGTGAAATTACCGGCTTGCTGATTTTGAGTGCCATGCCGTTCGGTATGCCGCTCACCGCGTTGGTCGGCGCTCATTACCTGGGAAACGTCTTCGACTGGGGACCCGGCGCAATTCATCTCGCAGCCGCCGCGCTGATTCTCACTGCAATTCTGTTAAACTATCGCGGCATTGAACTTTCCGGCAAATCGCAAGTTCTGGTCGTCAGTGTGATCCTGTTTATCCTTGTTTTGGTAGTCATTGCCGCAGCGCCAACCATCAGCAGTGAAAACTTTAAACCTTTTGCACCCCGTGGCTGGTTGCCGGTCGGCGAAACAATGATGTTGTTATTCTTTGCTTTCATCGGTTGGGAAATGGTCGGCCATTTGGCGGAAGAATTCCGCAACCCCAAAGTCGATCTGCCGCTGAGCCTTGGAATTAGTCTGGTTATTGTTGCGACAATATATGTCGCCATATCTTATGTCATTGTCGGCAATGGGCTTTACCTGGACACGACTCCTTCGGGAGCGATGCTGGGATTAATTGCCCGCAGCATGGGCGACAGCGCTGCAACTGCGGTTGCATTGTTGGGTTTTTTAATTTGCTATTGCCCGGTGCACACTTTTATCGCCGGATTCTCGCGTCTGGTCTACGCACAGGCACGGGCAGGTGAATTTCCCGACCGCTTTGCCCAGTTGCATCCTCGGTTTCAAACACCGCATCGGGCGCTGTTGGCATTTATCCCGGTATTTTTCGGTATCCTTAGCCTTAGCTACCTGTTCCACTGGGACTTGAACACCCTTATCGGTATTCCCAGTTCTGTTTTCCTGCTTGTCTACACGGTAGGTATGATCGCTGCGTTCTATATCCTGCCCACTCCGTTCGGTCGTTGGTGCGCCGCTGTCAGCGCCTTGGCTTCCCTGGTGCTATTCCTGTTTGCCGGCATTTACGTTCTATATCCAATTATCGTGTCAATTTTAGTGTGGCTGCGACAAAAAAAGGAAATCACACAACGAATGGCTAATTCTTAAGTGTATCCTGGATGAAGCCGATGACGGGAGTGATTGAACATGATCAAATGTCCGGTCTGCAATCAAATGGAGATTGAATACCGCATGGAGAAACGCGATTTTGCCGGCAACCTGATCACCGCGGAAGCACCCGGCGATAAAGTTTTTCCGCCAACTGCAACGGACTGTCAGTTGTGGGAACTATACCACCAGCATAGCGGTGATACAGAAGAGAGCAAAAGTATCGCAAAATTGGCAGCCTGGATCGCCGCACTCGGCTACACCCGCTCCATCAAGCACTGGTAACAACGACAACAAAACATTTTGCTGAAATAGTCAAAGGCTCCGCTGCAATACAGCTCGGAGCCTTTGGTCATCATACTGTTATATATCTCTCTGACAGATACTTTCTCAGGTTACCGCATCAGTAATTTGGTCATTTACCGGTGTAGGATAGGCGCCGCCGCTCACGCTGTCCAGCTCTTTATCCGATAGTTCACTGTTAACCGGCTTGGGTTCTGCTTTTTCTGTTATTTTACTCAATGTGCCAATCCTCCAGTATGTGAATTTTCCATATAATCATTATCGCAAAATGCATTTCCGCATGCAACACCGCTGATCTTATAAAAACAAGGGCATCAAGAAGCTGATTTCCAGTATCATCAGGGCACCGCCTATCCTTGTCGAAATAGATGCAAACGGCAATAATTGCATCCTGTTGGAAGCCGAAAGGATGGCAATATCTCCCGAACCTCCTACGTCGCATGAACAAAGCGCGGCGGTAATACTGGCTTCAAGCGGCCACAATTTGAACAAGTAGCCAAAGGCCGCCGCACCGATCACCGCACCGGCAATCCCCATCACAATCACAAATACCGCGCCAAAAGTGAAGTATTTGCCGAGAATGGTAACGTCCATGTAGGAAACTCCAATACCGGCAATCAAAACAGGCAACAGATTTTTCAGCATAAATTGAAACCAGAAATTGGCATAATCACAGAAATCGTCGCTGATCAATCCGGCTGCTTTCACGAAAATAGCGAGCAGGATCGTCCATGCCAACATATGGATCTGGGGAATCACAACAGCAATCAAGCTGCCTGCAACCATAAACCCTAGTGAAATCAATAAACCAGCGCCCAGTTTCCCGTAATCCTTATCGGATGAAGGACGACTTTCCTCGGCCAAAATCTCATCTTTCGGTTGATCCATCAATAATCTGCCATGACCATTAATTTTAGGGAAATTAATGAAAACTTTTGAAAACACGGCAGCACTCAAAATAGATATTACATTAGCCATCGAAGTATAGCCCAAAAACGGTCCGGCATATTTACTTGCATCAATACCCATAATGCCGCTGTACATGGCTGGCAGCGTGGCGATAGCGCCGCTAGAACCGCCCGACATGATAGGAGCGCCAATGAAAAATACGGCCTCAAAAACGCCAATTCCCGTAATTATTCCGGCAAGTGCCAAAAATAGAATCGCAACAAATTGTGAACCGATGATGGTCGGCAAATACCGGAATACTGATTTTAAGATTGATTTCCGGCTTAGTGACAGGATAGAACCAACAAGAATGGCAGCTATATATAGATTTACGAACCCGCCGTTCATAAAAACGGCCACACTTTTTTGAACATAGAGCGGAACCATCCCGTAAGCAACCATCGCGGATGCGCCAAACAACGGTAATACGGTCGCGCCTCCCATATAGTCATTGACAATGGGTATTTTTCCGCCAATATAAAAGAAGGCTCCACCAACCACCATCAGATAGGCAATCGTACCGACATAATCCTTGCTAAGTTTGCCTGAATAGGCTGCCAACAGTATAATCACTGAAAAAACAATGAAGAATCCGATTGGTAGTCCATATATCTTTTCATTTTTCAGTTTCGCTAATTCCATGTCGCCCTTCCTCCTATTCTTCGCGCAATTTTTCAGTCTGCCGCAAACTTGCGTTCAATCTCTTTGTATGCAGGCAAACCGATCAATTGGTTAAATTCGCCGAAAGAGATCATTTTACCTGAGGCCGCATATTGTTTTGTAGTGCCGGTCTCTTTCAGTTCCGACCATAAATCCCGCAGTGCGGCAGCAACAGTATATACTGAACTAACCGGGAAAACTACAGCATTATAGCCGATTTTCTGCAGTTCATCCGCAGACAGCAATGGGGTTTTTCCGTTTTCAACCATGTTAGCCAACAACGGTTTTTTTATTTGCCTGCGAATCTCGACCAATTCTTCGATATTTTGCGGCGCTTCGACAAAAATCAAGTCTGCGCCCGCTTCCCCATAGGCATTGCCCCGGCGGATCGCTTCTTCCAAACCAAGCACAGAACGTGCATCGGTCCTGGCCATGATGACAAAATCCGGGTCGCGCCTGGCCGCCACGGCAGCCCTGATTTTCATTATATGTTCTTCCATGCTTATGACCCGTTTTCCCTCCATGTGACCGCACCGTTTGGGCCACTCCTGATCCTCAAGGAACAAGGCTGCAGCGCCAGCATCTTCGTATTCTTTGACCACACGAAATACGTTGGCTGCGTTCCCGTAACCGGTATCGGCATCAGCTAGTAGCGGCAATGTTGTTACGTCACAAATTCGCTTCAATGTATAAACCATCTCTGTCATCGTCAAGTAGCCAACATCCGGTTGCCCCAGCACACTTGCCGCAACGCCGTAACCTCCCATGGTAAGCGCTGAAAACCCTGCTTGCTCGGCAAGTCTGGCGCTCAATGCATCGTGCACGCCCGGCATGACCAAAATCTCGGGGCTGTTTAGCAGTTGCTTGAACATCGTACTTTTTCTCATCATCGCACCCCTTCTTTGCATACTATAATTTTTTTGAATTACTCCGAATAGCTTCTTTTGCAATTATTATGCCAATGCAAAAGGATCGCATATCTAAAGCAGATTTGCGATCCTTTCATTTTAGAAATGTTAACTATAGTTAACAAGTTTTGATAAATGTTTACGTCATGCCAATGTTTTTTCTTCGTGTCGCTTGATTTTTTTCCAAAGACCAGTCCGACTAATACCAAGCAACTCTGCAATTTCCGCACGCCCGACACCTTCACGCGCCAGTGCATTGACTATCCGAATCTGAACGTTTTCGCCAATCGACTTAAGATTTACGGGCTCCATACCAGATCCGAAACTGTTGGAAAACTCGACAGTCCCCAATAATTCAGCCGGATCAATCTCCGGGTCATTTAAAATAACATATTTTTCAGCAGCATTGGCAAGTTCACGAATATTCCCCGGCCACGCATAAGCGTGAAAGGCGCGAAGCATTCGATCGCAGATGATCGGTTCACCGATACCCGCATGAATCTTCCGCGCAAAATGCCTGAACAGCGGAGCAATGTCTTCTTGTCTTTCCTGCAGTGGCGGCAACTTAATATCCAGCGTACTCAACCGATAAAACAAATCACTGCGAAAAGTCCCTGCCTTAATATTCTGCCGCAAATCTTGGTTACTTGCTGCCAGTATTCTCACGTCCAACGGAATTACATAATCGGCGCCAACACGCATGATCTCCTTTTCCTGAATCACGCGAAGCAGTTTGGCCTGTAAGTGAAACGGCATACTTGGTATCTCATCCAGAAAAATCGTCCCTTGATGAGCAATTTCAAAGATGCCGATTTTTCCGCCTTTACGGGCGCCGGTGAATGCCCCTTCTTCATAGCCGAACAATTCGCTTTCAAGCAAGTTCTCCGGCAAGGCCGCGCAGTTTACGGCAACAAATGGCTGCCGCGCTCGCCGGCTTGCATTGTGGATTGCTTGGGCAAACAATTCCTTGCCGGTTCCCGATTCGCCATGAATAAGTATGGCCGAATCAGTTTTTGCATATAAAGCCGCCTTCTCTTTCGCTCTCACAATTGCCGGGCTTTTTCCCAAAATATCAGCAAAGGTAACCTTTGCCCTGAAGTTTTTTTGCCGCAATGATTCGCGAATCTTGGCTTCGGCTTTCTGAATCGAGCCGGCATCATGCAGGGTTGCCAACGCTCCGGTCAGTTCTTCCTTAATGATGATGGGAATGCGGTTAATAATGACTTTCGTCCCGCCAATCGACTCCACCTGATTCAGCTCGGACCGGCGAGAAGATAGAACCCGTCCAAGTTTTATTTCCGGATGCACAGTGTCAATATGCCTTCCCAAAACTTCCTGCCGGTTAACACCTAGTATTTTCCCCGCGCTTGGATTCACTGCCTTGATTAATCCATTTCGATCAACAGCAACAATTCCTTCGTAAGAAAAATCGAGAATTGCATGAAGCTCTCTGGCTTTTTGCGTTTCGGCAAAACGCGTTTGGGCAACCGCAATAGCAGCATCCAGCGCACGCATTACACTTTCAGTCGAGTAGACCAGGCAGCTGCCAAGACCGAGCTTCGCCGCTTTTTCGCAAACCAGACTGCCGCCAATAACGGCTTCTACCCCTTCCTGTTTCAACTCCTCCAGCACTTGATCCAATTCCATGTGATCGCGTAGCTTCACCTGTTTGACAGGCACCGCCAATACATCCAAAATTTCGTCCAGAAAAGGCATCATTGTGTAATGAATGACAGCCAGTTTTTTAAACATATGGCTTGCTTTTTTAACAGCCATTAAAAAATCGAAACCGGTCACGGTAATTTCCAGCAGTCCAGTGCTCATGTGTTGTGATAGCGCCCGGTACATGCCGCCGGAGGAAAGGAAAACGGCGAAATCGTTTTGCTCTGCAATATTTTTAGCTGCAGTCACAGCGGTATCCTGGAGCGCTTCAATGGTTTCGATATTCACATCCGTCTTTATCGTGGCTACCAAGCGTTTGATCACCACCGCCAGTTCCCCATAGGAAACGACGACAACACTTCCCGGCATAGAGCGAACCTCCTCCTGAGTTACCAAGCTAATCTTTAGATAATGATTTCAATTCTCGCGCGATCAGATGATTCCTGAACCAATTTTTAGAAGATTTGGTGCAATTTTTAATCATCGCGCATCGTAGTGGGAAGCATAACTATCTTCAGTCCACCCATATTTGACTTTCCTTGAAGCAACTGACCAATCCTGTATCCAATTTCCCCGCACCGGCCATTTCATCCAAAATGGCAAACGCCTTTTCCGGCGATAGGGCTCTGCGATACGGACGATCGCATGCTGTCAGCGCATCATAGATATCCATAATTGTCAGGATTCGTACCGGCATCGGCAATTCGTCGGCCTTTAGCTTGCGAGGGTATCCACTGCCGTCCATCAGTTCATGATGCGCGCAGGCCCATCCGGGAACTGAGAAGTATTTCGCGCCGAATGGAATTTGGTCGAGCATTTTCCGAGTAATGCCTACATGGCTTTCGATCGTATGACGCTCATTCTCCGTCAGGGTTCCGCACGGCACCATGAGCGCCTCTATTTCCACCGGCAACAACCACGGCTCTTCCCTGCCTTCAGCACGGGACCAAGTCCGCGATGCCAGTTCTGAAATCTTCAGTTGCATTTGCGCATCAACAACCGTAGCCGGATTATTTACCACCACCAAAAAATCATTGATGCAATCCATATCTGCTTCGATGTCCGCAATTTCTTTCCAAAATGCGGCTATCCCTGCCGGTGTCTGCAATTGATCCCCTTTCATTATTTTTTTGATCAGCTGAACCTTGCGTTGCTCGCGAATCGTCATCAGGCGGCAATACAGCAATTCCTCGTGTTCGCTCAACCGGGTCGGCTTGTCCATGATTTCCAGCGGAATGGCAATTTTTCCGATATCGTGCAACCACGCCGACATAATCAATTGCTCGATGACTTCCTCGGACAGTTCGTCGACGACACCCTGCTTTTTTAAGTAGCGGGCGAAATTCCCCGCACGCCGGGTCATATTGCGGGTATGGTTGGCATTGTAAGGGCTACGCTCGTCAATGGCGGTGGAAATGACCCGCACGAAAGCATGCAGCATCTCGTCCAGTTCCTTCACATAGCGCATATTGCTGATAGCCACCGCTGCCTGGGAAGCGATGGAGCAAACCACCTGCTCGATATAACAGGCAAAAGGGATGACCCGCCCCTGTTCATCCTGGGCATTCAAGAGTTGCACCACCCCGATGATTTCGCCTTCGTTGTCTGCCAGCGGCACAACCAACATCGATTTCGTATGATAACCGGTAATGGAGTCGTAACGACGGGGCCCGGAAAAATCAATTCCGTTCTGCTTTACTGAATACACATCGGGAATATTGATAACCTTTTTATTCAGTGCGCAATACCCGGCAACCGTTGTAGCGTCGATGTCGACCGGTGGTAAATCAATCTTCTCGCCGAACCCTCCCTGATAAATGTTTAGCTTGTCGTTTTGAATGATTTTAAACACGAGTTGATCCTTTTCCAGCAAAAACAAGGAGCCCGCGTCACATTGTGTAATGCGCCGCGCTTCGCTCAGAATCATTTCCAACAGCTTTTTGTTGCTTTTTTCCGCCGATAGGGCGATCCCAATATCTAGCAGTTCCTTCACAGCCTCGACGGTTGCTTTAGAATACGCACTCATAACGACACCTCCAGTCCTTCCTTTGCTGCGAAGGTTGCTGCGAATTCCGCCTGCGCCTGCTGCTCTATCCTGGCCAGCTGCGCATCCGTCCGCTCTGCATCGTGGTGAAACAGGCAAAGTTGCTTGACGCCAGAGCGTTTGGCGACTGCCACGCAATCTTGCCAGGTTGCATGGCCCCAGCCTCTTTTGTGTGAACCACCAACCCGCCCTTCATATTCTTCTTGCGTATAATTGGCATCCATGATGAGTAGATCGCAGCCGGCCACAAAACCAACCAGTGAGTCAATGAATGGCATTTGATCGGCAGCGCACTCCGTGTCCGTAACATAACAGAGCTGCTTGCCGCCATAGATTATTTTATAAACCATCCCACCGCCGGGATGCCGGTTCTCATGCGTCGCTACCTTGATATCCGGAACCGCATAGTCGATCCCAAGTATTGAATCCCAGCCCTCCCGAAGTTCAAATACTGTTCCATGTTTGTGCATCTTGATACTATTGTGACTTTGCAAATCATCGAAGTTGATCGGGAAATTGGAATACCGCATTAGACTGCGCAGTGAGACATCGAAATCGTAGATTGTTCCTTTGGCTCCATGCAGAAATATAAAATTATCGGCCTGATACAAGGGCTTAAAAAAGGGCAGCCCCAAAACATGGTCCCAATGCATGTGGGAAATCAGCAAATCCATGCAAAGCGGCTCCCGCTGCTGCGCCAATTCCTCCATCAGCTCGCAGATGCCGCTACCCGCGTCCAAAATGAGCAAATGCGAACCGCATCGCACTTCAACGCAGGACGTATTGCCGCCATAAATCAAGGTCTTATGACCTGGCACTACCCGTGACCCGCGAACACCCCAAAATTTCACCCGAAAACTCATACTACGCCTCCCGCTTTTTGTCGGGCGAATTGGACATACTTCAAATCAGAGTCGGTGGTATGCTTTTTTAGCCAATCACTCAAGAAATCTAACAAATCGAAAGTCACCATAATTTGGTTGGCTCGGAATTTTTCCTGAAACTCCAGTGCTTGCCGCGTCAGTAGATCATGCTCATTTTTATGCTCATCATACTGTGGATAGTCGTCCTCTAGGAACCGTTTCTCTTCCGTAGCAAAATGCTCCACCGTGTATTCGATCAATTCGTCCAATATGGCGCCTGCCGAGCTTTGCGGCTCGCCGTTGACTACATGCTCATGAAGACGATTGACCAGCGCAAAGAGTTGTTGATGCTGTTTGTCGACTTCCGATAATCCCAGCAGATATTGATTGTTCCATTCCAGAAACGCCATGTTTGCTCACCCTTTCGCCTGCTTTAAATTCCACTAATCCCTTTCCAGCCCGGACCGGGTGGAATACGTTGCATCGTACTGCAGCGCTGAATATATACCGGCAGAAGTTGATCTTCCGGACAGCTTATCTGACATTGTCGAAAAGCTTTTTCCGCCTGGATAAAATGTCCCAGTTTATATAGTTCTATAGCCTCAGCGAATAGTGGCGCAGTTTCAGTTTTTAATCGCTTTAGTTCATCCGGGTCGCAGTCAAACACCTCATAAATTTTCACAGGCTGGCGCTTCCCTTTCACTTTGACAGTATCCACTTCACGAATATGAAAACATTCTGGGTGCTCCAATTTATGGTAAGCAGCCTCCGACAGCAAAGTATCGATCCCATAGACTTTGGTCGCGCTTTCCAGCCGCGAGGCCAGATTGACCGAATCGCCGATTACCGTGGTATCCATGCGCGCGCGAGTTCCGACCGTGCCGAATGTCACACTGCCGTGATGGATCCCAACGCCTATCTGTATCGGCGCCCCGCTGTTTTCCTGGTTGCGTTGCTGCAATTGCCGCCGGAGTTCGATCACGGCTCGCAAGGCATCGTCTGATCCATCCGGGAACAACCCCATGATGGCGTCCCCAATGAATTTGTCGATGAACCCATTATTTTTGGTAATCACATCCACCGCGATGTCCAGGTATTGGTTGATAAATGCAAATAACTCAACGTTGCTCATGGTTTCCGACATTTGGGTGTATGAACGAATATCCGTGAACAGGATCGTGAGTTCTTTTTCCACGTGGTCGCCCGGCTCAATTTCCATGATATTTTGCTTGCCCAACATGTACAAAAACGCGTAAGGAACGAAACTGCTGATGGCTTTGTTTACAGACCGCTCCTGTTCCCGCATCATCTTTTCTTTTTCAATTGCTATTTTCTCTACTTCACGTTGGGTTTCCAATTTTGTCGACATATCGTTCACGGTATAGACCAACTGTCCAATTTCGTCATGGCGACGAATATCTATTTTGGTGGAGAAATCGCCTTCCGCTATTTTCTGCGCCACTCGATTCACTTTGATAATTGGATTGATAATATGGCGGGCAGCCAATACCCCTGCAACAAGGCCAATAATACAAGCCAGCAGTGTGATTAATTCCAACTGATTGATAAACTTTTCCATCGAATAGATCAGGTCACCTTCGGGAATAATGATAATGCTGATCCATTGCAGGTTTTTCACATCGGTAATCGGGTAGGCCAGTAGCAGCATTTTATTGCCATTATAGACGAACTGTAAGTCTATTTTGTGATTGACGGCATCCAACGTTTGCGTGTTTCCTTTCAAAGCGGCGACG
Source organism: uncultured Veillonellaceae bacterium (assembly GCA_964521625.1). Lineage (GTDB taxonomy): Bacteria > Bacillota > Negativicutes > UBA1444 > UBA1444 > UBA1444. The sequence continues at coordinate 61,644 of CAZFSM010000019.1, read as the reverse complement.
GCTTGGGCAAATAGCGGATTTTCACTGGAGTTGCCGAGTGTAGATGCAATATACATGCCCTTCCTTGATACGATAAAAATGGAAGCATTTTCTGTGATAGTCAGATCTTTTAGCAAATCGTCAATCCAATTAAGTAACATGGAACTGCCCAAAACTCCCGCCAGTTGACTGTCTGAAGAATAAATCGGGTTGATTCCGGTGATCACAAGACCGCGCCCAGTTGCAGATGCATATACATCGGTCCAGCCCGGTTGCTTCATCTCGCTACCTTTCAAATAGGGAGGCCGAAGGCGGGTATCATACGCTGTCAGGCTTTTTATGTAGCCCTGACGGCCCAGTTTTGTATCGTATTTATAGTAATCAAGCGTTTTTTTCTCAACATTGCTGTCCCAAACGATGAAACTACCGTCATCTTCCCGACGGGCGCCATATTCATCACCGCCTGCAAGGCACAAGTAGTTGTTGGTAACTCGGGGAAACAGCTTGAGCATTTCTACAAAGTGCTTGTCCCGTTGCGCTTGATTCGCAAAATCGATCTGTTTGTTTGTAATTACATTGTGATGAATTTGTTCAAGCAGAAGCGGCTCTGCCAAATAATGCGCCAACATTTTTGCAATATCGTCATTCACGATGGAAGCAACTCGCTTGGCGTTTTCCTCTATGTTGCGCAAGCCGGTTGTATAGGATAGATACCCTGTGATCATCGCAAAAAATAATATCCCTACAGTAAAAATCAGCACGATCAAACCACGGACCGATTTGTTTTTCAGGAAGTCTATTAAGAACGATTTCACGGCACCCTCCTTTTCGCATATCGAAAGTTAAAACGCAGAATAATCGCAATATTTTACTTCGACAGCACAAAACAAATCCCTGTTAATAACTGCCATTGACACAAAAAAACTCGCGTCATTCGCGAGTTAAAAGTGGTTGGCGATTGGCGACGATAGGGTTGCACTCGGCAAGTGCCGCTTATAAGCGATGGGTTTCAAAACATTGTTCGATCCAGCAGGTCGCCACCTGAGCATCAAACCGCAAAATGCAGTATTCCGGATCGGTTGCGCCTTGGGGGAAATGCGCAATAAACCAATCCTGCCACAACTCCTGCTTTATCGCCGCGTCATGCACAATTTTAATTTCGCCCAGCAGTGTGACGCTGTCGCCGCTGGAAAAAAAGCAGACGCTGGCTTTGGGATTCTTTTGAAAGTGGCCCGTTTTGGCGGAGTGGCTGCCGGTAGCCATCCAGATCGTCTGGATTCCCTCCGCCCGGACCTTGGCCATGACGCAAATGCGCGGATAGCCCTCGTCGTTGATGGATGCCAGTGTCACTACCTCGCATTTCGCCAGTAATTCCGTTGCCTTGCCGATCATTTCCTTTTCCACAGTAAATCTCCTCCTATTATCAAGAACATATGTTTGCTTTTATAGTATAACGGATGAATCACCCCATGTAAAGCGAATAAAACCTGAAGTTTTTTTTCGGTGACGATAAAAAAGCAAAAGACCGGGACAAATAGCCCGGTACAGTTACATTCACTCGCGTTTCAACCAGCCTTAAAATCGATCCTGTGACGTTTTGATTTTTAACCAAGTTCTGAGGCTTTTTTGTAATGATAAAGATAACCCAGTAATTTCCCTTGCAAATAGCCGGTAAGCAATCCGGATATTGCAAACCTTATGATTTTATATTCGATTACGTCATTATGTTGTGGGTTGACTGCCAGATCATAGCCAAAATAATACCTTGAAGAAAAAATCAGCAACATGACAATTAGATTGCTCCCACTGCCCGGTATCTGGATGAGAAAACGTCTGGCATCCACTTGAATGTTCGTGTGAACAAGTTGAAAAAAACCGAACGCACCTCCTAGCACCATTGCCGCTATCCAACAGCTGATCACGATATAGTCGGGCGTGGCTGCCAGCAATGTGTAAAATGAAATTCCCAGAAAAATGACCGGCATGACAAATAATTTATATATAGAAACGGTTCGCGTGCGCAGCGATTGAATGCCTAATACGATTAAGTATCCGAGCAATGGAAATACCCACCAGGGAGTATTGAAGATGGCGCCTGCAATAGTTTTCATAGTATTATCTCTCCTTGCACCGTTATTACACTCAGTGTACTCGCAATGATTAAAACGTCACAAGAGAACAATGCTATGAGGCTGTTTTTGCAGGGTAAGATGCAAAATAACGGGACCAACTTTCGGGGGACAGCTCAATCCAACTAGAAGCATTTTCACGACGCCTTACAAATCCAACGCGCCTATGTGCTGCACTAATTACTGCCTCAGTATAATATTTGTTCGATCTAAGCTGTTTTGCCAATTGTCGCGATAGTGAGGTAAGAAGCGCCAAGGGTTATCGAGTTTGCTTTCAGCCGGTAATGAGCTTCCTTTCTTGTAGAAACTTAATAAAATCCCTGCCAATTTTCGAAAGCGGTTGCGCTTTTTTGTAATACATCATGATATTACGAGTGGAATTTTCATCATCGATTTTATAGAAATACAATTTGTTGGTCGGATCCAGGTAATTCGTAATCCCCGCACGCACAAAAGCGATTCCTTTACCGCTACAAGCAATATAATAGGCGGTAAGCAATTGATCCAAATACATGGCAACATGGGGAGTAAAGCCTGCTTTCCTGAACATTTTCAAGCTTCTCTCGTACATGTCATTCCCTTGTTTCAACAGCAGAAACGTTTCGTCAGCAAACTCTTTCAGGCTTACCGCAGGGTATCTTTGATCCAGATATTGTCCACTGCCAACCTCTTCAAATGTCAGACGATAGTTTTCCAAACGTCTGTTCACTTCATAAGCAGACGGCACCGCCAGGACAATTTGTTCTTCCGCCCACACCATAGAATTGAAGATATTGGGGTCCAATTTTTCTACATCCAAAATAATATCAATGCTTCCCGTCCGAAGGCATTTAACAAGATCGTCCGCATTCGCCTCCAGCAGATTTACCATATAACCTGGATATTCGAGCTTAAATTCTTGAATAATCGTTGGCAAAACATACGCACAGAAAAACGAAGCGCTTCCTACCTGGATCATCTCGCGATTATTACCCAGCAAACTAGCGAAATGCGTCGCCATTTCTTTTTCGATTCTCATAATCTGTTCGATGGATTCAATATAATATTCACCAGCCGGTGTGAGTTGTATCGGGTTACTGCTTCGATCAAAAATTGGAAGCCCGATTTCTTCTTCCACCTTTTTTATTGCAGCACTAAGCGCCGGTTGAGAAATATATAACTTCTCAGCCGCCTTAGAAAAACTTCTATTTAAATACACTGCATTAACATAATTCATGTATTTATACATAAACCGCTCTTACTCCCAAGTGCAACAAGCACTCATCCCAATCAGCATTTACTTTGGGTTTAACTATTCAGCATTTTATTAAGTTTTACATATAATCTTATTTCCCCTCTTTTCCTGCTATAGAAAAAACGATATAGTCTCATACGATTTTAGGTATTTGCAACCCGTGAACAAAAATCCCTATTATTAAACCATCGAACTCCAATCGGTACAAAACGTGAAAGTGAGGAAAAGACATTGGATTTACTGAATGAAAAATTTTTAAAACTTGGTGTTGAAAATGCCCCGGGACAGGAGGCGCAGCAAAACACGGATGAGATCAAGCTGCGTGGAGAAAAGCTCTCTGGAACGCCGATTGATTTTTCACACGGCGACGTGGATGCTTTTGAGCCAATTCCCGGTTCCCTGGATTTCTTTACCGCAGGCGTTCACCTTGGTGGCAAGCAAGCCTACACCGAATATCGCGGCAGCAAAACAATTCGCGAGGATGCTGCTCAAAAGCTTGCAAAATTCACCGGAACATCGATTCATTCAGACAGAAATATCATCATCACGCCTGGAACACAGGGCGCCTTGTTTCTTGCTATGGGTTCCGCCGTTGCCCGAGGCGAAAAAGTGGCTATCGTAGCACCGGACTATTTTGCCAATCGAAAGCTTGTCGAATTTTTTGACGGTGAAGTCGTGCCGATTCAGATGGACTATTATAACGCGACCGATTGCGCAGGCCTGGACCTGAACCAGCTGGAAGGCGCTTTTAAAGGCGGCGCCAAACTGTTTTTGTTCTCCAACCCCAATAATCCGACCGGCGTAATCTATTCACCGGCAGAGATTCGTGGAATTGGTGAACTGGCGCAAAAGTACGGAGCAACAGTCATTGCGGATGAACTATATTCGCGTCAGATTTTTGAAGAGCGAACATACACTCACCTATGCGCACAAAATTTGATCGACCCCGAAAAGTTAATCACCATCACGGGCCCGTCGAAAACTGAGTCGCTCAGCGGCTATCGGTTGGGTGTCGCCTTTGGCTCCGCTACAATCATTGACCGTATGGAAAAACTGCAGGCCATTGTGTCCCTGCGGGCTGGCGGCTATAGTCAGGCGGTGATGAAATCTTGGTTTGCCGAGCCGGAAGGCTGGATGAAGCAGCGGATTGCCCAGCACCAGGCCATTCGTGATGATTTGTTGACGCAGCTTCGCGCAGTGGAGGGGGTTAAGGCGAGAACGCCGGAAGCAGGCAGTTATCTCTTCCCCAGAGTTCCGGAATTGGATGTTACCCTCAAAGAATTTGTCCGAATTTTGCGCCTGCAGGCCGATGTAACCGTAACACCCGGTACCGAATTTGGTTCACAGTTCACCGATAGTTTCCGGATCAACTTTTCGCAAAACCACCAGGCGGCCATTGCTGCAATCGACCGGATCATCAAGGTCATGGAACAGCATCGCAAATAATAATATGGGATGAAAGGGGCTTCAACACGATGAAATGGTGGTTTAAACAAGAACTCTATGTAAAAATTTTTGTCTGTATCGTTCTTGGAATCGTTCTCGGTATGACCGCAGGAGCTAAAATTTCCTTTATCATGGTACCTATCGGTGAAGCATTTCTCAGACTTCTCAAGATGTTGATCGCCCCCGTTATCTTCTTTACCATTGTCAGCGGTATCACAAAAATGGAGGATGTCAGCAACCTGAAGGCAGTCGGCAGCAAACTGCTTTTTTATTACGCTGTAACTTCACTTCTATCTGTCGTCATCGGACTCTGCGTTGCACTGATTATTGCCCCCGGCAAAGACATGGCCGGTTTCTTGCAAAATTCAGCAAAAACAGTAAAAAACAGCGATTTTAGTTTTGTTAAAAATATGCTGGATTGGATTCCGACTAATCCGTTTGAAGCGTTGGCAACAGCCAATGTCATGCAAATTTTGTTCTTTTCCCTCATCCTGGGTGTTGTTCTTTTGCTCCTGGGTGACCGGGTAAAAAACGTTATCAAGGTTGTTGACGAAGGCAGCGAAATCATGCTCAAAGTAACAGATATTGTCATGGGTCTTGCACCCTATGGAATCCTGGCCTTGATCAGTGAAATGGTCCATAGCATGAGCGGCAAAGCCCTTGCGGAAGTTGCCAAATTCATCCTGGCGGACTATGTAGCATTATTTATTATATTGCTTGTTGTCTATCCGCTGCAGTTCATGCTGCTTAGTAAAATCAGCACGACCAAATTCTACAAGGCTATTATGCCTTCTATCCTGATCGCCGCAAGCACGACATCTTCAGCAGCAACGCTGCCGGTCAATCTCAGTGTAGCGGAAAAAAACCTTAAGCTGCCTGAGAAAATCTATGGATTTGGTTTAACCATTGGTGCGACAGCCAATTCCAACGGTATGGCCTGTGTTCTTGGCGTCATTATCGTTTTTGCCGCCAATCTCTTTGGGATGGAGCTGACACTGGCATACATCATGGAATTTGTGCTTGTCGGGCTGTTACTTTCCATGGGCACGGCCGGTGTCAAGGGCGCCGGCATTGTACTGTCATCCATTATTCTGCAGACGATGAATCTGCCGCTGACGCTTGTCCCCATTCTTGCAGCGATCTGGCCGCTTATCGATATTGGGCACACAACCGTTAACGTGGTGGGTGATTTGGTCGGGGTTTCCATCATTGCGGCCCGGTCCGGAGAAATGGATGTTGAGAAGTTCAACAATTCAGCTGTGGAGGCGCTTTCATGAAGAAACAAGTTGCATTGATCGGCTTTGGTACAATAGGCCAGTATTTATTCCAACACCTGCGCGCACAAAACGAGATTGAAATCACATGCGTATACGAAGCCAATCCGGAAACGGCAAAAACTGTGCCGAATCATTTGGCGGTCAATGCACCTGAGGAACTTGCGAAATTACTCTCCAATGGAAAAATCGACCTTGTCATCGAAACAGCGACGCAACAGGCTGTCCAAGCTTTGGCGCCGATAATTCTGGAATACGCAGATATGGTCGTGTTTTCGACAACGGCTTTTGCTGATGCAGAGTTTGAAGCGAAGGCTCTTGCGTTATGCAGCAGGTTTTCCCGCAAAATTTATGTTCCACACGGCGCTATCCTGGGTTTGGATGGAATCAGGGACGGCAGAGAAAAACTTGAATCGGTCATGATCACAACCATCAAAAAACCGGCTAACCTGGGCAGAACCGAAACAGTGCGAACCGTTCTATTTGAAGGACCGACTCGTGAAGCGTGCAGACTCTATCCAAGAAACGTGAACGTACACGCCAGTATCGCTATTGCCGGACTGGGTTTTGACAAAACCCAGTCTCGGATTATCGCGGATCCTGATTCTGAGGGCAATGTTCACATCATTGAAATTATTGCAGAGGGAGTAAAATTCAAAATAGAAATTTGCAGTATCCCTCTCGGATTGGTCACAGGGGCTTACACGCCGGTTTCAGCTTTCAATTCGGTGAATAAAATATTTGCCAAGAACGGCTACACGATAATCTGACAGGCTCAAACCATCCCTATCCATTTCCAGTATGGGTAGGCCACTCCGATAAACAAACAGGTGTCGACAACCGTACGAATACTCATCACAAGAATCACATGACGGTAACTGATATATCCAAAACTGCAGACATAGGCAAGCACCGCAAATTGATAAGGGAAAATAGCCTGGTCAGTTCCACGCAAAAAACTATAGACAATCGCATGGGGACTAACGCCAAGTTGTAATGCGGCATCAATCAAAGGCGGAGTAAACAAGCCGGCCAATGCCACCGACTGAATAAAAAACGAAGACACCACACCGAATCCATATGCGACAAGCACTGCAAAAAAGGATGAATCGGACAGCATCGGAATAAGGCCTTCCGCAATCCAGCGAGATACTCCGAGAAATGTAGCCGTTGCACCGATCGACATCGCACCTGTAATAAAAAACAACAAGGGAAAAGCCAGGCGTCCGAATTTTTCCCCGTCCATAAGACGAATTCCGGGCAGAAAGAAGGACACGGTAGCCAGAACCATGATCCATGCAGGATCCAAACCATGAATACGATCAGTGACAAACCCTAACATGATTAGCGCAAGTATTGTGAGCGTCCGCTTTTCCGGTGCGCTAACACTTCCCATTTGCTCATATCTGGCCCGGATGGTTCCGGCTTCTTCTATTGGATGTTCCGGTTTCAAAAGAAAGATCACCAGTATTATTGAAGCGATGGAGAATACCATCCCTATAATCCAATTGTGGTATGCATAATCCAGCCAACCCAAACCACCCGAAGTTACCTTGCCTAAAAAGCCCACGGCTATCGCCACATGCAAACCACCTGTCGCGTAACTTAAGGCCGGGCAGGAAACGGCGAAGAAGCAAGTCAACATTACAGCGGACGCCGCCCTAGACTTGGGTTGTAACTGCAGAACATCGCATACGCCGATACCGATTATGCTCATAATTGCCATCTTCCCAAGAGCTGACGGCATAAACGGAGCAATCATCATGCCCGCCAACATTAACCCTGTTAGAATAGCTGTAAATGAAGATCCGAACGGCAAAACGCACCAAAACGCCAGACGTTTTGCCAATCCGGTGTTCAGCATTACCGCTCCGACAGCCAAACCTCCCAAAATGGTCCAAGGCACACCCGTTAGCCATGGACTGAGTATTTGAGCCGGGGAACCCATTTTCAGCAAAATGAACAGCACCGGCGCCAACAGACCGACGATTGAATCCGGAAGAATTTCGAATGCCCAGGCAAAAGCAGCCCAGAGGGTTATCGAAAAAAACCATCGGTATGTTTCCTGAAATCCAAGACAATCCAAGCCAAAATAACAGAACAGCGGCGCAGTCGATACCAAAATCCACTTCCATTGCTGAATAACAATCGTTCCTCTAATGCGTTGCGGCAAGTATTGCCCTCCCTATCACGGCTGAATTGTGTTGCAAATGTATAGTACCATATTCTCAGGTTTAAGATTATATCCGTTGCATACTTTTTTAGTACTGAAAAAACACTATATCTTTTGGTATAGTGTCGCATCAAACAGGATAATGGCGAAAGGCTTTTTGATATAAGCTTTTTCGCCATTATTATTTTATTCTTTCGTCTATGCCTTATGCCAGATGGCTCCTGGGAGAAAAACTTTGAACGAAATCTGCGGGCAATTGAAGCTGTTGACTGGGAGTCCACCATATTGGCTACCGACGGCGGGCAAACGCAAAATCCCGTCTGGAGTGAAGCGCGGAAGCAGTATCTTGATTTCATGCATAAATCCGGAGTGCCAGCCAACGCAATCAATCACATGTCGTGTGATGTACCGGCGCGGCTGTTGGGCCCTCAAATAGTCTGTCACACTCACCCCTCGCGTCCGTCAGCCACGGTCGTAGTCACAGTTCAATTTTGTCCTGCGGTCGCTAAATTATCCAACCGGTAAAATATATATCCCCGATTATGAATCCATGAGATAATATGCGCAAGCAAACAGTTGAAGGAGCTAGCCAGTGCAACTCCGCTAATATTTTCATTGGTGGCAAAACAAGGCATCACAGCTAAAAGATGACGTGATTTCGATGTATTACGCTATTCGACACCCCGGAACACCTTGGTATGCCCGTGTTTTTGTTATTCTGATTGTCGCTTATGCAATTAGCCCTATTGATTTGATTCCCGATTTCATTCCCGTTTTTGGCTATCTTGATGATTTACTGCTGATTCCTTTGGGCGTCTTGATTGCCGGCAAAATGATTCCCGCTTATGTCTGGACCGAATGCAGAATGACAGCGCGCTCCGCAGCTATTCCTCGCAGTCTGTATTATTTAGGCATAGCGATTGTTGTCTCGGGCTGGCTCGGCATTGCCTATTTTCTAACCTATTTGATCCCCTGATTCATCGAGTGAATTTTGGCTGTTCATTGTCTACCAACGTTCGACTTCCTCCCACGCTTCGGCAGCGTTGGGAGGTTTTTCTATGCCCGGGGGACAGTTCGTTCGCCGCTTCGACAATCCGCGGTGGTGAGCTGGATGGAATCGTGGATTTAGTGGTTGAAAAAAAAGAAACGCCGCAATCGCTTGCAGCGTCTCGGTTTAAATATGGTGGGGTTAGGCGGACTCGAACCGCAGACCTCTTCGATGTCAACGAAGCGCTCTAACCAACTGAGCTATAACCCCAATTCAACTTGATGTCACGAAAGATAGTATAACACTAGCTTTCATCCCTTGTCAAGCCACCTGCGCCTGTACATCCGTAAAAACTAGTACAGGATGCTATTGGCAATGACCAGGCGCTGAATTTGGTTGGTTCCTTCGTAAATCTGCAACAGTTTTGCGTCCCGCATCATTTTTTCGACCGGGTATTCCTTCATGTAGCCATATCCACCCATGACTTGTACCGCATCAGTTGTCACTTTCATTGCGACATCAGCAGACAGGCATTTCGCCATAGCGGATTCCAGTTTATAGTCCATTCCTTGGTCTTTCATCCAGCAAGCCTTGTAAACAATCAGGCGGGCAGTTTCCACAGCCATCGCCATATCAGCGATCATAGCCTGGACCAGTTGGAAGGAAGCAATCGGTTTGCCAAACTGCTGGCGCTCTTTGGCGTATTTACAAGCTGCCTGCAGGGCCGCATCCGCCAGACCCACTGCTACAGCGCCAACCAAAGGACGCGCTGCATCCAGCGTCTTCATGGCAATTTTGAATCCTTCGCCTTCCCGACCGATGCGCATGCTTTCATGCACCCGGACATTGTCCAGAATCAGTTCAGTGGTGTTGGAAGGCCGCATGCCCATTTTGTCTTCTTTCTTCCCCACTGAAAAACCAGGCGTATCCCGTTCCACAATGAACGCGGTCAAACCACGGATTCCCGCCGATTTCCGCGCATTGGCGAAAACGGTATAGACATCGGAAATGCCGCCATTGGTAATGAAACATTTAGTACCGTTAAGAACGTAGTATTCGCCGTCTTTTACGGCGGAAGTAGCCACACCGCCCGCATCCGAGCCGGCATTCGGCTCAGTCAGGGCAAAAGCAGCCAGTTTCCCGTCGTTCAGGGCATCAAACATTTTACGCTTTTGTTCTTCCGATCCGGCCACTAAAACCGGGTAGGAGGCCAATGCATTCGCCGCCGCCGAAGTAGCGACTCCGGCGCAGCCTTTGCCCAGTTCTTCATAAATCAGAGCGATAGATAAAGCATCCAAGCCCGGTCCATCATACTCTTCCGGAACAACCAGGTTCAAGATGCCGGCATGGTGAAACTTTTGAATAAGGCCGGGCCGCATCTCGCTCTTTTCGTCCATCTCGTGAACAAAAGGCGTTATTTCCTTGGCTACCAATTCTTGCGCCATCTTTTTGAGAGCGATTTGGTCGGCTGAAAAATTAAAATCCATGAGAATCCTCCTTGATGTCACCTATGGGCAAAAAACCCTTAGGCATAAGTATACCTCATACACTAATATTTGTTAAGATGGAAAATCGCCAAAAGACAAGTTTTCTTTTTCACAATGCCATATGCATGTGTGCATATTTAAGCGACGGGTTTATTTCAGGATGCCCTTTTCTCTATAATATTTTTCGGCGCCAGGATGCATCGGCACGGTCATACCTTTTAGAGCGTCCTCCAGGTTCATATCTTTGGCAGCCGCATGAGCTGCAATCAGGGCCTTTTGATTTTCATGCAGAACTTTGGTCATATTGTAGACCAGTTCATTGCTCAGATCTTCGCGGCAGATCAGTAAATTGGCCAAGGCAACGGTCCTGGCATCCTCTGTCTGTCCAACGTAGGTTCCTTTGGGAATGGCAATTTCATAATACCATGGCATGTTTTTTTTCAATTTGGCAATCATGTCCGGTTCCAAGGATATAATCCGGATTTTCATCGCAGAAGCTGCGTCAATGACTGCCGCTGTCTGCAAGCCTCCGGCAATAAGAATCCCGTCCACCCGACCGTCCTTTAGTGCTTCGGCAGCTTCCGAATAGCCAAGGTATTCAACTTTTACATTCTTCTTATCTTTGTAATCCAGACCATACAGGTTAAAAATTTCGTACGAATTTATCTCCGTTGCGCTACCGATTGCTCCCACAACAAACTTTTTACCTACAAAGTCTTTGATAGAATTTATTTTCGAATCAGCCGCAACCACAATATGCATAATGTTAGGATACAAATTGGTTATGCCACGCAAAAATTTGGCCGGCCTATCTTTAAACATATCGATTCCATTGAAAGCATAATAAGCCACACCATTTTGCGCAAAAGCAACTTCTGCATCTTTTTTCTGCATCAGCAGGATATTTTGAGGCGTACCGGCAGTAGCTCCTGCCAGCACCTTTACGCCGGGAATATGCTGATTGAATAGTTGCGCCATCGCATTGCCCAGCGGATGATAAGCGCCGCCAGTAGTTTCCGTAGCGATATTGATGATTTGCACTTTGCTGGCTGTCACCGGCTTATTACCGCTATCGTTGCAACCAGCTAGCAGAAGAAGAAGCGAAATGAGGCAGTGCAAGAATACCAACCGGTTTTTCAGTTTCACGCGCAACCCCCTCAAAACAGCTCTGGGAAACAGAATTATTTCACAGATTCGATATCAAATTGGCCAACGACATAAAATGTCCCCCGGGCCTTCAATAGCAAAACTCCTTCGCTGCTGGAAATTTCGCACTCGACTACCAGCGTGTTGCGTCCGTTGTGGATGACGCGTCCAACGCCAGTAACAATTGTATCTGCATCAGCGGCCTTGATGAAATTCATGTTGAGTTCCAGCGTGACCACACGCCGCCCGACACTGCCGCAAGCCACCCCCATCACCGTATCTGCCAGCGAGGCCAGTGCGCCACCATGGGCAACTTGATAAAGATTTGTGTGTCGCTCGGGGTTTACCGGCATTGATATTGTCGCTGTACCGGGTTCAACATGCACTAATCGCATTTCGAGCAATTTTACGTAGGAATTGTCGCGGTAGGTATCCTGAAAGTATTCCTTTAACCCGTCATATTTTTTTTCGATCATTCAGCCAGCGCCCTCACGGTTCTTGTCAGGACGTCGATTCCTGTCATAATATCATTCGGCGTAGCGAATTCTTCCGGGTTGTGGCTGATCCCCCGCGCGCAGGGAATAAAAATCATGCCTGTGGGACAAAGTGCAGCCATATGCATGGCGTCATGTCCGGCGCCGCTATTCATACGGCGATAAGAAACTTTCAGATCCTTGCAGGCAGTCTCCACCGCAGCGCTGATTTTTGGGTGCAGACGAACCGGCTTGTCCGAAGTGAGCACCTCGATCGCTACGGTTGTTCCTTCTGCTTCGGCAATGATACTGATCTCGTCTTTCAATTCCTGCAATGTTTCAACAATACTCTCGTGGTTGACGCCGCGAATATCGACCCACATCTCGGCCACACCGGGAATCACGTTCATCACCCCGGGATTGACTTTGATATTGCCAACGGTGCCGACAGTGCCTTCGCCATAACGTGACAGCGCCACTTCCCGCACAGCCAGAATAATCTGCGCCGCAGTAACCAGTGCGTCTTCGCGCGAGTCCATCGGTGTCGTGCCGGAGTGTCCCGGCGTGCCGTCAACCTTGATTTTCAAGCGAGTCGGCGCGGCAATCGCTTCCACAACGCCAATCGTCAGCCCGGCGTCTTCCAGTACCGGCCCCTGTTCAATATGCAGTTCAACAAAAGCATGAATGGGTTCACCGACGCGGGAAACCGTTTCAATTTGCTCCGGCTGCAGCCCAACTGCTGACAGGGCTTCCATAAAACCAATCCCCTGTGGGTCTTTGGCTTTACTCCAGGCTTTAATATCGGCGACACCGGCCATTGCTTTACTACCCATGGTTGCAAAACCAAAACGGCTTGATTCTTCCGCCGTAAAGATAATTAGCTCCAGCGGATGTTTGGTGTGAGCTTCTTTGACAATACGCCGGATAGCAGCTAACCCGGCAATCACGCCAAGTACGCCGTCGTAGCGTCCACCCTCGGGAACCGAATCCAGATGCGAGCCGACAATGACCGGCGCAGCAGCAGGGTCTGTGCCAGGCAGACGGCCGATGATATTGCCAATCGCATCTACTCTGATTGTCATGCCCAGCTCCTGCATAAGCCCGGAAACATAATCCCGCGCCTGCATTTCTTCCGGCGACAATGCCAGACGGGTAATCCCGGTTTCACCCCGGCTGTAGCCGGAAACCGTTTCCATCACATGCAATACCCACTCTCTGTCCATACCGTTCAACACTCCTTAAAATATAAGCTGTTTACTAACGTTTACCTGATTCACTGCATTAAAAATGACCCCAGAATCAGAGCAAAAATACAGCCTGCGGCGATGGCGCCAATGTAAAGCGCCGTTCGGTTCAGCTTGTTCATTTCTTCCCTGTTGTGGAACCGTTTTCCCTTGCCTCTGGCGATTGTGCTCATGATTCAGCCTCCTCTATAATTGGATTAATTTCAATGGTTTCCTGCTAGAATAGTTCAAGACACCGAGCCAAACCTCCTGCTGGTTCGCGCAAATATCTCACTGGCTGCGGAACAGTCGGCTATAACGACCGGCCAGCGCCATCAGCTCCTCATGGCTACCCTGTTCAACCACCCGGCCCTGATGCATAAACAAAATGCAATCGGCTTTAACAATCGTGGACAGACGATGCGCGACAACCAGAAGGGTCCGCTGCGCAGCGGCCTGCTCCATCGCCTGTTGCACCAGATGTTCGGTATGGCTGTCGATACTGGAGGTCGCTTCATCAAGAATCAGCAAATCCGCCGGAGTGGCCAGCGCCCTGGCAAAGGACAGCAGCTGCCTTTGGCCTGATGATAGACTGGAACCAAGATAACCAGCTTTTGTATCATAACCCTGCGGCAGTTTTTCGATAAACGGCGCTATGTTGGCAGTCCGCGCGGCTTCTCTCACTCCTGTTTCCGTAATCAGCGGATTGAATAGGGAAATATTTTCTGACACACTGCCTTTGAAGACATGCACATCCTGAAACACCGCAGCAACCCGGTGACGCAACACCGACAGGGGTATTTCGCGGATATCCTCACCGTCAAGCAGGATACGTCCCCGTTGCGGTTCATAGAACCGTAGCAATAAACTGATTAGCGTCGTTTTTCCCGAGCCGGATAAACCGACAATCCCGAAGAAACTGCCGGACGGCACGCTAAAACTGACCTCTGACAATACCCACTCTTCCGCTTCATAGGCAAACCAGACATCTTCAAAATCAATCCTCGCTGGCGCCAGTCGTTGCATGGACCGTTCCGCTGCTTCCGCCGCCTCGGGCTCCGTCAGCATCGGCTGAATCCGCTCGGCGGCCGCTAGCGCGGACTGCAGCAAACTATACTTTTCCGCCATATCTTTAATCGGCCAGAAAAATTTCTCCATATAGCGGAGAAATGCCACAATAACGCCAAGTTCTATCCCGGCAACCCGCGCCTCGACGCCGCCAAAATAAATGACCAGCATCACCGCCGCAACATACAGCAAATCAACCAATGGACGAAATGCGGCAAACGTCCGCATTTCTGACAACCCGGCCTGCAAATATTCATCATTTGCCTGACGGAATCCCTTTTCCGTGACCGTGAATGCGCCAAAAGCCTTGATGATGCCAATTCCATTGAGTCGTTCCGAGATATAGGAATTGAGGCCGGCTGTCTTCTCACGCACCAGTCGGTAGGCCCGTCGGGCATACTTTTGGTAGCCTGCTGCGATCAATATCATAAACGGCAGGATCACAAACGAAGCCAGCGCCAGTTTCCAGTGAATCGCCAGCATCACGATGACAATCCCGATCAGCATTACCGTGTCGCTGGCAAAAGCGACAATCACATCGGTATACAGGTCTTTCACGGCATCTGTATCGTTTGTCACCCGTGTTACCATACGTCCGACCGGCTGCCCTTCCAGTTGATCGACACGTTGATGCAGGATATGGCGGAACACTTTTTCCCGCACCGCCAGAATCACCCGTTGCCCGGCGCGTTGCAGCAGCAGACTCTCATAGTAGGAAAATGCCAGACTGGCGACAATTGTGGCCAAATAGAATAGAAACAAATTTTCCAGTCCGGCCATGTCTTTCAGGCCAATGTAATGATCAATGGCAACTTTCATCAGATACGGACGAGACAAATCCGCCGCCGCATCCGCCACCATCAGCAGGAATGCCGCCCCCAGCAGGAACCGCACCGGATAAGCCAGTTGCCACAGAGAGACCAACAACGATCTTTCCACCGACAAGCTGCGTGCCCCGGGTGGCGCTTCATAATCCCGGCCGCGGTAATACATGCTCATAGCGCCTCACCTGATGCCAGTTGCTGTTCATACAACTTGTAGTACAAACCTTTGGCCAGCAACAGCTGTTCATGGGTTCCCTGCTCGCAGATACGCCCGGCATCCAGCACCAGAATGAAACCGGCATGTTTCACCGCAGCCACCCGCTGCGAAATAATCAGCGTAGTTCGTCCCGTTTCGAGCTCACGCAGATTTTGTACCAACTGATTCTGCGTTTTGTAATCAAGCGAGGCAAACACATCATCCAATAGCAGTATAGACGGGTTACGAATCAACGCCCGGGCTATCGCGACCCGTTGCCGCTGCCCGCCGGACAAGCGGACACCTTTTTCGCCGAGCAACGTGGCAAACCCTTCCGCGCGAGCGTCAATATCCGCTTCTACAACCGAATTTCGCGCCGCCTGTTGAATCTGCAATCGGTCATAATCCTCGCCAAAAGCAATATTTTCAGCAATTGTCAGCGAAAACAGCGACGCTTCCTGCGGCACATAGCCGATCGCAGCGCGCAGCGCCGCAAACTCATAACGATTCAGGTCTTCTCCGTCAACAAAAATCATGCCTTCATTTACGGGATATAGCCTGAGCAAGAGCCGCAGCAGAGTGGTTTTACCCGACCCGGTCCGGCCAACAATCCCGACCGTTACACCGGCAGGAATCAGCGCCGATACATCCAGCAAGCTAGGCGTGGCTGTGTTTGGATACTGAAAGGTCAAATTACGCAACTCGATGGCGCCGCTAAATTTAGCGGGAGGTGTTGCGCTAGGTTCAGTGATGTTTTCATAGCCGGAAATCGCCAAAAAATCATCGATGCGCTGTTTGGACGCCATCCCCCGCTGCACAGTATTAATCAGATAGCTTAGCCCCATGACCGGCCAGATGATAAGACCGAGATACCCGGTAAACGCAGTCAGCTCGCCTACAGTCAAGCTACCTGCAATAATCATCCGCCCGCCGGCGAATAAAGCAATTGCATAGCAGAATAAAGGCGCCACATGGGTCACTGGGGTATAGATTGCCTGAATACCTGCCAGCGACAGATTCGCATTCATATTGCTGCGGTTTACTGCGGCAAATCGCTCCACAAACTGACTTTCCGCACCAAACGCCTTAACGACCTTCACGCCGCCAAACAATTCCTGGGCAAATTCTGTCAGCTCACTGAACTGCTCCTGCACTTTCTTATATCGCGTATGAACAATCCGGCCCAGCCAGGCGGTGCCAACGAACACAAATGGCAGCGGCGCCACTGACAGTAACGTTAGTACTGGATCAATGCTGCGAAACATCACGACAAAGGAGGCCAGGCCCATGATTCCTGCATCGACCAGCAGCATGATGCCAAGCCCCACGGCAACGCGTACTGAAGTCACATCATTGACGGCTAATGCCATGATCTTGCCGGGACCTGTCTCGTCATATGCGCTCATCGGCACAAACAAAGAGTGCCGAAAAATCTTGCTGCGCAGATGATGCTCCAAACGACGGGTTGTGCCCATGATGCACTCCCGGTACAAATAACGCAGCACCGCCATCGCCAGAGCAACGCCGCCGATTAGCAATATCATCCGGTTGACTTGGCCATCGCCCAGGCCGATACTGTCCACAGCTTGGCCGATCGCCCTGGGTATCAACAGCGACAGCAGATCGGTGACAATCAGAAAAAAAATCCCTAATGCATATTGAGGCCAGTGTTTTGCGAAGAAGTCTTTTACTATCATAATTATTATAGTTCCGCAAAACGAAAGCTAATTCCTGCCTTGCGTGTTATCGCCCCAACTCGGCAAAAGGGAAAAGCGACCATAGCGGTCGCCTTTTCCCTTAGGGCTTGGGGGAGTTATCAATGAATTGGTTTAAATATCAAGCAGGTTGCGTTTGTACACTTCGTACATCGCTTCCAGGTCGCCCATTTTTGCAGTCATTTCCTGCTGCATCGTTGATGCTTCTTTATACTTGCCGGCAGTCAGCGCTTCGCGCAAGCGGCTGAACAACGATTTTGCCGCGCCATCTTTGGCCAGATACAAACGCAAGTCATTGATTGCGGTCCAGGCTGCATCATCAACCGGATTCTCTTCGCAATGCAGGCAAACAATCGAACGAACCGTTTCAAGATGCTGCGGGATAATCCGTTCGATCAGTTCGACTTTCCAACGCAGCAGTGCGCCATTGACGAAAGCGTCAATCAGGTCTTGCCGCATTACGTTGCCTGCTTTCAGCACTTTCAGTTTTTCCGGATACTGTTTCAGAGCTTCCATGTTCTCCCACACAGTCGCGGGCGGTTTGCCAAACATCTTGTCGCGTTGCTCCGGCGTATAGTCATCAAATACGTCATGCTCGCTGCGATAGGCGCGGCCTTTTTCCAGATAGAAACCTTTGGCGTCCGGCTCTTTGGACAGTTCGGCCAGCAGCTCGGCATTGGATTTGCCGGAATTGATCGCGGCTTTGATGCCGTCGAGCATTGCCAGATAGGCTGCAGCCACGCCAACATAAGAGTTGCTGAGCGGGTTGAAGGCGCGGATTTCGAAACGGGTTGCCAACGGATTTTCGACATCGCGGACCAAACCGGCCAGGATCGTCCGGTTACGGGAAGGTACTTCCGGGCTATGACCCAGCGAGGTCACGATGCAAACCGGCGCTTCAAAACCTGGTTTCAGGCGGTTGAATGCGTCATTGGTGGAAGTAACGAAAGGGTTGACAACTTCGTAGTTCTTCAAAAGACCCATGATTGCGCCGTAACCGACGGAACTCATGAAATCTTTCTTCATATCTTTGGGAGCATACAGGTTGACGATTTTGCCGGATTTCAGTTTCACGGCCATACCGGTGTGGGTATGTTCGCCGTTGCCAGCTACGCCAATGATCGGCTTGGCTTGGAAAGACACTTCAAGTCCGTTCAGGCGGAATGCTTCTTTAACCAGGATGCGGGCCAGTAGTTCATTGTCGATGGCTTGCACTGCCGGGGCAAACCGCCAGTCGATTTCCATCTGTTCCATGATGTGCTCAAGACTACCGGACTCGCCAAGTTTGGCTTTGACGCCGCCAACTTCCTTGTGCCCCATCTCCGGCTGCAATCCGTAGGTTTCCAGCATGGTCATGGCATCTTCCAGCGCAGTCCGGGCTTGGCCGCGAGTACGCTGCCAGTAGTTTTCCTGCATAACCTGGGTGGAGGAAAGATCTTCGACATGAGTTTCTTCAGCTGGGGTTTTTACCCAGAATTCAAGCTCAGTACCAACCGTGAACAAAACTTCATCGATTTCCGAGACTTTTACATGCTCCAGACCGGGAACCTTGCCAGCTTTTTTCAGCAACGTTTTGATCTCCGCACCAACATACTCGAGAGTCTGGGTCAGGATGGAACGAGAATCAACGCGCACGCCATTATGTACCAGGAAAGCCGGGATTCTGAGTGTTCCGACCGGCAAACCGGTTTCTTGATCTTCGGCTTCCCAGTTGTAGTCTATGTACCAGTTCACACTGGGGTCAACATACATATCGACTTTGGCGTTGTTGAGAGTGGCAATGCCGGTCAACACTACCGAAGAACCGTCGGTCTGAATGGCGTGGCCGTTGTAAAAATCTTCGATGTCTTTCAGGAATACACGCACGGGAATCTTTTCATCGGTATCGTTACCGGCCAGATCAATGCCGACCATCGAGACGAATTTGATTTCCGGATGGCTTTTCAGAATGTGGAGGATTTCCTTTTTGTCGCACTTGGCTGCCGGGATCAGATAGAGTAATTCTTTTGCCATGCTAAACACCTCACTTAATTATTTTTGATTTTTTTGATAAAAAAAGCCAAATTTGATAAGCGAAGGAATCCTTCACATCAAATTCGGCTTCATTGCCACATTTAATCGGTTACTTGAATTGTTTTCATTCTACCCGACAAAAATGTGGTTGTCAACACGATATTATGTTTTTTTCTAGTACTTTAACCGGAAATTTTACATAAAATACAATGTGACAGTATTATTTCGCTTTTGGGAACAGAACTTTTTTCTGTCCTTTTTCCCATTGGATGATCATGACCTGTTTATCAGCCTGGCCCTTGGGATCGAATGATGTCGGTCCCTGTACTCCCGGCAGGTCTTTGGTTTTTGCCAACTGGTCGCGCAGCGCTACCCGGAAAGCGGCAATATCTTTGGTATCGCCCATCTTTTCGATGGCATCTTTGGCGATGTAGACTGATTCATAGATCGCTGCCGCAAACATATCCGGGTCCACATTGAATTTTGCTTTATAAGCTTTGATGAAATTCTGTGCCAGCGGATTCGGCGATGCGTTTTCAAAATAACTGGTCGCGATCAGGCCTTCGTTTGAACCGGCTGCCACGTTATTAAAGTCAAACGAGGACAGTCCGCCAAAACCGAACAATTGGGCTTTCAAACCGAGCTCTTTGAATTGACGGGTGATCTGGGAGCCTTCGGACAGATTGCCGCAGATGATGATCGCTTCTGGTGCATTATTCTTGATTTTGGTCAGCTGAGCATAAAAATCGGTGTCGCCGATCGAGTAAGCCTCAGCAACCATGTTGCCGCCATTCTTTTTGACATACTCTTCGACTGCAACCATCAGACCTTTGCCGTAATCGGTGTTTTCATGCAGTACGGCGAACTTGCGCAGTTTGGTCTCTTTGTAGATGTAATTCATCAACTGTTCGGCCTGCATCGGGTTCGTCGCAGAATTACGGAACACCCATTTATTGCCGGACTCGGTGATTTGGATCGCTACGGCGATCGGCACCATCATCGGGGTTTTGTCGCGCTCGATGATTTTCATGTCGGCCAATGTAGTAGCACTGTTGAAGGTGCCAATCAAATAGGACACTTCATCTTTGTTGATCAGTTTCTCAGTTGCCGAAACGGACTGTGCCGGCACCGAAGCGTCGTCTTCAAACAGGACTTCAAGTTTGCGGCCTTTCACGCCGCCTGCTTTGTTGATTTCCTCCACCGCCAGGTTTACGCCCTGTTTCATGCTTTGGCCCGGTTTGGCATTGGGTCCGGTGTAAGGTCCGATAACGCCCAGTTTAATCGGCGCCTGAACTGCCGGTTTGGCTGGTTCTTTAGCGCCGCCGCCGCAACCTGCCAACATGCTGACAGACATTACAGCACTCAGGGCAAGGGCACTCAGAAATTTGGCTTTTTGTTTCAACATCAAGATTCCTTCCTTTCCTTCTCTTTTGCTAAAATTACTCTCCCAGGTAGGCCCGACGCACATGATCATTGTGCAGCAAATCAACTGCTGCGCCAGTTACCGCGACCGAACCGGTTTCCATTACGTAGCCCCGATTCGATATATTCAGGGCCTGCCAGGCATTCTGTTCGATCAGAAGCACTGTCATCCCTTCCCGGTTGATGTTCTGGATGATCTCGAAAATCTTTTCCACCAGTAGCGGCGCCAGTCCCAGCGAAGGTTCGTCCAGCAGCAGCAACTTCGGTTTGGACATCAGCGCCCGGCCAATCGCCAACATCTGCTGCTCGCCGCCGGACAGCGTGCCGCCGAGTTGTGTCCGTCTTTGCGCCAACACCGGGAAATATTCAAAGATCCGGTCATATTCAGCGCTGAGATTCTTCGTGTCTTTGCGCGTATAAGCGCCAAGTTCGAGATTTTCCATCACGGTCATGCGGGGAAATATCTGCCGACCTTCCGGACAATGGCTGATGCCTACCTCCACAATCGCTTTGGCGCTCCAACCGGTAATGTTTTTTCCGGCAAATTCCACACTGCCGCCCGCAGTTTTCACCAGCCCGGACAACGCCCGCAGGGTTGTCGATTTACCTGCGCCGTTAGCGCCGATCAGCGAAACGATTTCCCCCTGCTCGATATCCATATCGATCTGGCGCACGGCTTTGATTTTGCCGTAATGCACAGATAAATCCCTGATCTTAAGCACTATCCTTCACCTGCTTTCCCAAATAAGCGCCAATGACTTCCGGATGTGCCTGGATGTCACGCGGGACCCCCTCGGCAATTTTTTTGCCATAGTTGAGCACGGTGATCTTGTCGCAGATATTCATCACCAGTTTCATGTCATGTTCCACGACCAGTACCGTAAACCCAAGCTCTTTCAACCGTTTGATCTGCAGCATCAACTGGTCGGTTTCCTGGGGGTTCATGCCAGCTGCCGGTTCATCCAGCATTAGAAGGCGCGGCTCAGAAGCCATCGCCCGCATGATTTCCAGCTCGCGCTGCAAACCATACGGCAGATTCTTGGCCAATTCATCACGCAGTTTTTCCATGCGGAACTGTTTGAGCAGCGACTCCAACATCTCCTTGGCAAGTGCTTCTTCGCGACGTTTTGTCGCTGTGGAAAAAATGTCGTCAAACACAGTTTGTTTTAAACGCGAATGGCGTCCCACCAGTAAATTCTCCCAGACCGTCATGTCGCCAAACAAACGAATATTTTGGAACGTCCTGGCGATTCCGGCCCGGGTCACTTCGTCCGGGCGACGACCGGCAATTGGCTTGCCTTCGAACAGTATCGAACCGGATGTCGGCGTGTAAAGTCCGGAAATTAAATTGAATAGCGTAGTTTTCCCCGAACCGTTCGGCCCGATCAGGCCGCGAATTTCGCCGGCGGCAATTGCAAAATCGAGATTATCGATTGCCGAAAGTCCACCAAACCGGATGGTTAATGCTTCACACTTCAGCATGGCGTCACGCCCCCTTCCTGGCGGCTGTCAGACGCAGCCAAAGTTTTTCCGCCATACCGGCGATTCCCTGCGGCATATACAGAATGACAAAGAACATCAGCAGTCCATAAATTACCAGCCGGTATTCAGCGAACACGCGCATCGTCTCCAGCAGATAGGTGATGAAAATTGCGCCGATAATCGGTCCGCTGATCGTACCCATGCCACCGATGACCATCATGATCAGAATATTGATCGACTCGCCGATGGTGAAGGTGTCCGGGCTGACAAACCGAATGTAGCCGGCGTACAATGCGCCGGTCAACCCGGATATCGCAGCGCCCGCGCCAAACGCCAGAATCCGGTAAAACGCGACATGAATGCCCATCACCTGCGTGGCAATGTAGTCGTTGCGAATTGCCCGCAAGGCTCTGCCGACCCGTGAATGGACCAAATTGTAATAGAGGACCAACACAACCAGTAAAACCACCAGAATCAGATAATAGTTTTCGACCCGGCTTTCAAAGGTCAGCGTCATAAACCCCAGCGAAATCGGGTCTGGCGCCGGGATGCCCGGCAAACCGTTCGGCCCCCGGGTCACCGACTCCCAGTTCAAAAAAACCAGACGGACGATTTCACCAAATCCCATCGTCGAGATAACGAAATATGGTCCTTTCAGGCGCAGCGTAGGTAAGCCAATACCAACGGCGACCAAGCCGGCTGCCAAAGCGCCCATTGGCGCAGCCAGCCAGAAAGACCAATGCAGATTAAGCATCAGCAAAGCCGAAACATAAGCGCCAATCCCGAAGAATGCCGCCTGAGCCAGCGACAGCTGTCCGGCATAGCCGGCCACCAGGTTCAGTCCGAGCGCCAACAAGATATGCAGCAAACTGAGCACGCCAATATGTACGTAATACATTTTGAACCCCATCAGCGGGAATAGCACCGCCAACACAATAGCGGCGAAAATTGCCAGTTTTTTTACACTCATCCATTGTTTCATCAGTTACACCTTTTCAATCTGGCTACGCCCGAACAGGCCAGCCGGTTTGACGATTAATACCGCGATCAGAATGCAGAAGGTCACAATATCCTTGTAGTAAGAGGAAATAAAGCCGGCAGTCAGGCTTTCAGCCAAGCCGAGGATAAACGCCGCCCAGATCGCACCGGGAACGTTACCCATGCCGCCAAGGATCACGACAGCGAAAACTTTGGAGATAGCAGCCAGTCCCATCTGCGGCGAAACCAGAAATATCGGCCCGACCAGTGTGCCTGCCGCTGCAGCCAGTGCAGCGCCGATCGCGCAGGTAATCAGTGAAATCCGGTTAATATCGATCCCCATAAGTTTGGCGGCGTCCCGGTTCTGTTCACAGGCCCGCATCGCTTTGCCGACGGTCGTGTACTTGATAATGTAGTTGAGCAGTGCAATCAGCACGAGGGTCACGCAAAACACCATCAACCGCTGCAACGTGATGGAAATCCCCATAAAGGACAGATACGCATCGGAAAATTCGGTGGGAAACCGCACCGGGTTGGGACTAAATACGATCACGGCCGCCTGCACCAAAAAAATTGAAATCCCTAACGTGCCAATGATCATATTCATTTCCGGCGCCGACCGTAGCGGCCGGAAAACCAGCAAATCCATCGCCATACCAAACAAAGCCATTATCAGCATGGCCAGAACCAGGCCCAGCAAAAACGGCAAGTGCAGGTGCACGACCAGATATACGCCGACAAAAGCGCCCAGCATATATAGCTCGCTGTGCGCCCAGTTTACAATACCTAAAATCCCGTAAATCATAGTCAGGCCCAAGGCAATCAACGCATACGTGCTGCCAAGCACCAATCCGTTCACTACCTGTTGAACAAATTCCTGAAACATGGTTTCTGTGCCTCCCTACCTTAGCGGACCGCTTGCCGCAACGGCTTTGACTCGCTTATTATAGCAGACTTGCCGT
Organism: uncultured Veillonellaceae bacterium; assembly: GCA_964521625.1. Classification (GTDB taxonomy): domain Bacteria; phylum Bacillota; class Negativicutes; order UBA1444; family UBA1444; genus UBA1444. Next base: position 37,432 of record CAZFSM010000019.1, on the reverse strand, counting down.
TTTTTCAGCAACAATTATTCCTGATTTATGAATAGTTATCCAGCAACGGAGATAAAAAATAGCGCCGGAACCTTTCGGTTGCCGACGCCTCGTTGCGTCTGCCATAAAAGGATGCTCCCCTGTCAGTTCACATCAAAATAAATCTGACCGATCCGTTTGTCGTTCCACCAGAACTCAATCCGATGCCGGCCCGGTTCAAAATAATTGCCGGCGCTATTGCCCCAGCCATTATTGATGATCACCGTATCCTGGACACTGACGGAATGGTCCAGTGTCAACCCTGCGGGACTCTTGCTGCTGCGCAACAGCTCACCGTCGGGGCCGAAGAACTTAACGCCGATTTTTCCTGTTTGCAACTGAGACGTTGTGTTCTCCAGTTTCAAATGGAACGTGATATACTGGATTTCGCTCCGCTCAAAAGAACGGCCGAAATCGCTGAGCGGTGTACTGTCCTTGCTTTCGTTGCGCAACTGGATCGTGTTGATTTTCAGGGATACTTCCGGTTCGCTCACAGCAAAGGTCAGTTGATGGATTCGTTTACCGGCCCACCAAAATTCGACCCGATGCCGGCCCGGTTCAAATGTGCCGCCAGTAGCCTTGCCCCAGCCTCCGGTCATCTCCAGGTTATCCTGTATATCAATGTCCTGTTCAAACGTGTAACCGGGAGGACTCTTGGAACTTTGTTTCATTTTGCCGTCCGGCTGGATATAACGAATTCCCAGCTTGCCGCGCAACCGTTCGTCGCTATTGTTGATCAGCTTTACATAATAGGATATCCAGCGGGTTTCGTCATAATCAAAGCTGATTTTATACTCGCTGAGGCCATTGCCTTCCTTGTCTTCATTGCGCACCCGGACATCCGTGATTGACACCGTCGGCCCGCTTGCCGGCGGCGGGGCTGGCGGCTTAACGGTCACTGGCGGTTTCGGTTGTGGTGGCGGCGGGGACGGGTTTTCTACCGGCGGCCTGACTTCAGCATCGGTTCCGTCGTTAGCAATGGCAGCCTCCCCTACGGGAAAAATTACCGTAAACGGAACACATACCAGCATAGAGATGAATAGACAAGCCAGTAAAGTGACCCAATGCAAATTTCGTCGTCGCAACCAGTTCATCTCAACTGCCTCCGTTCTGCTGCCGCAATCTGATAGCGAATGTTGTAGAATTCAAGATTCTACAAATTCCAGCCCAAATCCTGCAAAACTGCCAAACAATTTTATTGGTTGGCGTTAGCGGCGTTTTTGCGTTGCCGGCCACGCAGGACGCGATCCAGAATCGCTTTGCGCAACCGCAAGTTTTGCGGGGTAACTTCCACCAGTTCATCATCATTGATGTGTTCCAGACACTGTTCCAGACTCATGATCCGGGGAGTAATCAGGCGCAGCGCCTCATCGGCCGAGCTTGAGCGCGTATTGGTCATCTGCTTCTTCTTGCAGGGATTGATATCCATGTCCAGCTCGCGGGTATTTTCGCCCACAATCATGCCTGCGTACACTTTTTGGCCCGGCACGATGAACATCACGCCGCGATCTTGAATGTTGAAAATTCCATAGGCACTGGTTTCCCCTGTTTCAAAGGCCACCAAAGCTCCCCGGGTACGACCGGGAATATCGCCTTTGTAGGGAGCATAACCATGGTACACATGATGCATGATCCCGTTCCCTTTGGTATTGGTGAGAAATTGTGAGCGGAATCCAATCAGGCTGCGTGCCGGCACAACAAATTCCAGCCGCAGATAACCCGCCAGTTCGACCATGTTGACCATTTCCGCCCGTTGGGTTCCCAGTTGATCCATAACCGCGCCCATGAATTCCGCTGGCACGTCGACGGTGAGGAATTCCAGCGGTTCGCATCGTTTCCCCTTGATTTCCTTATAAATGACCTGCGGCTTGCCTACACAAAACTCATAGCCTTCGCGCCGCATCGTTTCGATCAGAACCGCCAGATGGAGCTCGCCGCGTCCGCAGACCTCAAAAGTGTCCGGACTGTCGGTTTCCTGAATCCGCAGGCTGACGTTTGATTCCTTTTCCTTCATCAAACGATCCCGCAAATGTCGCGAAGTGACATACTGTCCTTCCTTGCCGGCAAAAGGACCGTTGTTGACCATGAACATCATCGACAAGGTTGGTTCATCGATATTCATGGTCGGCAATGTTTCCGGATTTTCCGGATCGGCTAGCGTGTCGCCGATCGTAAACTCATCTAGACCGGTGATTGCGATGATATCGCCGATCGATGCTGTCGGAACTTCCTTGCGTTTTAGGCCGTCGTAGACATAGAGCAGGTTGATCTTCTGCTTGCTTTCAGCATCGCGATGCAATACGGAAACCGTTTGTCCCGCCTTGACTGTCCCCCGTACCACGCGTCCGATGCCTATGCGTCCTACATACTCATCATGGTCGATGGTCGTCACCATGATCTGCAGCGGTGCATGCTCTTCGCCTTCCGGCATCGGGATCTCCTGCACCAGCGTTGCAAATAGTGGTTCCAGACTATCGCTTTCATCCGACATGTTCAATTTGGCAATACCGGCGCGAGCCGCCGCAAATACTACCGGAAAATCGAGTTGTTCTTCGGTTGCGCCCAGTTCGATGAACAGATCCAATACTTCGTCGACGACTTCTTCGGCGCGCTCATCTTGCCTGTCAATTTTGTTGATGACCACGATCGGTTTCAGTTTTTGTTCCAGCGCTTTGCGCAATACATACTTGGTCTGAGGCATCGGCCCTTCGAATGCATCTACAAGCAGCAACACGCCGTCGACCATGTTCAGTACGCGTTCCACTTCGCCGCCAAAATCGGCATGACCCGGTGTATCGACGATGTTGATCTTGATGTCGTGATAAATGACCGCCGTGTTTTTGGCCAAAATTGTGATCCCGCGTTCGCGTTCCAGGTCATTGGAATCCATGACGCAAATCGGTACATTTTCGTTGGCACGGAACACGCCGCTCTGTTTCAGCATGGCATCGACCAGCGTCGTTTTTCCATGGTCAACGTGGGCGATAATCGCAACATTTCTTAAGTCGGTTCTTTTCATTTTTTCTCCATCCCTTTACCTGTTACGGTTTTCATTCGATTTAGGCGGTCACCTTGCGGCTACCCCGTTTGACCAGCGGAATTCCCTGTTTGCAGTACGGGCATTCTTCCGCTGTATAGTTTTGTATTTTCAGTGTCAGCAACGCTTTGGCCGGAGCGCCAAAATCGACAGCGCCGCCGCTGCGGTCAACCAGAATGGCAACACCGGCAATCACACCGCCCATTTCTTTGACTGCTTCGATCACTTCCAGCACCGAACCGCCAGTCGTGACGATGTCTTCGACAACCAGGACCCTGTCGCCCGGTTTGATTTCAAAACCGCGTTTGATCGCCATTTTTCCATTGTCCCGTTCGGCGAAAATCGCCCGGGTGCCAAAATGCTTGGCTGTTTCATGCGCCAAAATGATGCCGCCGGTTACCGGCCCGATCACCACATCGATCTTTTCATCTTTGAACTTTTCAGCAAAGCTGGCGCAAAGTGCTTCGGTAGCTTTAGGATACTGCAAAACCTGAAATTTTTCCACATATTGTCCGCTATGCAACCCCGACGTCAACAGGAAATGTCCTTCTAACAGAGCACCATGTTTCACCAGCAATTCTTTTACTTGTGCCTCAGTCATGGTTCACCCCTCCATCTCTTTCACAATTTCAATCGCAGCCATGCGGGGATCGGCGGCTGCCAGCACCGGCCGGCCCACTACCAGATAATCGGCGCCGTCTCGCAGCGCTTCCGCCGGAGTCGCCGTGCGGCTTTGATCGCCCTTGTCGCCGTACATGGGACGTATTCCCGGAGTAACAATCAAAAAATCGGGGCCACAGCATTGCCGGATGGCTGCAGCTTCCTGCGGTGATGCAACTACGCCATCCATGCCGGTTTGCTGGCACAGTTCCGCCAGCCGCAGCACCGAATCGCGGATGGATTGCGTGTGCCCGACTGCCGCCCATTCCGATTCATTGATGCTGGTCAGGACGGTGATGCCGAGCAATTTCGGTCGGGGCAATCCCAACTGGCCCGAAGTTTCGGCAGCAGCTTCAACAGCCGCCCTGAGCATCGATGGACCACCGGCCGCATGGATCGTAGTCATGGCCGGAGTGAACCGACACAGGGCTTTTACGCTGCGGGCGACCGTGTTCGGTATGTCATGAAGCTTCAGGTCCAGAAATACTTTTTTCTGGTTGGCGGCCATCAGGTCCAGAGCCGCTCCCCCCAGACTATAAAACGATTCCATGCCAATCTTATAATAGCTGACCGCATCACCGATCTTCACTACCGCATCGTTCACACTTTCCAGTGTAGATAAGTCCATGGCAACAATCAGGCGTTCCCGCGCTGTAATCATGGGTAGTTTCACTCTCCCCTTTTCATTTTCCCGACCAACTGACCGACATGATCGAGTTGTCGCTCGGCCAGATAATCTGTCAATCCGGCGGCTATGTCGGAAATTGCCCGCGGGTTGACGAAATTCGCCGTACCCACCGCTATGGCACTGGCGCCAGCCAGCAGAAACTCGACGGCATCATTGGCCGTGGCAATCCCGCCCATGCCAATTACAGGAATTTTTACCGCCTGCGCCGTTTGCCAGACCATCCGCAGCGCAACCGGTTTCACCGCCGGCCCTGACAAACCACCGACCACATTACCCAGAACCGGTTGCCAAGTACGGGTATCTATCGCCATGCCAACCAGCGTATTGATCAGGGATACGGCATCTGCGCCAGCCGCTTCCACCGCCCGGGCAATTTCGCTAATATCAGTTACGTTCGGTGAAAGCTTCACAATCACAGGGAGTTTTGTTCTCGCCTTTACTGCCGCGGTCACTTCAGCCGCCGTTTCGGGAATCACGCCGAAGGCCATGCAACCGTGACGCGTATTGGGGCAGGATATATTCACTTCAAGTGCAGCCACACCGCTCGCATCAAGCACTTCCGCCAGATAAGCATAGTCTTCCTGAACATTGCCGTTAATGTTGACGATGATTGGCGTATCCAGTTGCTTGATCCGCGGCAGGATTTCGCGCAAGAAAACATCTACGCCAGGGTTTTGCAAACCAATGCAGTTCAACATCCCTGACGGGGTTTCTGCCATTCGGCGGCCCGTATTGCCTTTGCGCGGTTCACGGGTCATTCCTTTGACGACAATCGCACCGACATCTGCCTGCTCAAGAAAATCTAGGAACTCTTCGCCAAAGCCAAAGGTGCCTGATGCTGCCATCAATGGAGTTCGCAGCTTGATACCGGCCAGTTCCGTCTGCAGGCATGCGCTCATGACCAGTCGACCTCCTCGGACCAGAATACCGGACCATCCTTACAGACCTGACGGCTTCCACCGTCTGCAGCGCCGCAGGTGCAGGAAAGACAGGCGCCCAGACCACAGGCCATATGTTCTTCCAATGAAACCTGAGTACGAACACCGACCGCCGTTGCTAGGGCCGCCACGCGTCGCATCATCGGTCGGGGACCACAGGTCAGTACCCCGTCATACGTTCCATTCATCAATAACTCAGGCAAAGCATCGGCACAGGTGCCACATAGTCCCAGACTGCCATCGTCCGTCGTAACATGGATCTGTTTGCATGACTGCCGAAACAGGTCAGTCCAAAACAATTCATCTTTCGTGCGCCCACCGGCCAATACTTCCACTGGGGCAGGACAACACCGCTGTGCAGCAAACAGCAACGGCGCCAGGCCAATTCCACCGCCGACCAGTAACAAACGGGAAGCCGAAAGATCAAAGCCGCGACCGAGTGGTCCCATAACATCCAGCGTTGCTCCGACCGCCGCCGCCGCCATCTGCTGCGTGCCACGACCGACCAGCCGATAAATCAAAGTCAGTTTGCCGGATTCACGATCGGCGCCGGCAATGCTCAGCGGTCGCCTCAGTAGCGGATCGCTTGACCCCGACAGACGCACCATCACAAATTGTCCAGGCACACATGCTGCCGCCACCTGCGGTGAATGCACAACCATCCGGTACACATCGGCCGAAAGGGCCTGGTTGCTGACAATAAGCGCCTGCTCCATCCATTTCGTTTTCTGTTCCACGCGCTTACCCCTTTCTGCAATCTTACTTTTGCATCAAAAAACGCCTTTCCCGCGTGTGAGGCACGCAAAAAAGGCATGAACAATCGCAACGTACGTCACCCCTTACCGGCCTCACGGGACCAGTTTAAAGGATATTTTTATTTATTGTAACAAGGTTTCGCCGCCCTTGTCAAATAAATATATCGCGATATCGCGCAACGAAAACCTCAGTTTGATCACAGACAAAACGGATTTAGAGCAGCAATCTGCCTAGTTGAAATACCAGACTGCCAAGAATAAAGGCGGAGACAAAACTGCCAAGAGCACCATACAACACGATCCGCCAGTCATGGGTTTCGTGATACATGGTGATTAGTGTGGTCACGCAGGGCGTGTAGATCATATAAACCAGCAGAAAAGTGAACGCGGTCAGCGGCGAAATATTGTGAGTCAACACTTCGGCTAGATTGCCGGAATCCTGCGCCGCATGATAAATAATTCCCAGGCTGGACAACACGCTCTCTTTGGCAGCAATACCAAATAACAAGGCCACAATCAGTTGCCAATTCAACCCCATAAGGTGTCCGATCGGTTCCAGCACTTTGCCGATTGACACGATGAAACTGTTTTCGAACGGCCCCAGTGGGAACGTGGACAACGTCCACATCACGATCGAAGCGGCAATTATCACATTGCGGATGCGGCGGATAAAGTTCATTGTCATTACTGTTGAAGATTTCATCAGGCCATAGGCTGTCGGTTTTTGATACGGCGGCAGCTCCATGATGAAGGACCCTTCACCCGAACGGGATATGAACAGGCTGACAATATAGGCCACCACCACCATCAACCCCAAACTGATCGCGAGCATTGCCAGCATGACCAGCGTAGCAGCTGTGGAAGTGAAAAAAGCCGAAACCAAAAATACCATCACGCCGAGGCGCGCCGGGCATGGCGCGTAGGAACTGATTAAAATCGCGACTGTTCTGTCGTAACGACTGGACAGAATGCGCGACGCTAAAACGCCATTGACATTGCAACTGCAGCCCAGGACCAGCGGCAGGAATGTCTTGCCGTTCATCCCCAACGCGCTCATGACCCGGTCAGCCAAGAAAACCACTCGCACCATGTAACCGCTGTCCTGAATCAACGTGTAAAACAAAAAGAACAATGCCATCTGCGGCAAAAAACCCATAGCTGCGCCAACACCCTTGACAACGCCATCCACCAACATGCTGGTCAAAAGCTGCGGAAACTGAGCTGCCAACAACGTTGCTTCGAGCCAAAGCCCGAATAAGTCGAACACATTGGCCAGCCACTCCGAAATTGGACGGCTGACCGTAAAGGTGAGGTAAAACACCAGACCAAAGGTCAACAGCATCAATGGGCCACCCAACACAGGATGCAAAACCCAACGGTCAATCTGGTCGGACACAGTCTCACCGCTGGAGCGCCGGGCCATTACGCGGGCTGCGACATCCTCAGCCAGATTATACCGTGTGCTGATAATTTCCGTCTGCAGTAAATCGTCGCCCGACTCCATCTGTTTTAGCAATAGCCAGCGTGCGCTGCCGAGCGGACCATCCACCACTGTATCCTTGCGTTCACTTAGCTGCTGTTCAATGTTTTCGCCGTAACGAATCGCGTAAGAACGCAGCGGCGTGGTGGAATCAGCCATCGCCAGTACTGTCGCGAACAATTCCTGGGTATTAAGCCGTCCCTTGACCATTTCCGGCAAAACCGGCACTTGTAGCTCCAGCTCCAGACGATCGTGGTAAACGGCGACTTCCCGCTCCTGCGCCATATCCAGTTTGTTCAGAACTACCATGACCTTACGATAGCGTTCCAATGATTCCAGTAGCAGATATAGGCTCCGCTCCAGATTCATCGCGTCCAATATCACCATCACCACGTCAGGCGGTTCGTCACGCAAAAAATCATTCACCAGAATTTCTTCCGGCGAATGACCACCAAACCCATATATTCCGGGCAAGTCTGTAAAATGCAGCTCCCGGTTTTCGTAATGAACAGCCAATGTACAGATATCCGTTGTTTTGCCGCACCAATTGCCAATCGTTTGACTCGCACCGGTGATGGCATTAAACAAGACACTTTTGCCAACATTCGGATTGCCGATAATCGCAACCGTTACTGGTCGACTGCTTTGCTCACTCACTCCGCCTCGGCCACCTTGATATTCTGACATTCATCCCGTCTGAGCAAGATACTGGTTCCACGGACCTTGATTTCAACCGGGTCATTCATCGGCGCCCGCCGCACGATCCGAACTCGCGTACCGGGTGTAAAACCCATCTGCAGCATTCGTGTACGTTGTGCGCGAGAGCCGCTAAGTCCGGTGATTTTCATCTCTTGCTGTTCTTCAACAGAATCCAATGAAAGCTCATTTTCCATGATGCACCGCGCCCCCATAACTGAAAAGAATTATCAAATATTTATATCTTCATTATACACGTTTTTCAGAAAAATGGAAGCATCTCGGCGCTAAATTTAACGCAACAACTCAGCATTGCCGGAAAACCGGCCCCTGCCTTCGCGCGATTTCAAACCGGCTGCGCCAGTTTTGCTGCTCTGCCTGATTTTGCAAATAAGTTTGCAATGCCGCCAATACGGGATATTCTGTCGCAAAGTGCCCGGCGTCAATCAGACACAGATCTTTCGCCAATGCATCCTGAGCCTCGTGATAACGAATATCAGCCGTCACCAGAACCGCTGCGCCAGCGCTACGCGCCGGGGCTGCGCAATCCATGCCGGAGCCGCCGCAGACAGCGATCTTATGAACCTGAGTGTCCATGTCGCCATACACCCTTACGCCATCCAAACCGAGCGCCGTTTTTACTGCAGCAGCAAATTCTGCCAGAGAAATCGTCGTTGGTAGCTGGCCGATTCTCCCTAAACCACCCTGTGGACGCTGATTTTGCAATGCAAATACATCATAGGCCACTTCTTCATAAGGATGAGCCGCAATCATCGCCTGAACAATCTTTGCCGACAGCGCTGCCGGAACTATCGTTTCCAGCCGGACTTCAACAACCGAGGACAATTGCTGCGCCTGGCCGATAAACGGACGGCTACCCGCCTGCGGTATAAAGGTCCCCACGCCCTTTGTCCGAAAGGAGCAGCCACTATAGTTACCGACATGACCTGCGCCAGCCCCGCTCATTGCCTGCCATACCATTGTTTCATGGTCTTCGGGCACAAAGACAACAATCTTAACCAGCGGCTCCATATACGGCACTAACGGCGCCGTAGCAGTCAAACCCAGTTTGTTGGCCAGCGCATCGTTGACGCCGCCTTCGGCCCGGTCCAGATTGGTATGAGCTGCGTAGACCGCAATTTCATGCTTCATCAGTTGCGACAACATGGCGCCGTTTACGCTATCCGTTCGGATCTGCCGAAACGGCTGGAACGGGAACGGATGGTGACTGACAATCATGGCTGCGCCAAATTCTATTGCCTCTTCGATTACCGGCGGGGTTACATCAACGGTCAATAAAACCAAGCTAGCCGGCTGATCACCCCTGCCAACCAACAGGCCGACATTATCCCAGGGTTCAGCCAATGCCAGGGGTGCCAGTTTTTCAATCGCCGCCGCAATGCCGTCGCAGTTCACAGACATGCTTTCATCGCCTCCAATGCCTGAATTTTTTGTTCCCAGGCAATCCTTTGCTCTGTTACGCTCATTGAGTGAGAATATTGCATGGATTGAACCCGGCTTCGATATTGTTCAATCAAACGGTCAAGCTGCGCTGCCAACAATGGGTGACGCTGTTGCCAAAGCAGCGGCCCGACTTCCTGCAGCAATTCTGCCGACGGTTCGGACAGGCCTGGTTCTGCCGCCAACACCTCATACAGTCGCCCCTCGTCGCAGACCAGTTCTTCGGCAACAATCATCCAACCGTTCTCCTGCAGCCAGCGACGTAGCCCCGCGGCCCCCGTCATTGGCTGGCAGACAATCCGCGACAATCGTTGAACGATTTCCGGTGAGCGCGCCAAAATACCGCGAATAACTTTTCCGCCCACCCCGGCAATCACGACTGTCTCTACTTCGCCTGGTTGCAGCACCGCCAGTCCGTCGCCCAGCCGCACTGCAACACTATCTCCAAGAGCCGCTTCGCCGACTGTCCGACTGGCCGCTTCCAGCGGGCCGGGCTGAATCTCGCCTGCCACTGCGAAATCAGCTTTATCCTGCAATATCAGCCATACCGGCAGATAAGCATGGTCCGAACCAATATCGGCCACTCTGCGATAATTTCCAATCAAGCCGGCAACTGTACGGAGTCGGGCGTCAAGCAACATTCCAGTTTCACCATCCAAAATCAATTACGTATTTGATTCTACAACAGCCGGTCTGGCCCCTGCTCAAAATAAAAAGTCCGGGAAAAATCCCGGACTTGAAGTGCTGGTGACCCGTGGGGGAATCGAACCCCCGATACCGCCGTGAAAGGGCGGTGTCTTAACCGCTTGACCAACGGGCCGGATGAATGTGGTGGGCCCACCTGGGATCGAACCAGGGACCAGCCGGTTATGAGCCGGCGGCTCTACCGCTGAGCTATAGGCCCCGGAGACACAAAACAGGTTTTCCGAAGAAAGCCTGCCTATTTTTAGAATGGCTCCTCGAGTAGGACTCGAACCTACAACCCCGCGGTTAACAGCCGCGTGCTCTACCATTGAGCTATCGAGGAATGTTGTCAACGTCATTTATTGTAATATACCGAACCTAGGCTCGTCAAGGGCTTTTTTGAATTATTTTTTATTCCAGGAAATCTTTTAGTTTTTTGCTGCGACTGGGGTGTCGCAATTTGCGCAATGCTTTCGCTTCAATTTGCCGAATCCGCTCCCGCGTGACCTGGAAATGGTGGCCGACTTCCTCCAGGGTTCTGGCCCTGCCGTCATCGAGTCCGAACCGCAACCGAAGCACCTTTTTTTCGCGCGGCGTCAGGGTTTCCAACACTTCTTCCAGCTGCTCCTTGAGTACCATGAATGAAGCTGCATCGGCTGGCGCCTGGGCATCGGCATCTTCAATAAAATCTCCCAGATGAGAATCTTCTTCCTCGCCGATCGGCGTCTCCAAGGATACCGGTTCCTGGGCGATCTTCATGATTTCACGAACCCGCTCCACGGTAATATCCATGACTTTGGCAATCTCATCCGGTGCTGGTTCACGGCCCAGTTCCTGCAACAATTGGCGGGAAACCCGAATCAGTTTATTGATCGTTTCCACCATGTGCACCGGAATCCGGATCGTCCTTGCCTGATCAGCGATCGCGCGGGTAATCGCCTGGCGAATCCACCATGTGGCATAAGTGCTGAATTTATAGCCTTTGGTATAATCAAACTTCTCAACCGCCTTAATCAGGCCCAGGTTCCCCTCCTGAATCAGGTCAAGGAACAACATTCCTCTACCGACATACCGTTTGGCGATACTGACAACCAAACGCAGATTGGCCTCAGAAAGACTTCGTTTTGCCCGGTCGCCCAGTTCCAGCGTGAGTTTGGCGGCATTGCGAATCCGCTGAACCAATTCATCGGCCTGAACATCAGTTGTTGGCAACCCCCGTAGCAAAGAGTAAGACAGCGCCAGATTTCCGCCTTCAATTAGCTGCACAGCTTCGGCTTCCAGCCCCGTACAGACTTTGGTAATATGCGATCCTTCCGACAGACGGACCGTCGATGGGTCATTGGGCTTCAGTGCCAGGTTTAACTGTTCGGTTGTAACCAGATTGCTCTGTTGCCTACCCAATGCAACCAAAACGCGCAATACGTCAACAGTTTCCACCGACCCGGTCATTTCCAGTCGCGGAATTCCTGTTAGCACTGGTGCGCCAAACAACCCCTGCGGCGCCTCGCCTTCAACCGTCTCGACTCCCGCTGCAGACAGGTGGTTTTGTAAGGAACGAACTTCTTCCTTGGTCAATTCTGCGATAGCAGCTTGATATAAACCGACAGGAATCTTCTGATCCATAGTCGCGGCAATTTCACGCAGTAGCTTCAGCATTTCACTGGTGGAACGGATTTTTGTCACATATTCTTCAAATGACAGCAACTGAGACGACAACGCCAGCCGCTCATTCATTGGCAACGAACCGACAAGTGCAGACGGTTCTTCATCATTCAACAACTCCAAAAGTTGTTGTGCTTCATTGCCTTTATCCATACGGCGGGCCAGCTTGGTTTCGTCAACTGCCGACAGCAGCGATACGCGGCCAATTTCTTTCAGATACATCCGTACCGGATCGTCAATACTGACCCCCTCTGGGATCACCTGTTCAAGATCCGCTTCTTCGACAACCGGCTCCGCATCTCCTGGCGCCGCTACATCCAACACATCGGGATCTGGTATTTCATCGACAATTTCGATATGCTTTTTTGCCAACAGCTCATAAACGTCTTCAATCTCTTCCGGTGAAATATCATCATTCTGAAACGAATCCATGATTTCCACATGCGCAAGCATTCCATTCGTTTGTGCTGCTTTCTTTGTCAGCTCATCCACCTTGTCACTGATGAGCTTTTTCTTGTCGATCATTCCCAAACCCTACTCCCTCCGGCTGTAAAACAAAATATTTTACCCTTGCGATTTTGATAAATCACTAATTTTTGTAAGTATTCGCTGTGCATTCATTAATTCCTGCACATAATCCAAATCTCCCCGGCGTAACATTTCATCCGCTTGCAACCGATGCGACTCATATTCCTCATTTAAACGGGCCAACAAGATAATCCGGATGCAATCATCCAATGCCTGATCTTTTTCCGGTCCCTGTCCTTCATCCAACGTAAGTCGGGATAAATATTTCACCGCATCTTCATCCATAATTTGCAGCAAATCTTCCGGACGAGGCGTATTGCCGGCGGCATAACTCCGCCAGATTGCCTCTGCCAACTTCCGGCCCGGCCCGGGTTGAAACAACTCTGGGGAGAGGCTTGATTGAATCAGATTAAACCGACCCGGTTGTTCAAACGCCTGCCATAGAACAGTTTCTTCCGCAATAGCCAGCTTAGAGTCGGCACTGCGTTTCACCTGCATTGCAACCGGCCGTTGCGGGTCTTTTTGTCCACGCTGCCGGCGCAATTCACCACGGATTGAGTTTTCATCAATTGCCAATTTTTCAGCCAATCGCGCAATATGCGTATCGACTTCCACCAAATTGTCAGCCAATGCCAAATAGGGAACGGCCCTTCCAACTACTGAAACTTTGCCGGCAAGGTCGGAATAATCGATTCCGGCGATTGCCTGTTCCATTTGAAAATCCAGCAAACCAGCCGCGCTGGCGATTCGTTCCCTCACCAGTGCAACCCCATGTTTGCGGAGCACTTCGTCCGGATCTTTACCATCCGGGAACGAAGCGATCTTCACCACCGCACCGCTGGTCCGAACAATTGACAATGCCCGCAAGGTGGCATTTTGACCCGCCGAATCACTGTCATAGGCAAACACGATTTCCGGCGCATAATGCAGCAGCATTCTGGCCTGTTCAGGCGTAAACGCCGTGCCGAGAGACGCAACGACATTGAGTATCCCGTTGCTGGACAGCGCAATGGCGTCCATATAGCCTTCCACGACCACAGCAACCCCTGCTTCCTTGATCGCGCGATAGGCCCGAGAAATATTGAACAAAACCTTGCGTTTGTTGAACACAGGGGTTTCTGGGCTGTTAAGGTATTTAGGCTGGGTGTCATCCATGACGCGCCCGCCAAACCCGATCACTCGTCCCCGGATATCTTCAATCGGAAACATAATCCGGTTACGAAAACGATCGTACACGCCGGTTTGCGGTCGCGGAATTGCCAGCCCCGCCTTGGAAAGGATATCTGGTGAAACACCGCGTTTTTGCAATGCAGTAGAACATTTATCCCAAGCGTCCGGCGCAAATCCAAGGCCAAACCCTTGCGCCTGATCAACCGAAAGCCCGCGATTCGACAGATATGCCAACGCATTGATCCCCAATGCCGATTGGGACATACACGCCTGAAAAAAATCCCGGGCCAACTCATTGGCTTGCAGTATTTCTTCGCGTTCCCGTTCCCGGGCGCGTTCTGCGTCAGACTGTTCTTTTTCCGGTACGGGAACGCCCAGTTTTTGCGCCAGCAATTTTACCGAATCAACAAAACCGATGCTTTCCACCCGCATTAGAAACCGAAACACATCGCCGCCTGCTTGGCAGCCGTAGCAGTAAAAAAAACTTTTTTCCTGCGCGACAGAAAACGAAGGAGTTTTTTCCTGGTGAAACGGGCAACAGCCCCAAAAATTCCGGCCTTTTTTTTTCAGCGGAACATATTCGGATATCACCGATACGATGTCAGCCTGTGACCGCAACTTTTCGACAAAATCATCTGGAAGTGAATATTTTATCATAGTGCTGATATTAATTCGCTATATTTCTTAACTATCCTTCTATTTGATTTAGCTTTTTGCCAAAAACGCAACTGTCGAAAATTTGGTATAATATATCTATTATCAAGAAAGCGAGGAAAACTGAAATGAAAAAATACCGAATTGCACTGGTTGTCGCACTGGTTTTGCTGTCTTTTGCATCGACCAGTTTCGCGGCAGTCAACAACAAATATTTTCGTGCCGACAAACAATATTTCGATATTGAGACTGGCCAATATGTCATCAGCGGCAACATTGTCATCAACGTGGAAAACGGCTTTATCTCCGGCGAAAAAGCCCAGGTCAAGCTGTCCACCCTGGAATTTTGGGGAACCGGCGGTTGGTTGCTAAAGCAATATGATGTCACCTTTAAAGGTGAATCCGCCTATGTCGTGTTCGGCAAAGATATTGCCATGATCGAAGGCGGCGCCGATTTTCAGCGCACAGATCTACAGATCACTGCAGACAAAGTCGACTATAACTGGAAGAGCAAAATAGCCCTGTTCAAAGGCAACGTGAAAGTGATCCAGCCCGGACTGGCTACCGTTTCTTCCGACAGCGTCAAATACAACGTGGAAACCAAAGAATTCGTCAATAATTAAATACGGTAAATAATTAACAGCAGTTAAAAATCCCGGCCGTAAAGGCCGGGATTTTGTCATGCTTTTTTCGCAAATAATCTAGCGATTGTTCTTGAACACGATTTCCATGATGGTGTTGGCTGTTTCTTCAATCGCCTTGTGCGAAACATCAATGACCGGGCAGCCGATTCGTTCCATGATTTTCATCGCATATTCCAGCTCATCGCCAATCCGGTTCAACGTCGCATAATTGGCGTCCGGTGGCAAGCGCATGATTTTCAGGCGTTCAGCCCGGATTTCATTCAGCTTGCTGGAGTCGATAACCAAGCCGACAATTTTTTGCGGCGAAACCTGAAACAACTCATCCGGTGGTGGAACTTCTGGAACCAAAGGTACATTGGCCACCTTGATTTTTTTGTGCGCCAGATACATACTGAGCGGTGTTTTTGACGTACGGGAAACCCCGACCAAAATCAGGTCCGCTTTCAACAGACCCCAAGGATTTTTACCGTCATCATATTTTACTGCGAATTCGACGGCTTCCACCCGTTTAAAATAGTCCTGATCCAGCATGTGAATCAGTCCTGGTTTCAATTTGGGCGTCAAATCAGACACTTCCTGGATCGCCCGGATCATCGGGCCCATAATGTCCACCGTCAGTAAATTATATTTTTTTGCTTCTTCCAGTAAGGATTCCCGCAGCTCAGGCGACACCAACGTGTGGCAAATGATGCAGGTATGTTTGGAAGCTTCACGCAATGTTTCCTTGATTTGCACACTGGACGTGATGTAAGGAATCCGGACAATATCGAATTTGCCCGAATCGAACTGACTGGCGGTAGCGCGGGCGACCATTTCCGCCGTCTCGCCGATGGAGTCGGATAATGCGTAAATGATAGGCAAACTGGCTATGACGGTTACCTCCTTTTTCCCTGTCCCATTTCGACAAGCAAACGGGTGATGTTTGTTTTCGTTACACGACCAACCACTTCAAAAGCTTTTTCCATTACCGGCCCCAACGGTCGCACAACAGGCAGACTATCAATTTCGCCGTCCACCATTTTTTTCGCCGCAGCCAAAACCTGCTCTTCAGGATCGGTCATAATCATTTTCGACATTCCCGTCATTAATACCTTCACCGGAATTTTTTGCAGATCACGACTTCCCATCGCCGCTTTGAGCAAATCTTTCCGAGAAACAACTCCCCGTAAGATGCCACCGGGTTCGACGACAAAAACTGAACCGACATCTTCGAGAAACATTGTAACGATGGTATCATAAGCGCTGGTCGTCGTCGAAACGACAACGGGAACCGACTGAATATCCCGCACGCGATAGCGGGCAATTTCCTCAGTCAACATGCTAAAAGCGCCCTTGCCTGTGTAATAATATCCGACTTTCGGCCTTGCGTCAAGTACGCCGGACATGATGAGAATCGCCAGATCAGGGCGCAATGCAGCCCTACTTACCCCCAGCCGTTCTGCAAGATGTTCGCCGGTCAATGGGCCGCCTTCCTTGACCATATCAATAATTTTTTCCTGTCGAGGCGTCAGTAGAATGAAAAACACCCCTCTCGAGTTCGTCGCAATTAGGCTACCAAGTATATTCGCCCTTTTCTGCCATTCCCCTGCCAGTTACTTTCTCCAAAATTATTCTTTGTTCAATTTGCGCCACCCAGTGTTTTGTCGACTTTACGGCATCCGGATTGACCGAAATCGAATCAATGCCGCTGCGAACCAGGAATTCTGTGAAATCCGGATATACACTCGGCGCCTGTCCGCAGATCGAAACCGTTTTTCCATCGCGATGGGCCACTTCAATTAAATGTCGAATTGCCCGCTTAACAGCCAGATTGCGTTCATCAAAAATCTTCGCCACGCTGTCATTGTCGCGGTCGCAGCCCAGGATCAACATCGTCAGATCATTGGATCCAATCGAATAGCCATCGACATATTGGTTGAACTGGTCGGCCAAAATGATATTGGAAGGAATCTCCGCCATCAGCCAGACTTTGAAATCAGCGCTGCGCTGCAGTCCTTCTTCTGCCATCAGCGCCGTCACTTTCGCCGCTTCTTCCACTGTGCGACAGAACGGAATCATTACATGCAAATTATTGAAGCCATATTCTTCGCGCACTTTTTTCACGGCACGCAGCTCCAGGCGGAACGCTTCGATATACTTGGGATCGTAGTAACGCGATGCCCCTCGCCAACCAAGAAGCGAACTCGGCTCGGCCGGTTCATATTTGTCGCCGCCTTTCAGGTCGCGGTACTCACTCGATTTAAAATCGCTAAAACGCAAGGTAACCGGCCTCGGCGCCATTGCCTGCGCCACCTTACGGAAGGCCTCAGCCAGCACATTGACCACCCGGTCCGGTTGATTCATTTCAATCAGGTACATGGGATGTTCATGAATAAAGGTCGTCCAGATAAACTCTTCCCGCATCAGGCCGATCCCATCGCTGGGTAGTGGCGCATAGCGCTGGGCCAGATCGGGGTCGCCCAGGTTCATATAAATCTTAGTACCGGTCACCGGGAACGTCTCGACAGCAAAACCAGGCCCCGCTTCGGCGGGACGTGGTTGGGCAATCAGGTCACTGATCACACCGTCATAGATGATCCCATTCGTTGCATCGACTGTGATTTGCATGCCGCTTTTAATTTTTGTAGTCGCCGACGTTCCCCGGCTTTTGGTTCCTACAACGCAGGGAATCCCTAGTTCCCGGCTGACAATCGACGCATGGCAGGTCATGCCGCCTGAATCGGTGACAATCGCTTTTGCCCGCTTCATCGCCGGCACCCAGTCGGGCGCTGTCATTTCGGTAACCAGGATTTCCCCTTCCTTAAAATTATCAATCAAGTTCGGCGACAGGATCACGTGGGCAATGCCGCTGACACGCCCCGGGCTTGCCGGCAATCCTTTAACCAGAACTGTTCTTTCCATCATCGGCGCTGCTTCTGCTTCCCTTATCATTGACACAACCCCCTCTTTTTCTTGCTGCTCAGGTTTAGCTTGGCTCTTCTGCTGCACAGATTTAAGTTTGTTAGACCATACGGTTTCCGGCCGGGCTTGCAAAATCCACATTTTTTCGGTCCGCTCATCCAGCGCCCACTCCATATCCATATAGCAACCATAGTGTTTTTCAATATCCAATGCATAGCGGGCGAGTTGCTGGATTTGGTCATCCGTCAACACCGGAACCGTGCGCAACTCGACAGGCACTTCCTGCTCCACCACACCGCCGCCGGGCCGTCGTCGCAATTGGATCGGCTTATCGTTTACCGTACTCTCCACTATCGCTAAATCCTGTTTGCTTACCCAAAACAAGTCGGGCGTCACCGTCCCCTGGACAATATATTCGCCCAAACCCCAGGAGCCTTCAATTAAAATATTGTCAGTATTACCGTTGATCACATTGACAGTGAACATAACACCGGAAACTTTGGAAAACACCATCATCTGGACAACCGCACTCAAGGCTACATCAATGTGACTGAAGTTTTTCTTGGTCCGATAGTACACCGCCCGGTCGGTAAACATCGATGCGTAACATTCTTTGACGCGTTCCAGCACTTCATCGGCGCCACGCACATTCAGGTAGCTTTCCTGTTGCCCTGCGAAACTGGCATCCGGCAAATCTTCGGCGGTTGCACTGGATCGCACGGCGACAAAGGGCTCCGTTTCGCCGGCCTTTTCCGCCAGTTCGGCATAGGCTTTGCGAATCGCCGCTTCAAACGCAGCCGGCAGTTTTTCATCAACAATCGCCTGGCGAACTTTCGCGCTGATCGCCCGCAGTTGCCGGCCATCTTCCACATCATTGAGGTCTTGCAGAATCAGGGCGATTTTTTTATCCAGACCTGTTTCCGATAAAAAAACGCGGTAAGCATGGGCAGTCGTGGCAAAGCCATATGGCACCGGCACCCCTGTCCGTGCCGTCATTTCTCCGAGTGAAGCCGACTTGCCGCCGACCAGCGCCACATCTTCCCGACATATTTGCTCGAACCACAATACCAGGTCGTCCGCCGATTTTGCTTCTGCCATATTTTTGCCCCCTTGCCATTTTGTAATTATGATATCATATATAACGCGTATTTGCCAATATAGCATATACTATATTAACAATAAAATATTCTTCTTTTAAGCAACAGTCATAAAAAAACCGGCGTCAGGAACACCCCGGCGTCGGTCAAAACACATTCACCTGAAATCCACATAACTTACGCCAAAAATCCTTTCACGTGGAATATTGGATTGTAATAAAACATCCTCGTTTTTGTAGGTAAACGTTGTTTTACTGTTCTAATGCTATAATCGCGAACATAGCGTATGCTATAAATGGCGCAATGCATTTCCAAATTGGTTTCTGACGTTGCATGTGAGCACTCATAGCGTATTAGAGGGGAGACAAGAAAATGGAACATAAAAATGCGTTATTCGAATGCTTAAACCTGGAATCGAAGATCGTGGATGTATGTCGAACAGAGGCAGACGAGGTACTGCTCAAGGCAGATGCCCTGCAAAGTGCGATTTTCAATAGCGCCAATTTCTCAAGTATCGCCACCGATGCGAAAGGTGTCATTCAGATCTTCAACGTCGGCGCGGAACGTATGCTGGGTTATACTGCCGCCGAAGTAATGAACAAGATCACACCCGCCGACATTTCCGATCCACAGGAAGTGATAGCTCGCGCCAAGGCCTTGAGCGTCGAACTGGAAACCCCAATTACGCCGGGTTTTGAGGCCTTGGTATTCAAGGCTTCGCGCGGGATTGAGGACATCTATGAATTAACCTACATCCGCAAGGATGGGAGCCGATTCCCGGCGGTCGTGTCGGTCACGGCGCTTCGAGACGATCTGGATGCCATTATCGGTTATCTGCTGATCGGCACGGACAACACCGCGCGCAAGCAGGCGGAAGAGGCGTTGGTCAAGGCGGGAGCCTTGCAAAGCGCGATTTTCAATAGCGCCAATTTTTCAAGCATCGCCACTGATGCAAATGGCGTTATTCAGATATTCAACGTCGGCGCGGAACGTATGCTGGGTTATACTGCCGCCGAAGTAATGAACAAGATCACACCCGCCGACATTTCCGATCCACAGGAAGTGATAGCTCGCGCCAAAACCTTGAGCGTCGAACTGGAAACCCCGATTACGCCGGGTTTTGAGGCGTTGGTATTTAAGGCTTCGCGCGGGATTGAGGACATTTATGAGTTAACCTACATTCGCAAGGACGGGAGCCGCTTCCCGGCGGTCGTGTCAGTCACGGCGCTACGAGACGATCTGGATGCCATTATCGGGTATCTGTTGATCGGTACGGACAACACCGCGCGCAAGCAGGTCGAGGAAGAACAAAAGCTGCTCAGCCAGCGTCTCCGAGACCATCAATTTTATACACGCTCTCTGTTCGAATCTAACGTTGATGCGCTGATGACTACCGATCCGTCCGGTATTATCACCGACGTCAACAAACAAATGGAAGCGTTAACAGGGTGCACGCGTGACGAACTGATTGGCGCACCGTTCAAGAATTATTTCACTGATCCTGATCAGGCTGAAGCCAGTATTAAAAAGGTTCTAAACGACAAGAAGGTTAACGACTACGAACTCACCGCGCGTGCAAGAGATGGCAAGGAAACGGTGGTATCCCTCAATGCGACTACCTTATATGATCGGGACAGAAAACTGCAAGGCGTGTTCGCCGCCGCGCGCGACGTGACTGAACGCAAACGACTGGATCAGGTGTTGCAGGAAAAGAATATCGAACTAACCTATGCCAAAGCTACAGCGGAAAAAGCCAACCTCGCCAAATCAGATTTTCTTTCCAGTATGAGCCACGAAATCCGAACGCCAATGAACGCAATTATCGGCATGTCCTATTTGGCGCTGAAGACCGAACTGTCACAGCGCCAGCGGGAGTACATCAAGAACATTCAAAGTTCCGGCAAACATCTGCTCAGCATAATCAACGATATTCTCGACCTCTCAAAAATTGAGGCAGGCAAATTGTCGATTGAAAATACCGAGTTCATGTTGGAGGAGGTGCTCGACAATGTGGCTAATTTGATTGCCGAAAAAGCCTCTGCCAAAGGGCTGGAGTTGGTTTTCAACGTAGATGAGAAAGTGCCGCTCCATTTAATTGGCGATCCACTACGACTGGGTCAGATTCTTATCAACTACAGCAACAACGCCGTCAAGTTCACGCAGCAGGGAGAGATCGACATTTCCATACGTCTCAAAGAGCAAACCGACAATGATGTACTGATTTACTGCGCCGTAAGCGATACAGGCATCGGCCTGACGCAGGAACAAATGGGACTGTTATTTCAGAGCTTTTCGCAGGCCGATGCCTCGACCACTCGCAAGTTTGGAGGCACCGGACTCGGACTGGTCATAGCCAAACAGCTGGCCGAATTGATGGGCGGAGAAGTTGGTGTAGAAAGCGAACCCGATAAGGGCAGCACCTTCTGGTTCACGGCGCGCCTCGGCAAAGGCATCGACAAAAAGAACAAGATGCCGTTGTCGGACGATTGGCAGGGTAAACGCGTATTGGTCGTGGATGACAATGAGAATGCCCGTCTGGTGCTGGGAGACTTGCTCGGCAGCATGGGATTCAAGGTCGACCAGGCCGCGTCAGGCGCATCGGCAATCAAAGCTGTGAATCGTGCCGAGACCCAGGGTGTGACTTATGAGATTGTTTTTCTCGACTGGCAGATGCCGGGCATGGGTGGTATCGAGACGTCCAAGCGGTTACGGGAGCTTCCGCTTCGCCGGAGTCCGCACATAATGATGGTGACGGCGCACAACCGCGAGGAAGTCATTAAAAGTATTGAGGAAGCGGGAATCGAAGGCATACTCATTAAACCGGTCAATTCCTCGACATTGTTCAACAGCCTGATACTCATTCTGGGAGGCGGTGTCGATGGCATACGTATCGCCGGAGATATGCCCGGCAACACATTTGATCGACTTGCCGGCATCAAAGGAGCCCGCGTATTGCTGGTGGACGACAATGAGATGAACCAGGAATTGGCAACCGAACTGCTGCGCTATGCCGGTTTCATTGTCGATCTTGCAGAGAACGGTCAAATGGCACTGGACAAAGTGATGGCTGCCGATTATGATATCGTGCTGATGGACATGCAAATGCCGGTAATGGATGGATTGACAGCGACCTTGGCGATCCGCAGGGAAGAACGGTTCAAGGATCTTCCAGTGGTGGCAATGACGGCCAACGCCATGCAGGGTGATCGCGATCGCTGCGTGGCGGCGGGTATGAACGACCATATAGCCAAACCGATTGAAACCGAAGACTTATGGAAAACGCTATTGAAATGGATCAAGCCGCGCCACGCGACTATTGAAGCGGCAACGATAAAAGCGCATAGGAAAAAAGCTGGCGACTTGCAGCTCGACATCGAAGGGCTGGATATGGCTGGCGGACTGCTGCGCGTTCTCGGCAAGAAGCCGCTCTACTTCTCAATGCTGCGCAAGTTTGTCAATGGGCAGAAATTCACTGTAGATGAAATCGTCGAGTCGCTGGATGTCAATGACTGGAACACTGCAGAGCGTATTGCGCACAACTTAAAAGGGGGGTCCGCGAATATCGGGGCCCCCGTGTTACAGCAATTGGCACAAAATCTCGAAACCATAATCAGGGAACGCCAGCCACGCAAGGCAGTTGATCTTGCGCTCGAAGAGTTAAAAAAACCGTTGGAAATTCTAATCACGCAACTGGAACGGAATTTGCCAAAGGAGCAGGACAAGACCCTGGTCAAGGTCGACCGGAAGCAGCTCAGGAAAGTCTGTGAAAAGCTAGAGGAATTACTGGCCGCCGGTGACGTGGCTGCCAGTGAAGTGTTGGAGGAAAATAAAGATTTATTAAATACGGCTTTTCCAACCCACATTCGCAGAATCGACGTCGGCATCCGATCATTCGATTTTGATGCTGCGCTATCAGCACTGAGAGCAGCCACGACAACATCAACCTAAAGAGGAGCTGCTCAAAGATATATCCTTCCATGGAAAGCCGGGGGCGTTTGATCGCCTTACGCTTTCGCCGCCGGTACGATCTTGCTCAAATCAACGATCCCCGCCGTAAGGCCGGTAATCGCCCGCA
The DNA here is from genome assembly GCA_964521625.1 of uncultured Veillonellaceae bacterium. Taxonomy (GTDB): domain Bacteria; phylum Bacillota; class Negativicutes; order UBA1444; family UBA1444; genus UBA1444. Next base: position 14,284 of record CAZFSM010000019.1, on the reverse strand, counting down.
ACAAGGCCAGGCGGTTATTGCGGACTTGCAGATCGTCGACCATGACCATGACTGCTGCGAAGAACGCATCAACAGGAGCGGAAATTTCCGCAACCACTTGCAAAGCGCCGACATAGTCGTGCTTGCCTGTCAGGTCGTCGATACGTTTTCTGGCGCTTTGATAGGCTGCGTAGAGCGCTTTCTCTTCCGCTACTTCAAACAGGTTCTCGTAGATCTGGTCCGCATCCTGTTTTTCGCTTTTGTTCGCCAGATTTGCCGCCCGCGTAAAGCCTTCCACCGCTTTTTCCATTGCCGACATGCCCTCTGGCGTCATGATTGCGTTAGCACGCAGCCAAACCTGGTATACATTGTTATTGCCGGCGCTTAATACGGCTTCAATCACATCGTGACGAACCCCCGCATCGCCGAGCACATTTTTCACGTTCAGCCGTTGCTTGAAGAATTCATTCATCGCCGTGACGATGTGTACCCGTTTTTCCTCGTCCTGGATTCCAATGAGATCCAGCGCCGCCAAAACGATATCGACCGTCGACAGCGACAATTTGCCATCGATTTGAATGTTTACGACTCCGAGCGCCTGGCGTCGCAACGCATAGGGGTCCTGCGATCCCGTCGGGATTTTGCCGCGACTGAATGTGGTCACGATATTGTCGATCTTGTCGGCAATCGCTACCGCGCGGCCTGCCGGAGTCTGCGGCAGATTATCGCCGGCAAACCGCGGCAGATAATGTTCGAAGACTGCATCCGCCACTGCGTCGGGTTCGCCGGACAGTTTGGCATATTCACGGCCCATTACGCCTTGCAGCTCGGTAAATTCGCAGACCATACCGGTGACCAGGTCCGCCTTTGCTAGTTCTGCCGCCCGGTCGACTTCCGCCAGCCGCGCAGCATCCAGTCCCATCATCGTGCCAATCAGCACCGATAGTTTGCGTAGTCGCTGCACTTTGTCGTACATCGTGCCGAGGCCTTCCTGAAACACGATGGTTTTCAGTTTATCGACCCGGTCAATCAGCGGCTGTTTGCGGTCTTCTTCAAAAAAGAATCGGGCATCGGCCAGCCGGGCCCGCAGCACCCGTTCGTTGCCATGACGTACATTGTCGATGTGGTCGCTTCCGCCGTTACGCACTGTGATAAACACCGGCTGCAAGCGGCCATCCTTGCTGAAAACGGGGAAATATCGCTGGTGTTCGCGCATCGGTGTGATGATCGCTTCGGACGGCAATTCAAGATACTTTTCGTCGAAACTGCCGCACAAGGCAGTCGGGTATTCCACCAGATACAGCACTTCTTCCAGCAGTTCGTCATCAATCGTCGCCGTGCCGCCCTGTTCCAGTGCAATCGCTTCCACCTGCCGGCGAATCAGTTCGCGGCGTTCTTCCTGGTCCACAATCACAAAATTCTGCTTCATTTTATCCGGGTACTCTGTGGCGCTGGCAATTTCAATCCGATCGGAACCGAGTATTCGATGCCCTTTGCTTGTGTTGCCGGCATTGATGCCTGCGACAGAAATCGGCACGATTTCCTGCCCGTACAAGGCGACCAGCCAGTGAATCGGCCGGACAAATTTAAAGTCCAGATCGCCCCAGCGCATATTCTTGGGGAAATTTTGCGTTTCCACCAACTGCAGCAATAACCCGGGCAACAAATCAGCCACCGGCTTGCCAGTTTCCTGCAAAACAGCATACATGTAGCCCTCTTCATTGACCAGATCAGCAACCGTGACACCAGAGCTGCGGGCAAACCCTTCCAGGGCTTTCGATGGCTGACCGGCTGCATCAAAAGCGACCTTGGCTGACGGTCCTTTTTTGCGAGTCACCTGATCTGCCTGCATTTGGGCAACCGACATAACAATCAGCGCCAGGCGGCGAGGCGTACCGTAGGTTTTTAATTCTGAATAAGTAATACGAGCTTCATTCAAAGACTTGGCGGCATTTTCCGCCAGCTGAGCCAACGCACCCGGCATAAATCGGGCCGGAATCTCTTCGGTGCCAATCTCAAACAATAAATCTTTCGCCATTTTATTTCGCCCCCTTCAGCAGCGGAAATCCTAGTTTTTCGCGCTGATCCAGATATCCCTGCGCACAGAGCCGGGCCAGATTTCGCACCCGACCGATAAACGCCGTCCGCTCGCTAACGCTGATCGCGCCGCGCGAATTCAGCAGGTTGAAGGAATGCGAGCATTTCAGCACATAGTCATAGGCTGGCAGTACATAGCCCATATCTACAACGCGGGTCGCTTCCTTTTCGTACATGTCAAACAGGCGGAATAACATATCGGTATCGGCAATTTCAAAGTTGTAGTGCGAATGCTCCACTTCATTGCGGTGGAATACATCGCCATAGGTTATGCCATCAACCCACTCGATATCAAATACATTTTCCTTGCCCTGGATGTACATCGACAGCCGTTCCAGACCGTAGGTGATCTCCACCGAAACCGGTTTCACGTCGATACTGCCGACTTGTTGGAAATAGGTAAACTGGGTGATTTCCATGCCGTCCAGCCAGACTTCCCAGCCGAGACCCCAGGCGCCGAGGGTTGGCGACTCCCAGTTGTCCTCAACAAACCGGATATCATGCTCAGCTGCTTTAATACCTAGTTGGGCCAGACTTTCCAGATACAGTTCCTGGATGTTCAGCGGTGACGGCTTCATGATCACCTGGTATTGATGATGTTGGAACAAACGATTGGGATTGTCGCCGTAACGACCGTCGTTGGGACGGCGCGACGGTTCGACATAGGCCACGTTCCATGGTTCCGGGCCCAATGCGCGTAAAAAGGTCGCCGGATTCATCGTGCCTGCGCCTTTCTCCACGTCGTAAGGCTGCTGAATCAAGCAATTCTGGTTTGCCCAGAACTTCTGCAGCGTAAGAATAATTTCCTGAAATGTCATGCTGATTTTCCCCCTTCATGCTAAAAATGCAGATAAAAATACCCGTCTCTGCAACGAAATCGTTGCAGGGACGGGTTTACTTGCCCGCGGTTCCACCCTGCTTGACCCTTGTCGGGTCCACCTTGTTTTTATTACGGGTTTTACTCGATCCGCGCAAGCGGATGTTTCCTCCCGTGGTTTGGGAATGCCGTTCACCTGATCTGCCGGGCTTCCACCCTCTCCGGCTCGCTGACGATCCTTAGGGATCGGTTCAGGTTACTGTTTCCCGCATCACCGTGACTGCAATTATCATAACCAAATCGGCAAAAAAAATCAAGCGCTTATATCACAATTACCTGGTTGCGCCCGGCGCGCTTTGCCATATACATCGCTTCATCCGCCCGCTTGATCGCCGTGTCGGGCGTATCATCAGGCAAGAACTCGGTAACGCCAAGGCTCATGGTAATTTTCGTTGTCACGCCCGGCACTTTCATTTGCTCGGTTTTTTGCCGCAAGCGCTCAGCAAATATTTTTCCGCCTGCCTGGTCGGTACCGACCAGAATCATAATAAATTCCTCGCCGCCAAACCGTCCGGCCAAATCCTCATTACGGGCAATCTTACGAATCAGTCTGGCAACTGCCATCAGCACTTTATCGCCTGCGAGATGGCCGAACGTATCATTCACCTGTTTAAAAAAATCCAAATCGGCCATGATGATGGTGAGTGGTGTTGCCGTACGTTTGGCAAAGCTGGCGGCCTTGATAAACGACTCATGAATGTATTTGCGCGATGCCAGTCCTGTCAGGTAATCTGTAGAAATCAGTTCACTTATCTTGGCATAGGCATTCTCCAGCGCAGTTTTCTTTTCACTAAGTTCTCTGGTCAGCGTCGCCATTTCATTGTTGATTTTCCCCATATCCGCCATCGTGCCCAGGTCCGGTTGCACAGTATCCTGCGCCACGATCATCAGCTGGTCCTGGCGTTTCAGCACAATACAATTATGCGACGAGGTGTTTCCCTTAAACGAAAAGCCCAACACCAGATTGCGGTCCGGGCTGTCGTCCATTTCGCGCAGACTGAGCTGACCTTCACTCGATAAAAACTCATTGATGTCAACACCAATCGGCATCTTATCAAAATTGCCCACGCGCAAAAATTCGTTGTTGCACCAGGTCACGCGAAGCTGGGAGTCACAAACAATTACAAAATGTTTAAAATAACGGTAGTGATACTCTACAAGCAATTGTTCGGGATTACTGCAATTGTTCTCCATGACAGGGTCCCCTTTCGAATTTGCCTCGCGGCAGTGAAGAATTGATAGTGTTTAATTTCCAGCCTGATTGCGATAATCCTTCTTTTTCGCACTTCGCATCGAGCACATCGGGCCTCCTGCAAAGCAAATTCAACCGGCTTACCCCATTTTGTTGATGTGCAGGCATATCGCCGTCGCGTCATCACGCAGCGCACCCTCATCAGCCAGTCGCTGCAATGCGGTCAGGCTTGCGTCGAAATCAGCTCCGCCTATTGGCCATAACCTGTCATTATCCGCTCGCACCATGACGTCCGTAAATCCATCGGTCAGGAAGAAAAAGCTATCGCCGGTTTCTATCGGCAACACATTCATCGTGAAATCGACATCCCGCCACATGCCGACAAACATGCCCGGAGTTTCGATTTTTTTGTCGTTGGCATAAAACTGGGTGATTCCGGCGCCGACATAGCGCAGTTCTTTTGCTGATAAATCAAGTTCAAATCCCAACATGGCCACATAAGTGTCCTCGGTGAAGTACTTTTCTGATCGCGTGTTGATACGTCGCAGCTGGCCCAATAGCGGCAAGTTTGACTTCGACGCCTCTCGCAGCAGCACATTGATCGCTGACGTCTGAATCGCTGTCGCCAGGCCATGGCCAGAAACATCAAGCAAAAAACCGCGCAACAGTTTCCCGCTATTAGACCATTCCAGATGATACGAGTCGCCACTGACAAAACGCAGCGGACGGTAAATCGTCTGAATGCGGACCAACGGCGATTCCGGCAGGTCGGGCAACAGTCCCAGCTGCAATCGGCTGGCCACCTCGATATCCCGCGCCAAGGCTGCTTGCCGGTAATGTTCGGCAGTAATATCACGCATGCTGGCCACATATATTTCTCTGCCTTCAATGTGGAGCAAAGTACCGGCCCTTTCGACAAATACATCCAGCCCGTTTTTATGGCGGAAATTCCTCACCTCCGCCGGTAAAACGTTCTGCTGCCGGATGGTTTTGTTATAATACCGGTCCAGATTACTTTGTGAATCGACGACAAATCGACTGACATAGAGAGGTGTATCCTGCGGCAACGAATATCCGAACAGTTCGGTAAACCGCTGATTGACCTCCACCACTTCCTGGGTATGGATATCGATCACCGCCAGGGCTTCGAATGACTGCTCCATGATTGTCCGGTAACGAACCTGGCTGAATCGCAGTTCCTGTTCAGTCCGTTTCCGCTCGATCGCCAACGAGACCTGTGCGGCGATCGTCGCCATCAAGGCGGTGTCTTCTCTTTTATCCATACCTGTAACATTAATGGAAAAAATGACAATCACGCCGAATATCTCGCCGCTGGAGGAACGCAGCGGCGCCCCCAGACATTCACTGACCGGCATGAATCGAACGTCAATCTCGCCACTTTCATTCAACGCTTCATAGCCTCGAGTCGTTAGAAAAACTGCCTGTTGTTGCCGCAGAATATACTCGGTAAATCCTTTCGCTAAAGGTCTCCGCCGCGGGATGGAATTGGTTTCGTCCACACAATATACCACAACAATTTCCTGCGTTTCCGGCTCCAACAACGCCACGAAAAAATTTCGCGATGGCAGCACACGGCCGACCGACTGGTGAATTTTCGCGTACAATTCATCCAACGCAGGCGAATCAACCGCGACCTCGGCAATTTCACGCAGGACAATCTGAACCTCACTTTGCCGGCGGCGGGAAATAATCAACAGCGCTACGCCGACAAACAAGCAAACAACTACGCTCATCGCACCGGCAAACCAATAATAGGCAACCAGACGTTGGTTCAACTCACGAAAAACTTGTTCTTCCGACACCCCCACTGCGACCAGCAGTGGATACTCCGGCAATTCGCGATAACAGTAAATCCGTTTGACCCCGTCCAGCGGACTTTGCATGGTATACGTGCCCGAACCGCCAGCGGCCACGATTTCCATCAACGGGTTCCGCCGCAAATCTTCACCGACGCCAAGTGTAGTGTCGACTTGCCAAACCCGTATAAACCCATCGCGACCAATCAGGGAAATCGAGGATTGTTTACCCAAATTCACCAGTTTATAAAAATCCGCCAAGTAGTATGGGTCGATCGAGCTTAACGCAATGCCGCCAAAAGAGCCATCCGGGTTGTTGATTCGCCGGCTCAGCTGTATCGACCATTTTCCTGACACGCGCGCCACTACCGGTCTGCTGATAAATAGCTTCTTTGTATCAACCGCCTGATGCGCCAAAAAATGATCTCGGTCCCTAACGTTAGCCTTCACAAACGGCACGATATTATTGGCAACGACATCGCCGTTGGCATTTGCAACACCCAACTGGACAAACGGCTGCCCTTCAAATCTCTTTTCGGCAACCAATTGCGGCACATCGAGATTCCAGCCGTCTTTTTCCACCTGATATTTCAGAAACAGGACGATCTGATCCATGCCGCGAATTGTGCTCACGATATGTTCTTCAAACGCACGGGAATAGCCGGTTGCTTGTTGAACGGCGTAGTCCAGCGCCTGCCGCCGTTCGCTTTGGACATAGAAATACAAGCCTGCCCAGATGAAACAAAGCAAAACCACCCCGCCTATAATGATTGGGTTCCGAATATGACGAGTCATGCTGCCACGCCCTCTCGATCGGCGCTTCCCTGCATAAGGCTTAAATCTTGAACTTTGCGACAGCCCGCTGCAGATCTTCCGCCAGTCTGGCCAATGCCTGACTTGACGCGGCGATTTCTTCCATCGACGCCGATTGCTGCTCGGTTGCCGCCGATACATTCTGTGATTCGGCAGCCGCATCGCGACTCAAATTCTCTACTTCCCGAATCGACGAAACGATGCGCTGACTGCCGGTGGCAGCTTCATTCACCGCTTTGGCAATGACGGATACCTGCTCGGTAACCTGGTTGATCTGACTATTGATCGTGGCAAAATTATTGCCGGCCACGTTGACCAATTCCACCCCTTGCGAAATATCACGGATCGCCACATCAATGGCGCCGACTACATTGCCAATACTGCCGTGGTTTTTGTCGACCAGTCCTTTGATTTGGTGAGCTGCTTGTTCAGACTGCTCAGCCAGTTTACGAACTTCTTCCGCCACTACGGCAAACCCGCGTCCCTGTTCCCCAGCCCGCGCTGCTTCAATAGCGGCGTTTAGCGCCAACAAGTTTGTCTGTCCAGCGATCGTCGAAATCAGATTGACGATTTCACCGATCTGAGCCGAGCTCGCCTTCAATTCTTCCGCAGCGACCTGCGCCTGTCTGGAGCCGTGGCTTACTTCACCCATCTGGGTCACGGCCTTGTCGATGGAGGTTTTCCCTTGCAGCGCTGCTGTGGCTGTCTGCTCCGACAACGTCGCCATCTCGCCGGCAGTTGCCGCTACTTCTTCCATGGTTGCCGATATTTCTTCCACGATGGCCGAAGTTTCGTTCACCGCACCGACCTGTTTCTCACTGCCCATCGCCACTTGCTGAATCGACTGGGCAACATTATTGGCAGCTTCCGCTGATTGTTGCGCACTGGCGGTCAATTCTTCCGCCGAAGAGGCAACATGATCAGACGATTGGGCAATCTGCTTCAACAATCCGCGCATGCTCTGGGTCAGGGCATTGATCGCCGTGGCCAGTTTGCCGATTTCATCCTTGCGCCCTAGCAGTTCGGACGGTACTGACGCGGTAAAGTTGCCAGCCCCCAATTGCGCCAAGTCATCGACGGCGATTCCCAGGGGAAGCGTAATCCGGCGGACAACGTAAAACATCACGAACAAACTGATCACAAGCAAAATCAGACTGATGCCGCCAATCAGCATTTGAGTGCGGGCAATTGCGTCCTCGGCAACTTTGACCGACTGACCGGAAAATAATACGCCGATCGGTTTACCAGTGGGCCCGGCGAGCGGCATATAGGCAGTTAGATAAGGTTGTGCCAAAATCGTCGCTTTGCCGTGAAATTCTTTTCCATCAGTTAGCAAAATCTTAGCAATGGCCGGATCGAGTTTGGTTCCGACAGCTCGTTTGCCATTCTGTTCGATGGTGGTTGAAATCCGCTCATCACCGAGAAATACTGTGAAATCGGCGCCAAACAGTTTTTTGACCCGATCTACCAATTCCATCTGGTCCAGGTTATAACCGACTGACGCTACGCCAACCACTGCCCCGGCGGCATTTTTGATTGGAATACCGGCTCGGGCCGATAATTTGACGATCGTACCCGGTTCGACAAAGGCCGCGGCAGTCCCTTTTAGCGCACTAACGACATTGGCCTGGTTTGTGACACTGTCACCACTTTTTGCCGGCTCATGAACGCGGGCGACCACGATGCCGCTGGCATTGGTGACTGTCATAAAATCAAACTTTGCTTCTTTTACCAACGGGGTCATCATGTTTAAAACAGCCGCAGTGTCATTCGCGAAAACGGCGGCAGCAAAGCCCGGATAGGAAGCCAGCAACGCTCCCGTTGTCAGGGCATCTTGCTTTCGTCGTTCGATTTCTGCGGCCAGTCCTTTCAGCGAACCGTCTGTAGCCTGTAGACCAGTTTCATTGACATAGCCGCTAAATTGATAGATCGAGACGCCTGCCGCTGCGCCGACAAGCAACAGGACCACCAAAATGATCGGCAACAAAATCTGATTACGAATAGACATAAAAAGCCCCCCTTTTTTTTACCCCGGTTCTATATTCGCAAGCTCTGTTTATTCTTTATCGTTCAAGCACGTCTCCGTTTCCGGTTTGCAACCGGCAATTTTCTTAGCGCAGCGTTTCTTATGTTCCAGATTGGCAAGTTTCGCATACATCACCTTCTGCGCTTGTGGCGAGCCTGCGCCGTGCATGCTTTCAACCAGGGCCGTGCCGCCGGTCATATTTTCAATCAGCCGGGCCATACGCAACCGGTTTTCGGTACTCACGCCAGCAACGCCCTTAAAATATTTTTCGATGTACGGGCCGATTTCCGGGTGACGCAGGTCGCCTTCCGAAGGCAGGGTCGCCGTCAAGCCGCCGCCGATATCCTGCGCCAGGCGGTCGATATCATAAATCAGCCGGGTCACATTATGCTTGCCAACATTAGCCAGCAACGGATCGACATAGTATGCGCCGGACGCCGTCTGACTCCCTTCCGCCGAACAGGCGATCGAACAGGCGTACAGGGTTTCCGTCAGATGAATCATTTCATTGATTTTTTCCTTGACATGGGCCGCTTTGCCATAGCCGCCGTAGTCGGCCATGGTGGCCGCCGCTCCGATGACGATGTCTGATACGCCACCCTTGCAGCCGCCGTAATTTTGGCGATGGTAACAGGCGAAGCGTTCAACCAGCATACCGGCAAAGTCGGTCTCGCCACACATGAAAACCCGTTCCCAGGGCACAAACACATTATCCAGCACCGTCAGGCACTCGCCGCCAACGATTCCGTACTGCGCGTTTCCCTGGTCGATTTCGCCTTCCATTTTCCGATCGTCATTGGTCTGACGACCAAAAACATGAAAGACGCCGGGCGCATCCACCGGCAGCGCGCAGGAAATCGCATACTCCCTGTCTTCCTGCGTGAGGGCAGCTGTCGGCATAATCAGCATCTCGTGCGAATTGACCATGCCGGTCATATGCGCCTTGGCGCCGCGAATCACCACGCCCTTTTCATTGCGCTCGACCACATGCACGTACATGTCGGGGTCAGGCTGCTGGCTGGGTTTCAGCGAGCGGTCTCCCTTGGTGTCGGTCATCGCGCCGGCAATCATCAGGTCATTTTCCTGCACATAGGCCAGGAATTTTTTGAACCGGGAATGGTAATCGGTCTTCAAGGCTGCATCCATTTCAAACGTTACGCTATAAAGCGCATTCATCGCGTCAAAACCAACACAGCGCTGATAACAGGTGCCTGTCTTCTGCGAAATCATCCGTAGCATTTTAACCTTTTTCATCAAATCTTCGACACTTTGATGAATATGGGTGAAACGATTGATTTTTTTGCCATTCAGATGCGAGGTGGCCGTCATCAGATCTTCGCTCTCCGGCTCGTGGGCCAGCTCAAACGTTAATGCCGCAGAGGCCACATGCCCCCGAATAAACGGATGGTCAACCAACGACTGCGAGTCCAACAGCTGGCCCTTTAAATACACTTTAATTTTACGTTGGCGTAAACTGTCGATATATTGGCGTGCCGTTTTCATGAGCGCCCCTCCTCACCTTTTGCGAATGAGCATTTCCCCCTGCGACCTGGTTAAATAGCCGTCCAGCCACCATCCACCGTCAGCGCCTGGCCGGTCATATAATCGGACGCCGATGAAGCCAAAAACAATGCGGCTCCCGTCATATCTCCCACCTGCCCCAACCGACCGGCTGGCGTTTTGGCCAGCAGCGGCGCCTGCATTTTTTCATCGCCCAATTTGTCCCGATTGATGTCGGTGATCACATAGCCTGGACACAAAGAATTGACCTGAATCCCATAGCGAGCCCATTCACTGGCCAATGCCCGGGTCAGGTTCACCACCCCGCCTTTGGCAGCGCAGTAAGGGACCAGCCCATTGCCGCCAACCAGGCCCAAAATCGAAGCAATATTGATGATTTTGCCGCTTTTACGCGGGATCATAACCCTAGCTGCAGCCTGGGCGCAAAAGAATACACTTTTGAGATCCAGATCCACGACCCGGTCCCACTCATCCTCTGATATGTCGATCGCCTTGCGGGTAATGGCAGTACCGGCATTATTCATCATAATATCCAGCCCGCCCCAGTGGTCAACCACACGGTCGACCAATAACCGAAATTCCTCGATCCGCGTCACATCACATGACGCAGCCATCGCCTCGCCGCCGGCTTCTTTTATTGCTTGCGCCGTTTGCCCACAGTCAACGGCGCTGCGACTGACAACTGCGACTTTTATCCCCGCTGCGGCATACGTCAGTGCAATCGCTTGACCAATGCCGCGGGTAGCGCCGGTGACAATCGCGACTTTGCCGATAACCCCGGCTTCCAGCACACCCATCTATTTCGGCCCCCTCACGGAAGAATTTTTAAATTATTCATTTAATTCTATGGTTGATGGCTTTTCTCCTGTGTATTGAGGCAAAAATGCAAAAATACAGGCAGGTTTATTGCTTTTCACAATAAACCTGCCTGTATTATGATTATTTATCGCACTTCGAAACCCACGTCCGGTTGCACTACTCCATCCAGCGTCACTTTTACAATGTAGCGACCGCTCTTCCAGGCAGCCCCCTCTTCCGGTCGCCAGCCCAAAGAAGTGATCGCCGATTCAATTTCTTTTTTCGGGCTGGAAGTAGAGACAATTTCCTGCAACAAAGCACCGGAAGGTCCATAATACTGGATTACCAACGGTAATGTAGTGTCAGCGACCCTGAAATTAAGGTTGCGATAGAGGACTTCGACAAAAATCCGTTTGCTCTGGCGACTAAACTCCGTCTGATACTTTCGTGCGCCAACCAGTGGAATATTTGCATCGGCTTCAAAGAGTTTAATGCTTTTGATTTCAGCGCGGCGTGATACTGTCGTTGCCTTGCTGGCCGGAGTAGCGACTGTCTCGACACCTTTAGCCGGCGGCTCGACTTTGGCAGCCACTTGGCGAACCGAAGTCAAAATGCTGCCTGATAATGCATTAAACGCTAAATACAGGCCCAATCCCATCGTCAGTAGCAGGCAGATCGTCATAATCACACTGGGTACGGCCAGATAGCCGAAAAGACCCTTTCCATAGTCTCCCTGGCGGAAATACGCAAACGCGCGCAGTTTGCGGTAGCGGTTCCGCTGACCCCAGGTCGTCAACTGGCGATAATTGCTGAGAGCGTCGTCGATGATCGCAATGCAGCGATCATATTGTCTGTCGTCATAGAGCTGTTTTAAAAGCGCGTCGCAGGAACTGCTCCAGGCAAACTCAAACAAATCGCGATGTTTTTTCGCCGACACAAAAACTGCATGTTGCGTCAATACCAGTTGGGCAAACTCGGCGCATTCCTGATACCGGTCGGCTTCGTAAAGCGCGTTGGCGGTCTTCAGGAAATATTCACCACCTTTACGCAGCAGCGGGTCCAGACGTCCTTTTCGCTCCCGCGGGCTCAGGTCGGCCTCAAACCGGTACATGTTGTCTTCGATAAACACTATGAACTTTTCTACGTCGCCTGCCGCCCATAGCAAATCTGCTTTCATCAGCAAGTCGACAGTACGTCCGCTGGCCACAAACGCCTTATCAATATTTAGATACGCCTCGTCAATCTTTCCCCGAAGCAATGCCTTTTCTGCGGCGTCCCTCCAGGAAGCGGATTTGTCGGCATCATTCTCCCTGTCCATCTTTGCCTCCATTGCCTCGTTGGCTGATTTTTTTACTCTTATGGCAATTTTAGAATTCGCTTTTTTATGCCGGAACCCTTTTTTACGAATATTTTCCGTATTGCAGACACAACTGAATAAACTGCTGAACCATTGGTTGCAAAAACTTGTTTTTGTGATGTGCGATACTGAATTGCCGTTGAAAACGGATATTTTCGATCGCGACGACCACTAGCGCTCCTTCATCAATTTCACGCCGAACCAGCAATCCGGACATGACCGACAGTGCCAGGCCGGCAGTCACAGCTTTTTTGATCGCTTCAGTATTATTATACACTCCATAAGTCTGCCAGCGCAGCCCCTGGCTGTTCATTACCGATTCAAACAATTCACGGGTACCGCTGCCGGCTTCGCGGACAACAAACTCCAGACCGTCAAGATCTATTGGCTTGACCGACTGTTTTTTCGCCAAAGGATGGTCAGCCCCGCAGACCAGGATCATTTCCTCCTGCATAAACGGCTTTGCCAAAACCCCCGGCGAAACGACGTTCCCTTCTACCAGTCCGATATCAAGCTGATCTAACAGTAACAGTTCTTCAATTTCTTTCGTGTTGTTGACAACCGTCTGCAGTTTTACCTGGGGATGTTCCCCGACGAATGCAGCCAAAAGCTCGCTTAATATGCTGGCGCCGATCGTTGTACTGGCGCCGATCCGCAAAATTCCTTTGCGGTGGATTTCACGCATCGATTCTTCTGCTTCCCGGCTAAGATTGATAATGTGCCTGGCATAGGTTGCCAGCGTCTGACCGGCCACCGTGAGATACAGTTTGCGCCCCAGGCGTTCAAACAGCTTAACGCGGTAAAAGCTCTCCAGCTCGGCAATCGCCTGACTCACCGACGGCTGCGTCATGTGAAGTTTTTCTGCGGCAGCCGTCATATTTCCTTCGTCGCATACACACAGAAAAACGCCCAAATGTCTTAACTTCACCGGTCTCCTCCTATAGTCATAGGCAATCACCTATCTAGTTCATAAAATTATAGTATTTTACAGTTCTTATTTCAAGTGCTATCATCAAACAATAACAAATATAAGGAAGGAGGCGAGTTCCTTGCCACTACAAACAATGTTGCAAATATTGTCCGGCGTTTTTCTCGTAGCTGCCATTGCTGTCGTCGCCTCGTTCCTGGGTGTCACTTTCCCCTTGGTCGGCGGTCCGGTCTGCGGCATACTGCTTGGCATGCTGCTCGCATTATGGCGGCGCCCCGCCTGTTGCGAGTCAGGAATAAGTTTCACGGCAAAAAAGATACTCCAGGGTTCTATAATTTTGCTCGGGTTTGAAATGAACCTATTTCAGGTTGTGGCTGTGGGCAGTCAGTCATTGTACATCATCCTGTTCACTTTAGGCGCTGCATTTTTTACTGCTTGGATCTTCGGTCATTATTTCAAACTGTCCGGCAACACGAGTATTTTAATAGGAGTTGGCACGGCAATTTGCGGCGGTTCTGCCATTGCCGCCACAGCCCCCGTCATCTCCGCCAGTGAAAAGGATGTCGCCTATTCCCTATCGACAATTTTCTTATTCAATATCGCAGCCGTACTCATCTTTCCCAGCCTGGGGCATTATTGGGGGATGAGTGACATCGGGTTCGGTATGTGGGCCGGAACTGCCATCAATGATACCTCTTCGGTCGTGGCGGCCGGCTATTCATACAGTAACGAAGCGGGAAACTTCGCCACCATTGTTAAGCTGACCCGTGCGCTGATGATTATTCCTGTCACGCTGATACTCGCCCTGTTCATCGCCAAAAAGAACGCCGGCAACAGTACGTTCAGTTTCAGCAAAGTATTTCCCTGGTTCATTTTGGG
>CAZFSM010000018.1:0-80544 GCA_964521625.1 uncultured Veillonellaceae bacterium | reverse complement strand
CTAAATATATACTTTTCCCGATCACAGACTGCCATTGTGGTATCTGTCCGAATTAATTCCTTCACAATCGGCAGTATTTGAAAAAATTGCTCGAAAACAAGGGTTTTATGTTCGGCGCTCAATTCACTCACCTCCGCTTTGCACCTTCAATCACATTGTTAATCTTGACCTCCAGACTATTAATTTGCCAAAAAAGCCGGATTAATCCGGCTTTTTTGCTGTTTATCGGGTCACATGATTCCTTTACTTTTAGAGAAAAATCAGGCAATAGCCTGTAGCTACGGCAGTGACAATCAACGGAACGATTGTACTGGTGGCAAAGACATGGATATAAGCCTGCCTGTGAGTAAGGCCTAGTACGGCAAACATCAGGAACAAGCCTGGCGAGTGCGGTAATGTGTCCAGCGCATCGGCGGAAATAGCCGTCAGACGGTGGATAATCTCCAGGTCGGCGCCCGAACTGATAAAACTCGGCGCCATGGAGGTGTACATGATTCGCAGGCCGCCGGAGGAGGAACCTGTGACAGCCGATACAACCATCGTGGATAACACGCCCTGAACATAGGGATTCATTTTCAGACTGAGAACCCAGGCGACGATCGCAGCGAAAGCGGCCGAGCTCTGCACCACGGTGCCAAAGCCGATTACGCTGGCAAGGCCGCCGATGCCGCTGATTCCACCGTCCAATCCGTTGGAGATGATATCTTTCATATTCTTGCCCTTAAATTTTTCCATATTTAAGGCATAGGTCAGGAAAGCGCCAATCAACATGGCAACAATCGCCAACATTGTCGAGTTTTTCACAAAGTGGCTGCCCACGATAATGATCAACATCAAGGTTACGATCGGTAAAAACGCTTTAAACGGTGAAGGCAGCAGACTGCGGTCCTTAACTTCAAACAATGCGGGGTCTGCCTTGTCCGGATAGGACCAGTGTTCACCGTTAGCTCTGGCCTTTTTCTCCGCATAATTCATATAAAGCATGCACATAGCAAAAGTAGCGATGGTGGCGAGGATACCCATGATCGGGGCTGCCGTAAGCGTGGTCCCCAAAAACTGGGTCGGAATTACGTTAGTCAGGGCCGGCGTTCCCGGCATGGATGTCATCGTGTAGGTGGCCGAACCGGTAATCAGGCAGGCCATGGTCAGATGACGGGGCAGATCGGCTTCCTTGAACAGCAGGAACATGATCGGTCCCACTGCAAAAACTACGACAAACAGGCTCACACCGCCATAGGTGAGAAAACTGATGATCAAGGTGCTGACCAGCATGACTTTCGCTTTGCCAAACCAGTCGATAAACTTGTTGCCGATGGTTGTGGCGCAGCCGGAAAAATTCATTAGTTCGGCATACAGGCTGGAGCTGGCAAACAGCAGAAAAAACGACATGTAGGCCCCGGTGTAGCCCTTCATGTAGGATGTGGCATACCCGTCCCAAATGGGTATCCCGTTGGTTACGATGACCACCAGTGACGCCAGCAGGGTGAGCGGCAGTGCGCCCAGTCCCTTGTAAGCGCCGACGATCAGTACCGCAACAGCAAGAATGAGTCCAACAATAGCTAAAGCACTCATGTTTTCCCTCCTCTTTTTAGTAACACATCGCCATTTAGCGCGTTATTTCGCCTCAGCGATAATGCCGTCGAATCTTGCGAGATAGCTAAAGTCGTTGACTCCGCCTCTGGATTCCGCTTCCTTGATCAGTTCAACCACCTTGTCATTGAACGGCGTGGCAATCCCGCATTTCTGCCCACCCCGGCATACGACTCCGTTGATATAGTCGATCTCGGTCTTTTTGCCCTTTTCCAGGTCCTGCAGCATGCTGGCTCTGTTATTATGCCGTCCCCAAACCTTTTTGTAAAAATCCATCTTGGACGGAATATCCGCTTTGCTGTTCAGTTCCAAGAATTCAAAGTCAACGCCCTGCATCTCCACCATGCGATAACCGAGGCCGCGGCAGACCTTGATTACCTCGTCGGCGATGTGCGCAACGCAAACCATGGCTTTGGGATTGGCCAGCACTTCGCTGAAGTTTCCGTTAAGCGCCGCCGACATACCGCTGAATGTGGCATTCATCAGCAATTTGGTGTAGCGAATTCCCATCAGGTTGGTCAGGATAGTTGTACCGCCGGCCGCGCTCAGCACTTCTTTCACTTTCTCCAGCCGCGGCCGCAGCTCACCGTCAATCTCACCAATTTCGAAAGCGAATTTTTCGATGGCCTCCATGGTTGAGGTAAGTTCCGACACTCCCGGTCTCAGCCATGTCGCGCCAAATCCGACAGCGCCGCCAATGGTGCGCTCCCTGCCAACCAGTGCCGCCACAGATTCTTCGGGAACCCCATTCTGCAGGGTGCAGACGATGCTGTCCTTGTGCAGGTGCGGCAGCAATTTGGGCAGGGCGGTTTCGTTTGCGGTTTGTTTCGTCAATAACAAGACCAGATCATAGGCGCCGACCATTTCTTCCGGAGTTAATGCCGTAACCGCCTGATGTAGTTCCAGATAACCGGTAACTGTAGCCCCATTGGCATTGAGAGCATCCACATTTTCTTTGAAAGAGTCAATCAGGTCAACTTGCTGACCATTCTTGGTCATTCTGGCGCCAATGATAATCCCGAGTGCGCCTGCGCCTAAAATTGCTGTTCTCATCTGTACCGCCTCCACTAACAATTTATTAAAAATTTACTTTGTCGATGCCTTTGAGTGCGAGAATTTGTCTGGCTTCCGCCGAGTTGGCAATCTCCAGGCCAAGCCGTTCGGCAATTTCTTTTATCTGAATGACTTGTTCAGCGCTCGATTTCGCCAGGATGCCCGGTTTCAAATAGAGATTGTCTTCCAGACCGACCCGGGCATTGCCGCCCATCGCCAGACCTGCGGTAACAAGGGGAAATTGGGCTTTTCCGGCTGCTGCGCAGGACCAGACAAAATCGCCGATTTGTTCGCGGGCCGTCTTGACCAAGTAAGCCAGGTTTTCGACAGTCGCCGGGATACCGCCCAGGATACCCATTACGAACTGCAAGTAAACTGGTTCCCGCACCAGACCTTTTTCTTTCATATAGGCAATGTTATTGACCATACCAACGTCATACACTTCAAACTCAGGACGGATACCATGCTCATTCATCGTATTCAGGTAGTATTCCAAACCGGTAAACGTATTGGTGAAAACCAGTTCATGCGTGCGCTTAAGATAAGGAATCTCCCAGTCGAATTTCGGATCTTTTATCTTGGCAGCAAGGTCAGAAAAAACAAAGTTTACCGAGCCGGCGTTGCAGGAAGCCAGTTCCGGCTGCAACTCCACTGCCGGCGCCAGGCGCTGCTCCGACGACATCCACACCGCGCCGCCGGTGGTAATGCAAACAACCGCATCACAGCGCTGCTTTATCGCGGCAACGATCTCGCGCATAATGCCGATATCTGGCGTCGGGGTGCAATCCTTGGGGTCCCGGGCATGGACATGAACCACAGCGGCGCCGGCCTCGTGGGCTTTTACCGCATCTTCAATAATTTGCTCCGGTGTTGACGGGAAATAAGGACTCAAACTCGGGGTGTGGGTTGCGCCGGTAACGGCTGCCGTGATAATGATTTTGTTTTGTTTTGCCATGTTTCATCCTCCTGTGCATTAATCAGCATTCTATTTTTCTGACTAATCGGATGTATTGCAAGACGCATGCCAAGTTTTGCCTCCCATCGAAAACAGGTAGCTCAGATGCCATAAGACCGCGCGTGATTGGTGCCGACGAAGACCAACTTTATTAAACCTGCACTCGTCAAACTATTTGATTTTATTGGATTTTCACTACTTTTCTACTTATGGCTGCAATCAGTTTGCAAGACATTTTTCCCGACAATCATTGCCCATCGCTGACCGGGGCGCACAGCTAAAATCAATCCAACCTTGTAAGCGCACACTGACACTTTCTGCTAAAAAATTTAGTTCCTGCGTCCATCGGCCAACTGGCAAAGCAAAAGAGAGACAATGTAAGTTTTCACTTACGCTGTCTCTCCTGGCTGACACTATTTTTGTTTCTTATATTGTTATCCCGAGCCGGCGCATTTTTTGGTAAAGTAGCGGACGGGCGATGTTTAGCAGTTCCGCCGCCTTCTTTTTATTTCCCTTGCTTACCTGCAGCGCCTGCAAAATAAGCTCTTTTTCCGTTGCGGCTTTTGCTTCATGGATGCTTCTTCCTATCAGCATTTTCGCTTTATTCCGCAGCTTGGGCACTAACCATTCAAAATGATCCAGCGTAAGCACACTGCCATTGCAGTAGTTGACGCCTCTTTCGATCGCATGTTCAAGCTCGCGGATATTTCCCGGCCAATCATACTCCATGATCAACTCCATCGCTTCCGGCGCAACTGTAACTGCAACCAACCCAGCCTGCTCGCCGAACTTTTCGACGAACTTTGCCACCAGCAGCGGAATATCGGTTTTTCTTTCCCGCAGCGGCGCCACCTTAATCGGGATGACGTTCAATCGGTAGAATAAATCCGAGCGAAATGTTCCCTGTTTTACCAGGTCTTCCAGATTGTCATTCGTTGCGGCAATAATCCGGACATTGACCGGAATCGTATTCACGCCGCCCACGCGTTCGATCTCCCGTTCCTGCAATACGCGCAGCAATTTTGCCTGGGCAGCCAGCGTCAACTGACTTACCTCGTCCAAAAACAGCGTTCCCTTATCGGCCATTTCGAACTTGCCCTTTTTACCAGCTTTGCGCGCCCCGGTAAAGGCACCCTCGTCATAGCCAAACAGCTCCGATTCGATCAGATCTTGTGGGATCGCCGCACAATTCAGCTTTACAAACGGATAGGGAGACCGCCGGCTTTCCTGATGCAGAGCATGGGCAACCAGCTCTTTGCCAGTGCCGGTTTCACCCTGAATCAAAACCGTCGCATTGGTGCCTGCCGCTTTCAACACTGCCGCACGAATCGCCACGGTTGTCGGGTGTGAGCCAACAATGTCGCCCAAGGAATAGCGTACGCCAGAGAATTTTTTCATCTTCTCTTTGTAATATTCAAGTTGACTCTGCAATTCCTTCATCGCTTCAAACAGTTTGTCCGATGCTTCGAAAACCTGGTACGACATCGCACCGATCAGGACTCCGTCCTGCAGCAGTGGAAAGCGGTTGCAGATCACGGTCTTCCCATCATAGTAAAAGACATCGCCCAAAATTGGCTTGCCTGTCTCGACAACGGTCGGCAGTTTGCTGTTGGGGATAACATCCTTGATATAGCGGCCTACAACCTGGCGGGGATCAAACCCCTGCGACGCCGCATAATTTTCCTCGACAAAAACAATGCAGGCTTTATGGTCAACAACGATAAACCCAGCCATGTGTGCAAATACCTGTTTCATGATTTCGTCGTGTTTCGCCAAGCAAAAACCTCCTTTAGCGTGACGGTAAGCAATATGATATTTTTAAAGTTTATCACACAGTACAATCTCATTATATTGACTTAATCTATTTTGTAAATCACTTTCAATATCGCTCCTCCCTCAATCTTGCCGGATTGATCATATCCCCCTGTATTGTCTCATCGTAATAAAAAGGCTGAATATTCAAAAGAACTTTGCAGGGAGTATTCACAATGATACCGAATAAGCTACTTAATAAGTTGAAAAAGTGAATTCTCCTGTGCAAATTGCGAGGTGAATAACGATGGTCAAAAAACAAACACTTCTCGAAGAGGAACTGCGCGAGAGCGAACTCCGGTTCTCCAATGCATTCCAATATTCGCCAATCGGCATTGCTCTCGTCTCCATGGATGGCCACTGGATCAAAGTCAACCAGGCTTTGTGCGATTATGTCGGTTATACAGCGGAAGAAATGATGACCAAAACATTACGCGACATCACTTATCCCGATGATATCAACGCCACCGCAGATTTTCGCCGCCGGATCCTGGCCGGTGAAATCAATACCTGTCAACTGGAAAAACGCTATCGTCATAAATCCGGACGTATTGTATGGATATCGCTAAGCACGTCGCTAGTCCGCGACAAAGACGGGAACCCACTCTATTTCATTTCCCAGATGGAAGATATCACAGAGCGCAAACGGATCGAACAAGAACTTCATCTTCATACGCAAAAGCTGCAAGAACTGGTCGATACGCGCACGCAGGAGCTTGCAGCCGCCAATCAGGAACTGACGGCGATGAACGAAGAAATGACAGCCATGAACGAGTCGCTTCTGGAAGCGAATCGGCTACTTAGCGAAGAAATCGAATTCCGCCGGCAAAAGGAACAGGAGTTGTTTTTGCGCGGAAAGCAGTATCAGGCTACAACCGATCTGTTGACCCATCCCAATGAAGATTTTGATGAACTGATAAAAATCATTTTGCGGGATGCCATTAGTCTAGTCGGCGCTCCTGGCGGGTCCATCGGTTTGCAGGAAGAGCACGGCAATAATTTTGTGGTACGCCACGCGGTCGGCTATGCCCCCGAAATGCTTTTGCCGCCCCGCCCGATAGACTCCGGAATATTGGGCGAAGTATTTAGATCGGGTGAAATGCTGTTCGTAGAAGACTATCGCCAATATGCCCCTCGTTTGACCGATGCCAATCTTGCCCATTCGACAACCGTCATCATGGTGCCGCTGCTGATTGACGGAAAAGTACAGGGCGCCCTGACCGCCAACTGGCGCGATGAGGTCCACCGGGTGACCAATGAGGATCAGGAAGTTTTGCGCCAATTCAGCAGGTTGGCTTCCATCGCGTTGGAAAAATCACAAACCAGGCAGCAACTCACGTATCAGAAAGATCTGTTGCAGCGGCTGGCGGACATGACAGCCATCCTGGTGAATGAACTGGATCTTGTCAAATCTCTGCAAAATATTCTGACGCAGGCTGCCGCCTTTATGAATCTTCCGCATGGATTCATTTCTTTTTTTGAGCCGGATGGATGCCATGCCACCATTCAGTGTGGTTTGGGTCGCTATGAGGAACGGGTCGGCAAGTCCTCATTCTTTGACGGAAAGGGAATCTATGGAGAAGTCCTGCGAACCGGCAAAACGGTCGTTGTCCACAATTACGCCAACTGGCCCGGTCGCTGGGGGGCGCATTTACCGATACAATGACTGCGCAAATGCAGGCCCCGTTAATCATCAATGGAAAGATTACGGGCTGCATTGGGTTATCCTCGTTTGGCGAACCCTTTGTATTCGACCAGGCGAAACTTGCCGTATTTGAACAGATGGCCACGGTGGCAACGATTGCGGTAAAAAACGCAATGGCCCATCAAAAAACCCATCATCAAGCCCTTCACGATCCTCTGACCGATCTGCCCAACCGTGCGTTTTTGAATAACCGCCTAGATGAAGAAATGCGAAAAGCCCGATCGGGAGCGGCAGCGGGCGCCGTATTTTATATTGACCTTGATGATCTAAAAACAGTCAACGATAGTTTTGGCCACTCCTGCGGCGACGATGTCATCAAAGCGGCTGCCAGCCAGATTGCTGATACGGTAGGCCCGGAAGCTTTTGTTGCGCGGGTCGGCGGGGATGAGTTTATCGTAATCCTGTTCGGTGAAGACCGCTTGAAAACGATTGCCCAAATCGCCAATCGTCTTGTCAGCGCTTCCCAGCGGGAGTACCAAGTGGGCGGTCGCAGCATCCATATGTCGGCCAGTGTCGGAGTGACAATTTACCCCGGTGATGGAAACGACGCCGAAGAAATCCTGAAAAATGCAGACAGTGCCATGTACGCAGCCAAAGCAGCCGGACGAAACTGCTGGCGCTTTTTTGAGCCCGAAATGCTTAAAGATGCTTACTTCAAGTGGTCTTTGACGCAAAGCCTGCGGCATGCTTTGGAGCGCAACGAGCTTACCCTGCACTACCAACCACAAATTGCGCTCAGTGACAATAAAGTGATTGGGTTTGAGGCTTTACTGCGTTGGAACAGCCCGGAACACGGGATGGTGTCACCGGCGCGGTTTATTCCATTGGCGGAAAATAGCGGACTGATTTTACCCATCGGCACCTGGGTGGTTGAAGAAGCCTGCCGATTTGCTCGTAAGTTGGCGGACAGCGGCAGGGAGAATCTGCACGTCGCGGTTAACATTTCCCCACGGCAATTGGCTTCAGAGGATTTTGTCGAGATGGTTCGTCTCACAATCGAAGGGACAGGCATCCAACCAAAACAACTGGAAGTGGAAATTACCGAGAATGTCCTGATCGATTCGTTGGAAGACAGTACAAGAAAACTCGGCCAATTGAAGGAGATGGGCGTAAGACTCGCCCTCGACGACTTTGGCACAGGTTTTTCTTCGCTGACCTATTTGCGAAATCTGCCGGTGGAAACACTAAAGATTGACAAATCTTTCATCGACAAAATATTGGAGGATCGTGTACAAAAGGATTTTGTCCGCTCCATCATCGATATGGCGCATACGATCGGTCTGCAGGTCACGGCAGAAGGCGTGGAATCCGAGGTGCAACTGAAAAATCTGGTGCAATTTGGTTGCGACTTCGTGCAGGGCTATATTTTCAGTAAACCGATTCCTCCGGGTGAAGCCCTGCGTTTTTCCATTCACAAAGCAGAACAGTGAATCGAGTAGTACTATGATTCAAACAAAGCAGAGTAGCAAGTTTTCCATTTGGAAATCTGCTACTCTGCTTTGATAAAATATGTCTTCGTTTGCGTGTCAACGCCAATGTGATTTTGCATTTTATCATTAGCGTTGACACTCGACAAAGACGGCAATCCTACAAAGGATTTTAAGGCGAAATTTCGGATGCATGACCTTCGCCACGCTCACGCAACGGACTTGATGCAGGCGGGATGGTCGGCAAGGGCTGTGCAGGAAAGGCTGGGGCATTTCAACGTGACCGTTACTCTGTCGATATACTCCCACGTACGCGAGGAAATGCAGAAGGATTTGGCCGCCAGCTTAGAAGGAATTTACGTGAAAACGAAGAAACAAAATCGATAATATTACTTGAATATCGGATAAATACCTTCGCAATAAAAATGACTCACTGGCAAATACCTGTCCATGAAAAAATGGGATTGGAGGTTTTTGTGATGAGAACGATATCGCGCAGAGAATTTATTCAGACTACAGCTTTAGGGATTGGAGCTCTGTCAGCATTGGATGGATTGCCGCGGGTGGCGATGGCGTTTGAGGCAGCCGACATAGTATTGTTCAATGGGAACATCATTACTGTGGACGCCAAAGATAAGGTAGCTCAAGCTATGGCCGTGAATAATGGCAAAATAGTCAAAGTCGGCAGCAACGAAGAAGTTAAGTCTTGGATAGGCAATCGGACAGAGATCATCGATTTGAAGGGAAAAACGGTAACTCCTGGCTTGGTGGACTCCCATGTTCATGTCATGGTTTATGGGATGCAGTATCGCCCGCAGTTCCTGAATATTAGGTTTCCGCTGACTCCAACCAAAGCGGCCTTGATGCAACTGGTAGCCGATCGGGCGAAAACAGCAAACCCGGGTGAGTGGATTGTAGGAAACCAGGGCTTTACCCTAGGACTGGAACATACGCCGACTCGTTGGGAGCTTGATGAAGTGGCGCCGCGAAATCCGGTTCTATTGAGACACAATTCGGGCCAACATTCGACTGCCAACAGTTTGGCGCTAGAATTGGCTGGCATAACGGCCAATTCTGCCGATCCTTATTCGGGGAAGATCGGCAGAAAAGCCGGAACGATGGAACCAAATGGCTTGCTATTCCATTATCCGGCCGAAAATTTGGTGAACAGAGTGGCTCAGGGAATTTCCGATCTCGACACAGCTAGCCTTGTCGGGGATGTGGAGAGAGGACAGCTGAGGTGCCTGGCTGCAGGTTATACCAGCGGCCAGGATGTTATTGTCCCCCCCCAGAGGATTGCTGGATATTATGCTGCAGCCAAGGATAACCGGCTGACAATGCGAATCCAGCTAATGGAATATGTCAGCAACGAAAAAGAAGCAGAGGAAGTTCTTCGCAAGCGCGAATCCAGCACTAACCCGATGCTCGTGACAGGGGGGTATAAGCTGGCCGTGGACGGTGGACCGGCACCCAAAACAATGCTGATGTATGATACGAATCTGGAAGCGGCAAAACTTTCCTATGTCTATCATGATCAAGCGGTGTTGAACCGGATGACCCGCATGTTTCACTCTGCAGGCCACCAGGTAGCCTTCCATGCGATGGGTGACAGAGCGATCGACATGGCGGTCAACGCCATCGAAGATGCGTTGCAGGCGGTACCTCGGGCCAATCATCGCCATCGCATCGAGCATTGCATGTTTCCGACGGAAAAAGCGCTGGAACGCATAAAGCAGCTGGGGATTGTTGTATCGGTGTCGCCGCAATGGATCCGGTTCCACTCTGATGGATATAAAGGGATGACGGATGAGAAAACCATGCAGCGGTTTCTGCCGTTAAAGACGATGCTAAACATGAGGATTCCTGTAGCGTTCGGATGTGACGTGCCAGCAACGATTGCGTTGGAACCAAAATGGGCATTTATCGGGGCTGTGGGGCGAACGACCAACAGCAGGTATACGCCGAATCCGGCTGAACAGCTCACAATAAGGGAAGCGCTGCGGATGCATACGATGGGGTCGGCTTATGCTGGTTTTGATGAGAAGATCGTCGGATCATTGGAAGAAGGAAAATTAGCAGATTTGGTGATTTGGTCCCACGACCTTTATTCCATGACGTTGGCGGCGATGCCGTCGCTTGCGCCGGAGCGAGTAATGGTCGGCGGAAAGTTTGTATGAACATCACAGCTGGCTTTTGTCCAACCGAATGGCATGGGAGGCTTGAAATATTGCCGAACAAAGCGAAAGGACGGGAAAATGATGGCGCGAAAGAAAATTTGTTCTTTGGCAATCGGAATCGCATGTTCGTTCCTGTTTCTCTGTTCTTCGACCACGACTGCCGAGCAGGTCGTGGTCACGAATAAAAAAGACGCGTGTAAATTCAGCTGGCCACTTTATTTTGCTTATGAAAAATTTGAAGCCGCCTGGGAGGGGCCTTGCGTGGGCGGCTTTGCCGAAGGTGAGGGTACGATTAAGTTCACCGTTGTATATTCAGACAAAACAAAGTTCGAAGCCTCAGGCATAATTGCGATGAAACATGGGCTGGCGCATGGGAAGGCTTCATTGCGTTGGAGCGATGGAGCTTCTTTTGCAGGAGAATATGCTGACGGCGAGCGCAAGTCGGGCACAATGCGTTATAGTGACGGCGCGGTTTACGAGGGCGACTTCAAGAATGGTGATTTCGAAGGCAAAGGAATATATCGATATCCCGATGGATCCAGTTATGAAGGGGATTTTCTGAATAACAAACGGCACGGATACGGCACGTTGAAAGACAAAACCGGCAAAGTCGGTTATCAGGGGGAATGGGTCAATGATCTGCGTGCTGATGACCCTGGCAGTAACCGGAGCCTTACCGGTTTTTTGGAGATGCCATGGGGAACAAGCCGGGCTAAGGTGGAAGAGACCCTGAACAATCGACAGGGAACCAACTGTTCAACTGTTCTTTTTTCAAAAGTTTGCGGGACAGGCGCTAATTTTCCTGCGCCTATGAATGGACGGTATTACTGGGTCGCAGGAAAGGTCAATAATGAACCGGCGCAAATCATCGTTTGGTTCTATGAAGATAAACTGGTTTTAGGAAGGCTGATTTTCAATTGCTCTGAGCAAGAGATTTTGAGCAAATTCGACACAATCAAAAATCAGTTGACCGAACGTTACGGAAAACCAAACCGGGAGGACGGCAAATACCTTGATGTGCATGTCAGTTGGATTTTCAATGATGGAAACGACATTCAAATGGTTATAAACAAATCTAAGTTTAATTTCCCCGGAAAGCCTTTCGATTTAAGGGTCGATTACGCGCAACGGAAGATGGTGGATAAAGTACAGGCCAACTCGACATCGACAAAAAACGACTTATAATTTCCGCAAGTAGGGGGAATGAACCGTGGTTTATCGCCATTTCATTCTAAAGGGGTCACTCATACTGCTATTGTTATTTGCATCCGTTTGCTCAACGGCGTGGTCGGCAGACCGATCTTGGGTTTCTATCCATTATGATCCTGAAGTATCGGCACAGACCAAACAAAACGTTGAAGTCGCTTTGAATGTAATCGCAGACATGCTGACCGGTTATAAACTGCCGCTGAAGGACAAAGTGACAGTTGTAGTCACGGCTGACAAAGAGTCATACCTAAAAGCCCTAGTTTTTTATGGATACTCAGTGGAATCAGCGAGATTGACTGCAGAAACCTCTGCCGGAGTCAGCCTGAACAACAGAGCCATCATTCTTCTTAAGGGCAGCACGGCCCTGCACTCAAACCCACGAGAAGTCTTCAGAGTGCTTCCTCACGAATTGTTTCATCAGATTCAATCTCAATTTGGGCGCACCCGCTCGGCGCCATGGATGACAGAAGCTGCACCGGAACTCTTCCGGATTCTTGCGCAAGATCGTGCAGGTTTCAATACTGTTGATACTTTAATTGACGCAGAAGCCCAGGCAATTTACACTGCAAACAGCCTTCCGAGCGTCCGGCAACTGATGAACACTGAATATACAGCATTTATCGCTCTTTCTCGCCAGGGGTTCCCCGTCTATCAGATGTCCCTCATCATGCTTTATTATCTTACAAAGGAAGAAAAGTTTGAACCGGTTCTTCAATATTACCGTCTGCTAAATAACGGGCTTCAACCGGCGGTAGCGTTTGAAGCCATATTCCGCAGACCTCAATTTGTTTTTGCCGAGGAAATGGACAAGGTGTTCGCTGAACTCAAGCGGAGCAAACCACAATAGTCGGTTGTCGCATCCATACAAAAGACTTCAGTCAAAACGACTGAAGTCTTTTGTATGTGACGGGAAAGCAGGTCTGCTTGAAACTATCTAATGAAGCTTGTGCGCATTTTGGTCTATATATAAGAGTAGGATAATTATATTAATATATTCATAACTTGTTGTGGTAGTCATTTGGTAGTCTTCTTGCAAAATTTGCTATATTTTTCTGTAGTACTCCATGCGTGAAACAGCCCGGTATTACTGGATAGTGTTACATGGTAATGCGCCAATGAACTACTCTTAATCAATAGGTTCGGGGTTCGAGTCCCCGGCGGGTCACCAACTATATTTATTCATTCCGCAGGTGAACCCTCACAGCGCGCCGCTCTTTCAGCACGTAGCAGCCTGCCAGCTCAGTCACCCGAGGATTATAGGCCGTAATCACAGCGGTATTGTTAGCAACATCATATTCCAGATAGAAATCGATTTTGCCGTCTAGGTCAAAATCGATTTTTTCGTTGATTTTATCCGGCAAAGCAGCTGGCGGTGAAAAGTCAATCTGCACGAAGCCTTCGGCTCTTTGGCCGATGAGCGCATCAAAGACGGCTCGGTGCTGCAACGTTTTATAAGCCCCGTGGTCAATCGTTCTGACGATTTTACCGCCGCTGAACCAGGGAGAAATTTGCAGGCCGGTTGAACTGACCAGCTTGTGGGAAAAAGAATTCATGCCAAGGAACGTGCCCACGGCAACAATCAGCATCAGCACGGCGGCGGTATAGCCCAAAAAAGTCTGCAGGCGCATGTGAAGTTCCTCCTGTTCTTAATTGATCATACTGCCAGTGAGCAGTAGCCGGAAAATCCTTTCTAATCCGCCATAAATGCAACCGCCGCCGATCACCGCGGCAAAGGTAAAAGCGGGATAGAGAAACAGGATTCGCGCCGTAAGCCGGTTTACATGAAGCGGCGTTCCCTTGATGTGAAACGAGATGGCTTGCCGGGGACAGCGATCGATGCATTTGCCGCATTTGCTGCAGGAAAGCAGCGTTTTTCCTGCTTGCAGGCTATGCTCATCGATGCTGAACGTTGGACATTGTTTCAGGCACAGTTTGCAATCCACGCACGCGGCCCGGTCAATCCGCACTGCAAAGATATTCACTTTGTTAAAGATCGACTGAAAAGCGCCGAAGGGACAGAACAGTCCGCACTGAGTCCGCCGTCCGGTCAGGAACGGCAGAACGACGACCAGGACGATGAACAAAGAGCTAAAAATTAACGCCTGCAGCGCCGTTTTTACCGACTCGATCGCGGGAAACTCGGTGACTGTTTTGAAAGGACACAGCCAGGAACAGTAGGTTGGCGACAATGTAATTGCCGAAGTCAATACGATCCCCAGCAAGACGGCCCAGGGCAGCGCCGTCCATTTTTTATCGATAGCACTGATTCTCGGCTTACGACAGAGGCGAGAAAAGCCTTCATCCATACCGCCAAAAAAGCAGATCCAGCTACACCAGCCCCGTCCCACCGCGACAGAAAAACCCAGCCAAAGAACAAGCATTGGCGCAATCCCGGCATGCGCGGCAAAAAATGATCCGGGAAAAATAATCGTATTGGTCAGGGCAGCCGGTATGATCAGCATCGGAATGACCAACGGGCAAAGCGGCGTTTCGCCGTCCAGCATATTGGCGGTCGACAGTTCCATCGTTCCCCGGACTTCGATCAGATTGGCGATGAATGAGACGACGAACAACAGGGAAACCAGGATAAAAAACCGGGAACGGTACTTATCGGTCTGCCCGGTGTAAATCATGCAGAAAAAAGTGACGTTGACGAAAAGGTATGTGATGGCGGCAGGCAGGAGTTTGCCCGGATTGGCGAGCGGTTTGCCGTACAGGAACAACATTGCTGTAATGAATAGCATCGGCAGACTAAGCAGTCCCGCTTTTCGCCAACCGATGTTCCCAGTGAATCCAGTCATGGTGTGAAAATCCCTCCCAATAGCAGCAGCATTCCGGTGTAGAAATAATAAACGGACATCACGGCAGCGGCGAGCCGGCCGATAGTTTTTAGCTGCGGAACATTTTTACAGCCACCAAGCAGCGGTACAGGCAGAAAAAACAAGGCTGTTCCGCCAAAAAAAGACAAAAAAAATAACAGGCTATACCCCAATGTCGGATTTTCACCTGCGGCGGCGAAGGCCAGCAGAAATGGCGGGCAGAGATTCAGGCCGGTAAACAGGCCCATCAATAGGGGCAAAAGTGCCGGCTGGCTTTGTTTCAGCTGCATGGCGCGGTCGCGCAATGACCTGCCGGCGCAGGGAGCGGCGGGCTGCAACATCCCATACCAGAGCATAAGCAATGCAAGCAGGATATAAACGACCCCGGTCAGCAGTTCGCGGCGATCAGTCAGTGTGCTCAGATAGTAGCTGGCCAGCCAGGCAAACACGGCAAACAGTAGATACCCCAGCAGACGGCCCAGCAGAAACTGGCTCAAGGTCCCGCTGGTTTGCCGGATCGATTTCCCCTCGCCGAGCAGGTAGGGAACAAGTACTGGCGAGCAATAGGCCAAACAGGTTACGCCGGTGGACAGGCCGAGCAAAAAGCCTTGCAACATCATGACATCCTGGCGGCTGATTTTTGCGCCAGCGCCGACTGTTTGCGTTTCAGACCTTCGTTAAGCTGGCGAGAATACCGGATATTCAAATACATGGTGAGCAATGCCAGCGGTTCTACAATCGACAAAACTGTCAGTTGGGTTGCAAAATCGAGTGAGTAGGACACGACCAACGTCAGTCCGCCGGCGATCACCAGCATCAGGCCATACAAGCCCCAGAGACCAAGGTTTCTATTGCGGTGCAAAAAAACAACGGACAGTTTTGTGATCGTACCAATGACGACCCCCGTTAGTGCGCCGCGCCATAGCAAAGAAAACAGTTGAGCATCCAGCCCCTTGCAATAGGCAATGGCAACTCCGACGAGCATGCCAATACAGGCATATATTAGCGTATTCACGATTAGTACCATCATAGTTTGCAGCACATTCATCCCTCTCTCTTCCAGCCCCGCGGCGTTGTTTACAGCTCCAAAAATTCCTTGAACCCTTTGACATAGTTTCGCGCTACTTCGATTTCCTGGCCGCTTTTCAGTTTCAGCAGCAGACGCGAACCAAACCAGGGCGTGATTTCGGCTACCTGCATGATGTTGACGATCAGAGACTTGCCGATTCGAATAAACCCCTGTTCCAGCAAACTGACTTCCAGTTCGTATATTTTGTTTTTTACCCGCAACTTGCGTCCGCCTGTCAGGCAGTAAATGTAGTTGCCCTCGGCTTCAAACAGGCTGATTTCCTCCAGGGAAATAATTTCATAGGCTTCTGAGTCCATCTGCCGCCCGACAATCATTGTTTTGCCTGCATCCGGCTTGCGGCCCAGCGTTTCTAAGAAATCGGTCAGTTCCCCCAGCGCCTGGGGATCAAACACGATGGCGATTCCTTGTGGTGGCAGTGCGAACCCTTTTTCCAGCAAGCTTAGCGATGCCGCCGGACTATGTTGCATCCCATTCGCTTCAAGAACCGCAGTGATGACTTTCTGCAGCGAGTCAGAACAGCGCAGGTTGATTTGCATTGCTAAAACACCCTTCAACTGTAATTCGGTTTCTTATGGTTTGATTATAGCGAACTCGACGGAGAAATACACGAATATTGGGTAACAGGGTTGTTTTTCATGGTAACAGGACAAAAACAAAAAACTTTTAAAGCGCCGACAGTTTACACCTCCCTATGTAAACTATTGGTGCTTTTTCTTTTTCGTCGGATCAGAGCATTGCCATGCCTGATTAGGAACTCGTGTGCACGCCGCTTAACAGTTCTCCCCCTCGTTGCATCTTCTACTTTCTTAATTATTTTAATATTTACAAAATTAGCGAAGGGCGAAGCAATACTGGTAGTATAGTATAAATTTCCCTTGTCTTTATGTGAGTCTAAAATTCATGACAGGAGTGAACGTGAACTCATGCCTGGCAGTCTTCGAGTCGGAATCGACATTGGTTCGACCACAATCAAAATTGTTGTTCTTGACGAACACAGCAAAATTGTATTCCAGCAATACGCACGTCATTTTTCCGATATCACTGCGGCGCTGCAAAGCATGGTCGGTAAAGCGCAGCGGGTCTTGAAACAGAAACTGATGTCCGTCATGGTTACCGGTTCGGCTGGAATCGGTATTTCCCAGTCATTGGGGTTGCCTTTTGTCCAGGAAGTGATCGCGGCCTCTACCGCAATAAAAAACATCATCCCCTACGCCGATACCGCAATCGAGCTTGGCGGCGAAGATGCCAAAATCACCTACTTCAACGGCACGGTCGAACAACGAATGAATGGCATCTGTGCAGGCGGCACCGGCGCATTCATCGATCACATGGCGGATTTGTTGAGCACCGATCCGCTGGGATTAAATGAACTGGCCAAGAAATTCAGAACCATCCATCCCATTGCTTCCCGCTGTGGCGTTTTTGCCAAAACCGATGTTCAGGCGTTGATGAATGACGGCGCCGCCAAAGCAGACATTGCCGCCTCCATCCTGCAGGCAGTCGTTAATCAGACGATCGGCAGCTTGGCTCAGGGACGGACGATCAGCGGGAAAGTAGCCATGCTGGGTGGTCCGTTGCATTTTCTGTCCGAATTGCGCCGCCGCTTCGTCGAAACGTTGGGGCTGACGCCCGATCAGGTGCTGGCGCCGGATTCGGCTGCCTATTTTGTTGCGCTTGGCGCTGCGATGGCGCCGCATCCCGATCCCGTTCCATACGAACTGTTACGCAAAAAAACCGTGCCCCGAACAGTTACCTCGCTTATCCGTGAGGGTTCACTGCCCCCGTTGTTCCAGCACCCTGAAGATTATCAGGAGTTTATCCGGCGGCATCAGGCCAGTCGGGTTCCTCGCACCGATTTGAACAATTACTGTGGTGAGGCGTTCCTTGGCATCGATGCTGGTTCGACAACCATGAAACTGGTGCTGATTGATGAACATGGGCGTCTGCTATATTCCAGCTACGGCAGCAACCAGGGAAAACCACTCGAAGCTGCCATTACCTCATTGAAACAACTTTATAGGCAACTGCCGCCTAAAGTGAAAATTGCCAGCTCGGCGGTCACCGGCTATGGTGAACACTATATCAAAGCCGCTCTGGGAGTTGATATCGGCGAAGTCGAAACCATCGCACACCTCAGGGCAGCCCGTCAATTTGCTCCGTCTGTGACAGCGGTGCTGGATATCGGCGGTCAGGATATGAAGAGTTTCTGCGTGCATAACGGTGTTATTGACTCCATCGTGCTCAACGAGGCGTGTTCCTCTGGCTGCGGATCATTCATCGAAACCTTCGCTCATGCCATCGACATGTCAATCGACGAATTCGCCCGATTGGGTCTAGAGGCAAAACAACCGGTCGATTTGGGGACACGCTGCACGGTGTTTATGAACTCAAAAGTCAAGCAGGCGCAGAAGGAAGGCGCCTCGGTCAGCGATATCTCGGCCGGAATTTCGTTTTCCATTGTAAAGAACGCTTTGTTCAAGGTGATCCGGCTGAAAAATGCATCTGAACTCGGTGAAACAATTGTGGTGCAGGGTGGCACTTTCTATAATGACTCGGTGCTGCGGGCAACTGAACAGATTTTGGGACGCGAAGTGATCCGGCCCGACATTGCCGGATTGATGGGCGCGTTTGGCGCCGCATTGATTGCCAGAGAACAATTTACAAACGGCGCAGGTACAAAGACCAGCTTGCTCTCGCAGGAAGCGCTGGACAAATTCAGTTCCCGAAGCAGCAGTCACCGCTGCAAATGGTGCGGTAACCATTGTCTAATCACCAGTCAGCTGTTTTCCAATGGAAAAAAATATCATGTCGGCAACCGCTGCGAACGCGGCATCGGCAAAAGCAAGACTACCGAAGAATTGCCAAACCTTTATGCCTATAAATATAAACGTTTGTTCCACTATGAACCACTTCCGGAAGCTGCAGCCTGGCGGGGAACGATTGGTCTGCCGCGGGTCCTCAACATGTATGAAGATTATCCGTTCTGGTTCACCTTCTTCAGCCAGCTCGGCTATCGGGTTATCCTGTCTGCACCGTCTTCCCGCAGTTTATTTGAACAGGGAATGGACTCGATCGCTTCCGACTCACTCTGTTATCCAGCCAAACTGGCTCACGGGCATATCCAGGATTTATTGAATCGCGGTGTTCATAAGATATTTTACCCTTGTGTTCCCTACAATACGCAGGAGCAACCGCAAGCCGTCAACTGCTATAACTGTCCTATCGTCACTTCGTATCCGGAAACGGTCAGGGCTAATCTGGCTGGGCTGCGTGATCCGGCGGTCATATTTTATCATCCGTTCCTGCCATTGCCACAACGGACGCCGCTTATCAAACGACTGCGTCAGGAACTCGTCGCCGAAAAAATCACCCTCCATGAGCTGAGCACCGCCGTCGATGTCGCGTATAAGGAACTCAATCGTTACAAAGAAGATATACGTCATGCCGGACAGGCGGCCCTCTACTATATGCAGAAGACAAATGCCAAGGGCGTCATCCTGGCTGGACGCCCCTATCATATTGACCCGGAAATCCATCATGGGTTGCCCGAACTGGTGCAATCGCTGGGATTGGTCATTTTATCGGAGGACTCCATCTGCCATCTTGGCAAGATAGAGCAACCGCTACGCGTTGTCGACCAGTGGGTCTATCATTCGCGGCTCTATGCCGCCGCCTATTATTGCCTCAGCCAACCCAATCTTGAATTCATCCAGATCAACTCCTTCGGCTGTGGCCTGGATGCAGTAACCATGGACCAGGTCAGGGAAATTCTCGAAACACAACAAAAAATATACACCACAATCAAATTGGATGAGATCAACAATCTTGGCACCGCAAAAATCAGGATCCGCTCACTCTTGGCCACGCAAAATGAGCGGCGACCGCAGTCAATAGTGCTGGAACGGAATATTCACAATACTACTTCACGCGCGGTCATTCCTTCTGCAGAGCCAAAACGTATACTACTGGCTCCGCAATTGTCACCGGTACATTTTCAATTTTTGTCAGCCGCTTTTGCCCAAGTCGGGTTCCAGTTGGTCGTTGCACCGTTGCCTGATAAATCAGCAATTAATGAAGGCCTGAAATATGTAAACAACGATGCATGCTATCCCGCCATCTTGGCTATTGGGCAGCTCTTGCGGGCATTGCAGTCTGGACAATATCCACCGGACCGTACCTCAGTGTTGCTGTCGCAAACGGGCGGATGTTGCCGCGCCAGCAATTATGCGGCACTGGCCCGAAAAGCTTTACAGGATGCCGGATTTCCTCAAGTTCCGATACTGATATTTGGTCAGCAGCAACCTTCGCAACTGACTGGCAGCTGGTCTCTGCTGCGCAATCTGATTATCGGCACATTGTATGGTGACTTGCTGATGAGATTATTGTATCGGGTACGTCCCTATGAAAAAACCCCCGGTTCCGCCCAGGCCCTGCATGATATTTGGTCAGTCAAATGCACCCATGATCTGGCCCGTGGCGGCAGTGATCACTTCAGCGAAAATGTGCGGGCAATGGTTCGCGAGTTTGACGCGCTGGAACTGACCGGTCCCGCCAAGCCCCGTGTCGGCTTGGTTGGTGAAATTCTGGTAAAATATCATCCGGTCGCCAACAACAATCTAGTTGAACTATTGGAAACCGAAGGCGCGGAAGTCGTCGTTCCTGACCTGATGGATTTCTTACTCTACTGCGCTTACGACGGTAAGGTGGAATACGATTTTTTGGCCGGAACTCTGCTTGGCAAATGGAAAGGCTCAATGTTTATCAAACTCGCGGAGTATTATCGCCGCCCGGTCCGTCAGGCGTTGGCCGCCAGTCATCGTTTTTCAACGCCGCTGGCGATTGAGCAATTGGCCAAGTTGGCTGCCCGACATGTGTCACTCGGCAATGTCGCCGGTGAAGGCTGGCTGCTAACTGCTGAAATGATCGAACTGATCGACTCCGGTGTAACCAATATCATTTGTATGCAACCATTCGCCTGTCTTCCCAACCACATCACAGGCAAAGGCATCCTTGGTGAACTACGGCGCAACTACCCCAATGCTAACATCGTGCCGATCGACTATGACCCGGGCGCCAGCGAAGTCAATCAACTGAACCGGATCAAACTGATGCTGGCCGTAGCCGGTGACCGTCATGCCCAATGCAATTAACCGATTCAATCCAACTTCAAAATAGGGGGCTTGCCGCAAATCAGAAAAGTTTGCGACAAGCCCCCTGGTATTTCATTGATTTGTCATAAAACCAGCGCTATTTCTGAGATTGAAAGTAGACGAAGCCGCCACCCAGTGCTGATGTTTCCATCCATAAGCCAAGATCGACCGTCTTGACCCTGCCTTCGTCAAGAATTTTCAGCAACGCACGTGAACCATCCGGCAGATGCTCCAATGCAATAATTGTCACCCAATGCCAGCGGTGCAGATTTTGCTCTGCGCCATTGCATAAATTCAGAAATGCAATCGCCGCATCACGGCGCAATCCCTCGGCCAGAAACCCCACTAGTTGGGGCAGCCTAGGTCGGTCGGCGCGCTCTTCCGGCACATCGCAACAGAAATAGTCCACCGGGTGTTGTTTTGCTGCCGCATAAGCCAGCACCGACTGATAAAATCGTTGAGTGGTTGGCATGCCTCGCTCTGTCGGCGTCACATAGTTCCAGACTTCTTCCATCCGGTCCAGCCACTCTTGTTTGCTATAGCAAAGGTTATCCGGCCGAAACAGGTAATAGAACAACGTCGCGGCAACAGTCGGTCCGCAGCCGGCGCGTCGCTGCCACTCGGTTCCATACCATTCCTGGTTGCAGCCATAACAAGCATCCTGATCAATTTCACCGGCGATTTGCAAACATTCCGGCGCCTGTACAGAAAGTGCAATCATCATTCATGCCTCACCCATTTTATCTTGAATCATAATCAGTGTACTTTATTTGACAGATCCTGCAATGCAGGCAGGAATAACTCCCTATCGAAAGCGAAGATTACCATTAACAACAACGTTTTTTCAATTCAACACAAAGCAGAAAACTCCTGCTATAGAACAAAAAGGAGGGGAATGCAATTAGTAAAGTATATGCGTTGATCGGTCCGGCTGGCTCAGGCAAGTCCGCTTTGGTTAAGGAGCTTCGCCGCCAGGGAGTTCCTATGTTGGTCAGTCACACAACCAGACCCGCCAAGCCTGGTGAGCAAGAGGGCATCGACTATTATTTCGTTGATAATGACGGGTTTGCCAAGGCACGCCCGTTCGAGCGGGTCCACTTTGGCGGTCACCAGTTTGGCCTGACCAAAGAAGAAGTCACGCAAAAAATGAACCAATACCCCGCCTGTACCGTGGACATCGACCGTAGTGGCCTGGAGCAATTAAAGAAGCTTCTCGGCGACCGACTGGAGTCGATCTTCATCCTGGTCGACAAAGAAACAATTTTCAGCCGCTTTATGATGCACGGCGATAAATTGGAAGACGTAAAAGCCCGGATTGATCTTGCCGAAGCCAACGGTGAATATGACAACTGGCGTATCGCCGATTACGTCGTGAAAAATACCGGTACTGTAGAATGTGCGGTCTGGCAAATATTAGCCATCATGGGCAGAGTCAAACCGGTTGAGTAAAGTACACCAAAAGCGCAGCTCTGCATGGGGAGGAACATCAAATGTCCTGGCTGAAAAAAATTTGTTTTGCCTTCATTCTGTTTTCCCTGCTACACAGCAGCAGTGAGGCCGCGACCTGGACGAAAATCGGCCAGGCCAGAGATGGCGCTGTCATCGTCGGGTACATCGATAAGGAATCCCTACGGGAAGTCCCGGCTATCTTCACCTCGCTGGATAAGTTTGAAATCTGGGAGAAATGGAGTTATTCCCCGCCTCGGGTAATCAATACCCGAGACGTACCTGAAACGCTGTACTTCACGCAATATCGCAATAACAAACAGTACTGTGTGAAAGAAATATGGTATATATACGCTGATGGTACGCGTATGCGCAACACCCTTGCCTGCGAATACCAGCGAGTTCCGCCGGATTCGATCAACGAACTGGTCTGGAATTACATCTTCAAGACCCATGTTCCGACACTACAATAATAGAGGATTAAATTAATTTTTCAGAATTTTGCAGGAACCATGTCAGCCTTGGCGAAGTAGAACAATTACAACGACATTAATTGAAGGCGGGACAAAATGAGTTTTCCATCCTTGCCGGGATTATCCTGTTGTTCTCCCGTTATGTGTCTGGACATCTTGCGATCTTTTTCGGAAACAAACAATGGCGAAGCAACAGTACAGCTGATGCTCCGCCATATTGCAATGACGATGGCTACTGCCAAGGCTGCCATCTTCTCACCTGCTTCAGGCAGTGGCAAAAGCAAGCGCCTCATTTCATTGCCGGACTGGGAACAAAAAAGCGTTTCCTCTGTTCTTTGCCACGCAAAAACGATCGAACTGCCGATTAAAAAAGAAGGTACTTTGCTTGGAATCCTTCTCCTGGAAATCGGGAATGGCAACGGATCCGCCGAAGCTCAGTTGCCAGACTTATCTGCCGAATTGGATCTCTTGGCCATGGCACTGTCGAAGTGGAATGTCGAGAAGAAACAAAAACTGCAGCTACGCCGGCACGAAAAAATTGCCCGTCGTCTGGAGCGGCAAAACAGTTTCCTCAACAGCCTGTACAAAATATCTCTGGACATTGTCAAACAAAAGGATTATGCCCGGTTGATGAATACCATCCTGACTCATGCCCAAAACATATTAGAAGCGAACTTTGCCAGCATCTATCTATTAAATGAGCGACTGAATTTGATGGAAATGAAATTCATCGGCCCCAATGTCGATCCCAGTGTCCTCGGAATCTCGCTGCGGCAGGGCCAGGGCGGCGCCGGACTCGTCTGGACAACCGGCAAATTCACGGTCATCCACGATTATGCCAACTGGGGAAACCGTGTCCGCCTACCCTGGTTGGATAACGTGGGAACGATTGCTTTTTTACCGCTCTACTATCTGAATAAAATGATCGGCATCATTTGTCTGGGCTTCGCCGATATTGACCGCACCATCTCGCCCTCGGAAAAATCGATGCTGCAACAATTCGCCAACCTGGCGGCGATGGTTTCTGAAAATGTCTACTTGTTAAATGCCCTAGTAAAACGCGATGAAGACTTTACCCGCGATATTGCTCTGGCAGCCGAAGTGCAACAAGCGTATTTGCCTTTCCATTACGATGACCCTCGCCTTAAGATTAAGACGTTTTTCCAGCCGCTGCACACGGTAAGCGGCGATCTGTACGATTACTTCTGGGGCCTGAAAGGCGACACCCTATTCGGGTATGTGGCAGATGTCACCGGGCACGGCGTAACTGCCGGCCTTCGGACCTCCGCCTTGTCGGCGATGTTTCGTGAAGCAGCCCAGTTAGCGTTACCGTTGATCGAAAAAATGAAATGGGTGCACGGTAATTCACTGGGGTATTTTTCTGAAGGGGCTTATTTTGCCGCCATTTGCTTCGAACTGGACCTGCGACACAGGGAATTGAAAGTCGTCTGCGGCGGATTATATGAATTCTTTATGAAAACACGCTATTTCACCGGGCGGGTCCAATTGACCGGCTCCCTGATGGGACTGAAACGAACACCGGTTTTTGAGGAACGCATCTTCCCAGCCCACGATGGCGACTGCTTTTATTTCTTGACCGACGGCTTTGCCGAACAACTCGACCCTGAAACGTTCCCGTGTGAAAGCTTCATCGAAACGTGTGAACTGTTGGAAAAAATGCGAATGTCATCCCTTGCCTGGGACGACATGGCCGGGGTTGGCATCCAGTTAAAACCTGACAAAAAGGCAAAGCCGAATTTGCGGCCTGAGTTGCAACTGCATTTCGTTGGCTTTGACGAATTTCACACCGCCCGCCTGCAAGTGACAGATTTCGTGGAACGGCATTTTTCTGCCGATGCCGATGATATTCTGCTTGCCTTTCACGAAGCAGCCGGCAATGCCTTGCGGCATGGATCGGATAGCCGCCCTGTCTTCGTCAGAATTCAGAAATACAATGGTTATATGTCGATCCGAATCAAAGATTCGGGACGCGGCTTTGACAGCCAGACTTATCTGAGCAAAACTCACCGGGACAGCTACAATCTCCATGCCTATAGTGGACGCGGCATCTCGATCATGCTCGAGTGCATGGATAAAGTGTACTACAGCCTGGTTGGCAACGAAGTCCTGTTATTGAAGAAACTTCGTAAAAGCTTATAAAAAGGAAAGGGGAGAGGTCAGGTGTTACAGGAAATAAAAACAGCGGGAAATCAGGTCACGGTAAAACTAGGTGGCAGTATGTATGCCGTTGATGCAGCATCCTTGCGTGATGCAATCCAGGATCTGATAAAAAAAGACAATAAAAGCTTCCTGTTTGACCTTTCGGCAATTGACTACATGGACAGCACCGGCTTAGGTCTGTTCATTTACCTTGACGAAGAGTTGAAGGGCAAGCATGGAAAAATGGTCTTGAAAGGACTATCCGGGCGCGTAAAAACCCTGTTCGAACGTACTCGCCTGTACGATGTTTTCACGATCCAACCATAGTCAAAAATAAGCAGGGAGGTATCGCATCCATGATAAAGTTTAATTCCCTGATGGCTAAACTGTTGGCTGGGTTCTTACTTGTTTGCCTGATTGGCCTGGTATCTTCCGGAATTACCTTTTTTCTGGTCAGCAACATGAATCAAAGTGTGCACTCGCTCGAAGAAACTAATCTGCCGATGCTGCTCAGCATGGCCGATATGAATGCAAAGGCCTTGGAACAGGTAGCGCAGTTGCGCGGCTATTTGTTGACCGGCGACTCAAATGCCCTTAATAATTTCCGCAACTTGTACAAACAAAATGCCGAATTGATTGCTGCCCTGGAAGCCAAAACGACAAATGAACAGATCCGCAAAACGACCCAGGAAGTACAGGCTTTGAACAAGCGCTACGCGGAGATTGGCGATGAGGTAATCGCTATCAAACAGGCAGGAAAAGACAAAGAAGCCGTTGATTACGCCCGGCGACCCGACGTGGTCCGCGACGTCGGCGCTTTTTTGAAAAAGTTGACCGAACTGCGAGATCTGCAAAAGAATGATATTTCACGCGTGATGAAAGAAACTGGCGACATGGGCAACAAAACAATCACAATGGTGATTATTGCCAGCTTGGTTTCCCTGCTTGTTGGCATTCTGGCCGGCATATTTGTTGCCCGCGGCATTACCCGACCGGTGAAAGAAATGCAGGCGCTGATGCGGCTGATGGCCAAAGGAGACCTTACCGTACAGGGGAAGGTCCACTCAAAAGATGAAATCGGCCAGATGATTGCCGAGTTTAACAATATGGCCAAAGAGCAAAACAGAATTATGTTTATAGTTAGAAGCTCGTCGGATGAACTGGCGGCAGCATCGCAACAGATGGCAGCCTCCTCACAGGAAGTCACCTCCACCACCGAAGAAGTGGCGACCAACATGACTCAT
Source organism: uncultured Veillonellaceae bacterium (assembly GCA_964521625.1). Lineage (GTDB taxonomy): Bacteria > Bacillota > Negativicutes > UBA1444 > UBA1444 > UBA1444. Next base: position 54,234 of record CAZFSM010000018.1, on the reverse strand, counting down.
CTAGCCGCCAACACGATTCATGGCAAAGAATCCGTAATCAATACATCCAAAGTCTTGGTTCAGCTATCTTCACTGATTCAAATCGCCAAGGAGCGAGCCGTCACAGCCCAGTCCAATGCAGCGATGGCCCTGAGCGCCGCTAAGCAGGGGGAAAGTACGGTAAACGAAACCATCCAACGCATGGACAATATCCGTGCACAAACTGCCTTGACTGAAAAAGGCATTAATGAACTGGAAGCGTATTCGAAGCAAATCGAGTTGATTGCCGATACCATCACCAATATTGCCGGCCAAACCAACTTGCTGGCGCTGAACGCCGCCATCGAAGCCGCCAGAGCCGGCGAAGCCGGGCGTGGATTCGCTGTAGTCGCTGAAGAGGTGCGCAAACTGGCTGAACAGTCCAATCAGGGCGCGGAGGAAGTCGCCGGACTGATTCGCAAAGTTTCGGCCAGCACCGCGGCCGCTGTCGCCACGACGCAGCAAAGCCGGGGGGAAGTGGAGCAGGGAGTTTCTCTGGTCAAAGATGCCGGCATGGCTCTTAATAAAATCGTACAGTCGGTCACCGAAACGGTTGCCGATTCCGACCGGATTCTGGACATCACTAAATCGGAAGTTGCAACTTCGGAGCAAATTGTGTCGCTGATTGAGAGCATCGCCGGAATCAACGACAGCAATGCAGCCAGCGCGGAAGAAGTCGCTGCGGCGGCCGAAGAAATGTCCGCCACCATGCATACGGTAGCTTCCGGAGCTGGTGAAACCGCCGCCAAAGGATTAGAGTTGAAAGAACTGGTTGAGAAATTTAAATTATCGCCACACGGAATGTAGCGCCCCCCCTTTTGCGGCAACAAACGCAAAGACCCCGCTGAAAACGCGAGTTTTCAGCGGGGTCTTTCTCTGTTTCTTCACGCTGTCCTTACACAGACTGCGCTAGCTTATACCAAACCCTGTCCCTTCATTGCTTCGGCTACTTTCAGGAAGCCGGCGATATTTGCGCCAACCACCAGGTTGTCCTTATGTCCGTATTCTTCGGCCGCTTTACTGGAGTTTTTATAGATATTGATCATGATATTTTTTAGTTTTGCGTCGACTTCTTCGAAGGTCCAGGCCAGCCGCATGCTGTTCTGTGACATTTCCAAAGCGGATGTCGCCACGCCGCCAGCGTTTGAGGCTTTTCCAGGTGCAAACAACACTCCGGCATCAATAAACACTTTGGTTCCAGCCAGGTCCGTAGGCATGTTGGCTCCTTCGGCAACGGCTTTGCAACCATTTTTGACGAGAATCTTGGCATCGCTTTCGGTGATTTCGTTCTGCGTTGCGCAGGGTAGTGCGATATCGCAGGGAATCGTCCAGATGCCGGAACAACCTTCATGATATTTGGCATTGGGACGTTTCTTGACATACTCCGAAATCCGGCCGCGCTCGACTTCTTTGAGCTGCTTCATCGTGGCAAAACAGATTCCATCCGGATCATAAACATAGCCTTTGGAATCGCTCATCGCCACGACCTTGCCACCCAGCTCCTGCACTTTTTGCGTCGCGTATAGCGCCACATTGCCTGAACCGGACACCAGCACAATCTTGCCGGCAAACGACATCCCTTTGGCTTTTATCATTTCATCAGTGAAATATACCGTGCCGTAACCTGTCGCTTGTGTCCTGGCCAAACTGCCGCCGTATGTCAGGCCTTTTCCGGTCAATACGCCCGCTTCATAGGCATTTTTAATCCGTTTGTACTGACCGAACATGTAACCGACTTCACGCCCACCCACGCCAATATCACCGGCTGGCACGTCAACATCCTGGCCGATATGTCGGTACAGCTCGGTCATGAAGCTTTGACAGAACCGCATGACTTCGGCGTCCGATTTTCCTTTGGGATCAAAATCCGATCCGCCTTTTGAACCGCCGATTGGCAGGCCGGTAAGCGAATTTTTGAATACCTGTTCAAATGCAAGAAATTTCATAATCCCGATATATACCGATGGGTGGAACCGCAGACCTCCCTTATATGGACCAATGGCGCTGTTGAACTGAATACGGAAGCCGCGGTTAATTCGCACTTTTCCTGCATCATCCATCCAGGGTACCCGGAAAATAACCTGACGCTCCGGCTCAACAATACGCTCGACAATCCCTAACTCAATATATTCTGGATGTTTTTCCAAGACACACACCAATGATTCCATCACTTCCTGCACCGCTTGGTGAAACTCCGGTTCGTTTGCATTTCGTTCGACAACGCGCCTGTAAAGATCATCGCAATACTTTTGAGCATTCGTAGCCATTTGATTTCCCTCCACTTTTCATTTCAGGTGCAACTTCTCATCGCACCATTCTACTCATATTTTACAACGCACTTAGGATTTTGTATACATTTTATAACAAAATTTTCTGATATTGTTACAAGCTTTTTGATTATTGCGGCGGACTTGTCTGGATATACTTGGTCACCGAAAAAAGATTACACTTGGGGGGGCGTTTTTCCTGTTTTCACTTGTATATGACACCGTTAAAACTTCTGCCATCCACTTTAACCGGGAATGGTGTTTCGCGACGAATCAGTTTCACATACTCCGTTCGACGCAAAACAGGCTGCGCCAAAAGCCAGTCCCAGTCGAGCCTTGCCTCCGATTCGTTATTATATTGGATATGAAAATAGCCCATGTTGGTCGCAGTCAGATTGTGAAAAAAATGGCTGCCGAGTGAAGGTTCCGGTCGCAAATCTTTGCGGTCAACTTCCACAATCACATGTGCCTGCGACATCTGCGCCCACGTCAGAGGGATGCCTAGCCAGCGGTCCGAAGTTCCCATGCGACCAAACCCTATCAGGATGCAGCGTCTCCCTTCCTGACTCAACAGGGCATTCAGTTCGCCGATCTCGGTGGCGATTTGCACGCTGTGCGACAGATCAAAACTGGTTGGGTCTACAAAGATTATGTCATGGATCATCTGAAAATAACCGTTGCCAATCGTGCGTTGACTGAAGCACCAAGCTTCCTGCCGATCATCCGCCTTGACCTGGATAGCTTCCCGTCCGACAACCATCGGCCGGATCTGTAAAAAATAGAATTCATTGGGCTTGTTTTTATCTTTGGGAATATTGACTGCAAACTCAATCTCAACATTGGCGCCAAAAGCTTGTTTGCCCAAATTCATCAGGTCTTTGACGATATGGGTCAATGGCAGTCGATTGTACTTGAGAATCGGCGCAAAAGTGATCAGTTTGGGGCCCTGTTGAAATACGTTGTCATAGATACAGTCATTTTCGCCCGAATATGTGCTACCGACCAATTCCAGCGACTGATCTGCATCCGCCTGGGATATCGGCAGTTTTTCATAAGTGTAGTCTTCATCGGCCCGCAATTCGATATCAGCTGCCGTTTTGAGATTGATGGCGTAGAACGCATTCTGCGACTTGTTCAGGTAATCTTTCGGACTGGCAAACAAAGGGTTCATCTTGGGATGTGCCGGTGAAAAGCGGTACACCCGCTCACCGTCCACAATCGCTTTGCCCAGACCGAGGGCCAGACTGACCGTCCCCTCTTCCGGCTGCATCGGATAATACGGATAAAAATTGTACGACTGGGCCACCCCGGAAATCACCGGATAGTAGAGATCGCCAAAACGGTCGCCGACCAGTTCCTGAATCAGCACTGCCATTTTTTCTTCTTCGATCCGAATGTCAGCGTTCTTGGCATATTGCACCGGTGAGGCGTAAAAAACAGAGGCATAAACCAACTTTACCGCATCGGAAAGCTGTTTGTAGCGAATTGCCGGATTTTCATGACTGTTCGGCACGACATAAGTCTTATAAATACCGGCGAACGGCAATACCCGCGAATCCTCCAAAATACTTGACGACCTGACTGCCAAAGGGCATTTGACATATTGGGTCAAGACACGCAGGTTTTCCGCAATCGCTGCCGGCAACTCTGCTGACATGAACTTTTGCGCGATTGCCACCTCGTCAGGAGCATCGGCCAAAAAAGCATAGATACTATTATCTTCAATGAAACGTTCGAACACATCACTGCAAATTACAAATGATCGCGGCACCTTCACTGTAATACCTTCGTACTTGTCGGCAAGCATCGCTTTGGCGATCATCGAGTTGATGAAAGCAATCCCGCGGGCTTTCCCGCCCAGTGATCCGGTCCCCAGTTTGATGAAGGCATTCTCCATGTCTTTTTTGGCCAGGCCCTCAAAATCCAGAATCACACCCGATTGGTAGCGTTTAAAATATGCATTTAAGACTTCCAGAATGTAGGCACGGATGTCTGCGACATTAAAAACATCGTCCGCATCAACAAACCGCAGTCGATCCGCCACATCGAATTCGGTCCGGGCCCGGAACCAACGGGAAAAATGGTTGTTGACCGCATGGTAGTGCAAACTTTCGTCCGGCAGTTCACGGACGATCCGTTCAAGGTTCGTGATGTCGGTTGCCTCGGCAATAATCCGCCCGTCCGGGTATTTGAAAACGAACGAGCCGAAGCCATAGTTCTCCAGGATGAAGGTTCGCAGTTCATGTAACAGGTTCGGTGAATTCTTGTTCAAAAAATGTACTTTCATCGCCTGTGCTTTGACCGCGTTCTCGGTTTCCTCCGACTGAAGTAAAAAAGGGAAATCTGTAATCATGTCACGTACTCTCTGGGCCAGTTCGAATCCTGCATCAGGATTGATCTGGCCGTCGTGGGGAAACCGGACGTCAGAAATGACGCCGAGCAAATTATATCGATACTTGGTGATGATCATCATTGCTTCTTCATAGGTTTCCGCCAGCAAAATTTTGGGGCGCAGGCGGACCCGCAGCAAGCCGTGACTGATGTTCATCGCATGCTGCACCAGGTAACGCGTTTGGGTCAAAATCTCCGTATAAATGATCGGCAGGATACGCGAATAGTAAATCGGCGAATCTTCGACCAGCAGGATTGCCTGCACTCCCTGACGGCTATCAGCTTCCACATTGCGCTGGTCTTCGACATATTTGATGATAGCCAGCAGGATTTTGCTGTCACCGGACCAGTGAAACACCCGGTTTATACACGAATTTTCGCGGATTTGGGCAATCATCTCCGGCGTCAGGCGGTCATAGGAAAGCATTACAATGGGAATATCCGGATGAGCTTCGTTAATCGCGTTTTCAAACGCAAACGATTCCATGTCACTGATCCGAGACATAGTGATAATCAGATGAAAGGTCCGGGTCGCCAGGGCGTCAAGAGCTTCTTCCTGGCGGGATACCCTATGTATCCTCGGAATGTAGGGTATGCTCAGGTCGGCGAACTGATTGTAAATCTGTTCAGTTAACTGTCCGTCTTCCTCTAGCACAAACCCGTCATAGGCGGTCGAAATCAACAAAATTTCCGTTACACGGAATTTAATCAGGTCATGAACGCCGGAAAAACGAGTCTTCAAATCTACAAACTTTGTCATTCTGTTCAACCACCTTGTTACGACCTTTGCTCTTCGCGCGACAATCAGGAGAAGCACCAAAACACCTGAAAGCATTTTGCCGACTCTACTTCATTCTTGTCCATGCCATACCATTAAGAGGTATTGTTCGCTACGAGTTTTCAATTTCCTTTCTTTTCCGCCAATCGCCTTTAATGGAGAAATTTAGAGTTTCAGAAAAGAAAAAGGGATTGTCTCAAAACAAATTTAACAACCTGCTTGAGACAGTCCTATATATCATCGTATTTTTACATTCTATAGTTGTATGTTCTGATCAGTCTGCTTTTCGGTTTTGCGGCAAAAGCCGACGAATTGCTTCTGGTGTCAACATATCTACCCATCGCTGTACCGTCGCATATTTCCGGTGATAAATCCAACCGGTATAAACCACCAGCAATCCCAATGCGGTCAACACAAACGGGAAAGCGAAAGAGTTGGCAAAAACGGACCACGATAAATGGCCGAGATAGCCGAAAAAGCCAACGCCGCCAAGCACCACAAACACTCTACGTTCCAGCAGCACCCCGACAAACATCAGTCCCACATTGACCATGCAGTACAAAAACTTCGACAGTTCGGAGCCTGATCGCAACATCGTCAAGCCGGCCCAGAACGTAATCGCACCAAAAATATAGAGCCATTTTGCATAATCAATTTTAGCCTGCCGGTCTACCCAGAGTGCAGAGGCGAGCATACACAAGCCGAACAGGATGGAAACTTTCTGCCTAAGGTCGGTAGCCACGACCGCGTTGGTAAGCAACGGCGCGATATCCATCGACATAAACCAGAGCGTAAAAGCAATTGGCGCCATAGCAAATGGGATTTTGCTAAACCGCAGCGAAATGGCGCCTGCAGCCAGTGTAGCAATCTCCATCGGAAACCAGCCGCCTTTGATGTAATGATAAAAACTGCGATACCGCCCCGGTTCATCGAAAAACCATATTCCCCACTCCGATTGGACGCCAAACACCGCCAGCGGCGTCATGCATACCGCCATCACTACAAACAGGCCACTGAGCACTGTCGATTTTTGGCGCCAGGATCTCGCCACCAAACAAAACACCGCTGCATAACCGGCAGCAATCAGAAACAGGCCGATTCCCCGGAAAGCTTCCCACGCGGTATTCATCAGCCAGCCCATCGCACTGATCACGATAAGTGTTCCCAAATAATAAAGGAAATTACTAAACCCGCTCCCTTTTGCTTCGGCTGGCAGTATTGCTTCAGCTGCATCCTCCCGCCACAGTAATCGCAGCTGTTCTGCCTGGGTAGCCGTAATAATTCCTGCGTCGACAGCTGCACGCAGTTTTTCTGCCATCAATTGCATGTAACACCTCTGTTCAGATTGCTTTATTGACCCAATCATCTTTAATGGGATGTTCTTCTCTTTTGCAAGCAGAAACTCCTGCTGTGCGGCATTACGCAAATTGCAGCCTGCGCAAAAACAACCCCTCTGCATCATTCAGAGGGGTTGCCGAAACCATCCGCAGTTAGTTCAAGTCGTTCTTCGAATATTTTGCGCCTTTGAGCGTAATTTCAAGCGCCAGCCCTTTGTCGGTGAGTTCATACATCCACACGCCTGGCGACACGGAAAATGCTCCCTGATAGGCAGCTCCCGACACACTATCGGTCGCAGCCGCCGTTACCTGGCCGCCAAACTGCCAACCATTGGTTGTAAAATCATTCAACGCTTTTTCATTTTCGAAGATGAACACAACATTATAAGTTTTGGCGCCCAGGCCAAATCCAGCCGTACCGGTAATCATATCCATGAATACTTCGTTGTTGTTGCTGTTGTTTACGGCCATGCCTTTGCCTGTCCCGCCGCCAATAAACACCAGTTTTACACCCCAGTTGCCAAACACAGCATAGCCGGCTGCATTTTCCACATACCCTCTGGCCGCTGGCTGCAGGCTGTAGAGCTTTAACAGCGTCTTGTTCGAAATATCCCGGATGTGCTGCCGCTTTTCTTCCAAACCGGCTGCACCGGCAACCGAAGCGAAGATCCCCACCAGCAAAATCCCCAGCATTATCACTTTAAGCGTTCGCTTTATGTTCATGGCAAAAACTCCTTTCTCTGAATCAATTTGAGCAAAGATAACTCTTTTCTGCCCATAAAATATTTTTCGGCAAATGATTTAAAAATCCTGCTCCAGCAAACCACGCAAAATCATGCCTTCTCTGAAGCTGTTGTCAGCTGTCTCCAGGGCATAGCAGATAAATGGTGAAAGATATTCCAGTCAACCGCCAGCACTACATCAACAATTTCAGGATCAAATTGCCCGCCTTTGTTGCGGAAAATCTCCCAACGAACTTCTTCCACTGTTCTTCCTTTGCTGTATGGCCTGTCTGTTAGCATAGCATCCATCGCATCAGCCACGGCGCAAATTCTCGCCAATAAGGGAATCTGTTTACCGGTAAGCTGCAATGGGTAGCCGGTTCCATCAAACCGCTCATGATGCATAACAATAATATCCGCCGCCTTGCGAAGGGCAGGGTCATTTTTGATCAGATCAAATCCTATCTGTGGATGGTTTTTCATCAATTCATATTCAGCTTCGCTCAGCGGTCCTGGTTTCGCCAGAATGGTGTCCCCGATGGTCAATTTCCCGATGTCGTGTAATAACGTACCCAGATTGAGAATTAAGCTATCCGCTTTCGGCAAATCCATGGCATGGGCGATTTCCATAGCGATCCGGTTGACACGCAGGCAGTGCTGAACCGTCCCCGGGTCCCAAATTTCCAGCGCTTTCAAAAATGCCCTTATTGTCGGTTCATGCAACTGAGACAGGCTTTGTTCCGATCCATGAAAAAAACGGTCAATAAATTTCCGTGTTACTTCAGCTTTCATTCCGGGAGATTGGCTGGAATAATCCACTGGCTTTTTTGCGGTCTCTGTCGCGGAAAATGCATAAACAAAATTTCGACCTGCACTCTTTGCTTTGTATATCGCCTCGTCAAGATGTCGGAAGAGCTCCTGGCAGGTTGCTGCAGATTCACTGGAGGCCACCCCAATACTCACCGTCAATCGTCCTTGGGGCTGATACTCAGCACCGGAAAAATCATAGGTTTCTACTGCGGTACGAATCTGATTAGCCAGACTTGTAGCGTCTTTTATGGGTGTATCCGGTAAAACAACAATAAACTCTTCCCCGCCAAAACGACCGGCAATATCATGTTCACGCAAATAGCGCCGCAACACCTGACTGACTTCCAGCAATACCCGATTGCCTTGTTCATGGCCGTGCAGTTCATTGTAATTGCGAAAAAAATCAATATCTATTAGTAGAACCGACACCAACTTTACCGGCTTGGCAAACAAATGCATCATCAGTTTACCGACATACGCGATGGTATAAACACCTGTTGCTGCGTCGTGAATTTCCATGTCCTGCAAAAGTTCATGCGTCGACCGTTCGACCTCTTGCATCATCCGTTTGGAACAAACCCAAATGCCATAGCCCAGCGCTCCGCCAACGGCGCCGCCAATTAAAAATAGTATCGCCGTCCATAGCAATGCTGAGTCTAACCGGCTCTTTGTCTGAATAAATCCATAATGTTCGTCGTGATAGAAAAATTTATGCTGGGTTGGAATTGCCGTAACAGCGACGAGGGTGTGCGAAACCTCTGCATGAATCAACCGAAAATCTCTGTCATAGACTGCAATATCAGTGATGTCGGGGAACCATTGGCGATGCCGGTCAATTTCAACAAATTTGGGCACAGAGTATTGCCATAGCATTGGGTTCTCTGCTATCGCCTGTTGCAAACGTTCGCTAAGCAACTGGTTGTACTGCAAAGACATCTCTTGAGCATGCTGCATTTCATGAAGAAAATAGAGGCTCGCCGGCGCCACGGCAAACACTGCGGCTACAATAAAAGCAATGAGTTTAATTCGCATCCGCGGACATGTCTTCAGCTTCGTCGCCTGCATTAGTTACTCTTTGCGCCGCGCAGGAATTGCCCCATGCGCAACCATAATTTGGCGACCTACATCAGAAAAACAAAACTCGATAAAACGTTTTGCTTCATCCGACAGTTTTTCCCGATAAATGAAGAACAACTCCTTTTTCAATGGGTAACGTCCAGAACTTAGATTCTCAAAATTCATTTCTATGCCATTCATTTTTAACGCTTTCACAAATCCCGTTTTTTCTGCCAAAGTCGCTGCATCAACAAAGCCGATTGCATTGGGCGTCTTGGTCAGTGTTTCCAACATGGCGCCATCACTATACAAAGTTCGCCAGTCATTTCTCGCCAGGGCTATTTTCAAAACAGACGAAAACCCTGGTACCTGTTTTCGCAAGATATCATTGGTTGAATCCGCCTCGTACATGCATAATGCAACGACTCCCGCACCATTACTCCACGCCGTTTTTTCTCCCGCATATATTTGAACTAATGCATGATTATCCAAATCCATATCCGGAACAGATGAGTTTACGGCAATCGCTAGTCCAATTGATGCATAGTGTATTTGCTTCAATCCTTGCGCCGTTTCATCCGGCGTAAGCGCCCGCGAGGCTAGTCCCAACATTATGGCGCCTTCACTGGTTGCCTTCACTGCCCCTGTCGTGCCAATGCTGCCGGGAATTTCGAGTTTATTGCCGGATTGACGGAAATACTCTGATGCCAAAGCCCGCGTCAACGAAAGATTCGATCCGGAACCGGCTATCAGCAAACGGTTCGAGTCAATTGGGCCGCCCTGCCGTTGCTGTTCTTTTATGTTTTGCCCACAACCAACACTCAACAACAATATAACCGCACCAAAACAACAATAGAGCCTTTTTCTCAAAACCACACCACCTAAATTTTGGTTAATAAAAAAACAGAGGGACAGATTGCAATCCATCCCTGCCAAGAAGTCCTGCAACCTGGCAATCATAGGTGTCACCACCCTTAGACCCAAGGCTTTGCGTCCCTACTTTTTAGCAGGTTTGCCGATACGATCCCTAACACAATTCAATTCTGTGCTTTCGCTGAGTGTCTCCTGTTCAGGCATCCGCTCTTTGTTTAGTCATGACTAGGAAACGAATACGAAAATACTATATCACATTTTCCTTTATTATTGTATTATTTTACAATTTTTTCGGTTTGTTTTATATCTATCATTTTTACCTCGGCCTTTTTTACAAGCATCTGTACTCATCATCAACAAATCAAAGGAATAGCAATGTTTATGGCGAATATACAAATAAATTCCATTTATCGGAGGAAAAACCGGGATGTACTACGATTCTATCTTTAAAGGAGCTGTTGTATGATGAAAAACAAGCCACTACTGCTTATTGTCTTGCTGACGCTGACTCTTGTAACCGGACTTCTGGCTGGCTGCGGCGGTGATAAGAAAGCAGCCGACAAACCGGCCACTCCGGCTGCGGCACCGGCCACTCCGGCTGCGGCACCGGCCACTCCGTCCCCCGCCGCCGAAGAAACTCTCGCGGCAGTCATGATGAAAGCAAAACAGGCGCCCGGCTTTTCTTACGACATGGTCATGACTGCACCCGGCTTCTCCAATACCAGCAAGCTGTGGAGCAGCAAAGATAAAATGCGTGTGGAAAATTCGTTCGAAGGCAAAAAAGTGATTACGATTGTCGATGGCGACACCACTTACATGTACGACCCCGAATCGGACACTGCGATGAAGTTCTCTGGCAAGGACCTGCCGCAAGGCATGGAAGGCAAGCCGGAAAACCCGACCAACTATGAGGATCAGATGGTCAAGGATTCGATCAAAGTCATTGAAACGGTCATGTATGAAGGCGTCAAATGCCGCGTCGTGTCTTTTACCGACAAGGAGGACGGCGCTACCGCCAAAATGTGGTTGCGTGAAGATTATGGCCTGCCGATGAAGCAGGAAATCATCAGCAAGAAAGGCGAAAAGATGACGATTGAATACAAAAACATGAAAATCGGCGCCCAATCGGCCGATCTGTTCAAACTGCCGGCCGGTGCTAAAATCCAGGACATGAATGCGATGATGAAAAACATGCCAAAAGGCAAGCAACCATAGGTGGCGTTGATGAAAGCATTACTTCGATCCTGTTTGGCACTATGTCTCTTTTGCAATTTCCTGTCAGCGCCTGGAGCATTTTCTATAACCAGCACTGCTGAAGCGGCAACTCCACTGTCGGACGCAATTTCCCGCAATTGGACCTCGTGGTCGCAAGGCCAGGAAACAGTCAGCTACCACAATCTGATTGACGAACTGGCCAACTCTGCCTATAAAGAAACCGACGCAGCTGCTCTGGCAGCATTGGCGCGCACTATGCGCTCCAGTCACTTCAGCGGACAACTATCCCGGGCGCAAGCACTCGATATGGCCGCCAACAACAATACGCTGCAAACGCAGTATGCTCACTTTATCGACAGTTTGCCGCAATTAAGCCGCAGCCTTTATGCAACAGGCAAACCGAATTTTTCTGCATTAAAACAAGGCCCTATCGGCGATTGTTTTTTCTTTTCCGGTATCGGTTGGTTGGCGGAGTATCGTCCGCAAGTTATCCAGCAGTCGATTGTTGCAGAACCAAATGGACAATATCGGGTGAAATTTCCCAATGGATCGCAAACCGTGGTCACTGAGCCAACCGATGCGGAAATCTTGTTTTTCAATTCTGCCGTTACCATCACTGACGGGCTATGGGTAACGGTGCTTGAAAAAGCTGTCGGTGCCATATTGCCCAACTACACAAAAAGAGTAGACAACCATGTCGAGACAGCGTACAACATCGCACTCGGCGGCGGACCTGCAAGAATCGAAGCGATTTGGACCGGTGCGACGCCTACGGTTATCTACCTGAATCGGAAACCAGCACGGCACGAAGTCCGCGATGCCCTGATTCGGATGCAGGAGCGCAAGCTGATGTCCCAGGCGCTTACTCCTGCGCATTCAATCGCCCACAGCATTGCCGGCGATCATGTCTACGCCATCTTAGGATTTGATAAAACTTCGGACATGCTTACTATCTGGAATCCATGGGGTGATGAATTCACGCCCAAGGGCCCTCCTGGCATCCAAAACGGCTACGCACGCAAGCATGGAGTCTTTACAATGCCTCTGGACGAGTTCATGTCCGTTTATTGGATCATTTCCATCGAATAGAACAATATAACATCGCCTTGATTAACTTGGCTAGAGGAGTGCTGCCACTATGAAAAAAACTGTCTTTGCGCTGATTTTACTGTGTCTTTTCGTATCCACTTTGCCTGGCGACGCAGCCGGTTTGCAGCGGGGAACGCCTGAATACGAAGCTTCTTTACTACGCGACTTTTCTCACCGTTCTATGCTACCGCAAACCGATGTGCCCAAGTCCCAGTGGTATGGTTCAAGAATGTTGGCCTCGTTGTGGGGACCGATGCCGGCCAAATATCCCGGTATCGAAGAAACGCTGGAATCCTTGCCGCATGGAACCGACTTGACTCAATGGAAACGCGACCGGGTGGTTGCCATCGCCAAACACTATATCGGCCTGCCTTACCGGCACCACCACATCCCGGCCTGGTCGCCGGAATCGACCGATCAGCATGGCTTGACCGGTCCCGGTCTGGACTGCAGCAATTTTACTGCCTGGGTCTATAATTTCGGCTTTGGCGTTATTCTAAACAGCGACGTAGCCAGCCAGGCCGCTATGAAACCGCGGCCTGGATTTGCCGTGCATCCAGGCATGCACAAAATTGGCGCCGAAGGTCCTTTTATGGCAGGAGATATCATCTATATCGCCAATCCGCAAAAAACCGAAATTGTCCATGCAATCATTTTCATTGATGATGGGCATATTATTGACTCCACCGACGGGCAGGTTGCTATTCGCCACTTCACCGGCTGGTATCGCCGCCAGCTTTCGCATGCCATTCGCATTTTCAATTAGCACAGCTCCCGTCCAGTGCTGTCCGCAGTCTTTAATCCATCGCCAAATTTGAAAGGGGCTGCCTCCACTTCAATGGAGACAGCCCCTTTAATAGCCACTATTGTCTGTCTGCGAAAACTTTACTGAACGCTGCCGTCCGGTCGGAACGTCACTACTGTCCCCGCCCGGAATGAAGCCGATTGGGAATGTGCTGTATTCGTATACAGGCTGGTATTGTACTGCAACGTGCCGCTCAATACACTTCCTTCTTCACGGAACGAAACCGGTTCTCCCGCCTTGAAAGCCGCCGACAGGCTCCGATTCGTGCTAATGTACAGGCTGGTATTGTACTGCAATGTTCCAGTCGTCACACTTCCCGCCGGACTAAACGACGTTTCTTTCTCTGCCATAAAAGCCGCCGACAGACTCCCGTTCGCGCTGATATACAAACTGGTATTGTACTGCAATGTTCCAGTCGTCACACTCCCCGCCGGGCTGAACGAGGTCGCCGTCCCTGCTTTGAAAGCAGCCGACAAGCTTCGATTCTCACTGATATACAAGCTGGTATTGTGCAAAATCGTGCCGGAAGATACACTGCCGTCCGGCCGGAATGATGCTGACGTGCCCGCTTTGAAAGCCGCCGACAGACTGTGTTTGGTGTCAATGTAATAACTGGCGTTATTTTGGAGTACGGCAGCTTCCGCCACTAGGATTGATGAAACCAGGAACAGAACTGTCAGGCATCCAAGCAACCACTTCTGCAACCTTGTTCTTGCCATCATTACCCCTCCTTCAGTTGTTGCAGTCCGAAGCCGCAACTATATTTTATTTATATTCTGTGAAAGCAAAGCAAAGCCCTGCAAAAAAATGGCCCCGGCAAAAACCGGGGCGATTGGTGTTAAGTTGCAATTTGCTATCTCAGTAATTTACCGACCATATACTCAAGAATCTCAACGCCATTAATCATTGCCGAACGATCGAACTTCATCGACGGATCGTGCAATCCGGGAGTTAAATCACAACCAAGTCCAATATACCCGGCCTTCAACGAAGGTTTGGCCTGAACGAAATTGTGGAAATCTTCGCCGCCCGGCGTCACGATTGGAGCCAGAAGCCCTGCTTCACCGAGGACGGCAAGAATCGCTTCCCGCGCCAGATCAATGACTTCCGGATGATACTCCGCGGCAGGAACGCCGCCCTTGACAACAGTAACCGCCGTAGCGCCAACCGTTGCCGCACCAGTTTTTACAGCATTTTCCGCTTTAACCAGCAAATCCTTCATCGCATCATTTTGCTGCGCCCGCAAATCCAGCGCCAGCTCTGCGCGGTCTGGAATTTGATTGAGAGTCGCCCCTCCGGCCTGCAGCCGGGTTACTTTGCAAGTTGCCGGGATCACCGGGTTGATATGGATCGCATTGATCGCATTGATCACCGCCGCTGCTGCGTCGATTGCGTTAACCCCGAGATGCGGCCTGGCGCCATGAGCCGTTTGCCCGCTAATCGTCGCTTCCATGATATAACTGGACCCGTGGTACAATGCTGGTGTAGCCTGGCCTGATTTGGCCTCCTGAATCGGCCGCAAGTGGATGCCCAGAACAATGTCCACGTCATCCAGCACACCGGCTTCAATCATGCTGGTCGCGCCGAACAGCTTTTCTTCAGCAGGTTGAAACAGAATCTTCAGTGTGCCGCGGGCAATCCCTGCAGCAGCCAGTTCTTCCGCTGCCGTGAGCACCATCGTGCAGTGAGCGTCATGTCCACAGGAATGCACGCAAACGTCTTGTCCGTCAACAACATGCGCCAAAGCGTCCATGTCGGCTCGCACCGCGACGACCGGCCCGGGCTCTTTGCCATTCAGAACGGCAACGATGCCGGTTCCGCCGACAGCCGTTGTCACGGCAAATCCTGCTGCCTTAATTTTTTCGGCCAGCCAGGCCGAGGTTTTTACTTCCTCAAACCCAACTTCCGGCATGGCATGCAATGCAGCATAAGTTTCCTGAATTCTTGCTTCTTTGTTACTCATTCTGTTTAAGCCTCCTATCGCTTTCACCACGCCGCTTACGCAAAGAACCGCATGATAAGCATCGAAATTACGGCATTCAAAATGCTTATACCAAACATCATCGGATAGTACCGCCCCTGAATCCCGGCCGTTCCCAACAGGCGACCCATATATTGGATCTGCGCTCCCATCAGAAAAATGGCCGGTAATAAAATCGTGACGTGGGTCGGGTTAAGAATTTTGGCCGCATACAGGCTAGCTGCAACTCCAACGCCGCCACCCATCGACATCCAGGCGCCGACAAGCACCATAACAGCCTGTCCTGGCAAACCAAACAAGCCCATTACTGGATTGAAAAGCGTCCCCAGCATGTCCAGCAGTCCGCTTAAACGCAGGGCATGAATCAAAACAAAAGCCATCAACACGTTGGGAATTATGCTGCCAATCCCAACATTCCAGCCCTTTTTGGCCCCTTCGACAAAAATATCAGGCAAAGTCTTTTTCTGTTCAGCGGCCATCGTTAGACACTCTCCTTCTCAAACCGGTTCAGATAGATTCTTACCAAATTGGCGCCAAAAATCTTCAAAACAAAAATAAGGACCAGCGGCAGTACGATCGGCACGGTTACAAACCCAAACAACGCAGCGCCGGACGCCAAATAGTTGGTCACGGTTCCGCCGGCGGAAAATTGAAAGGCGCAAAATACGGTTTTTTCATTTTCGGTAATACAACCAGTTTCCCTGAGCATCCGAGTCATACCTGCTCCAGCATCAGTACTCTGAAAACTGGTGACCATCGCCAAACCGGCTATTCCCGGAATTCCTAGCAACGGGCGTAAAATTGGCGTCAGCAGCTTTTCTGCTGCTTTGAGCCCGCCAAGATGGTCAATGATTTCCACCATGCCCAGCGCCAGCATGACCGACGGCAATAAACCGAAACCGAACATGAACCCGTCACGGGCGCCAAAGCCTTCTTGCCCTTGGAACGTGGCTTTGGCAGCATCTTTCATAACACCGAATTTCCCAGCTAGTGCGTTAAAGTCAAACGCCGTAATCCAGCCTTTCTGACTGGCCAGCAATCCCGAAAAAAACACTACCGCAAAAACCAATGCGATGTAGCCTGTCCAGGGAACTTTTACAGACGGAGTGTCACAGGATTCTTTTTTTTCTTCCGACATATGCAAAATCCTCCTTCTTCATTTCTAATTTTGTTCCAATGGTTGCATGAATGCATGTGATTTAACTTTGTTTGCAAGCACCCCTCCTGCATCTTGACTCACCCTGCCAAAGTTCTGCGCACAAAAACTGTCATAATATAACGAGTTTCAGCAAAAAACAATGGGGAAAACGGAAAACCGCCTGATCCGGGTGTGACGACTAATTTTTCTTATTTTCGCTCTGTTGTGACAAAATCCCTGCAGGACGGAATGAACAGTTATTGTATTTCTCAAAAACACTTGCATGAAAATCCCTCATTATTCTTGTTATTGGTTTTCCGCGCACACCCCTACTCAAAGAGTCCAACGTTTTTTGCATTTTATAGTCACGAAAGAAAAACCGACACTGCTTTCATGCAAAAAGCAACTTTGTAGCGAAAAATTAGCCTTTATCCATCATTCGTGATTAATTTGTTTCGCGAATTAACTTTCATCCCTTAATCTAACCGCTGCACCTTGAACCAGGCAGCATAAGCCGCTGGCAGGTAGATCAGGGTAAGAACAGTGGCGACAAGAAGGCCTCCCATGATTGCCACTGCCATGGGCCCCCAGAACGTGCTGCCAATCAGCGGGATCATTGCCAAAATCGCCGCTGCCGCCGTCAACATGATCGGCCGGAACCGGATGATCGCCGAATCGACAATCGCATCCCATGGTTTTTCACCTTCGGCAATATGCTTCTCGATCTGGTCGATCAAGATAACCGAATTACGAATGATCATACCGGACAGGGCGATGATCCCCAGTTGCGTGACAAACCCCAGCGGGCGCTGTAACAGCAGCAGGAAAATGCTGACTCCGATCATGCCAAGCGGCGCCGTCAAGAGAACCAGCACCATCCGGGATATGCTCTGCAGTTGGAACATCAGCAACAACATGACTACACCGAGCAACATCGGGTAAACTCCCGCCAGTTCCTTGCCGGATTTTTCACTGGCCTCCAAGTCGCCAGCTGCTTCAATTCGATAGCCGGGCGGCAGAGATTCGTTCAGCGGTTCCAGCTCTTTTAGCACGGCCATCGCGACGTCATTCCCGAGCAACCCCGGCCGGATTGAAGCCTGGACAGTGATCGTCGGCAGTACATTGCGCCGCCAGATCAGTTCGTGTTCCTGCGCATAGCGAACATGAGCAACTTGCTCCAACGGAACATATTTACCGGCAGCCGCATCGACATTGACATACAAGTTGCGCAAATTGTCGACCTGCTTCCAGCGGCTGGTGTCGTTGCGGACGATGATTGGGATGGTTTTGTCGCGTTCGCGGAATTCAGACACGGTGATTCCGGACAAACTGGCCTGCAGGCTGGTCGCCAATGTAGCATTGTCCATGCCCAACGCCCGGGCTTTATCCTGGTCGACTTCCAGCACGGCTACCGGACTTTTTTCAAACCAGTCGAATACCACTCCGGTAACCGCCGGATTCCTGGTCAGTGTCTGCCTGACTTGATCAGCCAGATTTTGCACCAGCTCGTGTTTTTCGCCGACCACCCTCAGCATCACCGGAAATGGTGACGGCGGTCCGTTTGATAAGACTTTGGTATTTAGCCGCACATTGGGAAACTGAGCAGACCAATCCGTCTCGACTTTTTTTCGCAGGCGATCCCGTCCTGCCGCTCCATCCGTCAAAACGATCAACTGGCCATAATTGTCGGCTGCCATCGAACTATCCTGCACCAATACAAACCGGGGCGCCGACTGGGCCACATAACCGGAGACATTCAGAACATCCGGCTCCTGTTTCAGCAAATCCGTAATCCGCTTCATTTCCTTATCGGTTGCGTGGATCGAAGCGCCGGTCGGCAATGTCAGTTCAACAATCAGCTCTGGTCGGGTCGATGGCGGAAAAAATTCCTTGCGCACCAGCACCATGCCTAACAACGCGATGACAAAAACGCCGATGGTTGTCCCAATGACCAACCAGCGATGATGCAATGATTTATCCAATAAAAGCCGAAAACGTTTCACGAATTTGGAATCTGGCGGTTTTTCCGCTCCTTCTTGTACCGCCAGATGCTGACGAGCTTTCAACAGCCACTGTCCCACCAACGGAATCACGGTTACCGCCACCAACCAGGAAGACACCAAGGCAATAGTGATGACCCAGAACATCGAACCGCAGTATTCAGAGGCGCCGCCAGCCGAAAATGCCACCGGCATAAAACCTGCCGCCGTAACCAATGTGCCGGTCAGCATCGGAAACGCAGTAGCGGTATAGGCAAACTCGGCGGCCTTATCTTTGGCCCAGCCTTCTTCCAGTTTGCATTCCATCATTTCCACGGCGATCATCGCATCGTCAACAAGCAAGCCGAGTGCTATAATCAGCGCTCCCAGTGATATCTTCTGCAAGGTGATGCCCATTGCTTCCATGGCTAAAAAAACGGCGCACAGCACGAGCGGCATGCTGACCAGTACGACCAGTCCCGCTCGCACACCCAGGCTCAGGAAGCAAACCGCCAACACGATGATTACCGCCTCACCTAAAGACTGGGTAAACTCACCGATCGATTCTTCGACCACTTTGGGTTGGTCTGATACCTGGCTGATTTGCATCCCCGCCGGAATTTCCCGGTTTATTCGACCAATAGCCTTTTTGAGTCCTTCGCCCAACTCCAGCACGTTGCCGCCGGTTTCCATCGCCACCGTGACCGCAATCGCTGGTTTGCCGTTAAAATAGAACATCGGCTGCGGTGGATCCGGATAGCCCCGGGTCACGCTGGCAATGTCGCCGAGCCGGAACAACCGGCCATTTTTCTGGATGGCAATATTGCGGATATTATCTACGGTGGAAAAAATGCCGGTCACTCGCAGGTAAATGTTATCACTGGTCGTTTCGATGCGGCCTGATGCTTTCATCGCATTTTGTCGTTGCAGAGCCGCGATGACTGTATCGGGATCAAGCCCAAGCGTGGCCAGTTTACTGTTCTCGACTTCAACATAAATTCGTTGGGGCTGAACTCCGATCAGATCGACCTTGCTGACTTGCGGCACATTGAGCAGTAACAGCCGGATCGAGTCGGCCTGCCGTTCCAGTTGGGCTAGGGAAAACCCGTCTCCAGTCAGGGCATAGATCGATCCGTACACGTCACCGAACGTATCATTAAAAAAAGGCCCCACGACCCCTTCCGGTAAAGAGGGGGTAATATCCTTGATCAGATTCCTCACTTTGACCCAGGACGGCCAGACTTCTTTTGCCGTCACCTGGTCGCGCAAATTAACAAAGATGGTTGCCCTGCCCGGTTGGGAATAACTCGTGACGTTATCCAGGCCGGACAGTTCCTGAATTTTCTTCTCGATTTTGTCAGTAACCTGCTCTTCGACTTCTTTGGCCGAGGCCCCTGGCCACTGAGCCTGCACCACCATCGTGCGAATTACAAAACCAGGGTCTTCTTCGCGCCCCAACCGGAAATAGGACATCACACCGGTAACAAAGACCAGTACCATCACAAAAAGCATCAGGGACCGGTGATTCAGGGCCCATGCACTAAGGTTGAAACCCTGTTCCTTCATAGCTTGGCACCATCCCAGACCTTTACTTTCTGTCCTTCCCGCAACTTCTGCACCCCAGCGGTCACTACCATGTCACCCGGTTTTAGCCCCGAGCGGATTACAATGCCATCTGACAGAAAATCGCCCAGTTCTACCGGCTGCAACCGTAATACCCCATTTTCAACCAGCCAGAGATTGGGTTTGTTGCCGGTCTGATAAACCGCTGCCATCGGCAGGATCATCTTGGTTGCAGTATCTCCCGCCCAGACCTTGACTGTTGCCGACATGCCAAACTTCACGATATCCATTTGCGGAATGCCTACCCTGACCATATACGTGCGAGTTGATGAGTCGGCTAGGGCGGCCACTTCACGAATCACCCCGTCTACTTCGAGCGTCGGCATCGCCCAAAAACCGACCCGAATCTTGTGCGCCTTGCGGATTTCGTCGACCCGCTGTTCCGGCACATTAATCTGCACTTCCATTTCACCGGCGCGCACCAGGGTCAGCGCCGCCTGTCCGGCCGAAACAACCTGCCCGGCTTCAACTTTGATATCGGCAATCACACCATCGGCATCCGCAACCAGCGTACCATAACCATAGAGCTGCCCGGTTTGTCGATAGGCAGCTTCCGCCGCCCGCAACTTGGCCGTGGCTACCTGGAATTGCGCCGTATAGCTGTCAAATTCCCCTTTACTGATGACATCCCTTTTGGATAGTTCCTTATAGCGATTATAGTTAAGTTCGCTCAAATGATAATCTGCCTGGGCAGCCACTAGATCTGCCTTGCTCCGATCAAGCTGCGTCTTCAGATCGGCCAGGTCAATCCTCATCAGCGCCTGACCGGCGGCCACCTTATCTCCATTGTTGACCAGACGTTCATTGATCCGGCCGCCGGCCTGAAACGCGAACTGGCTTTCGTAGCGGCCCCGTACATCGCCGGCATAAGTAAACGAAGCTGTCTGCAGCCCCGCCTGGATTGTCTCCGCTTGCACCACCAATGGCGATTCATCGGTCGGCAGTTTTTTGCCGCAGCCGAATCCTGACAGCCCTAGCAATACTAAAATTATAAGGACAAGCCCGCAACGAGTCAGCAGTTTCATGAAAGATCCCCCTCGCATCGTTCGTTTCGGTCGCAGCATTCCGCTTTTCAGCAATGTAGCAATATTCCGTCATTGCTTTCAATAATATAAAGGTTCGAAAAATCTTCTTAGAATCCTTCTGTTCATTTGCATTTTACAACGTCTTTTACCGCCAGCCGTTCGACCGCTTTGCAGGATTCCCTTGATGCGTAGCGAATTCTGCTGATATTATGAATTTTTTATTTGGCCGCAAACCGAATTCTGCCAAACTGACCAATTCGGCTTTATCAATGCCTGGCAGTCGGATCGCTACGCCAGGGCGAAAGCTGTTGACACTGGAGTCCAAAATCATCTTGTTGGTTTGGGTCGTTGTAGCGTCATCTTTATTCGCGACTTATGTTTTGATTTCCGACAAAGTCTACGAAATCGTCGAAGAAGTTATGGGAGAAAATGCCGCACGGATTGCCCAGATTGTCGCCCACTCTCCGTCAATCGTTGGGGCTTTGTCGACACAGGACCACTTACCGGAAATAGCCAATTGGACAGTATTGCTGGGCAACGTGGCCAAAGCCGATTTTATCGTCTATGATATTCAGGGCAGGATCCGTTACCGTTCTTCACCGCAAACTTTGCTTGAACAGGCAATCTGGGACGATGCCGGTCTTCCCCTGAACACCAAGGATTATATTTTTATCCAGCACGTATCCAAAGGATATTTTCTGCGATCAACCAGCCCAATTATCGGAACGGACGGCGCTGCCATCGGCACAGTCGCCGTGGGCCTCGCTGCTGAAAGTGTGGCCGAAGCCCTCGGCGAAAGTCGATTCACTGTCATCTTCGCCAGTTGTTTCGGACTGATTTTGGGCATGATTGGAGCACTGTTCCTTGCCAAAAACATTAAGGACACCTTGTTTGGTCTTGAACCTTTCGCCATTGCGCGACTGCTGCAGGAACGAGATGCCATGCTCCATTCCGTCCGCGAAGGTATCGTCGCGATCGACAACACCGGCAATATTACGTTGGTCAATGAAGAAGCACTGCGAATCCTCGATATGGATGGGCAACGCGAAAAACTGTTGAATCAGGCAGTTGAGACCGTTATGCCCAACACTCATTTGCTGGACGTAATCAAAAGCCGGTCGGCTGAATACGATAGGGAAGAAATACTCAACGGCACTGCGGTTGTGATGAACCGGGTTCCTGTCAACGTTGAGAGTAAAACAGTTGCTGCCATCGCTGCTTTCCGTGACCGCTCCGAAATCAAACAGATGGCGGAAGAACTTACCGGCGTCAAAAACTATGTCGAAGCGCTCCGTTCACAAACTCACGATTTCATGAATAAACTCCATGTCATCATGGGCATGGTGCGCCTGAAATGCTATGACGATCTGTTGGAATATATTGCCCGGATTTCCTCGGAACAGGAGGAAGAAACCGATTTTGTCGCCCAGCGCATCAAAGATCCCATTCTGGCTGGCTTCTGGATTGGCAAACTCAGCCGCGCCCGTGAGTTGGGCGTCTATCTGCGGCTGCAGGCAGATTCTTTTGTCCCCAATCTGGAAAACATCGATTTCACCAACGACCTGGTTACTTTGATCGGCAACCTGGTAGATAACGCGATGGAGGCCCTGCCAGCCGCAAACCGAAAACAGGTTACACTCAACCTGACATTTGACAATAACCAACTTTTTATTGTGGTACAGGATGAAGGATTTGGCATTCCGCCAGACATACAGGCATCCATTTTTGAAAAAGGATTTTCCACCAAAGCCGCCAATCGCGGTTTTGGCCTGGCTCTCGTAAAAAAGGTTCTGGCTCGCCGCAACGGCCTGATCACGCTGGACTCATCGCCAGTACATGGCACCGTTTTCCGTGTTACAATCCCTTATCATATGAACGAATACCGAGGTGATGAAGTACCATGATCCGCATTTTAATCGTCGAAGACGATCCGATGGTAGCCAGTTTGAACAGTCGCCTAATTCAGAGCATGGCCGATTTCACGGTCGCCGGCATTGCCAACGATGCCAAAGAAGCCCTCGGTTTTTTAGAAAAAGGCAATATTGATCTCATGCTGCTCGATATTTACATGCCGGGAATGAATGGGCTGGAAATGCTGGCCAAAGTGCGCGAGCTTCGCTGTCCGGTTGATGTCCTCGTCGTTTCCGCCGCACGCGACAGCAATAGCATCCAGTTGGCACTACGCAACGGCGCAGTTGACTACCTGATCAAACCTTTCGATTTTGAACGCTTGCGGCATGCACTGCAAAGTTACGGCCAGCGGTCCAATCTGCTGAAAAATCATGAAAAACTCACTCAACAGGATCTGGATAACCGCATCCTGAGCAAAGAGCCTGCTGAAATCGAAGCAGGACAGTTGCCCAAGGGACTTGATCGACATACTCTGGCGATGATAAACTCCTGTCTCCAGGAGCTGACCGCCCCTTTTACAACCGACGAGCTTTCACGACAGGTCGGCATTTCCCGCGTGAGCGTCCGCAAATATCTTGATTATTTCTGCGACATCGGGCATCTCAGCAAAGAGGCCTCCTATGGCGCCGTCGGGCGCCCCGTGTTCCGTTATAGCAAAAACAGCAATTAAATGGCGCGATTCTGCCAGTGTAGCGGTTCTGCAAATTTATTGAAAATTCATTGACGTTCCATTTTGATTTTGCTATAGTTATTATTGCGCACTACTATACTTTCGTGCGTACCTGCCCAATATTCGTTCCCGTGACCCGTGCCCATTCCCCTCTTCTCGTTTGCCTGCCGGAGAGGTCGAAAAGCCACGCCGTCCGAGTCCGCTGTGCAGGGAGACAGAGGAGGATTATTCATGATGGAAGACAAAGTTCTGAAATGTAGAGATTGCGGCGTCGACTTCGAATTCACCGCGCGTGAACAAGAGTTCTATGCTGAAAAAGGATTCCAAAACGAGCCGGGCCGTTGCCCCACCTGCCGCTCCGCTCGTAAACAACGCGGTAACTTTGGCGGCGGAAATAGCCAAGGCGGCGAGCGTCAAATGCACCCTGCAGTCTGCGCCGAGTGCGGCTGTGAAACTCAGGTTCCGTTTGCCCCGCGTAGCGACCGTCCGGTTTATTGCCGGGACTGCTTCCAAAAGACTCGCGGCTTCGGTCGATAAGTCTTAACCCAGCGAGGCACGTCGCGGACGCAGGCTCCGTCAGTCCATCCGCTGTATCGTTAAGGCCGCCCCAATCGGGACGGCCTTTTTTCGTGTTGTTATTTATAGCTGTGCAACCCCGGTAACAGATAGGTGACACCAAACAAAGTGAACATCACCGCAATAAAACCGAATGCCGAGAACCAGGCGGTTGCCTGTCCGGTCCAGCCTAACCGGCTGCGGCCATGCAAATAGACGAGATAAATCAGCCAGGTGATCAGCGCCCAGATTTCTTTGGGGTCCCAGCCCCACCAGCGCCCCCATGTTTCCTCGGCCCACACGGCTCCTGTCACCAGCAGCACCGACAGAAAGAAAAATCCGAACAGAATCAGTCCATGAACGTAGCGTTCCAACTCCGCCACCGATGGCATCCGCCAATATTTTTCCAGCCAGTCAGCAGAGTCGGTTGCTTCCTGCTGCTCCGCCCGGGTCAACAGGACAACAGCAAGCACGGCGGAAACAGCCAGCGCCCCGTATGCCAGAACTCCCGCAGCCACATGCGACTGCAGCCAGCCACTGCGCAAAGCCGGCATTAGCGGACGGATATCCCGCGGCATCATTGCGGCAATGCCAACCAGCAGGGTCGTCAGCGACATTGCCAGCGGCGCTGCCGCTAACAGGCGAAACCGGACCGCGCAGCAAAGAAACAATAGCGTCGTGATCCAGGCAAAAACCAGGGTGAATTCATACAGATTGCTGAATGGCAGCCGTCCGGCGGCAATCCCGCGCACCAACAGCAGCCCGCTGTGCAGGGAAAAGGCCCCGCCAAGCATCAACATTCCCGCTGCAACCAGCCGGTTGTTGCGCAGCCAGTAGCGGAGTGAAAAGCTGATCGTGGCGACGGCATAGACCACAAATACGAATAGCAACAACATCGTTTCCCATTGAATCATACTGTTTTGTTTCCTCCCAGCGGCGCATAGCGGAGCAATAACCCGAGCAGCGCCAGCGTCAGTCCGCCGAAAATGCCGCTTACACCGGGATCTTGCTTCACCTGCAGGCCAGAATATCGCCGCAGCCGCTCAAAACGAATTTCCACTTTCGCGTCCTTAATCGAGCCACCCTGCGTAACAACCGCCGTCTGCCGCGCCCCCGATTCCTTCAGCAAAACAAAAACAACTTCAGGCGGGCGGGCGGACTGTTTAGCCGGGTCTGCTACAATCACGGCCCGCAGCCGGTCTTTGTCCGGTCCAAGCGAATCGAGCCAACCCCCATTGGCAAGCGAGAACGGTTCTGCTTTGCCGTCCGGCAATTGTCGCACCGACCCTTCTACCAACCAGCCATAACTCATCTGAAAAATTTTCGCCCCTTCATGGCTGAGCGGTTCATTCACTTCCAGACTGCCGCGTCTCAGTTCCTGGCCTGCCCGGGTCAGTACCACGTCGCTGCGGTACTGCCGTACGGCATGGCTGTCCGGATAGTAGTCGATTGTAAATCGGTCCAGGCGGATATCAAAGGGAACTCCCTGCTGGGTCAGCGACATGGTTTTCCCTTCGGGAATCTCCACCATCATGTTGTGCCCCCACCAAAGACTGATCCCGGTGGAAACCAGAAAAACCAGTAGTCCGACATGCATCAGTACAGAACCAATCAGCCAGGTTTTAACGCCGCCGCGCAGCAGTGAAATCCGTTTGCCGGTACAAACCGCCAACTGGGCGAATAACAGCAGCCCCAATAGCAAAAAGCCCTTGGTGCGGTAAATATCATCCAGACCCAGCGTTAAAAAAATCCGACCGAACGATTTGCCAAAGCGGTCCAGATAAGCTTCCGCTGGCAGCCCCTGCGGCACTATGCCACCAAATAGAGCAGCTGCCAGAATCAATCCAATAGTAAGCAGTGCAGCCAGCATAACAATAAATCGCCTCTCTTTCCCGCTCAAACCGATTTAACGCGAACAGCCGGCGACTGCCGTGTCGGATTTCACCGACCGACAGCACGCCGGCATGCAAACTGCTTTGCCTGGCTGTCCAAACTTACTGTTTGTCGACCGGTAGCCCGCACCCTTTCATTTTATCACGGAATTCATCTTCGTACTCTGCATAGGTATGGGTATGGACCGGGTAGTTCCAGGGGTTGATATGGCGAACTTCACGTGAATTGGCCCGTTGGTTGCGGGTGGGGCTGAGAAAAACGCCGCCCATGTGCATCAGCTTGCTGAAGGGGAACCAGGCCAACAGTGCCGAAACCAGCGTAAGGTGGGCGAAAAACAGTGGGCTGATGTTGGCCGGCAATACAGGATTCAATGTAACCCAGCCCATCGTCATCGACTTTACGGCCACAACGTCGGTCGGCCAAACATAACGCAGCAGGATCCCGCTAAGGGCAATCCCGCCAATCAGAAACAGCGGTACAAAATCAATGCCATGAGAGATGTACCGCACTTGAGGAATCACCATCCGGCGCAGGTACAGGGCACTCACGCCAAACAGCAGCAAGATGCCTGACAAGAACAGCGGCTGCAGGTCGAGTAACAGAAAGCCATCTATATGCTCCAGCCCCATGACCAGTGCCGGCGTCGGTACGAAGAAAAATCGCAGATGGCGGATCACGACGAACAGGAATGACCAATGAAACAAAACGGCAAATAGCCAGAGCCATTTTTCGAACTGGTAGCCAATCCAGCCGTCCGGGCCGATTTCCGCCTTCACATTGCGGAACAGCGAGCGAAACAGGAAAATCTCGCCGGCCATCCGACGGACAACACCGGACGTATCCGATGGATTGCCTACCTTGTCCTGGGTAATCCAGGGCAGGGATTTTTGCTGACCAACAGTGGTAGCGATACAGAAAGGTACCGGCGTTTGGGCCCAGTTCCAGATTTTTCGCACGAAACCGACCAAAAACACAATGATGGCTAGTAGTGGCAGAACAACGCCGAAGATAAACTGTAGCCCCGGCATGGCTCCTCCGATATAACCGGCGGCAGCAATGGTCGCGACCACGGCGAACGCAATCAGCATTTGCATCAGGCAAGCCCCCTTTCGGAGCGACGTTTGACGGTAACGAACAGGCTGTAGAACAGGCTCAGCAGAAAAGCGCCGAGCGCCCAGATGCCAAGGACAATCCCCAGTTCGATTGCTGTCGGCCAGTATTCGGTTACCCGGCCGAACGGATTGGTGATGAACCCCCCCACCGTGAAAGATATACCCTTTTCAATCGCCAGTGCGATAAATGTCGAGGCACAGGCGATGGTCAGCCATTTTTCATTCTGACGGGTCGCGGGGTTGAGCAGCAGGATCAGCGCCAGCAGGCAAAGTCCGGCGAAAATCCAGGAAATCACGACAAACGAATTGCCGCCATAGAGTCCGACAAAAAAGTATTTCAGTGCATACATATGGCTGGGCACCTGACTGTAAAAGGCGGTGAAGAACTCGGCCATGATCATGAACACGGTAATCGACATCGCATAGGTGACGATGATTGACAGTCGACGGATCGCCTCCTGTCCGGCATCAAAACCGGTGAAGCGCCGCAGGGCTAGACTGATCAGGATCAGGAGCGCCGGGCCGGTGGCAAACGCCGAAGCGAGGAATTTGGGCGCGGTCAGGGCAGTCAGCCAGAAGTCGCGGCCTGGTATCCCCGAATAGATGAAGGCTGTAACCGTGTGAATGCTGAACGCCCAGGGAATCGCGATGTAGATGAGCGGTTTCACCCAGTCAGGCGCTTTGATTCCGGTATACTCGGCTTCGAGCACTTTCCAGCCGGTCAACAGGTTGAGGAAAAAATAACCATTCAGCACGACCATGTCCCAAAACAGGACTGAACCCGGCGACGGATACAGCATGATATTAAGCAGGCGGGACGGCATCCCCAGGTCAACCAGGATGAACAATATGCACATGATGACTGCGGTAACCGCCAGAAATTCACCGACGACGGTAATGCGACCGAACACTTTCACATCATGCAGATAATAGGGCAAAACGACCATGACGGCCGAGGCGGCAACCCCGACAAAGAAGGTGAATTGGCCTATATATAGCCCCCAGGATACATCCCTGCTCATGCCGGTGACACCGAGGCCGGTTCCGAGCTGGATGGAGTAACAGAAACCGCCGACGCCGATCAGGAGCAGTAGCGCCGCCAACCAGGCCTTGAACCGGGGTCCGGTTTCATTCCATGCGTGTTCAAGCATTGCTGTTCTCCTCCCTTCAAACGATGTAGAAGACCTTCGGCCGGGTGCCGAGTTTGGTCTTCCGCTGTAAAGTCACGTTCGACGCCAGAGCCTGCCGAACTGTCGAAGCAGGGTCGCCCAGGTCGCCGAACAGGATCGCCTTGGCCGGACAAGCCTCCATACAGACAGGCATCTGCCCGACCGCCAGTCGTTCATCGCAGAAATTGCATTTCTCGACCACGCCGGGAGTTCGGGTGGGATAAGCCTGGTTTAGCGTCGGAATATGCGGCCGCGGGTCCTTGAAGTTGAAACTGCGGGCGCCATAAGGGCAGGCCGCCATACAGAAACGGCAACCGATACAACGGTGGTAATCCATCATCACCACGCCGTCAGGCCGCTTGAAGGTCGCCTGGGTCGGGCATACCCGGACACAGGAAGGATTTTCACAATGATTGCACAATACTGGATAAGGCCGTTTGGCATTGGCGTCATCCGGATAAGAATGTGCTTCGTAAGGAAACGCCGAGTTGTATGACTCCTGCCAGATCCATTTCACATCCTGTTTGGCGTCCGGCATGTTCGGCACGTTATGGGCCTTGTGACAGGCCTCGCTGCAGATGCGGCAACCGGGCGGACAAAGTTTCGCATTGATGACCATCGCCCAACTCTTGGCCTGCAGTGCCTTAGGATGCGGTTTTCCGGCCGCTCTCACCAATAGCGTACCGGCCGGTATGAGGCCAATGGCTGCGGCGCCAGTTGCTTTTAATAGAGTCCGACGGCTTATGTTGAGTGGCTTTTTCATTTACCGTCGCCTCCTTTCGGCTCGACATGGCAGGTCCAGCAGTTTGGTTTTTCAATACCGACATAATCGTGGCAGGCATTGCAGTATTGTGGCTGACTGGCCAGGTTCTGCAGACTGATCGGGATTTCGCGCCCGTCCTTGGTGACGTAGATCCGTTTGCCGTCCCGCACCACCGAGTCTTTCCATTCGGCCAGAACCTGCTTGTGCCGTTCGCGAAACTCATCGATATTCTTCACCCCAAGTTTGTCGGCCAGCTCCTGCATCGCCTTCTCATCCTGCAACAGCGACGGCGGCTGTGTTTTCGCAGCAGACTTGCCTAAATTCATCAGCACCGGAAAGGTGAACAGCAACACAAACAGGATCAATCCCAGCGCTACCAGGCGGTTCTTATTCATTGCCATCCTCCTTTGCCGCAGGCAGTTCTTCAAATCGAAGGTTCTGCGTCCGTTTCATCTCGCCCTTCATAATCAGCGCATTGCCAACCAGTTCGTGAACGCCGCAAACCGCGACCTTGGGTACCCAATAATGCATCAGGGGGGGCAATGTAGCGCGGTCAATCGCACAAACACAGGACAGCATGTTGACGCCAAATTTTTCATGCACATAGCGCACGGCATTGGCCCGCGGCAAGCCGCCGCGCATCCGCATCTCCATGTTTTCGTCAGCGCCCAGCCCGCTGCCGCCGCCGCAGCAGAAGGTCTTTTCGCGGATCGTTTCTTCCGGCATCTCAAAGAAATTATTGCAGACCTTGTTCAGGATATAGCGAGGTTCTTCCAACAGGCCCATGCCCCTCGACGGGTTGCAGGAATCGTGGAAGGTGACCTTCACATTATCGTTGCGTGACGGATCCAGTTTGATTTTTCCTTCGTGAATCAGGTCGGCAGTGAATTCGGTTACATGAATCATACCGGTAGCCTTGGCATGTTCAAACCGGGTCCCTGTCAAGGGATTGACCGGCGTCTCCAGGAAATCGCCGGGTCCGTTCATCGTATCCATGAACTGGTGAATCACCCGCCACATGTGGCCGCATTCACCGCCCAGAATCCACTTCACGCCTAGACGCCGGGCCTCGGCGTAAATTTTGGCATTCAGGCGCTTGGCCATCTCCATCGATGTAAAGCTGCCGAAGTTGCCGCCCTCGGAAGCATAGGTGCTAAGGGTATAGTCGATACCGGTCTCATGGAACAGCATCAACTGCCCCATCAGCGAGTAAGTGCCGGGATCGGCAAAAATGTCGCCGGACGGTGGCACATAAAGGATTTCCGCCCCTTTACGGTTGAAGGTCGGCTCAATTTTGACGCCGGTGATATCCTGGATGTTTTCAACCAGAAAGTCCATCGAGTCGACCAGTCCATGCGGCTGGATGCCCAGATGGTTTCCCTTCATGTAGCAGTTGGCGACTGGTGTAACGATCCAGTCAATATTGCAGCCGATCAGGTTCAAGAGTTCCCGCCCGATCATCGTAATCTCCGCCGTATCGATACCGTAAGGGCAGAAAACGGAGCAGCGGCGACATTCGGTGCACTGGTGGAAATAATAGAACCATTCCTTGATCACGTCTTCGGTCAGCTCGCGGGCGCCGGCAAAACGGCCCAGCGTCTTACCGGTAGCCGTAAAGTAATACAGATAGACGGAGCGGAGCAGTTCGGCCCTGAGTACCGGCATATTGCGCGGATCGCCGGACCCCAGGTAAAAATGGCATTTATCAGCGCAGGCGCCGCAGCGCACGCAGGTATCCATGAATACGCGGAATGAGCGATACCGCTGCAGCCGTTCCCGCATGCCGTCCAGAATGATCTCTTTCCAGTTTGGCGGCAGCTTCCAGTCGGCGTCCTCCGGCGACCACTTGCGCGGATTGGGCAGATCGACAGCGATCAGGCTTTCCGCTTTACCGGGAAACAACCAGGTGCCCGGACGAAAATCGACCGGCGTATCCATCCAATGGGTAGCCGGCATGCTGTCATAGCCGGTGTTTTTGAGCAACTCCGCTGGTTTTGCTATTTTGGCCATCAGTCGTTCCCCCCTCTTTGTCTGGGCGTAGAACCGGCTTCGAGTTGTTGGATGCGATTTCTGAGTTCACTAATTCGAAGTTGGGAAAGGGTTTCGCGGCATTCACACCAAATTTCGATCGACAATTCGGCTAGTTCATCCAGCCGCGCCAGCCATTGCATTTTTTCGCCCACCGCGATTTCCGTGTTTTTTTCCAGCAGATTGCGCAGCACCGACAAAAACCGGATTGCGACGCCGGCCGGCAAGCCCTGTACTGCCAGAACCCGCACGATGCGGTCCAGTGGTGCGGTATAATCCGACACAGAGTTTCCTACCACCAGACCGTCCAGTATCGTCGCCATCGATTCCTGAAAGGCCTGCCCGACCGGATTGGCAAAACCGGTGTTGCGCCGGAATGCTTCGTCCGTTGCCGGAAAATAACTTTTCATCGTTGTGTCGTACCAGGCTT
Source organism: uncultured Veillonellaceae bacterium (assembly GCA_964521625.1). GTDB lineage: Bacteria > Bacillota > Negativicutes > UBA1444 > UBA1444 > UBA1444. The sequence continues at coordinate 22,596 of CAZFSM010000018.1, read as the reverse complement.
TTAACAAAGCCCCCCGCTGCTTAGAATTCATCTTCCCAGGAAATGTAGGGCTTCGGCAGATCCGGCATGGCGTTGACCATCAGCTCGACGAGCCCTCCATAAGTCATATTGTATTTCTCCTTGAAACCAAAGGCCTCGATCATCGAATCGCGGGCCGAACCTTTGCAGTTGGAACAGGGAGCGCAGTAGTATTTGGGAATCGACGGATCCAACACGTCCTTGAAGGCCTCCAGCACCTGCCTTGCCTTGCGCCGGCTGGACAAGTGGGTTCGCCACTGCGGGAAGTTCTGCGAATTCATGATCGCAAAACCGCTGCCGCCGCCGCAGCAGTAGTTCTCAGCACCGGCATTGGGCATCGGATAAATCATTTTCTTCGGTACGATCGACTTCAGAATGGTCCATTGCGGTTTCATAATGCCCATCAAGCGGACCATGTTGCAGGGGTCGTGCATCGTGACCGGAAAATTGTTCTGTTCGGGGTTGAACTTGATTTTTTTGCTTGTGACAATCTCCGCCAGAATCGGCAGGCAGCTTTCGCGGGGAATCGCCAGATCGCCAACACAGATTCGGTCTCCTATCGTCACCGTGCCCTTTGTTGCATGTCCACATTCACCAACGACGATCTTGCCAACACCGAGCCGTTTGGCAGCCTGAACCTGGGCCACCAGAATCTTGGAAAACTGCACGTCATCGTACCAGACGCCGTAGTTTACACCTTCATAACCCATGGTTTCCGAGGACAGAGTCCAGTTGATCCCGGCAGCATCAAACAATATCGCAAATGCGGCGGGGTTTTCCGGCCAAGCCATAAATTCGCCGGCATTATGCATCAGCAAGAAGTCGGCGCCTTTAACGTCGACAGGAATATTGATCCGGCGACCGATTTTTTCTTCGATAATGTCTTCCACCATTTCCAGCGTATCAAGAAAAGCAGCCGTACCCATCCCCGTCGTGGAGCCGGTTTTCAAATGATTGACCGTGCCCGACTTATGAACCGCCTCCGGGGCGATCCCCATCTCCTGACTGAACAGTTTGCGGATTTCCCTGGCGATCAAAGCATTGTCGACTCCTACCGGACAGGTCTGGGCGCAGCGCCGGCAGAGGCTGCAGCGATACACCAGTTCCGCCAGCCGGTAAACAACCCGCCAGTTCAGTTCCAGATCGGCGCCGGCCCATTTGCCGAGCAATTTGCCTGCCGTGGTGAAATAGCGGCGATAAATCCGTCTGAGCAGCTCCGCCCGGTAATTTGGCCGGTAGATGTCCTGATAGCCGCTTTCCGGATAGACCGGACAAGCCTCATTGCAAGTGTTGCATTGCACGCAATAGTTCGTGCTGAGAGTAGTGGGTTGCAAAAAGCCCCAGTTATTTTCCTCGCTGAAGACTTTTTCCAGCCCCTTGAGAAAATCGTTGACAATCTTTTCCTCTTGCTCCGGCGTCTGGGGAATCGGCAAGTTGAGCGCCGAGAATCCATCCAGCGAAAAATCGTACTTTTCCTTCATTGCCGGTTTCACATCTTTAAAAACAATCGCGTCTTCGCTAGGCAGCAGGGGAATGTCCGCCGGGTCGATCGGACACAGCACTGGTGTTTCCTGACCGAAATCGCGGATCAGCACTTTCTTCTTCATTGTTTTTCAGCCCCTTCCTTCCCGGCCTTGACTTCTTCGGGCGATACCTGCGCCAGCCAGGACTGGTCCTGTTTGATATGGGAGGCAGACCAGGACAGTTTGCCGCCAAGCGAGTGAACGACGTTTTTTTCCAGCGAACTGCCGGCCTTCATCGGCTCATCGTCCCACATGATATCATGGTAGAAAAAGTACTTTGCGGCATAATGACTCATGCGGCTAAACGGCAGATAGGCCAGGAATAGCCCCATGAAAAAGATTTCCAGTGTAATCAGCCAATGCGCGGGTACTGTCGGTGAAAAGACAAACAATGACCCGAGCTGCGCCCTGAGCAATACAAAGTCGGGATCAGCAAAGAACCAGGCAGCCAGACCTGAGCCGAACATGCCGATGAGCAGGCTGAGATTAAAATAGGCCGGAATGTCGGACATATCGCGCAGCCCCTCGTCGGTAAGCCGCAGAACCATCAGCCAACAGGCGCCGGTCAAGCCGGCCACCAAGGCCAGGCTGCCAACCAGGACTGTCACAACATACAACGCTGTAATCCAGAACCAGCCATTTACCGGCACCCCCGGCAAATGAAACATTTTATCTGCAACGATGCCAATCCCGAGCAAAAACAGCCACAGTATCGAAAGATAAAGCCCCATGTGCATGGGAAATGAACCTGCCCAGACTTTGGGATTATGAATAAATGCCTTGCGGATGAAAAGGATTTCCATGAACATATAGCTAAATTCATCAAGCAGGCTTGTTTTTTGCTTCAGCTTGTAAAAATCGACTTTCTGATACTTGGAGCCGCCGACCCGGTGCGGCAGTGGGTAAAGATCCCAGCGCAAATGGCGGGGCATGGTGGCATAGCCATAAACCTTCCACGCCGTAATCCCAACAAACAGCAGCAGGCAAATGTATAAATAAGGACCGCCGACAAACCAACCGATTGCGTTCATGGTTCACTCCTCTTTCCCCGCGAATGGACAGAATACGTTACAATAAACTGGAACAGCTAACATAAGGGAGGCCTCTTTGATGCAGTGGAAACATTGGTTTGCTCCCTACCCGGAACTGGACCACATCCAGCTGGAGGTCAGCACGTTCTGCAATGCCCTTTGCGCTTATTGCCCGCGCACTACAGCCGGTCAACGTTGGAACAATATCCACATGACACCAGCGACACTGCGCCCACTATTGCGCCACCTGCCCAGTGTACCGTACGTGCACCTACAGGGCTGGGGCGAACCTTTACTCAACCCGCAATTCTTCGACCTGATCGAACTGGTTAAAGCGCATGGCTGCCGCTGCGGTACAACAACCAACGGTATTCTACTAAATGAGTCCAATGCTGAAAAAATCATTCATTCCGAAATTGATCTGGTCGCCTTTTCCCTGACCGGCGCCGGCGCTTCGCACGACAGGTTTCGCCAGGGGGCACCGCTGGCGGCGGTACTGCTAGGAATCCGGACATTGGCGGCGGCCAAGGGTTATAACCGAAAAAACGGCCCGGCCATTCATATTGCCTATATGTTGCTGCAGGGCGGCGTGGACGAAATCGACGATCTGCCCGAATTGTTAGATGGCCTGGCGGTGAATGAAATCGTGGTCAGCACGCTCGACCATGTCCCACATCCGGTGCTGGCAGGTCAGGTGATTGTCCGGAATAGCCCAGAATGGGCTGCTGTTACAGAAAAAATGACAGAAATTAAAACCCGACTGGCGGCAGCAGGAACCCTATTGGTTTTTGATGCCGAAACTACGACTTCACAGGAACATTTCGCGACCTGTAGCGAACGGGTCGACCGCGCGTTGATCATTGCCGCCGATGGGGGAATTCACCCCTGTGTATTCGCCAATCTGCCTGATTTGGCAACCGGGCGCAAACGCAGGTGTTTTGGCAGTTTGGGCCGTGAAGGATTGGATAAAACTTGGTGGAGTAATGAGTACCTGCAGTTTCGCGCTTCATTTGGCAACAATCAGCCCGACGATCTTTGCATTGACTGTCCCAAGTTGTTCTCCCAAAATTGTTCTTGATTGCTTTACAAATCAGGGGAAGAAAACCACCTTGCGACGATTTTTTTCCCCCCGGTGTCAGTAACTTTTGACCGTTTAGATGTGGACTCCGAATACGAAGAAGAACACTACCAACAGAACCATCCCGAGACCGAATGTGATACTAAGCATCTTAATCTCAATCGGCTGCAGAGGAAACCATTGTTCTTCCATCTCATTTTGCGCATCTTCTACGGAAGGATCCACTAAGCATTTGTTTTCTGCCATGCCTTCTCGCCTCCTTCTTTATGCAAATATTGCTGCTGGATTACATCAGGGGCGGATAAACGCCGTGATAGAACAGCCAGGAAATCCCCAGCCCGACCCACAGGATGAACCCAAACAGACATACCGCGTAGACACCTACGATTCGACTCATGCCCGCCGCCCAAAGTTTGCGGACGTTGGTCACGATGCCGATCGAGAAGAAGCAGAGCGCAAAGAACATGCTGCGCAGGATATTTGCCTGGCCAGCTCCTTCGTCAGCCAGTTTGACAATCTTGGGATTATTCAGGCCCATGACTAGCAAAACAGCAAATGTGAACATAAAGCCAAGCACGAATTTTGGGAAACGGTTCCAAATTTCCATCGGCGACACCTTGCGGGCTTCTCCGGCAGTTTTATCTGGGTTGCAGCTGTCGAGACGGAACATGCTCCAGATGATTGCCAAAATGAATGCCCAAACGCCAATGAACAGATCGATGAACAGCTTGGTCGTGGTAGCCGCCATCAGCATCCAGCCTTCCTGATACTTGATGCCAAGGGTGGCTTCGGCTTTGGAGCGGATGAGAGCATCGGTGATCGCGCCGCTGGCGACGGCCCCACCGTCACTCTTAACCGCCAGGCCCATCCAGGCCCCGGCGACCATCGGCTCACCTACTAGGAACCCTGCTGCCAAAAACGGCAGAAATAGTAGTTCGACCGCCACGAAAACAATAATAACGGCGGAGAGAATGACCGGAATATGGGGACGGGCGCGAATAGCGGCGCCGGTCGCAATGGCGGCGGACACGCCGCAGATCGAGATGCCGGATGCCAGGGGTGCGGCCCATTCCGGCGTGAATTTGAAGTATTTGCGGGCGATGAAATAAGTAACCGGCCAGTAGATCAGATACGCCTCGACCACGGCACATACGCCGCGAACGATGACGGTACCGGCCAGCGCCATGGCGCTGACGGTTTTGATGCCGATCGCCATGCCAAGGATAACGATGCCGGTTTTAATAAACCATTCCGGCCGGGCAGAGTCATGCAGATATTTGGTCAGCCCAGGCATGAAATTGCCGATGTACAAGCCGACAAGCATCGCAAAGATCAGTCCCATTTCACCCAAGCTGAGTGCCCAGGCAATCTTGAAACCTTTCAGTTGGTTCGGCGTGGCGCCGATATAGGCGTTGTTGCCGAGCACGATACAGATGAAGGTCAACCAGTAGATAATGGAAAATCCGCCGGCAAAACGAGCCGGTTTGGAACCCATGATTGTTGCGCCAAAGGTGGTAACGGCCAACATGAACAACCAGGTTGCTATGGCAGAGCCAAAGAATCCTAACCCGGCATAGTTTTTTGTCGCCGGAGAGACAGCTTTTGAGATGTCAATCCAAACACTATGTTTGGCCAGCCAACCTAAAGTATCCATGCCATAAATAGGCCCTAGACCGAGTGCGAAGATAAACAGGCCGAGCCATACTGCCCACCAGTCTTCGCTTTTAAACATAGCCTTGCTTTGGTATACTGAGGGATTGCTTTCTGTACTCAAATTGTTTCACCTCTTTCCAAATTGATGAGTCGTCTCAATTGGATGGGGAACGCGCAGCACAGGAACTCCAGGGTGCGTTTACACGCACCCTGTTGGTTTGGGCAGTCCGGCGATTTTACAGGCGCCCTTAGCCGGGCCGGTCGGAAACAAGGCATACAGCTCTTGCATTGTCACGCTGTTGTCTTTGCAGACCTTACGGACCATCGGCGCAATACCGAACTGTTTGAAATAGTCCTTTAGATAATTGATGATCTTCCAGTGCTGTTCGGTTAACTCCTCTACTTCTTCCTCCTTTGCAAAATATTCAGCAATTTCCGTGCTCCACAGATCCGGCTCTACGATGAAGCCGTCTTCATCCAATTCGATTTGTTGTCCTTTGATTTCGACGAATGACATACACATATCTCCTCTCGTTTATCCTCAGCGCATTGCGCGGGGAATTAATATTTGAACTGGGTGGTAGAACGGAACGTAGTGTTGGCGTGGGTAAAGTCATCCAGGTGCTTGTCGGTGAACGGCAGATCGGTAATTGCGAAGAAACGTTCCCAACCGATTCGTCCGATCCATTCGCCCATCCGTTCGCCCGGGCGCGCATTGCTGGCCCAGACTTCCACCAGATGTGTCACAGCAGTGGTAACTTCCGGCCAGAACGGCGGGTTGTTGGGGATGAAGGGGATTGCCAGACGGGAAAACATCGGTTTCGAACGGGCGTTGGACACTTTGCCGCCGACCCAGATCGATACACCGTCATTTTCCGGGTCCATGATCTTGATCGCCGGGCAGACTACAGTACAGTTACCGCACATCATGCACTTATCATGATTGATTTCGATACTCTTTAGTTTTGGATTCGGTCGGATCGCGCCGGTGGGGCAGGATGCGATGGTATTGGGGATTTCACAGATCTTAGACGCCAACTCATGATTGATGCGGGGAATTGTCCGGTGGATACCTACCACGGCAATGTCCGAACAGTGACAGGCGCCGCACATGTTGACGCAGCAGGCTACGGCAATACGGCAACGGGACGGTACGGATTTTTTGCCTGTGAAATAATCCACCATGGTTTCCATGATGTTTTTGGTTATGCCCGAAGCGTCGGTCACGGCGCTCTTACAGTGAATCCACCCCTGGGTATGCACGATGTTGCTGATTGAGAGGCCAACCCCGCCCACCAGATAGTCTTTGTCGTCGAGCTCTTTCAGCAACGGTTCCAGCTTAGCTTTGTCTGAAACCAAAAACTCCACATTGTTACGGGTTGTGAAGCGGAGGAATCCGTCGCAATATTTTTCCGCGATATCGGAAATATCACGGATAAAATCACTGCTTACCAGACGGGCCGAGGCAACACGAACCGAAAAAAGTTCTTCGCCGGATTCGCTGACGTGCCGCAATACGCCTGGTTTCGGCACTTCATGATAGAGCCACTTGCCGTAATTGCGCGTGATGATCGGCGGCAGCATCGTCTTATAATTGGGTGGGCCAAAATCTGTTCTAGCCATTCTTAACAACCTCCTCTTCCTTCCAGAAGATATAAGGATTCGCACGCGGGGCGCTGACCATCTGAGGCAGCGGCTTCAGGCCGATTCCTTCGAGAAACGTGGCCAGACTGAGACGTTCGACCAATTCACCCAGTCGCTCGCGATTTTTGCCATTTTCGGCCCAAAACTCGGTGATTTTTTCGACCAGATCTTTGATTTCGGTGTAAGGCGCTTCCGCTTTCATAAAGGGAACCAGAATCCAGCCGATCATGGCGCCTTTGACAACCGGAGCCTTGCCGCCGATCTGGATGGTGATGCCGCGCTCTTTGCCGATATGCAGGGCTTTTGGCATGACGTTGATGCAATGCATGCAACGGACGCAGTCTTCGGTCTTGACTGACAGGGTTTCTGTTTTCGCATCCCAATCTAGAGCCTCTGTCGGACATTTGCGGCAGACATGCACCATGCTCATTCCATCGGCAACATATTTTCTCACTTCTTCCTGACTTACCTGAATCGCATCGCGCCATGTACCAATCAGCGCCATGTCGGAGCGGGCCGAAGCAGCCGCGCAGTCATTGGGACAACCGGAAATCTTGATTTTGAACTTATAGGGCCAGGCCGGACGATGCATTTCATTCTGATAATGCATCGTAAGATCATACATCATATCCATAGCGTCAATACAGGATTTTTCGCAGCGAGCTTGGCCGCAACAGCAGCTGAGGGTCCGCAACGCTCCGCCGGATCCGCCGAGGTCGAAATCGATCTCGCCCAGGGCATCAAAACAGGGTTGTAAATTTTCGGTCGTTGTGCCGAGCAGGATGATATCGCCAGTTGAGCCATGCATGTTGTACAGTCCACTGCCGTATTTATCCCAAATATCTGCAAGGGCACGGAGTTTTTCACTGGTATAGAAAAAACCGGGAACCTGGTTCACACGCATCGTGTGAAATTCGCGCGCGTCCGGAAACCGCTCGGGATCATCGGAATAACGACCGACGACACCACCGCCGTAGCCCTTGACTCCCACAATGCCTCCGTGTTTCCAGTGACCAATTTTTTCAACGTAGGAAGCCTCAACTTGCTCGAGCAGACCCTGCGCCATTTTGCTGGTTTTTGCCGCCTTTTTAATTTCGGTGACAAAACTGGGCCAATCGCCTTTTTCCAGTTCGTCCAGCAACGGTGTTGCCGCTACCTTTTTTTCTACATCCATGAACATTACCCGCCTTTCTCTATTAATTTAGCGTTCGCGGACTTAATACTCGGTGACGGTAATGGCTTCTGCAGGACAAGTCATGACACAGGACTGGCATCCCATACATTCGGAAGCATCGCCGGTTACTTCGGCTTTCGCTCCCACCATGCCCAGAATTTGCGCAGGACAGCCTTGCGTACATTGCGCGCAGCCTATGCATTTTTCTTCTTCGATCGCGACCATGAACATTTTGTATCACCTCTTTTCCCTTGCAAGCTACCCTGTATCGCTAATAGTTCGCTTTCGTTATTTGTGAAAAATAGCACACACAAACTCACATTAATTGCTTATATCTTCAGTTAATTTTACGCCTGAAATCATTATTAGTAAAATTCTAAAAATTAATAGTATGTATCACTAAAATTAATGGCAGCATCGCTTGATGCTACCATTAATTTTACCCGCCCACCTGTTCGAGGAAGAAGGCACAAAATTTATTTACAGTTTTGGTCTGAAACTTTGCCTTGTTTCGCAACATCCAGAAGTTGCGGTCAATCGTTCCCTCACAAAGTGGCATGACACAAATTTCACCGCGTTTGATTTCGTCACTCACCGCCAGCCGCGACATGATTCCCAATCCCGACCCTGCCATGACGGCGCTTTTTATCGCCTCCGTGCTGTTAAAACTCATATTGACGTTCAGCGCAGCCGGCGAGAAATCATGGCGGACTAAAAAATTTTCAAACACTCGGCGAGTGCCTGAGTCGGTTTCGCGCAGAACCCACGGCTCATTAAGCAGCGCTGCTATCGTAATCTGCTTTTCCCTGCAATGGCAGCGCCCAGCCGCCTTAATGACAACCAGGTCATCGCCGCGAAAACACTCGCCCTCCAAATCAGACACCGGTTTATATAATCCCTCAACAAACCCGACATCAGCCGAGCCTTCGACCGTTTTGCCAATTACTCGTTCTGTATTTTCGATCTCCATGGTAATACTGACCTTCGGGTAAAGCTGATTAAACTCAACCAGCAGCTTGGGCAGCAAATATTCACCAATCGTCATGCTGGCGGCGATGGACAAACTACCGGCAACCAAGTCAAGTTGCCCCGACATCGTATCGCCCGCTTCCTGATAAAGACGTTCCAGACTTACAGCGTAAGGATAAAGGGCACGCCCGGCTTCGGTCAGACAAATACGGCGGTGCAAACGGTCAAAAAGCTTAGCGCCAAAATAGATTTCCAGCGCCTGGATATGTTGACTCACCGACGATTGAGTCATATGAAGTTCCTGGGCAGCCAGGGAAAAACTGTTCTTCTCAACAACCGTCTTGAAGATTTGCAGTTGAACGTCAAGCATACTTTCTCACTTTCCTGTTGTTTCCAACACTACTGCACAATTCGGCAATTGCTGCCACCTTTAAGCTTAGCCAATCCTCAGCGACAACGTAGAGAGTTCGTCTTCAGATATTTCGATAAAAAGCAAAATACTCCTTTTTTTATAGTCTTTCAATCGACGCCAACCCGTCCAGATTCGCTATCTGCCATTCTAGTTAAGCTGTGATATAATCGGCACTGTAGGAGGTGCATCCTTTTTGTCTATATATTTGGATAATGCAGCTACATCTTGGCCAAAATGCCCGCAAGTTCTTGCCGCGATGCAGCAATATCTTTGCGAGTGCGGCGGGAGCCCGGGGCGGGCCGGACATGGCAAATCATTGACCTCTTCCCGCATGGTTTACGATGCCCGCAATCATCTGACCACTTTGTTCAATGCCCCCTCAACTGATCGAGTCATATTTGCGAAAAACGCCACTGAGGCTTTGAATATGATCTTCTTCGGCTTTTTGAACCCCGGAGATCATGTCGTAACGAGCGCCGTGGAACACAACGCGGTAATGCGGCCGCTACGCCATTTAGAATCCTGCGGCGTCAGCCTGTCGGTCGCCGCCTGCGACGCACAGGGCAGGCTTGATCCCGATTCAGTCCGGCGTCTGCTGAAGCCACAAACCCGTTTGATCGTCATCACCCATGCCTCCAACGTAACCGGCACCTTGCAGCCAATCGCCGAAATCGGCTTGTTGGCCCGAGATGCCGGTATCCGTTTCGCCGTCGACGCTGCGCAGACTGCCGGCGTCTGCCCGTTGGATATGCAAAAAAGCGCCATCGACTTTTTGGCGTTCACCGGGCATAAAAGCCTCGGCGGCCCACAGGGAACCGGCGGGTTGGCGTTAGATAATGATGTGGACTTGCGTCCCTTGCTGTTCGGCGGTACCGGCAGCGCTTCCGAATCAGAACTCCAGCCGGCATTTCTGCCGGACAAACTGGAAAGCGGCACTCTGAATGCAATCGGTTTGGCCGGTCTGGGGGCCGCGCTTACCAATCTGGCTAGTTTTGGCGTTGACAAGGTATTGCCGCATGAACAAAAACTAATGTGCCGGTTCCGCGACGGCTTGCGAGAGCTAACAAATATTGAGGTATACGGCCCGGTCGATCCGGCCGAATCGGTCGGCGTGCTTTCGCTCAATGTCGCCGGTATGCCCTGCGACGAAGTTGGGATCCGGTTGGAGCAACAGTTCGGCATATTCACCCGTACTGGCCTGCATTGCGCTCCAGCCGCCCACCGCAGTATCGGCACTCTCGCCAAAGGAACCGTGCGTTTCAGTGTGAGCCGCTTCACAACTGAAGTTGAAATTGATACGGCGCTGGCATCGATCGCGATCATCGCCCGCGATGCGAAATAAACCCTCCATTTGACTACGATACAAGGACTAACGTACAAAAACCAAAACCTCCTGATGCAGCTGAAACCAGCTAACGCCAGGAGGTTTATTATTTTGCCTTGCTTCTCGGCGTAAATCCGTTACTGCTGTTGACTTAGTGCCACCGCCTGCATTGCGACCTTAGACGCTTGCAGCGTTTTTTCGATATCGGCGTCACTATGCGCTGCCGATATGAACCCGGCTTCAAATTGCGACGGCGCCAGATAGACACCCTGCTCGAGCATCGTATGGAACCAGATTTTGAAAGCCGCCTGGTCCGAAGTGGCAGCACTGGCGTAATCGGTCACCGGTTTGGAATTGAAGAACATGCCGAACATACTGCCCAGCTGATGCGACTGGATTGCCACGCCGGCTGCCTGCGCCGCAGCGCTGATGCCTTCGCACAACGCATTGGTTTTCGCTGTCAGCTGCGGGTAAAAATCTGGATTATCCATGATTTCAGTCAGTGTCGCCAGTCCTGCCGTCATCGCCAGCGGATTGCCGGACAGCGTGCCCGCCTGGTAGACCGGACCGGCCGGCGAAATACAGCTCATGATGTCGTGTCGACCGCCGTAAGCGCCGACCGGCAATCCGCCGCCGATCACCTTGCCCAGGCAGACCAGGTCCGGCAGGATGCCGAAAAGGGCCTGCGCCCCGCCGAGCGCCACCCGAAAACCGGACATCACTTCGTCAAAAATCAGCAGAATTCCGTAATGGGCCGTCAATTCCCGCACTTTGGCCAGGTAGCCGTCATGCGGCAAAACCATCCCCATATTACCGGGCACTGGTTCGATGATCACTGCGGCAATTAACTCGCCTTGTTGCACAAACAATTCTTCCATCGCTGCAATGTCATTGAACGGCAGCGTCAGCGAAGTATGAGCCACTGAAGTCGGCACACCGGGACTATCCGGCACACCGAACGTAGCGGCACCGGAACCGGCCTTGACTAACAGACTGTCATGGTGGCCGTGGTAACAGCCGTCAAACTTGACGATCCGGTCCCGCTTGGTAAAAGCGCGGGCCAGACGCAAGGCGCTCATCGTCGCTTCGGTTCCCGAATTGACCATCCGCACCAGTTCCATCGCAGGCACAGCCTGACGGACCTTCTTGGCCAGTTCGGTTTCCAGCAACGTTGGCGCACCATAGCTGGTTCCTCGGAGCAAAGCCGACTGCAAAGCCGCAGTCACTTTCGGATGGGCATGGCCCAAGACCATCGGCCCCCAGGAGCCTACGTAATCGATATATTCATTGCCGTCAATATCAACAATCCGGCTACCAGCCGCACTGGCGATGAACGGCGGCGTTCCTCCAACACCCCGGTAAGAACGGACCGGACTGTTGACGCCACCCGGCATGTTCTGTTTCGCTTCGGCAAAAGCTGCCACAGATTTATCCAGATTCAAAGCCATGCTTTTCCTCTCCTTCCCGTGCTGATTAGCGCAGCCACTCGGCAGCTTCCAGCGCATGATAGGTGATGATAATATCGGCGCCGGCCCGTTTGATGCCGGTGAGGATTTCCAGCGTGGTCCGCTGCTCTTCCATCCAGCCGTTGGCTGCCGCTGCTTTGACCATCGCATATTCACCGCTGACATTATAGGCGGCTACCGGCAATTCAAACCCGTCCCGCACTTTGCTGATTACGTCCATATAAGCCATCGCCGGTTTGACCATGATGATGTCGGCCCCTTCAGAAACGTCGAGATCGACTTCCCGTAGCGCTTCGCGAACATTGGCTGGGTCCATCTGATAAGCGCGGCGGTCGCCAAACTTTGGCGCCGAGTCAGCCGCTTCGCGAAAGGGTCCGTAAAATGCGGAGGCATATTTGGCGGAATAGGCCATAATCGAACGTTGGGCAAATCCTTCAACATCAAGCGCTTCCCGGATGGCAGCCACCCGGCCGTCCATCATGTCCGATGGCGCGATCACATCAGCGCCGGCCTTGGCCTGGCTGACCGCCACCCGGGCCAACAGATCCAGCGTCGGATCATTGTCTACTTCCTGGCCTTTTAACAGGCCGCAGTGGCCGTGATCAGTGTATTCGCACAGACAGACGTCCCCGATAACAACCAAGTCAGGCAATGCCTTTTTGATCAGCATCATCGCCCGTTGCACCGGACTTTTCATGTCCCAGGCGCTGGAGCCTTTTGCGTCTTTGTACTCCGGCAATCCGAACAGCAACACCGCAGGTATGCCGAGCGCTGCCGCCTGCCTGGCTGTTTCCAGCGCCTGGTCGGCTGACAGGTGATACTGTCCCGGCAATGATGGGATTTCTTTGCGGATATTGATGCCAGGCACGACAAAGATCGGATAGACAAAATCATGCACTGACAGCTGGGTTTCCCTTACCATGTTGCGAATGCCGGCCGAAGCCCGCAGGCGACGCGGACGATATAGGATCTCACGCATGCTGTTCCCCTCCAATTTCGCGAATGATGCTTTCCGCCAGGCCTTTGATCGTGTATTCAGTCGCCACCACCGTCGGTTGCAGCTCGTTTTCGCGGCAGGTATCGGCAGTCACTGGTCCGATGCAGGCAATTTTCACGTTGCTTAACAGCTCTTTCGCTTTGCCGCCGAGAATCGCCAGCAGGTTGGTCACCGTCGAAGAACTGGTGAACGTCACCATATCGATTTCACCCAACGCCAACATTTCAGTCAACTGGCCCGAATCGGCATCACCAAGCACGGTTTTATACACCGGCACGACATCCACCGCTGCCCCAAAGCGAATTAGTTCCTGTGGCAATACTTCCCTTGCTTCGGCAGCCCGAGCAATCAATACCCGGTCCTGCCGACCGACCTTGCCCGCGAGTGCCGCCACGACCGCTTCCGCTCGGAACTCCGCCGGCACCACGTCGGCAACAATACCGTAGCGTTCAAGTTCTGCGGCGGTCTCGGAACCGATAACGGCGAATTTGAGTTGTCCAAGATAACGGGCGTCTTTGCCCTGCAATTTCAGCCGGCTGAAGAAAGCCTTAACCCCATTTGGGCTGGTGAAGGCAAGCCAGGTATAGCGATTGATCTCCATAATCGCCTCATCCAGTGCCGCAAAACTGTCCGGTTCGGTAATCCGGATCGTCGGTGCTTCCACGCAATGCGCCCCTGCCGCTTCCAGTTCCTCTGTAAGCCGGCTGGCCTGTTCACGGGCGCGGGTCACCAGAATCCGCTGACCGAAAAGCGGGCGGGTGTCGAACCAGCGCAGACCTTCCCGCAAATTCACGACCTGGCCGACAACAAAAATCGCTGGCGGGGTCATTCCCTGCGCCGCCACATCGGCAACCGCATTGCCAACTGTCGTAATCAGGGTTTTCTGCTGCGGGGTCGTACCCCAACGGATGACGGCGGCTGGCGTGTCAGCGGCCCGTCCATTAGCAATCAGCTGGGTCGTGATATGAGGCAGATTCTCCACACCCATCAAAAAAACTAGTGTATCGACCGCTGTGGCCAGTTTGTCCCATTGCATGCCTGATTCGGTTTTTTCCGGATCTTCATGGCCGGTCACCACAGCAAACGAAGTGGCGATCGCGCGATGCGTCACCGGAATACCAGCATAGGCTGCCACGGCAATCGCCGAGGTGATGCCGGGAATGATTTCAAAACTAATACCGTGTTCACGCAGCACCAACGCTTCTTCTCCGCCGCGGCCGAACACAAACGGGTCACCGCCTTTTAGGCGCAATACCGCTTTGTTCTCCTGAGCCAGACGCACCAGCAACGCATTGATTTCTTCCTGCTTCAGCGTATGACGATTGGACGCCTTGCCCACATAAACCAGCTCGGCATCAGGCCGCGCCATCGCAACTAGGCGGGGTGACACCAAACGGTCGTATACAATCGCATCGGCCTGCCGGATACATTCCATAGCCCGGCTGCTGATCAGCCCCGGATCGCCAGGACCGGCGCCTGCAAGTACTACTTTGCCTTTTATCAATGCACTCGCTCCCATCTTCGGTGGCGGTCCGGTTTAGTCCAAACCGATCTCAGCCAAAATTTGCCGCGCTCCATCATTTAACAGTTGCTCCGCCAATGCTTGCCCCATTGCTTCGGCGTTCGCCGGATCACCAGTTGATACGCCTTCGATGCAAAGAGTTCCGTCAAGCGATAAAATCCGTGCTTTTAAAACCAGTTTCCCTGCGTCAATGCGCCCATAAACACCTATCGGCGTCTGACAACCGCCTTGCACAACCTCGAGAAACTTGCGTTCTGCTGTCACGCAGGCCCGGGTCGGCGCATGATTAAGCAGAGCCATCGACGGCTGCAAATCGGGATCGTCGGCCCGAGTTTCAATTGCCAGTACACCCTGCCCCACTGCCGGCAGACATTCTTCCGGCGATAACAGATCGGTGATCCGAGCACTCCAACCCAAACGTCGCAAACCGGCCGCCGCCAGTACAATCGCGTCAAAATGCCCGTCATCCAGTTTTTCCAGCCGGGTATCGAGGTTGCCGCGCAGGCTGTCGATTTTCAAGTCTGGTCTTAACCGCAGCAATTGGGCTTTACGGCGCAAACTCGATGTTCCTACTGAAGCGCCCTGCGGCAATTCATCCACACAGCGATATTTGCGGCTGACAAATGCATCATGCGGATCCATTCGTTCACTGGTTGCCGCCAAAATTAGCCCCGCCGGCAATTCGGTCGGCATATCCTTGAGGCTATGCACGGCCAGGTCAATTTCACCGGCCAGCATCGCCAGTTCAAGTTCTTTGGTAAACAGCGCCTTACCGCCAATTTTTGCCAACGGCACGTCCAAAATCTTGTCGCCGGTAGTCACGATTCGTTTCAATTCGACAGTCAGTCCTGGATTGAGTTGGCGCAGCCGATCCGCAATGTGTCCAGCTTGCCAGAGGGCCAGTTTACTTCCGCGCGTGCCTACGATTATTTTTGATTTCACAGTGTGTTGGCGCTCCTAACTCATTCAATTTAAACAGCCGTGTCAGTGCCTGAACGCAGGCTTCTTCTTCACCGCGGGCCGCTGCTTCATTGGTGCAGATCACCGGATCGCGCAACAATTTTCGCACCAACATGCGGGACATGTTTTCCATGATCCTCCGGTCATCGGCGCCGAGCTCCGGCAATTTGGCCAACGCCCTTTTGATTTCGCGTTGACGGATCAGTTCGGCCTTGTCTTTCATCTGACTGAGCACGGGTTGATAGGAAAGGTAGCGGAACCGGTCGATCAGCTCTTTAGCCTCCGCTTCAAGAATTTTTTCCGCTTTGCGGGCTTCCTTTAGGCGATCACGTTGATTGGAATCGACCACCGCATTCAGGCTGTCGATGTTATAAAGGCTGACGCCGGCAATCACCGCCACTTCCGGTTCCACATCACGCGGTACGGCGATGTCGATAAATATTAGCGGGCGGCCATTCCGCTGCGGCATAATATGGGCGACATCCAGTGCACGCACGATGTAGTGCGGCGCACCAGTTGAAGCGATGATGATATCGGTTTGGGCAGCCCATTTCATGAATTTTTCAAACGGAACGGCCTCGCCCTGAAACTTTTGCGCTAATTCTTCGGCCCGATTGTGGTTTCGATTGGAGACAAAAACAGTCTTCACGCCGCTGGCGACCAGGTGACGGGCTGTCAGCTCACTCATTTCACCAGCGCCGAGGATCATGACACTGGCAGCAGATAAGTCCCCCAGAAGATTTTTCGCCAATTCTACCGCGGCATAGCTGACCGATACAGCACTAAAGGCAATCCGGGTTTCGGTGCGAATTTTCTTTCCTGCGGCTATGGCCCGATGAAACAACGTGTTCAGCACTGTCGACGTCGTGCCGCAATCTTTAGCAACCAGATAAGCCTTTTTGACCTGGCTGAGAATCTGCCCTTCACCAATGACCAACGAATCAATGCTGCCGGCGACCCGGAACAGATGGCGGATGCACTCATCTCCCGCATGATAGAACAAATACTCAGGCGCAATCGTATAGCCTTCCGGTCCGGACAGTCGCGCTAGGAAATCCTGCAGCGTCGCCGGAGGATCTTCGACGTCATCCAGCACTGCATAAACTTCGGTTCGGTTACAAGTCGACAACACTACGCATTCGAGAATATCTTCGTGTTCTTCCAATCGCCGCAAAGCCTGCTTTACAGTATCTTCCGGGCAAGCAAGACATTCGCGGATATCTACGGGAGCAGTTTTATGATTGAGTCCCAGTACAGCCAATATCATGCCTGAATTTGACCTCCGCCTCTTCATGCCGACCCTGTCGGAGCATTTCCAGCACCTCGGGGTCGAACACCTTCACTTCACTCCACCTGCGACAGCGTTCTCCACTCGACCCGCACGTAACCTGCCATTCTCGGCGCAAGCGGGCGACAATTTCCAGATAATCGGCATATTCCTGCCCATATTGCGTAGCCAGTTCATCGCGCAAAACTCGAGCCAAAGCCGGGCTCTGGCCGCCAGTAGAAACAGTAATGGACAAATCACCCTGCAATAACCGCGCCGGAATTGTAAAGTCGCACAACTCTGGACAATCAGCAACATTCACCAACGCACCGGCTGCTTTGGCAAGAAGCGCTGCCTGCTCGTTCACCTCAGGCGAGTCAGTAGTGCACAGAACCAAAAGATATCCCTGCACATCTACCGGTGAAAAGGTCTCCGCCTTATAACTGAAACGACCGGTCGCAAACCAGGCAGCCAGGTTCCCAGTCAGCGTCGGGCTGATTACCGTGACCGCAGCCCCTGACTGTAATAGTGCAGCAACTTTGCGCTCTGCTACCTTGCCGCCGCCAATCACCAGGCAACGCCGCTCAGCCAGATTCAAGTTGACGGGGTAATCCGGCAACAAAGGCTCGCTCTTACCCGCCATAATCCTGTCCGATCAACACCCTGACCGGAATATCCCGGCTGTTGTCTTCCGAAATATTTAGCACATATTTAAACGGCAGATCGGTCAATTTTGCCACCACCGAAGGGTTCTGCGTATAAGAGGTGACTATCGTGTTCCGAATCGGCGCGCCCATCGTGGACACGCCAGTCACTTCAAATCCACGGTTTTCCATGATGCTGGCGATTCGGTCACTGGCTTCTGTTTGTCCACTTGCATTAACTAGCTCCGTAGCCATTCGAACCGGCACTGCAGAAGTCGTCGTGGTTTTTGGTGCAACAGGCTTGGCCGGCGCCGGTGTCGCAGGCTTTGTCGGAGTAGGCGCTCCTGGTTTAGCCGGCGTTGTTGGGCCCGGTTTAGCCGGCGCTACAGTCCCTGGCTTGACCGGTGTTTGGGCTGGCGGCTTTTCCCCTGGTTTCAAAGGTTTGACCTTTTCTTTATCCATACCAGGATAATAAGTCCCGTCATCCAGATGTGCATTGGCCGGCAAAGCTTGCCTATATTCTTCGTCAACACGATTGGCAGCGGCTTCAACTTTGCCGCTAAAGGCAACGCCTTGCATTTCCGCAACCATTTTGCGGGTTTTTATCATGTCTGGAATCCAGTAACTGATATCGTCAATATAATACGGCAAACCATCGGCCATATGAGCCTTGAAGCCACCACTCAGGCCATTTTTGAACTGTCTGGCCACGCCCAGCATCAATCCCACCGGCATATCCGTATCCAACGATGCAAAAACTTCCCGGATAATACTGGGGGCTTTTAGAATTATCGCCGGCGAACTAACTTCAGCCAACACAGCCCGGACAAATTTCTGCTGGCGAGCCACCCGACCGATGTCACCCTCTTCGTCACGGTAACGCACGTACTGCAACGCGGTTCTTCCATCCAGCCTCTGCACACCTGGATGCAGGTCGATCACATAATGGTCCCAGCTGTCTTCATACTGCATCCGTTTTTCAACATCGATGGATACGCCGCCGATCGCATCAACGATCCGGCCAAAACTGTCCAGATTCACTTTGACATAATAATCCATCGGGATACCCAGAAAGTTCTCCGCAGTTTGCCTGGTTAACGTTTCCTTGCCAACCAGATAGGCATGATTAACCTTGTCCCAACCCAATCCCTTCACTTTTACCCTGGTATCGCGGGGAATTGAAATAATCGAGGCTTCACGCGATTCCGTATCAATCGTCATGACCAACAGTGTGTCGGAGCGGCCAGGGTCGTCTTCCGTAGGCCGATCATCGACCCCCAAGATCAGGATATTCAATTTGTTCGGCGGCACGATAAAATGTTCCGCTTCTTCCGTTCGTTTAATTGTGGGCCGTACCGCTGCCAGTTTTCCGCTGCCAAACCACCAATATGACAATACACCTGTTCCGATTAATAAAATCGGCAGCAAGGTCAAGGCAATCCATGTTTTCCGGCGGTGGCGTTTCCGTTGTTTTAGTAATCGATCTTCCAGTTTTGCAGCCATCGGGCACCTTCGTTCTGAATTAATCGTAAGACATGAATAAACAAGCCCCCGCATGCGGGAAGCATTGATTTAGTATATCAAAGCAGCTCAGCAGCGTCAAGAAATCAGGCGACCTCGAACCCCGCTTCCTCGACCGCCTGACGAATTTTTACCGGGTTGGTTTTTTCGCTGTCATACTCGACTTGAAGGGTTTTCGCCGCCAGATTGACTTCCGCCAACAACAACCCCGGCAATATTTTCACGGCGGTTTCCACCGCCATTTTACAATGATTACAACTCATGCCTTCAATCTGAAAAATTTCTTTTTGCATCGCCATATTTCACGCCACCCTTTTCAACTTATTTCAGTGATCGGCAAATATTCAAAAAGCCGAACAGTACACGAGCCGTCAGCCCCCAAATCACATGACCATCATATTGGTAAAACAAGACCGGATATGTTGTGCGTCTTTTCCAATCCTTGGCGTAAGAGTTCTCCAGCAATTCCAGCGGAAAATCTGGCAACGGCCGGGTCGCCAGTTCCATGTGGGCTGTCAATGGTTCCGTGTTCAACAGATACTCCAGCGGCGCGACAAAGACTTCCGCCACCTCGCCGTGATTAGGTCGAATCAAATCATAGTCCCTGATATAGGCGGCGAACGGGTATAGCATTACGCCGATCGGGCTTACCATATAGCTTAGGGGTCCCAGGATGTCGATAGCCGTGTCCGGCAACCCCAACTCTTCGCGGGTTTCACGGATGGCTGCTTCTTGGGGACTCGCATCATCCAGTTCTATCCGTCCCCCGGGAAAACAAATATCTCCCGGCTGCCAATTGAGGCCAGCTGAGCGAACTTCAAACAGCACTCCCAATTTCCCATTCTGACGTACCAGCGGGACCAGCACTGCCGAGGTAAAATAATCACTCTCATTTTCAATATCACAGGATCGGTTACTCAATACGTTGCTCAGTCGGCCACAAAAGTCGGTCATCGTTTCACCTCAGGATTCCAGCTTCAGTTAACAGCTTTTCATCGTCAAGCAAACCACCATCGCCATCAGCAATCAACCGATGGTTGTCGCCAATAATCCAGACTCGGTCCGCCAACTCGCGGGCAGTTTCCAACACATGCGTCGCTGTAATCACCGTCTTGCCGGCAGCGTTGAGTTGATTCAGTGCAGCCACCAGCCACTTTTGATTTTCCAGATCAAGATCATTGGTTGGTTCATCAAAAATCATCACTTGTGGGTTTTCCGCCAGCATTGCGGCAATCGCCACCATTTTCTTCTCACCGCCGCTGACATTTTGCGGCAGTCGATTAACCAAACGGCGAATGTTGCAAAAATCGAGCACCTGTTCCACCCGTTCTTTTGCCTCGTCGCGAGTCAACCCATTTTTCAATGGACCAAACAAAATCTCATCAAATACCGTTGCGCAAACCACTCGAAAGTCAATTTGCTGAAACACAGCGCCAACACGACGCCGATAAGCCGAACTGGTAGTATTGCTATGAATATCCTGCAATGTCAGCGATTGACCAAACGCATTGAAGCGTCCTTCAGCAGGCAAGATCCCGGCAAGGATTTTTTCCAGCGTCGTCTTGCCGGCGCCGTTCGGCCCCAAAATAACGATTTTTTCGCCTTCCTGCACAGTCAGGTTCAGATCCAGCAATGCCGGTTCGTGCGGTCGATATCGGTAACTCACATGTTTCAGCTCAAATATTGGCGTTTCGCTTGTCAAACCCTGTCCCCGTCTCCTCTCTCCAAAAGGCTGCTGCAATTTCCTGATCTTGCATTCCCCTGCTCAGTATACCGGCTCACAAAAGCTGTCGTGTTACATATTTCCCGTTTGGTGGATAAAATCCTGCAAAACAAAAGGATAGCCGGCAAAAGCTATCCTTTCCAAAACTCATCTATAAACAAATACTAACCCGATGCTGGCGCCCATGTTCGATAATGCTTCGTTCAAGACTCGTTTTTATGAATTACGACACATGCGGCAGCGTCGCCGGTAATGTTCACAGTGGTGCGAATCATGTCAAGGATCCGGTCGATACCGGCAACTAGTGCGATTCCCTCCAATGGCAGGCCGACAGATTGCAGAACCAGTGTCAGCATGACCAAGCCGGCCCCTGGCACGCCAGCGGTGCCAATTGAGGCCAACGTTCCGGTCAGAACGATGGTGATGTAGTGCGCCATATTCAGCTCGACCCCATATACCTGGGCTACAAATAAAGTGCACACTCCTTGATACAGAGCTGTTCCATCCATATTCACCGTAGAGCCGATCGGCTGACAAAATCCCGAAACGTCCTTGGTTACGCCCAGATTTTCCTCGGCGCATTTCATGTTGATCGGCACTGCCGCGCTACTGCTGCAGGTGGAGAAAGCAACCAGCATTGCCGGAAAAACTCCCTTGAAGAATCGGGCCGGACTCATCCCGCCCAGAATACTGACCAAACCGCTATAAACAAATGTCATATGCAGCAAACAGCCGATATATACCACAGCGATGACTGATGCCAAGGGCAACAGGACTTTGGCGCCGTTGACGGCAACAGCCGGCATAATCAGGGCAAATACCCCAATCGGCGCCAGCTGCATGATCAGATCAATCAACTTATACATCACTGCTGCCAGTCCACTAAAAAATGCTTCTACCGGTTTGGCCCTCTCACCGGCCAGAGCTATTCCGATCCCGATCAGCAGTGCAAATACAATGACTTGCAGTACGTCGGCATTAACCATGGCCTGAAACGGATTAGACGGTACGATGTTAAAAAAAACCTGAGAAATGGCGGGAGCTTCTTTTGCTGCCACCTTCGCACCCGTAGGCAGGATCAGGCCTTTGCCTGGTTGCATTAGGTGAGTCAGTAGCAACCCCAGGGCAACAGCAGACGCTGTTGTAATCAAATAAAACGAAATCACTTTTGCGCCAAGCTGACCCAACCTTTTTACATCGCCTAATGCAACGGAGCCGCAGATAACCGAAGCAAATATAACAGGCACGATAATCATCTTGATTAAATTGATAAACAGCGTTCCCAGCGGGGCAACCCATATCATCAGAAAAGAAGCGTTAGTCGGGCCGGCAATCAGACCGGCAGCGACGCCGAGCACCAACCCGATTATGATCCGATAGGATAAATGCATGCTCATGCCTCCTACTTCTGTCCGCCCTGTCAGTCGATCCCTCGCTCTACTACCGGTAAGCCTGATGAATTCATATGACTTTGCCACTGATAAACATAAAATAAAGCAATAAAACCGCCACGCCGGGTAAGCCTAAAAAGCCAACCAGCAGGGCGGTCCAAACTGTAATTGGCAAAACAAATCCGAGCTGAGCGCCGATCAGGTTGACCAACCAGAGCACAATGCCGCCGATCAGTCCATTATAAACCAAGCGAAATACGATTTTTAACGGGATGACCA
>CAZFSM010000017.1:0-85341 GCA_964521625.1 uncultured Veillonellaceae bacterium | reverse complement strand
GTGACATTTTCTCACGATAATCTACAAGGTGACATTATCTCAAGTTAACCACATTCCGCCAGGAACAAACTTGTTTTTTGTTCCGGCTTCGGGTATAATCTACTCGCAATTAATTTCATAGGAACAGGTGCCCGGTTGGGCTTAATAGGGAAGTCCGGTGAAACTCCGGTACGGTCCCGCCGCTGTAAAGAGGAGCTGCCTGCTGTACGCCACTGAAGCAACTGGTTTTGGGAAGGCGCAGGTCAAGCGATGAATCGGAGTCAGAAGAACTGCCTGTTTGACAATCACCGTTGTACCCACGAGCGATGGGAAGGGGATTTGCGCGTTGTTTTGAACGTACAATCTCCACTTTCCGGGTGGAGATTTCTTTTTTTGCAGTTAAGAGGAGGAACGAAACTTGTCGATTGGTAAATTCACCGGGATCGGCGTAGGGCCGGGCGACCCCGAATTATTGACACTCAAGGCGGTACGGGCATTGCATGAAGCTGACGTAGTGATTGCACCGCGCACCGAAAAACGCAGCGACAGCATCGCGCTATCGATTGCCACACCGCACATGCGGCCAGGCACCGAAGTGCTTGAACTGATTTTTCCGATGGTGTACGAGGCTGCCGAACTCTCTGGCGCCTGGCGGGAAAACCGCGACATCATCCAAAAACGGCTGGATCAGGGGCATAACGTCGTATTTCTCACTCTGGGCGACCCGATGTTTTACAGCACCTATATCTACGTGTTTGAGTTGTTGCATGACTGCGGCCATCCGATTGAAACCGTGCCGGGCATAACGGCGTTCTGTGCAATCGCCAGCCACCACGGGACGCCGATCGTCGAAGGCGATGACGTACTCAGCGTAGTGCCGGCCACCATCAGCCCGGAAAAACTGGACCAGGTAATGGCAGTGTCCGACCGGCTGGTGCTGATGAAAATCTCCCGCAACTTCGAGGCGCTGCGCCAACGGCTGAACCATCACGGCTTTGCTGAACACGCGCTGATGGTTTCCAAGTGCGGACAGCCGGAAGAACTGGTGCATGACCATCTGCTGACCGTGTCGCCGGATGAAGTGACCTATCTGTCGACCATTCTGACCCGCCGCGCCAAACCAGGCGCTGCCGGGTTGCAGCACAGCGGCAAAAAAGCATTGTTGGTCGTCAGTTTTGGCACCTCGGTCATCGAAACGCGCAAAGCCAATATTGATGTACTGGAAAATGAGATTCAGGCCGCCTATCCCGATTGGACGGTGCGGCGCGCCTTTACTTCGAAAACGGTGCGGGCCCGCATTGCCGCCGACGAAGGCCTGATTATTGACTCGGCGCAGGAAGCGCTGGAACGGCTCAAACAGGAAGGATTCAGCGAAGTTCTTGTTCAGCCGACCCACATCATTCCCGGCGAGGAGTATGACCGACTGACCGAAGCGATGATGCAGTTTCACCAGGCAGGCGCATTTGCGTCGCTGAAGCTGGGGCGGCCGATCCTCTGTCAGGAAGGGAGTGTGGCCGGGCAGGTTGATGATTTCATGGTTGCGGTGCAAGCGCTGCAAACGCAATTGCCGTTCTGCGACGACATCGAACAAACCCGAGTGGTGCTGATGGGGCATGGCTCGGGCGGGCATGTAGCTGACCGCTGCTACGACCTGCTGCAGGAACGGCTGGATGCGGCCGGATTGCCGGTGTTTACCGCGACGGTGGAAGGCGGCCGTACCTTTGAGGCAGCAGTAGAGTGGCTGGAGCGCGAGCAGGCCCAGCGGGTGGTGCTGATGCCGTTCATGCTGGTGGCTGGCGATCATGCGCTCAATGATATGGCGGGACCGGACGAGGACTCCTGGCAGAGTCAGCTGACCGAAGCCGGCTACCGGGTCGAATCGATTCTGCAGGGTCTGGGTGAAAATCCGGCCTTTCGCAAAATATATCTGCAACATGTGGCGGAAGCCATGCCGTTTGCCGAAACAACCGCCTGCGACTGCAAATAGGCGATATTGCCAAGGGGGAAGTTGGATGAAAAAAGTCACTCTGTTCTCGATTATTTCGGCAGTATTGCTACTGCCTCAATTAGCCCAGGCCATGCATATCATGGAAGGTTTTTTGCCGCAACAGCATGCGTTTTTCTGGCTGGCGGCTACCGTACCGTTTCTGGCTGTCGGTGTGGGCCGGATCAACGGCGTGTTGCAGAACCACCCGGAGCGCAAGTTGCTGCTCGGGTTGGTTACGGCTTTCGTTTTCGTCCTGTCGGCTTTGAAGATGCCGTCAGTGACCGGCTCCAGTTCGCATGCCACAGGGATCGGCCTGTCGGCGATCCTGTTTGGCCCATGGGTTTCGGTAGTGCTGGCCGGGATCGTGCTGCTGTTTCAGGCGCTACTCTTGGCCCACGGCGGATTGACGACCTGGGGGGCCAATACATTTTCGATGGGCGTGGCGGGCGGACTGACGGCTTATTTGGTGTTTCGTGGTGTCCGGGCGGCCGGTCTGTCGGAGAAGGTCGCCGTATTTCTGGCGGCAGCTCTCGGCGATCTGGCGACCTATATGGTGACGGCCACTCAGCTGAGCATTGCGTTTCCCGACCCGGTTGGCGGCGTAATGGCTTCCTTTGTGAAATTTGCCGGCGTATTCGCCTTGACCCAGATTCCGCTGGCGATTAGCGAAGGCTTGCTGAGCGTGGTTGTGTATAATACCCTGCTTCGCTATAACGAACAGGGACTGATCCACCTTTGGTGGAAAGGGAAGGAGCACAAAGCATGAAGAAGTATGAGAACTTGATTCTGCTGTTATTGGTGGTATTGATTGCCGCTTTTCCTCTCGTATGGAACGCCGGCGCCGAGTTTGGCGGGGCCGATGACCAGGTGAAAGATGTCGTGGCCGAGATCAATCCCGATTATAAACCTTGGTTTGCAGCGATCTGGACGCCGCCATCCTCGGAAGTGGAGTCGTTTCTGTTTGCACTGCAGGCTGCGATCGGCGCCGGTTTTATCGGTTACTGGGTCGGCTTTCAGCGGGGGCGTCGCGCCGACCGGGCTGCCTGATCGCTGATGCTGTATCTGGATTATTTGTCTTACCATAATCGATTTGTGCACATCAGCATCCTGGAAAAACTGGCCGTAGGGCTGGGTGGATTGCTGCTGGCCGTCAGTTCGGGCACTCCGGTGATCAATCTGGCGGTGTTTCTTTTTATGTCGGCGGTCCTATGGCGGGCCGGCATGGAATTTTCCTATTGGCTGCGGCTGTGGGGGACATTGCTGCCGTTTTTGCTGACGGCGGTGCTGACGATCCTGTTCAGCTTTGCCTGGCAGCCGTTTGAGGCGCTCTGGCAGATGCAGATGGGACCGGTTTATGTCGGAATTACGGCTGCGGGACGGCAGGATATGGAGTCAGCGCTGCTGCGATCGGTGGCGTCGGCAGCCTGTCTGCTGATGTTGGCAGGAACGACGCCGGTCAGCTACCTGGTGGCCTGGGCATCGCAGATACGAATATTGCGACCGGTGCTGGAAGTGGCGCTGCTCGCCTACCGGTTCATTTTTGTGATTTTGCATACGGCGGGCCAAATCTACACGGCCCAACAATCGCGGCTGGGTTATTCGAACTTGTCGCGTTCGCTGCGCTCCATCGGTATTTTGGCGGCCAATCTTGGTCGCAAGTCTTTCATCACGGCGCGTGATCTGTTTATCGGCCTGTCGTCGCGCAACTATGCCGAACGGCTGGTATTTCGCTATCCGCCGCAGCAAGTGGCGCCGGTTCGCCTGAGCTTTATTATTGCCCTGGTTGGGTTGTCTGTCTGGTTTTCGCATTGAACGGAGGAACAACAACTATGTCCGCATCGCCCATTCTGGAGGCAAGAGATGTTTGCTTCCATTATCAGGCCGGCAAGCCGGTGCTAAAAAACCTTAATCTGTCGATCCCAGCGGGAGCCCGAGTTGCTCTCGTCGGCCCGAATGGCGCCGGTAAATCGACGCTGTTCCTGCATTTCAACGCGATTTTGCAGCCGACTGCCGGCACGATGCTGTTTCAAGGCGAGCCCTATGACTACGGCCGCGCTTCGGTGAACCGGTTGCGGCAAAAAATAGGTCTGGTGTTTCAGGATCAGGATATGCAGCTGTTTGCGCCGACCGTACTTGACGACGTGCTGTTTGGCCCGATGAACATGGGCTGTACGCTGGCGGAAGCGGAGCAGGCGGCGCGGCGGGCAGTTGAAACTGTGGAGATGACCGAGTATCTGAATGATCCGGTACATTTTCTCAGCCCCGGACAAAAAAAACGGGTTGCCCTGGCCGGAGTATTGGCCATGCAACCGGATGTGCTGGTAATGGACGAGCCGACCGCCGGGCTCGATTATGCCGGGAATGTGAATCTGTCTGGAATCATGGACCGATTGCACAAGAAAGGCAAGACGCTGATCGTTTCGACGCATGACATCGACTGGGTGATGGACTGGGCCGATCTGGTCATTGTGATATTGGACGGTCAGGTGGCGACCTGCGGTTCGCCGACTGAAGTGCTGCTGCGGGACGACCATGCCGAGCTGGGCTTTGCCAGGCCGTCAGCGTATCCCAAACCAAAGGGGTGTGAAGTCTGATGGGAATCATCCTCGGGCGCTATCGTCACTTCAAAGGTGGCGAGTACCAAGTCGTCGGGCTTGCCAGACATAGCGAAACGGAAGAACCGATGGTCGTATACCGGGCGCTGTACGGCGAAGGCGATCTGTGGGTGCGGCCGGAAAGTATGTTTTTGGACACGCTGGAACGCGACGGCAAGACTTTCAAACGATTTGAATATATCGGTGAATAAAAACCGCAGTTTACTGGAACGGGCGCACGCAGTTGCGTCCGTCTGTTTTTGCCAGGTACAGCGCTTCGTCGGCATTCTTTAGTAATTGTTCGGGTCTCACATCCGCCAGCCCATTGATTGATGCGACGCCGAAACTGCAGGTCACTTTGCCGTACGGCGAGCCGGTATGGGCTATATTTTGCCGGATCAGGTTTCCCCGGGCCTGCTCGGCGAGTGCCAACGCAGCTTCCAGTCCAAGACTGGCGACCAGGACAAATTCTTCACCGCCATAGCGGGCCAGCAAAAAATCCGTGTCGCCGAGCGAGGGTTTTAATGTCTGGGCTACTTGCTTCAGACACTGGTCACCCTGTTGATGGCCATAGATGTCGTTGTAGGGCTTGAACCAGTCGATGTCAACCATGATGACGGATAGTTCATTGCCATTTGCTATTGCGGCAGAAAAAGTTTGCCGGTATTCGTTGTCGAAAAAGCGCCGATTGGCGATAGCGGTCAGGTGGTCGGTGGACACCAGTTGGTTCAGTTTTTCCTGCGCGGACTCCAGACGTTCGGTGACGGCCAGAAGCTCGATTTCCTTGGCATGTTTGACGGTCAGCTGACGACGCAAGTAGGCGGCCAACCCCCCGATGATCAGCAAGCTGAATGCTGCTGCGAATAAAAGATTGTTGCGGTTTTTGGCCTCCAGGTCCTGACGCTCGGTCTGCAGTTTGAGCTTATCCAGTTCGTGCTGCTGTTGTTCCGCTTCGTAGCTGATCTGTTGCAGCAGCATGCGTTGTTGCATTTCAGATTGGTCGATTTGTCGCGACAGGGTAATGCTTTTTTCATAATTGCCGAAGGCTGCTGTGCTGTTGCCGGTTGTTCTGGCAACCCGGGCCGCAAAGTAATATAGATCGGTTGTCAGCTTTCGTTGCTCTATTTTTTCGGCAATACTGATGGCTTTTTCATAGTAAGACATCGCCAGCACGTTATTGCCGAGTTCTTCATACACCTGGCCGATGCCGGCGTAAGCGAAAGCAATGCCTTTACGGTAACTGACCCGCTCGTAGTACTGCGCGGCCTGCAACAGATTTTGCAGCGATTCCGGCAATCGTTGCATTTCCAATTGGGTTTCGCCGATGCTGCGGCGGGCGAACGCCTGCCCCTGCAGATAGTTGATTTGCTTGGCAATATCCAGCGCTTGCTCCATCAAACGGAGCGCCTGCCCATAATCTCGCATTTCCTTGTAAACCAGCGCTAGATTGATGAGGGTATTGGTGCGACCTGACGTATCATCGGCGCCTTTCATTGCCAGCGATTCCTGGTAGTGGGCGATTGCTTTTTCGTAATTGCCGATTTTTCGCTGCACTTGGCCGAGGTTGTTGATCGACTTGGACATGCCGATGCGGTCTTTCAGTTCGGCCCGGATCGTCACTGCCTGGGTGTAATGTTTGTGCGCCTGGTCATATAACCCTTCTTCCCAGTAGTAGGTACCCAAAAAATTGTGCGCGTCACCCTGCCCCTGCAGGTAGCCGGCCTGTTGCGCTGCGGCCAGGCTGCCATCGAGCGCATATTTTGTTTGCGATAGGTTGCCCAGTTGCAAGTGGGCAAGCCCGATATTCAATAACGCGACGGACTGTGCCTGGGGATTTTTTAGCATGAGGGACAACTTGAGCGCTTCGTTGCCATATTCGAGTGCCTTGGCAGGGTTGGCGCTGGTCGACTTGGCCGCCAGAGTGTTGAGCTCAGACAGACGCTGCGAAGCATTGTCCTGCGGCAGAGGGCTGGCATGGCCCAAATCTGCAATACTGCAAACAGCCAACAAACAAGCCAAGATCATAAGAATGACCTTGTGTCTTGACCGGCTGAATATTTGCGGGACGGAAAGTGTGCCTGCAGGTTTCATTGGCGCCGCATCCTTAGCATTTGATATTGATAATATTCAAGAAAAAATATACGAAACCTTCTTCAATCATTAGACACTCCTTGTCCGTTTGTCGGAACTAAGGTAAAATACTATTATATGGGAGCGCATGGGGCCTGGTGGTCTCCCCGGTCTTCAAAACCGTGTGTGGGGCGGTGACCCCGTCCTGGGTGGGTTCGATTCCTACACGCTCCCGCCATAGTAAAGATAAGGGCTTCCAGCCATTTGTGGTTGGAAGCCCTTTGAGTTGGTGGATGAAATTTGGGTGAAATGGTGAACATGGGGCAGGTTTGGGGCAGGAGAGTATTACTTACTGTTTCAGCATAAATTCACCATCGTTGTCGTACAGTTGGAGTCAAAATTGTGTTTTTGCTCTGTTTTTCATCCGAAACGGAGGAAGTCCTTTTGCGCTTCAGAAAATACTGGGTCATACCAAAATGGAAACAACACTAATTTATGTTCGTTTAGCTGAGTCCGACATTAGGGGTAATCACACCAAGGCAAGTCCAATATAATCATTGTTTCAACAAAAGAAGATTAGGAGAAACGTTGATAACAGTAGTGGGAAAAAGCCTATATAAATTAAAGCTCTTCGGGCATAGCCTGAAGAGCTTTTTCTATTAGTTATTCACTTTCAAAAATTGTTTCTTCAGCAGGATTACTCCAACCCAAATTTATGCTATCTTTCTTTAATGCATCGAGTTTTACAAATAATTCATTTAAAGATTTTTCCGTACTAACCCAACACTCTGATGTTCCAATGGAATATTTTTGCATCATCCACTGATAAATCGTGCCTTGTGTGGCTAAGCAAAAACCAGCTAAGTTGCAAAAATTATATTCTCCCAAAGGCTTTCGAATAGGAGCTAAGCCCTCTTGTCCATTATAATTAATAAGATTTATGGGAGAAGATACCACATGGACCTCTTTTGAGAGAACACTATAAACCTTTTTGAAATCATCGCCTAATGCATCGATTTTTGATGTAATGCCACAAGTATCTACTTTTTTGGCGATATTATACCAATATGGCTTTTTGTAAGGTTTGTTCTTTTTGTTAAAGCTCTTTTGCCATTTATCCCAGTTGCTTTGCACTTTTGCGAATAGCGGAATTTCTGACAGGTTTTCGGTTTCTTTTAAGAAACAAAACATATATGCATTTGCACTATCTTCAGAATCATCGTTAATAATCACATGTAGCTGAGCAAAAAGCTCAAGCAAGGCTCTTATTATTGGAATAGATGCAGTTACACAACCAGAAGATAATAGTACACGAATACCATCTTGAAATTCTAAAGATTTTCTATAAAGGAGCCAAATTACAGTATGTGAATACCCCTGTTTTTCCCTGTTGTTTTTATAAATATATGTTTGGAGGCGCACACCAAGATTTAGCATTTCATTGAATAATTCATTATGTGATTTAAGAAAATATTGCTCTTCAGGAGAGTAAGGATAGCATACTTCTTCAAATATTTGCACCTTGCACCTCACAAGTAATCGTTAATGAACAGTAAAAATTGAAGGTGTCTTTATCCTTTTACCAATGACTGCAAGCTTTTTCTATAGTTTTCAACTCGTGGTTCGAAAGGAAAATGCTTATTTGCCCATGATGGGTGAATGATTGGTACTACTTCTATGCCCTTGTAAAAATACTTGTTGCGAGTGCCATGAATATCAGAAAAGCTACCCAACAATGTTCCTGTAAGCATTTCAAATGGCATTTTACCAACAGCAAGTATTAACTTAGGTTGAAGCAATTTGATTTCATCGAACAAATAAGGAAAGCACTGTCTGGCAATATTGGGTGACTTCCCACAGTCAGTATGACATTTAATCACATCAGTCAGATAACAGTGTTTTTCTAGGTTTGGTAATGCATCCCTCAAATGCCCCCTAGTAAAATATCTCCCCGCTTCAATGCTTGGTTTATATGCCCCTTCAGATACGAGCATAATGCCAGAATCCACATTCCCATGACATTCAGGGTGAAATTTCAAATGCTCTTTGATTTGGGCACATTTGCGACAGTTAGCCATGTTTTGATGAAATGCCAGGAGTTCATTTATTTTCATTTCCAGCATCCTTTCCCATATGTTTTTCATCACACCAACACCTGACGGTTAAAAGAACTTTCTAAAAAAGTCAATGTTGTGATGTATTCTTAGCCTAAGCAATTCATGAATGCTTTTTCCTAATCCATCTGCTCCAGGGAAAAGTGCATTAGCATTTATATTCATTACATTCAATTGTGACAATAACTCATTCTTTATTTTTGATGGAATTATTATCTTGAGAAGATGATTACTTGATTGTTCGCCTAGTATATCCGCGATTAGTTCAGTGTGGTCTTTTAATATGTTATTACACACGGAAAATGCACTTTGCTGTACGGAGGAACGTGCTGAATGATGTGAATTGGGAGCTGAAAAAAACAAGTCAGGAATATCGTCAGTTTGTTTAATCACATTGACATCTAAAGTTATATTGCTATACTTATCTTTTTGCACTCCCGCCAGTACAGCAGGTGAGTATGACCATACTGCGCCATCTTCATCAGGCTCTGTGTTAACTGCAAAATATAAAGCCACATATGGTGACATTGTCCAGTCCAATAACCTCGTAGGGCAGGAATTGTGTTGCATTAGAGATAAACGGTCAATAAAAGTCCTGTGTCGCTCAGTATCATAATTTGGCATAAATAAATGCACTTTTGAATAGAATTGTTCAATGGAATAATTTTCAAACTTGTTGGCAACTTGAAGAGAAATATCAGCCTTTTTGAAGAGTCTTAAAATAGAAGGTTGCAATAGCCATGTATTATTTGATTGACCTCTGAAATATCGCAAAGGTTGATTCTCAACATTTACTTCCAATGACTCAATCACTTTAAAAAATGAAGAGAAATTTTTAATAACCATTTCGGTGTACTTCAAAATTCTTCCCCCCCCTTACTCGTAACCCCATAATTACTAGAGCGGGTGCGTTGTTCTCTGTTTACCCAAGTGTTGATTTACAATAGTTTATCTGATTCATGAATATGAGGTAATCATTCATATATTTCTTGTAAAACTCTATTCTGATACTTGGTTGATGAGGGAAGGGGAAAAATTTGCGTTGTAATAGGTTGGAAGTGGCATCGCAATAACGAAAACTCTTAATATCAGCCAGGTTTTTCCCTTGATAACCCCAATACTCCTTAACTTTATGGGAACCACGTACAACTAAGGCATTTAATAATGGTTCACCCATAGTAATCACCGTTGCATTTGGATATGCATTGAGTTCTTCATTAAGTAGGTCTATCCAAAAAGGAGTATGCTTTCTAACCACGTGTTCATTTTTTATAGATGCAGGAGGAGCAATGAAAAAACACTTTAATAAGTTGGTTGCATAAACGTTTTGTTCAAGGTCGCAACCAGTTTGTTCAGCTAAATAAGAAACATATGTATATAAACTATTGCGCTTATCCAAATTCAATGTTGTTGTTATGGAATCACGACTATTTTTATTTTTAACAGTTGGGTCTTGTCCAATAATAATAAGTTTAATCATGCCTTTTCCTATCTTTGGAGCTGGTATACATTTTCTTTTCTCATCAATATGTTTGGCTAATACCTGATTCTCCAGTACAGCCTGCCTTATATTTTTAGCTTTGCGGAGAACTTCATCTTCAATCAATACTTTCACTTCCTTTCTATAAGTAAATGTCACTTATTACAATTTTTTATGAATTCGTATATTCGGGCACACATATCAATACTATCTTGAGTCATATCATCCAAGCTGTGAATGTGGCTTATAGCTTTTTTAGCAAAATTCACTTTATCGCTTATGGTTCCAGAGTCAGATGCATATCTGGCTTTGCGGCTAGAATTCAAAATAGCACTATCAAGATATTTCCCCAAAAGTTTATCTTTATAGGCAGTTTCATTTATAGGCTTTTTGAATTGAACTTGTTTTGTGTCTTCATATTCTTCAACTACGCTGGTAATAACTTTGGAATGCAAAATGTTTTCAATTTCACGACAAGGGAGGCAAAAGAATCTTTCGCCCAATCTTTCTTGCAATTTTTCGTGTCGTGGTATTTTCATGTCGCTATCCTTATCAGTAATTAACATTAATTTTCCACATAATCTGTCAACATTTATTGTTCGAAACCCATTTTGAATCTGGGGGTTCTCCAAGAATGACCAATGAGTAATGTTGTTTCCACTATATTCAACGAAAGAATAATGCAAGTCTTCTTGGAAAACAGGCAACTTATTACACTGACAATAAAATTTTAACATATGACGTATGTATAGCCTGTCAGTAATCCCCTCAACCCAGATTGTGCAATTAGATAGCAACACTGATGAGTTATTTGCGCCCAATAACTCTAGTGCTCGTGTGTCATCATTGCTAATATTTTCTATGCTAAAATTGGGGTCAATCTCATCTGTGTTTCCATTGGCTGCCAAAGGCAACTTGCAAAATGTATATATTGAAATGTTATTCATCTCTAAAGTGAGGTCAAGAAAATGATTTGAATGGGTAGTAAAAAATACTTGAGTTTTTTCAAATTCTGGTTTCAAGAAAACTTCTACTAGTTTGCGTTGAAGCGATGGATGCAAGTATAATTCAGGTTCTTCAATAAATAAAAGCAGTTCATTGTCACTGTTTTCAAACAACGGAAACGTTAATATGATAATTTGTTGTATTCCATCACCAATCAAATAAATTGGCTTTTCAGCTTCAATACCAATCTTTATATGTAATACTTGTGAATCTTCATTCGGAATAAGGGTTACTGCCTGTCCATCAAAAAATGCTTTGCTCAAAAAATCTTGATACTTTTCAATCTTCTTTCTCTGAGCAAGATTCCCCAAGAGTAGTGCTTTTACTTTTGAATACATGGAAAGCCCAGTTTCAATAGAACACACTTCCCAACTTTTTTGCAATAGATGTTTAAAGTAGTCATTTGCTGTTCGAGCAGCATATTCATTTGTAGTATCAGCATTATCGCTCACTTTACGTAATCCACGTAGTGTTGGAATATAAATGCGTCTAAACGAACGATTAGTTTGTGGAATTCTTTTAAAACATTCATCAACAAATTTTTTTGCCTCTTTGTTAATCGTTCGATTAAATTCCATTGCATTAAATCGATGATATTGTGACGACTCAATCATAGTGTAAGGTCCAATTTCCTTTTCAGAACTCGTCTTTTCTATTAGAACGAAAAGATACTCGACAAAACACATTAATTTACCTGATTCAATATTATCTTTTTTATCAATAAAGTGTTGAAATTCACTCATATTCATAATGATGTTGTCATAATCTTTTATCATTGTTCTGGAGAACATGTTTCCAATTTCATTAAACAGTATTTTGAAGGAGCCTCGGATTAGTTCAGAAGGGACTTCGAGTGCCCAATATTCAATTGGAACATTAGAAAAAATCTCTCGAAGGCAGCGGCTTTTTCCAGCGTTGTTTTCGCCAACAAAAATATTTATACGTGCAATATTGTCAAGCCAGTTGAGGTGAAAGGAGTTTTTAACCTTATAGTCATTTGTGGTTGAAGGAATTTTCATTGCATAAATTCTGTTATAAGTATTCACGCTGAAGTACCTCCCGAAATACTAACTTCTAATTCTCATGCAATAATCTAGTTATCATAAATTAATCAGGCATTTCAATATTGAATTGAATAGCTGAAGTCCAATAAGAAACTCTCTTAGTTTTAAGCACTTTTGCTACACTTTATCAATAAATTTTTTCCAATTATTGCTATTTGTAAGGTTGGACCTTTTAATTATTGTCTCTCGCTCACCTAGAACATTTTGCAGCACTCCCTTGATAGCATTATGGACATCTGCTGGGAGCCATGGATTAGTTGCAATTGTTCTGATAATTGCGAGGTCGAAATTCAGGTCAATAAATGAATTTGTACTTGCAGTATTATCTTGCAGGATTCTGTACTCCATTTCGTCTTTAAAGCCATATCGTTTGATAAAAGGCAATGACTCTAATTCAAGAGGTGTTTTCTCAATTTCGTCAAGTGTTAGATACTTAACTGTACCAGCTTTTAATCCTTGCTCTAATGCCCATTTTTCGAACATTTCTTTGTCAAAGTCTATTCGCACGCCTGCACTATCGCCTGAGTATACTTTCCAATGATGATATGTTTCATTTGCACTGGTTAAACATAACAAATACACAGAACGAAGCCCTTTTTTCATTTGGTATTGCTCGATATTATAACAATCGTTTTTGTCATCCCATGAACTTGAGTTTATTAGTCTTAGTTTTTTTGTGCTTAATAAATGAAGCAGGTAGGGCAGTTTTGTATATCTTTTCAATACTGGTCCCATCAGATGCCACTCCAATTCTAAACTATCAATTTTTGTTGAGCGGAAGATGTATTTTATGCTTCCTGCCGCAATTATCCTAAGTAATCTGCACAGAATTTTTCAACAAACAACCTCATCATCTTAACTTGGTCTAAATCAAATTTATCAAAATGACCATGTGCAGCATTATTACGTGTTTCAGCCCAGCTTGTTACTTGTTTTAAAATCTGTCTATCATATACATTAGCAGTATACAAATCTTTGTTGAGCGGCTCAATCGTTTTTGCAAATCCCTTGTCATTCTCTAAAGGAATATCATTGTTAACAGCGAGTTTGCGAAGTGCATCCTCTAGAACAGCACCAAGAATTGTTGCTGCAGGGTCCTTTAATTTTTGTTCAATTAAGTAATCTGCCATCTCTGTAAAATCGCCAAAAACCTCACTTGTAATGCGACTGTCGAGATTCAATATTCCATTTTCATAATCTTGTTTAACAGATTCAATTATTCCTTTTATTACTCCAAGATGCGCACAGTGATTACTATGAATGGTATAAAAGCTTGGCGAAGCAAGAGCATTGTTGTACATTTGAATATATGGACTGTTCTTCGTGCAAAGGCTACTTACTAAAGAAGCACCTTTGCTTACCCATGTAGATACTTGGGAAACTTCTTGAGCATCTAGTGTCCGCTGTGCTCGTTGTGCCATAAGAACAATATTGTTGCCTTTAGATACTAAGTCATCCAGCAGCACACTAATCATCTCTTTACTGCTAGCCACTTTCATCCCCAACCTTTCCTTTTTATTAGCAAAGTTTATGTTATTCAATTCTGTTAGATTCATTATCTCTTGGCACGCTATTTAGAATAGATACTTTTTCCATTGCTTGCTCCACCTTTTCGTACATATTGGGGTCAATATTGTCAATATTGCCATGTACAACAAGATTTCTATATCTACTCAACTCTTTTAACAGTATATAGAGTTCAGTGTCAATAATTTCTCTTCTCATTAAGCCTTCAACTATTGCTGTAAAAGAGGGGGGTCTATTATTGTTGGAAATAAAATCATTAGTATCATGCAAGGAACTACTAATATAGCTTCTCAGCATGCGTTCTAAAGATATGAATTGAGTCACAAACTCCCCAAGGGATATATTGCCAGTTTTTCTTTCATTTAAAGAACTGTTTGGAGCATTTGATTCTGTAGTTTGTAATAATTGTCGTGCAGTTGACTCTCTCTTGTTTGGGTCAATCATATCGACGACAAAGCACAATGACCAAATCATGGTAATTGCAATTGAAAGCATTCCCCCAATAAGAAATAAACTCATAGACAAAAGATAGCCATTCAGCCATATTATCAATAAACAATAGAGTATTGTGAAGCCAGTAGCAAAAGACAGTTTTTTTACCGCAGAATGATAATGAACTTTGATGGCGTGATTGATTTCTTGCAAACTATCATCCCTTGATTGCTCATTATCCATCATTTGATGAACTAATGCATAGCCAGCAAGGATAAAAGCGACAAATGCTGCGATGCTTTGTGCCGCAGAGCTGAAAAAATAATAAATATTCTGTTGGTCTTTACATGACTGTATAAGAAACTCCATCATATACCAACCTTCAAGTTTTTTTTGCGACCAAAGATAAAACAATTGCTTGAGAAACATAATTTGCACTGAAAAAATTTTTTGCGCACTTCAAATGAGCTTCCATTTTTATTCTTGACTTTACATATCAAGGGGAGGGATGACAAATATGTAGCCCCACCCAGCACATACCATGTGCGAACTCGTAATGTTCACAGTAAACGACCATAAGATTTAATGACTACTCCCCGCACGAACGTGCGGGGTATCTTTTTGAGAACTGTTTCGTCAAGAAGAGTCTTGTTTTATGGAGTGGGTTTTATTCCTGTATCCTTCTGATTCTTTGCATACTTCAAAACAAAGTCAATTTGCTTGTTATCGTAATTCTCTGCAACTTCCCATTCAGGCTCATGGATTTTAGGAGTGCCTGGACGATTATTTGCATCATAAATGCATGACTCAGCAATGGTAAATTCGCGAGGAGAGTTCAGTTTGACTTCAAATTTCAGCGTTTGCTTTGCATAATTGCTTGACAATGGTTTGTCCAATACTTGTAGCAACCAATATGTCAGTTTGTTTCCATCTTTAAAGACTGAATCACTATCAATATACTCCGTATGAAGTTTTCCAACTCTGTTGTAATATACCCAGTTCGCAGCGAAAACACTGTTCGCAAGGAAAATCATAAGGAGTAGCACAAGACCAGCAATTTTCTTACGCATGTCTGCACCCCCATGGTTAAATTAGACAATAATTCCCTGTTCTATAACGAACTACATTTGTCCTGCAAGGTTCAAACCTCATGTTTTCTTTCCGCTTCGCGGGGTGCGTTTCATGATTCTAAATAGAAAAGAGGAAGTGAAATCATGAATATGAACCCCATTCACCATAACCATTCGGTTTGCTTACTTGCTTATCATTTCGTCACTGTCACCAAATGCCGTAGACACGACCTCACAGATGCCATCACAGTGGCGTTGTTCGAAGAAGCAATCAAACACTACCCCTTGACCATTCATACTGGCGAAATCATGCCAGACCATGTACACTTCATGATTCAAGCACCAGCCACCATTGCCCCAGCACAGATAGCAAAAATCATCAAAGGGTGTTCGCAAGCAAGTATAAAGAAGATACTCCCCCAATTCACTGGTTGGAGCAAGGGATATTACATCAGTTCAGTAGGTGGAAGCAGTATTGAAGCGGTGGAGAGGTATATCAAGAACCAGAAAACATGATGAAATAGAAAGCAGGAGGGAAACCCCTCCTGCTTTCTGTTTTGAGCATGATTCGCAAGGGACAATGCTATTACGGATGTGTCAAGCTTTTTTCCTTTACACTGAAATGGTTTGCCACACATTACCATATTACATATCCGACAAAATCACTCGACATTAAACAAGCTGAATTTGTCGATATAACCTGCTGGTTTATTGCCAAAACTACTGCAACAGTTACCCCATAATAAATGAGTTTTTTCTTCAGAACATAGTAAGTCATTGTTGGTTTTTGCGAAGCAGGAACTGCGTAGAAAAAGCACGATGACAGATAGAGACATCAAACAAAAGCCTTCATTCATGAAGTTTTTGTTTGAATGTCTCTATCCCACAACTTCCGTTACCTCGCAAACTCGATAACGTCGCTGTGTAAAAAGGGATGATAACCTTTTAGTTTGTCATTAAGCGATGTAGCCATGTAGAGAATGTAGCAATGTAGATAGTGTAGGCACAAAACATGTTTTCTAATCCTTATTCTTTTTCTTTCAAAAGAAAATAAGAAAAGATATAAAAAGCAGTAAGTGCATACATTTGCTACACTACATACACTGTCTACATTATCTGCACAATGCGATTATGCCAGGCAGTACAGGTAGCATTTGATTTGTGATTCGAACCATGACTCCTGCACTTTTGCGACCAAGTTCTTTCACATTAATGCCCAGTGCTTGAATATCAGGTAATATCTCTCGAACCGCAGACATGAGTTTACTCGCTGATGCAGGAAATGTCTTGTCACGTTTCATATTCATGTTGAATAAAATGTTTCCAAGATATTCATGCAGCTCTCCAACACTTCCTTCCCACTCAGGGTTCACTGCTGCAAAAGCTTCCAATGCGAGTGCTAATTGACTTGACTCAATGCACGCATTTTGCGCTATTTTGATGTTTTCATCATAAGCATCAACAAATTTTTCTGCTTTGTATCCTAGTGCCATAGCCACTGCAC
Source organism: uncultured Veillonellaceae bacterium (assembly GCA_964521625.1). GTDB lineage: Bacteria > Bacillota > Negativicutes > UBA1444 > UBA1444 > UBA1444. The sequence continues at coordinate 68,515 of CAZFSM010000017.1, read as the reverse complement.
AACCCCATTTACAATAATCTGCCATACGTGGGAGATTAGGCAGGGACAAATTGTGAAATTCACTGATGGCTTTACTCAGTGTGGAGAAAATACCACCCAAGATGTCAGGTAGTGCTTGAGCAAACTCAGCTTCAAGTTGTTGCAAGGGTTTTCGCTTAGTTTCATGGAGTCTTTCCAGTTCGAAAATAATAGACCTGTCCAATAAATCTGACTTGGAAACAACAAGATTAATTCCATTTAGAGCAATACATCCTTGAAAATTCACTCTGACCCTGTCTGTATCAGTATAATTCTCGCGTTTGGAAACACTACCCCCAGTCACTGCCCTGCATAGCATGTCACTTTGCCATGGCTGAATTTGCGTCAGATTGTCATAAGCAACAAAACTGCTTTGCGACAGTTGAAGTCCCAAGTCATATTCATTGCGTGGCAGCGAAGATGAGTTTTCAATTGAGGGGTCTATAAGTTTTTGCACAAATCGCATCGTTGTTGTTTTTGACGAACCTTTGCATCCATGAAATACAAATGCAGGGTGCGAAATATTAGGCACAAAACATGTGATGACAGAGACGAGAAACAGTAGTTGTTGTTTTTCATCTTTTAGGGTCACAAAGTCTAGTAGTTTTTTCGTATCGCCACTCATTGAAGGAGAAACTTGTTCTTGCGAATTTGTCGTTTCTCGAAAATAGGGAAGGTTTCCTTCTGAGACTCGCCATCCTAAAGCATCAATGCGCACTGCTTGCTTTTCCTGATTATCCAGATAGTACCAAAATGCACCATCAGCCTGTGTTATTCTGCGATGAAGCACTTTGGTTTCACCATAAACCAGTGTTTCACTGTCTAGAAAATCAATGACGTTAGTTATGGCAGTAGAAGGGGGCGTCTTTTTAAATTCTTGTCCCCACTGTGTTGAAACCCATCCTCGAAACAGTTTGCTTTTAATAGGTGCAATATTTCGCTTGTCTTGGATGAAGAATAAAACCCATGTTTTCCCTTCCTCACATTTGAAAAACTCACAGCCTTCCTTGATGATTTGGACTAATATTTCGGATTTGTTGGTATCTGTTTGATGCTCTGTTTGAGACCCACGCATCGTAAAATACCTCGTTTTTATATACCTATACCACATTTTTCAAAACACCTCAGTTCAAATATTTATTATTTATAATTTCTATATAAACGTTGCCCCAATGGGGTAACGAGTAAGTGGGGTGAACGTACCTTCGCGGTTTTAATCAGGTGTTAAGATTTAGCAAGCTAATGATGATAGTAGGTAATGCTTCAACTGTTACCTCCAAATCAGCTTGCTATATTCTTGTCAAAAGATTGACCACATAGTAAAAAAAATAGCCAGAGCAACGCTCTGACTAAATCAGTGTTTTGGCTGGAATGCCATATACATCTGCAAATCTTTGCAGAATTTGCATTGTAACCACAGCAGAACCATTTTCCAGTTTAGAAACATATGATACAGACACATGGAGCTTTTCTGCCACCTCCTTTGTTTTTAGTCCTTTTTGCAAACGCACGAGTTTTAACTTGGATAACATGATTAACCTTCTTTCTTAGAATTGATTGGGTGCATAAAAAAAGACAGGGTTATTCCTGCCAGTCGCTCATTATTACCCTCTCATAACCTATATTGAATAAGCTCATTTTAATGAAGCAAAAAACGTCATTTCTGAAATACACGGAATAGAAATTTTATTCTGTCAACTAATTGATGATAATCAACAGGAATTTCATATCTTTTCCCCTTCGGGGTGTTGTGAATGAAAATTTATAACACTCAGGAGGGGAAAACATGAATTCAAACACTGTAAAACGACACTACATTCCCAAACTTGCGGTTCGCCTAGTCAAAGAACAGAGTTTAATCACCACAATGCCCAAAATTGTCAGGCAACCAGAAGATGCTCACCGTATTTTGCAACCTGTGTTTAGCGAACTGACTGTAGAACACTTTATGGTCATGTTACTGAACACCAAGAATCATGTTCTGGGTATCAGTACCATCAGTTGTGGCAGTTTGAATGCAGCGATTGTGCACCCAAGAGAGCTATTCAGAGTGGCATTGTTGCATGGGGGTACAACAGCAAGTTTGATTCTGGCACATAATCATCCTAGTAGTGACCCTACACCCAGTTCGGAAGACATAAGCTTAACAAAGAAACTGGTTGAAGCAGGGAAACTACTGGAAATTCCAATCCTTGACCATATTATTTGTTGTGCGAACAGTTTTGTCAGTTTGAAAGAAAAAGGGTACATATAGGGTCAGAAATTCAAAAGAAGGCAAGCTATCAAGCTTGTCTTTTAGTTTTCATGCTGATTTTCATTTTTAGCAGGTCATTTGTTGATGAAAACGATGAACGGGGGATTTGCCATGAAGGGTTCTATTGAATGGCGAGGTAAGCATAAAGACCAGGCGAGGTTGATTGTGTCAGTTGGACTTAATGCCAAAGGACAGGCAGTGAAGAAATATAGAACATTAGGCACAGTTTCAAACAAAGATGCTGAAATAGCTTTAGCTAAGTTCATCACGGAAATTGAAACTGGAACATTAGCTGAAACAAAGAAAATGACATTGTTCACTTTTGTTGAACTCTGGCTAAAGAACTATGTGGAAGTAGAGTTAAGACCCAAGACCGCCTATCGTTACAAGCAAATTCTATATGCTCGTATATTACCTGAACTGGGGCATATAACAATGACAAAGATTAACCCATTAATGCTGGCAGCGTTTTATCGTGGCATGCAGCAACCGAATTCTCGACTAGATGGCAAGAAAGGAGGGTTGTCTAAAACGACAGTGCTACATCATCACAGGTTGCTGCACTCAATATTTGAAGTTGCTGTAAAATGGCAGGTGATAGCATCTAATCCTGCTTCTCGTGTTAGTACCCCCAAAGCTCCTAAACTTGAAGCTGGTTTCTATAACGAATCGCAAATTAAAGACTTGCTAACAGCTCTTGAAAAAGAGCATTACCAGTATCAAGTAATTGTAATCATGGCGATAGACACAGGCATGAGAGAAAGTGAATTGATGGGGCTTACATGGGCGAATGTTGACTTAGAGAAAAGGATTGTAAAAGTAGTGCAAACAAGGCATTATATCCCTAAGATAGGTCATATAATTAACCCACCTAAAACTGACCATTCACATCGAAAGATTGCTCTGTCCATTACAGTAGCGAATTTGTTGTTTTGTCTATACGAATACCAGCAAGAACTAAAGCGGAAAAATGAAAGTACATGGAAGGATTCAGGGTTTGTATTCGTAAGCAAATATGATGGCGCACCTATTCACTCAGATACCATGACCCACTGGTTCCCAAGATTCCTTCGAAAACATGGATTGCCACATCTGCGTTTTCATGGATTAAGACATACTTCAGCTACATTGCTTAACTCTAAAGGGCTCGATATTGCTTCCATTAGTAGGAGGTTAGGACATTCAACCAAGATGACCACGCTTAATATTTACACCCACGCCTTTTCAAACACTGACCACGTTGCTTCTCAGTTGATTGAAGAAGTGATAGCAAAACCAAATGTGAAGTGAAGTTTTTATAATTTCATGGGGCAGGTTGGGGGCAGGAAAAGGGGAAAAAGGCTAATAAATATTAATGTGGTAAAAGATTCCAATCATGAAACTCCTTGTAAATCAACAAGTTCGAGCGTTCGAGCAACGTTGCGAAGCACACTTCAAAACCGTGTGTGGGGCGGTGACCCCGTCCTGGGTGGGTTCGATTCCTACACGCTCCCGCCATAGTAAAATCAAGCCCGCTCGGCATTATGCTCGAGCGGGCTTTTTCTATTGGCACTCGGTTGTTTGAGCCCGAGGGGGCATGCCGATTACCTAATCCTGAACGCCAAGGATTCGCAATCGGTTTTTTGCCAGCTTGTTCCAATCTGGATCGCGCGCCGGTGTATCCTGTGGCGGTATAATCTGCATGAGTGTTTTATAAGTTGCAATTGCTTCCGCGTAGGAGCCCATGGCTTCATAAGTCAAACCTTTGTTGTAATAGGCTTTTGCATAGTTACTGTTCAATTTTATGGCTTTATTCATGTCCGCAATCGCCAATGCGAATTGTCCGGTCTTTCTATATGTGATACCACGATTAAGATAAGCCAATTCATACAAGGGGTCAATTTTGATCGCTTCACTAAAGTCGCTTAATGCCAAATCAAACTGATTTCTTTTGGCTTCATACAAAACGCCACGACTAAGATAAGCAGCGGCGTATTTCGGGTTGAGTTCGATTGCCTTGTTATAATCTGCAAGGGCATCGTCGAAAGCATTCTTGTTATTATAAGCGATGCCACGCTTATAATAGGCAATAGCGTCTTGTGGATTTTTTCCAATAAGAATAGTCGCGTCGCTGATCGTTTTGTCATTCTGATCAAATATTTCTGCAGCAAATGCGACTGCGGATGTGAACACTAATAAAGAAAATAAGACGAGTAAGACAGTAAGTTGTTTTTTCATTTCAGTGCCCTCCTTAATGTATGGACGCTTGGATTCCATTTGACGAAAATAGAGGATGAGTAAGTCACTGTCTGGAAGGGATATACTCAGCTTTTTATAGGTGAGCCTGTAACCAATACTCTTTGCCAAGTCGCTACTGAATCAGCATTGAATTGATGATTTTCGTTCCAATTTCTTCATAGTTCTTGTATTTGGCTTCTTCCGCAATAAAAGTGATGACATAGGCCTTGTTATTGGACAAAATTATTGCATCCAAAAACTTTACCGAAAAGATTCCTTGCCGGCCCGTTAATACAATTATTTTGGCGGGCTTGCCTGCAATAACTCTAGGTTGGATACTAATTAATTTATAATCTGTAATTACTTTCGCCAATTGCGCTAAACTCAATTCCACATATTTATCCAGAGTCATACTTGGAACTGCGGCTAGATCTGCGACACCAATAACTACGTTTTCAAGAAACTGATCTGTAGGGCTGTCAGGTGGGGAGCGAAATGTCACGGCGGTTCCCATAATCCCCTCAGTAATTTTCCACGTTGAAGGATAATATATTTGGAAGTTGTATTTTGCGTTTTCGTACTTGGCAAAATCGACATTCAATGCAGCGGGAGTTGCTGCGAAAGTAGTGGCGCAAAATAGGAGCGGTAGGATAAAGAAGCAAACATTGAGCAAATGTTTTTTCATACATTGCCTCCAATCTGGATACTGATTGAAAAGGTAGTTGGCAAAGGTTTGCTTTAAGGAATATCTGGTTGCTATATGAAAATATTGTAGCATTGATTGCAAAAATATGGAAGAATAATGACTCGAATATTATTATCAGAACCACTTCAAAATCGAAGTGGTTTTCTTATCGTCTAAAGTAGGAGGAGAAGTTATTGGATGCAGGCAGGTGATACGGAATGAAGATCTTGCGCCAAAAATGTTGGGGAATTTTAGTCACAACGATTGTTGTGGCTGTTTTTCTCTCTGCTACGGCGCTGGCAAGTTCCGAATCGTTCATTGAAAGTCTGGAGCCATACCTGCAGATCGTGAGGGAGGCTGGGCTGGATCCAGCGACATTTCTTGCCCAAAGTGGCCTGGAAACCGGATGGGGACGATCTGAGGCAGTCAAGTATCACAACTATTACGGCCGCAACACGGCAACTGACGATTACAGAGGAACAGCTGACGCAATTCGATCAGAACTTCGACAGGCTGCAGAAACTAATCGATCTCTCCAAGCTGACAACGACCGACTCCGCAAGAATAATAGTCAACTTGGAACAGAGATTGGCGAGAGCCGACGCCTTGCAAGTTCAATCGGCGATAATAATCGAGAAACAGGCGCAAGACTTGAAGAGGCAGGAAACATCGTTGCAGACTGCCAACGAATTTCAGGCGAAATACGAAAAGGAAACCAAGACAAAAATAAACAGTCTGCGCCGTGATAGAACTATCTGGGAAATCGTCGCGGGGGTGGCAGTAATCTTTGTTGTTATAAAATAACTGAGGACATTTTATTAATCGACTTAAATTACTTTAGAAACAGATGATCATTTGCAGGAATTTCCAAATAGTCGTCGAAATTTATCATCGATTCAGAAAACATAAAGATCGTTCGGTCATTTTGACATGATAATTTGATAGTTGAAAGGGTGATAATTACATGCAGAGTGATCTAAACGAAAAAATGTCGAGTCAATCAAGAACATGCGTGTTATTCATGTCGAAAGTTGATGCAAGGTTTTGCGTTAAACCGGAAATTATTAGATCTAATTTGTTTATGTATTCATTATTTGCAGATGAACTTTGTATTGCGGACTCTATGATAAATAACCATCCTCATTTGCGAAAATTAATCTGGCCTCCTGAAAGCAAGAAGATTGAAAGAGAAGTCAACTGCGATGTCAAAGTTATGCTGGAAAAAGGCTTTTTAAGACCGGTTGTAAGAAAAGGGTTTGAAAGCTTTTCGCATTTGTGGAAAATGCAAAATGCCGGGCATACACCCAATTTACCTCCGCTTGAATATGCGGAATATCTGGATTCAATAAATATTGCACGCTATGAATATGACTTACTCGAAGTGTCAAAGCGATTTACTAATAAAGCAAAGAACTCTTTAAAATATGCAATAGAGGTGTTGCCATCCTTATCTGCCCAATATAGACCGGCAAAGTGTAGTGAGGCAATTAATAGTTTGCTTGATCATATCTGCGATGCACACACAAATGTCGATCATAAAGTGCTTTATAATAAACTGTTGAAAACAATGGAAAATAATACAATTAATGGTTGCGAATTTGAATGGATCAACAATTTCCTGAATGATGCTTATGCGCATAATGTGCCGGCAACACTTGGAATGCCAGTATGTGCTGATTATAGAAATCAGCCAATAAAAGTTGAGGAGTACAGGCCTGATTATCAAAACTCCCCCACCACAAAAACTCTAAGAATCAAATTTCCATGGGTTTTTTCCAAATACGCTCTTAATATTCTAGGGATAGATACCTTGACAGAAATACGAAAGCTCAATGAATATGAATTGGTTCGAAATGCATTAAATGATAAGTATCTAGGAACTGAAGATTTGGAGAGTTTTGCTGGCAATCTTGAAAAATATGGAGAAAAATTAAGTAACGACTTGGCCGATTGTTTAAGTCATACTCAGATTGAGAAATTGAATGAAATAAATATGCCTAATGAACTAGAGGTAAAAAGAGTATTAAGTCCAGAAGAGTGTTCTGTTAGTATAGAGCCCGTCGATTCTGATAACACGGAAGAACATATATTTATTAAGCGAACTTTTACTTTTACGGGGTATAATGCGATTCACAAAGATTTTATTGAGAAGAAAGTGAACTCAAACTTGGGAGTAATATTCCGAGAGAAGGTAAAGTTGGATGAATAATAAAGTGTCTGCAACTGTTGAGCGTGAATATGCACCGCATCTTGTTGCATTTATAGATACTCTTGGTTACAGGAAGAAATTTGCGCCTCTTAAAAAAGATGGAACTAATGAAGATGAGGATGAGGATGAGGAAAAGCAACGTGTTAATCTGGAAAAAATTTTTATTTCGGAATTCCATGAAACATTTATTTCTGTAATCGAGGACAGTGACGTTGTTGCTTCTTATGGCATGAAGCGGATACTGTTTTCTGATAATGTATTGCTTGCCATTAAAATTGATGAGAGTACCCAACAATTTTGCTCATTGAAGAAGTACATAATTCCACTTGACCTAATTCACAAGATGTTTGCAGTAATAAGTGCATTTCAGCTTCGATGTTTAGCTAAAGGGTGGCTTATGCGAGGCGCATTAGAATTTGAGTATCTTTTTTTGAATGAGAGTTTTGTCGCAGGAAGAGGGTTGCTTGAAACCTATGAACTTGAGCACGAGGCAAGATTCCCTCGCATTATTCTCGGAAAAAATATAAGTGAATATTTACAGACCTGGATCATTCAACCTTCTTGTCCGATCGACGATGCGAGTATTGAGAAAGAGCGCATTAAAGCATATCTTGTTCAAAGAAAAAGTAATAGGTATTATATAAATTGCTATCAATATTTGAATGAAATGAAGAGTGACCCTCGATATGTGGAAGAATATGGGGTTTTACAAGATGAAATAAAAAGGAGCTTAGAATATAATTGTCAAAAATACAATAGCGAGAATGATCTTAAGAAGAGAGCGGTATTTTTAATTGCTAATTATAATAAATTTTCAAAACCAAGGGAGAAAATTAAAGTTACAAGAAAATCTTTTTGATTTAATCTGTTTACCCTCAAACACTAGTCAAAGAGAAGATTTGTTAGCAAAAAACAGAGACATAACCTCTTGCCTGAGTGATATGCTCCCGTCAAAGTAGTCGAGGCCTTTGCTTGCAGGAAAAATAAAATCGCATGTTGAATAACGCCTCGAACGCAAAGACATTTCAAAGGATGTGTTGCATGTGAGGAAAGGATTAGTTTTATTGTTCTTGGTGGCGCTTTTACTGCAAATATCGGTGGTTGGTGAGGCCGCTAATTGGGTAAAGGTTACCGAATCTGAAGGCGATTCTTCCAAGGTTATACGTTACGTTGATACAGAATCGATAGTCGTAACAAAGTCCGGAGGACGTGAAGTTTGGACAAAATCAGTATTTAATCCTCCGAAGGATACAACAGACAATTTGGGGCAAAAAGTGCGTTTAGATAACACGCTTTCATTTATGCTATATACTGTTGAAAAGTATTACTGCACAAAAGAAATAGTGGCGTATTATGCAAACGGAAATAGCGCGTCTTATTCTTATCAATGTGAATTAAAAAAGATTCCTCCAGAGACAATAAGCGAAGGCGTTTGGAAGTTCTTGTTTAAATAGGTTATTCAACTGACCGCGTGTCTCGCACGGGGATTTATTTTCTACGGATGTGGGAAGTACGAACGGATCGAGTCGGAAGTGCCGCCATCATATGGGCGGGTTATAAGTGAGCAGCTGGTATTGCAAGCGAGTTGATGAAATAGGTCAGCCCCTTGTCTGAGCGATCAGGCAGGGGGCTTTTTTATTGCGGTATTATCTTTGGGGAGCAACCTTCGATACTATGTAGTAGAGAGATATATAATAATTGGGGGTTTTTATGGATAAAAATACAGTTGCTGCAGTTGCTGCAGTTGCTGCAGTTGCTGCAGTTGTTCAGGCTTACGCTGCTTGGGTTATGTTGTCTCTCACCAAAAAAATAACATACTTTTCAAGGCAACAGGCAGAAAACACCGAACTCCAGGCTCGAAAAATGCAGATGCAGATTAACCTTGGTTTGTATGAAAGACGGTTCAAGATTTATACCAGTTTTGTAACATTTATAGAAAATGCTGGAGCATTCATTGCGCTTCCGAAGTGTGATTATGGTGATGAGGGTGTTGCTAATTTTAGTAATTCTGTTGGCGAACTTCTTGAAATTTTCAGGAACGAAACAAGAGAAAGGTTTTTTTTGATTGATGATGAACTCAACGAGTATATTTCTTCAATTGAGAAAAGTGTTTCTAATTTCAGCCAATCAGTGGTTAGTAAGCCGATCCCCCCAGCTGGACCGGACTATGTAAAGTGGTATAACGATGCAACCGCTAAGAAAGGCGATTTTATTAAAATTCTTAACGAGGTTCCCGGAAAATTTAAAACCTGCCTTGATTTCAAAACAATATAGCAAAGGCCAGAATTGCAAGTCCTCGGTCGCTCGATTCGTGCTGTGGGAACCATGCCGCATTGCCAATCGCTCACCTTCGGGTGGGGGGCTTTTGTTTTATTAAACATGAAATCGCCAAGGAGCAACTCTTGGCGATTTGTCCAGGTTTTTTTGCTATTTGCTCTCTGCAGGAGTTTCTTATGCGGTTTCGAATTACACTACTATGTTAAAAAAGACTTTCGGAGGGTAATATGAAAAGAGTTGCGATAATGATATGTTTTTTGTTGTTAATAGCTTTTTCGGAAGCGCATGCGCGGATCGAAACTGAAAGAGATGCCTTTGACGACAGCGTTTCATACAAAAGCACGCGAAAGGTTACCAAGTGGGATACCGTTGATTTTTATGAATTCATAAAAAACATTGATGCTTCTGCTAATGAAAAGTATTGGATTAGGTTTTCAGACGAAACAAAACTCCCATTTAATGAAACGGCCGAACTCATAATTGACGACACAGTTTTTAAGATAAAGAAACTGGATTTACTTCCATCAATTCATTACAGAGTAAGCACGTCATATCCGATCATTAACATATACGTAGTTCCGTTTGAATTGATAGAACCGTTGAAAAAGCACAAAAGCAGCATTAAGTTTCGCTTTACGAAAACAGGAAAGGCTTCTATTCTTGCTATAATGCCAGAAGCTAACAGAGAAGAGATTCGTGAAATTATCGGGTTAACTACAAAAGATTTCGAAGAGGTGCGAAAGAGATAAATGTTTTAACAGTGTAACGTTAAAAACGGTCATTCTTTAAAATGCATGTGTGAGTGCTATAAGATTCATCCAGCTTCAATAGTCGAAACGATTTGAAAGGTTTTTAAGTGATTTTAGATATGTTCAGCCGCTCACCTTCGGGTGAGCGGTTTTTTATTTTACTTTTTATTCCAAAACGTGTGCCATTTCGTGTGCTAGTCTTGTGCAAAATCAGCAAAAACGACCTAATTTGCACAAAATAATAAAGTGTTTGAAATGGCGATTTTTCGGCATTATCACACCAAACAAAGCGTAGCAAAAAACCAACATCCGCACTTCAAAATCGTGTGTGGGGCGGTCCATCCAAGGTGGGTGCGCTTTCTACACGCTTCCGTCACAGAAAAATCAAGCCCGCTTGGCTATAACGCAGAGCGGGCTTGATTACTGTTGGTGGAAAATTTGACAAAAACGGCTTGTAGAAAAGCAAGGGGGAATCTGACCACACGGTACCAATTGAACGGTTTTTTTATTTGAGTAAAGCAGGATTCTAATGTCACTTGGAGAAACAGTACATAAAATCGTCCAACCTTATTTGAGGAGGTTTTCTGATGGAATCAAAATCCGCGAGTAAAGCTAAGACGACAAAACCTGCTACTAAACCAAAAACAATCAAGCCCAAGAGCTCACCCGCAACCACTGCGGCTGCTAAGGCGGAGGCTCTTATGGCTAAGGCGGCTAAAGCCTTGAAAGCGGCCGAAACTGCAAAGAAAAAGGCAGAGAAGGCAGCCCGGGATGCAAAAAGTAAGGCGGAAAAAGAAGAAAAGGCAGATAAACTTGCGTCGGAAAAAAAAGAAAAAGCGGCTAAGAAAAAGACAGAGAAATCAGCCCAGGCTAAGGTTTCTAACTCCAAACTGAAGATGCCGGTAACTTCTCATGAACATTATGAAAAAATCAGTCAAGAAACGCCTCTACAGAGGAAACTGTTTGCAGAGGCAAACAAGGCCTTTAATGAAAACGAATGGACGAAAGATATTTCTGCCACTTTGTTGAGAGGAATATTTGCCCATGAAAGCTTTTATGGAATGAAACTGAAACTGGAAAAGAAGTATCACAAAAAAGAGGCGGTAGGATGGTTTCAGATAAATTTAATAACTGCTAAAGAATGCGGGTTAATAGTTGATGCCACTAAGGGAATTGATGAGAGATTTGATTTTGAAAAATCTTGTAGAGCCGCATATAATTATTTGATAAAGATTAACAAAGGATTTTATGGGAAAGAAAATTCAGTATCTGACTCGGAAGAACGAATTAAGTTTATGTTGGCTGGGTATAACTTAGGCTTTTCAACGGTTAGAAAGTCACAGAAGGAAGCGTTAGCAGCAGGGAAAAACCCTGCACTGTGGTCTGATGTGGAAAAGTATTTGCCAATGGAGAAAGAAAAAATAATAGATAAAAAAACAAAAAAGGTTATTGAAACAAGACTGAAAGAAAGCCAGGCAATTAAGTATGTGAGCGATGTGCTTAAACACGAAAAAGCATTTGATTCGAGTGGGCACTGGGTAACGATCAAGGGTAATGCTGTTTTTATAGAGAACAAGAAGTAAACTGCAGTTAATCAGGAAAAATAGAATGAAAGTGATTGATTGTACAGAACAAGGCAAAGAAGAGTTTTTGAACATTTTTTTTAAATTTTGGTCAATTCACTCAAGTTCAAAATGGACGTTAGATAACCCAGCAAATGGACAATGTGGAGTAACTTCATTGGTTGTTAATGATTTTTTTGGAGGTGAAATATTAAAAACAAAGACACCAGAGGGTTGGCATTATTATAATAGGATAGGGAATAAAACTTTTGATTTCACGCAGTCGCAATTTTTTCAGAGCCCAATTTATTTGGATATATTATCAAATAGGGAAGAGGCCTTTTCTGATACAAATATAGAGCAATATGATTACTTGAAGAATAGGATTAGTCAATATATAAAAGAACATTGCTAGGGCGGTATCATGTCAGTATGTGCTGGCCTCCCCAAATGCGATAAAGTATAACAATGAAGAAAAAATCCGGGGTAGATCAAAATTCTTTCTAATCCATTTTCTAATCCGGTTTTACTTTTTTGATCTTTTTTGTACTCTTTAATGAGAAAAAGGATGCTGTTATAACAGGGTTTATCGGGCTTGACCATATTGGACAGAATGACTTAGGAAAAATGGCATTCAAGAGGTCGCCGGTTCGATTCCAGCACGAATCCGAGGTGCCACTTTCGGTGCCACCTCTTTGCAAATGGCACCTTTTTTCGACCTTTTGTGACTTCACATAAAACGGCTTAAGCGGCGATAGATTAGGATTTGTTGCCTAGGACAATATAGTGCAAAAGGCGATTCATCCATCTTCAAAACCGTGTGTGGGGCGGTCACCCCGTCCTGGGTGGGTTCGATTCCTACACGCTCCCGCCATAGTAAATATAAGGGCTTCCAGCCGTTTGCGGTTGGAAGCCTTTTGTGTTGGCGGATGAAGTTTGGGTGAAATGGCGATCGGGCTGGTGATCAAATTTATTCGTGTGCCATTTTATGTGCCAATGGGTGATGTTTTATTGGGGATGTTTGGGCGTGATGGGCAAGTTGGGCGTGATGGGGCAGGTGGAGACTGCTTTTCCAGTGACATATAATAAATTGGATTTATATAATTTTTGCCAGACCAAAATGGGGAAAGCCGAACTGCATAGTATTATCGGACAAGAATTTATCATATTGAAGGCTTTTTTGCGGTATTATAGAATTATATTAATTGTATACTGCCGTGGGGTGTGCCGAAATCGAGGCAAAAGATCTTTTTTGAAAGGGATGAGCACAGTGGATTTAAGAATCTATGACAATAAAGCTTTTGAAGTTGATACGTCCGCGCAATTTATTTTGAATTATTTAAATAGAATGTTTAAAGATAGGAAAGATTGCATCTGCTATTATCGAAATCCATTATACTACACAGAAGGGAACTTTATTCCGTCATTCGTTTTGCTAGATAGGATTTTTGGCGTTGTTATTATTAAGACATATAATTTCAGCAAAGATAATGTCTCAATGATTGGCGAAAATTATTGGGATATTAATGGGAATAAGACGCCGAATGAGCTTGCCCTCTTATTGGATTATAGTTATGAATTGACCAATGATATTAACAGACCAGCTAACAAGTTAAGTGGAAAAGTTAAAGTAATATCGTACATTTGCTTTCCATTTCTGCAATACGACGACAAAATAGTAGCAAGAGATTTAGAAAAAGACAATATACTTTTTGAGGATTTTGAATCAAAAAAAATTTTTAATCTTAGCGGTAATGAGCTGTCTGATAATGAATGGAGATTGCTTGATAGTATTATTCAGAAAGCCAATGCGTTAAATAAGACAACGGGCATAAAAATTGGTGAGCCTATTGGGAACTTGCGAGATGCTATAATTTTTAACGAACAACAGATTTACTTGTTCGATGATGAACAATTGGCTGCAGGACTACATATTACGGATAGTCCTGAAAGAATTCGCGGGCTGGCGGGAACGGGCAAGACTATTATTTTGGCTATGAAGGCGGCTAGAATACATTACTTACATCCTGAAGATAAAATCCTATATACGTTTTATACTCAAAGTCTTTACAATCAAGTGAAGAATTTGATTGCCAAATTTTACAGGAAGATACGCGGTGATGAACCTAATTGGGATAACTTACAGGTTAAACATGCTTGGGGGAGCAAAGCAAAGAGTGGCGTATATCGGTCAACTTGTCTAAGTCACGGATTAATACCCAAATCATTAAATGATGTAAAATATTGCAAAAATCCATTTGCAGAGATTTGTGGGCAGTTGTTGTCCCAACAATTAATTCCAGAATATGATTGCGTGTTAATTGATGAAGCTCAGGATATGCCATTAGAATTCTTCAGACTTGTTGAGAAAATAACTAAAACACCTAAAAGAATTGTATGGGCGTATGACGAATTACAGTCAACTGGTGACGTAAAAATACCTGATTCCGAAGAATTGTTTGGTAAAGATGAAAATGGCGAACCCAAAATTCTCCTTAGTAAAGAACGGGATTTTATACTTAGAAAATCTTATAGAAACCACAGGCAGGTACTTTTCCTTGCTGTTGCATTGGGTTTCGGGATTTATAGTAAACATGGATTCGCTCAGATGATTGGGCAAAAAGAAACTTGGCAAGCATTAGGGTTTGAGGTTAAAGGAAATTTGGTGCCAGGGGAAGAGGTTGAGATTGAGAGACCTTTAATAAATAGTCCCAACAAAATCCGGGATTATTATAATAAATATGATATTCTTAATATTTATTCGGCACAGAAACGCGCAGATGAGATTGTTTTTGTATCAGATAAAATAGTTGCATTAGTTACTAAAGAAAATGTAAATCCGCACGATATTTTGGTTATAGACCTAGGGACAGATCCTTCTGAAACACTTAAGGCTGTTCAAGGCAATTTGTTTGAAAATAGAATTAACTCTGTTCTTCCGGGACTTGTTGATGGAGCAGATGATTTCTTTATTTCTGGCTGTGTGACATTAACAACTGTACGACGGGCAAAGGGGAATGAGGCACCAATAATTTTCGTTATGGGGATAGATAATATTTATTCATTCAAAAATAAGCTACATGCACGTGTTCTTCGTAATATGGCTTTTATTTCTATTACACGATCGAAGGGATGGTGTTTTATCACTGGCTCTGGCAATCGCATGAAAGAGTTTAATGAAGAATGTAAATTAATTACAGCTAATTTTCCTTTTTATAAATTTAAATATCCGACGGAAGAACAATTGCGTGAAATTGAAAACATTAATTATCTAACAAAAGATTCCGCAGCAGAAAAGAGATATCAAGAGCAGGTTGATATGTTAGATGAATTACTCAAAGGGGACCCAGAACTTACAAAGTTGTTTTTATCAAAAACAACTAAAGGTAAGTTGAAGGATTTCCTGCGAAGGCTCGAGTAGGTACATCAGAATGCCAATTCGGAAATTAATTCAGGAAGATATCCGATCTACCATAAAAAAATATCGAGAGAGAAATTATCTGACTAATACAAATTTGCCCGATAAAGCTATTTCTCCAACTGCAATAACATTTAATAGAACAAAGACTGGAATCGATAAAACTGGGAAATATATCAAAAATTTTCTGGATGCTTATAATTCAAGGGATTATATCTGTACATTGTTTGACAATAGTATGATACAAGCAAGCTTTGAGTTTCGACAAGCAATAGGATCAAAGCGGATCATTCTTTATAAAGGAATTCTTGCATACTATCCCAATCCAGGTTTAGAAATTGATGATTTGAATGACCTATTACGTTGCGAGGATGAGGACGAAGCGGAAGAAGTTATTAATATTGCACTCGCCATAAATGATGAATATTTATTTTCATCGAATTATGTCAGAATAGAATTCAGCTTAGATGATGAAGACTATACTGAAATCCTACACCCTTCTTCGCATATTCACATCGGCGCTAACAATAGCCTGCGATTGGCTCTTGAGCGAATGCCGCTTTTTTCGGAATTTATGGATTTTATATTTTTCGCATACTATCAGGATTTTTGGGTTAAAATGATTTTCGATTTACATCCGGATGCATCATTAGATAACAGTAGCTTTGATTTTTCCGAGCATATAAAAACAAAAAGAGCGTTTATTCGAGATAACTGCATAGCAAGTAGGCTGACCAATAATGAAAAGCACCATTATTTAGTCTCGTTTGGGACATCATCTCGATGAGGGCACAGATTGGGTGCCCTGCTTGCGAAATGGGTAAGTTCAGGAGATTGAAATGAAGGTACATAAAACATTGCGCACTCGGTGCGCACAAAAAATCTATTCGCAACAGTAATTTTTGCATCGTACACCAATATAATTTTCAAATTCATAATCGAAGTAACAAAGCCAAGATGCCTTAGTTTAGAGGTGCCTTGGCTTTTTAAACGATAGATGAATTTTGTTTGACATATTTTTTAATAAAAGTTATACTTTTATTAAAAAGAGTGAGGTGTTTAAAATAATGTCGGAGAATCGTGGTAGACCTCGGAAGGATAAACGCTCAGTAAGAGCCATTCGTGCATATGATGATGAATGGGAAATTATACGGCGCGTATCTGAAATTGTAAAACAAGGCAAATTTAGCGCTGTAACAGAATTTGTTGAAACAATTGAACGGAGCATATTTCAAGAACGCAATGAATATTTTGACTTGCGAGATGACGTTGAAAAAGCTAGCTCCCCTCTTGAAGTCGAAAAAAGAAGTCATGAATTAAAGCGTTTTCTAAAAGAGCATCCAGAATACCAAGCCCCAGAGCGATTGGTGCGTATTGGTGTAAAATTTGCGGATCCAATTATGTTGGATTGTCAATTTGAACGCCTTGATGCTCTTGTTAATGAAATTTCTGACCAAAAAGAAAAAATGGATTATCGAAATCGACGAGAATGTGCTAAAAGGCTCGATTGCGAATTGAAAAAACTTATGAAGCTTCGTGATGTTCCAATTAGTAGTGCGATTGGCATACTCAGCAAGCAGAAAGCGGGCAGTATTGAAGTGCCACAAGTCGCAAAAATAGAGGAAATCATCACGCAATCCATAGATTTATACGCAGAACTCATTGATATTAAGTCTGAATAAAATTGATTGTTCATTCAATTAAGAGACTGCGCACTAGATTAACGTAACGGTTATGAACTTAACAGGTGTATTTTAATGGCAGCTCCCGCTCAACAACCTCTCAAAGCTATTGGCAATATCAACATCAACTGCAGTGACCGGCACGGCATAAATATCACAGGTAATAGCAATCGTAGAATGTCCTGCTCTGGTTGAAACATTCTTCAGCGGGAAGCCCGCTGCAATTGCCAGTGTGATATGTGTGTGACGAAGCCCGTGAAAGGAAATCTTGCGTAGCTTATGCCGCTTCAAGAACAAAGGAAACCAGCGTGTCATTTGGGTGGGGTACATTAAACTGCCATTAGTATGTCTTCTTGGGCAGACTCGATTCCTATACGCTCCCGCCATAGTAAAGATAAGGGCTTCCAGCCATTCGTGGGTGGAAGCCCTTTGTGTTGGTGGATGAATTTATGGTGGTTGGCGATCGGGTTGGTGATCCAAAACAGCGCTGGAAAAAGTTTAAAAATTGTTTAAAATTGACAAGCTTTTCTTCTGTTATAATGGGGCTGAGCAAAGAGCATCACCACGCGAATTCTTTTTAATCATAATATCGGAGGGATGCGCAGATGTCCGTTGAAAATGTGAAGAAATTCTATGAAGTGTTATCTCAAGATGAATCACTGAAGCAGAAGTTCGTTGAACTGTCCCAAAAGTATCAAGGTCAACCGATGGACGAAGCAAAAGCGATGTCACTGATGGAACAGGAAGCGCTGCCAATTGCAAAACAGATGGGATATTCATTTACTGTGGATGATTGGAAAGCTTATGGCGAAGAAATGCAACAGGCTAAGATGGGTTTGGAACTAAGTGATACTGAGTTGGCAGCTGTGGCGGGGGGAGGCTGTTATAGTGGGTTTTGTTTGTTGATTGGCTGGCGACATTATGACAATGGGCGCGGATACACGAGTGATTGGACTGGTGTTGGTTTTTGCGTGGGTCCTGGAACAGATGATCCGTCTAAGTTGTAAAACGGGAGTACACATTGCCTATCTCAAGCCTGTTGTCATGACAGGCTTTTTTTCTTGGCGGGGTAATACTTAGTAAAGATAAAGGCTTCCAGCCATTCGTGGTTGGAAGCCTTTTGTGTTGCGGATGAAGTTTTGATGTTTTGGCGATCGGGCTGGCGATCAGAATATAACAGAAAAAAGTTTATAAATTGTTTAAAATTGGCGCGCTTTGCTTCTGTTATAATGGGGCTGAGAAAGAGCATCATCTGATTCTGTAAACAATTAAAACATTGGAGGGATGCACAGATGTCCGTAGAAAACGTGAAGAAATTCTATGAAGAGTTATCTCAAGATGGATCACTGAAGCAGAAGTTCGTTGAACTGTCCCGAAAGTATCAAGGTCAACCGATGGACGAAGCAAAAGCGATGTCACTTATGGAACAGGAATTGTTACCAATGGCTAAACAGATGGGCTATTCCTTTACAATTGATGATTTAAAGGCTTTCGGCGAAGAAATGAAACAGGAAAATATAAATCGTGAATTGAGCGATGCTGAGTTGGCAGCTGTGGCGGGAAGCGATGGAACACAACTCGTTTGTGCTTTTATTGGTGTTGGGGATGGGGCTGGAGCTTCAGGTTTTTGCCTTCTCGTTGGATATGGAGGATATAATCGCCAGAGTGTTTTATGCATTATTGGTGGAATGGGAACATTTAGATAGTGCGAAAGCAATCCGTTGTGCGATAAATTAGCTCAAACCTGTTGTCATGACAGGCTTTTTGCTTTTTGTGGGAAACAGCTGCAGGAAGGAATTTTAGATGCAGGTAAAGATTAAACTCGCAAAAGCATCAGATGCTGAAAGCATAAGCAACATTTACGCCGCAAGCTGGAAAGTTGCATATCGCGGTATGCTGCCGCAGAAGTATTTGGATGAATTGCGAAGTGATTTTTGGACTCTGGCTTTTCATAACTGGCTAGACAATAATACCTTAAAAGCAGCACTGTTTTATGAAAATAGTGTGCCAGTCGGTTGCATTGCTTTTGGGAAATCAAGAGATGATCGAGTGGCTAACTGGGGAGAAATTGTCGCTTTATATATCCATCCGGAATGTTTTCGAAAAGGATATGGACAAAAATTGTTAAGAACTGCGTTGCTTGCTATGAATGAAGAGGGCTTTACAAATTGCTTCTTATGGGTTTTAAGAGAAAATATAAACGCTCGGCGCTTTTATGAAAAGAACGGCTTTCGATGCAATTATGACGAGTACAAGTGTGAAATTGCGGGAGAATTATTAACCGACCTAAGATATATTATCAAACTCACTGTGTAAAATAGGTATTTTATTTATCTTTCTGCCCTTTTCTCTAGAAAAGCAAGCTCTAAAGCAAGAACTGCAGGAAATAATAAACTTGGAATTGGTTTGCAGGGTAAATCTTCTTAGTGGCTTCGACAGCAGATCACTCGATAAATATTAGGTACATCAGCATTTTTTATACTAGCCACAACTTCTATTTCTATTGCCTATCGCCAATGCTGTTTTATACATAAGTGATACAACAAGGCTTCCAGCCATTTGGGTTGGAAGCTTTTTGTGTTGGTGGCGTTGATGTTGAAGTTTTGACGTTCGGGTTGGCTATCGTGGGGCAAGAATAGGACAAGCCGCAGATGGACACAAAAAAATGTCGGGACTTTCTTTTTCATCGTCAATAGGCTTTTGCTAATCTTACTTTAAAACTTGCGGGTTTTCCTTATATGGATATTAAATTAAACGGTTATGGCATAATATAGACATAGCAGTTATTCAATGTGATTTTCACAAGGGTTGATTTCCCAAGTTGGCAAAGTCCGAAAAACTATAAAAAAGGGGTGTTTCTTATGTTAAAACGATTCACAGTTGTTCTTGTTATCCTGATGATTGCGGCAAGCATGGGTACGGTATTGGCGGCGCCCACTATGTCGGACAGCAAAAAAACGATGAATGATCTGATTAAACAGGAACCGATGATTACAAATGAGAAAGATGCGATAACAGCGCTTAAAGATCAGATGATTTTGATGATGTATATTAGAACAATAGATCAAATGATGCTGCTGATGCCTCCCGACCAGATAAAGACGATGGGGCAAAGCTTTCTAAAAACACAGGTGACGCAGGAAACGAAAGAACAACTGGTGACATACACCCGCCAGCAGATGCTGCAAATGAACCAGGATCAATTGTCAGCCATGCTGGACAAGGGCTTATTAGTGACGTCATTAAACGCGCAGAGGAATATGCTGAAAGACAACAACAGTGCCATAACAAAGGCTGTTGAGACAAAATGGAACGTACTTCAGTAAAACCTATGCCAATCTTCCGGTGAGTGTCGGAACGATTAGCCAAAGTAAACATGAGGGCTTCCAGCCGTTTGCGGTTGGAAGCCCTTTGCGTTGGCTAAGTAGATTTTGAAGTTTTGGCGACCAAGTGGCAAAAAGGTGGATCATTTCAATTGGTTATATAGATTCTGTAGTGATATGGGCAACGACATTGTTAAATTGAGCAAGTGCCAATGGCGATATTTTTAGAGTGATTAATGGGTTGCCGGTTCCGCCAAAAACAAATGAATAATTCAACAGATTGTTATCCAAGACACAGGGGAGCGTATGCCCAATCATCGGGATATTTCCGACAGTAAATCCTGTAATTTGTTCAACCTCTTTTGGCGTTGCCAAAGTCACATGATTGTGCCCAAGAACAGATGCAATTGCCTTGAAGTTAAGCCGTTTATGACTGCCGGAAAAAATCAATGCATAAAAATTACCATCGGCTTTAAGAACCAGAGTAGGCGCCGTTTGACCGGCTTCTATTTTGAAATAGTTCATTCCATCGTTTACTGTTCTGATTGGATGTGGATGATTAATGAATTCATATTCATAGGGACAAGTAGCTAACAAATTGATGATACTGCGCATTTTCGTGGGCTCCTGCTATCATGATTTTGGCGATTGGGCGGTGATCAGGTGAGGCGGTGAGGGGGGACTAATTTGCATTTCAACACCTCATCTTACACCGGTGTCTTCGACAGTTGGCTCAAGCTCTAAGGTACCGTCCCAAAACACGATAGACATTGCCGCCCATGAAAGCGGAGATATCATTGCGATTAAATCCGACTTCAATCATTGCGTTCGCTAGTTTGTATAGATCGCGTACATCTTGATAGCCAGATATTAATGGGAGGCCGCCTCCGCCGTCAGTGCCGAGGCCAATATGTTCGATACCAAGCAATGATTTCATTTTCCATAATTCTATTGCCCAATCTTGAAAGGATTTATCCTGCTTGCTACGCCATGCAGCAGGACAGGAGCAAATGACCCCTCCTGTTTTTGCAATCCATTCCATTTCTGTTATTGAACGAGCTCTTCCGCATTTGTCTTCAGTTGCGCAAAGGGTTGTATGAGAGTCGAGAAGAGGCGATTGGCAATACGTTGATATATCTTTAAGTGTTTGACGACTGGCGTGGGCGACATCAATAACAATACCCAACTCTTGCATTTTATCGACAACACTTGAGCCAAAATTCGAGAGCCCTCCACGGTACGGACCGGGTTCCCATCCGGATCGAGCCATCATAATATCTCCAATTTCATTGTTGTGATAATGGACTAGTGTGATGATGCGAACGCCTCGATTGAAGAATTCTGTTAAGCGATCAATGCGCCCTTCTAGTGCATCCCCACCTTCAAGAGCTAGAATTGCGCCTGGTGTTAAAGTCCCAGGAACAGGGAGGTCGGATAGGGTCAGGACCGGACTCACATGTCGGTTTTTGAAAATGGTGTTTTTCCAGTAATCAATGTACGAAACGGCGATGTCATAATTGTTGCGACCGGATTTGGATCGCCATCCAGAATCACCGATAGCAGAATAGCAGCTGGCAGTCATGCCGATTTCTTTCATGTACCGGTAGCTTGATGAATTATCTTGCCAATATGGCGCATTCATATCGGGGTGCGCGTGAGGGTCAATTATTACTATGCCATCAAGAAGAGAACTGGTAGGGGGAGTGGCGGAGAATGCGGAGCCTTGAAACAGTATGTTGCTGAAGGAAAACCCCAGAGCAGCTTGACCAGCGTTTATTATGAAATCCCGCCTCTTCATGAGCGCACCCCCAATTCGATGTGGTAGATGGCTTTATTTTCGGCCTGCAAGCCATGCCGATGGTAGGGCCTGATATTTGAACCTGTTATTCTGGATAAACAACTGAATATGCGGCTTGGGGTGGGGGTCCGGGATATTTGGGACTTTGACCATATTGATTCGGTCCTGGTTGGCTGTCTTGAGCGGTAAACACAATTTGCACTATTGTTATAACAAGGTTGACGATAGGGATGATTCCTCCAATAACAAATAGAATGATCCATTTTCCGCTACGACCTGTATCGTGCAAACGTCTGGATAATACAGCAAGACCAGGGATGATGCCGACAAGAAAATAAATACCCGCTATAACCATGGCAATAAGGTTGCCGATACCGGGGCGTCCAGAATTAGAAACCATGGCAACGACACCGACCAAAGCGAGTACTAGTACTGCTAACAAATGAATTAAACCAAAATACCAATACTCACTGCGCCTTGCTCTTCCCTGAAATTGGGCATATTTCTTAAAGCAGCCTAAATACAAGGCAAAAGCTGATTCCGCGGGAACAGGATTCAGATATGGTAGGTATGGAGTGGGATACTGATATTGATATGGTGGCAATATTGGAGGCGCCGGACGTGGATCATTTATCAGCAGCGGTTGTCCGCATGAACCGCAATACTGGTTTGAACTTAGGTTTTCTTTTCCGCATTTTGAACAAAACACAATGTATCTTCCTTAGTCATAGGTTAACGACTATTTGGGCACTAGTTTCTTTTTAAAACCGATATTCGTATCAGGATTATAGCCCGTTGATTCATAAAAAGCTCTCGCATCTAGCTTTTTGCCAATGCCATTTCCGCGCAAAGAATCATCAACGATAAAATTCTCCAGAATGCGTGAAAATTTCAAACAAAAATTATGGTTGAATCTGCATATGCTGCACAAGGTATTTGTAATCACCGTAATATTTACGACTATACATTTCAAATATGTCAGGGTAAGCATACTTGTTTGGTGGGTTAAATTTACCTATATCACGAATTAACCATCTTACGCAATTCTTTACTAGTGTTCTATCGTCTCTATTAGCTACGTATAAATCTCTTCCTAATGCGAAAGATTGTGGACGATAAGAATAATCACCGTCAAATGTTTGCATCATATATCTGTGACCGGTTATGCGTTCACCTAACATCTCATAATAGTGTATCTGAACATTTGGAACCGTAATATTATATTTTGCACCAAATGCATTTTGATAGGTATCTGTTTCTGTGCCTATTCCTGTCACCTTAAGTTCAACAAGAACAGGAACTTGGTTGACAGGAATATTATAAAGTTCATCTCTATCATACTTTAAGAATGCTGTTGTTTCGAGTTTGCGTATACGTTTAACACCTTTTATGTCAAATCTTTTATCAAAGTTATCTAAAAAAATATTTTCAAATTCAACTTTTCCTTTTTCTAAATCTTCTGCGCTGTTCTGAGCTCGAAGGATCGTATCATCAACACAGTAAAATATAGTAACTGCTTGCTTCTCAATTGCCATTACAGTACCAGATAAACCCAGAATAAATAAACTTAGAAATAATAAAACAATTCTTTTCACGATAATCAATCCCTTCTAATGTTTATAGAGAATCTTTCACAAGTTTGGCATATGCCTGTGAATGGTAAAACATGGATTGATAACTGCATAATAAAACACCGAACAAAAATAGATTCGACAGTTCTATCTAGCTTCCCTTTGTGTTGAGTGAATGAAAATTGATGGATTTGGCAATCAAACCTAACCTGAAAAAGTTTAATAATTGTTTAAAATTGGCGGGCTTTGCTTCTGTTATAATGAGGCTGAGCAAGGAGAACCGCTCGGATACTAATTTTGCGAGGAGTTTGTCAAAAGTTTGTTTTAGCTTGAAACACCGCAAGAGGTGCAGTCGGCTCTCACGGAGAAAGGCATTGAGTTATCGACAGACGATATCGTGAAAGTCAGGGACTTTATTGCCAAAAGGCTTGAAATCGGAGATGAATTGACAGATGATGAGCTGGAAGGAGTCGCTGGCGGATCTATTATGCTTTTGATTTATGGTCTTGCGGCGGGCACCGCAATATTAGGAGGAATATCCTTTCTTGGAATTGCAGGAACAGTAGCCGGGACATTTTTGGGCAAAAAAGTGTAACGCTGCTTTCTTGAGACTATGACATTGCTTATGTCAATGATAATTATGAGCAGTAGGGGGCAGAGTGCGTATCGCGAAGATTGTAAATTCGTTATTCAATGAGCAGAAAAGCATATCTGTTCATGGGATCAGTCGTGTTTTTTAAGACTTGAATTGGATAGCCAATTCCTCTCACTGTTGCATAGACATCAATCCCAAGCGAATCGGCTCCGGGACGTGCCAACATGGGATTCCTACATTCTGTTCGATTTCCGATACAACTTTCACATAATGCGCAAGAAGTAAATGACACAAGGAGAGTTTTATAATATCCATCAATAAACACTTCTCGTTCAAGTTTTAACAGTTTCTGTGAGGTATCTCGCGCCCAGGCTTTTCTTGCTGCCGGGGTTTCGCTTTGATTTTCAAAGTGAAATACAGCCACATCATTGTATTCTGAAATCATTTTTCTGCATTCTTCAATGGTGGGCACGTTGGGCGGACACATACAGCTTTTCCCATACTGCGGACAGCCAAACATGCATCGAAAGCGAACCCATTGGGCTACAATAATGTCTTTGGCAGCCATCCATTTGAAGTCCGCAAAACCATGCTGCTGAAATAGGATTTGTAAGTGGTTTTTGTCAATCATTTCATTAACCCTCCACCCAATTAGTTTTGAAAATTATTGCAGTATAAACTTCGCGTTTAGCTAGAGGAATCCTTTTATCTCATTGGCTATATCAAAAACTCTGGAAAATGTTTAAACATGGTCCGAAATTTATTGATAATAGAAAAGGCGGTGCATATGATGAAAAAAATTCTGTTATTGGGGTGTCTACTATTGTTGGTGGCTTCAACAGGTTTTGCAAACCCTGCGACCGATAAAGAAACAATATATCAAGGTTCAACCATTGAGGCGCTTTTAGCAGGAAATTATGATGGCGTGGCAACTGTTAAAAAGATCAGGACACAAGGTAATATGGGTTTGGGGACTTTTGCCGGACTTGATGGCGAAATGATTGTATTAGACGGGAAGGTTTATAAAGCGTCAAAGAGTGGCAAAGTTACTGTTGAAGAAGATAGTGTGCAAAGCCCCTTTTATGCGGTCACATCTTTTGAGGCCGACATAACTAAAAAAATTGCGGCGCCCAATATGAGTCTAGAGCTGCTAAAGCAGGAACTGGACAAGCTGCGTCCCCGCAATGATCTGCCTTACGCCATCATCATTAAAGGCAATTTTAAAACAATGAAAATGCGTAGTGCTGGTCCTTATCAAAAGCCATTTCCTGTGCTTTCCGACGCATTAAAGGAACAGAATGTATTTGATTATGCAGAGGTGTCTGGCAGATTGGTCGGGTTTTGGCTGCCGTCATATATGGGGAACACCAATGCTGCCGGTTATCATTTGCATTTTTTGTCTGATGACCGTCAAAAGGGTGGACACGTGCTTGATCTAGTTTTAACTGACGCAGAAATAAGTCTTGATGAAACAGCAAATTTTCATATTGAGTTTTCTCCCTATCCGACCCGACCTTTGGAAAAAGCTGATCGCTATAATCCATAGGAACCGGATCCCCTCCGGACTTGTCGAACTGAGGATGATGCACAACATCAAAAAAGTGCTTAAATCGATCACAAAAGGAATTCAAATAATCATGGTGTAAAATACAACTGGATATGTTTTTGCCATGGATAGGCTGAAAAGTTTATTCGTGGAGTGTGCAAGAAATGTGTCCGAGATGCTTTTTATCCGTTGGCAGTTACTTCAATAGAAACCAAGCTGTCGTTGGATTAATCTGCGTAGGGATCGTATGGATCGTGAGTGTGGGCTGGTTGACGGCTCTGTTTGTCAGGCTGCTGATGATCCTGATTTTTCATCTTTACTGCCATCACCCGTTATAAAATAATGGTCGCTCTAATCAAGGCTCTCCGGGATTATCGTCCGGAGAGCCTTTTGCTGAGTTGGAAAAAGTTTAACAATTGTTTAAAATTGGTGGGCTTTGCTTCTGATATAATGGGGTTGGAAAATGATGGACGCAACTGATACTGATTTTGCAGGGAGGTTATCTGCATGGATGAGGCTCTGGTTAAAGAAGTATTTGCTGATGAGGATTTTATAAAAAAGCTGTTATGTCTGGAAACGCCGCAGGAAGTGCAGACGGCGATGTCTGGCAAGGGAATCGATTTAACGGTTGACCAGATCGTAAAGATCAAGGATCTGGTCGTCAAAAGATTGGAGACAGGGGAAGAGTTGTCAGATGCAGACCTGCAAGATGTAACGGGCGGCAGCATGTGTATTCTCGGGCTTTCATTGGTAGCGACATCACTCGTGCTTGTTTTATTGACAGGCGGTCTTGCGGTAGGCAGTTGTGCGGCAGGAGTGACAGTAAGTGGCGCATGGATTACGGATACTCTGACAAATCATAAATGGTAGTTCGTTAAAAGGCTTCCGGCCATCGCGGCTGGAAGCCTTTTTGGCGCTGATGTTATAAAACGACCTAGGCATTCTTATGCAAACTTTGTTTCATGCGGCAGCGATATGGTCCATTGCAACAACAAAAAGAAAGAGGGTGGCTTTTTTGAATACCGCCGAATTGACAGCGCAAGACGTTGCAGAGGTTCTGAAACTGCACAATGAATATTTTGATTCACAAGAAACAAAAAGCTTGGATTTTCGTATTGAGCAATTGAAGAAACTTAGAGCCGGGATAGAAAAATATGAAAGCAGGATATCGGCGGCATTAAAAATAGATCTGGGAAAATCGGAATTCGAATCTTATACGACGGAAATTGGATTCTTATATAACAGTATTGAAGAAGCTGTGATAAATCTGAAAAAATGGGCGAAACCCAAGAAGGTGAGAAATCCGATTTATTTATTCCCGGCAAAAGGGGCCGTCATATACGAACCTTTTGGAACTGTTTTAATCATCGGACCGTACAACTATCCGTTTCAGCTTTTAATCGAACCGCTGGTAGGAGTAATCGCCGCAGGAAATTGTGCAGTATTGAAGCCGTCTGAAGTTTCTCCCCATGTTGCGGCAATCGTTACCGAGATGATTGCCGATGTGTTTGAGGCGAACTATATACGTGCTGTCGAAGGGAATGTTGAAACCACTACTTCTCTGATCAATGCGGGTTTTGACTATATATTTTTTACTGGCAGCGTTGGGGTCGGTAAAATCGTAATGGCAGCCGCCGCTCCCAACTTGGTCCCGGTAACGTTGGAGCTTGGCGGAAAATCGCCGGCGATTGTTGATAAAAGTGCAGATGCTAAAATTGCGGCGCGGCGAATTGTTTGTGGCAAAACGCTTAACGCCGGACAGACCTGTGTAGCGCCAGACTACCTTATGGTTCATGACGCGATCAAGGCAGAATTAATTGCAGAAATGAAAAAAACGATCGGAGAATTTTTTGGCGCAGATCCGCAAAAAAGCGATTGTTACGGGCGTATTATCAACCATAAACATTTCAACCGCATCAGAAATATTATTGAAGCTGACAAAGCGGGTATCATTTATGGTGGTCGTTATGAAGAAGAACAAAAGTATATTGAACCGACGCTTATTGAAATTTCATCCTGGGATGCCGCCAGTATGAGTGAAGAAATTTTCGGGCCGGTTCTGCCGATTCTGACTTATCATGACCTTGATAAAGCAATTAAAGATATCAAAAGATTGCCGAAGCCGCTTGCTTTGTATTTGTTCACGACAAACGCGGCAGTGGAAGAAAAAGTTTTACAGGAAGTGTCTTGCGGCGGGGTTTGCATAAATGATACGATCACCCATTTGGCCAACTCCAATCTGCCTTTTGGCGGGGTCGGCAATTCTGGAATGGGCTCCTACCATGGCTATGATAGTTTTTTGACATTTTCCCACAAAAAAAGTGTATTGAAACGAAGCTTTAATCTAAGTAGCAATTTACTATATCCACCCTATGATGCAAGAAAACTGATTGCATTGAAGCGCGTGATGGGATTCGCTAAAATGTTCATGCGACTGCCGTTTTGATGCAGAACGGCAAGTAATGCAACATTTTCAGCGGAAGCTTTTTGCATTGGAAAAAGTTTAACAATTGTTTAAAATTGACGGGCTTTGCTTCTGGTATAATATGGCTGAGCAAAGAACATCATCGATTGGATTCCGCAAGAAATTATAATAGCCGGAGGGATGCGCAGATGTCAGTTGAAAACGTGAAAAAGTTTTATGAAGCGGTAGCCCAAGACGAATCACTGAAACAGAAGTTTGTCGAACTGTCTCGAAAGTATCAAGGTCAGCAAATGGATGAAGCAAAAGCGATGGCGGTAACGGAGCAGGAAATATTGCCATTCGCACAACAGATGGGATATTCCTTTGCAATGAACGATTTGAAATCTTATGACGAAGAAATTAAGCAGGCGAAAATGAATTCTGAACTGAGCGATGGCGAATTGGCAGCTGTGTCGGGGGGAGGAGAACTTTGGTGTTTTGTCTCTGCACGGATTGCAATGCTCTGTACAGGGTATGGTTAACAATGGTGATATTGAAATAAATTAAAGCTCTGCGGATTTTCATCCGGAGAGCTTTTTGTGTTAGGGAAAATATAACAATTGTTTAAACTTTTGCGGGTTTTTCTTTTGATATAGTGAGACTGAAAGGCAGGAACGCGTTGTACAAAAAACTCAAATCCCAGTTTGCGCTGCGGGGCTGGCATGGCCTGCCTTACGGGATCATGGACACGAAAACCGGCCAGACCGGCTTCATCGATGCAGTGGCTTTTCAAGCTGCCAGTTTTTGCGACGGCAAGATGAATCTCGAATCCCCGCTGGTGCTACCGGCCCACCGTGAAGCGATCGCCAAACTGGAAAGCGCCGGTGTTGTTGCAGACTGCCCGCCCGATACAGAACTCGAGTCGTGGCAAAAATATACCCGTTCTACCGGCCGCTACGCCGCATCAGCGCATTGGTCCATCACCGGACGTTGCAACTTGCGCTGCCGCCACTGTTACATGTCGGCTCCGCAGGCGAAATATGGCGAACTGACGACGCAGGAGTGCCTGCGGATTATCGAACAGATCGCAGCAGCCGGCATTGGGCAGGTGTCCCTGACCGGCGGCGAGCCGCTGGTCCGCGCCGACTTCTGGCAGCTGGTTGATGCTTTGTTGGAGCGCCGCATTGTGATCCGGCAAATCTATACCAATGGGTTATTGGTGACGGAGGAGCTGCTGGCGGGATTAAAAACCCGCGGGATTAAGTGTTCCTTCTCCCTGAGTTTTGACGGTTGCGGCTGCCACGACTGGATGCGCGGCTTATCCGGTGCGGAGGAGGCCGTCATCGCGGCGATCCGGTTGCTGCGTTCCCACGGATTTAGCGTCAGCATCGAAACCGTGCTATATACCGACAACCTGCCCCGCATGAAAGAAACCTATGAACTGATGAAATCGCTTGGCGTGAGCCACTGGAAAACTTCGCCGGCGATGAATGTCGGTAACTGGCAGCAAGAACAGGGACATTACGATCTGCCGATCGAAGTTCTCTATGCGGCGTATCTAGACCTGATCGCCATGCACCAGGCTGACGGCGCGCCGCTGGACCTGATGCTCGGCGGCTTCTACTATGGGCCGCGCAGCAGCAAGGAAGTGGTAATTCCGCTGATCCGATTCGATGCCGCCGATGCCTCGCTGCGGCAGATCCTGTGCCGTAGCTGCCGGGTCCATTTGCATATTATGGCTGATGGGAAACTGCTGCCCTGTATTCCGATGACCGGTTCCGCCGTGGAGGCGGAAATGCCCAGTTTGCTTGAAACGACAATCGCCGAGGCGCTGGTCGGGTCGAGATTTTTTGATGTGATCGACATGAAGCTGAGCTCTGTTTTGGAAAACAATCCAGAATGCGCAGCCTGCGAGCATCGCCTGCGTTGCGGCGGCGGCTGCCACGCCTGCGGTATGGCGCTCGGCGACAGTTTATACAGCGCTGACCCCTATAGTTGTTTCTTCTTCAAAAATGGCTATGAGCAAAAGGTGCGGGACCAGGTGGCCCAGTATCAACCGCAAGAGGCGAACCCGCCATGGCCGCAGGCAACATAAACGCTATAAAAAAGACCACCTCGGCGGTGGTCTTTCCTAACTTCAGCGCTTGGGGGAAGAATAATGATCAAGCTTCTCTCATCATCTTGATCATCTGAGCTTGGCGTTTAAAAATATATTGCGTTAGATGAGTACTGATTTTTTCATCAACTTCCAGGAATTTTACCCCGTAAAAGTTTTTTTGTGTTTTTTCCGCAGGGTCGGCTGTTCGAACAACCATGCCTTTTAAATTAATGTCTACGCTTTTGTTAATTGTTGCTATTCTGAAATTGATATGAATCTCATCCCCGATGCCCATTTTGCTGGGAGTACTGATGAGCATTCCACCAACGCTGATATTTTTTGTGGCGCCGTCGATTTTTATGTTGCCATCTTTGGGTTTTAGAGTGAGTTGGATGAAATCGTTAATGCGCACAGTGTCTCTATTTTGCAGTTTTATCATTTTTGTGGGAGTACTCAATTTGATAATGCCGACAGGAGTCGTCGTATGAGAGAGATAGCGGCACTCAAATGTGAAAATGCCGGATTCACAATGAACAGTGATTGTGTAAGTGTCAATTGCGTTTGGATACATAAACAATCCTTGGAAAAGCGGGAAAGCAATAGACAAAGAATCATCATGAATTTCTTCAATGATGCTGTTGTATGTTGTAGACTCATTTGTTTTTCTGACCGATATGCGTTGTCCAAGCGTTAACGTTTTGGGAGTGAAACTAATCGTTTGCAGCATATCTTCCCTTCCTTGCCAGCACCGACATAGTCCAATTGGCTGCCAGCATAAACTCCAGAGTCACCAAAGGTACTACTATTATTTTATGCGCAACCGCAGCGTTTGTAAATCGAAATCGACGCGAGATTTCTTCGTGAAAATTTTGTTTATCATTTGCTTATAAAATGTTTAATACGGAAAATAGGCAATAGAGACCAAATCCAGCGATAATAATTCCCGAGAGTTGATTGACCCATTTAAGACGCTGTTGGTCAAACTTATCGCGCAGTACATTGACCAGCCCGCTTAGTATTGCCCACCAAAGCATGGACCCGATGAAAACGCCAAGAATTAATAATAAGGCTGACATCCCATTCGCGCCGGTTGCGCCAAGCCCCAATCCGGCAAAAACCGCAGCAAAAGATAATATGGTCATCGGGTTGGTAATCGTTAAAAACAAGGTCGATACATAGGCGCCCATAAGCCCTTCGCCTTTCGCGATTGCAGCGGTTTCAGCCGGGATGGATTTATAAGTTGCATAGCCTAAATAGAGCAGAAATGCACCGCCGATCAGGCGTAGGTAAAATTGCTGATCGATTAGGAAGCTGGAAACAACCGATAGACCAAGCGCGGCGATAGAACCGTATATTGCGTCGGCTGTCGCAGCGCCTAAGCCCGACATAAAGCCGTTTCTCATTCCGCAGGATAGCGTGCGCCGTATGCAAAGAACGCCGATTGGTCCAACGGGCGCAGCAATGGAAAAGCCCAGAATGATCCCTTTAAGCAAAAACAACATGGCTTACTCCCCGCCGCTGGTTAGTGGGAGGATCGGCGTTTCTTTCACTGTCGATAGAATGACGGTTGTTTTGGTTTTGACGCCGGGAAAAGCTTTGAGTTCGTCGCTGATCAACCGCTCTAAACCGCGAGTGCCTGCGCAACGGACCTTGAGAATGTAGTCGACGTCTCCGGCAACATGGTGGCACTCTAAAATTTCGGCAAGTTCGCCGATTTTTTTTATTACAGCCGGACGGTATTCTGGGTTTTCGATCGTCAGGGATATCAACGCAGCCAGCCCGCAGCCTATCGCTTCCGGGTCGACTATTGCCGCGTAGCCCTTGATTACGCCGGACTCCTCCAATTTGCGCACTCGGTCGGCTGCAGCCGGTGCGGATAATCCAATTAACGTGCCGAGCTCAGCCCAAGTCGAACGTGCATTTGCCATAAGTTGCCTGATTAGTTTTAAATCGTTAATATTCATCTAAAAAACCTTCTATTCGTAAGTTTATTTTAAATTATATATTCGATTAGAATGGTTTGTAAAGTGGGGGTGGCTAATGATTCATCTGCTATAATATTGTGTATGGTGACGGGTGGCGCGGCCAACAATGCGTTAATCTATTGGAGGCGATGAAAATTAATAAAGTTACTTGGTTTGAAAAGCAGCTTCAACATAAAACGGGACTGGAAACACTGAAACTGTCTAGTGTCAGCGATGTATATAAGCTAACCATGGAGAATGCTTTTGGTTTGGAACAGTATGATTCGGGTCAATCGCTACCCTGCGATGTGATGATTGGCGCAGAAAGTATGTATTCTGCAAATATTGAACCGGGGCAACATTATAGGTTGCAGGTTAATGGGAAAATAGTTTTGTTTAAAATCGCGACAAGAAGGATATGGTTTTTCGAGTCTGTGAAGGCATTGCTGGCGGGTGCAGTGAAGAGGAGTGATTCAGAATGAGTGAGATGAAAAATATGTTAACTTTTGCGCAAAAAGCGATTCAAACCCGCAGTTTTTCTGATCAGGAAGGCGACATGGCGACTTTGCTAAAGGATGAAATGATTAAAATCGGCTTTGATGAAGCGTTTATTGACTCGACGGGAAATGTCGTGGGGCGTATTGGCAAAGGCGCCAAGATCATCCATTTTGATTCACACCTTGATACGGTGCAGGTGAATGACCCGGATGAATGGACAGTCGCGCCGTTTTCCGGCGACATTGTTGACGGGTACATTTGGGGTCGCGGCAGCGTGGACATGAAAGCGGCATTGGCGGCTAGCATCTATGCGGCGGCGCTCGCCAAACAGCAGGGCTACACTGCGGACAAGACCGTATATGTTACCGGGACAGTGTGCGAGGAATATTGTGATGGTGAAAATCTAAAACACTTATATAAAGAGCTGGCGCTAAAGCCCGACTATTGTATTATCTGCGAACCCAGCGACAACGTCATTACTCTTGGCCACAAAGGCAAGGCGCAGATTCGTATAAAAACGCACGGCGTTTCGGCGCATGGTTCAGCGCCGGAAAAAGGCGTGAATGCTGTATATGAGATGGCGGAAATCATTTCCCGCGTCGATGCTTTGAACAAGTCGCTAGTTAAAACCGGAACCAAACATGGAACCATCGTACTGTCCGATATTTCCTGCGTCAGTGCATCGCTAAATGCGGTGCCAAGCGAATGCGCCATTTATCTGGACCGGCGATTGGTTATAGGGGAAACACTGGAACAAGTGAAAAAAGAAATGGCTGGATTGATTGCCGGTAAAAACGCCAGCTGGGAAATCGGCACACTGCATCATACTTCCTGGAAGGGAAAAGCGTTGGAGTATCAACCAATGCATAACCCCTGGAACATTGATGCGGAGCATGAATTGGCGAAAGCGCTGCGCGCAGCATATAAAACCGTATATCAGCACGACGCAACAACCTTTGATTTTTGGGATTTTGGCACCAATGCGATTACGCCGGTTGCGATGGGAATCCCCACGATCGGCTTCGGACCGGGTGACTATAAATTGGCTCATATGAAGGACGAACGATGTGCAGTCGAAAAAATCGAAGCAGCTTGTCAGGTCTATTGCCAATTGATCAAGGAACTGTAAGGTTGTTGATCAATTGATCGGCAGGCTTGACAAAGAAATATAACGGTGTTATATTTTATTCGCAGTATAACAACGTTATATTTTGTGATAAATTCTGCCCGTATCTGCGCAACAAACCTGTGAATAAAGTGAGGTTGGTACAATGAAAATTATTGTTCTTAATGGCAGTCCCAAGGGAGATCTTAGCGTTACCATGCAATACGTGGCGTTTCTGCAAAAAATGAATCCGCAGCATACACTCAAAATACTCAACATTGCCCAACAGGTCAGGCAAATCGAACAGGATGAGCAGAAGTTCAGCGAAGTCATGGCGGAAATTGAAAATGCTGACGGCGTTCTTTGGGCGTTTCCGCTATACGTCTTTTTGGTTCATTCGCAATACAAGCGATTTATTGAACTCATCTTCGAACGAAATAGGTCGGATGTGTTCCGGGCTAAATACACCGCCGTTCTGACAACCTCGATCCATTTCTATGACCACACTGCACATCAATATCTGCGGGGGATCTGCGACGACCTGAACATGAACTTTTGCGATTCATTCTCAGCCGGCATGCGCGATTTGTTTAACGAAACCGAAAGCAACAACCTGCTGAATTTTTTCAACGGATTTCTCGCTGCGATTCAGAGAAAAGCCTTTTGCGCCAAACTGTATTCGCCGCTAGAAAATAATATTCCGCAATATAATCCCGCCACGATTGCTGATAGCCCGATTGTTCATCAGCGCAAAATTATCATTGTTACCGACGTAGCGGAGCAACAAGTCAACCTCCAGCGCATGATCAGCAGTTTTGCCGCCCGGTTTGCCGAACAGCCGGCAGTGGTGAATTTACACCAGGTCGATATAAAAGGCAGCTGTCTTGGCTGTATCCGCTGCGGCTATGACAATAGCTGCGCCTATACGGGGCGCGATGGCTTCATTGACATGTACAACCGGCTAAAAACGGCGGACATTCTGGTTTTTGCCGGAGCAATTCACGACCGCTACCTATCGTCGTTGTGGAAGACATTTTTTGACCGCGCCTTTTTCAACACCCATATGCCGTCCTTTGTCGGCAAGCAGCTTGCTTTCCTCGTGAGCGGACCAATGCAACAACTGCCGCATCTCAGGCAGATCCTGGAGGCTTATACCGAACACCAGCAAGCAAATTTGGCGGGAATAGTCACCGATGAGCAGAGCGAATCCTGCACAACCGATTCCGCGTTGCAGGAACTGGCACTGCGCAGCCTGAGCTATGCTGACTGCAACTATAAACGACCGAACACTTATCTTGGTGTCGGCGGGTTGAAAATTTTTCGCGATGAAATCTGGGGACCGCTGCGGTTTCCATTTGTCGCCGATCACCAGTATTACAAACAGCATGGAGTGTATGATTTTCCGCAATATGAGTATGCTTCGCGGGCGCGCAATTTCTTCCTGGGGCTGCTGGCGAAGTTTCCGGCGATCCGCAAGGAGTTGTACGGGCCAAAGATGACCGAATATATGATTCGCGACTATAAGACTTTCAATAAAAAGGGATGCCAGCATGATCGATAAACTTGATCAGTCTGACACCCGTAGTGCAATTCTGGTCCAGGCGCGGGAGCTCTTTTTAACGCTGGGATACCATAAGACAACGATGCGAAATATAGCCGAAGCGGCCGGGATTTCGACTGGACCGCTGTATTTTCACTTCCGTGATAAGGCTGAAGTATTCTTTTATATTTGCAGTGAGGCGTTTGATCGTCTGGGCTCTGATTTTCGTCGCATTTCCCATGAAGAGGAGGCTGCCGGCGAGCGGCTGCGTAGCATATTTTTGGCCTATAAGGCGTTTTACTACCGAGAGCCGCAGCTGTTTGCGATGATGCATCTGGCGACAGATCCCATGTCCGGCATCGGCTTGCCCGAGTCTCTGGCCGAGGCTTTGCTGCAAAAAGGGATGGCCTTGGTCAAAATTATGGAGGAACTCATTCGCGAGGGCATTTCGCGCCACGAACTCAGGCCGGTTGATCCGGCAAAGCTAGCCGTATACTTGTACTCGGTTGCGGAAGGGATATTTGTCTCCAATCGTATGGGGGTTCTGGCGCAGCAGAATATCGGCGTGGATGAAATGATTGATGCCGCGATTGAATTGGTCGGCATCGGAATGATTGACTTGGGAAGATTTGCTGGAACCCGGCAGAATTAATCTATTTTTTACATAACCATAACAATGCTGCTGCGCGCCGGTGATAAAGTGATATTGCCGGAAATAAGGCGTGCAGGGGGAATTGTCGGTGCGTGAAACCATTACAGTAAATCGAATTATTGAATGTTCCTTTATCGAAAAAGAAGTGGCGCAACAGGTGTCGACGTATAATATCTCAGAACAGGGAACTCCTGACGCCAGCGAGATGCTGACAAAATACTGCAGCGGTTATCCCGCGTGCAAGGGCGAAAAATGTCAGTTTGTGATTGGTGTATCGGGTGAGGTCTATACCAAGCCGCTGGAGAGCATTTTCGCCTACTTCAAGCCTACTCAGCCGCAGCGCCAATAAAGATCGAGGTTGCGACACCATCCTTAATGCCAAAGATAATGCCGCCATATATTGTGCCGGCGACGATTGAGGACTCTTGCCTGCTGTCCTGCGGATTGATTTCAGCGTTGTAAGCGAGTTGAACTTCGGCAACCGTGCTGCCAATTTTAATCCCCCGCTGGGTTTTGTAGTCACATGGACTTTTCAGCGATATTCGATCCACCACCTGCTGGCTACCTTTTCGGACCATGCCCAGTTCAATTCCTTTGGATTGATAAATCCACCGTTGGTGTTCCATTCCGTCTGCGCCCCAAATCTGTGCAGCGGATTTTTTGTCTGGTTCACCGAGTAGCTTCAATATAGCACTGTCATCAATGCCAAGCGATAAATCGCCAATCGTTTCTTTCATCAGGCCAAAGCCGATTTCCGCATAGTTTGTTTTGGCATCTTTGTCATTGAGAGGCTGGGCCAATGCTGTGCCTGCATCCAGAGCCGAAGCTGCAAATACCGCTGTTAATAAACTAAAACATACGATCAACCGACAAATTTGTTTTCGTTTCACTACGCATACCGCCTTCCGTTACTGTTATTAATTGTTTCGACATCTTGAAACCGATTCCTTTTGGGCTTCCGGCAAATCGCGGCAGGAAGTCCTTTGTCATAGTTTTAACAGATTCGCTATGTTTTCTCCCAGCACTTGAGCCAAAACATGTTTGTCATCAGTCAATTGTTCCAGCACGAGTCGGGCGACCAATGGCGATGAATAGGGTGAATCCGAACTGAATAGGGTTCTGGTTGGGAATTCCTTTATGGCAAAAGAAGGCGCCATCGTTGTATAAGTAGCGGATAAGTCCAGGTAGATATTGGAGATTTCGCGAACGGCCTGCAGTGTGGCTAACCAATGCATGCCGCCCAGGTGCCCAATAATGGTCGGCACAGTCGGGTAACGCTTGGCTAAGGTCAGTAACTCTTTGATGTCAGTTAAGTTCAACGGGAAAAAAGCATGTACCCAGAGCGGCAATCCGCCCAAAGCCTGCGAAGCCTGAAATAGCGGTTCCATTTGTTGTATTTGTCCAGATGGAGGTGTCAGTTCGCCAATTCCCCGAAAATCGTTAGCCAAGATGTACTTTTCAATCCATGCCAGGTTTTCATTATAGGATAAGCCGAAAGGAATTGAGCCAAACCCGATAAACTTTTTTGGGGCGACCTTTACTGCGGAAGCGAGCTGTTCCATAGCTTGAATTCTTGCAACATGCGGATTCTTTACTCCGTTTATGATGTCATAGAGTATATTCATTTCTGTTTCCAATTCGACCAGACTGGTGGCAGTTTCAGGGTGGATCGTGGATGTGAACAAAACGGTCAGGTCGACACTAGCCTCGTTCATCCATTGTATTTGTTTTTCTTGCGGTAACATAACGTGTGCATGGCTGTCGATAATCATGTTTTCATCAGTTCCTTATTTTAAATTTCGGTGGAGGACTGTTCAAATTCTTTAATTCTTCCTTCGAGTTGGGCTTGAACCTGCTGCAAAAATTGGATTTGCTTATTCACTTGTTCAAGTTTTTCAATATAGAGTTTGTAGATCTCCAGGCAGATTGGGCGATTCGTTTGCGGTGCGATGGGACAATGAATAATTTTGGCAATGTGCTCTGTGGTGAGTCCAAGCCCGATGTACAGCTGAATTGTTTTTACCGCGGAAATTGCATCTTCGCTATAATTTCTGTACCCATTAGTCAAGCGCTCGGAGTGGATTAATCCCTTGGCTTCATAGTGTCGTATCGAACGAATGCTGGCGTCTGTTTTGACGGACAACTCTTTAATTAACATGGCGTATACTCCTCCTGCCGATAGTGATTTCATTATAAACCATGACACCTATGTCATGGTCAAGCGAAATTCTGCCACGATGCTATACGAAAGTATACATTTTCTTGCGGGCAAGTGAATTTCGCTACAAATTTCACAAACAAAGTGCTAGAATAATAACGTTGGCAAATTAGTCAAGGAAGAATTCGTAACTCAAAAGTGTTGGAGGGGTATTCATGAAAAAGTCGGTATTATTTTCACTGTTGGCTATTCTATTGTGTTCACTGCTGGTTGCTGGTTGCAGTGACGAGCCCACAGCCGAGCAAAAACAGAAAGATATGGATAAGGTGTTTACTGTGATCGGTGAACAACTCACCCGGTTTATCAAACTGTCGCCTCAAATGGAAAAAAATGCGGATGATTTTAAAAATAAAAAAATCGATGCTGGCCAAGCTAGAAAAAACCTTGCGGCGATCGGCGATGAATATGGAGATGTTGCAGCAAATATAAAAAAGATTGCTGTGCCATCGTGGCTCTCCTCTGATGACAAAGCCAAACTTGAAGAAATGAAAAAACAGTATGTTGAAGCGTGTGATGCAATGAAGGCGTTCGTGCCGATTTACGTTAAAATAATGGTTGATGATAAAGGAACCAAGGAAGATCTGGAGAAACTGAAGGAATACAATGCAATTAAGAATGCCAGGACCAAAAAAGGCGCCGAACTATTTGCCCATTTCGAAAAAGGGACCTGGAAATAGCCCATAATGAAAGATAGTTATAAAAATATAATATAGGGAGGCGTAAATTCAATGAAATGGTCAAAAAAATTAGCAGTCGGGTTATTGGCATGCGTCATGATGATGTCGTTGCAAGGAATCGTATCGGCAGGGCAACAGGATTTCACTTTGATTAACAATTCCCCTTTCAAAATTGTTGGGTTTTGGGTAGCACCTGCAGATAGCGACAACTGGGAAGAGAATATCCTGGCAGGCATTTCTGTTGCCAGCAATGAAAGCATTGACATCACGTTTGACAATGCAAACAATGTAACGTGGTGGAATTTTCGGATCAAAGACAGCAGCGGGAAAATTTGGAACTGGGAAAAGAACAAGTACAATCTGACTCAGATTTCTGAACTGACATATTACTATAATGGTTCAAGAGGTAGCATTAAGTACAAATGATGTGAACTAAAACAGAAGGCTCTCCGGAAGTTTTCCGGAGAGCCTTCTGTTTTGCTTGCAATAAATGGGATTCTGCAGAGCAGTAGCAGATGTGATAAAATATCGGCATGGATTATGTATTGAGAGAACTGAAAGTTGCTGATGCTGAGAGTATCGCAAAACACGCCAATAACATTAATATAGCGAACAACGTGCGTAATATTTTCCCCTATCCTTATACAGTTGAGGATGCCATAGCATTTATTAATGATTGTCAGAGCAGCGACGAAAAGTGTCAGTACATCAGAGCCATCGTTGTAAATCAGGCGGCAGTCGGCGTTGTTGGCTGCAATATTCAAGATGACGTGCATTGCAAATGTTTTGAGATAGGCTATTGGTTGGGTGAGGAATTCTGGAGCAGAGGAATTATGACGGAAGCGGTAACCCGACTGTGTCGCGAGGTTTTTCTAACCCAAGATGTTGTTCGGATTTTTGCCGAAATATTTGCCTACAATACTGGATCGATCAAAGTGCTGGAAAAGGCCGGTTTCCAATTGGAGGGCCGGTTGCGAAGCAGCATATATAAAAACGGAACCATATCCGACTCCTTTATCTATGGTTTGATAAAGCAATAAATTTAGGAGGCTGCAAGAATACCCTTATTTATTTTAAGTTGGAAAGGCGTTTTTGATGAATAAAAAAATAATAACGATACTTTTTCTGGTGACAATCCTGATTCCTGTAACAGTGTTCGCAGCAAAACCTCCGCTGGCCATTACCGCAAAATCGGCAATTGTAATAGAAGCGACGACCGGTGAAGTATTATATGAGAAATATGCGGAAGAGCGACGTTATCCAGCCAGTACAACCAAAATGATGACTATAATCACGGCGCTTGAAGCCGGAAATATAAATGATCTGGTTACTACGAGCCCCACTGCAGCCAATGTCGAAGGGTCGTCAATGTATCTGCTAGTTGCCGAACGCTTGAAACTGCAAGAACTGTTATATGGCCTTGCTTTGGTTTCGGGAAACGATGCTGCGGAAGCGATTGCGGAACATATTGCGGGGTCTGCCGGTAATTTTGCCCGATTGATGACAGACAAGGCGCATAAAATCGGCGCATTGCGGACGAATTTTACCAACCCATCCGGTTTGCCTGACCCTAATCATTATTCTACGGCGCATGATCTGGCCCGTATTGCTGCTTACGGATATAAAAACCCCAAGTTTGCTGAGATTGTCAGTGCTGCACATAAAGATATACTGCGAAATAATCAGACGCAAACCCTATACAACGAAAATAAGCTGTTAAATATTTATCGCGGCGCCAATGGCGTGAAAACGGGCTATACAGATGCTGCTGGACGGTGTCTGGTTGCGGCGGCAAAACGCGGGAATATCCAGGTGATAACCGTCGTTCTGGATGCCGATTTCATGTGGGAAGATTCGATGGCGCTGCTTGATTATGGGTTTAATCAACTGCGGGAAAATGAAATCGTGCATGCCGGCGATGTAGTCGATGCGGTTCAGGTTGCTTATGGCAAAACTGAGCTTGTTCAGGCTGTTGCCCGGGATAGTATTGTTGTTCCCGTTAGCGCAAGCAGCCGCGATGAAGTTCAGACAATCTTTGAGGTTTCTCATACGATTAGCGCCCCTGTTGCTGCCGGCCAAAAAGTCGGCGTAGTAAAGGTTGTCTATCGTGGACAGGAAATTGCTTCGACCGACGTGATCGTGACGGAATCGATTCAACGTAAAACACTGTTTGCAATGATAAAAGACTATTTTGCCAAATTTTTCATCAGCGGAATGGCAGCTGCATAAAGCGCAGGCAGCTACTAGAAACTTATCGGGATAAGCAAAAGGCTTCCGGCGATTTTTGGCGGAAGCCTTTTGTGTTTGTTGCATATAGTGACCGATATTAAATTAGTTTTTGGCGCCAGCGCTTTTCAATAACTTGACCATTTCCGCATCTTTCTGGTAGGTGGCAACCATAAGTGCGGTGGCGCCGTCTTTGCTTTTCTTGGTGAAATCGGCTCCTTTTTCCAGGAGGAATTTTGCCAACGGCAAGTCTTTATGTGTGACAGCAAACATGAGCGGTGTTACGCCCGATTTTGCTTCCCCCGCATTGATATCCGCTTTTTTATCTAAAAGAATTTTTGTCATTTCGAGATTGCCGGAATTCACGGCACTGATCAGCGGCGTGAATACAACTCCCTGTGCTGTGTATTGCACGGAAAGGTCCGCGCCTTTTTCGGCCAGATACTTCACGACCGACAATTTTCCTTCTTCGGGACCCTCTCCCAGCAGCGCCGCCATGATCGGCGCCATTTTATCTTTATCTTTTTTGTTGACGTCAGCGCCTTTTTCAACAAGCAGTTTGATGAGTTCAAGTT
Source organism: uncultured Veillonellaceae bacterium (assembly GCA_964521625.1). Lineage (GTDB taxonomy): Bacteria > Bacillota > Negativicutes > UBA1444 > UBA1444 > UBA1444. The sequence goes on along the minus strand of CAZFSM010000017.1, from coordinate 26,654 downwards.
GTGAGCGACTTGCTGCCAAGGTTAGCGGAGTTCCTTCTTTGGCATCGAGGTTTGCGCTCATTCCAGCTTCCAGGAACAGGGTGACTGCCTTAAGGTTGTTATTGACGATGCTTTCCAAAAAACTCTTTTCATTGTACTGAAGGTTCATTTTTTTCAAGTCGTTTTTTGCATCTTCAGGGCTATTGCCGCACCCGGCAATCAATATTGCGAGCGATAACAGTCCCAACATGAACACTTTTGATAATTTCAATCTATTTCCTCCCTTTTTCTGAGCAATAAGCTTATCATCACCATTGTTTGGCATAGCATTCATTGCTTCAGTTGTTTATTATAGTGGATAAGTGTTGAGGTTCCATACTATACGAAAGTATAATTTTGGGGGCAGGAGTCTTTCGCTGCAGATAGAAAGTAAAAACCATATAGAGGTGAATCTGTTGAAATCATTTATGTGCTCGCAATGCGGTCTTTGTTGTAGACAAGTTGGTCAGGTCGCCGAACTGAGAAGTTTAGATCGTGGTGATGGAACATGCCGGCATTTGCTAAACAATCTGTGTCAGATATATGAAACCCGACCATTACTTTGCAAAGTGGATGAAATGTATGCACTGTTTTCAGACATGTATGATCTGGAAATATTTTACGAATTGAATTATCAAATATGCCGCAAGCTACAAAAAAACGAAAACGCGAAAAACAGTACACCCCTAAAGAGGTCAAAAAAACACACCCATCAATGATGTGTGCGAGGAAGAGTGTGCAAATGAAAAAAGGCTTCTGGCCCAGAAGGGGCAGAAGCTTTTTGACTTTATTTAGTTCTTTTCTAAGGTGACGAGAAACCAGCCGCGAATCGTATAATTGTAGTCGCTCGCAGAGCCGGACCCGGCACCGGCCGAAGTAGCAGCGACGTTGACAACTTTCCAGCCTTGGCTGGTTTCTTCGCTTAGCACTTCTTGGATTTCCAGGCTGTTCATTCCTTCGGAGCCAAAATCTTTGGATGCGAGATTAATCAAAATTACTTTTTGCATTGGGATTCACCTCCTTAGTCTAAGAATAGCGAACAAGAGTCAGGGATGTCAAGCCAAACGGATTAAAGTCAGCGTTGTGCACGGCAACAGCTAATAGCAAACCTCGGTGCCACGGCGCATATAATCGATGAGTTCCTTAATGCGCCCTTCGCCGCCCTGTATGTTGGAGAGTTTGATGACCAACATGCCGCGCCCCAGCTTTTCATAGTAGGAGCCATCGTGCTTTTCCGGACTCGGTTTGCCGATTAAACCGTCAGGTGGCGGAGGTAGCTTGACAATGAACAGGGTGCCGCCTAAAAATTCAGTTCTTCCCAGGTAGTTCGGATTGCCTTGCTGGCGATTTTCCTCGTTGCGGATGTCTTTGGCGATCGTTTCCTCATAGCCTTGATCGACCATCGGCATCGGTTGTGTCATGCCGACGTAAGAATAGACGACGGTTGATTCGATGAAGCCGTTCGAGCTTAGTTTATCCGCCTTAAATGAATGTTGGCGGAGAGGGTCCTGATTAAATTGCGTTGGTGGTGAAGCCGCTGAATACGTTGGTGGGATGGGCAGATCCCTGGCAGCTGCCGATGCGACGGCAGAAACGGAGAACAACAAGGTGATAGCCATTAAATAGACTCCAATGTGCAACTTCATAAAATCATCCTCCTCATCAATTGGATCAGCGATATTTGAACAGTTGGCTGATTTACCAAATACAGACCGGTATGCAACAAAGCAAAATTGGTGATGGGATTGGATGTAAGGGGGCTAAAAAAGAATAACGAAAAAAGTGACAACTTACTTTTTTACCGTTGGCAGGATGCGTTTTTCCAAGCCGAAGAGGTCTTCGATGTTGTTTAGCATTACAGCATGTGCATCCGAGATTGCCTGGTTATAAATACTTGGCCCGATCCGGCCGGTAAAGAAGTCCAAGATATTCTGGGCCTGAAAGTCGCTAAGATCTTCACCTCGTTCGCTAAAAAAGAACTCTTTGATGTCACGTAGGGCCTCTAGTTGGTGGTCTTTGTCAAGTTCAATCGGCTTCAATAAAAACACCTCATTCTCATTGCAAAAACAGGGTTAAGGCAGGAACTATTGAATTTATAGAGAAGCTTATATAGCAGACAAATAAATATTGGGCAAACTTATCGAAAGGTGAGGGCGCAAAGCCATTGGGTCTAAGGGGATACCTATGACAGCCAGGTTGCAGTGAGGGCGTTCATGCCATTCGTTCGTAACCGGAGATTTGATCTTTGGTTTTTTTATTTGTCTCTATGTTTAAATATGTGAAGGGAGTGGTATTTCCAGTACTATGATTGAAGTGCAAGTCAATATCTTTATGGTGTTATTGTTGGTCAGCATTGCGGTGCACGCCAATTTGAAATTCAATCAAAAAGAACCGGTGCATCAGTTGTTTTTTGCGCTTATCGTGTTGACAATAGTGATTTTGCTATTGGAAATGTCGAGTGTGTTATTAAATTCCGCGAGTAACAAGAATCTGCTCGTTTTGCATAAGCTGATTGATACGGCAGGTTTTGCCCTGGCGCCGTTGGTTCTGATTGTTGCAGCTCTCTATGTATATAAAAGGACAAATCGCTATATGCGGCTAAATATCAGTAAAATCCTTTGGCTTGGCGCGCCTGCTTTTGGCAATGCGATCATTTCGTTAGGCAGCTTTCAGTACAATTTGATTTTTAGTATAACCAGCGAAAACCTATACGTGCGGGGGCCTTTGTTTTTCATTTCCCCCGTATCCGTTTTCTTCTATTACTGCTTAATTTTGTGGATTTTATACGATAGCCGCGCAAAGGTCAATGGCGAAGAACGGGTTATGCTTAGTTTGCTGCCGATTATCCCTTTTTTACTGTCGGTTTTTCAATTATATTACTTTGTCTATTTGACGATCTGGAATAGCTTGGCGATTGCGGTCGTGATGAACTATATTTTTGTTTTGCATAATCAGACCAAGATTGACCCATTAACAGGTTTGGGGAATCGCTTGGCTTACGACGAATGTCTAACCAATTTGAGCCGAAAAAATAAACTGGTATTATCGGTGGTAAATATTGATCTGGATGATTTTAAGAGCATTAATAATCTGCATGGACATCACGAAGGCGATAAAGTGTTGCGGGAATTCGCCAGGGAATTGAAAGCGGTATTTGAAGATATCGGCGTGCCGATTCGTGTGGGCGGAGATGAATTTATCGTTTGGATTCGTGAAAACAACACGGAAGTCATTGAAAAGAATATGATAACCTTGGCGGACAGAGTTAATGAGCATAATAAAAAAATGAACCGACATTACCAGATAGGCTTTAGTTACGGCACGAAGGTATTTAACGAGCAATACAAGGACTTGCAGGAACTTGTGCAGCATAGTGATAAGCTGATGTACGAAGAAAAGCAAAAAAAACAGATTTATTCCCTGAACATCCCGTTGATCTAGCGTGCGAGGCTCTTCGGATTATCATCCGAAGGGCCCGTTGTTTTTCTGGTGCCATTAGTAATTTCGTGAACCGGGATGCAGTTTCCTTTATGCAGGAATATGGACGGGAAAAAATGAATAGTATTTATTAAAATACAATATTGGTGTTCTTTCTGACACTAATAAACTGGGAGGAATTGGCATGCGACGTTTCGCCAACTTATTTGGGGTTTTCATTTTGGGGTTTTGTTTATTGCTAGCGCCGCAAGTAGTCTGCGCGGATAATAATTCCGTAGAGATTGTCAATTATGTCGAACCCAACGTGGTTTACATCGAAGTGGATTACCAGAATGGAAGCTCTGCCATTGGGAGTGGCTTTTTTATCAATGAGCGCGGCGATGTCGTTTCGAACCGCCATGTGTTGGAGAATGCCGTGCGGGCGAAGGCATATACCGCAGACGGTCGGGAATATACCTTTACTAGGATTATCGGCGCGCATCCCAAGCTTGACTTGATGGTCGGCGCCACAACACTAGTGAAAAACCCGCAAAACGTCAAACAGGGCTTTTTAAAGTTGGCGTCGCAGCTGGCTGCAAAGGGAGAAAAAGTTTACGTCTTTGGCAATCCCCAAGGCCATACTTTTTCGGTGAGTGATGGAATTGTCGCCGGTTATCGCGAAGATGATACCAATATGCAGTATACGGCGCCGGTGTCTCCCGGTTCCAGCGGCGGGCCGATTGTAAACAACCAAGGCAGTTTGGTGGCGGTGGTCTGGGGCGGCAATATTGCAGAGAAGACGCAAAACATCAACTACTCTGTGCCAGCAAATAAAATCTATGAGATTGTCGGCGAGAATGGCCGCCCGCTTTATGAAAAAGGCAGCTTTGATGAGTCTGTGCGACCAGAGAAGCTTACCGGTATGGATGGCTTGCTGTGGCGGATTACCAAAGCGGAAACCATCGGCATGATCGGCACGCTCGACAAATCATTTGAATTGGCGGATCGAACGGACTCCCAACTGCTATTCAAAGGGTTGCTGCCAGATGGGAAAGTGTACCTTGCCGCTTGCCAATATTCAAAAGATCAACTTTATGAAGGGGAATACCTCTATCCGGTTGATAAGAACGAAGATCACCAGCAATCGTACAAAACCATAAAAGCTAATGTGGAGAGCGAACTGGGCAAAGCAGATTTGGAGGGAAAGAACACGCAATCGGGGGTAGGTCTGGTTGCAACCTGGCAGTTCAAGACTGACGGGCAATCGCCTAATCTGGTGACTCTTTCGGTTGAAAATAGAACTTTTGCAGTTTTGCCCGGCTATACGCAGTTTGTGGTCATGCGTTTTACCAATGGCGAGATGAAACAGGCGGCAGGGAAATAGCGGGAAAGAAAGGTGCATAACAAAATGACGGATATTGACGATATTGATGAAAAAATACTAACTCCGGAGGGAAGCGGCCAATACGCCGAGGCCCTGATTACGGTTCAACGCAAAGAACAGATGTCGATTATTGCAGATTTAAAAGCAAAACAGGAATATGTGAAATGCGATGAAGATGAAAAAGAACTGTTTCGGCAAATTCTCAGCGGTTATACTTTTGCCGAGGATGATTGCCTGCCGGAGTTCGATGAGTGCTATATGCAGCTAACTATAAAGAAAGGCAAAGGGGGAATTGGCTATGATATTTTGTGCACCTTCTGCCGCGAAAGCCAGGGAAAGAGCTATTGGTTCAATATTTCGCCGGCCGATTATTTTATGGTCATCCAGATTGTGGGGACTTATACCCCTGGCGTGGTCCATTCATTTGCGCCGTATTATTTTTTTCAGGATGAGATTGTCGATATCGTCGATAGCGTCGTGAACAGGCAAATGAAAACAAAAACTGCGCGCAAAAAGATTAAAGTGATTCGATAATCAGCCGCTCAAGGTTATGCCTGGACACGCCGTTTGATGCCGTTCACGACATTTAGCGGCAGTTCGTCTCGCATTACCCGGGCCATGTTTTCCAGAGCGTTTTCGATCATTCGTTTGTAGGACCCCAGCGTTACCCCTGCGGAATGCGGCGTTAACAACAGTCTGTTGCTGGCTGCTGCCGATAGTTGGAATAGCGGGTGATCGGCTGGCGGCGGCTCAGGGGCGAAGGTGTCCAGGGCTGCTCCGTCTAAGCGTCCCGATTCGAGTGCTTCGCACAATGCTGCCTGATCAACAATTTCACCGCGGGCTGTATTGACCAGCATGCTGCCCTTTGGCATCAACAACAGTTCCCTCGCCCCGATCAATCCTCTGGTTTGCTCGTTTAGCGGCAAATGCAGGCTGATCACGTTGCTGGTTGCAAGTAAGTCATCCAGTTTTTTGTAAGTCACAGAATATTGCCGATTTATCTCCGGTGATTGCCGATGTGGTGCAAAATAGCTGACTGCGGCGCCCATGGCTACTGCGAGGGTTGCAACGGCGCGCCCTATGTTGCCAAACCCCAGCAAACCAATCTTGCAGCCGCGCACTTCTTGCAATCATTCGCTTAGAATGGCATTTCTAAATGGCAAATAGTTGCCTTTTTTTATTTCGACATCAGATTCTACCATGCGTCGCTGCATCGCAATCAGTAAGCCGAGAGTCTGCTCGGCGACGGAAGAAGCGTTCGCCCCCGGGACATTCGCTACCGGGATGCCTAGCCGGACTGAGGCGGCGATATCGACATGGTCAAATCCGACGCCCATTCCCTGGATGATTTTTATGCTTGGGATGTTTTCCAATATCTTCGGGCCGATTTTTCCTGCCGAGGCTGGTGCAAATAGACAATCGGCGTTTTCACAAGCGCTAATGATAGATTGTTCGCAGCTTAGATCAGCAAAATGAATGGAGAATCCTACGGGGATCACTACGCCGGCAGCATCAAATTTATCCTGCGTCAGCAGGGACACTATGATTGGCACACGAAACACCTCGACTTTTGATAAACTTACTGATCGACAGCATAATTTTACCATAGTATCATTTTCTTGCTGCAACAGTGATGAAGTTTTGTCCTGCCAATTGATTTTGCGGATTAGTTGCAAAAATATAAAATGTATGCGAAAATGACATTGATCGAAACAATTGAATATTTGGCAAACTTACCGAAAGGTGAGGGCGCAAAGCTATGGGTCTAAGGACAGTTGTCTATGATCGCCAAGCCGCCGACTATTTTTTACAGTTAATAGTTGAAAAAAGCAGGCGGTAGCCTGCTTTTCTATTGTTTAATTCAACGACTGCGATTGCACTGCTAACCCCAATATCCAAAAAAAATTAAGGAAGTGGCGAGAGTGAGAAAGGTGACTAAAATTGCTGAATTAGCTCCAGGAATGATTTTGGCGCGCTGTGTAGTCGATTTTAACGGAAAAGTGGTTTTGTCAGAAGGGTGCGTAATTACCGAAAAAACGATTCAACGACTGGATGCATGGGATATCCGGGAAGTTTGTATTGACTGCCCGGAAAGTGTGAATGCCGGCGCATAATAAACCCAAGATGGTAATGCTCTATTACTCATCAAGACTTCCAACCATTTGAGGTTGGAAGTCTTTTGTTTCGCCGCGAGAATGTTTCAGACATTGATTTAGAGTCACTGCTTTTCGCCGGACAACCCGCTGGACGATCAACTAGGCAGGGTTTGCCAATCGGCGCAGAGAATTTGTACAAATACATTCATGAATTGAGCCTGGGAGGTTGGCTATGGAAGCCGAGAAAAACCGACCTGACTCGCTGACGTTGAATCAGCGGCTGAAAAAATGGGCTCGGGCCCTCAAACGCGAAGTAATTGTGATGTACTTTGTCATGCGGCATCCCGACACGCCGACCTATATTAAGGTTTGTGCGGCTGTCATTGTGGGATATGCACTCAGTCCGATCGATCTGATTCCGGACTTTGTGCCGGTGTTGGGATACCTTGACGAAGTAATTCTGTTGCCGCTGGCGATCCTGTTGCTGATCAGGCTGATTCCGGCCAATCTTTTGGCTGTCTGTCGCAAACTGGCGGAAGCGAATCCATCATTTGCGCCCGGCAAAAACTGGTTGGCAGCTTATGTCATTGTTTCAATCTGGGCAGCAGTTTTATATTATTTTTTTGTGATTGGCTTTTAGTTCATCCGTTTTTTTGTAGTCCCCGGCGCCCATCAGAAGTCATGACCGAAAAGTTGAAGGCATATGGCGATCGATAACGAAATTTATACAGCAGCAGATCATAATTGTCGCAACCAGGCCGTTACTTTTTGCGATATCTGACGTTAAAGAGGATACAGAACAATATTCGCAACGGAGCGTTACAGAAAAAATGGAATGGCAGTGAGGAGGTCGATGAGATGAACGGTAAACTGACCCGGACGGCGGTATTAGGTGTCGCGCTGAGCTTGCTGGTTGCCTGGCCGCAGCTTGGTTTCGCGGATCGCGGCTCGATTCCTTGGGGCGACTGGGATCTGCAAAACCTGCCGGAAATTTACGAACCGGCCCAGAATGCCATCATCGCCTGGAACGGAAAAGAAGAAATCTTGGTACTGACAACCGATTTGCGTTCGTCCAAACCAACCAAGGTGCTGGAAGTTTTGCCGCTGCCGTCCGAACCGGTAGTGACACGGGGCGACAGTAGCATTTTTGCCAAGTTCAACGCATTGATCAACGACGAACTGCACCACAGCTGGTTTGTCGGCAAGGGCCCGGGTGGCAGCCGGTCGGAAAGCGGTCAGGCGGCTGAAGTAACTTTTCATGAAAAAATCGGCGCCCACGATATCAGCGTGGTGCATGTGCTGGACAGCCTGAACTTTGAGCAATGGATCAGCGACTATTTCCAGCGGCAAGGCAACCGGCCGCAAAAGATATCGCCGGTTTTGCTGGCGACCATTGACCAGTATCTGTTGGACGGGCATCACTGGTTCGTCTTTGATGTGGTGGAACTGGGCACGCAACTGAAAACGAACGACGTGATTCAGTACCGGTTTGCCACCGACAAGTTTTACTATCCGATGCGTATTTCCGCCACCGATTCCGGCGAGACGAACATCAATCTGATCGCCGTGACCGGGCAGGGCCTGTCAAATCACTTCGGTCTGCCCCAGACGGCAATCCGGCAACGGCATCGGCAGTTACGGCTGGACACGGCCAAGATCGCAGCGATCCATCCGGAGATGGAAAAAATGTTCAACAGTGAGTCAATCAGCATTCAGACACTGCGAATTCAGGGTAATTTAAAAACATTCGATCTGGATGTGCTGGCCCGATAAGCGGGGCAGGAGGGTGAGGATATTCACCGACTTTTCAATTATTTTACTGTAATTCTCCTGCAATCGGCGTATAATGAAATTAAATCAGGCATGACTGCTACCGTTTGTGAACAATAGAGGGAGGCGTCAGCAATGAACGGACCGAAAGACAAGATGGACCGCCGCAGCTTCATGGTCAATGCCGCCAAGGTGGTTATTCCCACCTTGGGCGTTTTGGGATTGACCCTATCGGAGTTTTCCGGCAAAGCGCTGGCTGCCAGTTGTCAGGGTTCCTGTTCGGGTGGCTGCGCCGGCGGGTGCAATAAAACCTGCCGGGACATTTGCGCCAACAGTTGTACGGTTGGCTGTTCGAGCAACTCAAAATAAACTGCTGAACACCATCAAATACTAGCCGAATTGTGAACAGGCGGCTTGTTTTGTGATACCAATTTTTATTCATTCGCCCTAACGTAAAGAGGAGGGAGCACCATGTCAAAAGAGACCGAACAACGCATGGGCCGACGCGATTTTTTTGTCAATGCCGGTAAGTTGGTCATTCCGACCCTGGGTGTTTTGGGACTGAGCCTGGCGCTTGGCGAAAAAGCGCAGGCGGCAGGTTGCAGCAACTGTGCCAGCAATTGCACCCGCAACTGTGTCGGTTCCTGTACCGAGACTTGCGAGGGCTGGAACAAAGGTATGGTGAAGTAGCACCGCGGAGTTTATGCGATACGACGGAGGGTTAAGCTTGGAAAACAATGACGCCCTGACCATCGGTGAACCCGAACTTTCCTGGCAGTCGGGCCGCGCGAAAACCATCACCTTCATCGTCACCGAGGCTTGCCAGCTGCTTTGCGGCTACTGCTATATCGTCGGCAAGAATGAAACGAACCGCATGTCGTTTACTGTGGCGAAGGCGGCTATCGACTACATCCTGCGCAACAGGAAGCTGTTTGACGAAAGTTCGGTAATCTGGGACTTCATCGGTGGTGAGCCGTTGCTGGAAATCGACCTGATTGACCGGATCTGCGACTATATCAAACGCCAAATGTTTGAGCTTGACCATCCCTGGTTCAATAGCTACAGATTCAGTTTTTCCTCGAATGGGTTGTTGTATGACCACGAAAAAGTGCAACGGTTTATCCGCAAGAACCGGCTGCACCTCAGCATTTCGATCAGCATTGACGGTACCCGCGAGAAGCATGACGCGCAGCGGGTCTTTCCCGACGGCAGCGGTTCGTATGACGCCGTAACCAGGAACTTTCCGCTTTGGATGCGGCAATTTCCCGGTGCAGGAACCAAAGCGACCGTGGCGCATCAGGATTTGCCGCTGCTAAAAGACAGTGTGGTGCATCTGTGGGAAATGGGCCTGAAGAATGTTGCGATCAATCTGGTGAGCGAGAATGTATGGCAACCGGGCGATGACCAGATTTATGAAGAACAGCTGAAGCAACTGACCGACTATATTGTGGAGCATGGTCTTTATCATACGCATAACTGCTCGTTTTTCTCGCGAACTCTCGGACAACCGATTGATCCCGGCGACGATGGAAATTGGTGCGGCGCCGGCAAAATGCTGGCAATCGATTACCAGGGAACATTTTATCCCTGCATCCGGTTTGTGCCGTTTTCCATGCAGAACAGACCGGCGCGGGTAATCGGCAATTGCTACGACGGACTGGATATGAACAAGGTCAGGCCGTTTCTGGTGTTGAACCGGTCGATGCAAAGCCCGCAGCAATGTCTGGAGTGCGAAGTGGCCAGCGGCTGCGCCTGGTGTCAGGGCAACAATTACGACCTGGCCCGGACCGATACGATCTATCAACGCGCCATCTATACCTGTGACATGCATAAGGCAAGAGTACGGGCAAATCAGTATTTTTGGCATAAACTGGCCCATGCGCTCAATCAGGACTTGGGTTGAGAGGCGGAAGACATGTACAAATATTTATTGGTGATTCTGGAAAAAGGGGCAACGCCGTTTTGCCATTACAGCAACCCCGACTATCATTCGCTGGCTGAAGCCAATTTTATGCCGGCGGATTTGTTGGAAAATATTATCCGCTATGCCCAGGAGCAGGACCTGTTCATCAACTTTCTCTACGGAAAGCATGATTTGCCAGCGGCTCAGGCCGAACTAGTCAACACCGTCAACCATGTGAAGCTGATTCCGCTGCCGCTTCTCACAAGGTATCCGGACAGCATGCTGATTCTCGATGCCTGCGAGCGGGACGCGTTTGACTCGATTGGCAAGGATTTGGGACGCAACATCATTTTACGTGTCGAGTCCTTTGATATTGGTCATCTGGCCGCAGATGTCGCAGCGCTGGACGGTAGGTTCAAAAGGCTCAACATTCATCTGGCGGGCGTGGAGTGCTTTACGGAAGCCGATATTGACCGTTATGAAGCACAGGTGAAAATTCTGGGCGAAAGGCTGCAGCAGGCCTATCAAGCTGGTCGTGAAATTGAAATTAATAGTTTAACGGACCGGCTGTTGCTACAGCAAATGAATAACTGCGACGCCGGAGTTCAGCACCTGACCATCGCACCCAACGGTCAGACTTATATCTGCCCTGGGTTTTACCATGACGAGGCAGCAGCCAATTCGCTGGGCCCGTGGACTGAAACGCAGGATGATTTTGGCGACAACCCACAGCTTTTGACCTTGGGCTGCGCGCCGATATGCTCCCAGTGCGATGCGTTCCACTGCAAGCGCTGTGTCTATTTGAACAAACTGACGACACTGGAAATCAATGTGCCGTCGAAGCAACAATGCGTGATCGCGCATGTGGAACGGGAAGCTTCTCGCCAAATGCTGCGACGGTTGCGTAGCCGCAAGCCGTTTGACAAGTTGCCGGAGATCCGTTGTCTGAGCTACCGTGATCCGTTTGATATTGTGGCCCAGCCGCTTGGCTACCGGGAGCCGCTTCAGGCGGAGAGTCCTGTCGGGTTCGATTCTGAGGAGTATTTAAGCCAAATCTTTGAAATGCAGAAAAAGATTTTGCAGAAACTATAAGCGGGAAACTATAAACAGAGGGGGACGGCGCGTGGAAGATTGCAAGAAGACCGGATGCGGCTGCGATAATCGAAGTATAGTGGGACGGGTCACCGCCAGAGAACGCGATGAAATTCTGGCGCTGTTTGAACGGAAGAACGGATTGGCTGAATTGGCGCATGCGTTGGCGGCAGCCGATGATGAAGTGTTGAAAAACAGTTATTTTTACGACAAACTGGTGATGGATATGGGTAAAACCACCACAAAATATCAGCAGTGGTGGGATGAGCGGGCCCAGATCCATCAGTGGGGCAAAGCGGCTGGTGAGGTTTGGGAGATCGATTTTGATACCTGTCAGGTTTTTCTGCGAAAACCGTAGAAAGGGGTGTTCGGAATGGATAAAGACAAAATGGACCGGCGGAATTTTTTTCTCAAAGCAGGTAAACTAGCAATTCCGACCCTGGGGATTCTGGGCCTGAGTCTGACTGGATTTGCCCGCAAAACTGAGGCTGCCGGGTGCGGCACGTTGTGCTCAGGTACCTGCTACGGCGCCTGTACTGGCTGTACCGGTTCCTGTACCAGCACCTGTCTGGGGACTTGTACCGGCAGCTGCAAAAATACCTGCAGCGGGATGACGAACAAAAACTAAGTGGATTGGGCAAAAAACTGGAGGCGACCTAATGAGCGTGGAATTAGCCAAGCGATTTATTGATAGGGTGATGACCGATGAAAAATTTGCCAATCGATTCTTGGAATGCAAGGATCCTTACTCAAGACGTGCATTCGAAGAGCAGGAGGGCTACGAGTTTTCATCGGCAGAAGCGAAAGAAGCCCGGGGCGAGGGTAAAACTGGCGTGAAGTACTGGACCGGTGACACGATGAATTTAACTTTCCGGGGGAGTCGCTAGATACAGCGGCGTGAGCGCCTGAATTCTGCATCGGCTATAGCACAAGACTCTTCAGACATTACGTCCGAAGAGTCTTGTGCTATAATTGCAACCATAAATAAAAATGTTCTCAAAGAAGGCTAAGCATGTTGATTGTTGAATGGAAAAAGAACTTCGCTATCATGTGGGCGACGCAGTTCATTGGCATGAGCGCCATTACCGGGATGATTTCATTTTTGCCGCTATATGTTACGGTTTTGGGCATAAATGATCCGAGTGAAGTCGCAATGTGGTCCGGTATTCTTATGGGCGCCGCTTCGTTTTGTGCAGCACTGTCCAATCCATACTGGGGCGCGATGGCTGACCGCAAAGGGCGTAAGCCGATGGTCGAAAAAGTATTGTTCATGTATGGATTCATCATTATCGCCATGGCTTATGTTTCTAATGTGTACCAACTTTTAACGTTGCGGATATTACAGGGACTCTGCGGCGGGTTTATCGCTTCGGCCACCGCGCTTGTGCTAAGTATGACGCCGCCGGAAGAAATATCGTTTACAGTGGGAATGTTTCAGACATCGATCATCGTCGGCGGAACAACCGGCCCGATGCTGGGCGGCTTTATCGCCGACTACTTTGGCTACCGACAGCCGTTTGTTGTTTTTGGCGTTTTGTGTTTATTGGCGCTGGTCATTGTTCGTTTTGCTGTAACCGAAAAATTTACACCGGTCATTAAAAGCAAAACAACATCGTTAAAGCAAACTTTTCAGTATATCTGGTCGCTGGGTGACCTGCGGTTGATGCTGCTTGTGCAATTTTTGGCCCAGTTTGCCATGCAGGGTATTGGACCGGTATTGCCGTTATATATCCGGGCCATCGTTCCCGATATCAGCAACCTTGCCAGCGTTTCCGGCGTCATTATTGCGATTGGCGGCGTGAGCAGCGCAATTGCTTCGGCCAGCATGGGCATTGTCAGCAAGCGGTTTTCGCATAAACAAATCTTGATTGCGTCTTCGCTGCTGGGGGCGTTTTCTTTTCTAGGGCAACTGGCGGCTGGCGATATTGTCACCTTTGCAGTATTGCGGGCGATAAACGGCCTGAGTATCGGCGCGATGATTCCCAGCTCCAATACGATTATCACGGTTCTCATACCGGAGTCGAAACGTGGCGCTGCCTATGGCATTACCAGCGGAGCAGGACTGATGGGCAATGTCCTGGGGCCGGTCTGCGCCGGGATGCTTTCGCTGCTGTTTGGCATTACGTCGATATTTTGGATCACCGCAATCCTGTTTAGCTTTGTCAGTGCATTGCTATTTGTTTATGCCAAAAAGACCTATGCCATGAATGAGATTGAGCAATATCATTAACAATCTTGTTATAATCCTGCCATACATTTGATACATGAAAAACAACAGCAGGCGATAGAACAAGAACGACATAATCATAGAATGCAGGAGATAGAATAGCAAAAGGTTCTTCGGTCTTGTTCCGAGGAACCTTTTGCATTGCAGCGAATACAGTACGACTGAACAAAAACAGCATCAACACATGACAATCTGTTATTGCTGCGTACGGTTATTAATATTTCAGGTTGATGTATGCTAATGAAGGAGAGCTCCGATAACGAGGATGCGATGATTAGGGGGAATAATTATGGATATTTCGCTTGCGGCAATCATGTCGATTGTTGCGTTGGCAACCGTCGTTATTATTAGTTGCATCAATGAAAAACTTAACGTTGGCTATCTGTCAATCGGCTTTGCTGTTATTGTTGGTGGCGTCTGGGGCGGAATGACCGGTGCCAAGGTGATGAGTTCTTTTCCTTTGAGTTTATTTATGATTTTGATCGGCGTTACCTTCTTGTTCGGGATTGCCCGAGTTAACGGAACCATGGAAAAATTGACAGCCTATTCGGTCCGGCTCTGCAAAGGAAACACGAAAATCATTCCGTTGATTATTTTCGTGTTGGTGACTTTTATAACGACCATTGGTCCCGGTAATATCGCCGGCACTGCGCTGATGGCCCCCGTGGCAATGGCGATTGCTACCCGCGTCGGCATGCCGGCATTCCTGATGACGCTACTTGTAGTTGGAGCGGCCAATGGTGCGGCATTTTCGCCATTTGCACCAACAGGCATCGTTTCCAACGGGATCATCGCCAAGATCGCTCCGTCGATGCCTGAATTGACTCAACAGATATCACTGGAAGCATTGGCATGGAAAGTTCACTTCAACTCTGAAGTCGCGCAAGGGGTCGTTAATATCGGCGGATTCCTGATTATGGGCGGCTGGGCTTGGATGATGAAAGCCAGCCACACGAAGATTGACATCGATGAACTGGCGCCGAAGCCGGAGCCGTTTGATAAATACCAATGGATGACACTGGCTTCGGTTGCCGTTCTCATCATTGCTGTAGTACTTCCTGGGTTGCCGGGCATGAAGGAGGTATTGCCGAAAGCTTTTCTGAACATGGCGTCCAACGTAGGCTCCATCGCGTTCGTTTTGGCGGGAATCTTGATGTTGCTTGGCGCCGGTGATAGCGAAACAGCTGTAAAAACTCAGCCTTGGGGTGTAATTATCATGGTGTGCGGCGTTTCTGTCCTCGTTGATGTCATGGACAAGGCTGGCGGCTTGAATGCGTTGGTTCAATTGATTGGCGCTGTCTCCAATCCCGTAACCGTTAATGGAACCCTTGGATTTATCACTGGCCTCATTTCGGCCTACTCAAGCTCATCGGGTGTAGTTATGCCGATGTTTTTGCCGATGGTCCCCGGATTGATCAAAGAGGTCGGCGGCAATCCTGTTGCTTTGATTTCCTCGATCAATGTCGGATCGCATCTGGTCGATACCTCGCCGTTATCTACACTGGGTGCGCTCTGCATTTCTTGCGCCGGCGATCATGAAGACCGGGCGAAACTGTTTCGCAAACTGCTAATCTGGGGATTATCGATGTCGGTAGTCGGCGGCATCGTTTGTTGGGTGTTCTTCGGTATTTTGGGACTGTAAAATGGAATTGCGTCAATGCCAATGTTACGATCGGACAATCAAATAATTGGTGTTATGATTATCTTGCTGTTTCTCTCCTATGGTATTGCCAAAGCAAATCCGTTTGAGTTTCAGATCAACACTCCACTTGTGGAATCGATCAATCAGGACGCGAGACACGAATACCATTTGCATCATCCAACATGGCGCGAGTTCTCGATGTTTCAATAAACAAAGGCGCTTCGTTTTTCTGCGAAGCGCCTTTG
The DNA here is from genome assembly GCA_964521625.1 of uncultured Veillonellaceae bacterium. GTDB lineage: Bacteria > Bacillota > Negativicutes > UBA1444 > UBA1444 > UBA1444. The sequence goes on along the minus strand of CAZFSM010000017.1, from coordinate 10,860 downwards.
TTACATTTGGCAACCGGATTAGAGCTGGCCGACAATCTTTTTGCCGATCGTTTTCAACAGCTCCTGATTTTTCGGGTCATTGGAGTTGCCGACAGCTACAGTAAGATAATAATTGCCTGCCAGTACATGCAGGCCCGGCGGCGCAATAAATGCATCGTTGCCGACCCCGTCAACTTTCAAGGCGTTGGTGAAGTTGCCTTTTAGCGCATCATAAATTTTTTGCGGGGTCTGCCCATTATTCGGCATGAAAGATTGCTGGGTCAGGCCAATTTGCAATAGTTTGCCGGAGCCTTCCTGCACAGTATTATAGACGCATAATTTCAGACCAACCGCGGCCGTTTCCTTTTTTTCAGGGTCTTTTAGCGGTTGACCAAGATACTGCTGCGCCTCCGTTTTAGAAACAAGATCGCAGGGCTCGATGATTTTTGTTGAGGTTGCTGCGACTGCTGGCGGCGAAGTCGGCGTTTTGGCAGGGGGAGTGGCACTGCCGCTGCAACCGGTCAATAGAACGCATGTCAGTAACATGAGGCATAAAATGTAGCTGTAAGTCCATCTCGATTTCATTAGAACCCCTTCTTTCAACTTTATAATGATGTTTCCCTTGTTTACAAGATTCGTGAAATCAAGACCTATTCCTTTTTTATTGCTGCTGATCCTTGCTTGTCAAATTGCCTGTTAAGTGATATTATTGCAATAATTCATCAAATGTGCGAGTGTATGAGGGACAGAGAGGGGGATTTTCCCGGCTGTCCTTTTTTCTTATTTAGTATGGAATGATTGAAGGGGTGCATTGCGATGGACAGCAATATCGTTTTGTTTTCTGGATACGCCCGGTTACCGCAAGGAATCTCATCTAGTTATATACACGAAACCATGGGGCTGGTGGTTCTGGTTGACATTAGAACCTCAATAATTGTCGACGCGGAGTGCACGCTTTCGACTCGAACCTCAGAAAGGTTTATTAGAAAAATTTTGATCGGTCATAGCATTGCAGAAGGGCTAGACGAGCTTGGGCACAAGATTGACCGACATTACGAGGGGAATTCCAAGAAAGCGATCATTACGGCATTGCGGTCTATTTTTAGCATTTACCGCAGTTATATCAAAGCGAATGCAAAGAGCATATGACGGCTGCAAAGTCCTCTGGCGCTGAGTCAGTAAAATATTGGGTTGCGCAACAGCCGCCGGGGATTGAATTGCTGCGGGCGAAATATACGACGCAGACCTTTTCCCGCCATGTTCACGACGGGTATGCGCTTGGCGTCATCGAGCAGGGCGCGTTGGCGTTTTCGTATCGCGGCCAGCGGCTGATCGCCCCTGCCGGAACGGTAAATTTGGTGATTCCCGGCGAGGCGCATGATGGACAGGCAGCAACACCGGCAGGTTGGTCGTATCGGATGTTTTATCTGGCGTCGGACCTACTGGAACAAGTTGCCGCTGAACTATTTGGGCGGGCTCACAGGCCTTTTTTTTCAGCCGGTGTGATTGATGATCCTTGTTTAGCTAGCCAAATCGCTGCTGTGCATCGATTGCTGGAACGACAAGATTCAATGAAACTTGAACAGGAAGCGATGGTTTTTAATCTATTGGCTACATTCATCGCCCGTCACTCTGAGCAACGTGCCGAGTTTGGTTGTGACAGGCATGAGGCGCAGGCTGTAAAAGTGGCGAAGGAATACATTGAGGCGCATTATGCCGAAAACATTTCACTGCAGGACTTGACGCATGCTTGTCATTTGAGTTCGTTTTACCTGATTCGCGTATTCAGGCAGCATTTTGGTGTGCCGCCGCACGTGTTTCTGAAACAGGTCCGAATCCGCCGGGCCAAAGATTGTCTCGCCAAAGGCTGTTTGCCTGTCGTGGCGGCACAGGAGGCCGGGTTTGTCGACCAGAGCCATTTTTCCCGGCAATTCAAGCAAATTACCGGACTTACGCCGGGCCAATACAGCAATTCCATACAATACGATTCGCATCTGGTGCAGTAATATGAAGCGAGAGAGCGAATCGTTATTTTTTAAGGAGTTGAGTCAAAATGTTGCAAGTATCTAAAGCGTGGAAGCAATTTTTTCCGGGGGCCGGGGTCGCGGTAATGGTGCTGGATCAGGTGAGTAATCCGGCCTTCAGTGAAGCGCTCGAAACTGAAAAACGTTGTGTAGAAGCCGAACTGCGGGCTAAATTTGTTGATCGGCAAGCATTGGCGGATAGCCCGATCCTGAAAGCGTATGCCGATTACTACAAGCAGTTTGCCAAGACCTATCATGTTCAACAACAATTAGAATCCGTGATTTTCAAAGGCAAAAGTATCCCGACCGTGGCGGGGTTGGTCGAAGCGATGTTTACGGCAGAGCTGAAAAATGGCTTGTTGACAGCCGGGCATGATTACCAGACGTTGCAACTCCCTTTGACACTTGATGCCGCTAGCCCGGACGAGCAGTATGTGTTGATGAATGGCAAAGAGCAGGCTGTGAAATCGGGTGATATGAAAATTAGCGATACATCCGGCGTCATTTCCAGCATCATCCACGGGCCGGATCAACGGACCCGTATAGTGGCCGATACGCAAAAGGTTGTTTATGTCGTATATGCACCGCAAGGGATTGCTCATAAACTGGTGTTACAGCATCTTTTGGACATACATCGCTATGTGAAGTTGTTTGCGCCAGGTGCGCAAATGATTGAGCAACAGGTTTTTAGTTAAGGCGAATCTGGAGAGGTTAACTGTTGCGCTTTTACACCGATGACTGTATAATTATTTATAAAATGTGCATGAATGGAGGGCGGTTATGAATAACAATCGGTTAAACAGCACCCAGGATCTTCTCGGTGAAGCAAAGAAATCAATTTTGTTTACGACAAACAGACCGGACATTGTGATGGAAAATGGTCAGGGCCTGTTCCTTTGGGATACGGACGGCAAAAAATATCTCGACTTCGTCGGCGGCTGGGCGGTTACTTCGCTGGGGCACAGTCCGGCATCGATTGCGCAGGCTCTCGTGAAACAAAGCCAGTTGCTGGTCAATGCCAGTCCGAGTTTTCTAAACAGGCCGATGATTGAATATGCAAAACTGTTGACGGATTATTCCTGCCTCGATCGGGTGTTTTTTGCCAGCAGCGGCGCTGAAGCCAATGAAGGAGCAATTAAGCTGGCGCGAAAATACGGTTCCCTCCATTTGGGCGGCGCGTATGAAATCATCACTACGATCAATAGTTTTCATGGTCGGACTTTGGCTACGATGTCAGCGAGCGGCAAACAAAAATGGGAAAAATTATTTGAACCGAAAGTGCCAGGTTTTATTCACGTTCCGCTGAATGACGTTGCAGCGCTACGGGCTGCGGTGAACCCCAATACATGCGCCATCATGCTGGAGCCGATTCAAGGGGAAGGCGGCGTTTTTGAACTGGAACAGGACTTTATTCGTCAGGTGCGCGAACTTTGCAATGAAAAGAAAATCCTGTTGATTTTTGATGAAGTGCAGACGGGTCTGGCGCGTACCGGCAAGTTGTTTTCCTATGAACACTATGGAGTAGAGCCGGATGTCATGACATTGGCCAAAGGAATTGGCGGCGGCTTTCCCTTGGCGGCATTGCTGACGAAAGAACAATTTAACATTTTTGAGATTGGCGATCAGGGCGGGACCTACTCTGGGCAACCCCTTGCCATGGCCGTGGGCTTGGCTGTGATGAATGAAGTTCTGGAGAAAAAATTAACCGACAATGCCGCAAAGCAAGGGGAATATTTGCAACAGCAACTCAGGAAAATTGCCAGCCGCTTCCGGTTGACAAATATAAGGGGCAGAGGATTGCTGATTGCCTTTGATTTGCCGGCGGACAAAGGGAGCGAAGTTGTCGGGGCCTGCCTTAATAATGGACTGCTCGTTAACTCGCCGCAACCGGCTACGATTCGGCTGATGCCGCCATTAATTGTTACTGCGGAAGATATCGATGACATGATAACAATTCTATCCAGTGTATTGGCTGACGTCTTAGCATAGTCCCTGGATTTCCAGGCTTTTAATCAAACAAGGCTCTCCGGATTTTTCCGGAGAGCCTTGTTTGATTAAAAAAATGAGTCGGAAGACCCACTAAAGTTAGGACCGATGGTTCAAGGAAGAACTAAGGAAATGGAAAAGAATAATGAATAGAGAGTAGCGGTTGGCATGAGCGAATAAGCAGAAGGCGGGTGTAGAGATGAAAAAAGCAGCAGTATTGGTTGCAGCGCTGGTGGTGCTATTCAGCGCGGGCTGTAGTAGTCCCAAGGTCGAAATTGAACCGACTCGCCCGGCCAGCTTCAAACCATCCGCTTTGGTATATCTTGGCGGGTTTGTCCAAAAACCGGGCACTTATACGGTGCAATTTGGTGCAACATATGGCGATGTAATCACTCTGGCGGGTGGATTGCGACCAGAGGCTGATGCAACGAAAATTGATGTCAACAAGATGGTGGAAGGGACCGTGCAAATTTACGTGCCCAGCATTCATGAACAACAGGTGGTGCAAAATCCGGCAGTTGCCCAGGATGTGCCTCGCGTTGAGCCGGTCCGGTCAGAACCTATTCGGTCAGAACCTATTCGTGTTGAGACAAGAGCTCCAGTCGGTGTGTCTCAGCGCAGTGGTTCACAGCCGACGCCGCGTCCTGTATATCGGAGCGAACCGGCGAACGATTTGTCTTCGGAAGAGGAACAGATGTTGGATTTGATTAACAGTGAGCGGGCCAAGAAGGGGGTGAAGCCGTTGATAGCTGATTCGCGGCTGGTAAAGGCAGCTAGGCTGAAAAGCCAGGATATGATTGATAATGATTATTTCGCCCATGAATCAGAGAAATATGGCACCCCGTCCGAGCTTGTCGCTGCGCAGGGGGTTTCTTATCATTATGTCGGTGAAAATCTGGCGGTGTCAGGGACGGTTCAACAAGCACACCGGGGGCTGATGGGATCGCCGGGGCATCGGCAGAACATCCTGAATCCCAAATTTAGACTGATTGGCATTGGAATTATCAAAGGCAGACGCGGGGTAACGGTGAGTCAGGAATTTACCGATTAATCGCAACAGATCAGCCGAGCGCCACGTCCAAAATCATCATTACAGCAAAACCGATCATGCAGCCAATGGTCGCCACATCGGTCGAACTGCCGCCTTCCTTGCGCTGCGCTTCCGGAATCAGTTCCTCCACCACGACGTAGATCATAGCGCCGGCCGCAAAAGCCAGTGCATACGGCAATAGCGGACGCATCGACATCACAGCCAGAGCGCCGATAACTCCGGCAATCGGTTCGACGAGGCCAGATGCCTGTCCGTAAAGAAACGCTTTGGTCCGGCTGAATCCTTCGCGTCGCAGAGGAATGGAAACCGCCGCGCCTTCAGGGAAATTTTGCAATCCGATGCCGATTGCCAACGCAAAGGCGCCTGTTAACGACGCGGATGGCAAATCGTAGGCAACAGCGCCGAACGCCACTCCAACCGCCAACCCTTCAGGAATGTTGTGGAGAGTGATCGCCAGTACCAGCAAAACGCTGCGTTGCCAGCCTGTTTTGATTCCTTCGGCATCCTCCGTTTTCAAGCCCATGTGTAAATGCGGCAATGTCATGTCAACCAGCCATAAAAAAGCTCCGCCGGCTAAAAAGCCCACAGCCGCCGTAATCCAGGCGGTTTGTCCCAACGACTCGGCCATTTCGATCGCAGGTGACAACAGCGACCAAAAACTGGCGGCAATCATTACGCCGGCGGCAAAGCCAAGCATTGCGTTCAAAGCAGTCTTGTTGATGGATTTGAAGAAAAAGACGAGCCCGGCGCCCAGCGCAGTCACTCCCCATGTAAACAGAGTGCCGAGCAGAGCCTGGACAACAGGTGAAAATTGGGAAAACCATTCAGTCATACTATCGCTCCAGTCCATTGCAAGTCATGCGGCTAAAGTGCGGACACCCTTTTGGATTAACCGTCGCAACTCGGTTTCATCGATCAGGTAGCTATCCGTTCTGCGGAGTTTGTGATTGGGTTCGAATCGGTCATTATTCGTATGGATACCGTCAAATACCAAAAATTCCCGCTCCGACAAAGTGATCTCCGCTGCGACATAGAGTTCTTCGAACGCACAAATATAATCATTGGCACATAATTGACCAGACAGATAGCGTTGACACAGTGTAGTGAAAAATTCGCATTGACTTTTCAAATTGATTCCTCTCATTTGTTGGGCGCATTTGGGCGCAGCACAACTAGTACTATATCATACCGCCACAATCGGAATCATCACCGTAAAGGTCGTTCCTTTGCCAACAGTGCTATCCACCGTGATTTCTCCGCCATGTTTCTTGACGATCTCGTAGCTGACGCTTAACCCTAGTCCCGTTCCTTTTCCTATCTCTTTAGTTGTGAAAAACGGCTCGAAAATCCTATTGATCACATTCGGCGGCATCCCGTTTCCGGTATCCGTTATTGACACGAATATGCGTCCGCTTTCGGCCCAGGTCTTGACCCGAACCTCGCCCTGCGTGGCGATCGACTGCGCCGCATTAATCAATATATTCATAAACACCTGATTCAGTTGGCCTTGGTTGCATTTGATCAAGGGGATATCGCCAAACTCTTTAAGTAGTGTAGTATTATACTTTAGTTCATTCCAGATGATATTGATTGTGCTCTCGATTCCGGCATTAATATCGGCCAGCAAGCTTTCTTCATTTGTAACTCTGGCAAACCCTTTTAGGTCCTGTACGATTGTCTTTACCCTGTCGGCGCCGTCTAAGGTTTCCTGGATCAGGCACTCCAGATCATTCATGATGTAATTGATTTTCAGTGATCGTTTGGCATCCTGCGACTTTTGAAACCAAACCGCCAGCTTCGCTTTATCGTGCTCGTCCGTACAAGATTTCGCCATTTCAGTCATTATTTCATCCTGCAGTTGAAAGAATGCGGCAATCTTGTTGGTGTATCCTTTCAGCGATGACATATTGCTAATGATAAAACCCATCGGGTTATTGATTTCATGGGCTACTCCTGCCGCAAGCTGGCCGATGGAGGCCATTTTTTCCTGTTGTATGATTTGCGTCTGTGCACTTTTAAGTTCTTCTTCGGCGCGTTTGCGTTCGGCATTTTCACTTTTCAATTCACTGTTGACTTTGCGAAGTTGATCGTTTGCCGCATTAATGTCCTCATTCATGGCGATAAACTCTTCATTCATGGCCCTGAGCTCCTGGTTGGCGGCGAACAGGTCCTGTGTCCGTTCTTCCACTTGTCGTTCCAAACTGTCCCTTGCTTGCCGCAACTCCTCTTCAGTCTGATCGCGCTGGAAGATAAGCCGGGCCTGTTGTACATTGTGCCAGGCCAGTACAGACAGTTGATTGGCGAGAGTATATAGCGCAAGCGCAATTTTGTCGAATTTTTCGCGGCTCATGGCCGGGACTTCGTGGAAAGCTGCCAAAAAATCCTGTTCATTGGCCCCGATTTCTCGTGCATATTCAAGCATTTTTTCATCGGTCTGCGTTTCGTCTCGCACCTGCCCAAGCAGCCAATTGGCAATATGTTTGCCGCCGACCGCAATGCCTGCGCCGGCATCCCACAGACCGCCGCTCAGACAAGGCTGGGCGATCGGCCCGCTAGGGGAAAGTTTGCCGAGGACCGAATCGGATTTGCAGCAATTTGCATACCCTTTCTCTGTTTTGCGAATGATATTGTTGCACAAGCGGCAAAAATTGCTCGGCCGCGTGATAGGCGTTCCATCGACTTGAGTGATGATCGATGCAACGCCGGTTGCTGCAGAGAAGTCATCCTGGAGACGCTGGATGTCGCGTATATCGAACAAGTCCTCGAAATGTATGTTGTCTGTGTCTGCCAATGTTTGCTCGGATTGCCTGCATAAATCGGTTGTTGTTATTGCTGCCGCCTTTCTGATCGGACTCGGGCTGGTTTTTTTGCGGACCATCAGCGGACACCTCCCAAGAGTACGGCTTAGGGGTAAATTCGGTTTGTAACGTCACGTATTGTTTCTGTGTCTGATACATACACTCCTGCTTTGCCCTGACAAAGAATGTACAGGTAAAATCAAATAGGCAACAAAAAAGGCTCTGCGGACTTTCATCCGTGGAGCCTTGCTGATTTTTGCCGCGATCTTGTTCAAAGCTGGCTTTGCCTTGCTACTTGAATAAAACCGACTCACCATCAGCCGGGATTGAGATTCGCTCGCGCAACGAATGATTCGCGAAGTAGGCGCGGAAAGCAGCGCGAGTCACCAGACAATGGTTGATTGCGTCCAGATGAACGACTACGACCTTGGTTGCAGGGGCAAACTGCAGGACTTTTTCCACATCTTCAGCCGTCATGGTGATCGGGTCGCCGACGTTGAATCGGGCGCCGCCGCCGTTTATGACTGTAACATCAGGAAGATGAGTAGTCAGTGCGGCTTCAACATCGGCACAGTAGATGGTGTCACCGGCAATATATAATACCGGTTCTGCCTTGGCAGATAAGATGTAGCCCGACACAGGCGCCATCTTTTGACCGATTTCACCTGTGCCGTGTTGTCCTCCTGTTCGCTGGAGGCGAATGCCTTGCCAGACAAACTCCGAGGTTACCGGCAAAACAGTTGTAAATCCGAGGTCTTTCAGTTTCGCTTCATCTGCTGGTTGACACAATATGGGTTTGGTTTTCGATAAAATCTGCGCGGCAGCATCATCAAAGTGATCCCGGTGCGTGTGAGTCAACAGCACCGCATCCGCCCTGTCCAGATAGTCGGCTGGCGCAGTTAGTGCAACAAGCGGGTTACGTCGGTCATTTGCCGAATTGACGATGGGTGGCATCGCTTCTTTTTCGCTTAGCATCGGATCGACCATTAGCGTTTTGCCGCCAAACTCAAGCAAGAGAGTCGCGTGACGTAATAACTGGATTTTCATCAATCACACCGCCTTTTAAGTTTTTATGTTTAATTATTGCTTTGTTAAAACAGACCAGATCATGACCAGACTGCTCAGCAGTACCATAACCAGTGAACCTTTTCGCAGCATTGCAGAGCTAATCCGGTGAAACAAGCGTTCACCGAACAGGAAGCCGATATATAAAGCCGGCACGGCAAGCAGTGTATGCAGCCAAAGTTCTGCGATTTTCAAGGTTCCGGCGATGTAGGAAAAGATGATGGAAAAAATATTGATCAACAAAAAATAACGGGTCAAGTTGGCGCGGAATTCTACCCGGTTTTCTTCCGCCTTGGAATTGAGATAGTACAACACGACCGGCGGACCGTTGATGCCGGTGGTTGTTGACAAAAAACCACTCACAAATCCGATCAGGGATTCGATGACTTTATTGTGTTTCACCGGTAACGAGTAATTTTTCCAGAGAAAGCCGGTGAATAGCAAAAGTAATACCCCAATGCACAGCTTGAGCCCTTCATTGCTGATTTGCGTCATCACATAAGCTCCGGGGATGGCCCCGATGACGCTGGCGGTGACGATGGGCAGGATCGCTTTGAAACTGCCTTGGGTGCGAGTAGCCCGCACTAAGAAAAGCCGGATAACTAACCCGGTCAACATGACCAACATGACAGTTTCTTTGGCGCCCAACACTAATACCAACAGCGGAGCCGTGATGATAGCATAACCAAAACCCGTCACTGTCTGTAAAAAACTCGATAAAATAAAGACGAAAAAAATATAGATTTCCGTAATGGTGAACCGTCCCCCCGTTTCCCACGCTATTCACAGTCTAAACAATGTACGGATGCTTGTCAAAGCAGGAAAAGGCGGCTGACGCAAAGAACATGTCCATATCAGGTTGCAAAAAGGAGAATGTGTATGTTTTACTTCCAATGGCAGGATTCTTACCTGACTCACATTGATGAATTGGATGCACAACATCAAAAATTGGTGGGACTGATCAATAATTTGTATACAGATTTGCTGAATTGCCCCGAGGATGCGCAAAAACAGGCGTGTGTCTTAAAAACGCTGGATGAATTAGTCGAGTATAGTTGCTATCACTTTGCGGCAGAAGAAAAACTCATGCAGGAGTATGACTACCCCGAATATGCACAACACAAAAAGGAGCACGAAAATTTCAAACGGAAAGTTGCCCAGCTAATGCAGGCGCAAACTGAAGCGGCCAATGCGCGGCCATTTCCGGTGGTGGTTTTTTTGCGCGATTGGCTGGCGTCGCATGTCATTCACACCGACCAGCGATATGGACCTTTTTTGCATGAAAAAATGACAACTGGCAAATGATTAATCAGGGACAAGCAAGGAAGATTGGCTACAAAAAAGGAGCTTCGGATAAATCCAAAGCTCCTTAGATTTTTTTCATCCGGTCCGTTACCTAAAAATCGGTCGGATACCAGGGGATCATCACCGGTTCCAATCCGGTTAGAACTGTACCTGCTAGCACTACTGCCGAAACTGCTGTCATTATCACCAAAGCGCCAAGCACTAAACTCCAGAGATGAATCTTGTCATTTGGTCCACAAACCTCATCATAACAAATCATTTTCGTCATTTTAATCACCTGCTTTAAGAAGTGCTTTATTTCTAATTTAATTATAACCGATGATGATTACAATGTAAATGATAATAATTATCCATTCTGGGAATAAGTGTAGTCTGGTGGAGAAATTTTGTTGTTGGCGCAGGGATTGTCGGCCTGCAAGCAGAATAGACTCCGTATTAGCAGGCGGAGGTGGGATGATGCAACCGTCACGAATGATTTGCTACTGCCAGCAAGTGACAGAGGCTGAAATTCTTGAGCATATGGCTGTGAGGCAGTGCTGCTCGACGATTGGGGATATTCAAGCTCATACGGGAGCCAATACCGGCAACCAATGCCGAGAGAAAAACCCGGCAGGTATATGATGCTACCCGGAAGTGCAGTCGGTGATTGCAC
>CAZFSM010000016.1:0-88238 GCA_964521625.1 uncultured Veillonellaceae bacterium | reverse complement strand
AACAGTGTCAGATACATTCCTGTGATAAGAAGCGACGAAGACGAGATTACGGCCAAGATTATCGAACTAGCCACAAATTACGGTAGGTATGGTTACCGCAGAATTGCTGCCATGCTCAGAGCCGACTACGGCATCAACCACAAACGCGTGGAGCGGATTTGGCGGGAGCAAGGACTCAAAGTGCCGAAAAAACAGCCTAAGAAAAGGCGGCTGTGGTTAAACGACGGGAGCTGCATCAGACTGCGACAGGAACACCGGAATCATGTCTGGAGTTATGATTTTGTCGAAGACAGGCTGCGAAACGGCCGAAAAGTGCGCTGGTTGAACATCATCGACGAATACACCCGGGAATGTCTGGCGAGTTCACCCCGAAGACACTGGAAGCATACCGACGTGATGGATGTTTTAGCCGATCTTTTCATTATGAAAGGGACTCCCGGCTATATCAGAAGCGATAACGGCACGGAGTTTACAGCGAACAAGCTGCGGGAATGGATGAAGGACCTTGGGGTTTCCACCGTCTATATCGAACCGGGTAGTCCGTGGGTAAACGGCTACTGCGAAAGTTTTAACAGCAAGATGCGGGACGAATTCCTGAACCGGGAGCTGTTTGACACGATGTACGAGGTGGAAACACTAACCAAACTATGGGTAAATGAATACAACACGGTGCGTCCGCACAGCTCCCTCGGCTATAGACCACCTGCACCGCAGACCATCCTGACCGCCGCTTAAACTAACTTAAAGTTTGGACTGAAAAATCGGGGCAGGCCGGTTCCGGCAATGTGGCGGACAACTTGTACCCTTTGAAAAACGTATAATTTGAACAGATTCCAAGCATGATCAAAACACTGGAAGACCCCGCCAAGAAAAAGAATGTGGAGAATCCAAAAATACGCACGGTAGCATCTGTTTATCTACGCTACAATGTTTCTTCCAACCCATACTGGTTCTTTATAATTGAAGGCTCCCGGGAATCTTACAGGGGTGAATTCGAATTGGATGGCACGTTGCGGGCTTTCTTGAAAAATTAATCTGCAAATACTTATCATGGTCTGTTTTGCGGCGGTATGCCAAGGCGTGCCCGCACCAGCTTGCTGAAAGCCCTCATGGCATAATTCGGCCACCGGTCCTTGTGCTGAACCAAAAACGCGCTGAAATCAAACAGGGGACCTTTCCAGGGCAACGTTACCAGTTCTCCCGTTCCCAGTTCATTCTTTACGGCAATACGCGGCAATATGGTTATGCCGGTATTTTGCACCACCAAATGCTTGATGGCCTGCAACTGTCCGAGATCAAGAACGGTTTTGGGGCGGGCGTTCGCTTTATCCATGGCTTTTTCAAGCGCAACACGGTATTGGCTGCTTGATTCCACCAGAACAAGAATTTGGCCGTCCAAATCACCAGGGGTTACTGCTTCAAGCTGTGCAAGTGCATGATGTGGTGAAGCAACCAATACGATTGGTTCGGGCCATAGATGTAGACTGGTTAGATCAGGATCAGTTACGGCCGGTTCCAACAAAAAGGCCAGATCCATGATTCGTTTGCGCAACAGACTGCGAAAATCATTACCGATGTAAGAGTCGACCTTTAATTCAACATCGGGATAAAGCACGCTGAATTCTTTTAGTAGCGCCGGCATATGATATACGCAGATTGATTCAGTAATGCCGATAATCAGCGGCCCGTGCGGCGTAAGAGATTTGTTTAGGGCATGTTTGGCATCATCTTCCAAGCGGACAATTTTTTCGGCATAGTTGTATAGCCTTTGCCCTTCTTCGGTAAGAGTGACTTGTTGTCCAAACCGGTCAAACAATAATGTGTTCAGGGACTTTTCGAGCAATTGAATCTGGGTTGTCACGGTGGATTGCGTATAGCCCAGGAGCTGAGCCGCCTGTGAAAAGCTGCCCAATTTGACAATGCTGATAAAGGTTTTGAGTTGGCGTATTTCCAAAGAAGCACCCCCGTTGTCCGTGGTAGAGCGATAAAATGATTTTTGCAATGCATAAGTTCACTATCGATGATAATATATGTAGTAAGAGAAGTCCATAGACAAGAAAGCGTCAAATTTGGTTTGGCAAGGGGGTATTGAAGCATTTCTTATGAAGTGTGTGATGGGTAACGTGCAACTGCTGGTTGCAGGGGAACAAGGCATGGTAGTGGATTTTGGCAACAAGATTTCCATTGAAATCAATGAGCAGGTACAGCAACTGGCAGGGACTCTCGCCAAGCTCAAGATTGTCGGGGTTACTGAAATCATGCCGACATATCGTTCTGTGATGCTGTACTTTGATCCAATTTTAATTTCGCGGGCGGAAATGGCTGAGATTATCGAACAATGCCTGCATCAGATCGATTGCGAGAAGTTGCCGCCCCACTCCCGCACCATTATTCGGATTCCCGTTTGCTATGGCGGGGTGTTTGGTCCTGACATGGACTATGTGGTCAGACACACCGGGTTGACCGAACAAGAGGTGGTAAATATCCATACTTCAAGAGCATATCTGGCCTATATGCTTGGTTTTACACCAGGTTTCCCTTACTTGGGCGATTTGCCGGAGTCCCTCGTGGTTCCGCGATTGTCGAAATTGCGAACAAAAATTCCGGAAGGTTCGGTGGGGATTGCCGGCAGTCAGACCGGATTTTATACGGTCCAAAGCACTGGCGGATGGCGAGTGATTGGGCGGACCCCGGTGAAAGCCTTTAATCCAGATTCAGTCAATCCGTTTCTATTGACCGCAGGCAGCTACATTCAGTTCGAGTCCGTTTCCGTGGAGGAATTTTTTGCTATCAGGCAAGAGGTGAATGAAGGGACCTATACTCCAGTGCTATCAGTATGACCAAAGGAGCAGTCGAATGATCACCGTATTGAAACCTGGATTTTTTTCCACCATTCAAGATCAGGGACGCTGGGGCTATCAGGCTTTTGGTATGCCGGTGGCTGGTGCGATGGACCGATATGCCTTCCGGCTTGCCAATCTGCTTGTCGGCAACAAACCGGAAGCCGCCATGATTGAAATGAGTATGCTAGGAGCGGCTTTCAAATTTGATGATGCACAGATCGTGGCCATTTGCGGTGCCGATATGCAGGCAGAATTAGACGGTAAGAGGGTTGCGAACTGGACTTCATTCGAGGTCACCCCAGGCAGCGAACTGCGGCTGGATTATGCACCGACCGGTTTCAGAACCTATCTGGCGATACGGGGCGGCATTGATGTACCGAGTGTATTGGGCAGCCGGTCCACCTACACGCCTGCCAAAATCGGCGGATTGGAAGGCAGGGCCCTGCAGCAAGGCGATTTGCTGGATGTTGGTTGCGACTTTGAATCTGATGTGCGGTTGCGTTCGATAAGTGCCGGGGATATTCCCGATTATAGCCAAAACATTACCCTGCGGGTTCTTTTGGGACCTCAGGATGATATGTTTTCACCGGAAGCAATCGCGACCTTTTTTGACAGCGAGTACTTGATTTCAGAGGAAGCTGATCGTGTGGGATATCGACTTCAGGGTCCGAAAATTACGCATCTGGATAAAGCGGTGATTATTTCGGATGCATTACCAATGGGGGCCATCCAGATACCGGCACATGGCCTGCCGATCATCATGATGGCTGATCGTCAGACCACCGGCGGCTATGCAAAAATTGGGGCGGTGATAGGGCCGGATCTGTCCAAACTTGCCCAGGCAAAACCGGGTGACCGGGTAATAATGCAAAGAATCGATGAGCAACAGGCCGTTGATGCGCTAAGAGCTGAGCGCCAAATCTATTTGCGGGCGATTCACTCTTTTGCAGAAGCGCCGGCAGTATTTCGTTCCGTACCGGAGAAAAAGGTCGATATGGTTATCGACAACGTTCGCTATCATGTGGTCATAAAGGAGATCGTTGATTGACTGAATGAAAATCCAGGGTGTGCCGTATCGGCTCGGAGAGTGGTCCAAGCAAAAATATCCGGCTAAAGGAGTAGAATAACGGTTCTGATAGAAGCGTAACGCTTTGGATCAGGACCTTTTTGTTTTTTTACACCGGGGTGAAAAGGCTGGAATACCGCCATTATCAATCGGTTCAATAAAATCGAACCCGTCTATTGAATCTTTCAATTTTACGTTTGATGACTTTCGCTGTTATGATTACGATGAAAGGTAAACGAAATTTTCAGAAATTTATCCAAAGCTAATACGACTGCAGATTTGAGGTCACTGCAAGAGACCCGCCGAAAATAGTAGGACAGGGTTTTCGATGCAGATTATAACTGGAGAAAGAGGGGATCGGAAAAAGAGTAGTGGAACGAATCGAAAACGGCAAAAGAAATATGAGGGAGGACATAACAATGGCAGAACCTGTTATCACGAAACCAGGCACATCAGGGAAAAAAAACTGGTCGGTCCTTATGGGTGCGGCGTTTATCATGGCTACATCGGCGATCGGTCCAGGGTTCCTAACACAAACAGCAGTGTTTACGAATCAGTTCAAGGCCGATTTTGCCTTCGCTATTCTGGCGTCCATTCTGATCGACATTGCCGCACAAATGAACGTATGGCGGGTCATCACCATGAGCCGCATGCGCGGACAGGATGTTGCCAACAAAGTTCTACCCGGACTGGGTCACTTCATAGCGGTTCTCATCGTAGCCGGTGGTCTGGCCTTTAATATTGGCAACGTAGCCGGCTGTGGCCTGGCCTTTAACGTTCTGTTCGGCATGAGCGTGGAAACCGGAGCGATTATTTCCGGTGTGATTGCAATTGGGATTTTTGCTTCCAAAGAGGCAGGTGCTGCGATGGATCAAGTGGCGAAAGCTCTTGGCGCTCTCATGATTATTCTGACCACTTATGTCATGTTTGCAGCTCAGCCGCCAGTCGGACAGGCGATTGTCAGTTCAGTCTTCCCCACCGATTATGGCTCCCTCATGTTACCGATGATCACGCTGGTCGGTGGTACAGTCGGCGGATATATAACCTTTGCCGGCGGCCATCGTTTGCTTGACGCAGGGATTGTAGGCAAGGAGAATCTGGCGCAGGTTAATACAAGCGCCGTCATGGGCATCGCAGTTACAGGCGTCATGCGGGTCATTCTGTTTTTGGCCGCTCTTGGCGTGGTCATGGCAGGCGGCAAGCTGGCAGCAGGCAACCCGCCGGCTTCCGTATTCCAAATTGCCGCAGGCGATATGGGCTACAAGTTCTTTGGCGTTGTTCTCTGGTCCGCCGCGATTACTTCGGTGGTTGGCGCCGCATATACCAGCGTGTCTTTCCTCCGGTCCATGTCGAAAACTGTCGATAAAAACAACTCTTATGTCATTATGGCTTTCATCGCGATCTCTACGCTGGTGTTCGTTCTTGTCGGCCGCCCGGTTGCAATACTTGTTCTTGTCGGTTCACTGAACGGGCTGATTTTGCCCATTACGTTGGGCTCTATGCTGCTAGCCGCACGGAACAAAAACATCGTGGGGGATTATCAACATCCCACCTGGTTGATGGTGACCGGTATTGTTGCCGCTTTAATCGCCGCTTATGCCGGAGTCACTTCCCTGCAGGGAATGGCGGCACTCTGGAAGTAAACCGGGTTTCATTGGCCGTTGCGGGTAAAACCTGTGCAGCGGCCAATGAATTTAAAAGGAGGAATGAAAATGGCAGATATGTCGTTGATGTCCCCCAAGGAGCTCAGGGAGATATTTCGTCAAAACAAGCATCTGGCGCCGACCTCTGGGTTGGGGAAAGGCTATGCACAGGCCAATCTTGCCATGTTGCCCAAAGACTTGGCCCTTGACTTCATGATTTTTGCCCAGCGAAATCCCAAACCCTGCCCTATTCTGGATGTTATTGAGGCGGGATCCTGCGAACCCAAAATGATTGCGCCTGGCGCCGATATCCGTACGGATATTCCCAAATACCGCGTTTACAAAAAAGGGGTCATGGCTGATGAAGTCACCGATCTGCATCATTATTGGCGGGAAGACCTTGTAGGTTTTCTGTTGGGGTGCAGCTTCACGTTTGAAACCCCGATGCTCGCAGCAGGACTGCCTGTCCGGCATATTGAACAGGGCTGCAACGTGCCGATGTATATTACGAACATAGAGTGCAAACCCGCCGGTATTTTTCACGGGCCAACCGTGGTCAGCATGCGTCCGCTCCTGCCGTCGCAGGTCATCAAGGCCGTTCAGATTACGTCGCGATTTCCGGCCGTGCATGGCTCTCCCATACATATCGGCGATCCTTCCTTGATCGGCATCAAGGATATCAATCGTCCGGATTTCGGCGACGCAGTGAAGATTAAGCCGGAAGAAATCCCTGTGTTTTGGGCTTGTGGTGTCACACCCCAAGCGGTTGCCATGGCAGTCAAACCGGAAATCATGATTACGCACGCACCGGGCTATATGTTTATCAGCGATGTCAAGGATGATAGGTATGCGGTGATTTGACCGGCAAAAAAACCATGAGAACAGGGGAGGTGTAAACTTGGCAGGAATCAAATTTTGCAACCAGGGCGAATCAGGTCTTGTCGTCGAGCTCGGAACGACGATCGATCAGGAGATTAACGCCACCGTGCATCGATTGGCCGCGAGTTTGCAGCAGGAATTCACCAGCGGGATTAATGCCGTGGTGCCAACTTATCGGTCGCTGATGATTTATTTCGATCCGCTGCAGGTGAGTCGTAACGAGATCAAAGTTCGTGTCGAGAACATTTATGCCAAGGTAGCTGCCGATACGGCTACTACACAGCAATGCCGGGTGGTTTACATACCCACCTGTTATGGCGGAGATTTCGGGCCCGACCTGCCGTTTGTTGCAAGTCATACCGGCCTCGATCCGGCAGAGGTTATCCTTATCCATACGTCAACAGCCTATAAACTTTACATGATTGGATTTACACCCGGATTTCCCTATCTGGGCGGCATGTCGGAGAAAATCGCCGCACCGCGCCTGGAAAAACCCCGTACTTGTATTCCGGCCGGGTCTGTGGGGATTGCCGGAACGCAGACCGGTCTCTATCCAATGGAAAGCCCCGGTGGTTGGCAATTAATCGGCAGGACTCCGCTGAAAGTATTTAATCCGTCATCAACAAAGCCGTTTCTCTATGTGGCGGGGGACTATCTGAAATTCGAGGCTGTTTCTCCGGCAGAGTTTGCAGCGATCGAGAGCGAGGTCGCCGCCGGAAGATATCAGCCGCGGATCGAACCGTGGGAGCCGTTGCGGGGAGGTGTTGGTCAATGATTTCAGTGGTGCACCCGGGCATGATGACAACGGTCCAGGACGAAGGACGCTGGGACTACCTGGCCTTCGGCATGCCCCGTGCCGGGGTGATGGATCGTTACGCCGCAAGGATGGCAAATATTCTCTGTGGTAATCCGACTGACAGCGCCGTTTTGGAAATGACACTGCTGGGCGGTCAATATCGCCTTGAAAAAGCAGGGCGTATTGCCATCTGCGGCGCGGCGATGGAGGCCAAACTGAATAGCCGGTCTGTTTCTTTATGGCAGGCTGTTGACGTGCAAGCAGGGGATGATTTGGAACTCGGTTTCGCCAGCAATGGCTGTCGCGCCTACATGGCAGTTGCAGGTGGTATCGATCTCCCGCTAGTGATGGGCAGTCGTTCCACCTATACAAAGGCGGCGGTTGGCGGGTTTTCGGGTCGCGTATTGAAACCGGGCGATTTGTTGCATGTCGGCGAAGCCAAGGTGCTGGGAGCTCCAATAGCCGTTCCGGCCGAATGGATACCCCAATATACCGAAACGATAGAGGTTCGAGTGATGGCTGGTCCTCAGGAAGATCTGTTCGATGCTGACGCCTTGTCGGTGATGTGTGCAGGTGAATACAAGGTGACAAATGATGCGGATCGAATGGGATATCGCTTGGATGGTCCCCAACTGAAACACTTGGGGAAAGCGGATATTGTATCGGATGCTCTTTGCCGCGGAGCGGTGCAAGTACCTGGCAATGGGCAGCCGATTATCATGATGGCTGATTGCGGTACAACCGGTGGCTATACCAAAATCGCCACGGTCATCGGTCCCGACTTCCACCGGATCGGTCAAGCGAAACCGGATGATACCGTCAAGTTCCGGCTTTGCGATGATGCAGAAGCTATTGGGGAGCTGCAGGAAGAAAACCGTCGTTATGAACAATTGGCAACCCTGGTTGCAGCTTCTGTGGCGCCAACGACCGCTGTTCATCCGGCTCGTTTCCTGAACCTGGTTGTCAATGGCCAGTCCTTTAAAGTTGAAATTACGGAGGTTGAATAACGATGTTGACCATGGATATGAATTGCGACATGGGAGAAAGTTTTGGCAGCTATACTTTGGGCTATGATGCGGAAGCGATGCCTCACGTGACATCGCTAAATATAGCCTGCGGTTTTCATGCATCTGACCCCGATGTCATGGCAAAGACCATCAGTTTGGCGAAAACCCATGGCGTAGCTGTCGGGGCACACCCCGGTTATCCGGACCTGGTTGGATTCGGCCGTCGGAACATGGCTCTGTCATTGGAAGAAACCAAGCATGCCGTTATGTATCAGATTGGAGCCCTGAATGCTTTTTGTCAGGCAGCCGGCCTGAAGATGCAACACGTCAAGGCGCATGGGGCTCTCTATAATATGGCCGGCGACAATCTGGAAATCGCTATGGCGGTTGCCGACGCGATCAAAGCTGTCAATCCGGAACTTTACATGCTCTGCCTTGCCAATTCCCAGATGGTGGTGGCTGCCCAAAATGCTGGAATCCCTTATGTTGAGGAAGCCTTTGCCGATCGGGCCTATACCGAGAAGGGAACTTTGGTGTCACGCAAACTGCCGGGATCGGTTATCCACGATATTGATGAGGTCGTCAAACGGGTCTTGATGATGGTGCAGGAAAAACAGGTCATCTCCATTGACGGCAAAGTTATCCCGCTCAATGCGCAAACGATTTGCGTGCACGGGGATTCTCCGGGCGCAGTGCAGATGGTTGCTGCCATTCGTGCCGCTTTTGACAAGGAAGGGATCACCCTTAAGGCATTTGGCAAATAAGCTGGCCCAAACGGATTTTCCATAACAAAAACTGCGGTTGTCATTGAGTCGACGCCGCAGTTTTTTGCTATTGCCCCCCTGAATAATCCTGTACGTAAAATGGAAAAAGGGGTGTTAAGTATGATGAAACGATTTATGGTTACTATGGTTTGCCTGATCATGGCGACAAGTATGAGTACGGTATTTGCGGCTCCGGACATGACGATGACGAAAGATCAGATGATGGGTATGACCCAGGATGAAATGGCAGTGATATGCAAAAGCCAGATGTCCATGGGGATGTACAAAGGAACAATGGATAAGATGATGATCACTATGACTTCGGACCAATTGTCGTCAATGACCGACAAGACGATGGCAATGATGACCAAAGACCAGATGGCTACGATGATGGTGAAAAATAACCGTTCAATGATGAAAAAACAAAATGGTCAAGTAGCTTTCGAATAATTCGAGAGTTTGTTGTTCCAGCTTTATCTGACAAGCTACGCTTGTCAGATAAAGCTTAATTAGTGTGAAAGAGGTAATGGTTAATGAAAGGCGATCCGAAACTGATCGAAGCGCTGAACGGGCAGTTGTCTGATGAATTGACGGCTATCAACCAGTACATCGTGCATGGAAAAAAGAGCCATTGATGAAATGAAACATGCAGGGATATTGATTTCCCGGATTCTCTTCCTGGAGGAGAAACCTATCGTCAGCGAATTGAATAAGATTCATATCGGCAGCGACGTGGTCAAGATGTTTAAAAATGACCACAAGCATGAAAAAAACACGATTGCGGCATACAACGAGGCAATCAAGCTGGCAGGCGAGGTTAAGGATTTTGCCACTCGTGAGATTCTGGAGCGTATTCTTAGCGATGAAGACGGGCATATCGATGCCATTGAAGAGAACCAGGCTCAAATCGAACAAATGACGCTAGGAAGTTTTCTGTCGACGCAAACCGGCTAAGCGGCTCGGGCAAGAATTGGCACAGCTCGCCTTTGCAAAGAGGCGGTCCCATATTCCCCTGCAAGTGGGCCGTCTTTTTGCAGTTTTTGCGAGTCGACAACAACACCGATATATTAGGCAGCACTGAGCTGAAAAACAGGATTGTCATGGCGTCTAAGCAATGGTTTAGCGAAAGTCGCATAGATTCTAAAGCTCATTGCTAAAATGTTTTACGTTAAAAATAATCGGGGTCGAAAATGAGCGGTTGAGGTTGCTGTAAGGTGATTTTGCCCGGTTTTTTATCGTCTTGAACTGATAAAGGGATTAGGGGGAGTTGTGTGGAAATACCATCCAAACGAGCTGGAGAACGAGGGCGATTTGCTGCGGGACGACGCGACGGGGGTTTGCCTGAAAGTCATTTTGTAAAAAGCAGCGAACTGTATTATCATTTTGAAACGAGGGAGCCCATGAAAAAATACAAACTAGCGCTTATTGGCTGCGGTTATCTGAATGAAATCGTTGCCAATGCCATGAACACGGGTCTGTTGCCGGAATACCAACTCATCGCCGTTTTGGGCAGAGACTATGACCGAGCCCGGGATTTTGCCGACCGCCACGGCTGCAAAGCATGTGCGGATATTGACGAGCTTGTGGCGACGCAGGCCGATTTTACGGCTGAAGCGGCATCAGTAAAAGCAGTGCAGGAATACGGCGAAAAAGTCTTGAACGGCGGTTCGAACTTAGTCGTTCTTTCCATCGGCGCCTTCGCTGAGCGCGATTTTTACGAACGGATAAAAAATACCGCCGCCGCCAACGAGCGCCGCGTTTACATTGCCAGTGGCGCCGTAGGTGGATTTGACATCCTGCGCACCGCCGCGTTGATGAGCCCGGTTACCGCCTCCATCGGCGCGCAGAAAGCACCGGCTTCGCTCCGCAATACACCGCTGTTCACCGATGACCTTATGGACATCACTGCAGCGCGACAGGTATTTGGCGGCACGACTAAAGAGGCGATCACTCTTTTGCCCACCAAGGTAAATGTGGCGATCGCCACCGCCCTTGCCAGCGCCGGTCCGGAAAATACCACCATGAATATCAGCGCCGTGCCGGGCTTTAAAGGCGATAAATACAAGATCGAAATACAAGGCGAGGAAGTAAGCGCCGAACTCAACATCTATTCCCGTACCAGTGCAATTGCTGCGTGGAGCGTTGTCCGGGTTCTGCAAAACGCCGTATCGCCGATCGTCTTTTAGGAAGTTTTTCCGTTTTCCGGTTCGTATTAGCTGATTAGTACCCAATTACATAAGCGGTGTTATCGGACGAAGATGGTTCATTAGCAAAATGGTGAGCACGGAACAGAAGGCGGCGAGGCCCATCAGGGCGTAAATCCAAATTATATCGAAAGCGGAGGAAATGTAGCCGAAAAGAAAAGGTGTGATCATGCCCATGCTGCCGCGGAAAAAAGTGTTAAGCGAAAAAATGTCTTCGGAGAGGTTGTTGTCACCAACCGATTCGCCGAGAATGGACTGGATTACGGGCACGGTGCCTTTGGTTACAAAGCCGAGCAACAAGGAAATGCTAATAACAATGAATAGTTGACTCATTAAGACAAGCAGCGTCAGCAAGACCAGCATTAGTAGTTCTGATATGACAAATGTTTTTCGTGTTCCGAAGCGATCGACTAATTTTCCGCAGGCTATTTTCCCGAGAAAACAGCCACAGGTAAAAGCTAGGGCGAACATGCCGATGATTTTCGGGTCTATTCCTTTTGTAATAAGAAGATAAGGCAAGAAAGTAAAGAGGTGATCGCTGGCAATAGCGTCGAAAAGACTGGCGCTTATAGGGAGTGCATATTGGCGCTTTCCTAGCAGCGAAAAAGAAGGAAAACTTTGTTTCATAGACGTTGTTGACGAAAGACCGCTGGTTTTTTCTTGGCCCAAGGCGGTAGAAAAAAGATAAGCGGAAAATAGCAGCGCGCCAAGGCCGTAAATTAGACAAATAATACGCCAACCGGAAAAACCTAAAACTGGCATGGCGGACATAACAGTGGCCACCGAGGTGAACGGGATGCGGCCGAGGTCGCCGATGGCGGTGAACTTACCGATTGTTTGGCCTAAACGCAGGCGAGGCGTCATTGAGGTAAGATATGAAAAAGCGATGTTGTGAAATGCGCCGTATCCAGAAAGCGCGATGATAAAACAAAAGCCTGTAAGATGGAGCGAAGCGGAAAAGGCTGCAATGAAAAAACCAATGCCATATATCAAGACAATCAAACTCACAGTGCCCCAAAAGTTGAAATGACGCAAAAAAATCTTGCTGGATAGTCCGAACAACGTTGTTCCCATCATGGCAAGCGATATTATTAAGCCGGTTTCCTTTTCATTGACGGCGAAGGAGATGGCGATGAAAGAAAGCAACATGGGCACACTGTCAAAGAGTCCGTCAATAAGGATATGCGAGATGTTGAGAAGAAAATTCCAGCGTGTTATGGTGCTGCCTCCCTGTTTAAGAGTATAGATTATATTCATTATAACGTTGAAGAATATTGTGAACAATTGTGTTATGCTTAAACTGTATCGGTACAGTTGGAGGGTCAGTGATGAAGAGAGCATACGAACAGATTGCGGCGGATATCGAGAAGAGCATTAGGGATGGGCAGTTTCGGCCACGTGAGCGGCTGCCGTCGGTACGCGAATTGTGTCTTGCTTATAAGGTGAGTAAAAACACGACAGTGAAAGCATACGACTTATTAAAGAGTAATCATTTGGTCTATTCGGTTCCCCAAAGTGGGTGCTATGTCTTAGAAAATAAGCTAAAGGTTGAACCAGTCGGCTGCAGCATGATCGATTTTGCCAGAGGAAATCCACGGATGGGAAAAATTCATGCGCCTGACTTAAAACACTGCCTTGACCGAGCGGTTGATATTTGCAATGAAAATAGCGCGGAGTGGCATGAAATGTATGGCGCGCCGTCCTTGCGCAAGCTATTGTCAAAGTATCTTGCTGATTTTCAAGTTTTTACACCGCCGGATAATATATTTGTCAATCTTGGGGTGCAGCAAGCGTTGACGCTTTTAACGCAGATGATTTTTCCCAATCGTAAGGAGGTCATCTTGATAGAGCAACCTACGTTTCGCTATTACAACTGGTTTTTAAAGAGCAGCGGCGCCCGGGTCATCGGTATAAAACGTGACGAAACCGGCATCGATATAGCCGAACTAGAGCGATTGTTTAAAAGTGAAGAAATTAAGTTTTTTTATACTGTTCCAAGCAGCCATAATCCGCTGGGGACTTGTTATTCAAAAGAACTGCGCAAGGCAATTGCTCAGTTGGCTGAAAAATATGATGTATATATCGTAGAAGACGATTATTTTGGCGATATCCGGTTCGGAAATTGCGGCGATCCCATATATTCCTATGGCGACCGGCAGCGGCATATTTATTTGAAAAGTTTCATCAAAATAATACCCTGGCTACGCATTGGCATTACGGTTATTCCTATGCAGTTGCTTCCAGTATTTGAGGAACAGGTGAAAAAATCATATTATCATTCATATTTTTCACCGTCGATGGTGTCACAGGCGACGCTGGAAATTTATATTCGCAGCAATGTGCTGAAAAAACATGCGGCGTCGATGAAAAAGGAAGCGACGCGCAGACTGGACTGTCTTAAGCGACGCTTTGCTGAAGCGGAAGTATATGGGGCAACCTGGATCGGAGGCGAAAGCGGTTTCTATTCGTATTTGAAATTGCCGCCGCAGATCAAGGAAATGAAATTTGTCGAGAATCTGAAAAAACGAGGTGTGATAGTAACTCCAGGGAGTGAATGTTTCATCGAGCCATGTTGGCAGCAAAATGGAATTCGTCTTAGTGTGGCGAGAACAACGGAAGCAGAAATTGATAAGGGAGTTTCTATAATATTTGAGGAACTTGGGGCCTATATGCAACAGGACCGCAATAAGAACAAGTGATGCACCCCGCGTTACCAAAACGTCATTCTTGCGTTTAACCAGATGAAAGCAAATTTCGAGGAGGATGTTGACGATGAGACACAAGCTAACTGCCGGACTCCTTGCGGGAATGTTCCTGCTGGTGCAATGCGTATTGGGCGGTATGGCGGGCGTGGCCGCAGGCATTCCGCAAAAAGACAACCCGAATCTACGGGCAGTGGTGTACGGAAATTCGGAGTTTGCCGTAGAGATGTATAAAAAAGCCGGCGCATCAGGCGAAGCCGGCAACATTTTCTTTTCGCCGCTTAGCATTTCGACTGCGCTGTCGATGACCTACGCTGGCGCGCGGGGCGAAACCGCCCGGCAAATGGCCGATACGCTGCGTTTCAAACTGGCGCCGGCTGACCAGCACGCGGCGTTTGGCGCATTGGCCGCCGCACTGAAATCGGACAACAAAAATTACCGACTGGAAATCTCCAATGCCTTGTGGGGACAGCAGGGATACGCTTTCCAACCGGAGTTTCTCGAATTGGTGAAAAAGTACTATGACGGCGGCTTTAACACGGTTGACTTCGCCAATGCGACCGAAACGAGCCGCGAAACCATTAACAATTGGGTCGAGCAAAAAACCGCCAACAAGATCAAAGACCTGTTGGCGAAGGGATCGCTGACCGAACTAACCCGGCTGGTGCTGACCAACGCCATCTATTTCAAAGGCGACTGGGCGACGAAGTTCAAACCGGACATGACAAAACCAATGCCGTTCCAGTTAAGCGCCGACAAAACCATCGACGTACCGATGATGCGGCAAAACGGCGATTTTCTGTTTGCCGAAAATGACGATGTAAAAGTGCTGGAACTGCCTTATGTCGGCAAAGAGCTGTCGATGGTCCTGCTGCTGCCCAAAACCAATATGGCTGACCTGGACGCCAAACTGGATGCGGCGCGTCTGGCCGAGTGGACCGGCATGGTGAGCGAGCGGGAGGTCGATATCTATCTGCCGAAATTCAAGTTTGAGACTCAATACGAACTGAAAGACCTGTTGTCAGGCATGGGCATGGTCGATGCCTTTGCCCTGCCGCCAGCCGATTTCTCCGGCATATCGGGTCACAAAGACCTGTATATCACCAAAGTGATTCACAAAGCGATCATTGAAGTGAACGAAGAGGGCAGCGAAGCGGCGGCAGCCACCGCAGTTGTGGTGGGAACCAAAGCCGTGCTGCACAAGCCGGTGTTCAAGGCGGATCGTCCGTTCCTGTTCCTGATCCGGCACAATGAAACCGGTTCGATCCTGTTCATGGGGCGCGTGAACAACCCCCTCAGTAATTAGCCTTAAACCGATAAAAAGAGAGCAGGTGCGACAGCCTGCTCTCTTTTTATCGGTTTTTTTTCATTGAATGTCAGCGTGTTGACAATCAATTTTGGCGTTACTGTTTGAGCTTCTCCCCCAGATTAGACCGGGGGCTTGCAGGTAGGAGCCTGATCCTTTGGCAACTGATATTGGAGCATATGCAAGCGAAACTGCTCAACAACCGGGAGCAGTTTTTTGGTTTTTTTGGATACAAGATAAATCTTGCGTATCAGGCAACAGTCTTCAATCGGAATGCGAACGACCTTTCCGAGTTCAATCGCCATGGCTGCCGCGACTTTCGAAATAAAAGATATGCCCAGGCCGGCATTCACGCTGTTGAGAACTGATTCGATGCCACCGACCTCTTTGCAGCAGGAAAAATCCAGATTCACTTTTCTTTCCGCACACTTCATCTGAATAAACTGCCGGATGCCGGTAACCCGATCCTGCCAGATAAACTGTTGACCAAGCAGATCCTCGGCGCCGATGATTCCATAGCGGGTAAATGGGTGATCGGGGGTAACGATAAGCACCAATTCGTCTTCGATCCATTCTTCTAAAGATACTTTCTCCTGATCAACCATGACCCCGACCACCCCCAAATCAAAAGTGTGGTCGATAACACCGCGGATAATCATTGAAGTTTCAGAAGCTTCGGCCTTTACATCGATATCCGGATGTTCGCGGCCAAAGGAAGCAATCACATGGGGCAAAACAAACGCCGAAGTCAAAGGACCTGCTCCTATTGTCACGCTACGTTTCAAATCAGATAGGCGTTTTTCGAGAGAAGATTCAAAATTAACGAGTTCTTTCGCGACCTGCTGGGCACCGGTAAATACCGCCTTGCCTGCTTCGGTCAGTTCAAATCCTCTGCCTTGCCTGGTAAACAGAAGCACACCCAGCGCGTCTTCAAGCTTTTGTATATGCAACGTAACTGCAGGCTGTGTTAGCTCAAGTTTTTTTGCCGCTCCTGCAAAACCGCCCTCTGCTACGACCTGGATAAAAGTTTGAAAATGCGAGATATTCAAGATTATCCCTCTTTCATTTTTGAAATCTATTCCTATTATGACACATGACTAAAATATTGACAAACCGACAATAAAAATAATTTTAATGTGATTATTTATAAAATATATTACTTTAGTAAACAAACAAAAAATTATAATATATTGTAAATTTTCGCATAAAATATATTGACTATCATTATAAGTAAATATTATACTTATGATGCGATAAGAGATGAAAATGCGTGTTGCAAATAAGCTTGTAAAATGTTCTTAACAGTACGCTCAAAGATGAAGCGGTTTTTTTTGTCACGTCATGTGATTTATTTCACGTTGACTCTACTGCGAAAAATTAACAAAGGAGGAAAGTTTTTTGCCAACAAGCAGCAAGCTAATGACCGTAAGCGAAGCAACGAAAATGTTCATCCACCCCGGTTCCCACATCGCGTTCGGAGGATTTTCACTCAATCGAAATGCAATGTCGATCTCTCATGAAATCATCCGGAACAAGATAGGAGATCTTCGAGTGTCCAGCGTAAATCCATCGTATTCGGTCGATATCTTAATCGGCGCAGGATTAGTCAGTCAGGTCGAATCCGGCTGTCTCAACATGGAACGCCTGGGATTGCCGAAGAACTTCTGCCGCGCAGTTCAGAACAAAACGCTTAAGTCCGAAGACTATGAGCATGGCGCCATGACATTCCGCTATCTGGCAGGTGCGCTGGGCATGCCTTTCATCCCCACGAAATCGATGCTCGGGTCTGATTTGTTATCCTATAAAGTTGCTGAGGCGAAAAAGTTTGAATTGATGAACTGCCCTTTCACAGATCAGAAAGTGGCGCTTGTTCCTGCCTGCCTGCCGGATGTGGCGGTCGTTCACGTCACTCGGGCCGACGAACAGGGAAACTGTCAGATCGATGGCACCGCTTTCTCTGACGAGTTCATTGCCAAAGCTTCTAAAAAAATCATCATCGTTACGGAAGAATTGCTCAGCAATGAGCAGATCAGAAATGAACCCCACCGCACCATCATTCCAGGTTACCGTGTCAGCGCTGTTGTGCACTGCCCGTGGGGAGCTTATCCCACCTCTGTTCAGGGTTGTTACGACTACGACTATGAAGCCCTGAAATTCTATCAAAAGTCAGCGGACACGCCGGAAACTTTCAACGCTTACCTTGACAAATACGTCCGCGGCGTAAAGGATTTTGAAGAATATCTTGAAATTGCAGGAACACACAAAACGTACCAGCGGTTAACCATTCAACCCAAACTTGGTTATTCCGCATATACTTCAGAACTCGTCGCCGGTAACAAGCAAGTAACCGAAAGGGCTCCTGGCGAGTACAATCTCAAAGAATTCATGATCATCGCTGCGGCGCGGCAACTAAAAGACAACGATGTCGTGGTCGCCGGAACGGGACTGCCGATGGCGGCAACCACCGTGGCCAAGCTTTCACATGCCCCCAACTGTTATTACGTCGTTGAGACTGGTATCGGCGATGTAAAGCCCAAGCATACCGTTCTTTCTGTTGCTGATCCGAGATTGACCGGCGCAGCCCGGCCCGCTTTCGTCGCCAACACGCTGGAAGGGTTAGGGTTTTTGGTTCATAAGGGACTGGCCGACGTTGGCTTTCTGGGTGGCGCCCAGATCGACAAGTTTGGTAATTTGAATGCCACTGTGATGGGCGACTATCATAATCCGAAGAAACGATTCCCTGGCAGCGGCGGTGCAAATGTAATCGCGTCTTGCGCCAAGCGGGTGATGATCATCATGAAGCATGAAAAGCGTCGTTTCATGGAGAACGTGGATTACATCACAAGCCCTGGTTTCCTGAGCGGCGGCAACTCCCGCTTCGAAGCCGGACTCATCGGCGGCGGCCCGGACAAAGTGATCAGCGATCTGGCTGTCCTTGGTTTTGAACCGGAAAGCAAACGAATGATGCTGCTGTCAGTGCATCCTGGTGTTACTGTCGAACAAGTCATCGAAAACACCGGCTTTGAATTGCTGATCCCTGAAAATGTTCCGGTAACTGCTGCTCCGACTGAAATGGAACTGGCTATTTTACGGGCGAATATTTCACCGGTTTATTTTGCCGACTGATCGCTGTCAGCAAAACCTTTGATCACGGGACCAGATGCTCGAACGAAAACCATCGACTAATAGTAAACAAGGATACGAGGAGGCAAATAGTGATTATGGAATCAACAACGCAAGACTACATTGCCGGTTTAGTTGAAAGAGCGAGAATAGCGCAAAGAGTAGCTGAAAATTTTACGCAGGAAAAAGTAGATGAACTAGTAACCGCCATCGTCTGGGACCTTGTAAAAGAAGGCGGACCCGCCCAGCAGATCGCACAAATGGCTGTAGAAGAAACAAAATTGGGAAATTACGATGGAAAATTTGCGAAGCTACAAGGAAAATTAAGAGGCGTCCTCCGCGATATGAAAGGCGAAAAGTCTGTTGGTGTGATTGAAAGAGACGAAAAGAAGGGTCTTTACAAAATCGCCAAACCCGTCGGCGTAGTGGGTGGCGTTCTACCCATGACCAATCCCGAAGCAACCCCGGTATTAAAATCAATCATGGCGATTAAAACGAGAAATGCCATTGTTCTGGCACCCCATCCGCGAGCAGTGAAGACCAACACCGTTATTGTAAATCTGATGCGGGAAACACTTAAAAAATATGGCGCCCCGGAAGACTTGATCATCGCCGTGGAAGAATCGTCCCTGGAGGCGACAAATGAGCTGATGAAACAAGTCGATTTAGTTGTTGCCACAGGCGGCGGCGCTTTAGTTAAAGCCGCGTATTCTTCAGGTACTCCATCCTATGGAGTGGGACAAGGCAATGCGGCTGTAGTGGTCGATGAAACCGCTGATCTCAAGGACGCCGCCAACAAGGTGATGCGAAGCAAAACCTTCGACCTGGCAACAAGTTGCTCAACTGAAAATTCGTTGGTTATTCAGCAAAGCATGTACGATGAAATGATCAATTGCTTGAAGAACGAAGGCGGATACCTCGTAAACGCCGAAGAAAAAGCAAAACTCCAGGCCGGGATGTGGCCGGATGGCAAGCTGAGCGGCGCGATAGTGGGTCAATCTCTCGAAAAAATTGCAAAAATTGCCGGGCTAACCATCCCGGCGGATCGCAAATTCTTTATGGTGGAAGAAACCGGTATTGGTCCAGAATATCTTTTCTCCGGAGAGAAAATATCGATGGTTGTTACGCTTTACAAATATGATCAGTTCCAGGATGCCATCGATATGGTGAATGCGATTACAACTTATCAAGGCGAAGGCCATTCCTGCGGCATCCATTCCTTTAACGACGACCATATACTGGCGTTATCTTTACAAACTAAAACCAGCCGGGTCATGGTCAGACAACCCCAGTGCTTGTCCAACGCCGGCGCATGGACGAACGGAATGCCGATGACGGTGATACTCGGTTGCGGCACCTGGGGAGGCAATATCTCGTCGGAAAATTTCACCTGGAAGAAAATGCTGAATATTACATGGGTCTCAGCGCCGATCGCGGCGAATCAACCGACCGATCAAGAATTGTTTGGCGAGTTAATGCTGGCAAAATAGCAAAGGATGTTACCACCATGTTTGAAAAATTGGTAGGGAAGCTTGCCGCAATAGAGACCGCAAGCAGGAGTTGACAAAAAATAATAAGGGAGAAATGTGAAATGCGGATGCAAAAGCGAACAATTTTGATGGTCGCAGTGTTTTTAACAGCCATATTGAGTGCGTTCATCGCCGGTTGCGGTGGAGGCGGGCAGAGCAGTTCCGACGGTAAGCAAGCTGCCCCGGCCGCAGCAGCTGCAAAATATCCTACCCGCCCGATTGAATTTATTGTTCCCTGGGGCCCAGGCGGCGGCGCAGACCAGATGGCTCGTCTTGCCGGAAAAAATGCCGAAAAAACACTCAAGGTCTCCCTGCCGATTCTTAACGTCGCAGGGGCCACCGGCGCGACCGGCATGGCGAAACTGCTTGCCGGCAGTACGGAAGGGTATTCCATTTCCGTCTATATCGCCGACACACACGCGGTAATGACGACAGGTAAAGCGGCCTGGAAGCTGGAAGATTTTGCTCCGGTGGCTGTCATGATGAAAGTTCCGTCCTATCTGTTTGCGAAAGCGGATGGACCTTTCAAAACATGGGCTGATTTTGAAAAAGCAGCCAAAGCCAGCCCCGGAAAATATAAAGTCGGGATCCTCGGCGAAGGAAGCGTGGACGACATCACGCTCCAATACCTGAAATCCAAGGGCATTGATGTGATTGGAGTTCCTTTTCCCAATCCTGGCGAACGGTACACTTCCGTCCTGGGTGGACACGTCGACCTGCTGTATGAGCAAGCCGGTGACGTCAGGCAATATCTCGAAGGCAAACAGATCCGCCCCCTGATCATCTTCGACGAGCAACGGCTCGCAGCCTTTCCCGATGTTCCCTGCTCAAAAGAACTTGGGTACAACATCTTTCTGCCGCAATTTCGCTCGATCATTATCAAGGCGGGAACCGATCCGGCCAGGGTAAAACTGCTTGCCGACTCTTTCAAGAAGGTCTATGATTCGCCGGAATATCAAAAATTCCTCGTGGAGCAATACGCTTCCAAAGATAGTTATGTTGGCCCCGGCGAAGCTGCAGCCTTCATGAAAAAAGAACTGGATACCATGAATAGTTTTCTTACCAAGAAGTAGTAGTAAACAATGAGGTGAAGTCGATGCAATCTGCCCGAATTCTTCAGTCACTAAAGGAAAAAGCTTTTTCCGTAGTGTTGCTGATAGTGGCTCTATATTTGTACAACATGGCCATGCACTTTGAGTTTGTGTTAAAGCCCGGCCGTATTGGACCCGATTTCTGGCCGAAAGTAATCCTGGGTTTACTGATTCTGCTTGCCGCACTTGACATAATCTGCGGTCTGGTTGCCGGATGCAAACTTGATGCGAAAAGCTCACTGCTTGCCGGCGTGACCCCCCCCCCGGAAGAGGAAGAGGAAATAACTGGCTCAGTTGTGACGGAGCAGGAAAAAGAACCTGTCAAATATCCGAAACTTCTTGCTATGGGGATGGCACTGACTGTAGCCTATGTTGCGCTGGCCGACAGCTTGGGTTTTGTTCTGACCTCGTACGCGTATCTGGTGATTTTCATGTACCTCGGTCGTTATCGCAAGCATGCGATCATCTGGCTGGGGAGCGCTGTTGGAACTGTGACGCTGTTGCTGATTTTCGTCAAGGTCGTCTACGTGTCCTTGCCTATCGGCGTACCGCCTTTCGACCAACTCACGTTCTTCCTGTATCGTATCCTGGGCATTGAGTAGAGGGGGACTGAAATCCATATGATTGATATTTTGCTCAATCTTGGGGGCGGACTGATTAACGTCTTGAATCCCATGACCATTTTCTTTCTTGTAGCAGGCCTGTTGGTCGGTCTGATCGTAGGCGTACTGCCTGGACTGACACTGGTAATGGGCGTTGTACTTCTGCTGCCGTTCACCTACAGCATGCAGCCTACCCAAGCGATAATACTGCTCACGGCGGTATATCTTGCCGGTACATACGGCGGCGCCTTCACGTCCATTTTGTTCAAGATTCCGGGCGAACCGATTCATGTCCCGCTGCTTTGGGACGGCTATCCGATGGCTCGTCGGGGCGAAGCCGGCAAAGCACTGGGCTGGACTCTATACGCCGCCTTTTCAGGCGGGATGGCCGCGTTCATCCTCATGGTCGCCGTATCTGAGCCTTTTGCCAAGTTTGCGCTCAGCTTCTCCACGCCGGAGTACTTCGCCATCGTTTTCATGGGCCTGGCGGGAGTGGTCGTGCTCGGCCGGTCTTCCACCCTCCATGCCCTGATGTCGATGCTTTTCGGTTTATTGATCGCAAGTGTCGGCGTGGACGATATTTTTGGCACTGAGCGATTTTCTTTCGGATCACCCATCCTGCGTGACGGGATCGATTATCTCACCGTCATGGTGGGCGCCTATGCCCTTGCTGAAGTAATCTCCCGGCTCGAAGAAGGTTTCACTTCGCCTACGCTTAAGGAAATTGGTGAAATCAAAACAAACCTGCCTTCCTGGAACGAAGTCAAGGAAAAATTGCCGACCTTTATACGCGGCATTTCAATCGGAACTTTTGTCGGAGCTGGGCCAGGCGCCGGCGCCACCGTTGCCTCCTTTGTCTCGTATGGCATTGAAAAGCAGGTTTCGAAAAACCGTGCCCAAATGGGCAAGGGCGCACCGGAAGGCATCATCGCCGCCCAAGCTGCGGCTACCGCTTCCGTCGGCGGCGCTCTTCTGCACCTGCTGACGCTCGGTATTCCCGGCAGCGGCGCGACCGCCGTTATTCTTGGCGCGTTTCTTCTCCACGGCATCCAGCCGGGGCCGCAGATATTTATCAGCAACCCGGAGATGGTATACACGATTTTCGCGTCCGTGTTCGTGGGCCTGTTCCTCATGGCATTGATCGGCTATCTTGCCGTCAAACCATTGGTAAAAGTCCTGGATGCGCCGGAAGCCGTCGTGTCAGCTTTTATTATGGTCCTTTGCTTCGTCGGCGCCTTCACCATCCGCAACAGTATTTCCGATGTTTGGATGATGATCGCGTTCGGACTAATCGGGTACCTCATGGACAAGTATGGCTTTCCCATCGCACCCATGGTGCTCGGGTCGATCTTGGGCGGCATGGCGGAGCGCAATTTCATGACCACCATGATTAGCTTCAACAATGACTGGACAGTCTTCTTTCTGCGGCCGATCAGCGGAGTAATTATGGTGCTTTCCATCGCGACGCTGTTATTCACGGTTGTCCTGCCGTTGTTGAAGCAGTTAAAGACGATTCGGGCATAGAACAATTGGATACATTGGGATATAAAGGAGTAGATGAGAATGGCAACTTTTTTGGCGCCGAAGCGAATAGAAACAGGATTGGGCAGTATCAAGCAAAGCGGTGAACTGCTTCAGACACTGGGCGGAAAAACTGTGTTAGTTGTGATGGATGCGTATTTAGCTTCGCCGGCAGTCGGATTGCAAGCAAAACTGGAATCGATTTTGACTGCCGCCCCAATGAAGTTTGTTTTTTACACCGATATTGTCGGTGAACCGACCTCCGACAACGTAGCTGCAGGCGTTGCTATCGCCAGTTCTTCCAAGTGCGACTGTCTTCTTGCTGTTGGCGGCGGCAGTGCGATCGATGCTGCCAAAGGTATCAACCTTATGTTCGCAAATCCCGGTCTGGCCTTTGCCGATATCCCGACGCGACCTTGCCTCGCCCGTCTGCCGTTCGTTGCGGTTCCGACAACTGCAGGCACCGGATCGGAAGCAACCCGCGTCTCAGTGATCACAAATGTTGCAACCGGAATCAAGGAAAATCCTGGACACCCGGCCTTTGTTCCGGATATTGCGGTGCTTGACCCAGAACTGATGCTCACCTTGCCTGCCGCTTTGACTGCGTCCACCGGCATGGATGCCTTGGCGCATGCTATGGAGGCATATGTATCAAACAAGGCCAATCGGATGACTGACATGTACGCCTATGAAGCCATGAAAATGGTTGGGCAGTCGTTGCGCCTGGCATTTAACGAACCAGACAACCAAGACGCCCGTCAGCAGATGTCCCTTGCCAGTTGCTTTGCCGGAATCGCCTTCTCAAATGCTTCCACCAATCTGGCCCACGCCGGCGGACGAGCCTTGGGGGCAAAGTTTCACGTGCCGCATGGCTTGAGCATAGCCCTGTTGTTACCCTTCGTTATGGAATTCGGATTGGATTTCGCGCAAGATCGTTATGCGAAAGTCGCTGTCGCTCTCGGCGCCGACCCTCACAAAGGAAAGCAAGCGCTGGCCGCAGAAGCTGTCGATATCGTCAACGGCTATAATGACCTGTTCGGAATCTGGGCACAAGCCAAAGCAAAGTTCTTTCCTGAACCTGCCGCCTTGCAGGCAGCCATTCCGGAAATGACAAAAAACGCCCTTGCAGGCAACGGCATCTTGACTAACCTCGTTGTTCCGACCGAACAGGATGTGACAGTCATGTTTGAAAAGCTGGTTCAGAAACTTTCTGCACTATAAGCCTTCCCCCCAAAGGGGCTTGTAGCGCCTTTTGATGACACAGTCTACACTTCCTCAGCTTAAAGGGAGAGGCGAAAAAATCTTGCCTCTCCCTTTAAGTTGGGCAAGGTCATTAGTCGGATATAGAAAAAGAGCAGGTGCGCCTGCTCTTTTCTTATGGCTTCTTGGCGGCGAACAGGGGGGCCATTGCTTCGATTCGCTCGGTCAACTCACTGACCATCGATTCGTCCATTTTTTCGAGGGCGGCGAGAATCCGGCTATATTTTTGGGCCAGGTTGGTTTTCTGCTTTTTTTCTTCTTTAAATGTCAACGTGTTGCCGACCAATTCCGATACCGTCATGCCATAAAAATCGGCCAGTTGTTTCGCTTTGAGCAGGGTAGGACGTCGTTTGTCAGTTTCCCACTTTTCAAGGGCGGAAAAACTGACTCCCAACATGGCGGCGGCATTCTCCCGCGAGTATCCACGTTCTTTTCTCAGGCTATGCAAGCGTGTTCCCAGTGACATTGTCCGTCCTCCTTTATTTTCGCTAGTTATTATTTATGCGTAGCATTACTCTACCAAAAACACGCACAAAATGCAATGAATAAATGTGTGAAAATATATTGGATTTGTCTTTGAATTTTATTGTATTTCCAAAAAAATGGGCGTATACTTTTGTTATCGTTGGGAATTTTTGAAAGGAGGTGAAAATGTGTTGGGTTATTATCGTAGAATGTTTCAACTGACAAAACAGCAAGCGGCAGACATTTTTTCAATATCATTAGCGTATTGGACCATGCTCGAAAATAAAAAGCGATACCCCGGTCTGGTACTGGCTGATCGAATGTCACGGTTTTACGGCGCCAGTATAGACTGCTTATTTTTTAGCTAAAACACACACATTTTAGTGTGAATAAACGACTGAAAGAAAGGGGGAGGTAACATGCCTAATAGAATTCTCAAAGAGTCGATCACCACTTCAGAAACAGTCGACAGGTTATCCTTGCTGGCCGAATGCTTTTTTTACCGGCTAATCGTCAACTGCGACGACTATGGCCGGATGGACGGCAGACCAGCGGTTTTGCTGGCGCGTTGCTTTCCGCTGAAGATCGGCGCACTACACGAGACGGACATCCAACAGGCGCTGACCGAGCTAGTCAAAGGCGATTTTATTTTTCTTTATCAAAATGGTCACGAGTTCCTGCAGATCAAAAATTGGCATTCGCATCAACAGATACGGGCCCAGCGGAGCAAATACCCGGCGCCGTCGGATGACGACGGAAATCAATTGCCGGCAATGGATGACAGATGTCCCCGTAATCCAATCCAATCCGAATCTAAATCCGAATCCGAATCCCAATCCAATCAGAACTCCGCAACGCGGTTTGATCTGTTTTGGCAAAAGTATCCGAAAAAATCGGCCAAACAGGATGCAAAGAAAGTGTGGCGCAAACTCAACCCGGATAGCGAGACGTTCGCCGAGATCACCGACGGGCTGCAAAGAGCGATTGCCTCGGCGCAATGGGCCAAAGACCATGGGCAGTATATTCCTCTGGCAGCCACCTGGCTAAACGGCAGACGCTGGGAAGACGAACCGACGCCTGCGCCGCTGTACCATTCCTATGCGATGAACCGGCTGGTGGAACTGGCCAAAGCAGGTGAAAACGATGACCCGGAGTGAAGTCGTATCGCTGGTGATGCTGGCCACGGCGGCCTATCCGTCAGCACAGGAAAAAGATCCCGATCCGGTAGTAAAAGCCTGGTTTTTGATGCTGAAAGACATCCCGTTTGCGCTCGCCAAGGCGGCGCTGGTCAAAGTATGCCGGACCTCGCAGTTTTTCCCGACAATTGTGTCGATCGTGGAAGCCGCCGGCGAACTGGACCCCCAGACGGAAAAACTGCCGACTGCGGCCCAGGCTTGGGGTGAAGTCAGTCAACTGATCCAAAGCGCGGGGCCGTACCGGGCGCCGGTCTATAGCTGCGAACTGGTGCGCAGGGCAGCCCAGTCGATTGGCTGGCGGCAACTGTGCATGGGCGAAA
This sequence comes from uncultured Veillonellaceae bacterium, assembly GCA_964521625.1. Classification (GTDB taxonomy): domain Bacteria; phylum Bacillota; class Negativicutes; order UBA1444; family UBA1444; genus UBA1444. The sequence continues at coordinate 61,921 of CAZFSM010000016.1, read as the reverse complement.
ATCCGGAAACCGACCGGGCGCATTTTTTGCGAATCTATGAGTCGATGCGCAACCAGAAACAACAGAACCGTGAAAATGAAAAAGCATTGGAGCTGTCCGGTATGGCGGAAGCGATCAAGGCGCTGACAGCCGGATGGAAAAAATAAACGAACAAACAGGAGGAGTTAACCATGAGAATTTGTTTGGACCCGGGCCACTCCGGCCCTTTTGAACCGGGCGCTTGCGCCGGTGGAGTGATTGAAGCCGACATCAACTGGTACGTAGCCCGGTTTGCCCAGCGCGAGCTGAAATATTACGGGCACCTGTCCACCATCACCCGTGGCAAGCGGATCGAAAACGATGAACTGGCCTTTCGCGCCGAATGTTCCAACGATTACAAGGCAGACCTGTTCCTCAGCATTCACTGCAACAGCAGCGAACGGGAAGAGGCGGACGGCACTGAAACCTATTATTACCCCGGCAGTCGTCTGGGCGAGATCTGGGCGCGCTGCCTGCAGTTTTGCATGACCGATGCCATGCTGACCGAGGATCGGGGGGTAAAGACGGCCAATTTTCAGGTGCTGCGCGAGACCCTGGCCCCGGCGGCTCTATTGGAGTGCGGCTTCATTTCCAATCGGCTCGACCGCGAAATGATGACCGATTCACTGGAGCAATGGCGGATGGGAGCGGCGATTGCCGTGGCGGTGGAAGAATACGCAAAAAAAGTTCAATATTTATTGCCCAAGGCGTTCACGCACGGATAAGTGGGTGTATAATAAGGCTGTAAACAAAAACTGAATAGGCTTTATGGGGATGGAGCAAGAAACAGCGGGCTTACCTGCAGGATTAATTACCCTGCGGTTGCCATATAAATGTGCCATCCCCAGTGCACGGGGACACGTCAGCCATGGCGTGTCCCATTTATTTTGTTCGAAAAGCGTAATGCTTTTTGATAAATAAACAGGGAAACGGCAAGTTTCTCGAAAGGAGGAACCCTCATGGCAGTTGTGAAAACGCCCCAGGAATCCCGCATCGGCATCAAGATCGCCAATGGAACCAGCGCCAGCGGTGCTGCCCAGTTCAAAACACTGCGGTATTCCAATGTGAAACCCGGCGTCAGCGACCAAGACCTGTTCGATGTCGGCGCCAGTCTCGGTGCACTGCAAGGTGCAGCGATCGTCGCGATCATCCGTACCGACGAAGCCGATCTATCCAACGCGTAATTCAAAATAATCTGCAGAAAGGAGGAAAACCCGATGACCAGAACACTGAAAATGCAATTTCGCAATGAAGCGGCCAAGGAAGTAAACTTCATGCTGGCCAACCCGAAAGCCGGGATCACCAAGGCCGAAGTGCTCGCCACCATGGCGCTAATCGTCGCGAAAAACCTGTTCACCTCGACCGGCGGCAATCTCGTATCCGCAGGCGAAGCGACGATCCTGATTCAGGATACCGGCGTATTGGCTTAGTCATGGACTGGGCCGGACTGATCTCGCAGGTCGGGTTTCCGATAGCTGTTTCAGTCTGGCTCCTGGCCCGTTTGGACAGTCGCCTCGGCGCGTTTGAAAAAACCGCCGTGGCGATTTGCCAGCGGCTGGAGGACCAGGCGAACCGCTGCAACGAATGCCGGGACTGGAGAATAAGAAATGCAAAATGAAGAAAGAAGGCATAAGCATGCTGTTAACTGATATCACAAAAATAATCCGGGTGCTGCTCGGTGCGTTTGAAACCGTGGCCTCGCAGGACGAACTGACCCAGCGGCGCATCGACCAGATCGGCCAGGTGATTGGCGCCGTGGACGACGTGGCCGCCACCGAAGGAGCACCAGATCTGAATGTTGCCGAAAAAAGAGTGGAAGAAGCGCACGACATTATCCACCGCATCGCCGCAATTCTGGCGATGGAAGAAGAGCAGGACGGGGGAGACGACATCTGGCCGACAGGCGATGCGCTGCGCGAGGAAGCGTGGAACGGCAAGCTCGACGGGGAAACGATCGAGCTTGTAGAGGACGCGGAAGAATAGAGGACGAAAATCAAAAAACAAAGAAAAAGCAAACCATGGTCACCGTACCGTGGTTTGCTTGATTTTAAGGGAATTCGACCGAATGCGATGTGATTTATGAATTGCCAAGTATAACGCAATTATTACGAGTGTTTAAATCAAAGCCAAGGCCAAATATGCAAAGAGCTCCCCCCGCCACAGCTTCCAGTTCGCTGTCACTCAACTCACCATTCGTTTTCGTCTGCTGCATCTCTTCGCCATAAGTTTTGACCTCCGCCAGCGTGAACTCATAGCCAAGTTCTTTGGCCACTGGCAGCAATTCCTGCTCCATGATGGCATCCGCTTTCGCGGCGTCCACCGCCACACCCTGATACTTTTGGTTCAGCTCGCTGAACCGTTGTTGGATCGTCTTGTCCTGTACCACTGCTTCATAGAATTTTTTCACGTTTTCAACGGACACTTTCTTCACTCCTCGATTCTTTTTCAGTAAGCGCCAGATTGTGGATGATTCCTGCTTGGCCCCATTATATCAGAAGCACCGCCCGACCATTGTAAACAGTAGTTAAACTTTTTCAGAGAAGTGTCAACGGAGCCGAAGGCGTGGGGCAGTACGTTGACACGCTGCGCGAGGAACAGTGGACCGGTAAGCTCTGCGGGGAAACGATAGAGCTGGTGGCAGACGAGGAATAAACGAATGAAAATAAAGGGGAAAATATGCAACAATCGAAATAGAGAAATGACTGAGAAATTCGAGGAGGTGTAGCATGTACACGGTGAAAAAATGGGCTATGTACTTTTCATTGCTATTACTTGCAGCGTTTATCTTTCCAGTATCAACGGTCGAAGCTTTGCAGGCCGAAACATTCCTGCCCAACCCCGGTTTACGGATCACTGTCACGGGAATTCTCGGCAGCGACGGAACCCGGTTTGACAGTTCACTGGTCACCGCTCGGTTGGGCGGAGAAGCGCTGGTGACTTACGCCGAAGAAGCGCTGACCTACTATGAACACAATAAGTCACCGATCGATGCGGCGAAAGACAGGACAGTCTGGCGCTATGCCGCAACAGTGGAAGGCATTGAAAAAGTGCCGCTAGTCAGCAATCGAAAACAGAAAAGTTTCCTCTGGCTACCCCAGAACCCTGAAGTCGGCGCCAGTTGGAAAGCATCCTGGGGCAACCGCCGCGAAGTCATGGAAACTGGCCTGACCGTCGAAACTGCTGCCGGAGTATTTGAAGGCTGTATCATGGTGGAATACGACGTTTATGCAGGCGGAACCGGCATTGAGCGTCATTACCTCGCGCCAGGCGTTGGTCTGGTCAAAATCGTATCGCTGAAAGGACCCAAAGCTACCAAAGGCGCTACCTGGTATGAAGTGACCCGAATCCAGCAAATCGATCCGGCGCAGGCGAAGCAAATCATTGCAACTATGATGCAATAGAGGGTGAATCCGATTTCCCAACCGGGCAGGTCTTCATGCAGTTGAAGCAATAATACTGCATGCCGATGGTATGCGCCTGTTGGATTCGCCGGTATTTTTCATCTAGGAACAATTTTTTCTGCTCTTCCGGCGCACTGTCGACGAACTGCTGCCAAAAACCGATATCCGCACGCATTCCATAGGGCTGGGAATGGACGATGCATTTGCCGATATCTGTTTTTCCCGCTTCCGTCAGCGCGCCGCCAGGGCAGTTTTTTACGCATAAATCACAGTGAATGCACAAATCTTGCTCAATCTTTGCATCCGGCTCCAGTTCCAGATTTGTAATGAGCGCCGTTAAGCCGATGCGAGTGCCAAAGCGGGGATGAATCAGCAGGTTGTGTCTTCCAAACGTGCCGAGCCCGGCGGCGGCTGCCGCATGACGCTGAGAAAAATCGGCCACGCCCAGCCGATCCTTGCCTTGTTCCATCGGTGATGAATAGGGCATGCTCGCCGTTTTGGCGCGAAACTCCTTTTGTAGAAAACGACTGATCTGGTAGCTGCAGGAGCGTTGAAAACTATTCATGTCCAGCCGGCCATTCATTGCGATGGTCGTGCTGGGGCTGTCGCAACTGTCCGATTCCTGAAAAACCAAAGCGATAATCGTTTTGGCTCCCGGCAAAAAGTTGTCGACCGGGTAGGACTTGGGGCTCTGATAGTCCGAAACGCTGGCAAAGCCAACATCGTCCACACCCAAATCCAAGATGTACTTCCTGATTGTTTCTTTCATCTTTTCCATCCTCCTTATAATTCAAGGTGAAATTCCTTGTGCGTGTGTATATACACAGTAGGCGGCAAAAAAATTATGATATGATCGACTCGATTTTTTGCAGGGCGCCGCGAAAAACCTGAAATTCTTCCTCGGTGAAGAGCTCTTTTGTGCTGCGCTGCGCCTCTTGCCAATACGGAAGCGCGACATCGAGCGCTTGTATCCCGGCGTCGGTGATACACACCTGATTGGCCTGCGAAGAGGAGCTAGCCGTAATACGGATCAACCCTGCCTGCTCCAGTGGTTTTAGGTTGCGAACCAACGTTGTGCGATCCAGCCGAATCGCCCGCGAAAACTCATTCATCGTGACCGGGCCGAGGTGGTGCATGTGCCGCAGCAAGGAGTACTGCGTAACTTTTAGCCCGCTCGGAGCGAGCAGCTTGTCGTAGAGCAGGGTCATGGAACGTGACGCCCGGCGTATATTGGTGCAGCTACAGGGGCTGGGCGGCTTCAAATTTTCATTTGCATTCATGGCCGTCTCCTTTTGTATAGCAATACTTTGATAAATGATATGAGTGACAGTGTGTATATGCACATGTGATGTGAAAATCATAATTTTATTCGCTTTTTCTGTCAAGGGGGGGAAAGTTAATCTATATATACAGATAGCAGGAATTTGCTCTCGGACACAATCGGACATTAAGAAGTGACTACGCCAGTATTGCTGCCGGAGTGGACGAGGCTGGAAAATCCCCGGCAAGTAATAACCTCAAAATGGTCAGAGCGGCATATTGCCCATGCTGCCGGTCTGGGTACCATTGTTATCCGGCTAAAAGTTGAACCGGATAAACGTCCATATACGGATATTCATGCGTATTGTCTTTTCTACACAAAAGTAACTTGCTTGGCATGCATTAAGCGCTGCGCACCCGGGGCACTGACAAAAGAGGGGCATAATAAATTGCAATGCCGGACTTTCCTGCGCGGTCCGTCGACTGAATATAACAAAGAAAAATAAGGGCTGGATGGTTATGGATGCGGTATGTGCCAAACTGGTGTTCCTTGTGAGAGCGGAATCCCTCAACAATAAGACCTGTACGTTTATCAATAAATGTGCGGAATCATTGGGTGAGTTCCCAAAGGGGATGTGTTGTTCACAGCCTCTTTTTTCTGCCTCTTTGCAGGAAACTGGTGGACAAAGGTAGAAATGCGTTACAGACAGTAAGGGGGAAACACTTTGTTCGAACAGGCATTCAAAAATATCGATGACATCCTTTGGAAAGATGCAGGGGCATCCAGCGAACTGGACTACACAGAGCAGACCTCGTGGCTGCTGTTTCTAAAATATCTGGACGACCTGGAAAAAGACAAGGCGATGGAAGCTGAGCTGGAAGGAAAATCATATAGCTATATCCTGGATGCAGCCTATCGCTGGGAGGCTTGGGCGACCCCCAAAACCGCCGATGGCAAGATCGACCACAAAAAGGCGCTCACCGGCGACGACCTGAAAGATTTTGTCGACCGAAAACTTTTTCCGTATATGAAAGGATTTACACAGCGGGCATCCGGCCCCAACACCATCGAATACAAGATCGGTGAAATATTCGGCGAGATCAAGAACAAACTGCAAAGCGGCTACAACCTGCGCGAAGTCATTGAACTCATCGATGAACTGCGATTTCGCTCGCAAACAGAAAAACATGAGCTGTCGCACCTGTACGAAGCGAAAATCCGCAACATGGGCAATGCCGGGCGCAACGGCGGTGAATATTACACGCCGCGCCCGTTGATCCGCGCCATCGTCAGGGTGGTCAAGCCAAAGGTCGGCGAGCGCGTCTATGACGGGGCAGTAGGCTCGGCTGGCTTTTTGTGCGAGGCGTTCGACTACATGGCCGACAAGCCGAATCTGACGACCAGCGAACAGCGGACCCTACAGGAAAAAACCTTCTATGGAAAGGAAAAGAAAAGCCTTGCCTATGTTATTGCGATCATGAACATGATTTTGCATGGCATCGAAACGCCGAACATCCTGCATACCAATACCCTGGCCGAAAATTTGGCCGACATTCAGGAGAAGGATCGCTACGAGGTGGTGCTGGCCAATCCGCCCTTTGGCGGCAAAGAACGCAAGGAAGTGCAGCAGAACTTCCCGATCAAGACCGGCGAGACGGCGTTTTTGTTCTTGCAGCACTTCATCAAGATTTTGAAGGCGGGCGGTCGCGGCGGCGTGGTCATCAAGAACACGTTCTTGTCCAACACCGACAACGCTTCTGTTAGCTTGCGCAAACTGCTGCTGGAAAGCTGCAACCTGCATACCGTGCTCGACTGTCCCGGCGGCACGTTTCTCGGCGCGGGGGTTAAGACGGTGGTGCTGTTTTTTGACAAGGGAGCGCCGACCCGCAACGTTTGGTACTACCAGCTGAATCCAGGCCGCAACCTGGGAAAGACCAATCCGCTGAACGACGATGATCTGGCGGAGTTCGTCGAGCTGCAAAAGACCTTTGCCGACTCGGACAAATCGTGGTCGGTGGATGTGGTGGGCATTGATACAGCGACTTACGATCTGTCGGTGAAGAACCCGAACGGCGGCGAAGAAGTGGCCCTGCGCAGTCCGGTCGAGATACTGGACGAGATCGCCGCGCTGGACGCGGAGAGCGCCGAGGTGCTGGCAAAAATCCGGGGGATGCTATGAAGGCAGGTTGGCGCGAAAAACATTTAGGAGATGTTTGTACCCTCCAAAGAGGTTTTGATTTACCTGTGCAAAATCGCATTAAAGGACGCTTTCCGATAGTTAGCTCAAGCGGCGTCATTGACGCGCATTATGAAGGCATAACCCAAGCCCCGGGAGTGGTAACTGGAAGAAGTGGAAGTATTGGGAAAGTTTTCTTTATTGAAGATGACTTTTGGCCACTGAATACTGTCTTGTATGTAAAAGACTTCCATGGTAATGCGCCGAAATTTGTTTTTCATCTTCTCAATTGGATTGATTTGAGCCGTTTTGCAGGCGGGGTTGGAGTGCCAACACTAAATCGAAATAATGTGCATTGTGAAATTGTTTCGATTCCTGAATCAATAGACGAACAGCAGCGCATCGTCGCCATCCTCGACGAGGCCTTCGAATCCATCGCCACCGCCAAAGCCAATGCCGAACAGAACCTGAAGAATGCAAGGGAGTTGTTCGACAGCTATCTGCAGTCGGTGTTCACGCAGCGGGGCGAGGGATGGGTGGAGAAGCGGCTGGGGGAACTTGCGGAAAGTATTTCTACCGGTCCATTTGGCACGATGTTACATAAGTCAGATTATGTATCTGAGGGAATCCCTTTGGTTAACCCCATGAATATTATCAATTCACAAATCGTTCCGTCGGAAAAAATGATGGTTTCGGAGGAAACCCAAAAACGTCTCAGCACTTATATGCTGAAAATCGGTGATGTTGTGGTTGGACGTCGAGGCGAGCTGGGGCGATGTGCACTTGTGACTGATAATGAAGAAGGCTGGCTATGTGGGACTGGTTCATTTTTTATTCGCCTAAATCCACAGTTGATTGAGAGGAAACTATTTGTATCGATATTCAGCTCTTCCTCACATAAACAAAAGCTTGAAGAATTATCAATCGGGACAACAATGAGTAATCTTAATCACTCGATCCTGAACAATTTAGTTTTCTATCTACCCCCGCTACCCGTCCAACGCTCCATCGTCGCCCGCCTCGACGCCCTCTTCGCCGAAACCCAGCGACTCGAATCCATCTACCAGCAGAAGATAGCCGCACTGGACGAACTGAAGCAGTCCCTGCTGCAGCGGGCCTTTGCCGGAGAACTGTAAGACGGTTGAATCTGAAAGTACTAGAGCCGAATGGAATGCGACAGAGCAACGGTGGTTATGGGGGACAGAGACCCCCCGGCGATACTGGAGCGATTTGACCAGTTGTACTGATTTTTCGTACAACTGAATCTGGCAAGCATCGACCGAAATAATCTGCTTCCTAGAATTTAAAAGGTATTTGAATTCATTGATCAAAACATGTTTTATTTGTAAGAAAAAAGGGGTATAATTTCTTACAAGATGAGTAAGCAAGAAAAGACCGCCAGCATTGAACAAACAATCCGCAAACGTATTTATCAAATGGGAAAAGGCGCTGTTTTTTCGCCGGGGCATTTTTTGGACCTGGGAAGTCGGCGCGCAGTGGATGTTGCCTTGCATCGTTTGACACAGGCAGGGACTATCCGGCGAATCGCCCGAGGGTTATATGACTTCCCCGAACAGCATTCTGCATTGGGGAAACTGGCGCCTTCCATTGACGCGATTGCCAAGGCGTTGGCAGGAAAAGATCGGCTGCGTATCATGCCTGCCGGAGCCTATGCCGCGAATTTACTGCGCCTGTCGGAGCAGGTGCCTGCCAAGACGGTTTTTTTGACCGATGGGCCGGCAAAAAAAATCCGTGTGGGCAATCAGACAATTGAGTTGAAACAGGCAACCCTACGGCTACTGAACGTGTCAAATCCAACCAGCGGGTTGGTGATTGCCGCATTGAAACACTTGGGAAAGGCGCATGTGACGAAACAACGCATTGCACATATACCCGACCTTATCTCCGAATCTGATCGCAAAAAACTGGTTAAAGACATTCCACTGGCGCCTGCGTGGATGCATCCTTTTTTGCGATACATTGCGAATGGGGAAAATGAAGCATGAGCAAGTTTGCCAATCTGTCGCCGGACGAACGGGCGATATACCTGAATGAATTAGCCTCGCGACGCGGAATATCGCCGGTGATTGCAGAGAAGGATTTTTGGGTTGTTTGGGTGCTTGCTCATCTGTTTTCATTGCCGATGCTGCGGGAACAGTTGGTTTTTAAAGGCGGAACGTCTTTGTCCAAAGTATTCGGCGTTATTGACCGGTTTTCCGAAGACATCGATTTGTCGCTCAATCCGCAATTGCTGGGCTTCCAGGATGTAGAGCTGGAAACCGCCAGTAATTCGAAGCGGCAAAGGCTGATGCGGGAATTGGAGACGAAGTGTATCGCAGTTGTTGAGCAACAGATTATGCCGGAAATAGAGAGTCGATTCCAAAGGGCTTTGGGTGCACCGGGCGCTCCGTGGCTGAAGTTTTCGGTGGATGGGTCCACCCATTCGCCGGTTGTGCATTTTCAATATCCGCAAGCTATTGCTGCAGGAAGCAGTTATATTCGCAAGGAAGTGAAGATCGAGTTCGGTTCGCTTACCGATCAACGACCGACGGATACGCATCAAATCGCGGCGATGGTGGCAGAGCTAAATGCAGGGAGCTTCGAAGATTTTACCGCTGAGGTTGTGGCATTGGAAGTCGAACGGACTTTTTGGGAAAAGGCAACGATTTTGCATGCGGAATACTTTCGGTCGCCGGATAGTGCGATGCGTGACCGCTTTTCCCGTCATTTTTCAGATTTCGCGGCTTTGTGGCAACACCTCGGCGGACAGCGCGTCAAAGAAAGCATGGACTTGCTTCAACGTGTCACATTGCACAAAAGTCGCTTTTTTGCTTCCGGTTGGGCGAGGTATGATTTGGCCTGCCCAGGAACTTTGCGATTGTCGCCGCCGGATCATCGGCTGGCGGAATTGAAGGCCGATTATGAAAAGATGGCGGATATGTTTTTGACGCAACCAACGCCACTTGAAGAGATTCTGTCGGTGATCCGCGAAGCGGAAACGGAAATCAACCGCTAAACTGGGGGGCTAATGTTGAACGAAGCCGAAACCAGAGCCGAACACATAGACCCCGCACTGCGGGCCGCCGGTTGGGGAGTGGTTGAAGGCAGCCGCATTCTGCGCGAGCATGTCATCACCATTGGTCGCCTGCAGGGGGCCGGGACTCGCGCCAAACCAGAGATCGCCGACTATGTGCTGGTGTATCGCAATACCCGGCTGGCTGTGGTCGAGGCCAAGCGCTGGGACCTTCCCTACACAGAGGGTGTGGCCCAGGCGAAAAGCTATGCGCAGAAGCTGGACGTTCGCTTTACTTATGCCACCAACGGGCAGGCCATCTATGGCATCGACATGAAAACCGGCCAGGAAAGCGACGTAAGCGACTACCCCAGCCCAGACGAATTATGGTCCATGACCTTTGCCGAGCAAAATGCCTGGCGGGACCGCTTTGCGGCTGTGCCGTTCGAGGATCGCGGCGGTTCGTTCACCGGACGCTATTATCAGGAGAATGCCGTGCAGCGGGTGATGCAGGCGATCGCCGACGACCGGCAGCGCATCCTGCTTACGCTGGCAACGGGAACCGGCAAGACCTTCATCGCGTTTCAGGTAGCCTGGAAACTGTTTCAAAGTCGCTGGACCTTGCAGAAGGACGGCCTGCGCCGCCCACGCATCCTATTTCTGGCCGACCGCAATATCCTCGCCGATCAGGCATATAACGCTTTTTCGGCTTTCGCCGAGGACGCGTTGGTGCGTATCGACCCGGCCGACATCCGCAAAAAAGGCAAGGCGCCGACCAACGGCAGCCTGTTCTTTACCATATTCCAGACGTTTATGAGCGGTCCGAACGATACACCTTATTTTGGCGAGTATCCGGCGGATTTCTTTGATTTTATCGTGGTCGACGAATGTCACCGGGGCGGCGCCAACGACGAAGGAAACTGGCGCGGCATCCTGGAATATTTCAAGCCGGCGGTGCAACTCGGTCTGACCGCCACGCCAAAACGGGGCGCCAATGTCAATACTTACCTCTATTTCGGCGATCCGGTCTACATCTATTCACTGAAAGAAGGCATCAACGACGGATTTCTGACCCCGTTCAAAGTCAAGCAGATTGCCACGACCCTCGACGAATACGTCTATACGGCGGACGACCAGCTGATCGAAGGCGAGGTGGAAACCGGCAAGCGGTATGTCGAGGACGACTTCAATCGGGTCATCGTCATCCGCGAGCGCGAGGCTTACCGAGTCAAACTGTTTATGGACCTGATCAATCAGAACGAAAAGACACTGGTGTTCTGCGCTACCCAGGAACATGCTTTGGCGGTGCGCGACCTGATCAACCAGATGAAGACCAGTAAGGACCCGAATTACTGCGTGAGGGTCACAGCCAATGACGGTGCGGCAGGCGACCAGTTCCTGCGCGAGTTTCAGGATAACGAAAAAACCATCCCGACCATCCTGACCACTTCGCAGAAACTATCTACCGGCGTCGATGCCCGCAATGTCCGCAACATTGTGCTGATGCGCCCGATCAATTCGATCATCGAATTCAAACAGATCATCGGGCGCGGTACGCGTCTATACGACGGCAAGGATTTCTTTACCATTTACGACTTCGTCAAGGCAAGCCACAATTTCAGCGACCCGGAATGGGACGGCGAGCCGCTGGAGCCAGCGGAAAAGAAACCGTATGACACGACCGAACAGCGCCGGGTGCGCACGGTAAATGAACGACCGGAAACCGAAATCCGGACAAAAATCCGGATCAAACTGGCTGACGGCAAAGAGCGGGCCATTCAGCACATGATGGCGACCAGCTTTTGGAGCGCCGACGGCAAGCCGATGAGCGCAGCGCAGTTTTTAGAAAGCCTGTATGGGACGCTGCCGGAGTTTTTCCGTGATGAAGCGGAGCTGCGGAAAATCTGGAGTGTACCGGCGACGCGGCGGGCGCTATTGGACGGCTTGGCCGAGAAGGGGTTTCACCGCGACGCGCTGGCCGAGATGCAAGCGATTATTGACGCCCAGAACAGCGACTTGTTCGATGTTTTGGCCTATGTCGCCTATGCGCTGCAGCCAATCACGCGAGCCGAGCGGGCCGACAATGCCCGGCAGGGGATTCAGGCTCAGTTTAGCGACAAACAAACAGCCTTCCTCGATTTCGTGCTGTCGCAGTACGTCAAGGAAGGCGTGCAGGAACTGGATCAGGAAAAACTGTCACCGCTACTCAAGCTAAAGTACAACAATGCAATCTCTGATGCGATGGCGGACCTGGGCGATGCAACGCAGATTCGCAGTGCGTTCATCGGCTTTCAAAAGTATCTGTATCAGCCGGAAAGCGCGGCGTAGGGGATTGCGCGAGCGCTGAGGATGAGATCTAATGCTAAATCATCAGTTTCTTCCTGTATTCGCCAGCCAATTTAAATTTATAAAAACCATATAAATTTATGCAGGAAAAACAATTATTTAATAGAATATAGATATAAAAGACAATAATTCCAAGTATCGGCAAACTTGCTAAAAGGCAAGGACGCAAAACCATGGGTCTAAAGGCATTGTGTGTGGCTGATGATCGCCAGGTTGCAAACGGGGAACCGTTAGCAATCTGACGTTTTTTTTTGTGGTTAAACGCCAAACTAAGCATGTTGCGATACGCGGAAAGACAGAAGAGGTGTGCGGTGAGCACGAAAAATGAAATAAATCAACTAGATCAACTATCGGCAGAATTGGAGCTGCTGCGAAATGCCGAAATCCAGACGATATTGCGCAAAATTGCCGAAAAGGCTGCCCAATCCTCTTCACTGGATGAACTTTATGCAGCGGTGCACCTTTTAGTCAGGCGAATTTTTCCCACCAAAAACATTCAAATTTCATTGCTGGATACGGACTCGGGACAAATGATGAAGTCGTATTGTGTTGATGAAACTGGTTTGATCCCGCGAAAAAGAGCGACTGGCAAGTATATGCCGGAATATGTCATGCGCAAATGTTGCTCAAGTCATGTGACCGCAGTCGGTTTTGAGCAATTGCGCCAGTCCGGCGAAGTCGATTCCCGTTTTGTCCCTTTCGAAGAATGGATCGGGGCGCCGCTACTGGATGCAAAGGGCGATGCCTTCGGTGTGATCGCATTGTATACCTTGGCGGGGGAGCCGAAGTTTCAAGAGGGAGATGCCGGTTTTCTATCCATCATTGCAGCGCAGATTTCGATGGCAATCAGTCGCAAACGGACGGAAGACGCCCTGCGTGAGAGTGAGGCGCAATTCCGTCAGCTTGTTCAGAGGCTGCCAGGGCCTTTATTATATGCACATAAAGACAATTCAACGATCAAGTATATTAATGACCGTTTTGTTCAAATGATCGGTTACACGTTGGCGGAGATGCCAACCATGCAGGCGTGGTGGCAGCTGGCTTACCCAGACGGGAAATATCGTCGCGCGATGATGAATTTGTGGGAGCTGGCTTTGGCGCAGGCGATTCGGGAAAATACTGATATCAAGGCGACGGAGTCGCGGGTTATGTGCAAGGATGGCAAACAGCGCATTTTTATGATTACAGGAATCATCATGGGGGATTATTTTCTTGTGACATTCAATGATATCACCGAACTGCGGCGAAATGAGCGACTGTTGATCAATTCGTATGAACGCAGGAAAAAAAGCGAGTTGCTGAATGAACTGATTAAACATCCCGGACCATCCAAACAGGCCGTGGCCAGTTGCGCCCACATGCTGAAAATAAAAATGGCAGAGTCCTTCGCCTGCTACTTGGTGGTGATGAACTCCTACCACGGACGACCGCGGGAGTATTGGCTGGAACGCCAAGAGCACTATCAACAATTGATCGATATGCTGATGGATGAATTGACGGATGAGCGCTGTATTGCCTGGGAAAGCCCTGATGGGCTGGGGGTGATTTATTTTGGTGATTTTGCCGCTACAGCCGGTAAAATGGTGCAGTTGGGGCAGATAAAAAGAATTCGTCAGGCGGTTGCCGATCGTGCGCCCGATTGTGATGTTTGCATCGGAATCGCCGCGACGGCGGCTGGGCTTGCTGAAATCGGCGCTCATTATCGTCAGGCGGTCGTTGCTGTCTACACGGGGAAAAAGATGTGGCCAGAGCGGCGGGATTATTATTATGCGGATCTGGGTGTATTGCAGGTGCTGCCCTATATCAATAACCAGAAAGAAATTTTTGCTTATATCGAACGGACGTTGGGCAAGCTGCTGCGCCATGGCAACGGCAAGGTGGCTGGGTATTTGGAAACATTGGAAGTAATCTTGATGAGTGACAATTTGAAGGAATCGGCCGGAATGCTGTCGATCCACTATAAAACACTGATGTTTCGCAAACGGCGACTGGAGAGTATATTGGAAGTATCTCTCGATAACTTCAATTCGCGCATGGCGGTGGCCACGGCCATACAATTGCTGAAATTGTATCCGGAACAAGAAAAATAATATGGTGTAATGTTCATAAATACAGGCTTGCTTTTTATCCTCAAGGGAATGAAAAGCGGCTTTTTTTTCGCCTGAACTTGGGTGACGATGCATATTGGAAGATTCGTGCAATTCAGTTACGATTACGCTATTGGCATGGTTTTGACTGGCTCAAATGTGAAAAACGTCGATAGTTGGGGAATTAACCGAAAGGAGATGCTGTGATGAAGGTTGGCGTCAAAATTGCAATGGGATTCGCCTTGGTGATCCTGGTATTGTTAGCCATGGGGGGGACATCTTACTATTCGGCCGGCAATGTGGAAAATCAGATGACGGCGATTGCGCGAAGCAGTCAACGGGTGGAGCTGGTGAGTGCGGTGGATCAGGCTTTCACGGAAGGAGTGCTGGCATCGCGTGGTTACATGGTTTACGGTAAGGACAGTTTTGTCAAACAGTCCCTGGATAAATACGATGAAGCCGTAAAAATTTCTACCGACCTGCTGCAAGTGGCGCGACCGGAAAAAAAAGCGCAAGTGGAAAAACTCATAGCGGATCTCAAGCATTACAAAGACAGCATACAGAATAAACTGTATCCGGTTGTGCAGCAATATCACCGGGAGAAAAGCTCCGGCACGGTCAATGCTGCAGCTCTCAAAACACTGGAAGACAAGTTTGTTGAAATCGGCCAGGCTTTGGTCAAAGTGACGGAAGATATCAGTAAAACGACAACGGCTCAGGTTGCCGACAACCGCAAAGCAATCAGCGATCAGATGGCCGCATCGGTTGCAACGGTTGGCGGCGTGAAAGTTACAAACATTTCGCTCAGCATCGTAGCGCTGCTGATTGTGATTGCCGTCAGCTTTTTCCTGACCCGGATGATTACCAAACCGATAGCTACGGTTAGCGCCAGACTCGACGAAATGGCCCAGGGTAACTTTAACAAGGATATTGATCCGAATTATTTGAAGCGGCGTGACGAGTTCGGCGACATGGGGCGTTCCTTTGATCGGATGCTGCGCAGTATGCGGCAGCTGATTGGCCAGGTATCGCAGAGCGCTGAACAACTGGCGGCTTCTTCGCAAGAATTGACTGCCAACGCCGAGCAGTCTGCCGAAGCATCAACCAGTATTGCGACATCGATCACGCAAGTAGCGCAAGGCAGCGAAAAACAGGTATCTGCCGTCAATGATACCTCGGCCATCGTGCAGGAGATCTCCGCAACCATGGAAGAAGTTTCCGCCACAGCCGCTGAGATGGCGACGATGTCCGAGCAGGCTGCCCATGCGGCGCTGTCAGGAAAAACGTCGGTTGATCAAGCCGTAAACCAAATGGGGGCGGTCAGCACCGGAGCAAAGCAAGCGCAAACTGCAGCGGTGGAGCTTAAGGCAAGCTCCGCACAGATTGGTGAAATCGTCGGCTTGATTTCGACCATCGCCGGGCAGACGAACCTTTTGGCGCTGAACGCTGCCATCGAAGCGGCGCGGGCTGGCGAACAGGGGCGAGGTTTTGCCGTCGTCGCCGAAGAGGTCCGCAAACTGGCCGAGCAGTCGGAAACAGCGGCGCATCAGATCAAAAAACTGGTGGAGCAAAACCATAGCAGTATTGGTAATGTAGTGGGCGCGATCGACGTCGCGATCCAGGACATAACCAAAGGCGTCGAGCTGGTCAATGTGGCGGGAGAGAATTTTGGCGCGATAAATGGGCAGGTTCATCAGGTCACCGACCAAGTCAATATTATCGCCAAAGCGATTAATGAGGCGGCTGTCGGCAGCCAGCGCATCGTTGGTTCAATCAAGGAAGTGGAAAGCATCAGCCGTGATTCGGCCGCAGAGGCCCAGACGGTGTCGGCGGCGACCGAAGAGCAATCTGCTTCCATGGAAGAAATCGCTTCTGCCAGTCAAGCCCTGGCGCAACTGGCAACGGAGCTGCAAAGTGCATTATCAAAGTTCCGGATTTAGCTGGCGACCCGATATCCGTTGGCTGTTTTTCAGTGCCTGCATGTTGCTGATTGTCATTTCCTGGTTAGCTGCTTATTACCAACATCGGCAATGGTATTGGGCTGTTACCCTATGCTTTAATTTGGTTGTTGTGTGGGGCGGCATCTTCCTGGTAAGGAAAATTAACCGCCTGATACAGACGCAAATGAAACTTGCCATTTCGGAAGACCGGTATCGGATGGTCATTGGGTCGATAAACGATGGCGTATACGTGCATGATATAAAAAATGGCGCAATGCTGGATGTGAACGAAAAAGGTTGCGAGTTTTATGGCTACACCCGGGAGGAACTGTTGTCAGGGGAGCTGCATGCTTTGAGCATGGGCGAAAGCCCCTATAGCGAAACTGAGGCGAAGCAGTGGTTTATTCGTTCGGCTGACGGCGAGCCGCAATTGTTCGAGTGGCAGATTCGCCATAAACAAGGCCATGTCACATGGGTGGAAGTTTATCTGAAACGGATGCTGATTGGCAAAGAGCCGCGAATCATCGCTGTCGCGCGCGATATTTCAGAACGAAAGCATCAGGAGGAGCAGATCCAGCGTATTGCCTATAAAGACGCGTTGACTGGGCTGCCCAATCGGGCCTATTTAAAAGAAGTTCTGGGCGATGAGCTCAAAAAGGCAAGCCGCAACGAAGCGGTGGGCGCGATTCTTTTTGTCGATCTGGATGGTCTGAAAATGGTCAACGACCACTTTGGTCATTCTTGCGGCGATGACGTTATTAAAATGGCTGGCAATAATATACTGGCAATGGCTGGCGACGGAACGATTGTTTCCAGACTGGGCGGCGATGAGTTCATCATACTGATTGCGAACCAAAGTGCCAGGGAAAAGGTAGCGAAAATAGCTGATAACATGATCAAATTGCTAAGCCAGGAATATATAATCTGTGAATCCAATGTCTACATGTCGGCGAGCATTGGCGTGGCGCTTTACCCCATGGATGCCTCGACTGTGGAGGAAGTATTGAAGAAGGCCGATTTGGCCATGTACACAGCCAAAGCGGCCGGCGGCAATACGTGGCGGTTTTATGATGCCTTTATGGAAAAAGAAAATCGTGAAAGATTGCTGTTGAAACATGGGCTGCGCGGGGCTATCGTCCGTGGGGAATTGTCGCTGCAGTATCAGCCGATTGTGACAACTGCCCATAAAGGCGATGCCGTAAGTTTTGAGGCGTTGCTGCGCTGGAATAGCCCGGAATATGGCTCTGTGCCGCCGGGACGGTTTATCCCGCTGGCTGAAGAAAATGAAACGATATTGGTAATTGGTCAATGGGTACTGGAGGAAGCGGCGCGATTCGTCCGCAAGCTGTCCGATATGGGGGAAAATGATGTCCGGGTTTGGGTAAATGTATCGCCCCGTCAACTGGTGGCCGAAGACTTTGCCGCACTTGTAAGCAACATCATCGATCAGGCAGGAATTCAGCCAAGCCAAATGGGGATCGAGATCACGGAGCATGCGTTGATTGCTTCACTGACCGAGAGCACGCTGACGCTGAATAAATTGCGGCAAATCGGTGTAAATTTGGCGATCGATGATTTTGGCACCGGCTATTCTTCCTTAACTTATCTGAAAAAATTGCCTGTCCAAACGATCAAGATTGATAAATCTTTCATTGAGGAGATCGTGTCGGACGAAGCACAGCTTCGATTCGTACGCTGCATTTTTACGCTGGCGCATGTGCTGGGACTATCTGTTGTGGCGGAAGGGGTGGAAACGCAGGAACAGCTTGAAAAACTGGCCCGCTGCCAATGCGATTTTATTCAGGGATATCTGATCAGTCGGCCGATTTCAGAAAGCGAAGCGTTATGCTTTTTAGAAGGGAGAAGGGTTGCTACGCAAGCCTGATTAGATGTAAAAAATAATTTTATAAAGTTCTTTTTCTAAGAAGGAATTTAAAGTTTTGTAGCGAAATGTTGCATCGAGAGAAGGATCGGGAAAAATTTCACACATTAAAGTTGTGGTGAATATATATTGGCAAATCTGCCAAAAGGCAGAGACGCAAAGCCGTGGGTCTATAAGCCCGCTAGTTCTGGGCTATGATTGCCAGGTTGCAATGACGGAAAACCGTAGTTGTGATCTGGCTTTTTGCTTTTCGCGTAGAGATTGAATTAAGAGGTGGTGATGAATAATTTGCACTAAAATCGAAAGGTATGGCAGCAATATGTTGTGGTGAATTGGGCTAAATGTTGTTGGCAAGAAATGATACTGGAAAACATTACGTATTGGAAGGGGGTTAATGAAATGAAAAGATTTTCTCTCCCAAGGACCCCGGCCACTATAATAGGATTGATCATCATCCTTCTTGCATTTTTGGTATCCGGTTGTGCAGATTTAAAGGGTATTACCGCACTGTCTGAGATTTCAACTGCGACCTTAAAAAATACTACTTTTGCTGATGACTATCTAACATCGCTCGAAAGGCAGAAAAGGTATGCGGTTTATGGCTCGTCTGCTGACTATGAAAAACTGATAGAAGAACGCAAAAAAATCCATGGTCAGCTCTTGCAAATATATGGTGTTGCATCTGACTATACAAATGCGTTAGGCAAGTTGGCATCTGACGACATAATATCATACGACAAAAATGTTGACGCCTTGGTAAACCAGTTAAAAGAAACAAAATATCAGAGCGGGAAGAATGTCTTTGATGCGTCTCAAGTACAAGCTTTTGGAATAGTTGGCAAATTGTTGTTTAAGGCAGCGACTGATAACTACCGACAAGATAAGCTGAAAATCATCATTGAGGATTCTAATAGTTCCTTTGCAAAAGTAATCGATACCCTCAAGGAATTCAACGAACATTATAAGATCGAATTAGGAAATGAAAAAAATCTTCTGCGGATTCGCTATGAGCGGTCAATCAGGGACATTCGTTCTAACGAGGAGCTATTTCGTGCTGTCGTAACACTACAAAATGACGTAAGTATCATTATGGAGGATACATATAATTTTAAATCGGATGAAATTGAAGCGAAAATAAAAGGTGTAACAGCGTATAACAATAGCCTTGAAAAAATTAAAAAAGCACATCAAGACTTATATAATAACCGAAACAATGTTTCGTCTGATCAAGTCCGTTCCCGGTTAAAGGTATATAGTCAGGACCTGTCAGATATCTATTCGTATATCAAAAACTTGAAATAAGGAGGCAAAGGGGAAATGGATGCTAAAGAAATGGATGCGGAAGAAATGGATAATAAAGATTGGCAGGAATTCGCTCAGCTACTTACAGATATTGCTGGTTCAATAATAACGATAAGCCAAAAAGCTGATGACGCTCAACGTCAAAAGCTGCAGGCAGCTGCCACAGAACTTGGAAAGCTTTCATCAGAGTGTTTAAACAAAGCTGGAGCCTTACTAATAGCGGATGCACAGACTAGTGTAGCTGTGCTAAAAGAACAAACAAAAAAAGCGAATGAAGCTATTAAAGCGATTGCTGATATAAAGAAAGCGATAGATATTGCGACGATTGTACTGAAAATTGCCGGAAGCGTATTAAAAAATAATCCTTCATCCATAGTTGTAGAATTAACGGCATTGAAAAAATTGATCGGATAACAATTGGGGATAGCTGAGGTCAAATTGCGGCAAATGGCGACTCGGATGCTCTGAAAATCGCAGCTGATCGCTTTAGATCATCGCTGGCGATGCAAAAGTCGGTATTAGAAAAAGCTAAAGACATTGCAGCCGAATCTTAACAAGGCGGCTAAAGTTCAACACTGTCGAACGTCAAACATATCAGAAAAGGAAGGTGGGATTAATGCCTGGGGTAATTCATGGTCAAATAGGCATCAAGACATTGGGGGTTCTTTTGATTTTACTGTCTATTGCAATATTCTTTGCGGCGTGGCAGCTTTCTCCAGGAGTGAATTTTGTTGTAGTAATGGCTTTGTTATGCCTTTTTACTGGTCTTATTGGCAGACACACAAATGGAATGTACTTTGGCGTTTTAATTAGCAACCGAAATCTCATGAGCATTTCGCGCTTCCAAACGATGATTTGGACTATTGTTGTTTTGTCAGCCTACATTGTGATAGCGATTACAAGGGCTAAAGCCGGTAATGCAAATCCACTGGATATTGAAATTGATTATAGATTATGGATTATGATGGGAATTAGCACAACCTCTTTGGTGGCAACGCCGCTTTTACTCGCAAATAAGGAGCAAAATAACGTAGTATCTGACGAAAGAAAGCAAGTTGCAGCCGAAAAAACGGTTGCTAGTTGTGGGTCAAAAGATTTTTCTGCTAATGACATTGTTGCCAATGCAACGGGAATCTTATATGCAAATAGAACTCCGGCAGAAGCAGATTTTACAGATATGTTCGAAGGGGATGAAATTGCCAATACCTGTTCCATAGACATCGCTAAATTGCAGATGTTCTTTTTTACGATGGTCGCAGCGGTCACGTATTGTATAACGATATTCTTGCTGATACGCCAGACTCCCGTAAACTCTTTGGATAAATTGCCGGCTCTGTCAGAAGGGTTTTTGGCAATATTGGGGATTAGTTATGGCGGGTATGTATCCAGCAAAACCATTACTTATACAAAATAAAGTTATTAAAAAGACAAACAAGAAAATCAGTCGGAGGTGAGTAGAATATGAGTTACCCAATGGTAAATCTGATCTTTGAAGGTGGAGGCGTAAAAGGCATTGCTTATGTTGGAGCATTAAGAAAGCTTGAAGAAAAGGGTATTTTGGGCAACATAAAAAGAGTTGGCGGAGCATCGGCTGGCGCCATTATTGCAGTTCTTTGTGGTCTAAATTACAGCCTAAAAGAAATTGAAGAAATACTAAACACGCTTGATTTCAAAAACTTTCTTGATGACTCATGGGGAGCAATTCGCGATTCCAAACGCCTAATTAAAGAATTTGGATGGTACAAGGGAGATTGTTTTAGAAATTGGATAGGGCAGATTATTAAAGATAAGGTTGGCAATAGTGAGGCTACTTTTGAGTATGTTCAGAGTATTGCGGGAAGCAATGGGTATAAAGAAATGTATTTTGTCGGGACAAACCTTTCGACTAGGTACTCAGAAGTTTTTTCGGCCTACCATACACCAAGAACGTGCATTGCCGATGCCGTTCGGATATCAATGTCCATACCATTATTTTTTACTGTAAAAAGAGGGCTGCGTGATGATGCATATGTTGATGGTGGATTGCTTGATAACTATCCAATAAAGTTATTTGATCGAGAGAAATATGTAGAAAAGTATTCAATTGAACCCGGTTATTACAATGAGCATAATAAAGCGCTTTTTAGTGAGGGGAAAACCATAAGCAAATATGTATATAATCAGGAAACATTGGGCTTTCGACTCGATTCAGGAAGAGAAATCGCAGTGTTTCGTGACCAGGCAGAACCTCAATGCCATCAAATTGACGATTTCTTCTCATATGCTTGGGGGCTTGTCGAAACCGTAATGGAAAGTCAGCAGAATCAGCATTTGCACTCTGATGATTGGCACAGGACGATTTATATCGATACATTGGGAGTTCGTACTACAGATTTCAATATAGATAACGCACGAAAGCAAGCTTTAATCGAATCAGGAGAAACTAGTACGATAGAATATTTTAAGTGGTATGATAACGAGTCGGAAAAACCTTGCAATCGACCATCCAATGGAGGCTGATGTAGGGATGGGGCCTCCGCGATGGCGATGCAGTACCTGCGCGGGCTTCGGCCCGCTTTTTTTGTCTATCGTGGACGAATGCAAGAAGTGCGAAATCGACGGGGGGATGAATAGTGATGGATTTAGTTTCGGAATCGCCAGCCATACTTTAGGAACTCAATCCGTTCTGTCCAATTTATGTGTTTTTCTTGCCAATCTCGTACGCGCTTCTGTGTTTCATTAACTTTGTCGAGAGGTAGAGAGTTTTCCAAATCCGCCAATATTTTTCGATCAATAGGACGCTTTCCGGACACCGCCAATTGTAACCAGAAATACGCTTGTAAAGTATCTTTCTGAACTCCTAGCCCCTGAAGGTATAATCCGCCAAGGTTCTGATAAGCTTCTGAAAAACCTGCTTCAGCCGCTTGCCTGTACCAGTTAAAAGATTCCTGATAATTCTGGTTTACTCCCTCGCCGTTTTGGAACATATACCCGATGCTGCTCATTGCGCGCGGATGCCCTTTGGAAGCTGCTTTTCGGTATAAGTCCATTGCTTTGGCAAAGTCTTTGGCGACACCTAATCCCAGTGCATAGTGTGCTCCTAAGTTGTTTTGGGCAGGGGGATAGTTTTGAGCAGCAGCAGCTTCATAAAGGGGAAAGGCTTCAGTAGGCCGATTCATTTCCATATACGTTGTGGCCATTGCATATTGTGCCGGCGCATATCTTTTGGCTGCTGACTGACGCAGTAAATCAAGTATCTCTTTCGCAGAACCTTCCGAAGCAGGAACGAACTTGCCTACAGTCATCATAGCCAGGGCGTACTGACTGGCGGGATCGCCTTGTTGTGCAGCAAGCCGGAACAGACGAGCTGCCTCGGGATAGTTTGTCTCGGAACCAACGCCAGTAAGATAAAGCCAGCCTAATTCTTTCCGCGCAAAAACATGTCCCTGATCTGCCGAGCGTCGATACAACTCAACTGCTTGCCGGTAATCTTTATTTACACCCAGACCATTAAAAAACATGCTACCCAACTGATACTGGGCAGCGCTGTTTCCCTGGTCGGCCGCTTTGCTTAGCCACATTGCCGCTTGGCTATAATCTTTCGGCACTCCTATTCCGCCCAAATAGAAGGTGCCCAAATTGTTTTGGGCAATAGAATGTCCTTGCTCGGCAGCCAGCTTGAACCAACGAATGGCTTCAGACATATCAACGGCAACATCTCGCCCACGTGTATATCTATTGCCAAGTTCAAACTGGGCCTGTGCATTACCTGCCTCAGCTCCTTGTCGGTCTTCAGCTAGCGTTCCAGCTTTCACCGGACTGACCATCATAAGCACTAAAATGGCAATTCCGAACAGCCTGCATAACAGTTTCATGAGAATCCCCCTTTAATTAGAACCTAAGCAACGCAAGATGAGTGCGAAGTATGGTATTCGACTGTGTATTTCTCTAAAAAACGGAAAAATTCCTGCAATTCCCATACGGCATCGCCTGGAAAAAGAAATAACACCTGTAGTATTTACAGGTGCAGGAATGAGAGGAGCGGTCCTTCCCAAACTCAATGCGGGATGTTTGCGGTATTGTCCATCATTTTCATGATTTCTCCGCCATGAACATTGCCGGCAGGATTCGCCTGATTAGGTTGCATTACTGTTGACATTGCCAATGCGGAGCGCATAACTGTTTTTCCTTGCATTTTGATCAACCTCCTGTATATTTTGTGTTTCAACATTCTTGTGCCGACAAGTAAAATCTAGTATTATGTAAACGTAAACGTAAACGTAAACGTAAACTGCGAAAAATGCCAGATTGGCTTTGGTGCGACTGGAGCAATCGATGTGAAACCGTCAATATAAAGGAGGAAAATGAAATGCCCATGAAACGAAAACCGAAAACTGACATTGCCAAAGTAGATGAGTTTATCTGTGTGGCCATTGCTGAAGAGGGTAGCGAGGCCGGTACGCTGAAACCGGCTGAAACCGCAGGGAAGAATAAAAAGAAGAACAAGGTCGAAAAAAAAGGTAAAAAGCAAGGGGAAAAAGAAACCAAGGGGGAAGTCGTGGTTGACGAGCAAATAAAAAAACGCAACTTGTTTGCCGATAACTTTAAACGGGAAACTTACTATATCCACAAAGATTTGGTAAAGGCCATCAAAAAACGCGCCGACAAGGGTGGTAAAGGCGAAAAAACAAGAATTATCAACCTGGCGATAAAAAAGTATCTAGCAGAAGAAGCTGCCAAAACATAGGCTGGATTTTAAACAGAACTGCCAATTGAGAACGGCAGTTCTGTTTTTCTTTTTCGGCGTATCAGCCAACTGATAAGCATATGTTGACAAGATTAATGCGGCAGTTTAAAGTACATTTGCCATAGCGTGAGAAAGATTTCAAATGCGATCAACCAAATGATCGCCCATTCCAGGCGGGTGGAGCGGCGGGCATGCACCAAGCCGCTGAACACTTCAGCGATATTCATCAGCGTATCCGATTTATGCCGGATGATCTCATAGCGCGATGCCAGTTCAAATAGCTGATACAGGCGGGAAAACAAGGTTGCAGCCTGTTCGTTTTCCCAGGTGATATCCGGCTCGTCCAATAACATCAGGGAGGAGACGGTATTTAGCTTGTACCCGAGGATGTTGCCAAACAAGCGTGACAGGGTGGTGTCGGAGGAAGATAATTTGCCGCGTTTCAATTGTTCGATCGTTGCTTCCATTTCGTCCAGCAGCGCCTCCACCTGGTGTTCGATGGCTTCAAAGGCGATTGATTTGGCCAAAACCGTTGCGACTATTTCTTCGTGCAAGTTCGGGGCTTCCACCAAATGGACTGCGGCGTTGGTAACGGCTAACGCGGCTGCGTTTCGCTCAATCCGGTAGTCTTCTTGAAACCGGATTACCAAGTCGGTTGTAACCGGGATGCCATGCGCCTGCAGCGAAGCAATGAACAGCCGGATTTCCTCCGGCGAAAAGTCGAAAAACACGACGCTGCCAAAATGAAACAAAAAGACCCGTTGCTGGGGTGTGGCGTCAGGCAAAAACAGGCGCAGTTGCTCGTTTTTCAGCAATAGCGCTTCTTCCCACTTGGGCTTTTGCGTACCGCCGACTGCCTGGGCGATTTTTAGCAAGGGTAATTCGTGATGGACTACGATGGCTTTTAGTGTCGATGTGGACGTAATAATCATCTCCCGATTCGAACATCAGTCATTTATTATCATAGCACTTCGAACGGCAATTGCTAACCCAGTAGATAATAGATGGTGTAAAGCCAAAATAAGCCAGCTGCGGCTTTTAGGTTATGTTTCCAGCTCGCCTGCTGTGCTCTTGAACCATCGGCCTTCGGGGTTCCATAGCCACTGCTGTAAAAACAGCCAGCCAAGAGCCGTTCCCAACACCACGCCGGCCACCACTTGTTCGGCGTAGTGCGCCTGCGTCACGACCCGCGACCAGGAAATGGCGGCGGCCAGGCCAAACCATAGCCAGCGAAACTTGGGGAAAAAAGCGGTAAGCAGCATAGCCATGGCAAAGGCGTGAGTGGCGTGACCGCTGGGGAACCCGCCGTAACCACCGTCGGGCCGCAGGTGCCAAACCTCTGTCTTAAGTAGAAATTTTATTCCCTGCACCACCACGCCTACAACCAGGTCGCTCCAGAGCACCAGCACAACCAGGCTGCGCAGATTGTTGCGCCAACCCCAGATCATGATCAGCAGGCTGGCGCCAATCAGAAAGATGTCGTTGCCGGGAAAGCCGAGAAATTTGGCTGCGGCGTAAACTGCGGCGTCGACCTGCGCCGGGATCAGAAATACAATCAGGCTGACGATAGAGCCGGACAGCAGCGCCATCCGAAGAGCCAGAGAAAACACATCCACAGGTCATCACTCCTTCAGATTGTTTTGTTGATATCCATAGGGGAGCGGATAGGTCCCGCTATACGCTGTGGCGAGATAAACCGACAGTTCCAGCACAGGAACTCCCTGTTTGTGCAGCCAGATGGAGCCGAGCGGTTGGATGCTGGTAAAATAGGGACGATACTCTTTGACAGATCTGTCCATGATATCTTTGCGGGCAATGAGCAGAGCATCCTGGCCCTTGAATCGCCTATGGTCGTAAATAAATGCATAGTGGTGCGGCTCTTTCGCATTTAGGCATAACAACGGGATGTCGCCATTCAGGGCATAGCCGATTTTACCGGCGTCAATCCAGTTTGGCGCGGCGATAAAGCGGCCCGGTTTATCCAACAATCCCTGTGCGGCCAGGGCGGCAGGCAGTTCGCGCCAATCCAGCGCGTCCAGCGATGGGTCGCCATGGGTAAACCAATGCGGCGCCGCCGTGCGCAGCCAACCCGTTGCCGTGTGGCTGACTGCAACCAAAGCGAGCAGTAAAAACAGTATCACTGAAGCGGCCAGCCATGCCCGAACACGGCGATTGTCCCGCTTCAGTCCGCTTGCAACCGCTTCGCCGAGTAGCGGGAACAGCATCAGGTATCCTGGTGCTTGCCAGTGAAACAGCAGGGCTTGTCCGTCATGCCACAGACTGGACAGCGTAAACAGGAGAATTGGGCTGGCCGCCAGTGAGCAAAACAGCCAGCGTCGTTGCTGCAAACTGCAGGAGGCGCGGCTGGCGGGTCCTGTCCGCAAGGCCCGGCCAAACACCCAGAGTAGCGGCGCCCAGATCCAGGGCAAAATCCAGATTGCCTGACCTGCGATATTGGCTAGCAAGCGTTCGGGAAAGAAGCCGCGGAAAGCGCCGCGCGCGCCCTGAAATATAAAGGAAGCCCAGCCATTGTCACTGTTCCAGACAAGCACAGGCGAAAAAATCAGACCGGCGACTAGTAGAGCCAAATAGGGCCCCGCTGTCAACAGCAGACGCCTCCGTGATGTGGTCAACAGAAACAGCCCCAGCCCCAGTGGCATAAAAATAGCGTGATACTTACTCAGCAATCCCAAGCCGATAAAAAAGCCAGCCAAAATCCAGGCTGGCAGGGGCAGGGATTTTTTTGCGTTTAATACCAAAGGTAGCAAAACATCTACAGATGCCAGCATACAGAAAAACAAAGGGCCGTTCGGCAAAATCCAACTGCCGCTGCTGAGACTGAACACCGCAGAAACGTTGAGCAGCAGCGCAGCATAAAATCCGGCCATTTCGCCAAAACAGCGGGATGTGATCCGATACATCAACCAGGTAGACCCGGCAAACAGCAAAATAAAAGGCGCTCTCAGCAGCAGGCCGAGTTCACTGCCTGTCGCCAGCGTCATCAGCTTGACCAGCCAGAAATGGAGCGGCGGATGGTCGAAATAACTCAGGCTAAAATAGCGGGCGACACTCACCACATAGGATTCGTCCACGCCCAGGCCAATCGCGGCGGCCAGGGCGAATCTGGCGACGATTCCTGTTGCGACGAGCCACAGTGTCATGCGGTGCGGCGAAAACGGCTTCATAAAATCCCCTTAATTCCAATCTCCGGCAGCGACCGGCTAGTTTATTTCATCATACAATTTGCGGCTGCTGCGAATGTTAAGGGAATGCAAAAATTAAGTTATATTTTACGTTCTTTTCATCTTCTGTTAACACAGGGTAGATCCGCTTGTGTCATAGTTAAGCTGAGAAGCCATAATGGAAACAAATCGATGCGCAAGTTAAAGGGAGGCGACGATACCGATGGAAATTCGCGAAGGAAAGTACTTGTTGAAACTGGCGCAAACCCCTGCCGATAAACAGCAGACCTTTTGCCTGCGACATCGGGTTTACTGCGATGAAATGCATTATGCAAGGAAAAGCGGCGAGTTTCAGGCGGGTGCAGCCGAATTCGATGCCTATGATGAACTGTGCGATCATTTGCTGGTGATTGACGAAAGCTGGAACAGTTGTGTGGCGACCTTGCGGTTTTTGCCGGGGAGCCGCCTGCAAGCCAGCAGCGGGTTTTATTCCGAGCAGTGGTTTGATATCGGTCAATTAAATGAAAGTCGCAGCAGCGTCCTGGAACTGGGGCGGGCCTGCATCGATGCCGCTTACCGGAACACGGTCGTGTTCCGGTTGCTTTTTGCCGGGGTTGGCGCTTATCTGCGGATGATGCCGCATGATTACCTGATCGGCCTGACGACGTTACCGGCGGAAGCCAGAGCGAGCTTGCCGGGGATATCGGCGTTCCTGCGGGGGAACGATGCGATTCACAATAGTTTCGGGATTCAGCCCAAAGTCCAGACCAATCATCAACCCAATCATTTGCCAGTGGAAATCGACATGCCGGTAATTAATGAAATTAGTCAACGCCATATCATTAAAAAGATGTCGACACTGATGCTGGCATACTATAAATATGGCGCGAAATTTGTCGGCGAGCCAAGTGTCGACCTGGAGTTTGACCCGCCCGTGTTTGACTACTTCACGATTTTCGATGCGCACAAGTTTCCCGCCTGGGTATTGCCGGGGGAACATACGGCTTGAAAGCAGCGCTCCAAGTACTGGCGGCGCGGCTCATCGTATTCTGGATCAGCCGGGGCATGCGGTATATTCACATTGACCGTAGCGCCATGGACGGCATAAAATCGCCCTATATCGTGCTGGCCAACCATACCTCCAATTTTGACCCGGCGCTGGTGCAAGTTGCTATTGGCAACGATGCTTGCCGGTTTATGACCTCAAATTATTATTTCCGGTTGCCGCTGCTTGGCTATATCTTGCGTAAGTGGGGAGCCATTGCCAAAATACAGTTTTCGCCGGACCTTCGGGCAATGCGCGGGGCATTAAAAATTTTGACTCACGGCGGCGTTGTCGGGATTTTCCCCGAAGGCCGCCGTTCGATTGATGGCAGCCTGTGCGACTTATCGGCTTCACTAGTCCGGTTTTTGCAAAAGGCGAATGTACCCGTTGTCGTCGTGAAGATCCACGGCGGATACTTCCTCTGGCCACGGTGGGCAAAAAAATGGCGACCAGCGAGAGTAGAGGTCTCGGCGCGCCAGCTATTTACCCCGGAGGAACTGCACAAGGCAAGCGAAGCGGAAATCTTCGACCGGATCATACAGGAACTAGCCTACGACGAGTATAGCTGGCTGGAAAAATCGCCGGCGAAACTGATTTCGCCACCTTCGGTCGACGGGCTGCATAAGATTTTGCACCAGTGCCCGCGTTGTCTGGTGCAGCGGGTGATGCAAAGCAAAAATGACAGGCTGTTTTGTACAGCCTGTCAAAATTCTGCGCAGATGAATGAGTCGGGAGTGCTGGCGCCGCAAGACGAGCAGTGCGTTGTCTTTGCCGATCCGGTAGCGTGGAATGCCTGGCAAAGAAGGAAACTCGCTGAATGTATCCAGCGGGGAGAAGCGGACTTCCATGTGACGGTCAGCGAGTTGAGGATCGCTGATAAGTTTCGTGGCGGCTACCGACGCTGCGGTTGCGGCGAGTTGACATTGCAACAGGCAGGGCTGACGTTTCGCGGCCAGATCGATGGACAGGCAGCCGAGCTGTTTTTTCCGCTTGCCCAGGTGCCTGCCGTTTCCACCGAATTTGGCGCTGATTTTGAAATTTGCGATGCCAACCACGCCTGGTGGTTTTTTCTGCAGGAAGCGCAGCAGACGATAATTTTGGATACGCTGATTTCGCTATATCACGAAAAAAGATAACCAGCAGAAGCAGTTAGGTTGGTCCAGCGTGTTTAAGCTTGTAGGAATGGTATCGTCGTTGCCCTTCTTCAAAGCGCTGTTGCTTGATTGGGTTGCATGACTGTTGACATTGCCAATACTCTCTTGCGTTTTATTAATCTACAATTATAATTCTAACAGTTGTACTGGCGATAAAAAAATATCTGGCCAACGAAGCTGCAAAAGGCTGACATCTGCGGCTGGCAGGACGTTGGTACAAACGGGAGGTGAAGAAGGTTTGGCGGCGAACTATATAACTTATAGGCATATGTCTTCCGCAGCAAATATGGTCTGGCAGAAGGGAGCCAAACATCATCGATTCAAGGCGCATTATGATTTTGTCACTTTGCCTTGTTTATATTTTTTCCGCTCTATTGGTTGGACTTACTTGGCAACAAGTAAATTCGCGGATTGAGCGGGATTATAATACTGAGCTGCAGCTGGTATGGCGTGAAAGCTCCAGTTTGGTGCGCGCATTTGAGGGGCTGACCCGCAGCGTTCTCCGCGGCACAGAGATGGGGCTGCAGATGATTGGTTCCCCGCACGACCAACTAAGCAGTCTGACTCCAGATACATTGCAAGAACACTTTAAAAGGATGGCAGCCTTATCACAGATTCATTCTTTGGCTGTCTACGACCTGAATGGTTGGCCTGTTGCGGCGACCGCGCTCCATCCGGTACTGCCTGAACAATTGGTCAAAGAGTATTTGGCTGCCCACACTAACAGTCAGTACCCTGAATTATTCATTGGCAAACCGATTAAAAGTCAGTCATCCTCAGCCTTATATATTCCGACCTCCAGGCCAATGGTGCGTCCCGATGGGGTGATTGAGGGCGTTGCCGTTGCCATGATTCCGACGGAAGTGTTTTCAAACTATTTTCGTCAAATCCACCTTGGCTACGATAAATTGATTTTAATGACGGGAACCGACGGAATCGTGCGTGCCCGGCAATATCGTGATCAAAAAAGCAGCGGCGAAGATTTGAAAGATTCCCAGTTGTTCCGTGCGGAGTTACCTATGGCGCTGTCTGGTCGATACTATGCGACAGCCTCGATTGACGGGATTCCGCGCTTTTTCACCTATGCGAGTATGCTTGACTATCCGCTCGTGCTTTTGGTTGGCGTGACAGAAGCTGATTTGATGGAAAAATTTCTTGCCCGTCGTCAGAATTATTTGCAGTCGGCGACCACGGTCACTTTGCTCGTGCTTGGTTTTTGCGTTCTCCTTACATGGCTGTTGCTACGCCAATACCGAGTTCAGCGTATTTTGCGTGATAGCAATGAGTTGGCTTCTTTTCTTCATGCCACTTCTCTGGACATTATGAATCGGCGCGAAGTAGTTGATTTGCTGGAAACCATCATAAAAAAAGGCTCCGAAATCACCGGTGCGTCTTCGGGTAGCGTGCTGTTGTTTAATGAGGAACGCACGGAAAGAATCCGGGTGGTTGCGACTGGTCAGGCAGCCAGTTTACTTGGTTCCCGCAACCCCATCGATGATGGCGCCGCCGGTGAGGTGTGGCGAACCGGAAAACTGATCTGGATTAATGACTACAAAGCCTGGTCCGGTCGTGTCGAACCTGCTGCCGCTGTTGCAGAAGCCGTTGTCTATTTCCCCCTGAAAAGTAACAATGAAGTGGTCGGCGTGATTGGCCTTTGGCATACAGAAAAAGGCAAAATATTTCTCGAACGGGATGTTGTGGTTATTGAACAGTTGGCCAGTCTAGCCTCGATCGCCTATGAAACAGCATTTCTCTATCGCGAAGCAAAGAAAGAGATTGCAGAGCGAATAGAGGCCGAAGGGCTGCTGCAGTTCCGCTCGTTTCACGACGCGTTGACTGGTCTTTACAACCGGACTTATTTTGAGGAAGAACTGCGTCGACGCGATATGCGCCGCAGTGGTGCTGTTACGGTTTTTGTTTTTGATGTGGATGGACTCAAACTGATCAATGATACGTTGGGGCATGATCGCGGCGATATGTTGTTGATGAAGGTCGCTCAGCTTTTGCAGTCCTGTTTCCGCGATTCCGATATCGTTGCCCGGATCGGCGGCGACGAGTTTTCTGCTTTGGTTTCTGATGCCGACGAACCGGAAGCGAAACTGATTTACACGCGTATTTATCAGGAAATTGCGTGTTGGAACAATATCCGTGATCAGGAAGTTCTCAGTCTATCGGTCGGGTTTTCCTCCTCCGCGCTGCCGGAAATCAAGATGCGTGAACTATTCAAACGGGCTGACGACAACATGTACCGGGAAAAACTGCATCGCAGGCAAAGCAACCGCAGCGCAATCGTGGAAACCGTAATGAAGCTGCTGGAAGCGCGTGATTTTATTACGGAAGGGCATGCTGACCGCATGCAGGAGCTAGTGGTAAAATTAGGCATGGCTCTTGATTTCTCTGAAACCCGCCTGGCAGATATGAGGCTGTTCGCCAAGTTTCATGATGTCGGCAAAGTAGGGATCCCAGACCGTATCCTGTTAAAAGAGGGACCGCTTGACCCCGATGAAAAAACAGAAATGCAAAGGCATTGCGAGATTGGTTTTCGTATCGCTCAGTCGGCGCCTGATTTGTTGCCAATTGCCGAATGGGTGTTAAAACACCAGGAATGGTGGAACGGACAGGGCTATCCGCTCGGGCTCAGCGGTGAAGATATTCCAGTCGAGTGTCGCATCCTATCGATCGTCGATGCTTACGACGCAATGACCAGCGACAGGCCCTATCGAAAAGCCATGCCCAAGGATTATGCGGTCGGGGAGTTGCGTCGCTGTGCTGGCAGCCAATTTGATCCGGAGCTGGTCGAACGATTTATCGAGTTGTTGAAATAAGGGCGGCCAAATTCTAATTCCGATTTATATCCAGTGTGAATCAAAGCTGGGTATGGATCGGAATTTTTTCATTGACAAAAATTAATTTTGCAAATAGAATGAAATTGTAATTATTATAAATTGATTTTGATTACAATTTGACGCGAAAGAAGTAGTGCATGATGGTTGCAAACGACCGGTACGTACATAAGCTGCAAAAGCATAGCATCTCTCCGTCGCATCAGCGGGTAATGATCTTGAAGTACCTGGTTGAAAACCAATGCCACCCTTCGGTGGACCAGATATTCAACGCCTTGCGCAGCTCGATTCCTACTTTGTCCAAAGCGACTGTCTACAACACGTTGAATCTATTCATCGAAGCCAAATTGGTCCGTGTCCTGGCGATTGAAGAGAAGGAAACTCGGTTTGATATCGTGATGCAGAATCATGGACATTTCAAATGCACATCCTGCGGTAATATCTATAATTTCGCGGTCGATATCGACCGGTTTTTGACGGACGACCTGCGCGGTTTTCAAGTCGCCGAGAAGAACGTTCATTTCCATGGAATCTGCCCCGCATGTATCACATCAGAACAAAAAAAATGAAAAGGAGTTGATCGCATGAGTGAAGAAAGCAAGTGCCCAGTGACAGGGATGACCAGAAAATCAATTGCCGGCGGTGGAACCTCCAATCGCGACTGGTGGCCGAACCAGGTAAACCTGAAAATTTTGCATCAACATTCCTCGTTGTCCAATCCTCTGGGTGAGTCTTTCAATTACGCCAACGAGTTTAAGAGTCTCGATCTGGCAGCCGTTAAACAGGATCTTGTGGCGCTGATGACCGAATCACAAGACTGGTGGCCTGCAGATTACGGCCACTACGGGCCGTTTTTTATTCGGATGGCCTGGCATAGCGCCGGTACGTATCGCTTTGGCGACGGGCGCGGCGGCGCCGTTTCGGGGACGCAGCGGTTTGCCCCGCTCAACAGCTGGCCCGACAATGTGAACCTCGACAAAGCGCGCCGCTTGCTGTGGCCGATCAAACAAAAATATGGCCGCAAGCTTTCCTGGGGCGACCTGATGATTTTGGCTGGCAACTGCGCTCTGGAGTCGATGGGTTTCAAGACGTTTGGTTTTGCTGGTGGACGCGCAGATGTCTGGGAACCGGAAGAGGATATTTACTGGGGAGCGGAGGCCGAGTGGCTGGGCGATAAACGCTACTCCGGCGACCGCGATCTGGAAAATCCGCTTGCTGCTGTGCAAATGGGCCTGATTTATGTGAACCCGGAAGGGCCGAATGGCAATCCCGACCCGGTTGCTTCCGGTCGTGATGTGCGCGAGACGTTTGCCCGGATGGCGATGAACGACGAAGAAACTGTCGCACTGGTTGCCGGCGGCCACACCTTTGGCAAATGCCACGGCGCGGGTCCGGCGACCCATGTGGGCCCGGAGCCGGAAGCGGCAGGGATCGAAGAACAGGGGCTGGGCTGGAAGAGCAGTTATAAGAGCGGCAAAGGCGGCGACGCGATCGGCAGCGGCATCGAAGGCGCATGGAAGCCTGAGCCGACCAAATGGGACATGGGCTATTTGAAAGTGCTATTTAAGTATGAGTGGGAGCTGGTCAAGAGCCCGGCTGGCGCCAATCAATGGCTGGCCAAGGATGTTGCGCCAGAGGACATGATCGTCGACGCGCACGACGCAACGAAAAAACATCGGCCGATGATGACCACGGCGGACCTGTCGCTGCGTTATGACCCAATCTATGAACCGATTGCCCGACGTTATATGCAAAACCCCCAGGAATTTGAGGACATGTTTGCCCGGGCCTGGTTCAAGCTGACTCACCGTGATATGGGGCCTCGTTCCCGCTATCTCGGCCCGGAAGTTCCTGCCGAACAGCTGATCTGGCAAGATCCGGTACCGGCGGTTGATCACGCGTTGATCGATGAACAGGATATCATAGAACTCAAAGGAAAAATTAGTGCTAGTGGCCTGTCGATTTCCCAGCTGGTCACTACAGCCTGGGCGTCGGCCTCCACGTTCCGCGGCTCTGACATGCGTGGCGGCGCAAATGGGGCGCGTATCCGTCTGGCGCCGCAAAAAGATTGGGAAGTCAATCAACCGGGCCAGCTTCAGGCAGTGCTTCAGGTACTGGAAACGATTCAGAAACAATTCAACAGTGCACAGAAAGGCGCGAAAAAGGTTTCACTGGCTGACCTGATTGTTCTGGGCGGTTGCGCGGCAATCGAGCAGGCGGCAAAAAATGCCGGCAGCAACCTGACCGTTCCATTCAAACCGGGACGCACCGATGCCACTCAGGAACAGACCGACGCCGCTTCGTTCGCAGTCCTGGAACCCAAAGCGGACGGCTTTCGCAACTACCTGAAAGGAAAATATTCTGTTCCAGCCGAGGAACTGCTGGTGGATCGGGCGCAGCTACTGACCTTGACCGCGCCGGAGATGGCAGTGCTTATTGGCGGCATGCGAGTCCTGGGCGCCAATTTTGGTCAGTCCGAACAGGGCGTGTTCACGAAACGACCGGGAACGCTTACCAATGATTTCTTTGTGAACCTTTTGGATATGGGAACCGCGTGGCAGCCGACAGTCGCAGACCCCAATCTATTTGAGGGGCGTGATCGCGCCACCGGCGAACGAAAGTGGACCGGCTCGCGTATCGACCTTATCTTCGGCTCGAATTCCCAGCTGCGGGCGATCACGGAAGTCTATGCATGCACGGATTCGCGCGAGAAGTTCCTGCAGGATTTCGTATCGGCCTGGAACAAGGTGATGAATGCAGACCGGTTTGATCTGGTCTGATCAGGGCGGATAGAGCAAAATACCTGCTGATTCTAGTCGAGTGACTGGAATCAGCAGGTATTTTATTTGTGTTGCCAAGCACATCTAAATCCATGAAGCAAAGCACCTAGTCAATTATGTAAATATAAAAAGTGACGGAATTTTCTTGTTTTACCAGGAAATGTATTTCTCGTCCAGAAGACTTAACTATAATAATTTGTAAAGGGGTTGGACAACACGTTGCAAAAGAAGTTCGCCTTGTTACTGGGAGTCCTGCTGCTAGTCGGCGCTGTCACCTGCTCCGCACAACCCGTCGTTCCTGTTGGATTGGTCGATTCCGAGCCAAACAAAGCGGTTCTGGTCAATTACGATGTCTGGTATGCCAACAATGCCGAACCGGAAGTCGCCAAAATTGTCGGCAAAACGATTTTCAGCTCACCGCGCGCGGTCGTGATGATTCGTGACGCAGGAAAAGCAACCAATATCGGACCGCACTTCCACTCTACAACCGATGAAGTCGTCATCGTATTGGCCGGTAGCGGCGAAATTCTACTCAATGGCGTCTGGACACCGGTCAAAGCCGGCGATGTTCACGTCAATCCCCGCGGTAACATTCATGCGACGGCTGTGGGAAAATCCAGCGACCTGAAGTTCATTTCCGTTTTCACGCCGCTGATCCCTGCTGGTGGCGACACCAATTTCCTCAAAGACGGTCAAGCCCCCAACATTCCCCAAGGTTTGATGGATGCTTCGCCGGAGCAAGCGATCGTGGTGAATTATGATGAGTGGTATGCTGCGGCGGCCAAGCCGAAAGAAGCGAAAATCGCCAGTAAAACGATCTTCACTTCGCCGCGTGCGGTCGTGATGATTCGCGATGCAGGTAAAGGAACGTATGTCGCACCGCACTTCCACGCGACCACAGACGAAGTGGTTGTCGTGCTGGGCGGTAGCGGAGAAATAATGGTCAATGGCGAGTGGATGCCGGTCAAAGCCGGCGATGTTCACGTCAATCCTCGTGGCATCGTTCACTCTACGCGAGTGAAAGGAACCAGCGATTTGAAATTTGTTTCTATTTTTACGCCGCTGATCCCGCCGGGCGGCGACACCAACTTCCTCGAATAAGCTACTTGACCGCAGGCAATCAGTTGTTGAAAAAGAGGAACGCTTGTTCATCAAAGTAAAATTGATGGACAAGCGTTCCTTTTTCGTTTGCGGCAGAGCAGTTTTTCCCAAACTGCGTCAGGGCACAACTGTTTTAGTCTTACAGCTTAAACGCACGCACTGCTGTTTGCAGTTCGTCGGCCATTTTGGTCAGAGCCTGACTGGCTGCGGCGATTTCCTCCATTGAGGCGGATTGTTCTTCGGTCGCAGCCGACACGGTTTGGCTATGGTCGGCTGTTCCTTTACTGATTTGGTCGATTTCGTGTATTGAGGCAATGAATTGGTTGCTGCTGTTAGCCATTGTCTGGATTTTGGCTAATACTTCGGCGACCTGGCGGGAAACCTGGTTAACTAGCGCAGTTATTTCATTGAATGATCCGCCGGCTGCGGTAACAATCTCGGTGCCGGCCTTGACTTCGCGGGTTCCATTGTCCATCGCGGCAACAGCCTTTGTAGTGTCGGCCTGAATTTCGCCAATTAGCTCAGAAATTTTTTGGGCGGCCTGTTCGGACTGCTCAGCTAGTTTGCGAACTTCTTCCGCAACGACCGCAAAACCTCGACCCTGCTCACCGGCGCGAGCTGCTTCAATGGCTGCATTGAGCGCCAGCAGGTTGGTTTGTCCGGCAATGCCGGAGATTGTAACGATGATCTGGCCGATTTCCTGGGAGCGTTCGCCAAGTTTTTGGACGACTTGGGCTATGCCTGTTACTGTATTCTCGATATTGGTTATTTGCCGAATCGCTTG
Organism: uncultured Veillonellaceae bacterium; assembly: GCA_964521625.1. Taxonomy (GTDB): domain Bacteria; phylum Bacillota; class Negativicutes; order UBA1444; family UBA1444; genus UBA1444. The sequence continues at coordinate 24,880 of CAZFSM010000016.1, read as the reverse complement.
TGCAACCATTTTGCCGCCGGCTTGCGCCGCGTTGGCTGCAGTGTCGGAAGTTGCGGCCATCGCCCGCGTGTTCGCCGCGATTTGTTCAACGCCGTTAAACAGCTGCGTGATGTTGCTGGAGGCTGCATTGACAGCGACAAATTGTTTTTCGGCGCCTGCGGCAACTTCGGTGATCGAGTCGGCGACTTGCCCTGCCGCTAATGCCGATTGATCGGCGCTGCTTGTCAATTCTTCGGCGGAATTTGCCACTTGATCGGCAGAAGCCGAGACCTGACCAATCAGGTGACGCAAGTTGGCCAACATAGTGTTGAAGGCCTGGGCTAACTGACCGATTTCATCTTTACTGCGCAACGTGAGCGGCGACACATCCAGTTTGCCTCCCGCCACGGCGAGGATCTTTTCCAAAATCAGATATAGCGGCTTAAGCAGGCGGCGGGTAAAGAAAACCGACACCAGGATCACGATTATCAATATGCCGACGGATGCTACGCTGATTCGCAGCGTTAGTTCGCTGATTACTTGATCGATCAACGACATGGGAATCCCGGTGAAAATCAAACCGATCGCTTTGCCGTTGGCGCCGATCAAGGGACCGTAGGCAACCGTATAGTTTTTGCCTTCGATGCGGTTGGCGCCGACGAACACCTGGCCTTCGGCCAGCACTTTTTGTAGAATTGCTGCATTGTCGAGTGTCGTACCAGTTAGTCGATTGCCGTCTGGTTTTACCAACGTAGTGGCGACGCGTTGGTTTTGCAGGAACAAGGTGAATTCAGCGCCAAACATTTTTTTTGCACTGTCGACGATATCGTTTTGGCTGATCACATAGCCGGTTGACAGCACGCCGACCAGCAGGCCTTTGTCGTCATAAAGCGGCGCGCCTGCCCGCACGGAAAGCTTTACCACTTTGCCTTCTTCGATGCCGACAAAGGATTTGCCAGCGATAGCTTGGCTAACATTGACCTGATTGGCGATACTGTCATCAGATTTGGGTATTTTCCCCGGTTCGTGGGTTCGAATAATCGCGAATCCTTTTGGATCGGTAATCACCATATAGTCCAGTTTTCCATCTTTCATCAGCGGCGTGGTAATGGCGAACAACGCCTGGGCGTCACGGCGCTGCGCGGCGGCGATGATCTGCGGGTTCCGCGACAAAGATTGTGCGTGCGCTTGTGCATTCGTTTTAAATATTTCCAGCATATGCGTCATTCCCTGATAGCGATCAAGCGAGTCCCGACGGGCATTTTTCTGGAGGAAATCTTGGGTGGTATAGAGCGAAAAACCAGCAATCAAAACGGCGACGGAAACGAGGCTAATCGTAACTCCAAACAGGACCCGGAACTGAAGACTATTTCTGTTCATAGAGGATGCCCCCTCCTGTTTTGCTTGTTGTCCTGCGATTATTGCATTTATAGTTCAGGGTGTAGCATTTCTATCGACTTCAAAATTTCCGGAATAGTATATTTATTCAAGAGGGGACTTATCCATTCCTGCTTTTACAGACTTGTGAAATCATCATGGGTTTTAGCGGCATTGCGGTTTCTATAACTTGTGCCCAAGCCACAGCAACCCTATCAGCACAGGTTGGTGCAGCAAATAGATTGTCAGCGAGTGGCGGCCGGCCAGGCTAAACGGCCGCGCCCATAATGGCTGCGGTTGAGGCTGCGGTGCATGAGCGCCGAAAACAACTTTGCCAAGCGCTGCGCCGTAGAGGAACAGGGCGGCCCAAGGCAGTAGCGGATAATAATCGAGTGACTGGAACCCGGTCGGCATTACGCCAAACGGCAGCAGAAAAGCCGGCCCGGTCAGTTGGGCCGTCCATTTGCCGGAGAAGAACACAACGGTTCCCGCCGTAGCGAGCCAGCCGGGACGCAGGTTCTTAAGCAAAGGGAACAGCAGCATGCAACTGCCCTGCATATGCAGGATGCCGAACCGGATATAGGTCTGCGAATCAAGCAGATAGGTCGCCAGTGTAATCGCAAGACCCCAGCCCAGCACCACCAGGCCCCGGCGAATATGGCGAGAACTCAGGCTAGCGCTAACTCCGGCGATGAACGTAAAAAGGATCGCTGACAGTTTGCCGACAAAATACCAAAAACCGCTCTGATAGCTTACCGGGTAATCCCAGTAATAATTCAGGTCAAATACAAAATGGAAGGACGCCATCAAACAGATGGCGACTCCGCGAAATAAATCGATTTGCCAGACGCGGGGCGGTTCAAGCTTTGATCGCATTTTGTGAAAACCAGCCTTTATTTATCGTATCAATTTCTTCTTCCTTTAGCGACGTAAGCAGTGCATCGACGGAATCTCCGTTATGGGGATAGACAGCTTGGGAAAGGAAAAAGTTGATCGTAACATCTTTTCGTCCTTCGATTGCATCGATGATTGCTTTGCTGACGATTAAACTGCCTTTTCGTTCAGTAACAGGTAATACAACGGTGATAGCGCGTTCGCGGGAAACTAGCACGGTATCAATACTGCGCAAGATTCCTTGGAGTTGCGTCTGTGTTTCACGAAAAATGCGAGTTGGCGTTGAGTTCTCGAAAGTGATCATGATTATCGAGAGTGCAGTGCCGCCGCGCTTGGCTCTATTAATTTCATTACTGATACAGTCTCGTACGCCGTCATTTAAGGGGCCAATCAGATTTTCCACTCGACTGATCAGATCTTCGCGAATAATTGGTTTGGTCAAAAACTCTACGGCGCCGAGCGCTATTGCTTTGCACACGGTAGGGCGATCCGATATAGCTGTTAGTATCATTACAGGTAAATTTTTTAAGACTTCGTTGTGTTGCATGGTTTGCAATGCAGTAATGCCGTCAATACCGGGGAGGTTGATATCTAGGATGAGCAACTGGATGTCGCGAGCCCGCCAAGGATCTTCCAATAGCGGTTCAACCCGATCAAGTTCAACGACTGCAACTCTGTAATACTCCAAAATTTTGCGGATAGTCATTCGGACTAGTTTTGAATCGTCGATGATCATTACTTTCTTGGGCTCAAACAACCTCGTTGCCCCCTATGCAAATCATTCACGAAGTTTCTTCTATGTCACTCCGAATATTCCTGCTATTGCTTGATAAAGTTAGTAAATATCGTAATTTTGCAGCATTTGCATTCTTGACAATATCGATACCCGATTGCTGAAGCAACCGAAATTGATGGCCATGAAGGCTGTCGGTTTCGGTATTTTTACGCCGGGCGCTGGACGAATGGCTGGTTCACGGCGGTTGGCTGCATGTTTTTCATGATCTGCCACGGACGAACGTCAATGCGATTCACGGCGAAAGTAAAACCGTAAAAGACGACCGGTTGGCGTCGTCCGTTACGGTTGGCGGCATGTTTACTATAGCCGGGGGCTAGGATGGGACAGCCAACTGGTATGCCAACTTGCAGGTTTGAAGGTGTGCATAATGCGGCGGCACCCGAATGGAATCATGAATCGTTCAGGCGAGAGCAGCAAGGGTGGCTCTGGTATAACGCGCTAGCCTGCAGTAGTGTCAGGAACAAAGCCAGACTATCCGGATGTGGCGCGTTCCCAAGGTTATAGAATAAATTAATTGGCAACTAACGATAAACGCATCTTTCCGGTCTGCGCGTTGTACATTGCTTCGTACAACCGGTGTCCTGCTTTCTCAACGCGCCAAAGTACCGACGAAGCAGGCGCCCAAAGCCCCTCTGCTAGTCGTGGCGATGCGGGGGCCAGCGGGCATATTGCGAAACGGGCAGTGCATTCTCCGTTGCCGTCGGTTCGACACTGCGTCAAAAGCAGTTTAGGATTCTCCTTCGAATATGCCGAAATCAAAACGCCAGGCTCAGAAACCAACGTAAACAGGCCGTTATTTTTATTTGGATTCGGCGGACCGTCTTTATATTTTCCAACCTGAATCGGCGCCGAACAACCGCCGCGAATCTGAAACAGTTTCATATCGGATATGCTTTTTCGTCCCGGGATCGTCCCGTTGTAAAATTGGGCGACAACCTGCCAGACAAAATCTTCAGCAGGCCCATTACCCGGCCCGACCACGCCTGACGGAAGTTGCAGCTCATATATTGATTGACCGGCAACTCCCTGTATTGATGGCGATTCCCAGACCGGACGATCGTTATGATAAACAATCACGGTAAACTCAAGTCGTAGAGGTGATGGCGACGGCTGGGGATTTGATTCTTTGACCCAGTTCATCTTCCACTGCAATTTAGGCGTTGCAGTCAGGATTTCACCGGCGGGTGCAACCAAGTTCGGTTTCAAATCGCTGTGACTGACGACAAACCCGACCGCCTCGGCGGAATGTACTCTGAAGGCGATGAATCCCAGGACCAAAAGGTAAAGGGTCAATCTACTCATCTTGTTCATTCCAATCCCTCCTAATAATATTAAGCTTTTCGCTACCCGAACAGGCCTATTCCACCGCTCTGCCAGCCCGGCAGGATGGTCGCCGTGTTCGCGAATCCCATCGGTTTGGTCAGGATGTCGAAGAGCACAGCACGCGCGTCGGTCGTGATCGGCAGGTCACGCTTGTCTTCCAGATTGTCCCGCGTCAGCGCGGCAGGCACGTTGCCGTAGACTTTGCCGCCTTTGACGCCGCCACCAAGCACGAACGCCACCGAACCCCGGCCGTGGTCGGTGCCGCCTGATCCGTTTTCAAAGGCGGTGCGACCGAACTCGGTCAACGTTACCAGGACGACATTGGCTTGCTTCGAGCCGAGGTCATGCCAGAACGAACCGATCGACTGGGCGAGTTCGCGGGCCGCGTTGGCAAAGGAGCCGCTGGCGGCGCCCTGTTGGGTATGGTTGTCCCAACCGCTGCTTTCGGCCACGGCAAAACTGACGCCGAGGTCGGACCTGATCAATTGACCGATCTGGCGCAGCGCCCGGCCGGTGTTGCCCGGATAATTGCCGGTCGTCGGCAGGCGCGAGGCCTGCTGCACTTTGGGCGCCACATCAAATCCGCTGATCGCCGCCTGCCGGAGCGTCTGGTTGGCGGCGTTTTTATATTGCTCGGTGAGCTCGTCCGCCGCTGCGCCAGCCGGCAGCCGCAGACCGAACTGGTCCAGGCTGGAGATGGCGACGGCAGGCGCCGGTCCCAGCAGAATACGCGGCATGTGACCAGACAGGGCGATGGCGGATAGCGGACCCGGTTTGCCAAAACCGGCGTTAGCCCGGTTTAGCCAGCCAGTAGCTCCGCGGTCGTTTGGCGAGGCGGTTTCCAGTAAATCCTGAGCCTCAAAGTGTGAGCGGGTGGCTGACGGCAGTCCGACTCCATGAACGACGGCCAGTGAGCCGCTGCGAAACAGCGACGCCAACGGGGCCAAAGCAGGGTGCAGGCCAAACTGGTCATCCAGACGAAACAGTTTGTTGCCGGCGGCTTCTTCCGCCGCCGTACCAATCGGCAGGGCAATGCGTGGCCGCAGTTTGTAGATTTCCGGGTCGGCGTAAGGCGTGACAGCGGCCAGGCCATCCATCGCGCCGCGCTGAATTAGGACGACCAAGGTCATATTGGCGGCAGCCGCATACACCGGTAAATTGCGAAGCAAGGGATATAGACTGCCGCTGACCACCAGGCCGCCGGCGAGCGTTAAAAATTGACGACGATTCAGCATCGCGTTGGCCTCCTAGCGTAGTTCAAATGCGGGCGCAGTCAGTACTGCCTGCCAGGTCTTGCCTGGGGGCGGGGAAGCGGCTATCGGGCCGATACCTGCAATACGTCCTGTTGCCAGCGCCAGGCGAAAGTTCAACCGACTAAACAAAGTTCCGCTGGTAATCCATTCGTCGGCCCGGTCGGGCCAGCCGGTCGGAATCTGGCAGCCATACAGCGGCATGCCCATATTGGCCAGCCATTGCGGCAGCGCTTTGGTATCGGATATTTGGGCATCAATGGCCCGGAGGGAGCTGGCTGCCAGTTCCAGTGGATTTTTGACCTTTTGTGGATTTTTCGCCTGTTGCCAGAACTCGCGCGATGTGGTCAAAGTTCGGATCAGCGCCCGGGTATCGCCGCCGGAGGACTGAAACACGCCGGCCAGTTTGTTGATCAGGGAAGCGGGCGGGTCATCCGATACAAACCGGACGGCAAATTTGGCGGCAATCCGTTTGGCGGTCGCCGGGTGAGCAGCCAGGCGGGCCAGCAGGCGTTCCCCTTCTCTGATTCCGGCCGGCAGGATTTTTTCGCCGAGCACAGTTTTTTCGCCTTTGTCATGCCAGGCCGGTCGAAACAGAAAACCGTCCGGAGCGCCTGCATCGGCGGGGTCTTTGTCCAAAGGATGATAAGTAGCAACGCCCCAGCCGGTAAAGACGCGGGCGGTTTCTTCGATATCCTGCTGACTATAGTTGCCCAGGCCCAGCGTATGCAGTTCCAGCAGCTCGCGGGCATAATTTTCGTTGGAGCCTTTGCTGCCGCCGGCAGGGTTCGGTCGTACGCGATTGTTCGCGTTGTCGAGGTAGTGCAGCATCGTCGGGCTTTTGGCAGTGGCAGCAAGCAGCGCATCAAACTTGCCCAGCGCCCGGGGCCGGATCGTATCGCGTTCGTAGGCCAGGATCCGTGGCCGGGCCTCGGTATCCTGAATGGCAGTGTTGAAATGGTTGAACCAAAACTCGGTCAGCAGTTCCTGCAGCTGGTTTTCCGCATAGACTGCCCGCAGCAATTTTTGCCGGTAGGTCGCGTCGACCAGCTCCTGTAGCGAGCGAATGCCCTGATCCGCCGCGAATTTGTCGATGGCCTGGCGACCTTCCGGTGTACCAGGGTTCATGTCCTTGGGCAGGACGCCGGCGCGACGGGCGGCAGTGACTAGTTGGTTGCGGGTTGGGTAGCGGGCGACGAGTTCGCCTGTCGGCAGCGTAGCCGGAGTATCTGCCAGCAGAGCATCGAGGCGGGGTTCCGGCAACGTAGCTTTCAATTGGTCGTCCAACCAGTTGTCGATGCCGCGTTGCACCACTTTTTCTACATCACCCGGTCTGGCCCCATAGGTGAAACGGGCCAGCAGATGGGCAGCCGCCTGTTGGTCGGTCAGTCCCAACTGGGCATAGGTCGCCGCCCCATCCACCGATTTGCAACCGGCCAACGTGCCGAACAAAATCAGCACTGCAAAGAGCAGGCGTAATCCCACGCGCATACGATTACCTCCCAAACCAATGGATAAGGATTCTATGTGCTAAGTGTAGCACGAAACTGGGCGAGCGAGAACAAGCTAAACCGCGAACTGGTCGTTTTAGCAGGAAATGGGGTTTCGGCAGTGAACATATACTATTGGAACATTGCGCACAAAATCTGAAGGCAGGGCAATAGCGTGGTTGAAAAGTTGAATAGCCTGGTTATCGTTCAATATGGCAAAAGAATGCTGCTACGCTATCGGGAGGATGATTTGGCGGCGATGAGCGCGCAGATTTCCTATTACCTGATTCTGGCCTTTTTTCCGTTTCTGTTTTTCCTGATCAACCTGATCAGTTATACGCCGCTGCCCAATCGGTTGCTGATCGCAAATTTTAATGCGATTTTGCCACGGGATACGGCAGTGTTGGTCAAAACGATGCTGGAGGAGACAGTGCAGGCAAAAAGCGAAACGTTGCTGGTGCTGGGGATGCTGGCCAGCCTGTGGGCTGCTTCGCGCGGTATGTCGGCGATCATACGCGGCCTGAATCACTCATGTGGGGTCAGGGAAAGCAGGCATTTCATCAAATTGAACCTGATCGCGCTGCTATCGACCGTCGGCTTGACGCTGATGATTGTTTTTTCGTTTTTCATGATCGTCTTTGGCCGGTTTATTGGCTCGACCATATTTGGCTATCTGGGCGCCAAATCGCTGTTTTACAGTATATGGGGTGTTTTGCGTTACGGGATTACCTTCGCCTTGTTATTGTTGACGTTTTACCTGGTCTACCGCTATTTGCCGAACCGAAAAATGAATGGCGAGCACATTATGGCCGGCGCTGTGTTTGCCACGTTCGGCTGGGTCGGCGCGTCGCTGCTATTTTCATTCTATGTCAACAACTTTGGCAGCTATGCGACGATTTATGGCAGTCTGGGCGGGCTGTTCGCCCTGATCATCTGGATATATATCAGCACGCTGATATTTTTGCTTGGCGGCGCACTCAATGCGATCTGCAGCGGTAAGGACGAAACGAGATAGGGGGAACACTATTCTTGGAAACCATGATCGGGATCAATCGGGCCATTTTGCACATTTTGGATTTCAACTCGAACCTGACGGTCTTTTCCGAACAGGAACTGGCGCTCGGTGATGGCAGCGTTGCACCGTACTTGATGAAGCACCTGGAGCGCTCGTTTTGTGATGCAGCGCTTAAGCCGGGAACGTTTAACCAGACCAGCGCACTGAAAGCGGACCTCGCCACCTACGCGGCAGGTGAAATCAGTTTTGTTCAGCTATCCACTCAGATCGCCGGCGCCCTGTATCAGGCGATTGCCCAATCGGACAAACTGGTTTCGGCCGACATACTTGTCTGCGATATCAGTGTAAACGGCGAGCAGGTGATCGCTATATTGAAATGCAACAACCGGGTCGGCTTTACCCATCAGGTGGTGCAAGGAGAAGCGGGGATTTGCAACAGCATCATCCATCATTACGCGATCCTGCCCAGCCTGGCGCATAAGCTCGATGAATACGCTTTTGTCTGGGTTGAATCCGGCGAAATTCGCTTTGTCGACAAAAAATGTTCGATCGGCGGCAACGACGTTTATATTTTGCCGGAGATCGTATTGGATTGCAGTTCGCGGGTTTCGCAGAAAGACACAATCGCGATGGTGACGTCGATCACCCGTAAAGTGGCCGAGAGTCATGGTGAAAATCCGGCGATTGCGGTGTCGCGGGCCAAGACGTTGATCATTGAGAACGCCGAAGTGTCGGATTATCTCGATCCGCAGGAACTGGGCAATGCGGTTTTTGCAGCATCGCCGCTGATGCGGCAGCAATACCGGCAGGAGATTGAGCAGGCGGGACTGGACGAGGCGGTCAAAATTGACAGGAATCTGGCGGTGCGGACTGGCCGGACCCATAAACTTAAAACCGATACCGGCATTGAGATCATGATTCCGGTCGACTATTTTCAAAACCAGGATTATGTGGAGTTCATCAATAATCCCAACGGAACGCTGTCGATTTCGCTGAAGAACATCGGCAAGCTGGTGGACAAGTAAAAAGGAGAACACAGCTATGACAGAAGAACCAAACCAAGTGATTCAGGATCAGGCGGCTGAAAACCTCTGCCGCTGGGCTGCGGCCAGGGCCGGTATGATCGTGGTGGCCCCCGGGGTTGGCACGATGGCGCTGGTGGCCAATGAAATCTATATGATCATCCGGATCGGTAAAGCATATGGCGTTGAGCTGTCCCGTTCGGCAGCGTTCGGATTTTTGGCTTCGCTCGGGGCGGCATTCGCCGGGCAAACACTGGCGACGCTCGTGCCCATCGCGCCGATGCAGATTGCTGTCGGTGTTTCGGTGACTTATGCCGTGGGTAAGGCCGCACAAGCCTGGATCAAGGCCGGGATGCCGAGCGATATGGGCGGTGTTCGCAAGATATTCGCGTCCGTGAAAAAAACGACTCGCACACGCTGGCAAGACTTAACTTCCCACCCCGAGCGTGAGGTTCCCCTAGGCGATGAGACCGCCAATCTGCTGTTGCTGGGGCCCGGCCAACAAACCGCAGAAACTGCTGAACCCAAAGAAACTGTTGAGCAAAAGATGAAAGGCAAAGAACGTCTGGAGCGGATTGCCGGAATGCAGGCGGAAGTGACCAAACGGATCGCTAAATTGCCGCTGGGTAACGAATTGGTCGGCCCGGCGCTCGACTATATCTTTAATGATCCGCACGTCAAACAGGTGATCGATGCAATACAAAACCCCCGTCCGCTGCGAATCGTGTTCGCAGGCCGGACCGGGGCGGGCAAGAGCAGTTTGATCAACGCGCTGGCCGGAAAATATCTGGCTGAGGTATCCGACCCGGTTCCGGGACAGCAACAGGCGGAAAAACACACTATTCTCGACGGCGACAGGGTATTGTTTGAAGTGGTGGATACGCGCGGTATCGCCGATGCAGGGGAAAATGCCGAGGCCGAACTGGAAAAAGCGCTACAGGGTTTCGCGCCGGATATCATGATTCTGGCGATTCCGCTCACAGACCGTTCCCATGTGGATGAAGACATCGCCGATGTTGGCGCAATCCGCCGCAAATATTTTGACGGCGAACTGCCGACGCTCATTCTGTTGAACAAAGCCGACCTAATGGCGCCGAATCAGGAACCGATGGACAGTGAACGCAAACAGGCCAATATCAGGGCGGCCGGCGATTGGGTAGCCGAGCTGGTGAAAGCAGCCGGACTGGCGCCTTTGGCGATTCTGCCTGTCTGCTCGTATATCGATTGGAGTGAAAACAAACAGGAAATTGTCTATGACGGACGTTATAATATCGAGCGGCTGCAGCAACTGATCCTGGAAAACGTGGCGCTTGATGCAGCAATGCAGCTGGCCTTTGCCGGTCGCATTCAATATGCGGTGCGATTGGTGGCCGAGAGGTTTGTTCATGCCTGCGCTGCCCTGGCGGCCGGTATTGGGGCAAATCCTTTGCCAGTGGCCGATATCACGGTACTGACAGGACTGCAGGTGGTGATGGTGACGACAGTGGCCTATTTGGCCGGGCGTGATCTGGATGAAAAAGGCGTCAGGGAATTTATCGCCGGGTTGGGGTTCCATATTCCCGCAGCATTGGCGCTACGTGAGTTGGCGAGAGTTCTGTCGCCATTTTTCGGCGGCGTAGTATCCGGCGGCATTGCTTCAGGCGGCACCTATGCCATCGGCATCAGCGCGGTTGCATACTACATCGATGGTAAACCGCTCTCGGCGCTGTCAGGCATTTTTCAGGCGGCGCAGACATTGGCCGGTGATAGAATAAAACAGGGCAGGCCTGGCGAATTTAAGTGAGTAGTCCGCCGAGTAATTTACAGTACGATGATCAGGTGATTGCGACCGGCGACTGCCGAATAGCTGCTGCTCTTGGCCAGTTTTTCAATTAACCGCAGCGACAGGTTGTCGTCGTCCGGCAGGGCCAGGAATGGATTTTGCGCTGCGCCGGCATATTCGAACAGCAGCTGGAATTCGCCGGTTTTCTCGGAGTATTCCAGGGTCAGGTCGATTACTGGATCGCCGGGGAATAGCGGCAGCAGTAGTTGACCCAGCACTTCCTCCACCAACAGCAGGATATGGCTGACCGTACGCTTGTCGGTGGTATGTCGGGCGCAAAACAGCTCGATATTGGCATTGAGCTTGTATAGGTCAAAATTTTGGCTGACGATTTTTTCGCTCAGCTTGCGGATTCTTTGGATAAAGATCCGCGTTTTTTCTTTTTGCGGGTTTTCAAAGATGTCGCCCGGTTTGCCTTCTTCGTAGATAATTCCTTCGTCCATATAAAACACGCGGCTGGAAACGTTTTTGGCAAAATCCATTTCGTGGGTCACAATCGCCATCGTCATGCCGTCTTTGGCCAGGCGGCGAATGACGGCCAGCACCTCGCTGACCATCGTCGGATCGAGCGCTGAGGTCGGTTCGTCAAACAGAATGATTTCCGGGTCCATCGCCAGGCAACGGGCGATCGCCACACGTTGTTTTTGGCCGCCAGACAGTTCATCAGGGAATTGGTCGATTTTTTCGGACAGACCGACGGATTTGAGCAGTTCAATGGCTTTGGCTTCGGCTTCCTGACGTGATTTCCCCAGTAATTTCATCGGCCCAATTGTCAGGTTGCCGAGGACTGTCAGATGCGCGTATAAGTTGAACGACTGAAAAACCATACCCATTTTGCGCCGCAGCTTCGGCTCGTCGGCGCCTTTTTGCAGGATGTTGATGCCGTCAATCATTATGCTGCCGCCGCTGGGGCGCTCCAGCAAGTTCAGGCAGCGCAGGAAGGTGCTTTTGCCTGTGCCGGACGGTCCGATGATCGAAATGACTTCGCCCTTGTGGATTTCTGCGTTGATATCCTTCAGCACCCAGTTGCTGCCGAACTGTTTGGACAGGTTCTTGACGCTGATCATGGTTTTTGCCTCCTTACCATGGCCGAAATGTCATTTTGCAGATAGGGGATGGAAAACTCACAGGCTGTCTGTCTTTCATTCAACTTATAGAAATTGGCGATGGCCAGGTCGATTTTGCCGACTTGCAGCGCCGCGATCATCGCGTCATAGGACATATCGGTGATTTCCAGCTTCATTCCCAGACGTTCTGCCAGCAGGTGCGCCAGTTCGATGTCGAGTCCGGCCATGGCGCCGTTGGACATAAAGGCATACGGTTCGCTCAGCAGGCAGGTCCCCATCCTGAGCACGCCGTTGCGCCCGTCCAGGTTGATTTTTGCCAGTGTTGGGGCAGCCGACGACAGAATCCACTTTTGTTTTAGTTTTTCAATCGTGCCATTTTGCTTGAAATGGGTGATCGCTGCGTTGACTTGCCTGTGCAGATCGGTTGCATCGCGTCGCATCGGAATGGCAATTTCGACCGTCGATAGACGTTCCGGCAAGATCTCGAAATCCTGCGGGTGTTTTGCCAGAATATATTGCAGCGTGTTCCTGTCAAACACAAACGCGTCGACTTTGTTGGTGCGCAGAGCCAGGGCGGCGTCGGCGGGATATACCATATCAACAACCTGGCTGGTTTTATAGTTGTCGCGGATGACAAAATCGCCGGTGGTGCCTGTGATGACGGCAACCCGCTTACCGCCCAGATCAGCCAGGTTTTTGATCTGTCCAGTTGAAACGGCTGGCTTATTTTCTGCGGCAGGTTGGCTGCTATAGAAGTAGATCCCGCCGCCAAGCCCCAGCACCAGTCCGGCAATCAGCAGCAGTTTGCCGGCGCCGGGCGGGCCGGACTGACTGGCGCCGCGTTGATGCCGGCGCGGGTCGGTGAGATGTTCAAACCCATCCAGCAATTGCAGCAGCAGGGCGGAAATCGCAAAGTAGAGCACCGCTGTCATCAGCAGCGGGAAAAAAGCATCGAATGTGCGACTACGGATGATGTCACTGGCTTTGGTCAAATCCTGCACGGCAATGTAGCCGACAATGGAGGTCATTTTGACCAGCGAAATAACCTCACCTTTGTATACGCTGAGCACCCGGCGGATCGCCTGCGGCATGATGATGTAGACAAACGTCTGGATTTTGCTGAAGCCGCCGGCGATGCCCGCTTCGGTCTGGCCGCGGTCGATGCTTTCAATCGCGGACCGGAACATTTCCGAGACATAGGCGGCAAAGTTCATGCCGAAGGCCAGCACGGCGACCAGGACCGGCGATACATTCGCTTTGCCAAAGACCACGTAATACATGATCATCAGCAGCACCAGTACCGGCACGCCCCGCATCAGCGAAATATAAGCGCGGGCAAACGCCTGAAACAACTTGCGCCGTGACATTCGCATAAAGCAGATGAATGCGCCCAGCAGCGTGCCAAACACGACGGCAAACAACGAAATGAGCATTGTGGTTTTTAACCCGTCAAGGATCAGCAGATAGCGGTTTTCATGGATGATGTTGCTGTAAAATCCATCGCTGACGCTTTGGATAAAGCCGCTCGACCGCACGGCCTGCGGTTCGGATCCGGCCAGGTGGGCGATATTCTTTTTCAGCGCCATGACTGCAGTTTTATCTTCCATATAGGGTTCGCTGAAGTCGACCTGTTTTTGCCGTTCAGCGTTAATCGCGATGCAGTCGGCGATCATATCCACTTTGCCGGTCGCCAGCGAAGCAATCAAGGCAGTGAAATCGAGCGGGATGATTTCCAGATTGATGTTTTCCCGCTGGGCAAAATTCTGGATCAGTTCGATGTCAAAGCCGACATACTCGCCATCCACATAGCCGGAACTCGGCAGATCACCGGTGGCGACACCGAGCACGACTTTTTTTCCGGCTGGGTTTGGCTTGAATTTTGGCATTTTGATTGTTTCGATGTCATTTTCGAACCATTTTTGATACATGGTCTGCAGCGAGCCATCGGCTTTACTGGCCTGTAGATATGAATTGAAGCGGGCCCGCAGTTCCGGGTTGTTTTTACTGAACCCGACGCCAATCGGGAAGGTGAGGATCTCATCGGTCAGAATGCCGACTTCAGGGCTGGTTTTCAGCATATTTTTAGCGGCGGCGAAGTTGGTAATCGCTACATCGACCTTATCGCTTTTTAGCGCCAACAACAGGTCAGACTGCGCGTTGTAGCGCAACACCGTGGCGGCGGGAAACCGCTCGGTGGCAAACTTGTCATAAATAAAGCCGCTACAAACGCCAATGCGCTTGTTGGCCATATCGTCAACTGTCGCCATTTTGGCTGTTTCCTGTTTGCTGCAGCCGCTAAGTAGCGCCGCAAATAGCATGAAAATGATGAGCAGGCGGGTTCCGGTTTTTTTCATCAAATTTCCTCCTGATCTACGCTGATTATTGCGTTTTCTTTTATTCGACGCCAAATCGGCGAATTCCTCGGCAGTTGCAAAAAGAAAGAGGGGTTGCGCAGAAGAGGCTTGACGCATCATGAAGGGAGACATTATAATTTAGCCAATATGGTGTATATACACGCAAAGTGTGGTTGAGATGAGCAAGAAGCTGAACAGCGTGAAACTCATTGGCGAAGTTCTTCCCAAACAACCGAGCATCTGCAATTGCATGAACGTAAGACGAGCTTCGCAGGCGGTTACCCAGTTTTATGACGGGGTCGTGAAGCCGAGCGGGCTGACGATTTCCCAGCTGGGTTTGCTGCGACATGTTGAAATGCTGGAGCAAACTACCATCAGTGAATTGGCGAAAATCATACGCATTGATCGAACTACGCTAAATCGCAACATGAAGCCGTTGGCGGAAGCAGGGCTGATCACCGTTTGTCCGGGAGCGGATTCCCGTACCAGGCAAGTACGCGTGACAGATGCCGGCAGGTCTGCTGTCGCAAAAGGCTGGTCGTTGTGGCAAGAAGCGCAGGAATCGCTAAAACAATACCTCGGCGACGCTGAGCTGGAGCAGCTCGTGCAATTGCTGTCAAAACTGGAGGCATTGTCGCCTTAAAACCGAGGGATTTTTAATCGGAAAATACGTGTATATGCACTCAAAAGGAGGCGGCGTTGGTAATCTTGTGCAAACGCGTTGAATATATTCCCAGTTGAAATATAGAAAGGAGCGTCAGAACATGACAATGCAAGAAAAGAATTTCACATTCTTGGACAGTGGCTCGTTTGAAAGTTTACTTAAGCGGGATTATAAGGGATTTGGTGGCAAGTTTTTTGTTGGCGGCGAGCTGGGGCTTACCGGCTGCGAAGTGTCGCTGAATCGGTTGCCGGCAGGAAAAGCCATGCCTTTTGTTCACGCACACAAGAAGAACGAGGAACTTTACATTATCACTGGCGGCAATGGGACATTTTATGTCGATGGGCACGAGTTCCCTGTACAGGAGGGTAGCCTGATTCGAGTGGCGCCAGCGGGTGAGCGTTCCTGGAGGGCGGGTGACAAGGACCTGTACTTTATTTGTATTCAGGCGCAGGAGGGCACATTGACCCAGGCTACGCTAGAAGATGGACTACGACTACCAACCAAGGCCTCATGGATGGCTTGATGACTCCTCTTGAAAAATTGCACCAGCCTAGCGCTGGGCATAAGGGGTAATGATTGTTATAATTACATAGATGAAGCAAATATATAATAATTCCGACACGGTTATTATCGTGGTGCATGAAATCTACGGGCTCAATGCACACATTACAGGAGTTTGCGACAGGCTGGCGCAAGCGAAAGTTGACGTGCTGTGTCCAAATCTGCTTGGCGACCGGCAAGAGCCTTTTCACTACGCTGAAGAGGCTCTTGCCTATCGTAATTTTATGACGGAAGTCGGGTTTGCTGCGGCTCAGGAACAAATTGAAGCGTTGGCGCGCAGTCTGCAAGGTCGCTATCGCTACTGTTTTATCGTGGGCTACAGTATTGGTGCGACTATCGCTTGGCTATGCAGCGGGAAAGCCGATTTGTACAGCGGAGTCGTCGGGGTGTATGGTTCGCGTATACGCGATTACACGGCTATAGAGCCCCAATGTCCTGTATTGTTGTGCTTTCCACGCACAGAAGAGAGCTTTGATGTGGCAGAGCTAATCCTGGCATTGTCCGGTAAAAGCAATCTGAATCTGTTCAAGGCGGATGCAGGGCATGGGTTTGCCGATCCTTGGTCCGAAAAATATTGCGCTGCGGCGAGTGAAGCATTGTGGAAAAAAACACTGGGGTTCATTGATGGGCGGAGAACGAGATCGAGGAGTGAGTAACAGAATGGCATGCAAGGTATGTCCCTGGTGGCTGGGTTATCTTTTGGTCAGTCCGCTGAGAAAGCTGCTGCAAAATCCGGGAAAAGTGATTGAACCCTATGTTCGCGCCGGCATGACTGTGGTAGAAATCGGACCCGGCATGGGTTTCTTTACGTTGGAACTTGCCAAGAAAGTTGAAGCTACGGGACGAGTGATCGCGATTGACATCCAGCCCCAAATGCTTGAACGGCTGGAACAAAGGGCGAAAACCGCAGGTTTGCACGAACGGATTGAAACGCGTCTTGCCAAGAGCGATTCCATGGGAATGACAGATTTGGCGCATGCAGTTGACTTTGTTTTTGCCTATGCAGTAGTGCATGAGCTGCCTGATGATCGGGCTTTTTTCCAAGAGGCATTTGCTGTCTTGAAACCAGACGCTACATTGTTCATCGCCGAGCCGGGCCATCATGTTTCACTGGATAATTTTAATGCAGAACTTCAGAAAGCCTGCGAAGAAGGATTTGAAATTGTGGAGCAGGGACATGCCGGGATCGGGAATACGGCGTTGCTCCGTAAAGGAAAAAATAGGACAAAATGCCCAGAATAAAATAAGACCAGGGTATGATGGAATTTCACTTTTGACTTGCTAAAATTTAATCAGAAAGCAGGTGCTGAAAACCTGATACAAAAATTAAATTTTAGGAGGAATAATAAAATGTTTAGCATGATTAATGCGGTTCTCCAAAATAAAAAGGGACAAGGCATGGTTGAATATGGTCTAATTCTAGCTCTGGTGGCTGTTGTAGGGATGGCCGGTCTGGTTCTGCTCGGACCACAGGTTTTAGCCCAGTTCAACACCGTGGCTGGCGCACTCTAAGCAAAAAAACTATACAGTTTAACCGGGCGAATCGCCCGGTTTTTTCTTTCCCCCACTTCGTTTGAAATGATAACCAAGAATAATTCTTGACAATATTACTAATTAGTGATAAATTTTAACCATGGAAGCAAAACAAAATTATGGACCAGTGAATGAGCTTAATCTGCACTTGATTATCGGCCTGTATCGATCCTATGCCAGACTCAACAGAAATACACAGCGGCTGTTGTCGCAGTATAACTTGACTCTTGCACAGTTTGGCGTGTTGGAAGTCTTATATCATCTTGGCCCGATGAAAATCGGTGATGTCATCGCCAAAACACTGTCGACCAGTGGTAATATGACAGTCGTTATCAAGAATTTGGAGAAAGAAAACTGGATTCGTCGGATGGTTGCACCGACGGACGGTCGAGTCAGCGTTATTCAACTTACGACCCAAGGCGAACAATTGATTGCTACTGTCTTTCCGCATCATCTTAATGAATTGGACAAGATGCTGGGCAAATTGAATCTGGCCGATAAAAAGCAGATGATTCAGCTGATGAAAAAGCTGAATGGCGTATAAAGGCAATAAAAAATATTGGAGGAAATGATAATGAATAGCAAATTTTTTGATGCGGTGAAAACCAGACGGACCCGGTATGCACTCAGTAAAGAGCCGGTAATTAGCGATGAACTCATTCAGGAGATTGTGAACGAGGCAGTGAAACATTCGCCGTCGGCCTTTAACTCGCAAAGCGCCAGGATAGTTCTTCTGCTTGGCGAACAGCACGACCGGTTGTGGGATATCGTGAAGGCGGAATTGAAAAAAATCATGCCGGCAGAAGGCTTTGGCGCGACAGAAGAAAAGGTCAACGGCGCCTTTCGCAGCGGATACGGAACTGTTCTGTTCTTTGAAGATCAGAGTGTAGTCGAAACCTTGCAGCAAAAATTTCCTCTGTACAAAGACGCTTTCCCGGTGTTTTCCCTGAATTCAGCCGGCATGCTGCAATATGTTGTCTGGACGGCATTGGCCGAGCAAGGAATTGGCGCTTCGCTGCAGCACTACAATCCGGTGATTGATGCGGCAGTCAAGGCCGAGTGGAATCTTCCGGCCAACTGGAAACTGTCGGCGCAAATGCCGTTTGGCAAGCCGATTGCCGCGCCGGGCGAAAAAGAGTTCCTGCCGCTGGAACAGCGGGTCAAAGTATACAAATAAGTAATGCAGTAAAAAGCCGTTGCGAATTATCGCGACGGCTTTTTCTTTTCATAAGTATGCGTTTGCTGTTATCGTATATCGGTCAATAATATGAAAATTCTGGCAGGAAAATTTGGATAGCGTGTGTAATATTTGCAATACGATTATCGCGGAAGGAGCTACGAGGATGGAGCGGGGTCCGGCGATTGTATTTGAAGAATTGTTTTGCCTGGAAGAGCTGCAAAAATTGCAAGATGAGTTTGCTGCAGCTACCGGGGTTGCATCGATCATCACCCGACCGGATGGCGCGCCGCTTACCCGGCCCAGTAATTTTTGCCGACTTTGCATTGATATCATCCGAAAAACAGAAATCGGCCTGGCCAATTGTTGCCGTTCCGACGCCCAGGTTGGCAGGCTTCGCATGGAAGGCCCTACCGTGCAGCTTTGCGAAAGCGGCGGGCTGTGGGATGCCGGCGCCGGAATCGCCGTGAATGGGCAGCATCTGGCCAATTGGTTGATCGGACAGGTTCGGGATGAAAATCAAACCGAAGAAAAAATGCGACAGTATGCCCGGCAGATCGGTGCGGATGAGCAGGCTGCTGTCGCAGCATTTAATGAGATCCCGTCCATGACGCAGGACCGGTTTCGAAAAATTGCCCAGCTGTTATTCGCGTTGAGCAGTCAGCTGTCTGACGCGGCCTGTAAAAAACTGTTGCAGCAACAACTGATCGCAGCCAAAGAAATCGCCGAAGAGAATGAGACTCGTTTTAAAGCATTGCACTACGCTTCATTCGGCGGCATATCAATCCACGACAAGGGAATGATCCTGGACTGTAATCAGGGGTTGGCAAATCTTACCGGCTATTCGGTAGATGAGTTGATCGGGATGAATGGATTGCTGCTGATTGCAGAAAAATCACGTGAATTGGTCATTCATAATATTATGACCGGCTATGAAAAACCGTATGAAGCGTTTGGTTTGCGCAAAAATGGTGAAGAATTCATCATGCGATTGGAAGCTCGCGAAATTCCTTATAAAGGAAAACAGGTCCGGACTGTTGAATTTAGAGATATTACTGAACAAAAGCAGGCCGAACAACTCATCCAAAACAAGAACAAAGAACTGGAGCAAATTGTCTATGTCGCCTCACATGATCTGCGGTCGCCGCTTGTCAATGTCGATGGCTATGGTCGTGAATTGCAATATGCCGTCGAAGAGCTTAGAACTGCGCTCGGTGATGACGAAAAATCGGCGCCGGATTTTAAGGCGGCGATAGCGATATTGCCAGAGATGACGGACGCACTTCGCCATATCCGCAACAGCACTGCGCAGATGGATTCGCTGCTGAAAGGACTGTTGCGGTTGTCGCGTCTTGGCCGTGCGGCGCTCTCCATTGAAATATTGGACATGAACGCGTTGGTGAACAAAATTGTATTTTCGTTTGAATTTCAATTACGGCAAGCCGGTATTGCACTGGAAGTAGCTAAGTTGCCTGGCTGTCAGGGAGATGCGGTTCAGGTGGCGCAGGTTTTTTCCAATCTGGTAGGCAACGCAGTGAAATTTAGTGATCCGGCGCGGCCCGGTATCATCAAAATCAGCGGCAGCAAGGCGGCGGGGCGCAGTATATATTGTGTGGCGGACAACGGGATTGGCATAGCACCTGAGCATCAGGAAAACATCTTTGAACTGTTTCATCGCTTAAATCCAGCCGAAACCGAAGGCGACGGACTAGGGTTGACAATCGTCAAACAGATTCTCAGCAGGTTGAACGGCGACATTCGGTTTGAGTCAAAACCGGGTGAAGGCAGTCGCTTCTTCGTGTCATTACCGGCCGGGAGGCCGCGATGAGGCGGCAAGTAGCGAATCACGCTGGAAGAGGAGATGGACTTATGAATGATAATGTGATTATCCTGGTGGCAGAAGATGATGAAGGACATGCCGGTTTGATTCGCAAGAACCTTGGGCGTGCTGGGATCGTCAATCAGATTCTTCATTTTAAGGATGGCCAGGCGATCGTTGATTTTTTGTTCAGCTATGGGACGGGACCGCACCGTCAGTCCGGCGTGGCCTATATTTTGCTGCTTGACATCCGGATGCCCAAACTCGATGGTACGGAAGTATTGAAATTGATTAAGGCGGATGAAGAGCTGCGCAAGATCCCGGTCATTATGATCACGACCACCGACGACCCGCGGGAAGTGGAAAAGTGTCATACCATTGGCTGCAGCAACTACATCACGAAACCGGTCGAATATGAAGCCTTTGTTAATGCAATCAGGCAGCTGGGCCTCTTTTTATCGGTAGTACAGGTTCCGACGGTGAACGGAACCCATTAAGGAGTCGGCAGGATGGAAGAAACTGCGCACGATGGGACAGATGTTCAGCGCCGGGTACTTGTAGTTGACGATGATGAAGGACTGCGTAATTTAATCGCCAGGCGTTTGCGCAAGGCGGGTTTTGAGGTCTGCGTTGCAGCCGATGGCTCGTCGGCGGTCGAACTGGCATTAGCAGACGCCGGGCGCGTGATGGTACTCGATCAAAAATTGTCTGACATGACCGGCAGGGATGTCATCGGGAAGTTGTCCCAACGCGGCGCCAAGAACCCTTTTGTTATGATGACAGGCCAGGGGGATGAGCGGCTGGCTGTAGAAATGATGAAACTGGGGGCGGCCGATTATCTGGTCAAGGGACTGGATTTGCTGGATTTGCTGCCGGCAACGCTGGAACGGGTGTTTCGCAGCGTGGCGACGGAAACAAAGCTGCAACAGGCTGAACTGGAATTACGAGAGAGCCGTGAGCAGTACAAGGCGCTGATTGAACAGGCGTTTGAGGCGGTTATTCTGATTGACCCGCTTAGTTGGCAGATTGTCGAAGTGAACCGGCGGTTCACTGAATGGTTTGGCTATAGTCTGCCGGAAGATGCACCGCTGTCGCGCGACGCTATTCTAGTCGATATTCCGGTTACTCAGGCTGCATACGATGCGAAATTGTTTACAGATGGCTACTTGCCAGTGACGCGGCGCATTTTTCGCCATAAAAACGGGACGCTTCTGTTTATGGAACGTAGTGCGAAAATTATCAATCATCAGTCGCGAAGCTTGATCGTTGTCATCTATCGAAACATTGCCGACCAGCTGCAACAGGAACAGGACCGGCTGCAGGATGCATCGATTGCCAGGCGAATTCAACGGGCGCAACTGTCCTATCCGCCGGATTCGGAATATGTTGCGATTGAAACAGCGTATCTGCCCTGCGGCGATATCAGTGGTGATTTATATCACCTGGAATGGCGAAATGACGGGAATTTGCTCAGAGGATTCCTGGTAGACGTTGCTGGGCATGGCCTGACTACAGCCCTGTATACATCGACGATCAATGTGTTGTTACACGAAGCGGCGGAGCTTGACGCATCACTCTGCGAGCAGGTTGCCTGGCTAAACAGGCAGGTCGCCAGGCATTTTGAAACCAGTGCTTTTGTGGCCGCCATCGCTTTTGAACTGGATCTGCAAGTTCGGGAACTCCGCTATGTTGGCGCCAGGATTACACGGTTTTGGCTTCGGATGGCAGTGAAAAAAGGGATGATACAGGTTCCTGGGCTGCATCTGGGAATGGACCAGGCGCAAATTTACAAAATGCATACGTTACCGCTGACAGTCGGCGATCATCTGTGTTTTGCCACCGATGGCGTGGAATCGTTACTGGCTGACAGGCCCCTTGGCCAGGGCTGTGACGGCAAACAGATTTCAGCCATGTTATTGGATTTGCCGGCGGACACCGAAAAAACACATGATACCACTGCGATCTGCATCCAGATTAAAGCGTTACCGCAAGCGTTGTTCTCCGATACTTGGCCCAAGATGTTGAAGTTGAACGGTTTTGATGATTATCGCCGTCTGAAGGGGGAAGTGGCCAAAGTTTTGGCGGAAATCACCGGGCGGCAACATTCGATACAAGAGGTGGCCGTTAATGAAGCGTTAGCCAACGCCATGGAATGCCGGGACGGGGTTCCCCGTCAGCACCGGGCTCGCATCCGTTTCAATAAAATTGGCGCCTGGTTGATTGTGCGCGTTCAGACATCCCGCATCGGTTTTGCCGGCAATGCGGTGTTGCGGCGACTGAGGTCTGCACCGGAAGCGTTGTTTGCCTTTGGCGAAGATCAGGCGATGGGACGGGGGATACCGCTGATGCTCAGCTTATCGCATCAGATGACATATAACAATGAGGGGACTGAAGTTCTGCTGGCGTGGCGAATGGAACCGGTCGGCGAGTAATCGATCAGGTTAGCCGGACTTTTCGATATCTTTTTCCAGGTATGCAAATCCCTGTTCAGAGAAACAGGCGGTGCCAGCGGTGATGTCGCTGGCCAATTTTTTCAACTGGGGCTCGCAGCCTGTTTCGACCAGGACAAACAGGCGGATCAGTTCGGTAAACTCCTTGCCAACCAATGGGTAGTTGCAGTGCCGCAGTTGATTTTCCATCGGCCCGAGAAAATTATAGGCAATATCAATGCCGATGCGGGACTGCAAACGCCGCTGAACGATACCGGCCGCACGGATTCCCTCGGAGGCGCTTTTGCCGTAAGCTCGGATAAGGCCGCCGCCACCCAGTTTTATGCCGCCGAAATAGCGGGTGACGACAATCGAGGTATCACAGAGCAGCGATTTTCTTATGACTTCCAGCATCGGTTTGCTGGCCGTGCCGGTTGGTTCGCCGTCATCATCGGCTTTTTGAAAATCATCCTGCGGACCGGCTATACAGGCAAAACAGTTGTGGGTGGCGTCGGGGTATTTACGCCGGATCGCCGCAGCAAAGTCCAGTGCCTGCGCTTCGTTTTCAGTACGGGAGACATGGCTGATAAATAGAGATTTGTTGATTTCCAAGGTTGCGCTGCCGTAAGATTTGACGGTCATGTAACTCTGATGCAAAACGAAAGCTCCCTTCTGGCCAAACAGTTCTGAAGCCTTTTGGTTATTCTTATGCAACTAGAACATCAGGACAATAGTTCCACTAGCAACATGATATTCAGGCAGGTAACAATGGCGCCGATGACCCAAAGCAGTATCGCTGTTTTACGTTGGTTCGCATATTTGCCCATCACTTTTTCCGAAGAAGTGAGACGGATTTGCAGTAAAATGGTCCACGGCAGTTGAATACTGAGTAGCATTTGCGAAAAGACCAAACCCTGGAAGGGATCGTTGACAAAAAATATGATGATTGCTGCCAGAACCAGTGTCAGCAAAACTCCTTGCCGGGTTCGCCGCCGACTGACATCGTACTCTTCGCCAAACGCTCCGGCATAGATGCTGCCGCCGGCCATACCGGCCGTCACGCTTGAAGAAAGACCGGAGAACAGTAACGCCAGGGCGAATACGATCGCAGCGGATTTGCCAAGTAATGGATCAAGAATCGATGCAGCCTGCTCCAGCTCGCTGACAACGTAGCCAGCCTGAAAGAAGGTTGCGGCAGCGACCAGGATCATTGCACTGTTGATCGCCCAGCCGATAATCATCGAGAATAAAGTGTCCAAAAACTCAAACCGCAGTTGACGGCGGATGATGCTGTCATCCGAGAGGTTCCACTGACGGCTCTGAATCACTTCCGAATGCAAAAACAGATTGTGTGGCATGACCACTGCGCCAAGCACACTCATCACGACCGGCAGCGAACCGTCCGGCAGGCTGGGGACCACCCAACCGCGCGCCGCTTCCGACCAGGGGATTTGTACCAGGCTCAATTCGAATAAAAAAGACAGACCGATGAGTGAAACAAATCCGATAATCCATTTTTCCAGTTTGCGGTAAGCGTTGCTGTAAAGCATCCAGAGGACAAATAGCAAGACCGCTACAGTGCCGAGTTTGATCGGCAGGCCAAACAACATTTTCAATGCAATGGCGGCGCCAAGCAATTCAGCCAATGCGGTCGCGATTGCTGCAGCCACTGCAGAAAACAGGATTGGCCGGCTAAAGTGGGGTGAAAGATGCTTTTCGGCCGCCTCGGACAGGCAAAGCCCGGTTACGATGCCAAGATGCGCCGCATTATGCTGCAGAATAATCAGCATCAACGTCGATAGGGAAACCATCCAGAGCAATTTGTACCCATAGGTAGACCCCGCTGCTACATTCGAGGCCCAATTGCCGGGATCAATGAATCCGACCGTGACAAGAATGCCAGGGCCAATGAATTTTAAAATTTCACGGGCGTTGAATTTTTTTTGCATGGTGTAAACCAACCAGTTCCTTTGCTACGGTATTTACCCCTGCTTAATTGTGACACAAACTGAGATGCTTTACCAGATCGCCAGATAATACTGGGCGGCAACCGAGGCAACGGTTACGGCAAGCCAGCAGGATAAGCCGAGCAGGACCGGTTTGAACCCGTTGCTGGTCAAGTGCTTGATTGGCGTATTCAGGCCGATGGCAACCATGGCCATGATGATCAGAAATTTGCCGGAGTTGGCCAGTGCCACGCCAAGCTGCAGCGGTACCAGGTTTGCCGTGCACAGGAGGGAAGCCGCCAGAAACCCCAAAATGAACCAGGGAAATACTTTGCTGAAACTGAACGTACTGTTGCCGGCGT